>NZ_JACWFH010000009.1 GCF_019749255.1 Mesobacillus maritimus | reverse complement strand
CAAATCAAATACATTCATGCAAGGCTAGTGGTCACCTGTTAAACTTCTGGAAGGTGCCTGTCACCAGTCAGAGTCACCAGTCAAAGTTCACTAGACATCACCTGTTAGATAATTGGCATGCCATGTCGTTCTAGTGCCGCGACTTCTAATAGGCTCATGCCTTGCTCTTCGGCGAGTGCTGCGAGTTTGTCCGATACGACTGGACCTAAGTTTTCTGGTGGGGCAGCATGACCCATGGCTCGTTGGCGCGCTGAGTTTCTGCGTGCAAATGGTCCCCAAATCGCTAAGGTGATTCCTGGGGTTTGAATGTTTACGAAGAAAGTATTGCCATCAGGTGAAAACGTTGGTCCGGCAAACTCAGAACCATTTAAGGTGTTTTCAGCGAAGGTATAAACATTTCCTTCTGGAGTCATCCCAATAATCCGGTCATTGCCACCGCCATCTTCTGCGATCCAAAGGTCCCCCCAAGGAGCCATTACGATATTATCTGGCATCTCCAAGCTATTCTTATCAGTAGACTCATAGAATAGTTCTAATGTATTTGTCGAAGGGAAATAGCGATAGACGCGGCCAAGGCTTCCACTGCCCGCACTTGTATCGTCAAACCAGAAAACACCCGCGGTGAAAAACGCCCCCTCTAAGCGACTAAAACGGATGCAGCCCTTATCCATGGCATCTTGCTGAGCGCGCTCTGGATTTACTTTCTTCCACACAATTCCGAACTTCTTCCCGGTATGAAACGTGCTTGCAGAGGTAGTTGGAAGTTCATCAATTGCTGCTGCTTCCAAAATGCCTCCCTTTTGAAGCGAACCAAGTGTTTGGCTGCGGTCATGTGGAGTGAAACGATAAAGGAAGCTAGGACTAGCATCTTCGGTTAGGTACCAAATTCCTGTCGCTGGATCCACCGCACAGGCTTCATGTGAAAAGTAACCCATGTCACGTATCGGAGTTCTTGACATTTCGTTTTCAGGGTCAAGTGGATTGACTTCAAATACAAAGCCATGTCCCAAATCGCGTGTTTCCTCACAAGTCAACCAGGTGCCCCAAGTTGAAGCACCGCCAGCACAGTTACGGATGGTACCTGAACTTGTCACGTATTCCTTAATGACTTTACGATTTGGTCCCACTACCAATGCCGTCGTTCCTCCTGCAGCTCCTTTGCTCCAAGGGTTCTTTCCGTTTACAGGATATTGGGAATTCGTGCTGTTTTCATGGTTCCGCACAAGGATGGTTGTATTTTTTTCTCCTTTATACGCAGCCATGCCATCTAACATTGCCGGAACAAGATCTCCGTTGGACATTTTATCGCCAGTTTTTGAAATGATTCTATAATGAAAGCCCTTTGGAAGGTCCAGGATTCCATTTGGATCCTTAACGAGCGGACCATATCCGCCAAAACCGCTAGTTGGATTTGGTGGTTTAGCTGCGGATGCCGTCGTGATTCCTCCTAAGGAATAAACTCCTGATGCTCCAAGGGCTACTGCTAACGTACTCGCACCACCTACTTTTAAAAAATCACGTCTGTTCATGCCACTATTGCTAGAATTCATTTCTCTTACCTCCAGCTTCATTATTGGGATGCTTGTCTCGGATTGCCTTCTCCATTAAATAATTTATCAGACTATTCTTAATCTAGTGTTAAGATAGTGTAATGCTTTGTAAAGCTACTCAGACGGGATATTAGCCTGGTCTTTTTACATAGTAAAAGGTAATTAATGTAAAAACCATCTGTCATTTAGATGAGTCTTTTTGATGGGAATACTGTGAGGATTAGAAAAATAGGAGAGTAGGCTTATTTTCCTTTTATGAATTTTTGACTTTTATTAAGGATGTGTAAAGAATAGGGCAATTTGTTTGATGATGTAGATGTAAACAAAGATGCCTAAATGAAGTGGTAAAAACTTCCTGAGTTTTGAGTGATTTTTTTCAAATAATAGGAAATGGAACCTATTTAAGGAGGATATAATCATGCAAAAACGAAGGATTCTGTTTATCCTTGCTGCACTCATTCTTTTATTCCCTGGATATACAGCGATTGGAACTAAAGTGGACACGTCATCTAATCTACTAACTCTCTTTCCAAACCCTGATCCACCATTTCAGAAGGATGGAAATTCTAATGAAAAACACCCTGAAGGTACCACGCCGAAAAATGTCATTTTCATGATTGGCGATGGCATGGGGATTGGCCAGATGGAAATCGCCCGAATGTTCGAACATGGGAAAGATGGCCGCTTGTTTATCGAGACCCTACCGAATGTAGCGCTCGCACATACCTACTCAGCGAATAATCTTGTAACAGATTCAGCGGCTGGCGGGACGGCACTGTCCACGGGAAAGAAAACGAATAACGAAATGATTGCTGTTTCTCCTGATAAAAAAGACATGACGAGCATTCTAAAAAGATTTAAGCAAGCTGGAAACAAGGTGGGGATTGTCACCACGCATAAAGTCACGGATGCCACACCGGCCGCCTTTACTGCCAATGTAGCAAACCGCTGGGCTGATCAGTCAGAAATTGCCCGCCAACAATTCAATGGAGAGCTAGATCTCATTCTTGGTGGCGGAAGAAGTTACTTTGAGCCGGAAAGCCATAATGGTTTTAACTTAATCGAAAAGTTTAAGGAAAAAGGCTATAGCTATGCGGCAGACCGAAGTGAATTGAAAAATGCAAAGGGAGATAAGCTTTTAGGTTTATTTAACGAGGACCACTTAAACTTTACTCTTGATCGGGACGAGCTTAAAAGCGAAGAGCCTTCTCTTAAGGAAATGACTGAGAAGGGCATAGAAATTTTATCAAAAGAGGACAATGGTTTTTTTATGATGGTAGAAGGTGCGCGGATTGATCATGCCGCTCATGCTGCGGACTTGACCAGTATATGGAAGGAAACAATCGATTTCGACGAATCCGTCAAATATGCGACCAACTGGGCGAAGGAACATGGAAATACATTAGTGGTCGTTGTGGCAGATCACGAAACGATGGGGGTATCTGCAACAGAGGCGATGGATATTGAAGCTCTAAAAAAAATCAGTGTTTCGCATGAATTTATGGCGAATCAGCTAGAAAAGGTAGAGCGTTCAGGGGAGTATAGTGCTGAGAGCATCAAAAAAGTGTTTAAAACATATGCCAACATTGAGTTGACTGATGAAGAAATCAACCAATTTAGTCAAAAGCTAAAAGGTGACAGAGGGAAAGTATACAGTTCTCGAAAAGTTGGTTGGGAAATTGGAAGTATGATTGCCGACCATTATCATGGTGGCACGTTGAATAGCCCAACACGCGCTTTAAGTAGTACCGGAGGACATACTGGAAATCTTGTTCCCGTATTTGCCTATGGAGCGGGTGCGGAAAAATTTGAAGGTGTGCTCGATAATACCGACATACCAAACATGATTGCCGAATTAATGGGGTACAAATTATAAGTTAGTGATGTTTCTACACATATTAACGGTATATGAAGTCTAGACTGAGAGGAAAAAGCAATTAGACTGTGTGGAAGAGAACGGAGGATACGCAATGGATGTACTCATGGATAGTTTGAAAGTGCTAGGGCGAATCTTTACCATTTTGCCACTCTTATTGTTTATCGGGTTGTACATGGGAAAGCGTTCAATTGGGGAGATTCCAGTTTTTGATTTTTTAGTTGTCCTAGTGCTGGGCTCTGTCGTTGGAGCAGACATTGCGGATCCTAAAATTGATCATATCCATACAGTTGTGGCAATGATAGCCATTGCTCTATTACAAAAGATCATTATTTATTTGAAACTACGTTACCGAAAATTTGGGCATCTCGTAACCTTTGAGCCTACAGTTGTTATTTATAAAGGAGAGTTTTTAACAACCAATTTAAAAAGAATCAATTACACAATCGATAATGTCCTACAAATGCTTCGTGAAAAAGATGTTTTTCAGCTGAAGGATGTTGAGATGGCAATTGTCGAGGCAAATGGAAGGCTGTCTGTTCGTCTAACCCCAGAAAATAAGACTGTTACACTTGCTGATATGAACATTACAACTAAAGAAGTAGAGTATGATATCCCTCTTATTTTAGATGGAAAAGTCCAGAATGAAGCCCTGCAAAAGATGGATAAAACAAAGGAGTGGCTAGACAAAGAATTAGCCGCTAACCATGTTAACGATCAATCCAATGTTTTTTATGCTGCGGTGAATTCCAAAGGAGATTTCACTCTAACTCTAAAAGGGCATTTAAAACGAGGAGTTCCGCCAATTTTTCATTGAGGAACTCCTTACATTCGTTATAAGTGAGTGTAAATTTTTTACCAGCTAAAAATGAACCCATAATCTGTAAAAAATACACATATAATTAGGAATAGACTTCCAACGAAAAGCTAGCTGCTGCTCAAGTAACCTTTCCCTAAAAGCAACAGAACAAAGCAATTTAAATAGTGTTTACAAACCCTTTACCTCTAGTTCATTCTTCCTTAGTATTTGTAAGATAGAATCAAGAGTGAGTAAGTGACCACCGACTTTGAATGACAATTTCACATGGAGGTGAGATAAACGTATATTTTGTTTAATGGTCTTTATTTGTTCAGCGTTCTGGCTTCGTTTGCTTTTATCTTCTATTACTCTTTTATTAGAGTGAGTGGTAAAAAGAGATAACCCGCTATTCCCCCCACTATCATCACATTAAAATCTGTAATCAATTATTCAAAGTTAACCAACAACCTCCATAAAATAATTACTCCTTACTCTCAAAATCTATAAAGAAATTGTACAAAAATAAAATTATTTCACTGGTTTTGAAGGAATTTGTCTATTAATAGCGAAAAATGAAGGGATTTGATATAGAGAAGGAGGCAAAAAAGATGAAACGTTTTATTTCGTTAGTGTGTGGAAGTTTAGTTTTAATTTTATTGTTCTTGTCACCAGGAAATGCTGTACAGGCAGAGGAACAGGATGAATGTGATTGCCCAGGTACGGTTTTTACTGGGTCCGAAAGAAATAAACTCGTTGCGAATTTATTAAAGAGTAACGTGTTTAAGGAAGAAAGGCTTGAACTAAAGAAAGATGGTTATGTATGGCAAGGCGCTGGAGCAATTGAGGTTAGAGAACTTGCTCCTGGGATGATCGTGTATCAGGTTGTATTTTTATCGGAAAACGGGGAAGAGGTAGGAGCTGCTTTCGGACTAATTTCCGGTTCAATCCAAAATTTGGACTATTTAGCGCCAATTCATGACCATGACCATAACCATTAAGAAGAAGGATTTTTAAAAAGGAGCCTCCGTAGGTTCCTTTTTAAGTTCTAACCAAATGCAAGATAACCTCATTTTTCCTATGGGTCATCCACTCAGTCACCATACGTGCCTGATCTTCGCATCTTTTATTACTCTTTTTTCAAGATTAGAAGTGAAAAAAGGTAAATTATAAGGGGGGTACCGGGGCGAATCTTTATGCTACTTGAAAAAAGGACGTCAATCTTTCTCACAAGTTAAAGGAAAATAAGATGATTCTCCCTTATAGTAAGGATAATCTGACCGAAACCTTAAATGGAGGGATTACTAATGTTAAAGAAAAGAATGAAACAAACTTTAACAGTACTGACAGCTGTTTCCATTGTCGTAGCAGGTGCTAAAGGGATGGTCAAATTCCAAAAACGGACAACGTCCTATATTCCAATGAAATAAACATCCAGATGTACTAAATCCGGATGTTTTTCATTAGAATTAACTATTTGATTCGGTGCTCAATCGATAGATTTCATCCGATTCATATGTGAAACTGCCGCTTTTAGGTAGTAGGCTTGCTTGATACATCGCCATGGCAACGACCTTAGCATGAATTGGCTTATATTTTTTCAGGGAACCCACCATGAGAAAAGAAAGAACAGGGCTTAAGATAACACCGATTCTTTCCCCTAATCGGAATTCTTGTCGTTCTCCCAGCAAGAGGGAAGGGCGGAAGATGTGAAGTGCAGAAAATCCTAGGTCCTTCAATTCCACTTCAATCTCACCTTTCACCCGGCTATAAAAGACCTTAGAATCAGGGTCAGCGCCCATTGCGGTGATGATTAGGAACTTTTGAGCCCCTAAAGACTTAGTAAGCACAGCCAATTCAAGAGGATAGGTTAAATCGACTTTCCTAAATGCATCCTGAGAACCCGCTGTTTTAATTGTCGTGCCTAAGCAACAATAAACATCATCAACTTGAAGATGCTGTTGATACTGATCCAGCTGATCAAAGTCAGTGATAATTTGTTCTAGTTTAGGATGAGTCAGGGGGAGCAGTTTCCTTGTAAGTATGGTTACTGAATGATAGTTTGGTTCATTGAGTACGATATCCACTAACTCCTTCCCGACCAAACCTGTTGCCCCAACAATCAATGCTGATTTAGTAGCCTTTTCCATCATGTTCCCTCCATTCAAGACGTGTTCTGATTCTCCTATTTTACCTGTCCGATGGAAAGAACACTACTTTTAACGCGGAAGATAAAAATCATTCTCTATCAAAGAATATAGAACAATAAAAAGGCAGCACTCGTTAGGAATACTGCCAGGTTGTTCTGTTCATTATGGTTTGGATTTTTTCACCTTTGCAGGTTGTGGTTGTTCCTCCGTGACAATGGTTCCCAGCACTTCGCGATTGTATTTACTCTTATCTTCCCCCATTCCAGGAAGAGTGTTACTCATCGGCAATTGTTCTAATTCTTTTCCTCTCGGCATGTTCGAGCCTCCTACCTGCAGTTAATTTTTCTTCGGTTGATCCTGATTTGCATTTTTCTTCGCCTGTTCGCTGTCAAACTCCTCCGAGAACTCGGTCATCATCAGGTCCCCTTTGTAGACACCTGGAATGACACTTTCGGCCGAGTTTGAATTCACATGAGTGTTAACATATAAGTGGAAGAGTGCTTCAACGGCAGCAATAGTAAGCGCAATGATAAACGTTGTCGTAAGCATGTTTCCAGTAGAATTAATCATAAGTGCGCTAAGTAACCAAATCAGAACAAAACTTAATCCAAAATCAGCTATTGTAGCGATAAAGTTTCCAAACTTAGGGAGGATATATAAATCCCCAACAAAATAAGAAATGGCCGTCGTTATAACCGATATGAAAAGAATAACCGGTAAGGAAGCGGTATTAAAAATACTCAAAAAAGAGAACAGCACCGTTCCAATCACAGCGAATTTAATCAATAATGCCCAAAAGTGCTTCATAACAGTTCCCTCCAAATCGTAAATGCGTTATTCATAACATGCCCAGAAACCAACTTGGGGTGTCATCCACATTATGCCATGTTTAGTGCTTTTTGTTTTTTATGACTTTCTCGCCATTAATGCTACAACCTATTCGGACAGGAGACGAAGGAAAAAGCCAGGTGAAGTCCGAACCTCGGTCCCATTCGGACAGGAGTAGAAGAAAAAAGCCAGGTGAAGTCCGAATCCAGGTCCCATTCGGACAGGAGACGAAGGAAAAAGCCAGGTGAAGTCCGAATCCAGGTCCTATTCGGACAGGAGACGAAGGAAAAAGCCAGGTGAAGTCCGAACCCAGGTCCCATCCGGACAGGAGACGAAGGAAAAAGCCAGGCCGAGTCCGAATCCAGGTCCTATTCGGACAGGATTAGGAGGAAAAAGCCAGGTGAAGTCCGAACCCCGGTCCTATTCGGACAGGAGACGAAGGAAAAAGCCAGGTGAAGTCCGAACCCCGGTTCCTATTCGGACAGGAGAAGAAGAAAAAAGCCAGGTGAAGTCCGAATCCAGGTCCTATTCGGACAGGAGACGAAGGAAAAAGCCAGGTGAAGTCCGAACCCCGGTCCCATTCGGACAGGAGTAGAAGAAAAAGCCAGCTCGAGTCCGAATCCTAGACGCATTCGGACAGAAGTAGAAGAAAAAAACCAACCCGAGTCCGAATCCAGCCACTCATCCAAAAAAAATAAGATAGAATAGGCAAGAATTGCATACATTGAGTTCTCCTTCACTTCTGTTAAAATGGTTCTAGGTAATCAAAGGAATAACTAGGGTTTTAGTAAAAGTACGACGTACATAGAGTAGAGCGATTAGAAAGAGGAATCTAACATGGACAAAATTAAAGTCATGACCATATTTGGGACCAGACCGGAAGCAATCAAGATGGCCCCATTAGTTTTAGAATTAGAAAAACATCCTGAAACGATTGAATCAATTGTGACTGTGACAGCTCAGCACCGCCAAATGCTTGATCAGGTACTAGAAGTTTTCCATGTCCGTCCGGATTATGATTTGAATATTATGAAAGATCGGCAAACGCTAATTGATGTAACGACCCGAGCATTAGAAGGGCTAGACAAAGTGATGAAGGAAGTTAAACCTGACTTAGTACTGGTTCATGGGGATACGTCAACCACTTTTGTCGCAAGCTTAGCTGCCTATTATAATCAAATTTCTGTCGGGCATGTGGAAGCGGGTCTGAGGACATGGAATAAATATTCCCCTTTCCCTGAGGAAATGAACAGGCAGTTGACCGGTGTGATTGCTGATTTGCATTTCTCACCCACTGTTAAGTCACAAGAAAACCTATTACATGAAAATAAGAAAGCTGAATCTATTTTTGTTACAGGAAATACAGCCATCGATGCGCTTTCGACTACTGTATCAGATACATATAGTCACCCCATTTTAGAAAAAGTGGGTCAAGATAAAATGATTCTTCTAACAGCCCATCGACGTGAAAACTTAGGGAAACCAATGAGAAATATGTTTAAAGCAATTAAAAGACTGGTCACCGAACACGAAGATATCCAAGTCGTATATCCTGTTCATTTAAATCCTGCGGTTAGGGAAGTGGCGGATGAAATACTGGGAGATCATGCGAGAATTCATTTAATTGAACCTCTTGGGGTTGTAGACTTTCACAACTTTGCTGCCAGGGCGCATGTCATCTTAACTGATTCAGGTGGAGTCCAAGAAGAAGCACCTTCATTAGGTGTGCCTGTTCTGGTTCTTCGTGATACAACAGAACGACCGGAAGGAATCGAAGCAGGTACCCTAAAGCTCGTAGGCACGAATGAGGAAATAATTTACACAGTGGCGAAGGAATTGTTAACAAACCCAAGTGAGTATGAGAAAATGTCAAAGGCTTCCAACCCATATGGAGACGGCAAGGCATCGCAACGAATTGTTCAAGCTATCTTGCATTTTTACGGGAAAGCAGCGCAACGGCCAAATCAATTTTAGATCGTTGAATAATGGGGGTAGAAAATAAATTCCTAAATTTTAGCATTTTGGGAAGCAACTCCAACATTAAAATGTAGTTAGCTTATTTAAGCACAAAAGAGCCTAAAAAAGGTGCAAGGCAGAATCATCGACAGGATGTTTCGCCTTGCACCTTATTGTTTATAAAAATCGTTAATCAGTTGTTCTAGGTTTGTCAGGCTAGTATCACCGGCTAAGCTTGATTCATTTTTTAATGAAGCAAGTGCACTTCCTATCAAAAATTTTCGTGGATGATGTGAGTGAATCAGCTCATTTTCAATAAACATCAACAACTCAAGGTATCGTTCCTCTTCCTCTAGCTTTTTTATCTTCTTTTTCACGGCTATAACGGTATCTTTAAGCTGCTCACGAAAGGCTCTCGTGTTGCTTCCATCTGAAATCCAGCTATTTAATAGGTCAGGAGAGATTAATTGTTCTTCTGATTCAGATAATTCATCGACCATTTTTACAATCCTGGAAACCGTGTAAGAAACAACTTTATGAATGCTTGTATTTGATTTATAAGCGGAAGCATGAAATTTAAGATTTTGATTTAACATGGCGGAGAACATGATGGCACAATCCAATAAGTAGGGTTGCTTATCTTCGCCAAAAATATCAATAAAACGTAAATAGAACCAACGGATTAGATTCAAATGACTCTGTTTTAAAAAATCCTTTAGGTCGGCATCGTTTGAAACGTATACCTCTTCAAATAACGCCAGCAAGTTATTTTTTCGAGTCGCTCTCATCTGCAATTCAATTTGTTGTGTAAAAATATGAATGTCTGAAGGGTCTTGCCCAATCAACAATTCATTTCGTTCAGTCTCAAGTGTTTTGTAGAGATTTTTAAAAAGGGCGATTAATAATTCATTTTTAGATGAAAAATAGTTATAAAATGTCCCTTTTGATATCCCGCTGTATTCCAAAATATCTTGGATTGATGTATTTTGAAATCCTTTTTCAATAAATAATTGGTGGGCCATCTTAAGAACATGCTGTTTCCTGTCGTTCATTTCATCACCTATCATTCGTTGTACTCCTGTTCTAAACTTATAGTACATGATTTTATAGGTATATACAAACGCCTTCATAAAATAGGTATAATTTAGAATTGCAAAATTTGAACTCATGGTATAAGATATTGTCTATGTGAAATGGAGGTTCAATAATTTGAACCTAACGTCTAAGGGGGAAAGACAATGGAACAAAATATAAATAAGTCTCCTCGTCCACCATACGGCATTTTAGCTGTATTGATGATCGGGGCTTTTATATCGTTTTTAAATAATACCTTATTAAATATCGCTCTACCATCCATAATGAACGATTTGAATATTGATGCGGCGACGGTTCAATGGATGACGACTGGTTTCATGTTGGTAAGTGGGGTCATGATTCCAGCGACCGCGTTTTTAATTGAAAAATACTCTGTACGCCGGTTATTTTTGGTTGCAATGGGCTTGTTTACAGCAGGAACGGTATTAGCTGGGGTTGCGCATGTGTTTCCAATATTATTAGCAGGCCGCATGATTCAAGCCTCCGGTACCGCAATCATGATGCCATTATTAATGAATGTAATGTTGGTGAGCTTTCCTGTTGAAAAACGAGGAGCAGCGATGGGGCTATTTGGCTTGATTTTAATGGCTGCACCTGCGATCGGACCAACGTTATCTGGCTGGATTGTCGAACATTATGATTGGAGAATGCTCTTCCATTTTGTTACGCCAATTGCAGTAATAATCTTCATCTTAGGCTTTGTCTTATTAAAAGATAAGAAAGAAAAGGTAAATATTCACCTGGATTACTTTTCACTTGTGTTATCAAGCATAGGTTTCGGTGGGTTGCTATATGGATTTAGTTCTGCAGGGAATAAAGGCTGGGATAGCCCGCATGTCTATGCGACCATTCTCATTGGGGTTATCGCGTTGGTGACATTTATTTTACGTCAGTCAAAATTAGATCGACCGATGTTAAACTTCGGTGTTTTTAATTATCCAATGTTTGCTTTGTCATCTTCAATTACCATGGTTTTGAATATGGCTATGTTTTCGGGGATGTTGCTTATTCCTATTTATGTGCAAACCATTCGTGGAATTTCTCCAATGGATGCAGGTCTTTTAATGTTACCTGGTGCATTATTAATGGCCATTATGTCTCCAATTACAGGAAGATTATTTGATAAGTTTGGTGGGCGTGTCCTAGCGGTTTCAGGATTAGCCATTACGGTCGTTACCACCTATTTCTTCAGTCAATTAACTCTTGAAACGACTTATACGTATTTAATGATTTTAAATGCAGTGCGGATGTTCGGGATGTCGATGGTAATGATGCCTGTCTCAACAAATGGATTAAATCAGTTACCAAGGCGCTTCTATCCACACGGTACAGCAATGAACAATACATTAAATCAAGTATCAGGTGCAATCGGTACAGCATTATTGGTAACAGTGATGTCAACGCGTACCGAAACACATGCTACTGAAATGGCGGCTGACGCGATGAAAAATGCAACAGCCACCACCCAACCTTCCGAAGCGGCACTTGCAGAAATGCAGCAACAAATTACTATGAAAGCTATGTTGGAAGGAATAAATGATGCCTTTTTCATTGCAACCTTTATTGCAGCAATTGCTCTTATCCTAGCGTTCTTTATCCGACGCGCAACACCTGCAGAGGATCCAATGGAGGAGCAACAAAAAGAGAAAAAAGTAACAGCTAAATTAGTATAATTGTAAAAAAACGGATGGGCGCATCCGTTTTTTTTGTTTTTATGCAGGGACTATTCATACTTCTGATCTCATTGGCCAAGGTAAAGAGTAATACAGGCATGTAGAGTATAAGGACTCTGCATGCCTTTTTTTATGCTGGTGCCATTTTGGTGTCTTAGGAGAGTCCGGGAGCCTTTGCGTTTTATTTATCCGCTAAAGGATGTATATCCCTATTCACATGTTTACCATAATGCTTTAAACAAATTGTGAACAAAGTCACATATACCTATTTTTATCAATCAATTCTGGTATATTACAAAGTGTAAATGATCAATGAAGGGAAGCGTTCTTTATGATTGCAAATTTCTTTAGAGAAAATAAAATTGCGGTGGTATCTTAGCCGTCACCTCTCTGTAAAAAACTAACATTCATGCCAAGTGTTACAAGCATTTTTCAGTTTCACATGTTTGTCATAATATTTTTACTAAACTGTGAACTTTATCATATCGGTACTTATTTTACTGTGGTATCTGATATATTCAAAGTGTACTAAATACTTATAAAAAATTATTAATTGAAGGGAAGCGATCTTCATGTTCGCAAATTTCTTAAGAGAAAACAAAATTGCAGCTGGTATCTTAGCAGTTATCCGTATCTGGCTTGGATATGCCTGGATGACAGCGGGATATCATAAACTAGCAGATGGATTTGACGCATCAGGTTACTTAAATAATGCAGTAGCAAATCCGGTAATGGGACCAGATGGAACACCTGTCTATGGTTGGTATACAAACTTCTTAGAAAGCTTTGCATTGCCAAACATTGAATTATTTAACTTTATCGTGCCGCTAGGTGAATTCCTAGTAGGTCTAGGCTTAATCCTTGGATGTTTAACAACAGCGGCAATGTTCTTTGGTCTAGTGATGAACTTTAGCTTCTTCTTAGCAGGAACTGTATCTCATAACCCAACTGACATCTTCTTTGGATTCATCCTCCTATTCGCTGGCTACAATGCAGGACGCTACGGGTTAGACCGCTGGGTGGTACCATTCTTACGTAAAACTTTTAACAAAAAAGCAGAAGGTACAACAGCGAACAAAGCGGTTTAACTTCACATCAATTGATAGGTGTTCCCCTAACAGGATATATTAAAGCCGAAAGTAGTATCCCCCTACTACTTTCGGCTTTTTTTGTGGGCATTTTTAATGGACCAAGGATAACCAAGTTCATTTGCATCCAGTCGAAGTAAAAATTAGAGTAGAATAACAGTAGGAAAGCTAGCAAAAGTGACAAAAAAGGATGTGAAAGCAATGGATGAGAGATATGTCCCGGCAATCCATTTTCAACAAGTTCATTATTCTGTTGAAGATATACATATTTTAAAGGATATTACCGGTTCTTTTCCTGAAGGAAGAATTACCACCTTGGTTGGACCCTCAGGGGCAGGGAAGTCCACCTTGCTCAAGTTATGCAATGGCTTGTTGTCACCAGATTCAGGGGAGATTTTTATTAAAAATAAACATATAAACAGATATGAACCTGTTCAGTTAAGGAGACTTGTTGGGATCGCGCTCCAAAGTGCCCCAATGGTTAGAGGGACCGTCATGAATAATATGGCTTTGCCGAAGGTGCTTCAAGGGGAGACCTTGTCTGAGGAGGAAGCGGCTGAACTCTTGGATGATGTGGGGTTAGAGTCTGACTTTTTACATCGTAGTATTAAAGATTTATCGGGAGGACAGCGGCAAAAGGTTTCAATTGCGCGAACACTTGTCAACCGGCCGCGGATTTTATTATTAGATGAAATCACCTCTTCTCTCGATCGAACATCAACTCAAGAAATTGAAGAGCTTATTGTGAAAATCAACCAAAAATACGGAGTAACCATCATTTGGATTACCCATAATTTGCAGCAGGCAATCCAAGTTGGCGATTATACATGGGTCATGATGGAGGGGGAAGTGGTCGAAACAGGAGAAAGTGAACTGTTAAAGGCTCCTGATAATGAAAAAGTTCAGCGCTTTGTGAAGGGAGAAGGAGAAGAATGAGTTACCTTACCTTATCCATCACGTTAATTTTTGTTCTAATTCCATTAGTTCTGTCGAAAACATTGAAACTTGGGTTAGAAAAAGACACAATCATTGCTACGGTTCGGTCAATTATTCAGTTGTTGTCCATTGGGTATGTGCTTCAATTTGTATTTGATACAGAAAATTACCTTTTTATTTTTCTGATGGTCACGCTCATGATTGTAACGGCCACCTTAAATGCGCGAAAAAAAGGAGCTTCCATTCGCGGGATTACTTGGAAGGTAGCTGCTACGCTTGTGTTTGTGGAAATCCTTACTCAAAGCATCCTGCTCGGATTCCGGATTACTCCGCCTGAGGCACAATATATTATCTCCATCAGTGGGATGGTCATTGGGAACTCCATGGTGCTGGCCATTCTGTTTTTAAATCGGTTCACAGCTGAGTTGGAGGCAAGACAGGATGAGACGGAACTTATTCTGTCACTTGGAGGAACCCCGAAGCAAGCCATTCATAGCCAGCTTACTCAGGCAATCAAAGCAAGCATGATTCCGACGATTGAAAGCCAAAAAACCGTTGGACTTGTCCAACTGCCTGGGATGATGAGCGGGCAAATTATTGCCGGAGCCGACCCAGTTCAAGCCGTGCAATTTCAGTTGCTCATTCTTTTTCTGCTCCTAACCACCGCCGCCGTCACCAGTATTATGCTCGGGTATCTATCGTATCCAACGCTTTTTACCCAACGAATGCAGCTTATTAGAGGGAAATAGAGTAGGGATGAATGGGAATAAAAGTTTGTTGAAATCTATGAAAGAGACTTTAAAAAAGACACCATCAGGTAGGATGGTGTCTGTCTAGTTAGAGCGAAATTATTCTACATAAAAGCCGATTTTGCCTAACTGCTTGGCTTCTTCCAATCTCTTGAAGGCATCAGCAAATTGGTCAAGTGGGTACATTTTGTCCATAACAGGCTTGATTTTATGTTGAGAAATAAAGTCAAGCATTGCCTTATATTCCTCAGCACTTCCCATGGTTGAGCCGAGGAGATTGTATTGCCCATAGAAAAATTCACGTAGATTCAACTCTACAAGATCTCCGGTAGAGGAGCCAAAAGTCACAATCGTCCCACCGCGTCGAAGTTGTTTCATTGATTGATTCATTGTTGCAGCTCCAACGCTCTCAATCACAAGATCCATTTTCACTCCCTCGAGAGCCTGAGTCCAGTCTTCATTGCTATCAATTGCTGCTTTAGCGCCGAGTTGTAGTGCTTTAGCTCGTTTTTCTTCAGAGCGAGATGTTACATAAACATGTGCACCCGCTGCAATGGCAAACTGTAATAAAAACGTGGCCACCCCGCCACCAATACCGGGAATAAACACGTTCATACCTGGCTTAACTTGACCTCTCGTCACTAAGGCCCGATAGGCAGTTAAGGCAGCGAGGGACAAGACACCGGCTTCTTCCCATGTTAAATGCTCTGGTTTTGCTACTGCATTTTCAGCGGGAATGATAATCTGTTCTGCAAAAGTTCCGTGAAAAGGGAGCCCAACGATTTCAAAGCCTTCAGGCGGTGCATCGCTAACGTTCTGCCAGCCTAGTCCAGGATTAATGATGACCTCAGTGCCAACTTCAACCCCAGAAACATCTTCACCAACCGCATCAATCACACCTGCGCCATCAGAGCCAACAATGAGAGCTGGGTCCGTTGGGTTGTGGCGGTGGAGAACAAATAAATCGCGATGGTTCATACCAGCTGTCTTCAACTTCACTCTTACTTCACCAGGTCCAGGATTCACTTCTGCTATGTCCCCATAGGTCAAACCTTCCATCCCTGCTTTGCCTTCATGAAACAATGCTTTCATCTAATCACTCCTATTATTTATTATGTATACTTCCACTATACTTTGAATTTTAAGAGAATTAAACCATTCTATGAAAAATTGGGAATCATCTATTGACAGTGACTTTTGTCATTGCCACATTTTCGACAAAATGTTATTACCAAATTGTGAACATATTCACATATGCAACTTTTTTATGGTGGATTCTGATATATTAGGAGTGTAATCAAATCATTCATTTTTTCGAAGGGAAGCGTTCCTTATGTTCGCAAATATTTTAAGAGAAAACAAAATTGCAGCAGGTATCTTAACAGTCATTAGAATCTGGCTTGGCTACAACTGGATGACAGCAGGTTATCATAAATTAGCAGATGGATTTGATGCTTCAGGATTCCTAAAAGGAGCCATTGCAAATCCAGTCATGGGGCCAGATGGAGCACCCGTTTACAGCTGGTATGTTCAGTTTTTAGAAAGCTTTGCATTGCCAAACATTGAGCTGTTCAACTTTATTGTTCCATTGGGTGAATTTCTAGTAGGGCTTGGCTTACTGCTAGGTTGCTTAACAACAGCCGCAATGTTCTTCGGTCTCGTGATGAACTTCAGCTTCTTCTTAGCAGGAACTGTATCTCATAACCCAACAGACATCTTCTTTGGATTCATCTTATTGTTCGCTGGCTACAACGCAGGTCGCTACGGTTTAGACCGCTGGGTGGTTCCGTTCCTAAGCAAAACGTTCAATAAAAAAGCGAATGTCTCTGTAAATAACTAACACAGGGTGAAAATGAAACAAACAGTTAACATATTCACAAATTCGCCATAATGTTTTTACTAAAATATGAACTTTATCACATAAACACTTATTTTATGGTGGAATCTGATATATTCAAAGTGTACTAAATAACTTAAATAAAAATGTTAAATTGAAAGGAAGCGATCTTCATGTTCGCAAATATTTTAAGAGAAAATAAAATTGCAGCAGGTATCTTAGCAGTCATCCGAATCTGGCTTGGCTACAACTGGATGACAGCAGGTTGGGGAAAATTAACTGGAGGTTTTGATGCTTCTGGATTCCTAAAAGGAGCGATTGCAAATCCTGTCATGGGACCAGATGGAGCACCCGTTTATAGCTGGTATGTCAATTTCCTAGAAAGCTTTGCACTGCCAAACATTGAGTTGTTCAACTTCATCGTTCCATTAGGTGAGTTTCTAGTAGGTCTTGGATTAATTCTAGGATGCTTAACAACAGCCGCAATGTTCTTCGGACTTGTGATGAACTTCAGTTTCTTCTTAGCTGGAACTGTATCTCATAACCCAACAGACATCTTCTTTGGATTCATCTTATTATTCGCTGGCTACAACGCAGGTCGCTATGGTTTAGACCGCTGGGTGGTTCCATTCTTACGTAAAACAATCAACAAAAAAGCACATACAACTGTAGGTAAAGCTGCCTAACTTCCAAAAACTTGGTATCGCCAAGGATTTGTAAAATTGATAAAAGCCGAAATTAGTTCCCCCGCTAATTTCGGCTTTTTTTATTTGGATGGGAAGTGAAGGAGCGTTTCAATGTCCATACTCTGGGGAAGCTGAGGAGAATGGGAAGTGAGGGAGTGTCTCAATGCCCAAACTCAGGAGAACCCGAGGAGAATGGGAAGTGAGGGAGCGCCCCAATGCCCATACTTAGAAGAAACCAAGGAGAATGGGAAGTGAGGGAGCGCCTCAATGCCCAAACTCAGGAGAACCCGAGGAGAATGGGAAATGAGGGAGCATCTCAATGCCCAAACTCAGGAGAACCCGAGGAGAATGGGAAATGAGGGAGCGCCTCAATGCCCATACTTAGAAGAAACCAAGGAGAATGGGAAATGAGAAAATGTCTTACTCCCCGAACCATATCGAGATAGAGATTTATACCTAATATATAGTGTTACATGTGAGCCACAACCTGATAAACTCACTGACCAAGAAAAAATAGTTAGTAATGATAATCATTTTCAGTTAAAATAACATTAGAAGAATGACATTCAGAGGGGAGATCAAAAAATGTTTGTTCAAATGAGAAAAATGATTGTTACAGAGGGAAACTCTGATAAAGTTGTACAGCGATTTGGTGGGGAAGGGTTAGTTGAAAAGCAAGAAGGTTTCATTGATACAACCGTAATGGTAAAAAAGGTTCGCCGTGGGGATGAAGAGGTTGTGATTCAAACACGCTGGGAATCAGAGGAACATTGGAAACAATGGGAAAAAAGTGATGCCCATATTGCAGGACATAAGGCGAAACTTGGTAAACCAAAACCAGAATATATCATTAGCTCTGAAGGTGGCTTATATGAAGTGAAGGCAGTTAAAGGTCCTAAAACTTCAAATGCTACAGTCTAGAACTTAATAAAAACAAATTCAATAGAAAACCACAACAAAAAGAACACGATCTTCTCAAATAGATTGTGTTCTTCTTTTTTGGTTTGGGAATAGAATGAATTTCAATCTGATCATTTTTTACGACTATTTTGTTTTGCCTCGTCAATATACTCCACATATTTCAATAGAATAAAATATGGCCAAAACAATACAAATAGAATGTCTTTTAACATCACTTTCGCCGAGGATGGCTTTGTAAATACTAAACAAGAGAATCCGATAATGAGGTAAAGGGTTAACTCAAGTAGCATCCTTCCCACTCCTTTAACACCTTTATTCCAGTTTATACAGGAAGCCATTTTTGGTGACATTTGAGAGCGAGCGGATATGAAAATAATTATTTAATCAAACGTTTGATTAAATTTAATATTGGGTAATGTGGGTATTGGTCATTCTCTTTCACGGCATTATACTTTTATCAAAAGTCCGAATTAATAAGGAGGAGCCATGTATATTCATCCATCAGAAAAGAATTGGCGGGGTAGAATTGACTCGGTAGCAGATCCTTTAAGCTTTCGGTATCATCAAAATGTTCGTTTAGCTGAACTAACCAACTTGGCAATAGATAAAAGTGCAACCCAATCCTTTGGTATCCTCGGGTTTCGATGTGATGAAGGAGTTAAGCGAAACAATGGCAGGAGTGGGGCAGAAGACGCTCCAGATAAAATAAAAATGGCTTTAGCAAAGTTGCCCTGGCATTTATCTGCAGAGGCTAACCTCTACGATGTGGGGAATATTAAGTGCGAGGAAGGCAGGATGGAAGAAGCCCAACAAGAGCTTGGCAAGGCTGTGGCAAAGCTTTTTGAAAAGAAAGTGATTCCCATTATTTTAGGGGGTGGCCATGAAACGGCATACGGTCATTACCTTGGTGTTAGAGAGTCAATTGGTCCAGAAGCAAAGTTAGGGATAATCAATATTGATGCACACTTTGATATGAGACCCTATGATGAACAATCTTCTTCAGGGACCATGTTCAAACAAATCCTAGATAGTGACCCAAATACTAATTATTTTGTTGCGGGGATCCAACCAGCTGGAAACACCTTATCGTTATTTGATACAGCTAAAAAGCATCGCGTTCCCTATCTTTTAGAGGAGGAATTAACCCTGGGTGATATGGAGCTTATTCAGGGCCAAATCTGTGCATTCGCGGCCCGGCAAGATTACATCATGCTCACATTATGTACTGACTCAATTTCTTCCGCCTATGCCCCTGGGGTAAGTGCACCATCACCGTTTGGACTTGAACCGAAAACAGTCCGTTCCCTTATTCGATATATTGTATCAAGTAAAAAACTCTTATCCTTTGACCTTTCGGAAGTGAATCCGCTTTGCGATGAAAACAATAAAACAGTCACGCTTGCTGCACATTTGATTCATGATGCAATGATGAATTTTCATTCGAAGTGATTTTAATAAAAAGGTGCCTGCCCCTTGTTGCTATATGGCACTGGGGGCAGGCACTGAAAGTAGATTTTAGTTATGGGAATGTAAAGGGTCATAGTCTCGGTAACCACGGGTATACTTTGTTCCGAATTGTTCATTGGCAACTGTCTCTGAATCTAAAATGTTATCTCCTTCAGGTTGAGTTCCTTCCTCAACCCAATCCACGAGGTCTTCAAATGCTTCGCTTTCTTCTAGAATATTAAATCCACAATGTCCTACGTCTCGGATGACCCGTGTAACAAGTAAATCTTCATTGCCATTAGCCTGAGCTCTTTCAACATGCAGTTGCTGCATATGGAACGGAACAAACAAATCACCAACCGTATGGAGTGAGACCATTGGAATTTTATGTGTGCCATTCACCTTTGGAACCCCAGTTAACCCTTGCTGTTTTGTCTGCGGATCACTAACTGCACGAAGGACAGAATCATTAAGGGCTTGTTCCTCAGGAGATATACTATTCATGTCTTCATCAAACTGGTAAACGGAGTCTGTTGTATTGACGACATTTCCGGCTGCAACACCATAATCACCTCTAGTAGGTAATTGACCTAATAGAAAGTTTTTATAAGAGGAAAAAGCTGTATCAAATAATGGGCGTTCACCACCAGTAAGGTTCATTGTGACAACTTTTAACTTTTTGCCTTCAGGAGTTAAAGTTGAGGGTTTCCCTTCTTCGTTAATCCCCAATTTAGTAATGATTTGTGGAACGGTATTCGATGTATAGTCTTCATCCGAAATTAACTTTTGGCTTTCTTTCTCAATCCCAGCAAGCGACTGCGCCACCACATTATAATCCGTAAAGAAATCAAACAGCTCTGTATCTCCAGTTACTCCACACATTGGCAAAGCCCCATCATAAGAATTGCTGTACTGTTCAGCCATTACGGCGGTAATATGTCCACCCATTGAATGTCCAGTAATATAAGTCCGGGATGGTTTGCCGACAATTCCATTAAATCGAGAACCTAGGGCATGTGTGTCTTTTACCCCTTGGGCTACATCGTATCCGTTTGTGCTATAACTTGAGGCGGCCCATGCATAACCTTGCTCCAATAGGGTTTCTCTTATTCTAGGATTACTAACCGTCAACTCAAGTCCTGTCCCACGATACCCGTGTGCATATAAAACTAGCTCGCCATTCCAGTTCTTCGGTACCTCAATCCGGTATCCTGCTCCTTTATGTACTCCCCAATATCGATCTGTTTCTATTCCTGGTAATGCATCAAAAGGCAACTTAGACTCATCAACATAATAGGGAATTGTTGCTTGATTTTGTGTCTTTTGAGCGTTACCTTTTCCTCCTTCAGGTGGGCTTGCCATAGCAATGGTGCCAGTAAAAATTAATGAGGCCCCTATAGTAAGTGCTAGAACTGTTTTCTTCAATAAAATCCTCTCCTTTCTTTTCATAGATAAAATAATGCAATATTCGGAAAATATACTCAACAAGATTAATATTGCAAAATTCTTTAAAAGCCGACACAACGTAAATACAAAGTTTATATCAATGACCATTTCTTAAAAAAAGAAATGTTTTTATAGGAATATAGTCTTGCAATCCTATTTAAAGATTCGTTTTAGATAAAAGGAAAGCTAGCCTATGAGAATGACATCTAGTTATTTATCCCTTATTTTCCCCTAATTTCTAGCAGTAGTTATCAAAAAACTACATATTTTATGAAGTTGTTATAGGATGATCGTCTTTACTTTTGATGAATTTTCCCGGGAAATGTAGAAATCAGAGCATTTACATAATATTCCATTAGGTTGATAATTTAATAGCAATGCAAATCATTCTTTGAGGAGGAATCAAATGTATAAGAAAACGATGTCCGCAATGTTGGCAGCGGGTCTAATTATATCAGTAGGAACCGCTTCAGCCCAGCAGCCCCAAAAAGCGCCAAACGCACAATCTGCTTCTGCATTTGACAACAAGATTATCAAAAAAATTAGTTCAGATAATATGTACAACACCATCGCAAAACTATCAGCACAGCCACGTGCAGCTGGAACCCCAGGCGAGTTAATTGGTGCAAAGTACATAAAGAGCCAGTTTGAGCAGTATGGGTATGAAACAGAGTTGCAGTCGTTTCCGTTTTATGAAGTAATCAGAAATAATGCCACGGGGTCCGTAACTATTGGTGGCCAACAAATAAATGCATATGTTTTTAGTGGCTCCTACAGTGGTGAGGTAACTGCAGAGGTAGTTGACGTTGGATTAGCTCTAGCAGGTCAGGTTCCTGATTCTGTAAAAGGCAAAATTGCCCTCATTCAAAGGGGAGACAATCCTTTTGTTGAAAAGGTACAAAATGTTATCGACAAAGGGGCAGTAGGGGTGATTTTATACAATAACTCAGGAACATCGAATAACGTCGGTGTTGCTGACCCTGGCCAAAACATCCCAGCGGTAACCCTAACAAGAGCACAAGGTCAAGCATTAGTAGAACAATTAGAAGGTGGTCCAGTACAAGCAACAGTTAAAGTGACTGGATCTGGCTACACAGAAAAGACCTCATACAACGTCATTGCCAAAATGAAACCGCACAAGAACAAAGATACTGGTCAAGTGGTATTGGTTGGAGCCCACCATGATTCCGTACCAGGTGGCCCAGGTGCGAATGATGATGCTTCCGGTGTTTCTGCAGTTTTAGAGCTTGCTAGAGTGATAGCAAAAATGCCAACTGACACCGAGCTTCGTTTCGTCACATTCGGTGCCGAGGAGAAAGGACTTCTAGGATCCTATCATTATGCTGGATCTTTGAGTGAAGCAGAAGCAGACCGGATTGTTGCCCATTTCCAGATGGATATGATTGGAGCGAGAGACGCAGGTGGAGATCACCCAGCGGGCGGGCTAATCATGTATACGATTGATGGCAAGAAAAACTTAGTAACTGATCTGGCTTCAGCAGCCGGTGCTAGAACGGCGGCAGATTATCCAATCCCTTATGGTCAGCTTGGCCGCAGTGATCACCAGCCATTCCATGAGCTGGGAATTCCAGCTGCATTATTCATTCACTCACCGCTAGAACCTTGGTATCATTCGCCAGAGGATACCCTTGATAAAATCGATAAAAACAAGTTGCAGGAAGCAGCTGAAATTGTTGGTGCTTCCGTTTATCAAATCGCAAGACCTGATACGCCAGCACTAAAGCATGCTAGAGTAGCTCCTGGTCCAGTGGATTACGAATTTAATGATCGTCCTCCAGGTGCTTAAGAGTTAGGACAAAAAGGTAAAAACCGTTAGTACTTTGAAGCATACGTTGGGTGCCAATATAATCTACCTGGCCTCCATATAAAACAAGCACCCCTACTCAAAAGCGAGAGGGGTGCTTGATCATTTCAGTCTAGTAACCTTTTACTTAGCTTCCAACATCTCAATCAATAATTCTGCCTGTTCTGTTAAAGCTTTTTTAGCTTCCGCAGAGACATTTTTCTGCTTTGTTTTATGATTGAGTTGGTCTAGATATTTGTTCATAAACTTAAGGCTATTTTTGACTGAACCTTTATTCCAATGATTTTCTGCTTGTTTATGAGTATTTGTTAATTGAGAAAGCAGGGGACCTGTTAGTTCTCCAGATGCGGCATACTCATCCATACTTTCATCCAAATCAACCAAAACCTCTTCGATACTTTTCGGTGGTTCAACTTGTTGCTCTTCACTCGCAACAATCCTACCTTGTACTACAGGAGAAATTGGACTGTTCATTTCAAAGTATTCGGAAAGGATTTCATAATCGACAATCAACAATTCGTTGATACGCCCCTCATCCTTAGCGGTTTTGAACATTCCATAACCGTCTCCACCATCGGCAGTGAAGGCATTTGTTGCAACCGTATAGGTTTTTGTAAGGTCAAGTGCTTCCAAGCCATTTTCGGTTTGAACTTCCACAGACCAAACGCGGTCATAAGCTGGTTTAGTTGGATCGTACTTGAACTGTAAACCAGAGACTTGTAAGAAGCCACCAGATTGTTCTGGAGCTGCATTTACACTGTGCTCAAGGGCTTGGACAATTTCCTCACCAGTTAGGTCAAGAGTCACAAGTAAGTTGCCAAATGGTTGTACGGTTAATACTTCACCTAATGTTACTTCGCCTTGGTCAATGGAAGCACGGATCCCACCGCCATTTTGTAGAGCAATCGTAGTATCAGGGTCCATCGTTTTTGCTTTTGCTAGCATAGCATCAGTGATTAAGTTCCCTAGATTGGTTTCTTGTGTACGAACATTGGCCCGTTCACCGTCTAATGCCACTTCTGTATACCCAATCACCGTTTGCTTAAGTTCTTCAAGTGGGGCAGCAAATTCTTCTACTTTTGCTTGAGCAGCTTCATCAGCCTCGAATTCACCAAGGTCAATTAGCTCACCTTCATTACCAGTTACAACACCATTTTCATCAAAAGTGACATCTAGTAAGCCAAGGTAATTCAGGTATTCATTTGCTTGGACAATCACAGTAGGTTCGTCCTTTTGAATCACTTCTGGAGAAGTTAAAGTTGTATGAGAATGTCCGCCAACGATGACGTCAATTCCGTCTACTTCAGAGGCTAAATTCTTGTCTGGACCATAGCCTAAGTGTGATAGAGCAATAATTTTATTTACTCCCGCTCCTTCAAGCGCTTCAACTGTTTTCGTAGCTTTTTCAACAGAGTCTTCAAAAATAATCTCTTTTGATGGACTAGCAAGGGTTGGGGTTTCTTCCGTTGTTAAACCGAAGATTCCTACTTGCTCACCGTCTACTTCTTTAATGATGGCAGGATAAATGGTTCCTGCTTCAGGAGTCGAACTAATTTCATTTTTAAATAATGAACCAAGCTCTACGTCAGCCGAAACATTGACGTTTGCACTTACCAGTGGGAACTTCATTTCTTTAACAAAGTCAGCAAGGACCTTAGAGTCTTTATCAAATTCATGGTTCCCGAATGTCATGGCATCATAGCCAAGCTCGTTCATGAAATGTAAATCAGCTAAACCAGCATACTGGTTAAAGTAAAGTGTTCCCGAGAATACATCCCCAGCATCTAAAAGCAAGGCTTCTGGATTTTCAGCACGAACTTCTTTAACAGCTGTTGTTAGCATAGGATACTGCTCTACATGCGCGTGACTGTCATTGACGTGCATGATCGAAAGTGAGAATGGTGCTTCCTCATCATCGGTCGTTAAATCAAGTTGAGTTAACACAGGGTCATGGTCACTTGCCCGGCCGTGTTCTTCCATAAAAGGAGAGTTGATGTGAACGATGTCCACTTCAGCACCAGCAGCAAGATTGTTTGTTACAAGAATATGATCAAGTACCTGTGAATTCCCTTGATAGTTATACGTAAATCGTTCAGCAGCAGGAACCATCTCGATTAGGTTGGTTAACTCACTGCCTTTTAGTGTTTGAATAGGGTTAGAGAATTCAAAGTCATTTAGGTCCCCCATAACGACAACATTTGCATTGGGATTTTCACTTTGAACATCTTTAATAAAGCCGTTCACGATACTAGCAATTTCTACACGTTGAGCTTCGCTGCCTAGGACAGGTGGTTGATTTTTACCAAAGATAGGCTGGTCGCCACCTTTAGAGTTAAAGTGATTGTTAATCACAATGACATCTTCGCCATTGAACTCGAATTGTGCTGCTAGAGGCTTACGACTGCTTTCAAATGCAGCGTTTGTTGGATCAATTCTTCCAGGGTTCAAGGTTAAAGAACCATTTTCATATCCAACAGCTTGTGTTGCACTGCCTTTTTCAGCTTCAGCAAGGGAAACGCGCTCTGGATTGTATAGAAATCCTACACGGATATTCCCACCTGGTTGTCCGCCATCAACCTTATCCTCTGGAGCAATGTCTGTCCATTTATAGGCTGGACCACCGTTTGCTTCTATTGCAGCAATAAGAGTTTCATAGCTTTTAGAAGCTTCGACGGTGCCGCTATCTGTAGGTCCGTCATTATCTTGAACTTCAACTAATCCAAGAATGTCAGGAGAGTTTAGGTTCGTCACAATGGATTTAGAGATCTTTTCTGTCTTTGCTGTTTCTCCAGCATGATAGTTTTCCATATTATAAGTAGCAATGGTCAACTTATCGTCTTTCTTAGCGATTTGTGCGACTTCTTGTTTGTAGTCACTTTCAACTAATTCTGGAAGAGCGTCAGCATCTGTTAAAATTTTAAAGTTTTGGAATGTGTAAGTAACGACACCTTCCACTGTCCCATCGAAGCGGTCACCAATTTTTGCAACATAATCATTGTCATCAAATAAGAGGTGGAGTCTTTCTGGGTTTGAATTATCTGCTTGAAGGGGAAGTCCACCTGGTGTAGTATAGGTTTTTCCTTCAACTTTTTCTGCAATGACAGGAACTTCGCCATATTTTTGAGGTCCAACAGCAACTGGATTCTCAACGGCTACAAGCATGCCTTCAATGCTTTCATAAAAATCAATACCATCTTGCTCTGGATCGAATTCTGCGAATTGGTCATTATCAATGATGTCAGTAGGAGGGAAGATGTCTTTCCCGATAACAAGTGGTGCAGGAACATCTTGATTGCTTGCGACAACCGTAACAGATCCATTATTTGCATCGATTTCAGTCGTAGCTAAATCGGTTTCTAACATGTCACTATAGCCTTCAAGAACCCATTCTTTTACTAGACCATCTACACTGACGTGATCGCCGACACTAACGCCGTGGTTCTTTTTATAGATAAGAATACCTTCAGATGTTTTGCTATTATCATCTGGATTCGGATCTTGTAGATAAAAATTACTTGCATCGTCTACAAACGTAACGATCCCTTCAACACCTATTACGTTTTGGCCTTTATAAGGAGAGTTATGATCTGCGCCTTGAATTTCGTTAATTTTCAGACCTTCGATTCCTTCAATCGGTGGCTTTTCAGGAACCCCGTCAAAGCTGTATTCAGATATGTTTTTTAAGCCAGGAGTACTAAAATAGGCTTCTAATGTGCCTGTTAAGTAAACCTCTTTCCCTAATAGTTCAGGGTTATCTACTAAGTTTAATGCTGACCGGACAGCTCCGGCTGGAAGTTGTACGGGAAGAATCTTAGCTGGGTCTCTTTCGTTTACATCATCGGCAATGGCAATATTTGTTGCTGGTGAAAAAGTACCTTCATGTTGATAATTGCCGCCATTACCTTTAGTTGTGCCAACAATATATCCCTTTACGACTGCCACTCCACTATTATTGGCAATCGCCTCTTCAACAGTGATGTAGCCGTCTTCAGCATGAGCCACTTGAGCGAAGGGCGTAATATACCCAACTAGCAGGGCGAAAACAGCCGTAAAAATAAACCACTTCTTTTTAAGAATGTTCATTTTCCCATATCTCCTTTTAATAGATTTGATTTAGTTGAATACTAGAATGATTGACATGAAAAGTAGAAATCGTGCTCCTAAAAATTCATCCATTCTATCACAACAAAATCGGTTGAAGCCTCACTCATTTTAGGACAAAATTCACCATTCTTCTACCTGTTTTCTATTAATTAATAATATTTTTACAATTATTGAATCAATAGTCCTGCTGTCTTTTTTTTAAAGAGAAAGAAGACCTATTTGGTATGTATGTAAATTTTCTGGTAATCACACCTAATGGCCTATTGTGAAGATCTTTATTTTAAGAATGGAAATGAACATAAAAATAGGACAGCCGTCTGTTTTTCATCACGTCTGTCCTTGGCTATTTTTAGTTGTTATCAAACTCATCTTCTTTTAACATATATTTCCCTGTTTCTCTACAGAAATGATATTCACTGTAGGATCTATTGAAAAAACTTTCATTGCTGCTGTTTCTTTCTAAAAGAACTCTTCTGAGCTTTTTCGCAGCATTGTTTCTAGCAAGAAGATGGACTTTTCTAGTGGGGATAGTTACCATCTGCCCTGTGTTAAAAACCACTTTAGTCTCGCATCCGGTCTCTTCGAGGAAGTGAACATGCTGGACGTTAATAAAATAGCTGTCCGACCTCAGGGGTGATTTAGAAGAAAACAAACAGATTGTGTCGTTAGGATCTACGAGGAAAGCTCCTAGTTTATCGTTTTCAAGAATTTTTCCTGCTGCTTTTAAAGCACCTTGGAAGTCAAAACCAAAATAGCTGCATGTTTCCTCAATGATTTTTTCAGGAGTTTGTTGTACAAGAAACTCCCTTTTTCCTTCGGAAACCAAAGTATAGCATCTAGTTCCTCTCGAAAGACCGACCATATACCTCATATTTCCTTTGATTATATACCGCTGTAATATAACCAACCAAGCACCTCATTTCCCGGATAGAGTTGGATTAAAGTGTTTACATAAAACAAAATTACCTATGAAGATACTACCATTTTCTAGATTTTTTCAATACTATTTCCCGATAACATTCGAAATTATGACATACTTCGACAACTCTTTTTAGAATTCAATCAAATTTTAGTTGACCAACCGCAAAGAATGCTAGTTCAGAATCATTTGAGTAAAAAGAAAAAACACCTACGTCTCAGCGTGTAAAAACGCTTGAAAGTTAGGTGCCTTTTTTAGGTGAAATCTTCAAAGCAATATTTGAATAGGAAGTTTGAAAGAAACTAAATTCGATATCATTGTAAGGATGAATTAAAGATGCTTGCTCATGTTTTCTAATGTTTGTTTTCATATAGTCATTATATCTCAGAAAGATGGAGTAGCTAGAAGCTGGGAACTGAGACAATTGCTCAAGGCTCACCTCTAACAGGCCATTTCCTTCTGAATCTACATGGACTGGTAAGGTAAACTCCACATGTGCATCGTTCCATTTCTGGAATAGCATATCTGTAATGTTGTTTAGATGATCACCATAAACTTTGAATGCCATCGAATAGACATCCTTTTTAAAAGAATCGTGTAACAGTGTGGCGTACATCGGAAGTCGAATATATTTGTTTTCATTCATAATTGGGCTAACAGTATAGGGAAGTTGATTCGAGATGTGAACCTGCTTGACCTTTTCATTTTTTTCCCAAATAACGAGCTTTTCTAAATCACGGTATTTTTTAGTACGAAGAAGATCATATTTTACCTTGTTTGTAGGAATCGTGAATTCATCTGCAATTTCGTACTCAAGGTTTTGAGTTGATTTGATTACTTTATTGAATTTCGAATAATACAGGCGTTTTAGTTTTGTTTTTTCATAATGAGGGGTCATAAAAAAACGATTAATGGAATCGAACTCATAAAGTCTATTTAAAATAAGTTTCTTTTTACTAAGCTCAAGATCTTTACCTAGAATATAGTTGATGACTTTTAAATTGTACTCTGTTTTTTGCAAGATATTCGTCTGGTTGGTTAGCCTGGTTTGAGCATTGTTTAGACGGTTAAGGTAATAAATAGGTGCAGTTGTTGTCGAAATGCTTTTGCTGTGAATGAGGATATCGATGAAGAATTGTTTATCCTCGGCAAACTTCATTTCGGGAAACTGGATGTAATGCTCTCGAATCAAACCTGTACGAATCATTCTAGCTCTTGGTCCTAGGTGATTACAGATATGCGGAATTGAAAAGGGAGAGACGCCTCTTCGTTCTTTACAAGATTCATGTTCACCAATTGTACTTGTTTTTTTCTTCTCTACTTTTATCGTTTTCCCCACGACATAATCATCCCCGGTCTCTTCTAGTATTCTGTGCAGGATCTCGAGGCCATTGGGTACAAACCAGTCATCAGCATCTAAAAAGGTAATATAACTTGAAGTCGCGTGTTGAATCCCGATGTTGCGGGGACGACCAGGTGTACCCGAATTGTTTTTCATAAATATAGCAATGATGTTCTCAAATTTTGAAGAGTATTCAATCAAAATATCCCTCGTTGAGTCCGTTGAACCGTCATCAATTAAGATATATTCGATCTTATCTACCCCCATTGTTTGATTGACGACAGAATCAATGGTTTTTCTTAGAAATTTCTCCGCATTATAAACAGGGGTAATAACCGTAACCTTCGGCTTGGATCGGTTCTTATCGAACTTATGATCCACGACATAGTAACCTTCACTGTTATAAGGGTATTTAGGGGTGTTTTGTTTCGATTGAGATCGTATTGAATGAATAAGCTTTGATACATTTAACATGAATTACGCTCCCAAATCCATCTATAGTAAAAGATTAAAACTAATTGCTAGCTTCGACGAAAAGAGGGGGATCTATTCAAAGTTTACTGGAGTGAGGGGAAAAGGACATTTGGCGATCATGCTGGAGGGGGATGCCTTAATAGTAGGACTTAAGGACATTTTCTTATGAAGTAGGAGATTTTTGTCTATGACAGTGGTTCTCAAAGACATTTTTTTCATCAATCAGGAGGATTTTGTCTATGACAGTGGTTCTCAAGGACATTTTTTCATCAAGCAGGAGGGATTTTGACCATGACAGTGGTTCTCAAGGACATTTTTTCATCAAGCAGAAGGATTTTGTCTATGACAGTGGTTCTCAAGGACATTTTTTCATCAAGCAGGAGGGATTTTGTCCATGACAGTGGTTCTCAAGGACATTTTTTCATCAAGCAGAAGGGATTTTGTCCATGACAGTGGTTCTCAAGGACATTTTTTCATCAAGCAGAAGGATTTTGTCTATGACAGTGGTTCTCAAGGACATTTTTCATCAAGCAGGAGGGATTTTGTCCATGACAGTGGTTCTCAAGGACATTTTTCATCAAGCAGGAGTTTTTTGTCTATGACAGTGGTTCTCAAGGACATTTTTTTCATCAAGCAGGAGATTTTGTCCATGACAGTGGTTCTCAAGGACATTTTTTCCATCAAGCAGGAGATCTTGTCCATGACAGTGATCCTCAAGGACATTATGAGTATCAAGCAGGAGGGTTATGTCCATGAAACTGGTTCTTAAGAAATTTTTGTATCAAGCAGAAGAATTATCTTCATGACAAGTGTCCTCAAAGTCAGCATCAGCGTGTTTTGTTCTTGAGTAGCATTCCACGTAGGGTGCCTCCCCTAAAAAGAGACCCGCCGAAATGAACTCTTTTTCCAATTAATACAAGAGCCCACTCATTTCGAACCTGCGCGCTCCATGAGCAGACTCTTGTATTTTACTCAACGATAGTAGGGCTAGACTGTTCAAGCTTCAGCTTAACGAATTGACCGATTTCCTCAATAGCTTGAGATGCTTCTGGCATATTAAATTGCTGGAATACATGCCACATGTCATCCCAAATTTTAAAGGTGACATCAACGCCAGCCTCACGTGCTCGGTCCACTAAGCGAACTGAATCGTCTAGTAAAATCTCATCATTGCCAACGTGAACAAGCAAAGGTGGAAGACCCTCTAAATCTCCAAAAATAGGTGAAACAAGTGGATGGCGGCGATCTAAGGCCCCGATGTATAAAAGCGGCGCCTGTCGGGATTGTTCAGGATTTAACCATGGATCAACCTCAGCACGAGTTTCCATTGAAGCTCCAGTTCCTTCCATATCTGTCCATGGAGAAAGCAGGACAGCTGCTGATGGCAGGGCTTCGTTAGCTTCTTTTAATGACAATAGCAAAGCGAGGGTGAGCCCGCCACCTGCTGAATCTCCACCAACCACTAATTGTTCTGGAGAAACACCTGAAGAGAGTAACCAACGATAGGCAGTTAGTGCATCTTCAACGGCAGCTGGATATTGGTTTTCTGGCGCAAGTCGATATTCAACCACCAACACACGGCATCCAGATGCTCGGGAAATTTTTGAAGCTAGATCTCGGTGGGTGTTACAGCTACCCATTATGTATGCTCCACCATGTAAGTATAGAAAAACTTTGTCCTCTGTTGCATTCGGAGCACTGACCCACTCGGCAGGCATTCCTTCTACTTTAAGTTGTTCTACTTTTACATCTTGAGCTAAAGGGTTAAATGCAGCTAGCATTTCTAATCCTTTTCTTACTTCTGCGATGGATGCATCTGGTTTTTGAGCAGCCATACTTGCTTTTAACATTTGCCGAATCATAATGCTTTCTTGGCTGGGCATAGGTATACCTCCTTATTTTTGAAACACTAGTAGATTTTATTCGCCAAAGGATAGGATTATCCTGTTTATCAGGGTGTACAATCCGGGGCTTTTAGATTAGTTGGTTTTCAGGAGTCTAAAGACCTAAGAATAGTAATGTGAAAAAAATAACTATGTATTTTACATCTAAAAATGCCAACGAACAAAAAGAAACCACGTAGGATCCTTCCGATACATAATGTATATAGTTTTATAATTACCGTCGTTGTAGGTCTAACCGATCAGCCTATTAAATTCTGGTCTCTACCAAAAATTCGTTTTCGAGGCTTTTTTCCAAGTTTAATAAAGACCTGACCTTCCTTTGAAAGAAAGAGTTTGATTCCGATGAATTTTAGTGGAGTGTAAATTTCCTTCATATGAATGAGAGGCATGTTAGTCTCCTCCTAGTATAGATTTCCTACATTCTACCATATTGATAGGGGATATAGGGGTATATCGTTCTACAAAAAGCGACAAAAGGACTAGTAGGGATAACCTTCTAGCATATCATTCATAATGGTGAATAAAGCAGGGTAAAAAGTCCATGAGAAGGAAATTACTGCTTTTAATGTGGGTAGAAGCTATTTTCGATGACCTTGACGTCAGATCTAAGTGGGGAAGTAACCCATTATGAAGGTTATCTTAAATTGAATCACGAACCAAATTTGAGGGGGGTTCTTGCCCAATTCCAACCTTAACTGAGGAGTTTATCATTCTAAAGGTAGAACATAATTTTGTTTACTTTCTTCTCGCAGTCCTGTTCGTTTTAGCCTCATTCCGTATGGTATGCAATTTTCCTCTGCATCCTTTTTGGTTTTTAACAGAGTTCGTCAAATCTCTAGAGGTGGAAGACTCTTTGATGTCTGGTTTGATGGAATTGGGGTTGTTTTTGGTGAAGCTTGCTCTTGTTTTATTGTTCAAACATTGAAAAAGTTAAACTGAAAGAGCAAGTTAGAGAGGTTAAGGACAAACTAATCCTCAGTCTCGTAGTGGTAATAATACAGGCACATTAAGATAAAAATTAGCTAAAAAGCAAAATGAGCCCTTTTTTAGAGGTACGGGATCTTAGCTTTGTCATTACATAACCCCTATAGGTTAATTTTCCTGACACATATATTAAATACTAGAAGGTTTCTTGAAAATCTATTTTTTATAATTTAAGGGAAAACTTTAAAATTAATTCTATACAGGGAAGCTATCTTTTTCTATATAACCTTTGCTACAATAATCAGCGAGGTACATACTACCAGTATAGACTTTCTGAAAAGGAGAATTGAAAATGAATAAGGTTAGAAAAGCGATTATTCCTGCTGCAGGACTAGGGACGAGGTTCCTGCCGGCAACAAAGGCTATGCCGAAAGAAATGCTACCAATTGTTGATAAGCCTACGATTCAATATATTGTTGAAGAAGCTGTTGCTTCAGGGATTGAAGATATTATTATTGTCACTGGGAAAGGGAAGCGTTCGATTGAGGACCATTTCGATCATGCAACTGAGCTTGAAAACAATTTGGTTGAAAAAGAAAAATTTGAGTTGCTAGAAACTGTTCGAAGCATCTCTAATATGATTGACATTCATTATATTCGTCAAAAGGAGCCGAAGGGGTTAGGTCATGCCATCCTGTGTGCACGTAAATTCATTGGAGAAGAGCCATTCGCCGTTTTATTAGGGGATGATATAGTCCAAGCTGAAAAGCCATGTCTTGGTCAACTGATGGATGAATATAATAATCGTTTTTCTTCCGTCATCGGGGTTAAGAGGGTACCAGAATCAGAAACGCATCGATACGGAATTATTGATCCACTTGAATCAGAAGGCCGTACCTTCCAAGTAAACAACTTTATTGAAAAGCCTGCACCAGGTACAGCACCTTCGAACTTAGCCATTATTGGAAGATACATATTGAATCCTGAGATTTTTATGTTTTTGGAGAAGCAGGAACTAGGGGCAGGAAATGAAATCCAACTAACAGATGCCATCCAAAAGCTGAATAAAATTCAACGCGTTTTTGGCTATGAGTTCGAAGGTAATCGTTATGACGTAGGGGAGAAGCAAGGCTTTATTGAAACTACGATTGAGTTTGCCTTGCAAAGACCAGACTTACGCGATGAACTGTTACAATTTATGCAAACCAAGATTGAGCAGTATTCGAAGTCGGTTGATATCTAAAAAAGAGAGCCTCCAAAAAGTCGGTAAAGACTTTTTGGAGGCTCTTTAGTTATTAAGTAAAAAACTGAGAGTTGTCCAGCTGAGGTGCTTAGTCCCTCTCCAGGCGCTTCCGCTTTTCAATCAATCCGTTTTAAACTTATACCTCAACACCGTGGCAAGTCCAGCACCGTGGTTAAACTCTCCATCTGTGATTAAAGTTTTTAGCTTTTCCATGCTGATTTTTTCAAACTCCACTGACTCGCTCGTTTCCGTTTGTTGATTGGTAGCACGTAATCCAGCAGCCGCAAATAGGAAAACCTCCTCACTTGTGGATCCTGGGGAAGGATAGAAGCTGCCTAAGTCTAACCAATGTTCGGCAGTGTAGCCAGTTCTTTCTTCAAGTTCACGCTTTGCAGCATCGAGTGGGGAAGCATCATTTTGATTAATAATCCCTACAGGAAGCTCCCATTGCATGCCTTTAAAAGGATGGCGATATTGCTTCAAGCATAAGATCTGATGTTCGTCCGTAATAGGAAGAATACAGACGCCGTTTGTAACTTGGAGATAAGAGAAAGTCTTTTCTTCCCCGTTTGCTAGAGACACATTGTCTACAACGACTTCATAGGTATTGATTCTTTGTGTAGTATATTTATTTTCTGACCGTGTCAACTTATGTACACTCCCTACAAATTTGTGCTAACTAGCCTTATCAGTTAGCCAATTTTTAAAGCTCCCTCTAATACTATCATTCATTTTAACCATTTCAATGAAATAACTAAGTAATAAGAGATTGAATGGCAATAGAACCTGCTATTAGTTGGCTGTAGACTGCTGGGTTAGGTATTCCGACTGCTGATTGTAAAATTGGACATGGTTCTTTCCCTGGTTTTTTGCTTTATATAAGGCTTGATCCGCTTTATTTAATAACTCTGCACTGTTATACCCTTTATCCCATTGGGCGATCCCAGCTGAAAAGGATAAACATCCGTGTGGCAATATTTCTACTCCGTCAAGCGGCGTAGCATTGGTTAATTTACGAAGATTATCGATAAAACTGAATGCCTCCACTAAAAGGGTATTTGGCATGATGATGGAAAACTCTTCTCCTCCATACCTAGCTACGCTATACTTTTTCTTCCCACACTCATTTTTCAACAAGGTTCCAAACTCATTCAGTAATTCATCCCCTTGAAGATGGCCGTGCAAATCATTATATTTTTTAAAATCATCAATATCAAGGATGGCGATGCATAAAGTCGCTTCAGTTTTCATGGCAACGAATAGCTCTAATTCTAACTGCTCTTTAAAATATCCGTGATTATTCAAACCAGTAAGTTCATCGATATTCGCTTTATGAGAAACAGCCTTGTATAATTTAAAGTTTTGTCTAAACGTCTGTGCTAACAGGAGAGAGATACAACTAAAAAGAAATAAACCGAAAAAGCTCTGTGCATTGATTAGAATAACCAGAATCATAGATAAAAATAGAGTGCATGTATAGGTTGTAATCGTATCCTTAAACATATCTTTTAAAATTGGCACAATGCGATCAGTTGCTGATAGCAAGAAAAAAACCGCGACCAATAGGATATTGGTTAGTAAATAAATAGTCAAAGAAATAATGTAGGGGAAAAGGGTTGTTAGGGAGGCACTCCCGACTTCTCCACCTGTAGAGACAAAACTATAATAAGCTAACACAATCATGAGGGTGTAATTAGCGAAATTAAGAACATGTTTCCACCAAACACTATTTTTTTGTGAAAAGGCGATAATAATGGAATTAAATAATAAGACCAGCAAGGTAATGTTAAGTCCAAATAAAAAAAGGCTTGCTAAAAAGATAGCAGAATCCATCGAGAGCGTGTTCCCTTTCGGAGGGAGTTGTATGTGGAAATGGTTAAGCAGGATTACTGCAGTGGTTAAAGCGAATATCATTAGCCATATGGGGTGTGAGAAACTTACCGGGGAAAATGAACATAGAAAGGCTACTGTTCCGAGTATCGAAATAGAAAAAATGTATAGACGTAAATAGATGTTTTTCAAAGGCATAATAATCACTCGCTATATGATTAATAAGGAGAAGTTATGTTCAAACTTCTCCAATTTCCAAAGACTATAGGGTTATATCCCATATTTTGTATCCTCTTGTCACGAACATGATAGTAGATACAAGAATCATTGTATTGATGACAATCTTAGTGGTGTTTACGTTTTTTTCTTTTTGAACCATTTTCACTGTAAATCACCTCCTTAAAAGATTGAGGTGGTGCTATTTGTAAATTGATTGATGGCTTGCTTTAGACTGTGGGTGCAAGTTTGCTTTTGGCAGGCAAGGAGCGTGTCCCTCGTTGAAGTGCCTTATTTTAATAATAGGTAGATGCTCCTGTTAAAACAATGAATTTTCAAAAAATAATCAAAAACAGGAAAATAGTACCAGATGAGTTTAAGGGGTAAAAAAGTGCATCTACGTCTACAGACCTAGAGTGTTGTACCATTTTAGCCTGTGGAAAAGAGGGAAATTATCGTGTATTGTTGAATTTAAGGGTAAGAGCTTTAAAAAAATTCTCCGTAAACGAAACAATCATCCCTTTTCATTCGTATGAATACAAAGGAAGCATATGTAAGGAGTCGATACTCATGAATCCGTTTCTTTCTTTTCTGATTCGATCGGCGGTAACCATCCCGTCTGCGATCATGATTTGGATTGTCAGCTTTTTTACTTTAAACAATACATTTTGGGTTTCTTCAGGAATTTCTTTGGCAGGTGGGGCACTTATATTTTGGCTAGCCTCTCTATATACAGGGTCTCAGTTTCTTAAGAAAAATGGACTCACTCGGAAAGAATATCGCTATATAAAGAAAAATCTTGAGGAAGCAAAGCAAAAAATCTCACGTTTGCATAAAACACTGTTTTCCATTCGTCATCTTCCTTCTTTAAAAGAAAGAGTCGAACTGCTTCGGGTCATTCGAAAAATCTATAATATGACCAAGCGAGAACCAAAACGATTTTACCAGGCAGAACGGTTTTATTTTTCTCATTTAGATTCAGTGCTTGAACTGACAGAAAAATATGCATTTCTCTCTACGCAACCGAAAAGAAACCGTGAAATTGAATGGTCTTTGGCAGAAACTCGTTCTACGTTGTCAGAGATGAGCAAACTAGTTGAAAAGGATCTTTATCATGTATTAGAAAACGATATTGACAATCTCAACTTTGAAATTGATGTGGCTAAGTATTCGATTAACACTGGGAAAGGTTCAAAGGAAGAAATTGCGGGCAATATGATAAAGTCGGAAAAAAAGGTGTCTTCTGAGGAACGCAATGTAAACCTAGAAGGAAAATCAGAAGTAGCTTCTGAACAAACAGAATCCTCTGGTCCGAGATATTTTATTAATACAAAAGTTGATAAAAAAGAAGAAATAAAGATTCCAGTAAGCCGAGAAAACAATGACAGGAGGTTCAAGGAATGAGTGAAAAGAATCCCGATTTATTAAAAAATACAGATCATGTCATGGATGATTTGCTTGCGAATCCGTTTGGGGATAATAGTCCGGAGCTACAGCTACAACCTCAGCCTACGAAACAATCAGAGGACGCAAGACCTGTTCGCTTGATTGATGTCATTCCTGAAGAAAACAAAGCAAAAGCGATTCAACTTGCGGAGCAAATTGACCCGAAAAACCATCAAGCAATGATTTCTTACGGTACTCAAGCGCAAGGCAAGCTGTTAACGTTCTCGCATACGATGCTGGAGCATGTGCAAAAGCAGGATGTCGGGGAAGTCGGTGACATTATCAATGATTTAATGAAGCGTCTCCAAGAAGTGACTCCGGATGATCTTAGACAGGAGAAAACGTCCTTCTTCGGAAGGGTATTCGGAAAGATTTCGAAATCAGTACAAGAAGTCCTTTCGAAATACCAAAAAACAAGTGCTCAAATTGACCGAATTAGCGTAAAACTAGACCGTAGCAAAAATGTGCTTTTATCTGATATCGGTATGCTTGAAAAACTGTATGAAAACAACAAAGAATATTTTAATGCGTTGAATATTTATATTGCGGCAGGCGAATTAAAGCTAGAAGAACTGAATAATAAAACCATTCCAGAATTGAAGCGAGCAGCACAGTCAACGAATGACCAAATGAAGTTCCAAGAAGTGAATGATATGATTCAGTTTGCCGATCGCTTGGACAAACGCCTTCATGACTTGAAATTAAGCCGCGAGATTACGATTCAAAGTGCACCGCAAATTCGCTTGATTCAAAACACCAACCAAGCGCTAGTAGAAAAAATTCAGTCATCCATTATGACTGCGATTCCATTATGGAAAAATCAGGTTGCCATTGCATTAACGTTAATTCGACAGCGGCATGCGGTTGAAGCTCAAAAGCAGGTTTCGAAAACAACCAATGAATTGCTGCTGAAAAATGCTGAAATGCTTAAAAGTAATACCATTGAGACTGCGAAAGAAAATGAACGCGGTTTGGTAGACATTGAAACCCTTAAGAAAACACAAGAAAACCTAATTACCACACTAGAGGAAACCATGCGCATCCAACAAGAAGGTCGCAGCAAACGCCGCCAAGCCGAACACGAACTAGCCAATATGGAAAACGAACTAAGACAAAAGTTGCTTGAGATTAAAGGAGAATAGACGATTTTTACGAGGGGGTTCGGAAGCATTCGGAAGGTGCTTCCGAACCTTTTTTAGCGGCAAAGGAATCTTCGAGTTTATAAAATATCATGCTGAAGCGGTTCAACGTGCCTAAACACCAAGAGAAAACGAGAAAACGGTAACGTTGGATTAGCCAACGTGCCCAAACCCCAGGCGAAAATGGTAAAACGGTAACGTTGAATCAGCCAACGTGCCCAAACCCCAGGAGAAAATGGTAAAACGGGAACGTTGGATCAGCCAACGTGCCCAATCCCCAAGAGAAAATGGTAAAACGGTAATATTGGATTAGCCAACGTGCCCAAACCCCAGGCGAAAATGGTAAAACGGGAACGTTGGATCAGCCAACGTGCCCAATCCCCAAGAGAAGAAGGTAAAAAGGTAACGTTGGAGCACTCAATGTACCCAAACTTAAGAGAAAATTGATAGAAAGGTAACGATAAAACAGCCACCACCCAAAGATTGTGGGATAACAACGAATCCGTAAAATAGGTAGATACTGTTCTCTAGTTACCAAAAATCACAGGTCACTTACTAACGAATAAACAGCTTCAGAACCAGAGAAACAAGCTTGAAAACTCCAAACCCAAGTATCCCACCAACCGTGTTCAAAATAAGATCATCCACATCAAAACTTCCAACTCGAAAATAATACTGTAAACACTCTACCGAAAAGGTCGAGGCGATCACGACGAAAATCGTATTTCTAAATTTCAAGTATCTTTTAAATAAAAGGGGGAGAAAGAAACCGAGCGGCATAAAAGCTAGAATATTCCCAGCAAGGTTTGTAATGACGATGCTCGTGTTAATGTATCCTGTGGCATTGATATAGTTCATAATTGTTTGGAACGGAACTAGGTTATATTCTGTAAAAGCCTCATTCCGGCCAAACCTCACTTCCTGTCGGTAAGAGCTGAAAAACAATAGTACTGCGGCAATTGCAATATAGAGGAGAAACAGAAAATGGCTGATTGCTACTACAAGCTTTTTTCCTTTAAATTCAATGTATGAAAACATGTTTTAACTCCTTTTAAAAACCTTCTCCCATTCTAACAGAAAGCACTCCAAAATAAGTATTCTTAGCGATATATGTTAAACTATTGTTATAAAATTCATATTCTTTTAAAAGTGGGTGCTTTGTATGGGGAATGTAGTAACAACCGAGAAGTATTTCTATGCGTTTAGTAAAGATAATCAACCTGCTATGACAGTTTCGTCTGGATCAACGGTTACCATTGAGACGTATGATTGTTTTCAAAACCAGATCCAATCACCAGATACACCTTATAATACCGTGGATTGGAATCAGATTAATCCAGCCACAGGTCCGATTTTTATTGAAGGAGCACAGCCAGGGGATATTTTAAAGGTGAGGATTGATAACATTGAACTGGCGGATCAAGGGTTGCTGTCAACAGGTCCAGGATTGGGGATTATGGGGCACCGGATCGATAAATTCACGGTAAAAGTGATTCCAATCGTAGATAGAAAAGCCGTATTTAACAATCGTATTTCTTTGCCGCTAAACCCAATGATTGGCGTTATTGGAGTGGCACCAGAAGATGCTCCTGTTAATAACGGAACTCCTGGAGCACATGGCGGAAACATGGATACAACCTTAATCACAACAGGTGCTACCCTATACTTCCCAGTGTTCCAAGAGGGGGCTTTATTCGGACTCGGCGACTTACATGCAGCAATGGGGGATGGAGAAATCGGTGTCTCTGGGATTGAAATTCCTGGTAAAGTTACTGTGACACTCGAAGTGATCAAAGAGAAGAGCATTCGTTTTCCATTCGTAGAAAACGAGGAAGGCATAGCAGTCATTGTTTCAAAAGAGACGCTTGATGAAGCAGCAAAAGCAGCGGTGGAAATTTTCGTTGATACCCTGCTTCCGCATACTGACTTAACCCTAGCGGAGCTAACTATGCTCTTTAGCGCAGCTGGACAAGTACAGGTCTCACAAATCGTCGACCCATTAATGACTGCAAGATTTTTTGTACCTAAAGCGATATTAGATGCCTATGGGGTAAAATTATTTTAAATGGCCAAGAACTGCTTTGAGAAAGCGTAAAAAACAAAAATCACTGTTGCTCACTAGGAATTATTAAGATACAATGAAATGGAAATTCAAATCGAATACAAGCAAAACCACAAGGGGAGCTTTTGGCTGAGAGTAAACAGTTTTAGAAACTGTTTAGACCCTTTGAACCTGTTAGTTAATGCTAGCGCAGGGATGTGGAATTATTATGAGTTCATTCGTTATTATTAGGAGAAGAATGTACTCCCCTTGAGGTTTGCTTATCACAAAACAGGGGGAGTATTTTTTATGAAAAAAATTAAGTTAGTCGCGTTGATTGAGGCAGCTTTTTTTGCGGCCATTGCGATGGTATTGGATTTGTTGCCATCGATTACAATAGCGCCTGCGGTTACCGTTTCGTTTTCGATGGTACCAATCTTTATCTTGGCCTTCCGCTGGGGATTAAAAGTTAGTTTTATTTCTGGCTTTCTTTGGGGGTTATTACAGCTTACTACAGGGAATTTTTACTTTTTATCCATTATTCAATTTCTAATTGAGTATTTCATTGCCTTTGCTTTCATTGGGGTTGCGGGAATTTTCCATCCTGTAATACAAAAGGCATTGCAAAAAGGGAGCAAATTATCTGTCTCCCTTTGGGTCGTACTAGCGGTGTTTGTAGGAAGTCTTGCAAGGTATTTCTGGCATTTTATTGCCGGTGTAGTTTTTTGGGGTGACTATGCTCCAGAAGGCATGTCACCGGTTAAGTATTCCTTAGTCATGAACGGGTTAGCCATGCTAGGTTCAGCAGTCCTTTGTTCAATCGTTCTTGTTCTTCTAAGCTCTGCATCCAAGCGGATTATCATGAAAAAAGGTACCAGTCCCATTGCTTCAGAAAGGCCTGTGCAGTAAAAATTCACCTGAATCAATAACCTTATTAATCAAACGTTTTATTAATAAAAATCATAATAAAAGTGCCGACCTCCTATAACAGGCTAGGGGTCAGGCACTTTTTTGCTTATTGATTGTAATCCCAGACAATTTTCCACTCATCTTTGTGTTCGACCACGAATACTTCTTGCTGGAAATTAAACCTTCCATACTTCCCTTGATAATGTTGGGTTACGAGATATTTGTAAGTTGTTTCGAACGGTTCGCGCCCTTCTTCCATTTTCCACCCTTCCATTTCTTCAGCTTCACCAATTGTGTAGGTAAAGGTCTCAGCTCCGAAATGGCCGATGAAGACATGCGTACGGTCCTGCATGTAGGAGGTTTTGGGGAATCGCTCTTGCATATAAGGGTGTAGCAACTCCCAAGAACTGGCGAAATCTCCATCGGCTTCGTATGCATAAAAGTCTTCAACCACTTCTTCGACGCCCCGGTTACTCGAAAACAACCATGAACCAATTCCGAAAAGTATTAAAACAATTACTAAAAGAACGATTGCGGGAAATACAATGGGAGGGACTCGCCGTCTTCGCATTCTAGCTCCTCCTAACCTGAGATGTATGTTTAGAAAATATATGAACAAGCAGTATTATTTATGTATGTATAAAAAGGTAGAGATATTACTTGGAAAAGGAGCCATCCTAGGATGGATAATAAAAAACCGGCGTCCCCAGACGCCGGTTCCAAATCCACACTATTTCTTACTTAACATTCGTCAAATACTGACTCGACACATATCCAGTCTTCTTTCCATATTGAATCTTATACCAAGAACCAGTCTTTTGTAGGACCGTAACAGTCTGATTCTTTTTAACCGTACCAACAATTTTCCCTTTGGTAGATGCAGTTGAACGGATATTTAAAGTGGTAGCTTTCACTTTGCCTGTCATCTTTTTCGGAGCAGGCTTCGGTTTGTTCAGTGTATACGCACTTGTAGCCGTTCCTTTATTATTGCTACTATCAATGGCTGTTACCACAAAGGAATACTTTCCGTTATTCACCTTGCTCACGTTCCAGACCATAGACTGAGATCCTGGAGCCTTTTGAGCATCTTTTAATAAAGTCCCTACTACTTTTCCTTTAGCATCTTTTACAAGAACAGTAACCTTTGCTTTTTCGTTTGTAGTAAAACTCAGTTTTACTTGGTTCTTTTTTGAGTCAAAGGAGGATTTTACAGTTTTAATAGTTGGAGCCTTAGTATCCTTTGCTACTGGTTTAGAAACGGCAACAGTCTTTGGTTTGTTTAAAGTATAAGGAACCAACGCAGAACCTCGATTATTGCTACTATCAATAGCAATAACACCAAAACTATAACCTCCATTATTCAGTTTGGAGGCATCCCATGTTACCGTCTGAGCTCCAACAGTCTTTTGAGCATCCCTTAGCAGATAGCTCAAAATCGTTCCTTTTGAATCTTTAACATAGACGGTCACTTTCGAAGCTTCGTTCGTCGTGAAATTTAACTTCACCTTATTGGTTTTCGAATCAAATGAAGTTTTTACAGTTCCAATCTTCGGCGCTTGGGTATCCTTTATTTTCTCTGGTGCTTGCACAGAATCCACCACTGGAGTGACTTTTACCGGTGCCAAATCAGCAGGAGTTGGTTCTGGTTCAACCGGAGTGGGCGCAGGCGCAACTGGAGCAGGGGCCGGCTTAACATCAACCTTTACCGGAGCTACGTTGTAAAGAGCTTTTACACTTGTTTTATCAAAATAAAAGCCAATAATATCCTGATACGTTTTTCCTGACTCACCGGCTTTTTTTGCTCCATATTGACTTAAGCCAATTCCATGTCCAAATCCAGCGCCAGTCGCTTGGATTGTATCCCCAGCTGTATCCACTTTGTTCACGAGATAGCTTTTCATCAATGTCGTCCCAACGATTGAACGCACCTTAGATGCATCGCTATCCTTAATCTCAAGGCGATTTAAGGTTGCTTTTCCTTGGTCTTTTACTAAAAACTCAATCGTGATGCTGCCTTTAGTGACTCTTCCTCCAGAACCTGGTGCATGCAATGAAATAGAAGGGACTGCCGCAATTTTGATGTCTTTTCCTGCAAAGCCATTCGCTTTCAACCATAGTTTCATATTGTTGATGACAGCCGTTTGTTCTGCTTCTTTAGTGGTATTCCACCATTTATCGGCATTGGTAAGATCAAGCTTCGTAACATCAATCTGTTGTTTTTTTACAGCAAAACTCCAAGGTGTTTTTGAATCATAGGGGTCTTCTTTAATGCCCAAGTATGGGAGTGGAGCTGTTCCCCATGCATTCACATTGGACTCCGTTTCCCCACCATTGCTTGATGAAAATAAAGCGGCACTACCAATCGATTTGCCACTATAGGTAATCACTTGACCTTGTGTGGCTTGAACAGCCTCTGTTGAGCGTTCATGCCAAGCATAACCACCGTAAACCTGATAGCCTTGAGTATCATCGATTACTCGGTTTGGATACCCCATTGCATACGTGCGCGCGGTTACCGACTGAGCTTTTAAAGCCTCCATATTCCATGATGCTGGCATCTCCGCAGGCACAACACCCTTTAAATAGTCTTCTAGTCCGATAGTGTTAGTAGGTCGAAGATAACCAGATTTGTCTATTGAAAACTCAAACGTGCCTAAATAGGGACGATTATTAATTGAAATTGGACCATTACCTTCAAGCGGCTTCACCTCAAGCGAAGTTGTCTTGCCTAACTCTTCCGTGCCATTTAAAACAACAATGGTTCCGTTTTTAATGATAAGCTTGTACGATTGTTTCGCTAAGAGCTTTGTATCACCTAAATTAGTCGAGTAGTCTACTTCGGGATATAAAGTAATTTCCTTTACGTTCCCAAGATAATTTCTTAACGATACCCGTAAAACTGGTTCCCCAGATGCCTGAACCGGTAAAGTTGATAGAACCGGCAAAATTAACATCATCACCAAGCCAAGCAAAAAGCCCCTTTTTAAACTCTTCATTCCTCGACCCCTTTTCTAGTTATCTATAAAAAATCAACTAGGATTGTATCTCTCTGCTAACTTATTATCGTTGGCATAGGGGAAAAGGTAAAGTAGGTTATTGTTTCCTTTTTCCATAGAGCCACTTATCTACGAACGAGGTTCTACTAACCCATAAAAAACCCGACACGCCTAAGTACATGTCGGGTAAATGGACCCACAATTTAATAAAAAATGTTCTAGTCTTTTTGATTATCCTTTATCAAGTCCGCTACCAGAATATAGCGTTCAGGCGCATCTCCAATAAATTGGAAGGGGTAGCAGGTCGTAACAGTCAAAGTTGCCTTTGGCGTCGGTACGATTACTGTCCGATCGTCGGCATCAACAATTCGAACCTCCCGTACTTTATAAACAAACTCTCCAGCCGTCGTGCGTACTACTAGTAAATTTCCTTCTCCCACTTCACCAAGTCTTCGGAATACAGTATCACGGTGTCCAGACAAAACCGAATTGTCGTTTTCACCCGGTAGGACGCTACCAGCAAAATGCCCGACGCCTTTTTCAAGCTCGTCTTCATCAGTCCCATGGAAAATAGGGAGGGTAGCATCCAGTTTAGGAATATAAAGTTCACCCATTTTATCCCCTATTTCCGGACGTATTGGATAGAGAACTTGGTCCTGGGAATCGCGCTTTTTGGGTGCAGGAACGGTTTTCTCTTCAACAGGTGACTCGGCTTTCTCAACTTTAGTAGAGTCACTTCCCGCAAACAAGGGAGTAAGATTCCCAATAAAGACCCATAAGCCAACTCCAATTAGAGCGATTGAAACAACCAGCCCCAATCTTTTTATCATGATTGCTTCACAGTTCGTTTACGGAACAAGAGTCCACCAATGAGTATTAAAGCTAGTCCTGCAAGAAGGCCTTCGACATAATTTCCAGCTGTATTTGGTAGCTTTCCGCCGTTTACTGTTCTAACGACCTCGGTGCTAACCGCGGCCTCTTTAGGAACGGTTTTAACAACATCAAGCTTTTCGCCAATTTTATCAATCAACTCAGAACCGAAAAGGTCTGCTGTAAGAATGATGTCTGCTAGGAATTCACCCTGTAGATTATAAAGCTCAATCATTAAATCGTAGCCATTTGTATTTTCAAGGGTTAGCGCCTCTTGTTCGGTAAGGGCAATTTTGTCATCCCCTTTAACAAGATAGTACTTTGCTTCAAATCCAAATAGATTCATCATCTCGTGATAAAGATTGATCATTCCAGTCATTTGCTCTGGCGTTAAATCATTCGCACTCTCGAACTCACCAAAAGCAGCTAAGCGAGCTTCAATTTCGGTTATTTGTTCCATAAAATTAGGGTCCATAAAATCAATCGTAAGGAAGTGCTTGACCAAGTTTACAAGCTCCTCTTTATTAAGGCCGATGCCTAGATCATTTAATAACTCCCCAGAATCTTCTTCTAAAATCATGTAAAAAATAAGGTTAAAATATAGCTCATCGATTGTTTCGTAGTTTTCAATTGCATCATCATATTGAGCTAGTAATTGATCTAACTGTTCTCTAGTTAACTCATAAGTCTCTAAGAGTTCCTGCAAGTTGCTCCCGGTAATCGGCGTTCCATAGTCTAGTAACGCATACTCAAGATCATCAATAGAATCATAGTTTTCAAGAGAATCATCATTCTCTGCTAGTATCGCATTCAATTGCTCTAACGTAAGTCCATAATCGCTAAGTAATAGTTGCAACGTTTGATCATTTAAGGGGCGCCCATATACATAAAGCATGTCCTCAAGGTCTTCAATAAACTTATAGTTATCAATAGAATCTTCGTTATCTGTAAAAATGGTCTTAAGGTCCTCAATTGTTAAACCATTTTCATCTAGTAATTCTTGGAGGTTTTCAGGGGCAATAAGAGTACCAGTATTTGAATCCACTGTCATATCTAAAGCATCGATATAGATAAAAATATCGCGGATGTTATCAGTTGCTTGCATTTCACCGCTTTCAACCAATAAAGCTACCAAATCTTCTTCGCTATCCAACTCATAATAATTCAAAAGTTCTGCTAAGTTCTCTGAGGTAATTTTATCCCCAAGCATATATTCGATTTCTTCAATAGACTCTAATTCCTCAACAGAGCTTTCATAAAACCGCAATAGATGTTCGTTTAGTTGTTCCTCAGTTATTTTTTCTGTTTTTAAGAAGTTAGCTAATTCTTGGTCGCTAAAAGCAAAACCAACCGAAGGCACTAAACTCATTATTAAAACCATACATAAAACGAACCTACCAATACGCCACATTCCCATTCCTCCCAAAAAGTATTCACCTATCAAAAGGATTATATATTGTCGAAACGTTGCTGAATAGTAGGAAAATAGTGGATATAAAAAAATACATTTCGACAAAACCTCCAACATTCACAATAGGACTGTAATAACCAAAAAACGTATAAAAACAGGGCATCATGTTAATTAATTATTCTATGGAAGGGACAAAGGGACAGGCCCCTCGTCCCAGAATAATCTGACGGTAAAGGATGCTAATTAAGTGATAACTAGGGTGATAAAAAAAGGAGTAGGTTTGGTCGTAAAGCCTGCCATTAATTACTTTTTGAGGGAACAGTATAAAATTGTGTCACAATATGTAAGGTTCTATGAAGGGTTAAAGTTGGATGAAAAGGCAATTTTGTATGAAAGCAGAGACGGGAATAGTATGACTGACAGCCCGTACGCCGTGTTCAAATATATGGTTGATCATCCAGATTTCCAGGACTTCAAGCATATTTGGTCTGTTTCTGACTTCAAAGCCCTTTCATATGTGATAGCAAAATATAAGGATAGACCGAATGTGCATTTTGTAAAACGAAATTCGAAAGAGTATTTAAGATATTTAGCATCATGTAAATATCTGATTAATAACTCTACCTTCCAACCCTACTTTACGCCTAAAAAGGACCAAATTTATATTAATACCTGGCACGGTACTCCTTTAAAAAGGATGGGGTTTGACATTCCAGGTAATCCTGCTCAATCGCAAAACGTATTACGTAACTTTTTATGTTCGGATTACCTTATCAGTCCCAACCAACATACGACGAAAATGTTTACAGATAGTTATAAATTAAACGGGATTTATGCTGGTACCATCATTGAAGAAGGCTATCCAAGGATTGATTTAACGCTTCAGACAAATCCAGACCTATTTAAGGAAGAGTTAAGAAATTTAGGATTGGAAATAAATGCTCAAAAAGAGACTATTTTATATGCCCCTACATGGAAAGGGAAAGATGTTAGGAAGGCAAATAATGATATGCTCCAAATTATTGGTGATCTTCAATACCTAGAGAGAAAGGTCGGGGATCAATATAATATTCTTATAAAAGTTCATCCTTTTCTTTATAAGAAAGCCATAGCACACCCCGAAATCAAGAATCAGTTAGTACCTGACTTTATTGATTCCAATGAATTATTGGCTACGATTGATTTGCTTATTACGGATTACTCAAGTATCTTTTTTGACTTCCTTGTGACGGGGAGGCCGATCCTATTTTATACTTGGGACGCTGATGCCTATTTAGATGAGAGAGGACAATATTTACCTAATGACGTTCTACCCGGTCCTATTGTGTTTAATTCTCGTGAATTAGTAGAAAGCATTAGGGATATTGATGAGGTAAAATCAAGATACGATGGTCGCTACAAAAAGATGCAACAGCAATTTACTCTCAATGAGGATGGAAGGGTAACCGAGCGCTTAACACACTATCTCTTTGGTAAACCTGAACGGAATGTTCACGTCATCACAGGTTTATCAAACCAAAAGAAAAAAATCCTGATTTATCCGGGAATGATGAGGGATAACGGGATTACAACGTCCTTTATTAATTTAATGAATAATATAGATTATGACCAATATGATGTCAGTTGTTTCACGAAAAAACCCCTAGAGGATGAAACATTAAAAAATATTGAGAAGGTAAATAAGAATGCTCGGTTAATTTTCACACCAGGGATTCCTATTTACCAGGCTTTAGAATTTTATAGGGATAGGTTTGTGCACTTCAAAGGGGCAGGAGGGGTATTAGGCAAGCAGCTTTATCCCGAAAAAGCCTATGTTAGAGAGCATACCCGTCTATTTGGAAAAAGCAAATTTGACTATGTAATAGATTTTAGTGGTTACAGTTTTCATTGCGCCAAACTTCTTCTAGCCGCAGATGCAAAAAAGAAAATCTGCTATATGCATAATGACCTTCTTTCAGATAGTGAGCGAACCGTAAATGGGAAAAAACCACATAGAATTAATTTAAGGGGACTTTTCTCTGTATATAACCGATTTGATAAACTCGTCAGTGTGTCCAAAGGAACCATGGAATTAAATCGCAAAAACTTATTGAAATATGCAGATTACGATAAATTTGACTATGTGATGAATTCAATCAACCCAGATAAAATTCTTCAGAATTCAACCATAACAGAGGAAGAGGTAGAAATGGATCAAGAAATTCCTCTTCATACTGAACCTTTCAATGCTAAAGCAATATTAAAGGGAGTTAAAAGTTATCCTGTCTGGAGTTTTTCTCCTGGACATGTAAACGCAAATCGTCGTCTGTTAGAAGAAGAGTTTGAGGGTGCTGAAGTGGTTATTTTTAGGAGAATGGAAGATAAAAACACCACCTATTATAAATTCAATCATAATCATCAAATCATTGGTTGGATTGAAGAGAGGGCACTTGTAATCTTACCAGACGAAGTAATAAACGAAAAGAAGGCCAAAAAGTTGGCTAGGTTAGTGAATCCTGGTGGAAACCGTATTTGGTCAAAGCCATACAATGTTCCAGGATGTCATACGATTTCTGCTAGTTCGGACTATGAGGGACTTATATTTGAGGTAGATAAGGAAGCCGAAACGTTTCAAGGAACATACTGTAGGATTAACATCAATGGGACCGTCATAGGTTGGATCAATCAAACAGCGCTAGTTTTTTATGAATATTGTACAATTCATGATGACATGAAGAGTCTATCCAGGTTGAAAACAGCTGTGAAAAGAAGAGCAGTTCTCGTAATCAGCCATAGGAAAAATAAGCTATTCATTGATCATCTAGAACACCGTACACAAGAGGAACTACAGTTAGATCCTCCATTATACGCAGAAATTTCCACACCTGGGAGTCATTCCGTATGGACAAAACCTTATAAGAGCTTTAAAGCCAAGCTTGTTTCTGATGCAAAAGATTTTAAAGGGAAAATTGCCAAAATCACCAAGATCAATAAAACAAAAGAAGGAACCTTTTATCAGTTTTCAATTGACAATAAGGAAATTGGCTGGTTAGAATCAAATGTATTTAAAGTAAAAAATGAATTCCCGAAATTGAACCAATTTAGGCTTCAAACGGAATTTAGTGAGGAGCTTACTGGTGATATTCTTCCAAAAGTAGAGCAAGGTTCTATTCAATTTGTAAATATGGGAAGATTGTCACCAGAAAAAGGCCAAGAGAATTTAATCCGTGCGTTCGCAACGGTTCACAAGAAATACCCTAAAAGTCAGCTCTACATTCTAGGAAAGGGCCCCTTAAAGGAGAAACTTCAAGCTTTAATAGAGGAATTGGGATTGAATGATTCTGCGCATCTTATGGGGCAAATAGAAAACCCTTTTGTATTTATGCAGAAATGTGACTGTTTTATACTCTCTTCCCATTATGAGGGACAACCAATGGTCCTGCTAGAAGCAATGACATTAGGAATGAGAATTGTAGCTACTGATATAGTAGCCAATCGAACAGTGTTAGAGGATGGTAAGTTTGGATTATTGGTTGATAATAGTATAGATGGTCTTGAAAAAGGAATGATTTCAACTATTACTAGGGAAAATATCCCTGAGAATAACCAATTTGATTATAATAGTTATAATCAAGTTGCCATGGATACTTTTTATCAAGCTTTAGCAAGTGAACAATCAGATTCACAAGCTGAGGCAGCAAAGTAACGAAGCAGCTAGTAATACACTAGCTGCTTTTTATGTGCGCCCGGCATGGGTGCAGTCTAAAGGGTGAAGTCCCGAGCCACGAAGGCAGTAGTAATGGTTAGCCTAACGCAAGGGTGTCCGTGGTGAAGTGGAATCTGAAGGAAGCGAGCGGCAAACCTCCGATCTGAGGAACACGAACTTCATATATGGCTAGGTATTATTGGATGAGTTTGCATAACAAAACGAAGTCCTTACTGCCAAAGATGATACAGAGTAAATGAAGCAGATAGATGGAGGGAAAGACTACACTCTTACCCGGGGAGGTCTGGTTGGTAAGCCAAGTACACTTAGTAACCTATCCAGCGATGGATAGCTTAACAATCAGAAGTCAGCAGAGGTCATAGTATCATTTTCTAACTCGAGAAAGAATGGGAAGGACCGAACTATTAAGAAAGAATGAAATCTGCACATTCGGTGATTGCGTTGAACACAGACAATTCGAAAGGACTTACCTAGAGGAGGAAGCGGTGAATCCGCTGGGGACTCTATGGAACCGGCATAAACAGAACCTTTCTTTGCGTGGAAAGGAAGTAGCGTCATGTTAATGGAACGAATCTTGTCACGGGAAAATCTCTTAACTACCCTGAAACGGGTAGAGCGGAACAAAGGAAGTCATTGCGTAGATGGAATGTTAAACCGCTATCTTACGGGATGGTGCAAGGCTCAGAATGTGCGCGTGGAAACAGTGGAAGAAAACCAAAATTAAGAAACTAATTGTTTAGGTTTTTCAGGGAACAAAGCATATGAATGGGGCAACTCCATAAAGAAATACTGGAGAATTGCATATAGTCAAATGTTACACAAAACCCTCGACAACTCTTACTGGAGTCAACGAGGGTTAAGAAGTCTATATAATCGTTATGAAATTTTGCGTCAATCTTAATGGAACCGCCGTATACCGAACGGTACCGGTGGTGTGAGAGGTCGGGGGTTAGTCACCCCCTCATACTCGATTATGTACTATATTCATTATTTCTCTAACCATTTATTTTCTTATGGAGGTCAGTCTTAATTTTTGTTGTCGAGATTCCTACTGTACGAGGTAAATAAATAACCTCACAGTATGATTTTAAGAAATCAAACTCTCCTTTCCAATCATCACCCATAACAAAGATATCAATATGATTGTTTACAATATCATTAACTTTCTGTTCCCAAGTTGTTTCTGGGATGATCTCATCAACATATCTAATTGCCTCAAGAATTACTCTTCTGTTTTCAAAATTATGATAAGTCTTTTTATTTTTCACTTCATTAAACTCATCAGTAGAAAGAGCAACTGTTAAATGATCACCGAGTTCCCTAGCCCTCTTTAAAATATTGATATGACCCCAGTGGATCAGGTCGAATGTTCCATATGTTATTACCTTTTTCATTTCTATACTCCTCCTTTGTTTTCAACGATAGCTAGTATGTTTACGTAATATTTTATGTACTTTTATAAAATATAAACATTATCCAAACATAGGGATGTTAGGGATAGGCTAGAACGGCAATAATATCGACAATAAATGAAACCATTAAATAAATTATTAGCAAACACGAAGAGCTAATTTTATCAATATTGAGAGTCACAATGGTGTTGTAGGTAAGAGTGTTGAATCGTTGTACACAGGAAGACCTGAACAAAAATGAGTATAGGTGAGAGTAAGTTTTTTCGTGGGAAATCCATGTTATTACTAAGGAAAGACTAGCCTGCTACCAACTTTTAAATATCTACCTAAAAAAACAAACAGGCCAAATTATAACCTGTTTGTTTTATTCGCTAATAGCGATAGTTTTCCCTTTTACCTTTGGAATCGATATTTTGAGTAATCCATCTCGGTAGGATGCTTTCACCCTTTTCTCATCAATCAGATAGGGAATTGTAATGGTTTTACTAGTGTGTTGAAATGATTCCCCGCGACGATATATGTGGTTTTTATCATCTTCGTAGGTATAGAGGTCCTGGTGCTTAACAGAGATTGTTATTGTATTGCCTAATATATTAATCCTAATTTGTTCTTTTCGAATACCAGGAAGTTCTGCTGTCACAAGATGTTTATCCTTTTGACTACTTACTTTGACATTAAAGATTTTTTGAGGGAATAAAGGCTGTTTGAAAAATTCATCGATCCCCTCTAGAAACCCCCTAAAGGGTGGGTCGTGAAAAAAGTGATTAAAGGACTTAAACCAATCTCCGAATGGTTCTACTTTAATCGGCAACTTCGACTCGTCAGATTTTTCCATCATGCCACTCAACTCTCCTTATTTTATGGTTAACCTGGGTCAAATAAAGGTTTTTAGTTTATTTTATGTAGGGGTATGGATGGGAGTGCACACTCTAGCTAATCCTGGGCAAAAAAACACCCTGATTCCCTATTAGGTTAATGTTGAGCCTTTTTTTGTATTTTTTGACCTTGTTTTAGAATGTAAGAGAATGGGGTGAAAATGGAGAGAATAGGTACCAGTTGAATGGTATAACCCTACTATTTTGGATGAATGTGAATAAATTGGAAGAAATTTAGATATCCTAGATGTGGTTAACCTTATTTGATAGGATACGCTAAATGGCCTACCGTTACTAAGATATTGGAAAAGAGTAAAAGCTATTTTCCCTTCTTTAATATAAATTTTTTAACAATTTCATTAGTCGTTTTAAGCTGTGTGGTTTTCTTAAAAAGATTAGTATTAAAGCGAGGTACTTTTATGATTGTTGAAATGACGTACTCTAATTGTTTAGTTCCTGTAAATAAACTTGAACTCTTAATGAATACAGAAATAAATACGAATAAAATTCACATTATTAATGAGTTAATTAGAGAGAATGACAGTTGGCTTTTTTCAAATGTAGTTTCCATATCGAAGAGTCAACCAGAATCCAGCTGTGTTCTGGAAATTTCAGGTGAAAGGTATTTAGCATTAGAACAAAGAGGTACAGATAAGGGGATAGATTTAATAGGAATAAAATATCCGAAAAATAATGATATAAATATTGTTATTTGGGCTGATCTATTTGGTGAAGTAATAAAAACGATAATAGAAAAGATTATTCTCAAAATGGCAGAGGAGATAAAATTAAATCTTTTTATTGTTGGGTATGGTCAATTACAGCAGTATATTGAAGCGTTTGCTAGGACAAATAGGGTTGAGCAAAGGCTATATATTATAGATCAGTTAATAGATCCCTTAAAATTAGTATCTTACAGTGACTATTATATTCCTATACCTAAAAGTAGACTCGATATGCTCAAATGGAATGAAGAATCTGTATACATAAGTGGTTATATTTATATTCCAGGTTTTGATCAGAGTACACCTCTTGCTGCAAAGAAAAGATTAATTTTTAGAGATGAAAATAATAAGTTGATTAGAAACGTCCATCTAGAAAATTTGTCCGTAGATTGGCTATCTAGTCATCCGAATCACGGTAACAATAAGTTGAATTATGAATATGCTTGGTTTGCAAAATGGATTGATTTTACTAAACTAATGCTTCCCCAGGGGTTGTACCAATTATCTGTAGGAATTGAACAAAACGGAACCAATCTAGAATATCCATTAATCAATTCTATCCAGAAAGAGATTCCTGGGACTCATCGTATTAAGGATAGTTATTATACTTTTGTAGAAGGTAAAAAGCCAAGAAGAGAAATAAGTTTAAAAGTAAGTCTTTAACCCCCCATTTCATTTAACCTAGATTTGGAAAGGCCCCTTGGTTCATGAAGACTTAGGAAAACAGCTGATTGTTTCCAGATTCAGAAAGGATTCTTAAGGTGAAGAATATTAAAAAATATATTAAAAGAAAAATTTCATTTTTAAAAAAGCCCTTAGATGAATATAAACGTAATAAAAGATTTAGGATACGTGCTAAATATAGCGGTTATATTAATAAGTATAAGGTTAAAAGTGATATTATTTTTTATGAATCCTATCATGGTCAAAACTTTACAGGAAATGTTCTTGCTATATTTTTAAAGCTGCGTGAGATGGAACAATACAGTGGGTACACTCATGTAATCGTATGTAATGAATTAAATCCTTTTATTGAGAGATTTTCTTTAGAAAAAAATGTTGTCGTTGTCACTGTAGATGATGACAAATATTTGAAATATCTTGCAAAAGCTAAATACTTAATAAATAATACCTCGTTTCCATATTACTTTATAAAAAGAGACGAGCAAATATATATAAATACATGGCATGGTACACCTCTTAAGACTTTGGGAATAGATATCAAGAATGCTGGAATAACTGATCATAAAAACATTCAAAGGAATTTATTACAAACTGATATTCTAGTTAGTCCAAATGAGTTTACTTATAAAAAATTATTAAAATCTCAGGATATATTTGAGGTATTCCCGGGAAAGGTGGCCGATATTGGGTACCCACGAGTAGACTTAACACTGAATAATGAGAGATCAAAGGTGTTAGAAAGATTAGGAATTCCAAACCACAAAAAGGTAGTATTGTATGCACCGACTTGGAGAGGGTCGTTAGGAAATGAGAGCGATACAAGCAAGAAGTTGTTAGATGATGTTATACAACTTAAGGGATTCTTAGGGAGCGAGTATGTGGTAGTTTTAAAGGCTCATTTTTTTGCGTATAAATATTTTAAAGAGAATAACCTTGAGGAAATTTGTATACCTAATTATTTTGATACAAATATACTCTTAGCGGGTGTAGACATTCTAATTACCGATTATTCAAGTATTTTCTTTGAGTTCCTCCCCACAGATAGGACAGTTATCTTCTATGGCGAGGATATAGAGCTGTACGGTGAAGAGAGAGGTTTCTATTTGAATTTAGATACGTTACCAGGCCCCCTCTGCTATAAAATAAATGAAGTTGCAGAATGTATAAAGAATGAAGGGGACACAAGGAAACAGTATAACGAGAATTATAAAAGGTATAAGGCCTTATATTGTTATAATGATGATGGAAATTCGACTTTAAGGTTTATTGAGAAGGTCCTAAAAAACGATACAAATCATAAATTTATTAGTACAAGCTCAAACAAAGAAAAAGTGTTATTCTATTGTGGAGCTTTTTATAACAATGGGATAACGACGTCTGTATTAACACTTTTAGATAATATCGATTTTAATAAATATGAAGTTGTCGTAATTGAAAGTCCAGAAGGGAATAATGAGAAATGGAATAATATTAAAAAGGTAAATAGTAATGTGCATTTTATTTATCGTCCAGGTGAATTAAACAAGACTATATTTGAAAGCTATAGACATCAGTGGATATTAAACAGGGGTGTTTCGGGCAAAATGATGGAGGTTGTTGTTCCAAAGGACCTCTATAATAATGAGTTTAAAAGGATAATTGGAAATGTAAACTTTGATTACGCAATTAACTTTGGAGGCTATAGTGACTTTTGGGGCTTGATTTTTGCCTTTTCTGGAGTGAAAAACAAGGCAATTTATTTGCATGCCGATATGGCTGAAGAGTTTAATAAAAAGATAAATGGAAAATATAAACACAAAAAAACATTGAAGGTTATTTTTTCAATATATAAATACTATGATAAGGTAGTATCGGTAGCCGAGTCCACCCATAAAACTAATAAAGAAAACCTGCAAAAATATGTACCTAATGCCACTGAAAAAATGACCTATGTTAATAATTTGGTTAATGACAAAAAAGTTAATGTGCTAAAAGATAGTTATGAAGTGATTCAATATAATAATACAAAGTACTTGATATTGGATCAAAGTCACAGATCTAATTTTATTAGAGTTAAAGGAACCATCAATCCGGACCCTAAAGATGTAAATTTTGTAACTATTGGTAGGTTATCTCCTGAAAAGGGTCACGAAAAGCTAATTAGGGCATTTAGTGCCGCAATTAAACAGATTAAGAATATGAAACTATACATTGCTGGGGAAGGTCCACTTAAGGAATTTCTTCAAGAGTTAATTGTTGAACTCAATATAAAAGATAATGTTTTTCTAGTAGGACAAGTAGAGAATCCATTCGCACTTATTAATAGATGTGATTGTTTTATCCTTTCTTCAAATTACGAAGGCCAAGGTCTGGTTTTGTTAGAAACTATGATAATCGGAAAGCCAATAATTGCAACCGATGTCACAGGGGTTAGGAGTGTGTTAGAAGGAGGATATGGAAAGTTGGTAGAAAACAGTGAAAGTGCTTTAGCTAAGAATATTCTTGAATTTGCTTTGGTAAAAGGAGAACAGGGAAAATTAGATTATCCGAAGTTTGATTATATCCAATATAATAAACAGGCTATGGAACGTTTTTACAATGTTGTATTAAATAATGCGACTATTAAAAATACTTAACATTTTTTCTAGAGGTGAAATCTAAGGATTCTTTGTTTACCCCTTTTCTTCTTTATGTTACTAAAGTGCCTATTAATAGAAACTATCTGCATTGCGGAGTATTGATGCTTCATGTGTTTTGTAAGGATATTATTAATAAGCCAATTTTTTTGAGTACAAAACTTGTTAGGGTAATAGTAAAACCATATGGTTCTACCAAGCATCGGCATGCAAGGCAAACTACGTTTTTAAGATCAAAGAAAGAAAAGGCCAGGAGAGGTTTCCTGGCCTTTTCTGCATGAAATGAATTGAAATCTTATTAATTAGTTATTCCCAAATGATCTTTCATTTCTTTTTGTACTCGTTGCTGTTCCTCTTCTGAAACAAGCTGGTAGGAAACTCCGCCAATGTATGATCCAGTTGCTTCCAACTTAAGTTGTTCGATGTTTGAAGCAGCTTTTCGATAGTTGCTCTGGATATCGACCATTTCCGAAAATGTAATATTAGTTTTTACATTGTGCCCAAGTGCATCAAATATATTGTCAAACTTGGTTAACGATCCCAAGCTTGCCCCTTTACTGATGACCCCCTGGATTACTTGGCGCTGTCGCTTTTGTCGGCCGAAATCTCCCTGTGGGTCTTGTTTTCTCATTCGAACATAGGCTAAAGCCTCTCGCCCATCCAAATCAATCGAGCCTTGAGGAAAATGAAAGCTACCTTCGGTGAACTCCATATCATTATTAACCGTTATCCCACCAACAGCATTCACAATATCCTGAAAGCCTTCCATATTCACCTTTAAGTAATAGTCAATCGGTATATCGAGGAAGTTCTCCACAGTATCCATAGCCATTTCTACTCCACCAAAAGCATAAGCGTGGTTAATTTTATCCTGTGTACCTCGGCCAATAATTTCTGTATAAGTATCTCGTGGAATACTAAGCATCTTTACCGAGTTTTTTTCTGGATTAACCGTTAAGACAATGATGGTGTCTGAACGACCTTTGTCACCTTCTCGTTCATCTACGCCAAGCATTAAGGCAGTAAACGGTTCCCTCTTTTTAAATGTTATTTCCCGCTGGGGTCTTTCAATCGGTTCATGCATTGTGTCAACCGCATTCGTAAGTGATCTATATACAGTAAATAGGTAAGCTCCAACTGAAATTAATAATAATAATAAAATAAAACCCGTAATGCGGAGCCATTTTCTTTTTTTCTTTTTTTTATCAGCTCTCATATTCGTCCTCCAAGTTTTTACAAATTTTGCAATCGAACTTTAGAATAACAGAAATTTAGTTAAAATGGTATAAGAACTGCTTTAAAACACCCCACTTTATGAGAGAATTGGTGGAACATTTGTATAGAAAAATTAAATCGGAAGTGCCATGAAAAATTCTTTGAGAAATTGTAGTATAATTATTATTCAATTGAATTTGATATCGATAATAATGATTGCTATGTGTTATTAACCATTCATCACCACGCATCTATAATTAAACTATATAATGAGTTTGCCCTATAGGGATGATAATATTGGGATGATATAGGAATTTAATTATCATAATTCAAGGGAATTTTCAAAACAAGATAGCGTAGTGCAATCAGTATTTATGGTTATCTAATATTAATTAGAGGAATTTGAAAGGAGACACAATGGGTAAAAAAGTAGGTATTGCTTTAATTAGTATTGCACTTGCATTTCCCTCTCTTGGAAATTATGTGAAAGCTAATGAACCTAAAAAAGCAGTTGAAGAACAAATTGAGATTCAAGATGAAATGTTGACAACAGATACGAATGTTTCTGATGAAGCTTCTATGAAGGAGGCAGGAAAATCCACAAATGCGGAGGGTTCTGTTAATTCTTCTGAAATAGTAGAAGAACAAGTCATTAATAATGAAGTAGAAGAAGAGGCAATTGGGAATCAGACTTTAGAAGATTTAAAGAATGATAGAAAAAGTGAAACTCAGCAAGAAGTTGAAGAGAAAGATTTAGAAGAACAGCCAATAAGAGAAAAAGACGGAACAAAAAAAGAACTAAGTAGGCATAATGATCAAATAGTTGTTAAAGGTGAAACAACCTATCACCTTAACAAGGAAGGAGAAGTTACCTATTCTGAAATTCATTCAGATGGGAGGATTATAAAAATACAGGAATATTATCCTGGAAGTAATCAAGAAAATGCAGAAGGAAGAATAAAATATGTTTTTCGGATTGATGAGGACGGATTCATAGTGAATGCAGCAAAGCTAGATAAGGGGACTCAGAGAATAACAAACTATTATGAGTACTACTTTAAGACTCCATACGGTTCACATGGGTCAAAAATCCAATATGTTTTTGACATAAATGCATCTGGTCATGTAATTAAAGCATTAAAGCGAGAGAAAGGAACGCAACGGGTAGTAACCAGATATGAGTATTATCCAAACACGGCATATGGTTCTCATGGTAGCCAAATCCAATATGTATTCGATATTAATACATCGGGTCATCTTACAAAAGCTTTAAGAAGAGACAAAGTAACGAAAAGGGTAGTTACTAGATATGAATACTACCCAAACACGGCATATGGTTCCCATGGGAGTTATATCCAATATGTATTCGATATTAATTCATCAGGTCATCTAACAAAAGCATTAAAACGAGAGAAAGGAACGCAGCGGGTAGTTACTAGGTATGAATACTACCCAAACACAGTATATGGTTCCCATGGGGGTCAAGTTCAATATGTATTCGACATTAATGGATTAGGTCACATAACTAAAGCATTAAAGCGAGACCAAAGAACGCATCAGGTAGTAGCTAGATATGAATATTATCCGAATACTTTTTATGGTAAACACGGAAATAAAATACAGTATGTCTTTGATATTAATTCTTTAGGCTATGTAACTAAAGCATTTAAGAGAGAACCAGTAACACAACGAATACAGACTAGATATGAATACTATCCCAAAGTCAATTATGGTTCACATAGTGATCAAATTCAGTATGTATTTGATATCAATAGTTCAGGGTATGTAACAAAAGCATTTAAGAAAGAACGAGGAACACAACGGGTAGTAACCAGATATGAATACTATCCGAAAGCAAAGTACGGTAATCATGGGAAACAAATCCAATACGTATTCGACATTAATAGCTTAGGGTATGTAGTAAATGCTTTTAAGAGGGACCAACATTCACAGAAAATTGTAAAGAGGTACGAATATTATCCAAAAACCATGTATGGAAGTCATGGATCAAAAATTAGTGGAATTCTTTTAAATGTGCCTCTTACGCCACAACTTCCTGAATTACCAACTGGTTGTGAAATTACGGCAGTGACGATGATGCTCCAGTATAAGGGGGCAAATGTTGATAAGATAAAACTAGCAAGGGAAATGCCAAAACATCCATGGGATCCAAGTTATGGATATGTAGGGGACCCATTCACTAAAAGGGGATGGACAGTTTATCCTTCAGCTTTAATGGGACTCGTTAAGAAATATGCAGGAAGTTCAGAGAATCTAACAGGTAAAAGTAATGACTTTATTGATAAGAACCTGTCAAATAATAAGCCAGTAGTGGTTTGGGTTTCTCCAATGCATGGTTTCTCTGTTCATGCATTAGTATTAACAGGATATAATCAAAAAAGTTACTACTTTAACGATCCTTGGACCGGAGAAAAGGATGTTAAAATGAGTAAATCTGAATTCAATAAAATTTGGAAAAATCAAAGTAAGCGAGCTATTTCTTATTAAAATGATTAGTGACTTTACAGTAAAAGGGTGATTGTCCATCTGGGACGTCACCTTTTTCAGTTGTTAAACTCATAGGTTCTATGCTTACTTTGAATTTATCGTAAACTATATTACTTCGGGATATGATAATAAGTACATGGATTAATTAAAATGGTACTTTAAGTTCATTAGTATTTGATTAAGAAGTATCAAGTAGCGTGTTAAGATTTAAACACGTAGCCAATGTTTATGGTTAAGATTGAGACACAATATTCCCAATATCAAAAGGGACCACAGTATACATGTTGAAGAATAATTGATAGAATCTAAAAAGAGTATTGCTCAATATTAGGAGTGTGAAAGTAATAGTATGAATACTCATCAGGAACAAAAGGTATCCATCATCATGCCTTACTACAATACAAGTGAATTTGTAAGAGATAGTCTAAGTTCAGTTTTGTCACAAACATATAGAAACTTAGAATTGGTTATTATTAATGATGGTTCAAATACCGAAGAAACAGAATATCTAGAATCCCTTTTGGTGGACGATAGAATTATCTATAGAAAGAATGAAACTAATAAAGGTGTCGCTTTTGCCAGAAATAGCGGATTGAAATTTGCAACCGGGGAAATGATTTATTTCCTTGATAGCGACGACATATTAGTCAATGACACCATTGAGTTATTAATTAAAAATATTCATGAATACCCAGCAATTTTTGGAACTACGAAAAAATTGCTTAGACCTTCTGATTTAGACTCGCCAAGCGATATGGCAGAGGTACTGGTTAACCTGGAAAAGAGTAGCAGTTTATTTAATGGTGGAAGTATCCTAAACGTATTAATTAAACGGGACTTCATAATAGACAAAGCTATTCACTTCTTAGAGGATACGAAAGGCTCCACGGATATTACTGGGATAATTCCTTTTATAGATGCGAAAGGGACGCTGCCTAAGGTAAATAGAATTACATATTATAAGCGGGTCAGAAATGATCCAATAACAAACCCTAGTCTTGCACAAAGACCTATAGAAGAGGTTGCAAAGGATTTTATTACTGTCTACACTACTCTGAAAGAGCTTCCGACTTCAGAAAATGTGAAAATCTATTTAGATCAGCAACTAATTAATTTTTATCGAAGAAATGTAACGAGAACCTTTAATGTAGAAGAGAAATTCGATGAACTATTTGCTGTCTTCGGTAAGGCTGTAAAAATGATGGATTCATCAATGATCCAATTTCAACCTAGGCACATTAAGAGTGAATTAAATCATCTTAAAAAAGGAAATAAAGCTAAATTCAAAAGGGTCCTCAAACTCCATATAGAAGCGCTAGAATTAAAAGGGGTTATTGTAGGGAATAAAAGTCTCAAGCGTTATATTTATAAGAAGGCGTTTTTGAAATTGCCTATGAAGGAGAATTATATTGTATTTGAAAGTTTCTTGGGAAAAAATTATTCGGACAGCCCTAGAAATATATATGAGTATATTACGGAAAATAATTTAAAATTCAAGTGTGTGTGGGTTTTTAATGATAAAAACAGAAAAATTCCTGGTGATGCAAAAGTAGTAAAGAGGTTTAGCCTTGCTTATTATTATTATTTAGCTGTATCAAAGTATTGGGTAAATAATATGCGGCAACCATTACACCTAGTTAAGCGTAAAGATAATATCTTCCTTGAGACTTGGCATGGGACCCCCCTAAAAAAGCTTGTGTTTGATATGAAGGATGTTTATTCTGCGAACCCTCGATATAAACGAGACTTTTTTTTGCAATCGCGTGCTTGGGATTATCTTTTATCCCCAAATCGGTATTCTTCTGACATTTTTCGAAGTGCATTTAAGTTTGAAAAAGAGATGTTGGAGTACGGGTATCCGAGAAATGACCTTTTATATGCACCTGACCGAATGGTACGAGCGAGTCAAATAAAGAAGGCCCTAGGTATTCCTGAAGAGAAGAAAGTTGTCCTTTATGCTCCAACATGGAGAGACGATGACTTTTATGAACCGGGTAAATACAAGTTTGATCTAAAACTGGATTTAAAGAAGATGAAAGATAAATTAGGTGAGCAGTATGTGGTGGCGTTAAGGATGCACTATTTCATTGCAGATAACTTAAATATTGAAGGGTTAGAAGGTTTCGCCTATAATCTTTCAAAGTATGATGATATAGCTGAGCTCTACTTAATTTCTGATATCCTAATTACTGATTATTCTTCTGTATTTTTCGATTATGCAAATCTTAAAAGGCCGATATTGTTTTATACTTATGACCTAGAGAAATATAGAGATCAATTACGTGGATTTTATATTGACTTTGAGAATGAGGCTCCAGGACCTTTGTTGAAGACAAGCGGTGAGGTTATCGAGACAATCCAGAATATTGAGCTTATAGAGAAGACCTACGAAAAAACATATGAGGAGTTTTATGAGAAGTTTTGTAGTTGGCATGATGGTAAGTCAACGGAGAAAATTGTAAAACGAGTTTTTATGAGTGAATGATTAGCCTGTTTATAAACACTGCGTAACCACATTTAGTATTAAGCCCAAACTTTCCTAGGTGAGGGCTTTTCCATGTGAATATACACTGGTTCATTAAAAGTATAAAAATTTAATACTGTGTAAAGGTTAATTATAATAGATAATATTGATACGGCTTTCTGTACATAAAAAATAGAGGCAATTAGAATAAGACTTCAATCAAAGTGAGGACATAAAATGGAATATAAATTTAAGTTCACTGTAATAATGCCAATTTATAATGTTGATGAATACTTAGAGGAATCAATATTATCAGTCATAAATCAGGATATCGGCTTCAGTGATATCCAACTAATCCTGGTAAACGATGGTAGTGCTGATTCGTCTGAAGACATTTGTTTAAAATACTCAGAAAAATACCCTGAGAATATTACATATCTAAAACAGAAGAATTCAGGGGTAAGTGCAGCACGTAACTTTGGGATGAAATACATTAAGGGTAAGTATGTTAACTTCCTTGACCCTGATGACTTATGGCCAGTCGATACATTTACAAAAGTCTATGACAAATTTGAAAAGTGGAATGATAAGGTAGATGTCATTGCGGCAAGAATAAAACTTTTCGGTGCCCAAAATGGTTATCATATGCTTGACTATAAATTTAAAAAGGATCGAGTAGTTGACATATTTGAGGACTACGATTTTATTCAGTTAAGCTGTCCGACAACTTTTATTAAAGAAGAAGCACTAAGAAATTCTGAATTCGATACCCGATTAAAGTTTGCAGAGGATTCTAAGTTCCTCACACCAATTATTTTAGATAAACAAAAATATGGGGTGATGGGTTCTGTTACGTACCTTTATCGAAAACGGGAAGATAATTCATCAGCTTTACAAATTAGTGGGGAATCAAAGAGGTGGTACTTCGACACTCCTGAGTACGCTTTGAAGTATGCTTTGGAATATTCAATAGAGAAATTCGGTCGAGTTATCCCATACGTACAATTTTATATTATGTATGATTTGCAGTGGCGAATTAAGGGGCAAGTGTCTAACCAATTAACAGAAGAAGAGGTAAAGAAATATAAAAATACTATCGTTGAATTATTAAAATACATTGATGATGATATCATAATGGAACAAAGACATCTGTGGAGAGAACATAAAGTTTGGGCGCTGTGTTTAAAATATGGGAGAGATATTAGAAAAGAATTTCAATATAAAAAGGGGATTTTTTCCTTTAATAATATCGAAATTGATAAGATAACGAATAAGAATAAATTGGTCATTGAGATTCTTGAGGTTAATAAGAATATGTTACTTATTGAAGGGTATTCAAATTTCCTACTTCCTGAGGATGATTATCAAATTTACTTTGAAACAAATAATGGCGATGTAATTAATGTCGAAAAAGTTAAAAGAAACAAAACATCAATTGCATTTAACGAAGCATTTTATAATATTAATGGCTTTAGGGTTGAAATCCCACTTAAAAAGGTTAAAAACGTTAAAGTAATGATTAAATATAGGCAACACGATAAAGCAATAAGGTTGGATTTTGGTAAGTTCTCCAAGATAAGTAAATTAGCAAATGCTTATTATACAAAGGGGAATATATTAATTAAACATCACAAAAATCGTTTAGTTATACAAAAGAGAACGATGAAGTCTCATTTGAAAAATGAACTCAAATTTCAAAAAATCTTATTTGAAAAAAAAGAATATAATATTATGTTCTATAGATTGATGTATATGTTAGTCAAGTACTTCCAAAATCTATTTGGTAATAAAAAAGAAATTTGGCTGTTGTCAGATAGAATTACAGTGGCTAATGACAATGCAGAGCACATGTTTAAATATATTGCAAGTCAAAAAAATAACAATATTAAAGCGTATTTTGTTATTTCTAAAGATAGCCCTGATTTTAAACGAATGAAAAAGTTTGGTGATGTTATTGATTATGATTCATTTAAATATAAGCTCTACTTTTTATTGTGTTCAAAATTAATTTCTTCACATGCTGATGAGTTTGTGATAAACGCTTTTGGCAATAAAAAGAAGTATGTTAAGGACCTATATAAATATAAATTTGTCTTCCTACAGCATGGAATCACTAAAGAGGATATTTCAGGTTGGTTAAATAAATACAGTAAAGATATAAAACTTTTCGTTACTGCTGGTAAAGAGGAATATAAATCAATATTGAATTATGACTTTTTCTATAATGAGGATGTTGTCAAACTTACAGGATTCCCTAGATATGATAATTTATTAAGTGAAAGTTCTGGACAGAATAAAACAATCCTTATTATTCCGACATGGCGAAAATATCTTGCTGGCCCTTTAGATGAGAAAAAACAAAGGACCTATAGCAGTCAATTTAAGGAAAGTGAATACTTTAAGTTTTATAATTCACTCATTAATGATCCAAAGTTATTGAAGGTAATGGAAAAGTACAACTATAAAGGAAAGTTTTGTTTGCATCCAGCTATATCCATTCAGATTGATGACTTTCAAGATAACGAGTGGATTAAGCTTGAAAGGAAGCCAGTAGATTACCAAGAAGAGTTTAAAAAGAATTCAATGATGGTTACTGATTATTCTAGTGTCTTTTTTGACTTTGCATATTTAAAAAAGCCAATAATTTATAACCATTTTGATGAACAAGAATTCTACCAAAGCCACTTATACCAAGAGGGTTACTTCAGCTATGAAAGAGATGGTTTCGGACCAGTATATTATGACTATGAATCAACCCTCAATGGTATCATTAACCTAATCGAAAAAGGTTGTATTATGGAGGACAAGTATATAAAACGAGTTTCGAACTTTTATTATAAATTTGACACTGATAATCGAAAACGGGTATATGAGGAAATCCTTAATTTACAATAAATGATTTTTAAGGTATTTGGGATACTATAAATGATTAGTTCAGAAAAATGAAGTAAAGAAAATTAGAAAAAACTGTACCCTAATTGTACTGCTGTTAAACAATTGGGATACAGTTTTTTCTTACTGAAGATTTAATAAAGCTATTGTATAAATTGCTTAACCGGGATAAAGGTGTACAATTATAGTTCAAAGCTGCTAAGAAAATTTTATAGCAAACACATTGACTTTTATTGAGCATTCTAAAAAGTAAGCTCTAATAACCTAATTGTCCTAAATAATACTGAGAAATGAGTTTAAGTTAACTCTAATTCGTACTTACTAGAAAACAAAGTGTTTTAATATTTCTTTTATATCCTCTCATGAGAATATGGCTCTAACCAATTGAAACTTTCTTGAGATACTTTAATTTTTCCCTCTTCCAAAATAAATTTAAAAAAAGCTTTCTACTGAGTTCAATTAGCACACATCCAAAGAAGATAATTGTAACGGATATTACTAAGTGTAAAAAGAACCAATTGCTATTCCAAAAGAGATTTGTCCTTAATATGTCTCGGAAAATTATTTCTCTTAAGGGTGGTTCAGTGTGAATCAAATAAATCGGAAATGTAAATGTAGCTAAATAATTAATTGCTTTAAATTCAATATTCAGTTTTGAGAAAAATAAGAATATGGAAACTGCACTCAGTAAATTAAAAAAAGAATTATAATCATAATTTTGGAATCCTGTTATTGCTAATCCAAAAGTTACTGTTACTGACAATAAGTACAGTCCCAAATAGAACCATTTACTCAATGAATTACTATAATGTAGCTTAAAATATGCAGCTATGCAGTAGAGAAGAACAAAGCTTAATACACCGTATCCATTGTCGTTATAGGAAAGATCTCTAAGCAGTGTCGGCATAATTGATAGTGTCACAATCAAAACTATTAAGAATTGTTGAAACTGCCGTTTTGTTAATTGTGTTAATAATTTGTTTAAAAATGGAGATAAAGCAAATAAAACAATATATGATGCAACAAACCACTTTGCACCATAGAAGGGAACTAAAGCTAGTAAGAACTCTTTAATACTAAAGGTTAAGCCATTTATGCCAAGTAAAGAGGTGAACAGATAAAATACACCCCCATAAAAAATAGCTATAGTTGCTAAGTTTAATGCTTTGATAAGTTTTACTTGATTTTTTCCAATCATGAAATAACCTGACACCAAAACGAAGCAGTTGACCGCTATAATACTCATGCTTTCTAGGAAGTGCATTACGTAATAGTTATAAGAGTATATTGGTACATGACGTAAAGCCCCACCCATATTACCATTAAAGTAATGGAGTATTAAAACCATAATAATTGATATAACTTTTAATAATTCAAAATTACTATATCTTTTTTTAATTTCCTCCATAGCCCAGTCTCCTTAAATGAAATGTTGTTTAATAAATCCTCATTTCTAGACCATAAGAATTCTTTACATTATGTAGTGCATAATAGGCTTGTCTATTGCTATTCGTATTAATCTAAAGACACAGATAATAAACCTTGTTCCTACGACAACTGTTGGGATGATAACCTTTCGAAAATGTTACCTAAAATTTCCTATTAAAATAGAGATTCTGCTCTTTGTTTGTTATCATTTTTTTACATTCCATAAATTCACTTTATTTAGAAGAATTCTCTCTCCATTTTCCATTTCTAGACCAAACTGGAATTTAATTCGATAAAAAGGAAGGGAAGCTTTAAAACCTGTATGTTCATAGTTCCGTACAATTGTCCCCCAAATTGTTCTCAATTTGCTAGGTAACGGTTTTCTTGTTAAATAAGTAATTTTATTTTTGCTTTGAATAAACAAACGATCTGCAGGTTTCATCATATATTCTTTATTCATAAAATGGCCTTCAACTGACCAGGTAAACCCATTAAGATTACAGCTAGTTATAGTTACATTTTGCCTTTTTAATTTCCCTTGGTCCGGTAAATAAGGCCAGCCATTCTTTCTCAAATTTAACATGTATTTTTTATAATAAAAGGGCATATCTTGTTTCTTTATATATTCTTCCTCGAACTCTTGCAGGAGGCTAACGAATGCTGTGAAAAATTCCTTAAGTTCTTCTTCGTCAAGCACTTTATAAATGATTTCGTTATTTTTGGGGAAGAGATATAACCTCATATGATAAATAACCAAAAATTGAACGTAAGGAAGCACTGTACCATATATACGTTTTGATTCATTAATTACGCTTATGTAGCATTTTTTTATCATTTCTGTATAGCGAGATTTGTTATACCATGAATTACTTACCAAGGAATCTTCTTGTGCTCGTTTTCGATAATAATACTTTGCATCAGCTACAACACCGTATTGGTTATGTTTTAATAAAAAGGTATTGATTAAAAGAGCGTCTTCCCAAAAGTTCAATTCAGTATTGAACCGCAATTTGTTCTCATTGGTAAAATGAGTAGCTTTAAAAAAGCAACCACCTATATGGAAGTGAATCGCTTGGTATTCCTTCGTAATGTCGATAACGCGATCGCCTTCATCAAACCGGTAGTTTAGACGGTGAGGGGTATCGATTCTTTCAAAGTGATAAAGTGGAATAACAGCCAAGTCAATATCTTGGTTCTTTAAGAAAAATGAATTTACCTTTTCAAGAGTAATCTCTGATAAATAATCATCCGCATCTAAAAATCCAATATAATCAGTGCGAGTAGAGACATGGTCTAATCCAATATTCCTCGCGTGAGCTGGCCCCGAATTGTTACATTCAATAAATTTAATGTTTTCCGGCCACTGACTAACGTATTTTAGGCAAATATTTTTTGAGTGATCTGTACTCCCATCGTCAACCAAGACAATCTCAACGTGCTTCCTAAAATCTAAAGATTGAGTGATAATACTATCGACAGCTTTACTTATATATGGTCCTGCATTAAATACAGGAATAATAATAGAAATTTTCATGTGATTCGACCCCCTAGGTTAACTTATTATATGTATTTTGATGAAAGTAGATCCAGTTGTTGCGAGTGGTAGCAATTGTATTATAGTATAAAGAAAGAAAAGGACAAAGTATTAGAGAAGGAGCGAAAGCTGAAGGGTAATTTTATTTAATAAAAATCATCCCCCTTAAAAGAGACACATTTATTTTAAACATGAGGTGATCATACGAGTTGTTTGCATATATAAAAAAACTGTCTATAACAAAATTAGCTTATAAAATACTGTTTAAACTTATTTCTATTCTTCCTCGGAAAAAGAAACTTATTATGTTCGAGAGTTTTTTAGGAAAACAATATAGCTGCAATCCTAGGGCAATCTATGAGTACCTTAAGGAAAATCACCCTGAATATGAAATGTACTGGAGCGTGGATCCCCAGTTTGAAAAGGCTTTTATCGAAAAAAACCTCCCATATATAAAGAGATTTTCAATAAAATGGTTATTTCTAATGGGGAGGGCAGCTTTCTGGGTGACGAATAGTCGTATGCCAATTTGGATTCCGAAACCAAAGAAAACAATCTATTTACAAACCTGGCATGGAACTCCCTTAAAGAAGCTTGCCCATGATATGGAAGAAGTATTGATGCCAGGAACTTCAACTGAAAAGTATAAGGAAAACTTTTATAAAGAATCGAGGAATTGGGATTACCTGGTTTCTCCTAATCGATATTCAACAGAAATCTTTAAAAGGGCATTCCGTTTTGATAAGACCATAATTGAAACAGGTTATCCAAGAAATGATGTTTTTTACAAAAATGATATTGCCAACCATGCTATGGCATTTAAAAAAAAGCATAATATTCCAAAAGATAAAAAAGTGATTCTCTATGCTCCTACTTGGAGAGATAATCAATACTATCAAGTAGGACGCTACAAGTTTGATTTACACTTGGACTTAGCAACACTGAGAGAAGAATTAGGAAATGAATATATCGTTATTCTTCGTATGCATTATTTAGTAGCGGAAAATTTTGACCTTGATTCGTATGAAGGATTCGCATTTGATTTTTCTAAGCATGAAGATATACAAGAGTTATATCTGATTAGTGATGTTTTAGTAACGGATTATTCCTCTGTATTTTTTGACTATGCTAACTTAAATCGACCGATGATTTTCTATGTTTATGACATTGATGAATACCGAAATGATATAAGAGGTTTTTATTTTGACCTGGAGAAAGACGCTCCAGGGCCGTTAGTTCGCACAACAACGGAGGTAATTACTGAGATTAAACAAGCGTTGCAAAAAGTGGATACCACCGATCGATATTTTAATTTTTATAACAAATTTTGTTACTTGGAAGATGGTCACTCAACTAAGAGAGTTGTTAATGAAGTCATCTTAAGTAACTAAAAAAAATGAAAAACCACCAACTCATATGATGTTGGTGGTTTTCATATGTAAAGGATAATATAGTAGATAACTTGCTTTATGTCGTTTGATGTGAAAATTTGTAATAAAGAGTAACAGTACTTACCATTAGATAAATTGAAAAAGTTGCCGAAAAGCTGTTCACAAAATCATATTTGTGAAGGATAATAGTCTTTGTAACTTTAAGAATGCTAGAAAAGGTGGGGGAGTGTTCACTTTCAAAAATTTGTTACTGTCGAAAAAAGACTAAACGTGTTTGGATGTTTTAATAGATTAATTGACGCTTAGTTGATAATTGATGTTCCTGTTAAGCTATTTTCATAGCGTATCTACATTACATGAAGTGAGGTTATTTTTTAGTATTAAGGAAAAAGCGACTATAGAAATCTATGGGATTAGGAATACTGAAAAAGAATATAGCCTCATGTAATTGCTTTGAAAAATGACAAGCATTCGCAAATGGAGGTTATAATGAAGAGCATTTCTAAATTATTTATATTTTTTATGATTTTTAGCTTGCTAGTACCATATTATGCATCAGCAAATTTTACAGATAATACCATTGTGGATTTTATGGGTGAGCAAGAGGAATTAGAAACCACTATAGTTTCAAGTGGTGATCAAGAAATTACTACAAATGATAATCTTAATGAAGAAGATCAATTAGTTGAGCAAACTAATAGTCAAGAAAAAGAAAATGTAATTCAAAAAACAAGTGAGAACGATGATAATACTGTTCGTGTACCAGAGTCACTTGATGAGCCGCAATCAACCATTATACCAGAGGTCAACTTGAATAGTGATCCTCAGGATACATCTACTGTAGGAAAAAGGTCAGCAGTCGAATTAACTCCTAAAGAAATAAACTCAACTCTAAGTGTGGATGATAAACAAAATAACACTGAGATAGAGGAAGAAGTACAGACTCTAATCGCCGACCTGCCTGTCTATGAGGAAGTAACAACAAGCAGGTTAGGTCATTTTCGCAATGGCAATGTAAAAATTTACAAAAACATAGGTAACCATTCCACATCATTCACTGCAGGTGCAACATACACAAATGCTGTTTACTATATAAAAAAACAGGCAGATGTTGAGGGGGAAATATATTACCTATTAAGCACTCAACCTAGTAGTGAAAGAGGAGTCTTAGGTTGGGTGAAGGCAACGGACTTAACAACTCATCCGCATGTGGAGATTGATAAAGAAGCGAAAACTTTTATTGTTAAAGGTACAGGAAGCGGTTATAGCAAGGCTTGGGGTGGAAAGAAAGACTTCGTATTTGAAAACCTTTCTGAATACGTGAACCAATATTTCCAAGTAAATTTGACTGAAAAAGTAGGTAACGATATTTGGTACCGGGGAAAACTGGGTGATAAGACGGTATGGATTCATTCAAGTGACCTAGTTACAAACCGTGTTCCAATAGGCGAAACGAGTAGTACCAGCAGATTAGGTCATTTTCGCAATGGCAGTGTGAAAATCTATGGAATTATCGGAAACGAATCCTCTTCATTTACTGCGGGTTCTACTTACACGAATGCTGTCTATTATATAAAAAAACAAGCAAGAATAAGTGGACAACATTACTACCTTTTAAGCACTGAACCAAGTAGTGAGAGAGGAGTCTTAGGTTGGGTAAAGGCATCCGATTTGACCACCGAAGCACATTTGGCTATCGATAAAGGTGCCAAAACGTTCTATATTAAAGGAACAGGTAGTTCTTATAGCAAAGCTTGGGGCGGGAAAAAGGATTGGGTTCAAGAGGACCTAACTGAATTCCAAAATCAACAATTTCTAGTCCACCTTACAGAAAAAGTAGGAAATGATATTTGGTATCGTGGAACCTTGGATGGAAAGACAGTATGGATTCATCCCAACCATTTAACTACTAGTGAAGAGACTACAACCAGTCGACTTGGCCATTTTAGAAATGGGAGTGCACTAATTTATAAGACTGTTGGAGAGGAATCTACTGCTATTTCAGCAGGGGCAACATATACCAATGCTGTTTATTACATCAAATTACAAAAAGTAGTGAATGGACATATCTATTATTTACTAAGTACTCAACCAAGTAGTGAACGAGGAGTTTTAGGCTGGGTAAAAGCAAAAGATTTATCCACACATCCCCATGTGACCATTGATAAGGATGCTAAAACCTTTTATATCAGGGGAACAGGCAGTGCCTATAGCAAGGCATGGGGTGGCAAAAAGGACTTTGTACTTGAGGATTTATCTAGATTTCAAGATCAAGAATTTAAAGTCCACCTTACTGAAAAAGTAGGAAATGTTACTTGGTATCGAGGAACTTTAGAAGGAAAGACAGTATGGATTCAGCCAAAGCATTTATCCGTTGGAGAAGATTCGATAACTAGCCTGTTAGGTCATTTTCGAAATGGTAGTTCATTAATCTATGAGAACATAGCGGATGATTCTACTGCGTTTGCAGCAGGATCTACGTATACAAATGCAGTATATTACATTAAAAAACAAACAGTGATAAATGGACACACCTACTATTTGTTGAGCACGCAGCCAAGTAGTGAACGAGGGGTTGTTGGCTGGGTAAAAGAATCTGATTTAAGTATTCAACCACATAAATATGTAAATAGTACAGCGATGACTTTTTATATAAAAGGAACCGGAAGTGCTTATACAAAGGCTTGGGGGGGTAAAAAGGATTTTGCTTACTCAGATCTATCTACGTATAAACACCAAAAATTTCAAGTGCACCTAACAGAAAAAGTAGGTAATAGTTTATGGTATCGAGGTACTCTAGATGGAAAGACAGTAGTATGGGTACATGAATCGTATCTGATTAAGCCTAAGGATGTCGTCGGTCTAAATACTCATTATGACTTAAGTTTAAATAGAATGCTTGAGATTCAATTGGCAGTTAATCCCCAGACAGACAAAAGATACAATCTTTGGTTAAGAGAAGATGCCCTAAAAGTAAACGAGGGTAAAGGAACTGTTGTTGGTGATAATTGGAATTTAAGGCGTGGACCTGGTACAAACTATAGGACAGATGGTCAAGTAAATAAAGGTACGGTTTTAACCCTATATTCTAGTACAAAAGGCAGCGATGGTTACATTTGGTACCATGTAAGGAACACATCAGGCTGGGTAACAGCTGAAAGTACAGATGTAAAATACTATTTAGACTACTCAAATTTCACTGGGAACCTTGCTGATTCACTTCAGTTCTTAATCCTTTCCGAAAGTGCAAACATTAATGTAAATGAAGTTAATGAAAAAGTCTTAAGGGGCAAAGGTACCTTAGAAGGTAAAGCACAAGCATTTGTGGATGCAGGTAAACTACATGGAGTAAATGAAATTTACCTTATCTCTCATGCTTTACTCGAGACTGGACACGGGAAAGGCTCCCCACTGGCAACGGGTATTCAAGTAGGAAAAAACAGTCAGGGTAGTTTAGTATTAGTTTCTAATGATAATCGAAGTAGCCTAAAAGAAATTAAAACAGTTTACAATATGTATGGAATTAATGCCAAAGATGCGTGTCCGTTAGAGTGTGGGGCTAAATATGCTTATGAAGCCAACTGGTTTACCCCAGAAGCAGCTATTAAAGGGGGAGCAGCGTTCATTGGTGATGGCTATGTAAATAAAGGACAAAACACCTTATACAAAATGCGTTGGAACCCATATTTTGCTGCAAGTAATAATTATGCTTCACACCAGTATGCGTCAGACATTGGTTGGGCATATAAGCAGACTTCTAACATGTATAATATATATAGTCTACTAGATGACTATTTCTTAGTTCTTGATATCCCTGTTTACAAGTAGGTGAAGTTGGAGAAAAGCACATTGAGCAGATTTATTAATCTGTACTCAATGTGCCTTTTTTTGCGTATTCACTAGACACAATACTCTTTTTCGTTAATCTTAAACTTTTGAATACTCAAAGGAGTGAAATATTCCTTAACGATAAATAAATATTAGATTTATTACCCAATTTAGTGTTTAATATGGAAAATGCAGTACGGTGGATTGAATTTTAATATTCATAGTCTTATAATGTGAGGTATGGGTAAATTTATAAAAAAATTATATTGATTATGATGATTCCTGAATAATAAGGAGGAAATAAATTTGAAAAAAGTACTAACATACGGCACATTTGATTTACTCCATATTGGACATATAAACATCCTACAGCGCGCTAAAGATTTAGGTGACCATTTAACAGTGGGCCTTTCAACTGATGAATTTAATGCAGGAAAAAATAAAAAGGCTTATCATAGCTATGAAAACCGCAAGTTTATCCTTGAATCCATTCGCTTTGTTGATCAAGTGATTCCTGAGACAACTTGGGATCAAAAAATTAAAGATGTCGTTGATAATAACATTGATGTCTTTGTTATGGGCGATGATTGGGAAGGTAAGTTTGACTTCCTAAAAGAATATTGTGAAGTGATTTATTTGCCAAGAACAATTGGTATTTCAACAACAAAGATTAAAGATGATTTAAACAGCAAGGTTAAAAATGGTTAGGGAAATTGCGATTTCCCTTTATTTGTTTATCTTTAAGTGTTTTTTTACTTTATTTAATCTTTTCTCGCTTAAAGATAAAACCACCTTTGTGGTTTCTTTTGGGGATAACAGCAAATATGTATATGAAGAAATGCGTCGTCAGGAAGCCCAGGACGACGTCGTTTTTTTATGCAAAGGGAAAAGCATCACCCATTTTAAAGGATATAAAGATGTTACACTCATTGCTTTTGAATCAACGGATATTTTAGGATGGTTTAAATCTGTTTATCATTTAGCAACATCCAAACATATTTTAGTGGATAATTACTTTGGTTTTCTTGCGGTTACTAATTTTAAGGAAGACGTTGAATGTATACAATTATGGCATGCTACAGGTGCCATTAAGAAGTTTGGCCTCCAGGATCTATCTATTAAAGATAGAAGTGAAAAAGCTGTGCAGAGATTTCTCAAGGTTTATCATCGATTTGATAAAGTCGTGGTGGGATCTGATACAATGGCAAGAATATTTAAAGAGGCATTTTCCTTAGGGGATGAAAATATTCTTAGGACAGGCATTCCCAGAACGGATTTCTTTTATGATGAGCCCCAAAAACAAAGAGCTGTTCAAACATTAACGAATGAAAATAAGTTACTACAAGAAAAAAAGGTTATTTTATACGCTCCAACCTATAGGGATAATGAATTGACTCAATTTAATTTGCAACTAAATCTAGAAAAAATGAAGAATGAACTTGGAGAGGGTTATATTGTAATTCTCCGTCTACATCCTGCAATAAAAGTGACTGAGGATTACACTAGGAAATACCCTGATTTTCTCTTTGATTATTCATCAGAACTATACGATATCAATGATTTGCTGTTGATTTCTGATTACTTAATAACGGATTACTCTTCGATTTCCTATGAATACTGCCTTCTTAGAAAACCGATGATATTTTTCACTTACGATTTGGAACAGTATAAAAGTAAGCGTGGTATATGGGAGGGTTTTGAAGAAAACCTTCCAGGACCAATGGTTATGGATACTGAATCCATTATTGAATTGATAAAAAAGGACTATGTTGACTATAGCTTAATCGATAGCTATGCCGAAAAGTGGAACAAATACTCAACTGGTCAGTCGAGTTCTAACTTAGTTCACTATATGTATGGACAATCAAGCGATGTAAATAGGAAATTAGGCCAATAAAAACATAAGTATTGAGTTTATTCTTACTCAATGCTTATGTTTTTATTATGTATGAAACGGAAAGAATAAGGTATAATGGACAGGATTATTACTTGTTTTAGGAAGGACATATTTTATGAAGTCAATGATTACGGTCATAAAGGAACAAATTAATTCTTTTTATCTTATTTTAAGACTTTCAGCATTTGAAATGAAAAGTGAAAATGCAAATAATTATTTAGGGGCTTTGTGGGAAATTATAAATCCAATGATTCAACTTGGGATATACTGGTTTGTATTCGGGATTGGTATCCGTAAGGGGAGCAGTGTAGATATGGGACATGGAGTTGAGGTTCCTTTCTTCATGTGGCTGTTAACCGGGATGCTTGTTTGGTTTTTTGTTAATCCATCCATTACAGCTTCCTCCAAATCGATTTACTCAAGAATTCAATTGATTTCCAAGATGAGTTTTCCGATGAGTGCCATCCCTTCTTATGTTATCATGGCCAATTTTTATCAGCACTTAATGTTATTAGGTGTAGTAACTGTTATTCTTCAGTTCACAGAATATAAGCTATCTCTGTACTATATCCAATTGCCGTACTTTATGTTTGCGACTTTGATGTTCTTGTTTTCATTAGCTTTGATTACTTCGACACTTGCTACCATTGTTCGGGATGTACAACAAATGATTCAATCAGTAACGAAGATGCTACTTTACTTAACACCACTTTTATGGAAGGTGGACGAGCTTGTCATTAATGGAGTAGATTTAGCGGGACTGTTAAAATTAAACCCACTATACTATTTGGTTGAAGGTTATCGGGCCTCGCTGCTAGGTGTTTCCTGGTATGCGTTTGAAGACCCGCAATACACGCTATATTTCTGGGGACTTGTCTTGGTGATGTTAATGATTGGTTCAGCACTACACTTGAAATTTAGAAATCATTTTGTTGATTATATGTAAGATGGAGGTACCCTAGTGACTGAAACGGTAATTGTAAAAAATGTCTATAAAAAGTTTAAAATGTATAAAAAAACCTCTGAAAAATTACTGGATGTGATTTTGCCAGGAGGATATGGAGAAGACTTCTATGCTTTGCAGAATGTCTCTTTTACTGCTAAAGAAGGAGATGTTATCGGTTTAGTTGGTGTAAATGGTTCAGGGAAATCAACATTATCGAATATTATTGCTGGCGTAATCCCGCCTACATCTGGTACGGTGGAAACGATTGGTCAGACATCCTTAATTGCTATTTCTTCTGGCTTAAGAAATCAACTGACAGGCCGTGAAAATATTGAATTGAAGTGCTTGATGCTAGGCTTTAATAAAAAGCAAATTAAAGAAATGGAACCAGAAATTATTGACTTTGCAGATATAGGCAAATTCATTGATCAACCTGTAAAAAAATATTCGAGTGGAATGAAGTCTCGCCTTGGCTTTGCGATATCTGTTACGGTTAATCCGGATATTCTCGTCGTTGACGAGGCTTTGTCAGTCGGTGACCAAGCGTTCGCTCAAAAATCCAAAAATAGAATGTTTGAATTTAAAGAACAAGGGAAAACCATCTTTTTTGTTAGCCACTCAATGGGCCAAATTAAAGAATTTTGTGACCAGGCTCTTTGGCTAGAGTATGGAGAAATTAAAGACTATGGTCCAGTTAAAGAAGTGATTCCAGAGTATGAAAAGTTCTTGAAGTGGTACAAATCCATGAGTAAAGAGGAACAGAAAAAATTCCGTGAAGAAGTGACAAAGAAGCAGAGTGGACCTGTTGTTTTAGAAGGAAAATGATTTGAATTTAGGGGGTCTGTTTCTGAGGAAATAGGCCTTTACCTTTAATTTAGACTTTACACTTATACTCTAATAAAGAAATGAGCATATAAGATATGACAATCAACAAGTACGTAAAAATATTAGATACCCCCTTCATTACCAATACTTTTGAAGAAATGGTGAATCTATTCATTAAAAGAATAAATAATAGGGAAAAGACCTTTGTTGTCACAGCCAATCCTGAAATTGTCATGCACGCTAAGAAACACGGAGAATATAAAGAGGCATTAAAAGATGCTAATTATATCGTCCCAGATGGTTATGGGATTATTCTTGCCTCTAGAATATTAAACACCCCTATTCCCGAGCGGGTGACTGGCTACGATCTGACTATTCGTTTACTGGAACTGGCTAATCAAAACAGGTGGAAGGTGTATCTTTTAGGTGGCAAAGAAGAGGTAAATAGTGCGGCGGCTACGAATATTGAGAAACGATATCCTATGCTGAGGCTTGTCGGTAGACACCATGGCTTTTTTGACCTGGAGGAAGAGACAATCCCCGCTGATATAAAAAGGCTTCAGCCTGATATTGTCCTTGTTGCACTTGGTGTTCCTAGGCAGGAGTTGTGGACTGTACGCCATCTAGACTCTTTTTCGCATGGAATTTTCATGGGGGTAGGTGGCAGTATTGATGTCTTAGCTGGTACAGTTAAACGTGCGCCTAAAATCTGGCAGACCTTAAGGGTGGAATGGCTGTATAGGTTAGTTAAACAACCTTCTCGTTGGAGAAGAATGCTGGCGCTCCCGGAGTTTGTTCTTGAAGTGTTTAAAGTTAAGTTTACTCCTAAAGGGAAATAAAACTTATTCCTCTGAAACTTTTTAAGGATTTATTCGTCCAATTATAAGAGTGCAATAATTATTATTCATTGGATATTAATTACAGTCCTTTTTTATTATAATGCAACTGCGATAAAGTGCTATGCGTGACGAATTGGGTACCTTACTATATATTACTAAAACATTACTAAACTATGAAAAACGATTCACTTCTTTTGGGATTGTGCTATAATTATCATCGGCAATAAAGAAAATCAAAAATGCCTGTTTTATTCTTATTTATAGGGGCATCCTAATCACAAGGAGGGTCACCATGTTTTTTTACATGACCTTAATATTATGCTTTATGTGCTCCATCCTTATCACACCAATTGTAAAGAAGTTGGCGTTTCGATTAGGAGCCACGGATCGACCGAATGATCGAAAAGTTCATGAGAAAATTATGCCGCGTTTGGGCGGTTTAGTCATTTATATTAGCTTTATGATAGGTCTTTTTATTATGAGGCCTGATAGTCCCCATCATCTTGGAATTATGGCAGGTGGTCTTGTCATCGTTCTTACTGGAATCTTCGATGATATTTACGAGCTTTCAGCACGAGTAAAGTTAGTTTCTCAAATCATTGCTGCGCTTATTGTAGTAGTTTGGGGCGGCGTTCAGGTTAATTTCATCAATTTACCTTTTGGTGGAATGCTTGAATTCGGAGGATTTAGTATCATGATTACCCTTCTCTGGATTGTTGGAGTGACGAATGCGATTAACTTAATCGACGGTCTGGATGGTTTGGCTGCAGGGGTTTCATCCATTGCCTTAATTTCGATTTCCGGAATGGCCATCATTATGGGAGATGTCTACGTTATAACAGTAGGTTTTCTGTTATTGGTAAGTACATTGGGATTCCTTAAATACAACTTTTATCCCGCAAAGATTTTTATGGGTGATACTGGAGCGTTATTTCTAGGGTATATGATCTCCGTGCTTTCCTTACTCGGGTTTAAGGGTGTCACGTTCATATCCTTTATCATTCCAATCATTATTTTAGGTGTTCCGATGACGGATACCATCTTTGCAATCGTACGTCGACTTGTCAAAAAAACACCGTTATCTGCACCAGACAAATCGCATTTGCATCATTGCTTTCTGAACCTTGGTTTTACTCATAAACAAACGGTTATTCTGATTTATGCCATTAGTGCCCTGTTTGGCTTAGCGGCGTTTATCTTCTCGTTAACAACAATGTGGGGATCTTTATTGCTGATTACCATCATCTTGCTTTCCATTGAATTGATCGTTGAAAGCGTTGGATTAGTGGATAAAAATTATCGTCCGTTGTTAAACATGTTACAGGGACGTAAATATGTAAAGAACAGATAAGAGATCCAGTCAAATGACTGGGTCTTTTCGTTAGTGAAACGGGAAATAACATTTTCCTAAACAGGGTACTTAAAGAATAAAATAAAACCCCTCTAGTAAGAAGGGGCTGCCGTTGTGTCCGTACTCATCTCTACTGTTTCTTCTGTGCTTTCTTCTGTATCACTTACTAAGTCCGTTTCTGGAATTAAGCCGAGATGTCTTTTTAGGGTCGTCTTTGTTTCAGCTAATGCTGTTTCGTCTAGTTGGTAGTAGTAAATACCATTTATTCTAGAGTCGCCACCAGCTAAGTTTAGTGTTTCTGCATTTAAGCTAGTTCCTGCAACGGCATAATTAATAAAGGACGTCATTTCTTCAAATCTTAAGTCTGTTTTCATATTATCGCCAATTGCTTCAATAACGTCTGTATGATTACTTAGAGATTTAACACTTGCTGCTTTTTTAATTACAGCTTTTATAATTTCTTGCTGACGTTTTCCTCGTTCAATGTCACTATCTAGCTTACGGGTTCTTGCCAGTGCCAAGGCTTCTTCCCCATTTAAGGTTTGCAATCCTTCTTCAAGGGTAATTGCACCAGCTCTATCCTTTGAATCTTGTTCAGTAAAGGTATAAGGAACATCGACTTTAATGCCATCAAGGGCGTCAATAACATCAATGAAAGCATTAAAGTTCATTTTTACATAATAATCGACAGGGATATCGAGAAGATATTCCACTGTTTCGAGTGTATACTCGACACCGCCATAGGCATGAGCATGGTTGATTTTATCAGAGTACCCCTCGTCAGGAATGTATACATAAGAATCACGTGGAATACTTAATAATTTCACTGATTTCTCATCCTTGTTAAAAGTAGCAAGCATTAAAGCGTCGGTACGTGAGTTGGAGTCAAATTTACGTTTCTCACTATCATCAACTCCGATGAATAATACAGAAATGTTTTCTTCAAATGGGTTGACACTTGCTCGCTTGCTATCGCGGTCAACCGGTTGATAAGAGTCCTTCATCACGGTTTCAGCTTTACTATATAGGTGTGCACCATAGGCAACCACGCTAACAAGAACAAGGAGAAGAGGCAACATAATCCAGCGGACTATTTTTTTTCTTTTTTTCTTGGGTTTATAATGAAGATCAGTGCGTCTAGTACCTGACATATAAATCTCCTTTTCTATTTATAATTATAATTATGAATGTATAAGAACGATAGAGTTTGTAATCCTTTTTAACCTATCTTCCATTTTACAATTTATTTGGTTTTTCGTAAATCGTATATTTTGGTAAAAACGAATAAATTTAGGACTTTAGTCTATAAATATTTTCGCATAATTTAGTAAGCTTACGATTTGTCTGCCGATAGCCATTTTTTAGCGAATTTTGTTAAAGTTTATCCGTTTAACGCTTCCTCTAAATAAATCAATTCCCCTTCAACTAGTTCTCCCTGCCCATTCGTCAACTCCACCATCCAAGCAGAAAAGTTCTCTTTCTCTCCTTCTTCGACAAATGTTTCAATCTCGACCTTTTCTAAGTAATGAATGTTTTTAAGTGTATAAACCGAAGACCTTAATTCATTCTCGACTTTCCCTAAAAGCGTATAATCAATCGTTGTATGCATGACCCGCATAAGCTTTCTTTCCACGATTCCTGTGGCATTTAGACCCTCGGAGGTTGCTTTTCCGTAAGCACGAATTAAACCACCGGCACCGAGCTTAATTCCACCAAAGTAGCGGGTGACAACGACGACGGTATCTTTTAGGTTTTTCTTTTTAAGCACTTCTAATATGGGAACTCCTGCAGTTCCACTAGGTTCACCGTCATCATTGGCTTTTTGGATATGGTCTTGCTCGCCGATTAGATAGGCGGAACAATTATGTGTGGCGTCCCAGTTTTTCTTTTTTATGGATTGAATGAATTCTTGAGCCTGTTCCTCTGTTTCAGCACGCTCGACGTAGGCAATAAATCTTGATCTTTGAATGTTGATTTCGTGTTCACCGTAGCCTTTTACTGTTTTATAGCGGGGCAGCATGGTATATTGCTCCTTTCACTGTTGATCTCTTCCCTCTATTATAAATCGACAAAGCGAATGCGACAAATTGAGTCAAGAATGTAAATAAACTTTAATGTTCGTAAAATGATAGGATGGTATAATAGTACTTATTATCAAAAGGTCCCGTTATTTGACGGAATCTATTTGTAGATGTTTTTTACCAATTCACGGTATGATGGATTATTATAGGGTGATATCTTTTAAAGGTGATTTCAAATTTAGGAAACCGCTGTAATCCATCGTCTTCTAATAAGCAATGTGTAATTCGTTTATCCTAAGATAAAGAAATCGCTGGAGGAATTGCGATGGTATTAAAAAAAATTGAAACAAAAACCCTTGATCATATTCTTGATACAATGATTGACACCGTTACAAATAGTAAAAATGAAGTATTCAGCATTGGCGAACAATGCCGACAAGACTATGAATCGATCGTAAACGAATTAAAGGAAGTTAAACAGCTTTCTTCGAAGATTGTCGAAGAAGGGGATAAGCTTGAGCTTCAGGTTCGTTCTGCAAGGAAAAAGTTATCTGATGTAAGTAAGCATTTCAAAGACTTTTCTGAAGCTGAAGTCAAAGAGGCTTACGAAGTGGCCCATGGTCTGCAAATGGAATTAACAATGAAGCGACAACTTGAAAAGCAGTTAAAAGAAAGACGAAACGACCTCGAACATCGACTGGAAGGGCTTACCAATACGATTGAACGGGCGGGAGATCTTTCCTCGCAAATTTCAGTTGTCAAGAATTATATGATGAGCGACATCCGTCAAATGGGAGAGGCGTTAGAAACAGCGAAACAAAAGCAGGACTTTGGACTGAAAATTATAGAAGCGCAAGAAGAAGAACGAAAGCGACTATCCCGAGAAATTCATGATGGTCCGGCGCAAATGCTTGCGAATGTGATGATGCGCTCTGACCTCATTGAAAAAATTTACAAAGAGCGAAGCGGCGAGGAAGCGATGGCAGAAATTCGTGATTTGAAAGTGATTGTCCGCTCAGCTTTGTACGAGGTTAGAAGAATTATTTATGATTTGCGTCCAATGGCTCTTGACGATTTAGGGTTAGTGCCTACCCTCAAAAAATATCTAGTTACAACCGAAGAGTATCATAAGACTGTAAAAATTCAATTTAGTCATAGCTGTGAGCTAAACAGGCTGCCGGCGAAATATGAAGTTGCGCTGTTTAGACTGATCCAGGAATCGGTTCAGAATGCTTTAAAGCATGCAAAAGCCTCAATGATAAAGGTAGAACTTACCATTACAAAAGCAATGGCTAAGGCAACGATAAAAGACGATGGTCAAGGTTTTGATTTGAACCAAACGAAGATGCAGTCTTTTGGTATTCTTGGCATGAAAGAGCGAGTCGATTTGCTAGATGGAGAAATCTACATCGATTCAACCATTGGCAGTGGGACCAAAGTTGTCATACACGTGCCGTTAGAGAGTCAAAATTAAAGTTGGCCAAAAAATAGTTTTCTTTTAAGAGGACAAGGCTTTCCGTGTTAGGTAGGAAAAGAAGCGAAAGTACTAGCGGGTATGAGGAAATTTCGCCTGCAATTGATACAAAAGACAGAAAGCATGAGTAGACAGGGAGGGCGAAACAGATGGGAACAAAAATTATTATTATTGATGATCATCAGCTATTTAGAGAAGGTGTTAAGCGTATTCTCGATTTTGAACATTCATTTGAGGTCGTGGCAGAAGGGGACGACGGCAGTGAGGTTGTGAACTTATTTGAACTTCATCAGCCAGATGTCATCATTATGGACATTAACATGCCAAATATTAATGGTATTGAAGCGACTCAGCAACTTATTGCCAAGCACCCGCAAGCGAAGGTGATCATTCTTTCGATTCATGATGATGAAAATTATGTGACACATGCGCTGAAAACAGGAGCAACAGGGTATCTTTTAAAAGAAATGGATGCCGACGCTTTGATTAACGCAGTTAAAGTGGTAGCAGATGGTGGATCTTACCTACATCCAAAGGTTACTCATAATCTTGTAAAGGAATTTAGAAGACTTTCGATTCAAGAAGGCGAATCTAGTGTCCAAACAATTTCTCGAGTAGAAATCCGCCGACCGCTTCATTTGCTAACAAGACGTGAGTGTGAAGTCCTTCAGTTGTTGGCTGACGGTAAAAGCAACCGTGCGATTGGCGATGCTCTTTATATTAGTGAAAAAACAGTGAAAAACCATGTGAGCAATATTTTGCAAAAGATGAATGTAAATGACCGTACGCAAGCTGTTGTGGTTGCAATAAAAAACGGATGGGTTGAGGTTAAGTAAACTTAACGCATGAAAATGGATAATGGGGATTGTATCCAACACTTATAAGACATACTTACCTGTTTGGTAAGTATGTCTTTATCTTTTATCATAAAATAATGCATTTTAAATTGAATTCATATAAAATGGAAAATAGACACAATGCTAGATATTAGTGATTCTTTCTAAAAGAGAAATCCTCTCATATTGGGAAGTGGAACGAATATAGCATTTCGGGTTGTTGCTCCCTTTACATACCCATTTCGTCACGCGAAGTCTCGCCAGGGAGAAACTACTCGTTAATTAGCGATAAAAAAGGTAGGTAATTCTATACATGAAAACGGCTGTTGTCACGGATAGTACCGCGTACATCCCGAAGGAATTACGTGAAAAGTTAAATATCCATATGATTCCCTTAAGTGTTATTTTTGGGAATGAATCTCTTCGTGAAGAAATAGATGTAACCGCAGGAGAATTTTATAAAAAAGTAAAAGACAGTGAGTTGCCAACAACTTCGCAACCTCCAATTGGACAGTTTGTGGAGTTGTTTGAAACCCTAGCAAAGGAATATGATGCGGTTATTTCCGTTCATCTTTCTAGTGGAATCAGTGGAACCTTTCAAGGAGCTGTATCTGCTGGATCAATGGTAGAAGGAATTCAAGTGTATCCTTTTGATTCGGAAACAGCCTGTATGATTCAAGGCTTTTATGCGTTAGAGGCGGCTGAACTAGCAGGACAAGGCTTGAGTGCTGACGAAATTATTCCGCGTTTAAATGAAATGAAGGAATCCATGCGCGCATATTTTATGGTCGATGACTTAAGCCATTTACAGCGTGGAGGACGGCTCTCCAATGCTCAGGCGTTTATTGGAAGTTTGTTGCAGGTTAAACCACTTCTTCATTTTGTCGATAAAAAAATTGAGCCGTACGAAAAAGTGCGCACGAAGAAAAGAGCCCTTAACCGTGTTTCAGACCTTTTAGGAGAAGATGCAGCTAACGGTGGAAACTATCGAGCTTCAATCATCCACGCCAATCGTGAGGAAGAAGCGAACGAGTGGAAGGCTGAGCTTGAGGCAAAATACCCCAATGTAGAGTTCTCTATTGGTTATTTCGGTCCTGTCATTGGAACACATCTAGGTGAAGGAGCGCTTGGGATGGGCTGGTACAAGAAGTAATTGTGTCTTCTGTCTCAAAAGTATACTTAAGTAAACGTCATTTCTAGGTTGATAATAAAAAAGCTTGGAAGTGGCGTTTTCTTTATATAAAAATGAGGAGGATATTATGGATACTCTAGTACAATCGGATGTTTATGTTCTATGAGGTTTGCTATAGATACTTATCAATTAATTCCGTCGCCGCTGCTTAAGACCAGGCCAGAAACAAAAACCATCTCTCAAATTGATTCACTGCCTCACATTCCACTTCAACCTTCGTTTTCTTTTAACCATGAACTTCAACGCTATCTTTCCGGAAAACAGTTGTTACTTGAAGAGCTCCCTTTTCCTCTAAAAGAAATTCAAGAACATTATCAAAATGGCTATCTCATTTATCGTAAGGCACTTATTCAAAATGGTAGGCAAAAAGAGTGTCTTCGCTGTGGGACGAAGGACCATCGCTGGTTTTCAACCTTTCCTTGTGCACGCTGTGGAGAAAACTGTGTCTACTGCCGTCAATGTCTGATGATGGGCCGTGTAAGTAGCTGTACGCCGCTTATTAGCTGGGTAGGACCGCTTCCAGAGATAGAGGGAAGTGTGAAGGACCAGGAGCTTTTACAATGGACAGGGACCTTGTCAGCAGGCCAACAGCACGCATCAAACGCAGTTGTCCATGCCACCCGACAGCAGACAGAGCTCCTTGTTTGGGCGGTTTGTGGTGCTGGAAAAACCGAAGTATTGTTCAAAGGAATTGAACAAGCACTTCATCAGGGCGGACGTGTTTGTATTGCGACACCTCGGACCGATGTTGTTCTTGAGCTAACACCTCGCATAAAGGCTGTTTTCCCAGACATAGAAGTTGCCTCGTTATATGGCGGCAGTGAAGATCGTCACAAATATTCCAGGTTGACCATTGCGACCACACATCAGCTTCTGCGATTTTACCAGGCGTTTGATACGGTAATCGTGGATGAGGTGGATGCCTTTCCTTATTCCGTTGATTCTACCCTTCAGTTTGCGGTCCAGCAAGCAAGGAAAACGGGTTCTACCATGATTTATTTAACAGCAACTCCAAGTTCTACCTGGCAGCGAGAATGTCGTCAGGGAAAAAGAGAATTTGTCACAATTCCAGCTCGATACCATCGCAAACCGCTACCTGTTCCGAAGTTTGTTTGGTGTGGCAATTGGGGAAAGAAATTAGCCAACAAAGCCCTACCGGATAACTTTGTTCATTGGGTTAAGAAGAGAATAGAAAAGAACAAGCAAGCACTCATTTTTGCTCCTAAAATTGCCTCAATGGAGCTCATCCTACCGCTACTCCGCAACTACCATCCGAATATTGAAGCTGTTCATGCAGAAGACCCACATCGGAAAGAAAAAGTGAACTCCATGCGAAACAAAGAAATCCTGATTTTACTAACAACAACCATTCTAGAAAGAGGCGTCACGTTCCCCAATATTGATGTCGCTGTGTTAGGGGCGGAAGACTCAATTTTTACGGAGAGTGCGCTTGTACAGATTGCAGGCCGTGCAGGGAGAAGCGCTCAATTTCCTAACGGGGAGGTAACCTTCTTTCATTATGGAAAGACCGAGGCGATGGTTCTAGCGCAAAAGCAAATTGTGAGCATGAACAAGGAAGGGTATAAAAAGGGGTTGCTGGATGAATGAAGCTTTTCTCAGATGAATATTGCCTAATATGTCATGGAATTAGAACCCCTGTTATCTCTTGGACTAGTCTGTTGCTAGGGACTGAAGAACAATTGGTTTGTGAAGAATGTCAAAATAAGTTCAAATCCCTTTCAGGAGAGAGGTGCGGCATTTGTAGCCGCGTTTTAGAGGTTGATTATAGAAAGGAAGAGCTTTGTTATGATTGTATCCGTTGGGGACAGGACTCTACATGGAGTGGGACTCTTACTCAAAACAAATCTTTGTATGAGTATAATGATTTTCTAAAAGAGGTAATCGCCAAATATAAGTATCGTGGTGACTATACTCTTGTGCGTGCTTTTACTAGCAGGATAAAAGAAGAACTAACCTCCCTGTCTTTTGACGCACTTACCCCCATCCCATTAAGTCAGGAAAGGTTGTACGAGAGGGGCTTTAACCAAGCAGAGGCACTGATAACCGAGGCGGGTTTTCGTCCGACTCATCTGCTAACCAGAATTCATACAGAAAAGCAGTCCAAGAAATCACGCTCGGACCGTATTCATCTGCCACAAGTTTTTCAAGTGGATGGTGAGTCCGCGTTTTCTCTAGAAGAAAAGACAATCCTGCTTGTGGATGATATTTATACAACAGGATCAACCTTAAGACATGCTGCTAAAGTGTTACTAGAGCATGGAGCTAAAAGTGTGAGTTCCTTTACTCTCGCCCGGTAGCTAACCGACAGTTATCGAGAAATTGCAACAGACTCCGAATGAAATTATTGCGTTTTTTTCATTGTTTTTACTATGATGACGAAGAAAACGTCATCATTTCGTCAATCTTTTCCCTGTTAATGCAGGAGTTCTTTGGGGTAAAATAGAAGTATAGATACATAGTCATTTTAAAGGAGGAGTATCGCTTATGAACTATAACATTCGTGGTGAAAACATCGAGGTAACTCCAGCAATTAGAGAGTATATTGAAAAGAAAGTCAGCAAATTGGAGCGTTATTTCAATGAGACACCAAATGCCAGCGTAAGCGTGAACCTAAAAGTGTATCAGGACAAAAAATCAAAAGTGGAAATTACTATTCCAATGAAAAACCTCGTCCTTCGTGCAGAGGAACTTCATGAGGATATGTACGCTGCGATTGACCTGATTACTGATAAATTGGAACGACAAATCCGAAAGCATAAAACAAAAGTAAACCGTAAATTCCGTGGACAAGACAGCATTAAAGATGTTGCTCCTATTTTCAATGAAATTGAATCAAACGTAGATGAAGACGATTTAGAGTTGGTTCGTACAAAGCGTTTTGATTTAAAACCAATGGATAGTGAGGAAGCGATTCTTCAAATGAACCTTCTTGGACATAGCTTCTATGTTTTCCATAATGCTGATACCAACAATACGAACGTTGTGTACAAGCGTAAAGATGGTCGCTATGGCTTAATTGAAGCTCAATAATAATAACAGTTAACAATCTGATTAAATGATAATCAGTGGGTAGAAGCCCGCAGCCTTCAAATGGCTGCGGGTTTTATTATAGGAGGCTCTTTTTCTCAAAGATGCTTTCGAAAGCTTTTTCAGTGAAAATAGCTTTTGTAGGGGAGAGAATAGCGCTACTAGGAATTTGTTTTTTTCACTTATATTTTTTAGGATATTAACAAAACAAGGATGGAGGAATGGATTTTGACTTTTTCAATTGTAGGATATGACCCGAAAGAGAAAGAGTGGGGGATTGCAGTTCAGTCCAAGTTCTTGGCTGTTGGAGCAGTTGTACCGTTTGCGAAGGCTGGTGTCGGGGCGGTGGCAACTCAGTCTTATGCAAACACAGCTTATGGACCACAAGCCCTAGCATTAATGGCCGAAGGGAAGACAGCTACCGAGGCGTTGGAGATTATTACGAAAGACGATCTAGATAAGGAGATGCGTCAAGTTGGCTTAATTGACGCTAAGGGAAATCCGGCTACTTTTACTGGCACCTATTGTTATGAATGGGCAGGAGGGATCACGGGTGAGCATTTTGCTGCGCAAGGGAATATTCTCATCGACGGGACTGTTGAGGCGATGGCCCAGACATTCACGGAAACGAGTGGTAGCTTAGCTGAACGGTTGCTAGCGGCTCTACACGCTGGTCAGGAGGCAGGAGGAGACAGCAGAGGGCAACAATCTGCCGCACTTCTTGTCGTCAAAGAAGGTGGTGGCTATGGTGGATATAACGACCGATACATCGACTTGCGCGTAGATGATCATCCTGAGCCGATAAAAGAACTTATTCGTGTCTATGAATTGCAGCAGCTTTATTTTGCAAAGTCTAAGCCGCAGAATATAGTAGAGATTGAAGGAGAAGTAAGGGCAGAGGTCGTTACACATCTGCAGCGCCTAGGGTACTTAAAGAATGAGTCAAAGAACGATGAAGAACTTCATAAAGCGTTTACTGCCTATATACATACAGAAAACTTCGAGGAGCGAGAGCAGGTAGCAGGGAAGATTGATTTGGATGTATTGTCGTTTATGAGGGGGCAGTGATTGGTATGGACAGGGACGCGTGCGGGGAACTGAACTCTACTTGAAAAAATATGCGGAGATTTGTTTTTAGATACGGTACGGAGTAGGGTATTTATTCGCGTACAGGGAATAAACTGTTTGAAACGGGGAATAAAATGCTCGTAACAGGGAATATAAATCACCTTTTTCAGAAAAACCAGTTAGAGTGGGGGTATTAATTGTTCGTTTTACTCCCAATTAGCAATGAAAAGCTGAAATTGAGGAAGAAATACCCTCCCGAAAAGTCTTTTTCTAGTATAAGTCATTAGGTTTTGGACTTGGATAGCGCATATTTTTGGCTTAAGAGATAGATTTGAGTGTAAGAAGGTCGATGTTTGGGTTGTATACACTACCCGGTACCGTATATATTCCCCGCAAGGGAATTAAAATCACGTTTTTCAGCAAAAAAAGAATAGGATTAAGGGTTTGTGACCGAAGGCAAACAAGTCAGCGCTTACCAGTTATTACAGAAAAAAAAGGCTGTTGAGAAGATGCTCTCGCCAGCCTTGTTTCTTTTGTATTATGAAATCTTCGAACGTAAGTAAGCATCAATAAATGGGTCGAGGTCGCCGTCCATAACGCCTTGAACATTCCCAGACTCCACGTTGGTCCGGTGGTCCTTGACCATGGAGTAAGGATGAAAGACGTAGGAACGAATCTGACTTCCCCAGCCAATTTCTTTTTGCTCACCGCGAATTTCAGCAAGTTGCTTTTCTTTTTCTTCAATTTGTCGTTGATAAAGTTTCGCTTTTAGCATCGTCATTGCGCGCTCACGGTTTTTAATCTGTGAACGTTCTGTCTGACAAGTCACAACCACTCCAGTCGGAACGTGGGTAATCCTCACGGCAGAGTCGGTTGTATTAATATGCTGACCACCGGCACCACTTGCACGGTAGGTGTCAATTTTCAAGTCTTCAGTTCGTATATCAATTTGGATATCATCACTTAACTCTGGCATCACTTCACAGGAAACAAAGGAGGTATGTCGACGGCCAGAGGAGTCAAATGGTGAGATTCGAACGAGGCGATGCACGCCCTTCTCAGCCTTTAAATATCCGTAGGCATTATGCCCTTTAATCGACAGTGTTACGCTTTTAATCCCCGCTTCATCACCAGGAAGATAGTCTAACGTTTCTACCTTAAAGCCTCTTTTCTCTGCCCATCTAGTGTACATGCGCAGAAGCATCGAGCCCCAGTCCTGTGACTCTGTACCACCTGCTCCTGGATGAAGCTCAAGAATGGCATTGCTTTTATCGTATTCTTCACTTAATAGTAACTCAAGTTCAAAATCATTTAAGCGCTGTGTTAACTCAGTTAATTCAGTTTCAAGCTCAGCTTGCAACTCGGCGTCGCTTTCTTCCTTTACAAGTTCATAAGAAACCTCTAGGTTTTCAAATGTTTCAAACATATCGTGGAAAACATGAACCTGATCTTTTAAAGCGTTCGATTCATTGATAAAGGTTTGAGCCTTTTGTTGATCATCCCAAAAATCAGGAGCAAGCATGATTTCATCTAGCTCTGCAATTCTTGCTTCCTTTGTTTCAAGGTCAAAGAGACCCCCTAAAGTCCGCTAATTTCTTAGCTGTTTTTTCGAGTTCATTTCGAATATCTGCTAATTCCATCTCTTTCACCTCATAAAAATAGATAATAACTATTATAGCCGATTTTTTGTTCAATAGGAAAAAGAGGCAGCGAAATATTTCGCTACCCCTCAAAAATTTTTTATTTCTTCCCACTATCTGCCTCTTACTCTTGTTTTCCATGGCAGTTTTTGTATTTCTTGCCACTACCGCAATAACAAGGGTCATTGCGTCCGATGTCCATTTGCTTCACAACTGGCTTTTTCTTTGGCTTTTCTCCGCCTTCTTCTTTCGGATTCACCGCATGCCCTTTTACCACTTCTTGGCGTTGAAGGTTATTGCGAATTTCAGCCTTCATGATATATCTAGCAACATCTGCCTCGATGGCCTCTACCATGCTTTCAAACATAGCAAAACCTTCTGTTTGATATTCACGAAGTGGATCAATCTGTCCATATGCACGTAAATGGATACCTTGACGGAGATGTTCCATTTGGTCAATATGGTCCATCCACTTCGAATCGACACTACGGAGAACGATGACTTTTTCGAACTCACGCATTTGGTCTGGTTCCATCTGCTCTTCTTTTTCATTATAACGTTGCTTGACTTTATCAAAAATAATATCAACAATCAGTTCGCGAGTTTTCCCTTCTAGGTCGGCAATTGTTAAGTCGCCCTCACGGAGAAGGTTCCCGTTCACATAGTCAATAATCGCGTCGAGTTTCCAAGCATCAGAATCCTCTACGGTATGAGCAAAGACATTTCGCTCGATTGAAGAACGAATCATCGTTTCAACAATCTCACGGAGGTTTTCAGACTCAAGGACCTCATCACGTTGCTTGTAGATGATTTCACGTTGCTGGCGAAGGACATCATCGTATTGAAGCAATTGCTTACGAGCATCAAAGTTATTGCCTTCTACACGTTTCTGGGCCGATTCGACAGCGCGTGTGACCATTTTACTTTGGATTGGCTGGGTATCATCCATTCCAAGGCGACTCATCATGTTTTTCATATTGTCTGAACCGAAACGACGCATCAGTTCATCTTCCATCGACAAGTAGAACTGTGTGAGTCCTGGATCACCTTGACGACCTGAACGTCCACGAAGCTGGTTATCAATCCGTCGGCTTTCGTGACGTTCCGTTCCGATTACGGCAAGACCGCCAAGTTCTTTAACGCCTTCCCCTAACTTGATATCCGTACCACGACCAGCCATATTGGTTGCAATGGTGACCGCACCGCGTTGTCCAGCTTCTAAGATAATCTCAGCTTCACGCTCATGGTTCTTAGCATTTAAGACGTTATGTTTAACGCCCTTTTTAGTCAAGTATCTTGAAATAATCTCAGAAGTCTCAATTGCTACCGTACCGACAAGCACAGGTTGTCCTAATGCATTGCGTTGAGCAATATCCTCGACCACCGCACGGAACTTTCCATCCATTGACGCAAAAATAAGGTCAGCACGGTCATCACGAAGAATCGGTCGGTTGGTTGGAATGACCACGACATTCATATTATAGATATTGCGGAATTCTTCTTCCTCTGTTTTTGCTGTACCAGTCATCCCGGCAAGTTTTTCGTACATCCGGAAAAGATTCTGGAAGGTAATGGTTGCAAGCGTCATGCTCTCATTTTGAACCTCTAGGCCTTCCTTCGCTTCAATCGCTTGATGCAAGCCATCGCTGTAACGACGCCCTTTCATTAGACGACCGGTAAACTGGTCAACGATGACAATTTCGCCATCTTGGACAACATAATCAACGTCAAGATGCATACTAGCATTTGCCTTCAACGCCTGATTAAGATGATGATTTAAAGTAACATGTGAGATATCAAATAGGTTGTCAATTCCAAAAGCTTTTTCAGCCTTCGTAATTCCTTCTTCGGTTAACTGAACCCCTTTTGTTTTTTCATCATAGGTATAATCTTCTTCTTTTTTCAGCATTCTTACAAAAGCATTCGCTTGAATATAGAGAGCTGCACTCTTTTGAGCTGATCCTGAAATAATTAACGGAGTCCGAGCTTCATCAATTAAAATGGAGTCAACTTCATCGATGACCGCATAATGTAGCGGACGTTGTACCTTTTGGTGACTGTAAAGCACCATATTGTCACGAAGATAGTCGAAACCGAATTCATTATTTGTACCATAGGTAATATCGGCAGCATAGGCAGCTTGCTTTTCTTCGTTATTCATTCCATTTAAATTTAGGCCAACAGATAAGCCAAGGAACTCATATAGCTGTCCCATTTCATTCGCGTCACGACTAGCTAAATATTCGTTGACGGTTACAACATGGACCCCTTTCCCGGTAATCGCGTTAAGGTAAACAGGCATAGTGGCGGTAAGTGTTTTACCTTCCCCTGTTTTCATCTCAGAGATATTTCCTTCATGAAGAGAAATACCACCCATCAACTGAACCTTATAAGGATAAAGACCAAGTACACGGCGCGCTCCTTCACGAACGACCGCAAATGCCTCAACTAAGAGGTCATCAGTTGATTCGCCATTTTGGTAGCGATCCTGAAACTCTTTCGTTTTCCCTCTTAACTCATCATCAGTTAATTTCTCCATATCGCCGCTCAAGGCATCAATTTGGTCCGCAAGCCTTGTTAGACGTTTTAAATCGCGCTTATTCTGGTCGAAAATTTTATTTAAAATCCCCATACTGACGCTCCTTTTATCAATTCATCTCTAAAGAGAACAATTCCAAATGTAAAAGGATTCGTTTAAAAGCCACGAATCCTTGCAAAATCCGTACTAATTCCTACTAATTTTACCACTTACTATTTGGAGTGACAACTAAAGGAAGATTGTATCCCTTTTTAATAGAAGTTAAATCTATAAAAAGCATTTATCTTGAAGAGGGTAAATTTTCAGCTCAAAAGGTAATTATAGCAGAAGCAGTTATTGAATCGTATTATTACCTATATACATAAACGACCAAGCCCTATTTTACCCCTTTAACACGGTAGTCTGCTGTCATTTACAGTTCATACCCCTCATGTTATACTCACTGCTGGAAATTTCAACTAAGGGGTCTTATTGATGAAAAAAAGAAGGCGACAGCCAAAGTTCGAAAAAGCGATGGAGTACATATATACGTTAATTGGTGCTTCCTTTATTGCATTAGGATTTAACCTATTTTTGCTCCCAAACCAAGTTGCCTCTGGTGGTGTGAGCGGAATCAGTATTATCTTGGCCAATGTCCTTGGGTGGGAACCTGCATTTGTGCAATGGTCTTTTAATATTCCTTTATTCATTGCGGGCGTTCTTCTTCTTGGTGGACGCCAATATGGCTTAAAAACACTTGTCGGAACCGCCTTTCTTCCATTTGTAGTATACCTTACAAAGGATATAGAGCCATGGACAAATGATCCGCTCTTGGCTGCATTATTTGGTGGGATTGGAGCCGGATTAGGTTTAGGAATTGTCTTTCGTGGAAAAGGGTCGACCGGTGGAACAGATTTAGCCGCACAAATCCTTAATAAATACACCGGTATCTCGTTGGGCACCTCAATTGCCATCATAGATGGGGTAATTGTGCTTGCAGCGGCGATGATTTTTGATATTGAACGAGGTCTTTACGCATTGATTGGTCTTTATGTGACAAGTAAAACAATTGACCTTGTTCAGGTGGGAATCGGTAGGTCGAAAATGACAATGGTGATCACTTCTAAACAAGAAGAAGTACGTGAAGCCATTTTGAATAAAATTGACCGTGGTATGACAAAACTAACAGCATATGGGGGGTATACAGATCAAGAACGCCCGGTCTTGATGTGTGTCGTGGACCAGTCGGAGTTCACAAAATTGAAACAAATTGTGAAATCCATTGACCCTAGTGCGTTTGTCATTGTTACAGACGCGTCTGAGGTTTTAGGTGAAGGTTTTAAAAAAGAGTAAGGCTGGTATATGATAGAAGTGTAGGGAAAATTTTCTTAAGGGGGGTACTTTTTGTGAAAAAGAAGTTATTATTTTCATTACTAATGGGAGCATCTCTCGCGCTTGCTGCTTGTGGTGGCGGCGAGGATGAAGGCGGCGGCGACGGTGATACAGCTAGCGCAAGTGGAGAAACTTTATACGCCCAAACTTGTTCAGGCTGTCATGGCGGGAACCTTCAAGGTGGTGCTGGTCCAGAGTTAGCTGCAATTGGTTCAAAATATTCTCAAGAAGAAATTGAAAACATTATTGCAAACGGGCAGGGATCAATGCCGCCGAAATTACTTGAAGGTGAAGAAGCATCAGCGGTTGCTGAATGGCTAGCTGCTAAAAAGTAATCTGAAAGACCTGTGAGAAACTCTCACAGGTTTTTTATTTACGTCAAGATTGAAGCGAATTAGAGTTATTTAATGAAGGAAACAGTAGAATTCTCAAAGAATATGTCTACAAATGGAAAATATGGTCCGACAAAGTTTTTGTGGTTTCTTGAAAGATAGTGATTACTATCTATACTTTACGAAGAAAAAGTTTGTAATCAGATTGAAATATATTGAATTATCAGTTTAACGTGATTAAAACCATGCCTCTTACAGTTTCCTCACTTTCAACCTCTGTACACCTTACATATTCTAGTATTTTAAACCACATTTTGCCGTATTTGGCAATAAAGAAAGTGTTTGAAAAGAAACTGTAATATTTTTATGGGTTTCATTAAGAGGTCTAAATGATATAATAGGTCTGTTACAAAATATGTCGAATGCTAGCCAGTAGGGAAAATACTATCAAAGGTGATTTGAATAATGATAGAAATGAAGGATGTATATAAAAAGTACCCAAATGGAGTTACAGCTGCAAACGGGATTAACGTGCATATTGGTGCAGGTGAGTTTGTTTATGTAGTTGGACCAAGTGGTGCAGGTAAATCTACATTTATTAAAATGATGTATCGTGAAGAACGCGCCACAACCGGAACGATTACTGTAAATGGAATCAATCTTTCTACTTTGAAAAATAGACAAGTACCAATATTCCGACGCAATATTGGCGTTGTTTTCCAAGATTTCAAGCTACTAAACTCTGTGTCAGTTTATGATAATGTCGCTTTTGCTATGGAAGTGATTGAAGAACAACCTAGTGCAATTAGGAAACGAGTTTTAGAAACGCTTGACCTTGTAGGGTTAAAGCACAAAGCAAGGATGTTACCAACTGAATTATCTGGTGGAGAACAGCAACGTGTCTCCATTGCAAGGTCGATTGTCAATTCTCCTAAAGTGGTCATCGCCGATGAGCCAACCGGGAACCTCGATCCGGAAACATCTTGGGGCATCATGAAAATCTTTGAAGAAATTAATTTACGAGGGACAACCATTGTCATGGCAACCCATAATAAAGACATTGTTAATGGGATTAAGCATCGTGTTATTGCAGTAGAAAGCGGCAAGATTACACGTGACCAACAGAAGGGTGAGTACGGATATGAAGGCTAGAACATTCCGCCGCCATGTTAAAGAAAGCTTTAAGAGTCTAGTCCGAAACAGCTGGATGACGCTGGCGTCTATCAGCTCTGTGACGGTGACCTTATTATTAGTCGGTGTCTTTTTCGTCATTATGATGAATTTGAATAGCGTGGCTACGTCAATTGAAGAGGATGTTGAAATTCGTGTCCATATTGATGTTGCAGCCAACCAGCAGGATAAAGATTCATTAGAACAAGAAATTAAAGGAATGTCAGCAATCGGTAGTATCCAATACTCTCCAAAGGAAGAAGAGCTTAATAGTTTAATTGACAGCTTTGGAGATGAAGGAGAAGCATTTAAGCTTGTTGAACAGGAAAACCCTTTAAAAGATGTGTTCATCGTAAAGACGAAGAATCCAGCCGATACTATGAAGGCGGCAAAAGAGATTGAACAGTTAAATTATGTTTCCAGTGTTAAATATGGACAAGGAACAGTTGAGTCACTATTTAAATTCATTGATATAAGTCGTAATGTTGGATTGATCTTAATCATTGGTTTGTTATTTACGGCCATGTTCCTCATCTCCAACACCATTAAGATTACAATTATGGCTCGAAGACGGGAAATTGAAATTATGAGACTTGTAGGAGCAACGAATTCCTTTATTCGCTGGCCGTTCTTTTTAGAAGGTCTATGGCTAGGGATACTCGGTGCAATTATTCCTATCGCAGCAGTATCGGCAGCTTATTATTATTTGTTTGACTTAGTACAGTCGAAACTGGCAGATAATAATTTTATTAAACTACTTGAATTTAACCCATTTGTTTATCAATTATCGGCCATCTTAATTTTGATGGGAGCAGCGATTGGAATATGGGGAAGTTTGATGTCTGTTCGGAAATTTTTAAAGGTGTAAATATTAGTAGAAGGGGTGTGCCCTTTCTACTTTTACATAACACTAGAATCATAGAGAGAAGAGAAGGTAAAATATAGAGAGATGAGAGGGGTACAACAAAAGTGAAAAAGCAATTACTCTCACTAGCAATCGTTAGTACATTAAGTTTGAGCTCTCTGCTCAGCCCGGTGATGGTGAATCGAGCAAGTGCAGAAGACATATCTAAACTAAAACAAAACCAAGAAGAAATTAATAAAGAGCGTTCAAGCTTAAACTCAGAGATAAAAGAAAAAGAATCAAAGATAAATGAAATTAAAAGCGAAAAGGCTTCTGTTGATGCTGAGATTAAAAGACTAGATCTTGCAGTTGAAGATGCAACAACGAAGCTGGAAGAGAAGAATGCTCAAATTGAACAAACTCAGAAAGAAATAAAGGATTTAAAAGCAGAAATTGCCATCATAATCGAGCGGATTGAAAAAAGAAATGAGTTGTTAAAAGAACGCGCAGCTTCCTATCAGGAAAGTGGCGGGAACATCAGTTATTTAGATGTTCTTTTCGGAGCTCAAAGCTTTAGTGATTTTATTGACCGCGTAGGTGCGGTTGCAACACTGGTACAAGCGGATAAGGATATCCTCGATCAGCACCAAAAGGATAAAACAGATTATGAAACAAAGCAAAAAGAAGTTGAACAAAAGCTTGCGGACTTAAAGAAAATGAAGGCAGAACTTGAAACGTTAAAAGCAACCCTTGACAGTCAGCGCGAAGAAAAAGCAAAGTTAATGCAATCTCTTCAGCATGAAGAAGAACAAATGCATGCAGAGATGATTGCTGCCGAAGAGGAAAATGCTGTCTTGGCGTCTCAAGCTGCCGCGATTCAAAGAGCGATTAATCTCGAACAATCACGCCAGGCTGAACTTGAAAAACAAAGAGCAGCAGAGGCTGCAGCTGCCGCAGCAGCTTCTGCTAGTACTAGTAGTGCCTCTACGCAAAAAAGCAATGGCGGAGGCTCTAACACAGTTCAAGCAGCATCCCTGCCAGCTGTTTCTAGTGGCTCCTTTACATGGCCAGCTTCTGGGGTGGTTTCATCTGGTTTCCGTGGATCAAGATCAAATCATCATGGAGTTGATATAGCGAAAGGAGGTCCAAATGTTCCGATTGTTGCCGCTGCAGATGGTGTCGTTATTCGTTCTTATTACTCTTCAAGCTATGGGAATGCCATCTTTGTCTCACATAGTATTAATGGACAAGTCTATACGACCGTATACGCTCATATGAGCAGCCGATCAGTTGGTAGTGGGGCTGTCGTAAAAAAAGGCCAACGAATCGGTACAATGGGTAATACTGGACAATCCTTTGGCCAACACTTGCATTTTGAACTTCATAAAGGTAAATGGAATGGGTCGAAGTCAAACGCTGTTAACCCTTTATCTTATTTACCTTAATAACATGTAAGGAGAGACGTATGTCTCTCCTTTTTCTCTTTCCCTAAAGTACTGTGGATAAACTTGTTTATGCTATCTCAAGACCGCAACGTTTCACCAGGGTTGTACTTAACAAGGGTGGTCGTCTTCCTCTTTTTCAATGGTTAATTTTTCTTTATATACTTTTGGATTCTTCCCATCTTTCTCTATTTTCTTCTCAACTTTTAATTTGTTTTTTCTTCTAGATCGAACGGTTTGTTTAAGCATTTGATGTCCCAGTACGGCAACACCCGCTGCTATGACTCCGTTTATTATTCCTTCTGTAGAAAAACCAAAAGCAATGCTTCCAAAGCTAATAGAGATTACTAATAAAATCCAGAGGATTGTCCAATCTGGAATCTTTGGTGTATGTTTTAAACCGTAACCGATTACCCATAGAGCTGGCACCATCATATAATAATTTTGATTGAGGAATTCTAGTAACAATTCCATCATTCTCACCTCCCATCGGAATTTAAATGACTGATATTTTAAGGAGATACCATGCCCTCTAATAAAAACACCATTCGTGCTTAACCGACTTTAATTAACTTCTACAGGTATTGTAAACTTCACCATCCCTAAAAAACGGATAGAAGTTACTATATATGTATATGAATTTTTATATGTATTTGCTTGGACAAGGATGCTTAGTGGGAGGGGAATTTAGTAAATATTCTGTTGATGAAAAGTGCTGTTCGTGAAGAGTGTTGCCGATATCAAGTAGCGAATTCATTAGCGTATGAACAGATAAGTATAGGGGGTTAAATCTATTACAAATTCATTTTTCATGATTAAAAGCCATAAACAAAAAATGTAGAGTTAAGTATCTTCAAAAGCACCAAAGTTTGGAAAAAAATCTTAAGAAAAGGGCACATTTGCATGCACCCTTTTCTTAAGGCTTTTTTTTCATTTGCTCTTGTGCCATTCGGACTAATTCCTTTACCATGTTCCCGCCGATTTGGCCACCGACCTTCCCAGCTTCTTCAGAGGTGAGTTTGCCATTGTAACCGTGCTGGAGGGGGACGTTGACTTCATTTGCTACCTCGTATTTCACATCATCTGGTTGATCCTGATTTACCTGATAACCTTTCTTTTTCATTACATCTACTTTTAATTTGTTTAATGCCTCTCGAGCCTCTGGAATAAGTGGTCGTCGATTTCTTCTCGCCATATCCATTCCTCCTGTAGTTTTCCTTAGTATGCACATTTAAGGGATAATACTTGCGAAATACACCGATTCCACCTATTAGCTAGAAGGGCTTTAAAGCAGGGGAATAGAATACCCAGTCAACTTGTCCATAATTAATGCTTCATAACTCGTCCTATGTCATCATATAATGGGAAGCAAGTCCAATAGAAAAAGTTAGGGCAAAGAGGCGAGGGGGACGAAAATGAAACGAAAGTGGATCGCGCTATTAATGACAGGGTCCTTGCTGATAGGTGCAGGAGGAACGTATGCCGGAATTCAATGGGTAGGGGCGACTGAACATAATATTGGAATAGGATTAGAAAGCTCGGATGGAGAACAGCCACAAGCGATTAGTACCGAAGGTCTTGAAAAAGTGGAGCAGGCTTACAGTCTAATTTTAAGTAGCTATGTTGAAAAAGTAGAGCAGGAAAAGTTGATAGAAGGGGCAATCCAGGGAATGCTCACCACCCTCGAGGATCCTTATTCGGTTTATATGAATGCTGAAACAGCTAGACAGTTCAATGAAACGTTAGAATCCTCATTTGAGGGAATCGGTGCTGAGGTGAGCATGGTTGAGAATAAAATTGTGATTGTCTCTCCATTTAAGGATTCTCCAGCAGAAAAAGCTGGATTAAAACCAAATGACCAAATCCTCAAAGTGGACGGAGAGAGCGTTGAAGGACTGGATCTATATGAAGCAACAATGAAGATTAGAGGGGAAAAAGGGACTACCGTCCAACTTGAAATTCAACGTCAAGGATTGAAAGAACCTTTAAGCATTAAAGTGAAAAGAGATGAAATTCCACAAATAACCGTCCATGCTGACATGAAACAGCAAACGGGTGAAAATATCGGGTATTTGGAAATCACTTCTTTTTCTGAAGATACAGCAAAAGAGTTTCACGACGAGCTAGAAAAGCTTGAGAAACAAAAAATGGAAGGGCTTATTATTGATGTGCGTGGAAACCCAGGTGGTTTTCTATCAAGTGTACAAGAAATATTGAAAGAATTGGTTCCTGATGAAAAGCCACTTTATCAAATTGAGGAACGAGATGGAGAGAAAACTCGATACTTCTCATCACTAAAGAAAAAGAAGAGTTATCCAATTGTCGTCCTAACCGATAAGGGCAGTGCATCTGCATCCGAGATATTGGCTGGCGCATTAAAAGAGGCTGGCGACTATCCTGTGGTTGGGGAGAAAACCTTTGGCAAAGGCACAGTTCAGCAGGCAGTGCCAATGGGGGATGGCAGTAATATTAAGCTGACTTTATTTAAATGGTTAACCCCAGATGGAAATTGGATTCATCAAAATGGGATTGAGCCAACTGTGCCGGTTGAGCAACCAATGATCTATCACACGCATCCAATCCAAATTGAGCAGCCATTAAAACTCGATATGAATAACGAGCAAGTGAGAAATGCGCAGGAAATTTTGGAAGGGATCGGCTATGTCCCGGGACGAACAGATGGCTATTTTAATGAGAAAACGAAAATGGCCGTAAAAGCCTTCCAGCGTAAAAAGGATATGGACGTAACTGGCGTGATCGATGCTAAAACCGCCACGGCACTCGAAGAAGCAGCTCGTGAAGAAATGAAAAAAGAAGAGAACGACGCCCAGCTGCGAACAGCAATAAAGCTTTTAGTGCAATAGCATTATGCTCGTAGGAAAAAGCACCGCTTTTAAATGATTGTGACCAGTCCAAAGATGGACTGGTTTGTTTTTTTGTGTAATTGGAGTCCTGAAAATCTACCTAGGAGGCCCAGTCGGATGGTGAAAAGTTTACGAATTACCTAGTTTCTTTTACGCAACGCTACGTTTTCATCAAATTTATGCTATAAAACCCCCGACTTTCGCAACAAGGTAGAATATATGTAAAGTTTCAACAATCTTAATCTACTCCAAAGGTCACAACTATAGGATTTTCCAAAACTAGTAATATGTTTTAACCGGAAGTTTTGATAAAATAGAGTTAACTGACTATAACAATGAACATAATATTTTTACAATAAAGGCTGGTGACATTGGGTGACGTTCGTTTGGTTAATGGAGTTGCTAAAAGGAACAGGGAAGTTATTGCTTCACCCTTTGTTCTATTATTTCTTTTTTATTGCAGCGTATTTAGGAGTGTCTCGAGTAAAACGTGAGCGGCAGAACTTTCATACTCGAGCAGAGGATGCCTTTTTTGAATTGCGGCAGTTACTGCCCACTGGACTAATCATTGGGTTAGTTCTTTCTGTCATCACGATTGTATCGGGACTGGTTATTCCATTTGCGTTAGTTATCGTCATCGGCGTTATGACGCTATTACTAAGCATACCTGTCAGAGCGAGACTGTTATCTCCAGTTTACGCGGTGGGGAGCGCGTTTTTTGTTCTTATTTTTACCGCGGGACAAGATTGGGGAATACCAGTAATCGGAAAGTACTTTGAGTCTATCGAGGATCAAATTTACCCATCTGTTGCGATTCTCTTAGCTCTCCTTGTGATTGGTGAGGGAATCTTAATTCGAACGAATGGTGTAAAAGGATCATCGCCAAAACTTACCAAGAGTCGTCGTGGACAAACCGTTGGTGTTCATGAGGTTAAACGACTATGGATGCTTCCCGTTTTTCTATTGATTCCAGGTGAAGTGTTAGAACCGCCGTTTTCTTGGTGGCCAGTTTTTGAAATGGGGAATCAGTTGTATTCTCTGATGCTTGTGCCTTTTGCGGTGGGAATCCAGCAACAGATTCAAGGAAAGTTACCAAAGGAAGCCATTCGTATGCATGGAGGACGGGTACTAGGACTAGGAGTTCTCGTTTTGGCTGTTGCTGTTGTAGGATATTGGTTCCCAGTTGCCTCCATTGCGGCAGTTGCACTTGCCATGGTTGGTAGAGAATTGATTTATCTGGTTCAGAGAGTTCGGGATGAAAACCGACCTTTTTATTTCTCTAAACAGAATCAAGGGGTAATGATTCTTGGGGTTATTCCGGGGTCGCCTGCAGCAAAAATGGATCTGCAGGTTGGGGAGCTCGTAACAAAAGTGAACGGCATTCAAGTGAAGGACGAAAAAAGCTTTTATGAAGCGATTCAACGCAATGCAGCCCACTGTAAGCTTGAGGTTCTTGATACAAAGGGTCAAATCCGCTTCGTACAGCGTGCGTTATATGAAGGTGACCATCACCAACTAGGCATCCTTTTTGTTCAGGATGAAAAGAAATGGGATAGTGCCGCGGTTTAGTGTTTGAAAGAAATTTTAAGTAAAGAAAGGTTCACTGATAAAACAGGAACCTTTCTTTTTTTTAAGCCCTTTTATCAAGCTTCGTTGCTTTTTGAAGAGCAGGGGCACGCTGATTTTAGAACCTTTCTGATGAATTACAATAATGAAAATTCTGCGTTTTTTATTCCATTTAATAGATACATCCACCTTTTGTTAAGCTCACAATCTTCTTCTTTGACAGGGAGGATGTTTGTCGGTTACAATTACTTTGAATTCGAGATTTTTTATTCTTTGAAGATACATATGTACCGGTTAGTACGTATGTTGAATAAAGTCAAACATTTAGCTAAATATCTCGATTTAAAATATTTTTAATCAAAGATATAGGGGGAATATGGTATGTTAAAAATAGGAATTATTTTAGGGAGTACTCGTCAAGGGCGTGTTAGCCCACAAGTTGGGGAATGGGTAAAAGGAATTGCAGATCAGCGTACAGATGCAGAGTTTGAAATCGTAGACATCGCTGACTATCAACTTCCATTTTTAGGAACTACGGATGGTACTGAACCTGGTATCGCGGCTTGGAATGAAAAACTTGCAAGTCTAGATGGTTTTGTTTTTGTTGTTCAAGAATACAACCACAGTATTACAGGGGCCTTGAAAAATGCAATCGATTTTGCTCGTGAAGCATGGTACAACAAAGCAGCTGGAATTGTTAGTTACGGATCAACTGGTGGAGCACGCGCTGCGGAACACTTACGTGGAATTCTCGCAGAAATTAAAGTTGCCGATGTTCGCACACATCCAACCTTGTCATTGTTTACAGACTTTGAGAATATGTCAGAGTTCAAACCACAGGAATTACACCTTGATAACGTTACTAGCATGCTTGAAGAGGTTGTTACTTGGAGCACCGCACTAAAAACAATTCGATAATAGAATGATGAGAGGCATCCACAACATCGTGGGTGTTTTTTTATTCTTGTAAGGGCGTAAATATTTATATAATTGCAAATAGGTAAAAAGTTTCTTAAAATAAATGACTATAAACTGTATAATTAGGATAAATGGCATCTTGGCTAATAGAGAATGGAAAATAGAATATCGTTTTTAAAAGGGAGAGGCAATAGAGATGAACTTCTTTGATTCCAATGAAACTATTCAGAGCTTGAATGCAATAGGAGAAAATATATTTGTAGTAGATACAAATTTTGACATTGTATGGGCGAATAACTATGCTGATGAACTAATAAAGAAAATAGGGCCTTATATTGAGGTCGGTAGGAAAGAAGACCTATATGGTCGTAACATTAGTGAATTTCATCACAATGAGGCGAAGAAGCAAATTGGGATTATGCAAGATGGCCCGTTTCCTTATAGCACGAAAATAAATCTTTTTAATACGTTCCGCGCCAATATTGTGATCAGTCCGATGGAGCGTTATGGGAAAAGAATTGGATATGTTTTGACCTGGAAGGACGTTACAGAATATGAAGAGACTCAGGCAATCATGGAGGGTATGTATACCCCAATCATCGAAATGCATTTGGACCATGTTCTCTTAATCCCAATAACTGGGGTTTTAACAGAGCATCGCATAGGGAAAATGAGGGATAAGACCTTGCAAATGGCATCAGAAAAGAGTGCAGAGTATGTACTGATTGATTTTACTGGGATGACAGAGGTAGATGAGGGATTTGTATTAAATGAAATCAATTCTCTTGCAAGTGCACTGAGGTTATTGGGTGCTGAAGTGATTTATACTGGTTTCTCCGTAAGTTTAGTTAAAATGATGGTAAATCAAGGGATTCATGTTAATGCAATAACCTTTAACACTGTAAAACAAGCGATGAATTACTTAGTTAGTAAAAAGATACATACAGATTGATGAAAAAAAGTGAATACTAATTTCTAAGTCAAGGCTGTTATCATTAACCCTTGGCTTTTTCGCGTAGGTGAAAATAGTCTGTTCATTTAGAGGCATTTTAATAAGGCTAATTGATATACTATTTCCAACTGAAATGAGAGAATATAAGGAAAAACTAGAAGGAGGGTATTCCCTTGCTGACGATTGACCCTTCAAGTAATACCGAGAGAGAAAATTATAAACTGTTGATTGGAAGTATTATTCCGAGACCGATTGCCTTTGTAACGACCTTGTCGCAGGCAGGGGTGTTAAATGGTGCACCCTTCAGTTATTTTAATATCGTTTCTGCGAATCCTCCGATGGTTTCAATGTCGATTCAGCGTTCAGGTGGCAAGCAAAAAGATACGGCACGAAATATCCTTGAAACGAAAGAATTCGTCATTCATATTGTAGATGAAGATAATGTGGATAAAATCAATGAAACAGCAGCAAGTCTCCCGCCTGAGCAAAGTGAGATTGACTTGGCCAAGCTGTCACCTGTACCAAGTACAGAAATCTCCGTGCCCGGAGTCATGGAATCAAAGATCAGAATGGAATGCGTCTTAGAGCAGGCTATAGAAGTAGCTGGCACGACTGACTTAATTATCGGTAGAATCGTTCAGTTCCATATCGATGAAGCAATTTATGAACAAGGGAAAATCGACCCTACTGGCCTAGCTGCGGTCAGCCGATTAGCAGGTAATGACTATGCAAAGATTGGTGAAACTTTTACAATCACACGACCAAAATAAAAAACCTCTAATGGAGGTTGGGAGGAATTGAGCATGAAACATCTTTTTCAGAAACCAAATGACCCGTCAAGACCCACATTATTATTGCTACACGGGACTGGTGGGAATGAACAGGACCTACTGCCACTTGCAGGAAGAATTGATGAAAACGCAGCTGTACTAAGCGTGCGAGGCAATGTTCTTGAGAACGGTATGCCGAGGTTCTTTAGACGCTTAGCTGAAGGGGTATTCGATGAGGAAGATTTAGTTTTCCGTACCAATGAACTAAATGAGTTTCTTGACCAAGCAGCAGTAGAATACAAGTTCGACAGGCAAAACATTGTTGCAATAGGCTACTCGAACGGGGCGAATATAGCTGGAAGTCTTATGTTCCACTACCAGGATGCTTTACGTGGAGCTATTTTACACCATCCGATGGTCCCTCGCCGCGGCATTCAATTGCCAGATCTATGTGGGAAGCCGGTCTTTATTGGGGCAGGAACTAACGATCCGATTTGCCCTGCACAGGAATCTGAAGAGTTAAAGTCATTATTAGAAAAGGCGAATGCGTCAGTGCAATTGCATTGGGAGAACCATGGGCACCAATTAACTTTTGGGGAAGTGGATGCTGCTGAAAAGTGGTATAAAAATAACTTTTAGCCACTATTATATATCAGAATTCGTAGAGGAAGGGCAACTGAATGTCCTTCCTTTTTGGTCTTGCTGATCAGGTGAATTTCCTTGCCCTCCAACTTTGTTTAATGAGATAATTATTATGATCTATTTGAGTTTTTGAGTATTGCCACTATGCCATTTTCTAAACGCAACTACTAACTTCCTCTAATAATTTCTACTCATCTTAAAGTTTCAGGAAACTCTATGTTAAAGGCATCATTATGGGAGAGACATCATTTTAAGATGGAGAATAGGGTGATTATGAATAATAAATGGGGCAAACTAACCTTTAATAAGGACAACAAGGTAAAATTAAAATTTCTATTTGCGATTACGCTGTTGGTAACCTTTTTCTTTTTATTTATTTTTAACCGGGACTTATTTCATTTGATTCTTGAAGGGGACATGGATACGATCAGGTCCCACTTCGCAGATAATCTACTAAAGGCGTACGTGATTATGGGCATCATTATGGTGATTCAAAACAGTTTTACCATTATCCCCCTTATCTTAGTCATTACCATTAACATCACTCTATTTGGGATTGTTTATGGATTTTTGTGGAGTTGGCTGACTAGTATCATTGCTGCTGTATTGGTTTTTATTTCCGTAAGATACCTCTTTAAGGACCGGTTACTAAACCGCTTTCGTTCAGAAAACCTAACGAATATTGAGAAACGTGGATTTGCCTATGTGTTTCATGCGCGGATTTTTCCGTTTGTCCCAACGAGTCTAATCAATATCTTAGCAGGGGTAACCGCAATCCGTTTTAAACATTTTTTATTCGGGACGATGTTAGGGAACTTCCTTTTTTTTATCGTCCTTGCCCTTATCCCTGCAGGAATTCTGTCCATTAATTTGAATGAATATGAGATAGGGATGATTTTGTTCCTTTGTATTACTCTTTTCCTTGGAATCAGAAGAGTTTATCGTCAAAAAACAAGGTCAAAGCATCACCTAGAAGAAACTATCCAAACAGAGAAAGAAGATGTATTACTTGAAGAGAAACGTAAGTCTAACTGACATGAAGGCTTTGAAAATTGAATTAACTCGATTTATGATGGCCTATAAATTTGCTTTAGATGAAATGAATACGAAAATTAATATCCTTAAGGACGAATTTAATTATATTCATGACTATAATCCGATTGAGCATGTCAAATCACGGGTAAAGTCACCTGAAAGCATTTTAAAAAAAGTTCAGCGAAAAAATCTCGATCTTTCATTGGATTCGATTCAGGAAAATATAAAGGATATTGCCGGGATTAGGGTTACCTGTTCTTTTGTTTCGGACATTTATAAAATTAGTGAGATGCTTCAAACGCAAAAAGATATTAAACTATTGGATAGTAAGGACTACATTAAAAACCCAAAGCCAAACGGGTACCGGAGTCTTCATCTTATCCTCGAAATCCCTGTGTTCATGTCGGATGGAGAACAACTCATTCCTGTTGAAATCCAAATTCGGACCATTGCGATGGATTTCTGGGCCAGCCTCGAGCATAAAATTTTTTATAAATATAATAAAGAAGTTCCACAAAGCCTGCTGAATGAATTGAAAGAAGCAGCAACAACGGCTGCTGAATTGGATGTTAAGATGGAGCGGATCAACAGAGATATCAATATTTTTAAGGAAAAGGACCAGCTTGAAGAAGAAGCAATGTTAATTAATGTGAATGAAGAACATATGGCATTGCCGCTAAGACTTTTAAAATTTATTGGTCAAACAAAAAAAGAAACAGATTACTAGGGGGTACCCCCTGTTACAATCATGGGTTTGGAGGGGAGAGCATGAGTTTATCCATCATAATTGTCCTTGTTATACTCCTTATTGCCATCGTAGGAACACTATTTTTAGCTGGAAAAGGTGACGAAGATTATCGTAATGCAACAAAGCGGAATACGACAAACTTAACCCTAATTTATGTTGTGGTTATCCTTTTTTCATTTATTGCGGTCGGTGTTTATATTAAGTGGTTTGTCTAAGAGACCCACTCTACTGAGGTGATGGGTCATTTTCTTTGAAAAATAGGACCTATTATGAAAAACTAAATAAAAAGGATTCATTGGCGTTCTGAGTAATCGGCGCTATTATGGGGGATTTTACCCTATATAAAGATTGAAAGGTTGGAAAAAGATGAAATTATATAGCTCCATTTTAGATTTAATTGGGAAAACTCCAATCGTAAAAATGAATAAGATCCCCGAACCAACTGGTGGGGAAGTATATGTAAAGCTCGAGTCTTTTAATCCAGGGGGAAGTGTGAAAGACCGTGCTTCAATCAATATGATTGAAACAGCTGAAGCAGAAGGAAAGCTTATTCCTGGAAAAAGCACCGTAATTGAGCCCACTTCGGGGAATACAGGAATTGGGATTGCGATGGTTTGTGCCGTTAAAGGTTACCGCTGCATCATCACAATGCCAGCAAATGCAACGGCCGAACGAGTGAAAATATTGAAGGCCTATGGAGCGGAAGTGCATTTAACGCCCGCGGATTTACGGATGCAAGGAGCAATTGACCAAGCAAACCGTTTAGCTGAAGACCTACCAAATAGCTTTATTCCGATGCAGTTTGAAAATAATGCCAATGCAGATGCACATCGTGAAACAACAGCTGTTGAGATTTTAGAAGCGTTTGAAGGGAAATTAGATGCCCTCGTTCTAACCGCTGGTACTGGCGGAACCGTTACAGGAGTTGGAGAGGAATTAAAAAAGCATATCCCTAATCTTAAAATTTACGTGGTTGAGCCAGCTGGTTCTCCTGTTTTGTCTGGAGGTCAACCAGGACCGCATAAAATTCCAGGTACTGGCCCGGGCTTTATCCCGAAAATTTTAAACCACGAAGTATACGATGAAATTTTACATATCAAAGATGAAGATGCACAGACAATGGCTCGCCGTTTAGCGGCTGAAGAGGGAATCTTCGTTGGAGCGTCAGGTGCTGCTTCTGCTCACTTTGCTGTAGAAATTGCTAAGCAATTACCAGCAACAGCAAGAGTCCTATCTATAGCTCCAGATACTGGTGAAAGATACCTTTCCTCTGACTTATTTCCTAGTTAATAGGGGGATTAAGTCTAGCAAGTAAGTAGAGAATTGAAAGGAGTTGGAATTACAATGGATTTAACCATTAATTGGAACGATAAAATGGCTTTTTCAAGCGAAACAGCTTCAGGACATCAGATCAAAATGGATGCTGCTCAAGAGATTGGTGGCGAAAATACAGGTCCAAGACCAACGGAGTTGCTACTAAATGCAGTAGCCGGTTGCACAGGAATCGATATTATCTCCATCCTCACAAAAATGAGATTAGAACCATCTTCATTTAAAATGGAAGTGCATGGAGACCGCGCAGATGACCACCCAAAACGCTTTACCGATATACATATTCACTATAGTTTAGAAGGTGAATTACCGGAGGATAAAGTGATTCGAGCGATCCAATTGTCAAAGGATAAATATTGCTCTGTTTCACACTCCCTAAGCGCAAATATCACAGCAAGTTATTCTATTAATGGAGTAAAGGGCGAAACTCCACTTTAATCTCTAAAGGTAAAAAACCGATTTCCGTCATTTTGGAAGTCGGTTTTTTATTTTGCTCTGATAATTTGCATTGCTTATTTCTTATTACCATAAAAGAAGAATGACGCTAAAAATGGTATAGTAATGAAAAAGACGACCAGAATGGGGGAGGAAAATGAAAAGGCTAGAAGGGAAAACAATTGCCTTAGCAGGTTCACGCAAACTCGAGGAAATTAGTAAAATCATTACAAATTTAGGCGGTACGCCACTTGTACGCCCGGCGCAGGGGACAGTTTTTCTTGATGATTCCAGACTAGAGGATGACCTTCGCGAACTAGTGGCCGGAAAGTATGACTGGTTTATTTTTACGACAGGGATTGGAACCGAAACCTTATATAAAACTGCTGAGAAAATGGGAGTAGGCAAAGAGTTTCTCCATGCTATTGGCCAAGCAAAGGTCGCGGCACGCGGCTATAAAACAGTAAATATGTTAAAAAAGTTAGGAATTACGCCGGTTGTTCGAGATGATGATGGGAGTACGGCAGGTTTAGTGCGAGCCTTATCTGCACACCTAACTAAACAGGAGAAGGTAGCACTGCAATTGCATGGAGACCCTGCACCAAAACTAATTTCCTTTTTACAAGAACAGCAAGCGGCGTACAAGGAAATCTTACCATATCAGCATATTCCGCCCCAGCAAGAAGTGCTTGATCAATTGGTTCAGGAAATCATATCTGGGAAAGTGGATGCCGTTAACTTTACGAGTACCCCGCAAGCAAGGTTCCTTTTTTCGTTCGCTCGGGAATCAGGCCAGCTCGACGCAGTCTTAGAAGCATTTGCAACGAATGTGGTTGCACTTGCGGTCGGCAAGGTTACAGCCGCCGCTTTAAGAGATGAAGGAATTGAAAGAATCGTCGTTCCAGAAGTAGAACGGATGGGAAGTGCTATTATCGCTTTGGAGAACTTCTATGCAGAGGCCAAGTCCACCATATAAGTCGAGTCTACAATGAATATTTTTTTCACTGCTACCATATGTATAATGGTAGCTTTTTTTGCTCTTGAAAAAGGGATAAAAGTTTCGACTAATAAACTAGTCTTGCTCCAGGCTATACGCCCGCTGAACATGCCACTTACGCTTTTCTTTTTGGAATGAGGTGTTAAAATCGTTGTTAAGTTTGCAGCTATGATTACAGGTAGTGTGTTAATTGGGACAGCCATTAATGGTTTTTTGGTTCCTCATCATCTACTAGATGGGGGAATTGTAGGCATAGCCTTAATTCTTCATTACTATTTTGAGTTCCGGACAGGCTTATGGACCGCTATTCTTAGTGTGCCACTAAGCATTTACGCATGGTTCAATGATAGAAGGCAGTTTTATGGTAGCTTTCAAGGAATGATTGTGACCGCTTTTTTTATTGATGTACTTGCTCCGTTAGAGTACCATTTTTCCCTTCCGATTTGGTTAAGTTCAATGCTAGGAGGAGCAATAAGTGGCGTCGGAGTGGGTTTGATGCTTCGATATAAGACAAGCACGGGTGGGACAGATTTATTAGCTTATTTTATTTCAAAGGCGACTCCCTTGAATATTGGACTAGTAATCTTTCTAATTGATGGAGTGATTGTTTTATTAGGCTATCCAACCCTTGGACTTGAAAGTTTGCTTTTTTCAACTTTAACCATCTTTATAGCAGGCTCGGTTGCCTCTGTATGTTATGAAAGGATATAGAAGTCCACATTACTTAGTTTAAAGAATAATTTCTTGTCTGGTAAAAAGAAAACAGCTATGCTAAATGGTAACAAAGATTGTTCGTCAACATATGATAGGGCGGTCGGGGAAAGGTGCATAGTAGAGATGAAATATATTCTAGCGTTGCTTTTACCAGGAATGATTGTCGTGTTTTTTACTAGAGTTGTTTATAATCATTACCTCGGACTATTGCTATCAGTGGCCTTAATTGCCGCTTCTGTCTATAGAGGTTATACGGATACCATGCCTTTAATCATTATTGATGCGTTCTCATTAACCGTTGGATTTTATTTTGCTAATAAATTGGTTCATCGGAAAGCGCCAAAAAAATAACTGTGCTGGAGACGAGTCCGGCACAGTTACTGCTATCTTTTATGCTTTAGGGAGAATAATGGAAAAGGTAGTCCCTTTTCCAACTTGGCTTGATACTTCAATTTTACCAGCCATTGATTTTAGAATGTTAAAAGCAACCATCGTGCCAAGGCCCGTCCCATTTTTCTTTTTTGAATTAGTTGGAGCGCCAATACGATTTGTTTCCTCGTTACTCATCCCTTTTCCATTATCCTCAATTAAAATATAAATGGAGTCTAGCATCTCATGAACGGCGATTTCGACGACACCATCTTCCTCTATTGCTTCAATGCCATTTTTAATTAAGTTTAGGAGTGCATAACGAAACTGCGAGGGGTCCCCCTTCAACGCAAGGACTCTGTCAATAGCAGGGAAAAACTTTAGTTCAACGTTATGCATGTGCGCGTACGATTGAATCGAATGAATAATAGCCTCAAGCTCAGAGTGAACATTTAAGATGGCCTTCTTATTTTGCTGTTCTTTTGCCAATACAAGATAGTCATTAATAATGTTTTGGGCTGTTTCGAGTTCCTCATTCATTTCATTTACTACAAACCGCTTGTTTGCTGGTAGGTCGGTGTTTTGTAGGATTTCCACTGAATCCTGAATTTTACGAATTGGACTCTGTAGCTTATGGGCAATACTAACTGAGAACTGGCTTAGAAGATGCATTCGCTCGTATTCAATGACTTCAAAATTAATTTTATCTAATTCTAAAAGAGATTCATGAATATGGCGTGTGGCGAGCATGGTGATCATATTTAAGAATGCAAATACAATCCATAAAAAGAATTCTCTTTCGGAGAGGATTTGATCATCAAAAAACTGGGCGCCAAACCCAAATGCCACCATTGCAATCACCAATAAAGACAAGGCATAGGTTCTTTTTCCCTGTGAATCATATTTTTCATATTTATGAAGGGTAGCTTGGAAAATAACTAGAAGCACGACACATATAAGAATCGTCAGGTAAATCCCAGGGCCACCAATGATGAATCGAAACATAATCACAAGGCCAAGTAGCGGGAAGCCAACCTGGTACCCTCCATATAGAAATCCAAGGATGAGCGGGATATATCTAAAATCCAACATAAAGCCCTCGTTAATCGAAACTGGGAAGGCCATACAGGTCAGAATAGATAGACCATAAATGAAAATGAGCCCAAGTTTTCGCTGGGTTTTAGATTGAAATTTTCTTTTGAAGTAAGACTGATAAAATAAAGTAGGGAATAAAATCATTAGGATCTGAATCAGCCACAGACCGACAGGAAGGTAAAAAAATCGGTCCATTTCTTCGTAAAACAATCCTATCACTTCCTTTCTGCCATTATCCATCCATTTTAAAATAAATCTCCATAAAAAACTGTTGTCCATATCACACTTTTGAATTTTCTATGAATTTTCTTTGGTAATTTTTTATTTAAATCAACTTAAGGAAATCTTTTAGTTTGTGTGTACACCCCTTTTCATATGTAAGAAGCGTTTTGTAGGAGTGTAGACTGTTATTGAGTAGGGTAAAATATTAATCATGATACGTAGAAAAAGAGAAACTATAAGCTTCGTTTTTGTCGGATTCCAATACTAATCAAACGTTTGATTAAAAATAACAAGAAACTAGTCATTGAAGGGGTTTACAATGTTAACCAAACGTTTGATGAACCAACATTCGAGGGAAGTCGTTCTAATTTGACACCGCCCATTAAAGTGGTAGAACGCCTGTTTGCTTTTTTGTGGTTACTTTCCTTCCCTTTGTGGTAGAATGATGATATAGAATGTGGAAACATCAGGATAAGTACATAACTTGAAGAGAACAAGTGCAATAGAATAAAAAGATTACAGGAGGATTTGGTGTGGACCAGTTTGAATTAGTTTCAAAATACTCCCCACAAGGTGATCAGCCGGAAGCGATTAAACAACTGGTTCAGGGGATCAAAGAAAATAAGCGGCATCAAACGCTGCTTGGAGCGACGGGGACGGGGAAAACATTCACTGTTTCCAATGTCATTAAAGAGATTAACAAACCGACCTTAGTCATAGCTCATAATAAAACACTGGCTGGCCAGCTATATAGTGAGTTTAAGGAATTCTTTCCTAATAATGCGGTCGAATATTTTGTCAGTTATTATGATTACTACCAGCCAGAAGCATACGTACCACAAACGGATACGTTTATTGAAAAAGATGCAAGTATCAATGACGAAATTGATAAACTACGACACTCGGCAACCTCTTCGCTTTTTGAGAGAAAAGATGTCATTATCATCGCCAGTGTTAGCTGTATTTATGGTCTCGGTTCTCCTGAAGAATATCGAGAATTAGTTGTTTCGCTTAGGACGGGAATGGAAATTGAACGAAACCAGCTTTTACATAAGCTTGTTGATGTCCAATATGAACGAAATGACATCGACTTTAAGCGTGGAACCTTCCGTGTTCGGGGCGATGTGGTGGAAATCTTCCCTGCTTCAAGAGATGAGCATTGCATTCGGATTGAATTCTTCGGGGACGAAATTGACCGAATCCGAGAGGTGGATGCTTTAACCGGGGAAATTCTTGGGGAACGAGATCATGTGGCGATCTTTCCAGCTTCCCACTTCGTTACACGTGAAGAAAAGATGAAAGTAGCCATTGAAAATATTGAAAAAGAATTAGAAGAGCGTTTAGCTGAGATGCGTGAAAACGATAAACTGCTTGAAGCTCAGCGGCTTGAACAACGGACTCGGTATGACTTAGAAATGATGCGCGAAATGGGCTTTTGTTCTGGAATTGAAAACTACTCGCGGCACTTAACGTTGCGACCGCCGGGTTCTACGCCTTATACTTTGCTGGATTATTTTCCGGAGGACTTTTTACTTGTCATCGACGAGTCGCATGTTACCTTGCCACAGGTAAGGGGGATGTATAATGGCGACCAAGCTCGGAAAAATGTACTGGTTGAACATGGTTTTCGTTTGCCTTCTGCGCTTGATAACCGACCGCTTACATTTGATGAGTTTGAGAAGCATATCACCAACGCGATTTATGTTTCTGCCACTCCAGGTCCATACGAAATTGAGCATACTCGTGAAATGGTTGAACAAATCATTCGTCCAACCGGTCTCCTAGACCCAACCATTGATGTTCGACCAATCGAAGGACAAATTGATGACTTAATCGGTGAAATTCAAGAGCGAGTAAAGCGGAATGAACGTGTTCTTGTGACGACTCTGACGAAGAAAATGTCCGAGGATTTAACCGATTACTTAAAGGAAATCGGAATTAAAGTCAATTACCTCCATTCAGAAGTGAAGACATTGGAGCGAATTGAAATCATTCGCGAGCTTCGTCTAGGAAAATATGATGTGCTTGTTGGAATCAACCTCCTTAGGGAGGGGCTAGATATTCCAGAGGTTTCATTGGTAACCATTTTAGATGCGGATAAGGAAGGTTTCTTGCGTTCGGAACGTTCTTTAATTCAAACAATTGGTCGTGCGGCTCGAAATGCCAATGGTCACGTGATTATGTATGCAGATAAAATGACGCATTCAATGGAAATGGCCATTAGCGAAACGAAACGTCGACGTTCAATTCAAGAAGAATACAATGAGAAACATGGCATTACGCCTCAGACCATTCAAAAGGATATTCGTGAGGCAATTCGTGCGACAATTGCAGCTGAAGAGCAGGAAGAGTACAAACCATCAGAAAACATTAAAAAGCTTACCAAGAAAGAACGCGACGAGGTAATCGTCAATATGGAAAAAGAAATGAAGGAAGCAGCAAAGGCACTCAATTTCGAACGTGCTGCTGAGTTGCGTGATCTTATACTTGAGTTAAAAGCGGAAGGATGACAGAAACATGGCGATGGAAAAATTAATCGTAAAAGGCGCCAGAGCCCATAATTTAAAAAATATCGATGTCACCATTCCGAGAGATAAGCTTGTTGTATTAACAGGACTTTCCGGCTCTGGAAAGTCCTCGCTAGCTTTTGATACCATCTATGCAGAAGGTCAACGAAGATATGTTGAATCCTTATCGGCTTATGCCCGTCAGTTCCTTGGACAGATGGACAAGCCAGATGTAGATTCGATAGAAGGACTTTCTCCAGCAATCTCAATTGATCAAAAAACAACAAGCAATAACCCTCGTTCAACCGTGGCAACGGTAACGGAAATCTATGATTATATGCGTTTGTTATATGCGCGAGTAGGAAAAGCAGTTTGTCCAATACATAATATTGAAATTTCTTCTCAGACCATTGAACAAATGGTTGACCGCCTTCTTGAATACCCTGAGCGGACCAAAATGCAAATCATGGCTCCAGTTATATCCGGTAAAAAAGGCCAACATATAAAAGTCCTTGAGGATATAAAAAAGCAGGGATATGTTCGTGTGCGAATTGACGGGGAAATGCATGATGTGAGTGACGAGATTGAGCTCGATAAAAACAAGAAACACTCGATTGAAGTAGTAGTGGACCGAATTGTTGTGAAAGAAGGAATCTCTGCCAGGATTGCGGATTCTCTTGAAACGGCCTTAAGGCTAGGGGAAGGAAAAGTTTTAATCGATGTGATTGGTGAAGAAGAGCTACTGTTCAGCGAAAACCATTCCTGCCCATTATGTGGGTTCTCGATAGGTGAATTGGAGCCGAGAATGTTTTCGTTTAACACACCTTATGGAGCATGTCCAGAGTGTGACGGCCTTGGCTTTAAGAAGAATGTGGATGTTGACCTTGTGGTCCCCAATAAAGAATTGAGTTTAAGAAAGCATGCCATTGCCCCATGGGAGCCGACAAGTTCACAATATTACCCACAGTTGCTTGAAGCAGTTTGCAATCATTACGGAATCGATTTAGATACTCCTGTAAAGGATTTACCAAACGATCAGCTTGATAAAATCCTTAACGGGTCAGGAAGTGATCGAATCTACTTCCGTTATGAAAATGATTTTGGGCAAGTAAGAGAAAATTATGTTCAATTTGAAGGTGTCCTACGTAACGTTGACAGGCGTTATAAGGAGACAAGCTCCGACTTTATTCGGGACCAAATGGAAAAATATATGGCTGAAAGCCCTTGCCCTTCTTGTAAAGGAAACAGGCTAAGACCAGAAAGCCTTGCCGTGCTTATTGAAAATAAGCACATCGGGCACATATCAAGACTTTCGGTTGAAGAAGCCTATCAGCACTTTGAAAATCTTCAGCTTTCTGAAACAGAAATCCAAATTGCCAATCTAATTTTAAGGGAAATCAAAGAACGACTTGGTTTCTTAAAAAATGTTGGTCTCGATTATTTAACCTTGAGCCGAGCCGCTGGAACATTATCAGGGGGAGAGGCGCAACGAATAAGGCTTGCAACGCAAATTGGCTCCAGCCTGACAGGCGTTCTTTATATTCTTGATGAACCTTCTATCGGTCTCCATCAGCGAGATAATGACCGCTTAATTGACACCCTTAAAAATATGAGAGACATCGGGAACACGCTTATTGTCGTAGAACATGATGAAGATACGATGTTAGCGGCAGATTACTTAATCGATGTTGGACCTGGCGCAGGGGTTCATGGCGGTACGATTGTGTCAGCGGGAACGCCTCAAGAGGTTATGAACGATCCAGGTTCGTTGACAGGACAATATCTGTCAGGAGGTAAATTTATTCCGTTGCCAATCGAACGGCGAAAACATGATAACCGTTTCGTTGAAATAAAAGGGGCAAAGGAAAATAACTTAAAAAACATTAATGTAAAATTTCCACTTGGGACGTTCATTGCAGTGACGGGCGTATCAGGATCAGGCAAAAGTACGTTAATCAATGAAATTTTGCATAAGTCACTTGCAATGAAGCTAAATCGCGCCAAAAGCAGACCGGGTGAGTTTCGTGAAATAAAAGGTGTGGAACACCTAGAAAAGGTGATTGATATTGACCAAGCCCCTATTGGTCGAACACCGAGGTCTAATCCAGCCACCTACACCGGAGTTTTTGATGACATTCGTGATGTCTTTACGTCAACAAATGAGGCAAAGGTTAGAGGCTATAAAAAAGGCCGCTTTAGCTTTAATGTGAAAGGTGGTCGTTGCGAAGCCTGCCGTGGAGATGGGATTATCAGAATCGAAATGCATTTTCTTCCAGATGTGTATGTACCATGCGAAGTATGTAATGGGAAACGGTATAATCGTGAAACGCTAGAAGTGCAGTATAAAGGAAAGAACATTTCTGATATTCTCGAGATGACCGTCGAGGACGCGGTGGAGTTCTTTAGCAATATCCCGAAAATTAAACGAAAGCTTCAAACGATTGCCGATGTTGGCTTAGGCTATATTACACTCGGCCAGCCAGCCACTACTCTATCTGGAGGAGAGGCCCAGCGTGTTAAGCTTGCATCTGAACTTCATCGACGTTCACAAGGGCGCTCCCTTTATATTCTTGACGAACCGACAACAGGCTTGCATGTTGATGATATCTCTCGTCTGTTATTAGTTCTGCAACGGCTAGTGGACAATGGTGATACCGTGCTTGTCATTGAGCATAATTTAGACGTTATTAAAGCAGCGGACCATATAATTGACCTCGGACCTGAAGGTGGAGATCGTGGTGGTACCATTGTCGCCACCGGTACACCAGAACAAATCGCAGAGGTGCCAGAGTCCTTTACTGGCAAGTACTTAAAACCAATCCTAGAACGTGATCGATTACGAATGAAACAACAGGTTCTGGAAAAAGAAAGCATCAGCTCAACATGACCTGAGTAACCGAAAAACGCTCTCGACTTTTCAGCGAGATGCGTTTTTCTTTTGTCTCAGTGCTCATAGTCATTGTAGATCAGGGAGTATGGGAAAAGAGGAGCCGCCTCAAAGCCCATAGTCAAGGAGAGTCATGGAGTATGGGAAAAGAGGAGCCGCCTCAATGCCCATAGTCAAGGAGAGTCATGGAGTATGGGAAAAGAGGGGCTCTCTCAGTGCCCATAGTCATGGGAGGTTATGGAGTATGGTAAAAGAGAAGCCGTCTCAATGCCCATAGTCAAGAAGAGGTATGAAGTATGGTAAAAGAGAAGCTGTCTCAATGCCCATAGTCAAGGAAAGGTATGAAGTATGGTAAAAGAGCAGCCGCCTCAAAGCCCATAGGCAAATAAAGTCATGAAGTATGGGATAAGACAAGCCCTCTCCAACCCCATAGTCATAGAAAATCATAAGGTATGGGAAAAGACTAGTCTTGAGCAACAAAAATTCCTTTTACTCAGCTTGAATGAGAAATGTATTTTTACCCTAATCTAGAAATGTAGTAAGAGGATTGAAACCTCTGCTATTGTACATACGTATTACTAATAGAGCCTCATTAATTATTGCATTACTGTTTTAAGTTTGGGAAATGAGAATATATTGAGAGTGCGAGGAGGTAGTTTAGATGCAAGAAGAGCGAAAGAAGATATTGAAGATGGTGGAAGAAGGGAGACTGACCGTTGAGGAAGCTTTATTCCTTATCGAAGAGCTTGATAAAAAGGAAAAAACCATGGAAGACAAAAAAGCAGAGCTGATTACGGAACTGTCAACGACAGTAAAGCAGGATGATTCATACACTAATGGTCATTACAAAAAGGAAGAGTCTACAGGACCAAAGCTTCATTCGGCCGTTGATAAAATCATGGATTTTGTGGATACAGCCTTCAAAAAAATTAAGGACTTTGACTTAGATTTAAACTTCGGTCAGTCTGTAGAGATTACTCATATTTTTCAGCAGAGCGGTACAAATTTAACACAGGTGGACATTGACCTGGCAAATGGGTCAGTCGAAGTAATCCCTTGGGATCAAGAAGATGTGCGAGTAGAATGCGCAGCGAAGGTTTATCGTGTTGAAAATCAAGAACAAGCAAGACAAAAATTACTCGATGAGGTATTGTTTTCAATTGATGGTCAAAAATTGATTTTCTCGAACCAACAAAAATGGATGAAAGTCGATGTGACCATGTACATTCCTCGTTTAGACTATGATAAGGTAAGAGTTCGACTATTTAATGGTGCTATTACCGGCACGAATATAAAAGCAAATGACCTAAAGGCAAAGACCGCCAATGGGAAAATTAAATTTGAAAATCTTGTGTGTAAAAAGCTTGAAACCGAAACAGCAAACGGTGGTATTCAAGTGTCCGAGAGTCATATTTATGAATTGGAGGCAGAAACAATCAATGGTTCGATTAGAACCGATGGAACCTTCCAACGTGCGGATCTGCAATCCTTTAGTGGAAGCATAAACTGCACACTAAGAAACCAAACATGTGAAAGCATTGAAGCTTCATCTGGAACAGGTGCAGTCGACCTGTTTGTCCCAGTGGGTACTCCAGTTAGAGGTGAGCTTAAATCAAATTTGGGGAACTTCAATATAGAACTTGAAGGCGTTGAAATCATTGAGGATAAAAGTGAAATGGTTCAAAAATCGATGCGGTTCGTGACAAGGGAAGAAAGTAGTACTCCGTTGAGAATCTATGCCGAATCAAAGACAGGATCCATTTCGCTTAGAAAAACCCTATGAAATGGTTGATTGGAATTGTCATCAATGCTGTCATCTTTATTGCGATTGCAGGCTATTTTGAGTCTTTCTATTTATCGAGCTTTAGTGCTGCTTTAGGAGCTAGCTTTTTACTTTCCATTTTAAACATTTTGGTCCGACCGATTCTGATTATCTTGACTCTCCCAGTAACGTTGGTCACCTTAGGGCTATTTCTGATTGTTATAAATGCCATCACACTTTTACTTACTGAATCTTTAATGGGAAGTTCATTTGAAATTGAAGGATTTGGAATGGCACTTCTGACGACTCTATTAATGTCGCTGGTTAACATCGTTTTACAAAATACAATCTTAAAAAAAGATAAAGAATAACAAAAAAGAACAATAAAATTGCCGGTCTTTTATGGGAGTCCGGCTTTTTCAATGTTCTTGTTTAGAGGTTTTGTTAACTAAAAGATTTAATCAAGAAAAATAACGGTCTCATATCCTTCATTTCGTAATTTGGAGACAAGTGAATCCGCGTTTTGCTTCCTTTCAAAAGCTCCAACTTGGACTTTATAATATCCATTCTCCTGATACACATAAGGAGTATAACCAGCACTACGTAATTTTGTAGCTAAATCATCAGCATTCTTCTTCGCTTTAAATGCTCCTGCTTGTACTTTGTACAAACCAGAAGTACTAGGTGGAGATGGATTGCTTTTTCTTTTGAGGTTAAATTGATCGGAAACGGCCTTAACAATTCCTTCTGCAATTGTTCGCCGATATTCCTCTGAACGAAGGAGTTTGAGGTCGTTTTGGTTTGTCATAAATCCGCATTCAACTAGGACACCGTCCATTTTCGTCTCCCTTAGTACATGAAAGTCTGCTGTTTTGACGCCTCGATTTGGAAGTCCTGTTTCTGCAACAAGATTTCGTTGGATTTTTTGTGCAAGCTGCAAGGCAATGCGAGGCTTAGATGTATAAATATAGGTCTCAATGCCACTGGCACTTGTCCATCCTCCGCTTCCAAACGCATTCGCATGAATCGAAACATAGATATCAACATTCAAGCTGTTTGCATTGTTGGTCCGTTCCTGTAGCGGAACATCACGATTGTCCGAATGGGCAAAGTAGACAGTGACGTTTTGATAATTTTGCAATAAACTCCTTGCGTGAAGCGCAACTGCCCTGTTAAACTCGTACTCTATCATGCCATCTGGACTGCGTTTTCCAGGTGTATTATACCCGTGACCTGCATCAAGCATGATTTTCATTCTATCACTCCTTCCATTATATTATTTATTCATTGTTATAATATGAAGGTTGAGTAGATACGGACAGGGTCTAATGTATGGGAAAACAAATTTGACTACTTTTTCTCAATCTCAAATAAATCTTCTAGTTTTTGAGACATAAACCGGTAAGAATCTTGGACACCTAGATTATAAAAGGTAGGTCCTAATTTTTCGGTAATAAAATCAAGCATTAACACTGCTGCCAAATCTCCGAGCTCCTCTCCCCGTTCCTCCATGAAATATGTTTGTATCGCTGCAGCCATTTCTTCCTTTGTACTTTTTGGTAATTCAAACATTTTTGCACTCATTTACTAATCCCACCTTTTGCTTTTATCATCATTATACCCTCTTAGGGAGAAATCGAGCTAACCACCTTGATTTTATAATTATCTACCAGGTTTTAGAGTTTCCTTCGTTTTGTTCTTATCGAAATAATGCTAAAATATATAGTATTGATTTTTTTATTAAAAATTTGAAGGAGGATTCCTCTTTGCCTAAAGTCAGAACAAAAGATATTATCGAAAAATTTAAACTCGAACTCATTAGTGGGGAAGAAGGGATTAACCGCCCAATTACAATTAGTGACTTATCGCGGCCAGCACTTGAAATGGCCGGATTCTTCGAATATTATCCAGCAGAACGAGTGCAATTACTTGGGAAAACAGAGCTAACCTTTATCGAAAAATTAAGTGATAAAGACAGAGAAAAAAGATTAGCTCAGCTTTGTACAGACCTTACTCCAGGAATCATCGTCACGAGGGACATGGAAATTCCTGCAGAGTTAATCGAAGCTTCTGAGCGGGAGTCTGTTCCAGTCATGAGGTCAAACCATAAAACAACGCGTTTATCGAGTCATTTGACCAATTATCTTGAAAGTAAGCTAGCTCCGACTACAGCCGTCCATGGTGTCCTTGTAGATATTTATGGGATTGGCGTCCTTATTACTGGTAAGAGTGGGGTTGGTAAAAGCGAAACGGCGCTTGAACTTGTGAAGCGCGGCCATCGTCTTGTTGCAGATGACTGTGTGGAAATTCGTCAAGAGGACCAGGATAATCTGATCGGTACATCCCCTGAATTGATTGAACATCTCCTCGAAATTCGCGGACTTGGGATTATTAATGTTATGACGTTATTTGGTGCCGGTGCCGTGCGTACACATAAACGCATTTCGTTAAATATCGATTTAGAGCTTTGGGATAAAAATAAAACCTATGATCGACTCGGTCTAGAAGAAGATAAGTTGAAAATCATTGATTCACATATTACCAAATTAACGGTACCCGTTCGCCCTGGGCGAAACCTTGCTGTAATCATTGAGGTAGCTGCGATGAATTTCCGCCTGAAACGGATGGGAGTGAATGCAGCGGAGCAATTTACGAGCCGACTAGCAGATGTCATTGAAGATGGGGATCATGAGGATATTTAGAAACGGTAGGTCTTATCACTCCAAAAAATTTAACTAAATAGATAGAATAACAAAGGAGAATGGATATGGAAGAAAACTTTCAACCGATTGATCCGATTGCCTTCTCATTAGGACCTATCCAAGTACATTGGTATGGAGTCATAATTGGGGTAGGAATCGCGCTCGCACTATGGTTAGCTATGCGTGAAGGGGAAAAACGTGGCTTAGAAAAAGATCTTTTCGCTGACCTAATGTTATGGGCAATCCCCATTTCCATTTTAAGTGCAAGAATTTACTATGTTCTTTTCCAATGGGATTACTATGCACAACATCCTTCAGAAATTCTAGCGATTTGGAATGGTGGGATTGCCATTCACGGTGCACTCATTGGTGCCGTTGCAACGGCTTATATTTTTACGAAAAAAAGAAATGTTTCCTTTTGGAAAGTGGCGGATATTGCGGCACCAAGTATTATCCTTGGGCAAGCGATTGGACGCTGGGGAAATTTCATTAATCAGGAAGCACATGGTGGAGAGGTTACGCGGGCGTTCCTTGAAAACTTAATGCTGCCAGAGTTTATTATCAATCAAATGTATATTAATGGAGCCTATTATCATCCAACCTTTCTCTATGAGTCAGTATGGAATTTCCTCGGATTCGCCTTGTTGATAGGGCTTAGAAGAGTGAATCTTGGTAGAGGAGAACTTTTCCTCAGCTATGTGATTTGGTATTCAATTGGTCGTTTCTTTGTCGAAGGCATGCGGACAGATAGTTTAATGTTGACAGATTTTTTAAGAATCGCCCAAGTTATCTCAATTGGTCTCATTCTTCTTGCTGTAGTCTTATGGTTTTACCGGAGAATGAAGGGCTTATCGGCTATCCGCTATTTAGATGACGAGAATACGAAGTCGTCAAAGAAACAAGTCAAAGGGAATAAGAAATAGAAAGTTTTTATATGAACAGGGGGAGGTGCTTAAGATGGTATCTTCATTAAAAAAGGGGAGTCTGGTTGGCTTACATACCGTGTGGACGTTAGGGAAAATCATTTTTCCGGTGACGTTAATCATCTCGATTCTTCAGTTCACACCCGTGTTGCCTTGGGTTATTGAGTTGGTGACTCCGTTAATGGCTTTGATTGGCCTATCGGGGGATGCAGCGATTCCTCTTGTATTGGGGAATTTTCTTAACTTATACGCAGGAATTGGTGCCATCCTTACTCTCGACTTAACGGTCAAAGAAGTTTTTATTATCGCTGTGATGTTAAGCTTCTCACATAACTTGTTTATTGAAACAGGTGTGGCATTAAAGGTAGGTGTTAAGCTCTGGGTAGTCCTTGTGGTTCGCCTCGGATTGGCCTTTATATCAGCCATTGTGATTAACCTTGTTTGGCAAGGGGGATCAGAAATCGCAAAGTACGGAATGATTCCTGTACAGCAAGAGCAGCCAACTGGATGGTTTGCTATCATCCTTGAGGGAATTGAAAAAGCTGGTATGGGGATATTGCAAATCGCTGTGATTGTAATTCCGCTTATGATTGCCATTCAAATTTTGAAAGACTTGAAGTGGCTGGATGTCTTTTCAGGCTGGATTTCTCCGTTTACGAGAATGCTTGGAATGAAAGAAAACACATCTATGACTCTCGCAACTGGACTTTTAATTGGTTTGGCAATGGGTGCAGGGGTGATGATTCAAGCAGTTAAGGAAGATGGTGTATCGAAAAAAGATGCAACGATTGCGTTTATCTTTCTGGTCGCCTGCCATGCGGTGATTGAAGATACACTGATTTTTATTCCACTTGGAATACCTGTGGTTCCATTGCTACTCATTCGAATCATTACCGCGATACTTCTAACAATCACTGTAGCGTTTATATGGAACCGAGTCGGCATTGCCAAACGAAAGGAAGCTGTATATGAACACTAAAATCGACACACTTTTATTTGATTTAGATGGTACTTTAATTGATACCAATGAGCTGATTGTCTCATCTTATTTGCATACATTAGATCGATACCTTCCAGGACAATACAAGCGGCAGGATGTGCTGCCCTTCATGGGGCCGACCTTAAGAGAGGTTTTTGAAGGAATTGATTCTCAAAGAGCCGATGAAATGATACGAACTTACCGTGAATACAACATTTCCAATCATGACAGCTTGGTTACCGAATTTGAAGGCGTCTACGAGACCATCCGTACCTTAAGTGAAAAAGGCTATAAGCTCGCGGTGGTAACGACTAAGCTCGCAGATACTGCAAGAATGGGCTTGAAGCTCACTGGTTTAGATAAGTATTTTCCTGTTCTTATCGCTCTTGATCATGTAGAAAAGGCTAAGCCAGATCCAGAACCCATTTTTAAAGCTTTGGATAAGCTAGGATCGAAGCCAGAGAACGCCATGATGGTAGGAGACAATCATCATGATGTACTCGCCGGGAAAAATGCTGGGACAAAGACAGCGGGTGTTGCTTGGACTCTAAAAGGAAGGGAGCATCTTGCCGCCTACGACCCAGACTTTATGCTGGAGCAAATGTCCGACCTCTTGTCCATCCTAGAGGTGAGATAATGAGGAATACAGTTCGCCATCAGGTCGAAGGAGCCAATTCCCTTTGGCATGTTTATAAAACAGTTCCCTTTTTAAAGGTTGTTAAAAATTTTATTATTATCCAGATGGCTAGGTACACTCCGTTTTTATCAATGAAAAACTGGTTGTACCGGACTTTTTTGAAGATGAAAGTCGGTGACCAAACATCCTTCGCTCTAATGGTGATGTTAGACGTGATGTTTCCAGAGAAGATTCAGGTTGGTCGCAATACCGTAATCGGCTATAATACAACAATTTTAGCCCATGAATATCTTATAAAAGAATACCGCCTTGGCGATGTCATCATCGGCGACGAAGTCATGATCGGTGCGAACTCAACCATTCTGCCGGGTGTCGTTATCGGCGATGGCGCCTTTGTCTCAGCTGGAACTGTCGTTCATAAAGACGTTCCAGCAGGTGCATTCGTTGGCGGAAACCCCATGAGAGTCGTCTATACAAAAGAAGAACTAGCGAAACGCTGGGCCGATGATCCGATATATGGGGAAAAATAAACCTGCAACTGTAGGTTTATTTTTTTTGACCAGCTTTGGCTGTCAAATCGACCATTAGATGATCTGGTACAAAATAGAGAAGCTCTGTAATTCCTCGAGCTTGGTACCCTATTCAAAGGGGATAGCAGGAGGTGGTTGGTGCCCTATCTAAGGGGAAAAGCAGAGAGAAAGGGAACCAATAGGAGTGGTAGGTGCCCTATCTAAGGGGGAGAGCAGAGAGAAAGGGAATCAATAGGAGTGGTAGGTGCCCTATCTAAGGGGAAAAGCAGAGAGAAAGGGAACCAATAGAGGTGGTAGGTGCCCTATCTAAGGGGGAGAGCAGAGAGAAAGGGAACCAATAGAGGTGGTAGGTGCCCTATCTAAGGGGAAAAGCAGAGAGAAAGGGAACCAATAGAGGTGGTAGGTGCCCTATCTAAGGGGAAAAGCAGAGAGAAAGGGAACCAATAGACTAGATTGATAACCTAACTTAGAAGCTAAGCGAGAAGTATGGTAACCAATGAGTGTGCTTGACTGCCTAACTAAGAGGTAACCAGGAAGAAAGGGACCGAAACCCTAATTACCCGATTCTAGAAAGAATCCCCATACAAACCAAAAAAACGGCAGCGAAGGAAAAACTCCGCTACCGTTTTTACAAATAAAACCCATCAAGCTGTATTCTTTTTCTTCTTATCCTTCTTTTCAGTCTGCCCTTGCTGAACGAACGTGTCATCTGCTTTCAACACCTTGTAAAGCGTAAAGGTCATCGCTAAAAGGATGATTGTAAACGGAAGCGCGGCGACAATGGATGCCGTTTGTAGTCCCGCTAACCCGCTGGAAATAAGGAGAACAGTGGCAATTGAACTCATCAATACACCCCAAATGATTCGTACGCGTACAGGTGGGTTTAAGCTTCCTCCTGTCGTCATACTACTTAGGATGAAAACAGCTGAGTCTGCTGAGGTTACCAAGAAGGTAAGAATCAGCAGCATCGTCATGATAGAGACTAAGAAAGAAAAAGGCAATTGATCGTATAGACTAAATAACGCACTAGTGATGTCATTATCTACGGCTGCTGCAATATTGGCTCCACCGAATAAGTCCATGTGAAGGGCAGTTCCTCCAAACACAGCAATCCACATTAACGCGACAGCAGGAGGCGCAACCATTACCCCAAGAATAAACTCACGAACCGTTCTACCTCGTGAAACTCGGGCAACAAAAGCACCAACAAATGGTGACCAAGCAATGGCCCAAGCCCAGTAAAAAACAGTCCACTCTCGTGACCAATTATTTTCTGTGTATGGATTTAGACGGAAGCTATAGTTCACAAAGTTAGTCAGGTAATCACCGATTCCAACGATAAATGTATCTAATATAAATACGGTTGGTCCGGTAATAAAAACAAATAACATTAACAATAACGCGCCACCAAGATTGAAGTTACTTAACCATTTAATTCCTTTATCTAACCCAGTTGATGATGAAGTAATAAATAATACGGTCATCACAGCTATAATCCCAATCTGGGGCCAAATTCCAGTTGGAATCCCCAATACCGTATTTAAACCACCATTGATTTGCATGATACCCATTCCTAATGAGGTAGCTACCCCCATTACCGTTGCTACAACGGCAAGGATATCAATCCCATTCTTCAATCTCGGCCTGTTTCCGATCAGCGGAGTTAAACTAGTAGACACTAATCCATTTTGTTTTTTCTTAAATTGAAAATAAGCCATGATTAGACCGACAATTGCAAAAACCGTCCATTGACTCACACCGTAGTGAAAAAAGGAATAGCCGATTGCCACACGTGCAGCCTGTTCTGATAGCGGTTCCACTCCAGAGATTGGCGTATGGTTAAAATGGGTCATTGGTTCGCCAACACCATAAAACACCAGCGCAATTCCAAAACCTGCTGAAAATAGCATCCCAATCCATGTGAATAATGAATAAGCAGGTGTTTCATCTTGCCCACCAAGACGAATATTTCCATATTTACTGAAGACAAGGTAGATGAGAAAAACAGTAAAAATAAAGATTGCTAGTAGATAGAGCCAACCAAATGACGAGGTAGTGAAGGTTAAAGCGGCATTTGCTCCTTTAGCAAATGTAGTAGGAAATAATGCACCAACCAGTACGAAAACTCCTAAAGTAATGGCAGATACCCAAAAAACACTATTTAATTTATTTTTGTTAAACATCAACTCTCCCTTTCTAGTACTTTTTTTCCGCAAATGAAAAATAAAAAAAGTAAGAACGAAGGGGGTCACCACTCGGGTAAGGGTTTTTGGATTAGATAAGTGGTTAGATATGGCGGGAATTCGTTTTCCTATTATCACAATTTAACAGTCCTCTTTACATGGAGCCTTTATTAGGTGCGAAAACCTAAAAGGACCCATTCATTCTTTTGCTTAAGAAGTCCCCTTCTTTTTAGCAAAGAAAACACATTGTGAAAGTAGGAAAAATAATTCCTTTTTTAGCCTATGACCTGAATTCTTACTTTACCGGAACATATCCTCCCTTCCTATTTATATATTACCCAAATATTCTTAACTAAAACAAACTTGAGGATGTACCGTAAACGTTACTAAACGAGAGGAATTCGGATGTTTATTGGGAAAATGCCGAATTTTAGAGGAATTTCCCGAATAATAGCTAATTCTAAATAATGTAATAGTTTTAGCTGTAATACTTGTAGTCTAAGAATTACTACGTTTTTTTATCTTGACGTTTTTATTTCAAAACGGTAAACTACATATAACTTTATTTCATTACCATATTAGCGAACTAAAGCATATATACATATGAAATATAAAAGCGGAAAATGGAACGATAGCCAAGCGAAAAGGGTGAATAGAATGAGTCGATTATTCATGTTTGAGAAGCCTCTTGGAATGAGGGATACGTTACCAAACTTATATGAAACGAAGCAGCATGTTAGGTCTGCACTTGAAACAGAAATGAAACGTTGGGGATACCAGTTTATTGCTACCCCAGCACTTGAATATTATGAGACAGTCGGAACCGCATCCGCGATTCTCGACCAGCAACTTTTTAAACTTCTTGATCAGGAAGGGCATACACTAGTGCTTCGGCCAGATATGACGGCACCAATTGCGAGAGTGGCAGCTTCTAAGCTTTTAAATGAAAACTTACCAATTAGGCTTGCCTATTCTGCTAACCTTTTTCGTGCCCAGCAACGTGAAGGTGGGCGTCCAGCTGAATTTGAGCAAGTTGGTGTAGAATGTATTGGTGATGGAACCGTCAGTGCAGATGGGGAAATGATTGCTTTAGCTGTTTCAGTATTGAAAGAGTCCGGCCTAAAGGATTTCCAATTATCAATCGGACATTCAGGTTTTGTAAAAGAATTATTTGTTCAAATTCTTGGAAATGAAGAACGAGCCCAAGAATTAACGAAGTTTTTATACGAAAAGAATTATGTAGGGTATCGAGAGCATGTGAAATCCTTGCCGTTATCTTCGATTGACAGCCAGCGTCTCTTAGCTTTCCTTAATCTGCGTGGTGGCATGGAAGTAATCGGCAAGTCCCTTGATTTAATTGAAAATGAAAAAGGGAAAGAAGCGATTCTTGAACTCCAAGAATTATGGAATATCATCAGTGATTATGATGTTGCAAATTATATTAAGTTTGATCTAACGCTTGTGAGCCATATGAGTTATTACACAGGCATTTTGTTTGAGGTTTATGCCGGCAATGTAGGCTTTCCGATAGGGAACGGGGGCCGGTATGATGGCTTGCTAGAAAAGTTTGGAAGGTCCACAGGCGCAACAGGCTTTGCCATCCGACTAGACCGACTCATCGAAGCATTGGGAGAAATTGATGAGACAGCTCCTGTTGAATGCATTTTGTTTAGTCCAGAGCGTCGAAAAGAGGCGTGTGGACTGGCGAAAGAGCGCAGAATAGCAGGCAACCAGGTTGTGCTTCAAGACATTAGCGGTGTCAAAGACCTGGATGCATGTACAAAAAAATACTCTGACGTTACGTTTTTAGTTGGAAAAGCAGGGAAGGAGCCGGTGAAATGACTGTGAAAGAACCATTAACCATTGCCATGCCGAAGGGGCGTATTTTCGAGGAAGCGGCGGAATTACTTCGTAAAGCTGGCTACCAGCTCCCACCTGAGTTCGATGATTCACGCAAACTTATTATTGATGTTCCGGAAGAGAATTTTCGGTTTATTTTATCAAAACCAATGGATGTAGCTACCTATGTAGAGCATGGTGTGGCGGACCTTGGGATTGCTGGGAAAGATGTTTTACTTGAAGAAGAGCGAGATGTTTACGAACTTCTCGATTTAAAAATAAGTGCTTGTTATCTTGCTGTAGCAGGTTTGCCAGGCACGAAAATGAATGATGTTGCTCCTAAAATTGCAACAAAATACCCAAATGTTGCAGCTGCATTCTTTCGTGAGCAAGGGGAACAAGTAGAGATTATTAAGTTAAATGGATCAATCGAACTTGCCCCACTCATTGGGCTTTCTGATCGGATTGTTGACATTGTCTCGACAGGACAGACCTTAAAAGAAAACGGACTCGTTGAATACGAAACAATTACTACGATTACATCAAGGTTGATTGTCAACCCAGTAAGCTATCGAATGAAAGATGAACGAATCACGGGAATCGTAGCTTCGTTAAGTGAAGTGATTTAATCTTGCCCCTGTGTAAGGACTAAGGTGAACATGGAGTGTTGATTGAGGCGGAAATCAACAGATAAATAGAACAACCTCTTTTAGAAAGAGAAAGTCGGTCCTATTTTGAAAGGATGATGGAGTTGAAGATAGTAAAAGTTAGTGGCGATGTTTCGATAAAGAGATCCGTCGACAGTGGGACAGAGGAGCAACGCGAAGCGGTAAAAAAAATCATTGCTGATGTTCGGCGCTCTGGAGACGCAGCGGTTATTGCCTATACTGAAAAGTTTGATCTAGTATCGCTTTCCTCGCTTAAAGTAAAACGTTCGGAAATCGAGGATGCGTATGAAGAAATGAACGATAGCTTGGTGCCCATTATCCAAGAAGCGGCAAACAATATCCAGAGTTATCATGCAAAGCAACAAAAGAACTCATGGATTACAACTGAGGAAAACGGGACGATACTAGGACAAAAAGTGACTCCTTTAGATTCAGTTGGAGTTTATGTTCCTGGTGGAACAGCTGCCTATCCTTCTTCTGTTCTAATGAATGTGATTCCTGCAAAGGTAGCTGGCGTAAAGCGCATCGTGATGGTCTCTCCTCCTGGTGAAGACGGCAAGCTGCCTGCTGGCGTTCTCGTTGCGGCCGATATTGCAGGAGTAGAAGAAATCTATAAAGTTGGTGGAGCCCAAGCCATCGCAGCTTTAGCTTATGGAACTGAAAAGATTCAGCCTGTTGATAAAATCACGGGTCCAGGAAATATTTACGTCGCTTTAGCGAAGCGTGAAGTGTTCGGCGATGTTGATATTGATATGATTGCCGGTCCTAGTGAAATCACTGTCCTTGCGGATGAGAGTGCAAACGCGGATGAAATTGCAGCTGATCTTTTATCGCAAGCTGAACATGATATGCGCGCAAGCTCTGTTCTTGTCACAACTTCTTCGGTCCTGGCAGAAGAAGTTCAACGGGAAGTAACAGCTCAACTCGCAAGCCTTCCTAGAAAAGAAATTGCCCAAAAGTCGATAGAAGACTTTGGTGCCATCTATGTGGCAAGTGATTTACAGGAAGCGATCGAGGTCGTGAACCAATTGGCTCCAGAGCATTTAGAGATTGTCACAGAGAACGCCATGGAACTTCTTGGCCAAATCCGTCATGCAGGAGCCATTTTTATTGGGCGTTATAGTTCAGAACCTGTGGGTGATTATTTTGCTGGACCGAATCATGTTCTTCCAACAAATGGAACTGCACGATTCTCAAGTCCGCTTAATGTCGAGGATTTCCAAAAAAAGTCAAGCATTATTGCCTATAGCGAAAGAGCTTTACGTGAAAATGGTGAGAAGATTGCACAGTTTGCTCGGCTTGAGGGCCTTGAAGCTCATGCTCGTGCAGTTGAGACTAGATTGAAAAAATTTACTAAATAAAAAGTGGGATACATATTGGGAGGAATGAAGGATGGAGAGAGTGGCAACGGTCGACCGAAGAACGAATGAGACCAATATTCAGCTAAGCCTAGGAATTGACGGCGAGGGTTTTTCAGAGCTTGAAACAGGAGTTCCTTTTTTAACCCATATGCTTGATTTGTTTGCCAAACATGGGCAGTTTGACTTAAGTGTTCATGCTAAAGGAGATATTGAGGTTGATGACCATCATACAACTGAGGACATTGGAATTTGCCTAGGACAGGCGTTACGCGAAGCACTAGGTGATAAGCGTGGAATTAAACGTTATGGAAATGCCTTTGTGCCGATGGATGAGGCATTAGCGCAAGTGGTCGTCGATTTAAGCAACCGTCCGCATTTAGAGTTGCGCGGTGAATTTCCTTCTCAAAAAGTTGGCACCTTTGATACGGAATTGGTCCATGAATTTTTATGGAAATTGGCTCTTGAGGCAAGAATGAATCTTCATGTTATCGTTCATTACGGTCACAACACCCACCATATGATTGAGGCTGTTTTTAAAGCATTGGCTCGTGCGCTTGATGAAGCAACGACCATCGATCCACGGGTAAAAGGGATTCCATCCTCGAAAGGAATGCTGTAAATGATTGGAATCGTCGATTACGGTATGGGGAACTTGTTCAGTGTCAGCAAAGCCCTCGAACGACTTGATGCAGCTTATTTTATTTCGGAAAAGACGGAAGAACTGCAGAATGCAGACGCCTTATTGGTCCCTGGTGTTGGTGCGTTTCCAGATGCAATGGAACGTCTGAATGAACTAGGACTTTCCGAAATGATCCGCGAGTTTGCGGCGACAGGGAAGCCTGTATTGGGCATTTGTCTTGGTATGCAGCTTTTATTTGAAGAAAGCAAGGAAAATGGTGTTACCAAGGGGCTTGGTTTATTACCAGGAACAGTTGAGCGTTTCCCAGGGCAGACAGCCGAAGGGGAATCTTATAAAGTCCCTCATATGGGCTGGAACAAGCTACGATTTACGAATGTTTCGCCTTTAACGGAGGCTGTGCAGGCAGGGCATGTCTATTTTGTTCACTCTTACTATGTAAAAACTGAAGATAAGGACGTTCTGATTGCCGTCAGTGATTATGATCTTGAGGTACCTGCAGTGGTTGGCAGAAAAAACGTATTTGGGATGCAGTTTCATCCTGAAAAAAGCAGTAGAATAGGAATGGAGTTGCTAAGCAATTTCACGCGTTTAGCACAATAGTAAGGTAAGTTAATAGACGTAGAACATAAAAAAGAGAGGGGGGCTAGTATGAGTTTTATCATATATCCTGCCATAGACATGAGGGGCGGCAAATGTGTTCGACTTCTTCAAGGAGATTACGGAAAAGAAACAGTTTATGGGGATTCCCCATTTGATATGGCAAAATCTTTTGCTGAATCAGGTTCAGAATGGATCCATATGGTGGACCTCGATGGCGCCCGGGACGGGAAACGGGTCAATGATACATATGTGATAAAGGCGGCCAACGAGCTAAAGGCCAAGGTACAAATTGGTGGCGGAATTCGGACTGAGGCTGACATTGCCCATTACCTTGATAACGGCGTTTCTAGAGTTATCATCGGAAGCATTGCGGTTTCGAACCCAGAGTTTGCCGAAGAGATGGTAAGGAAGTATCCTGGTAAAATTGCCATTGGTCTTGATGCGAAAGACGGCTATGTAGCTACACATGGTTGGTTATCAACATCAGAGGTGAAGGCAGTCGACTTAGGAAAACGCTTTGCAGAAGCTGGTGCTGACACGTTTATTTTCACCGATATTGCCACAGATGGTATGCTTTCAGGTCCAAATGTGCAAGCAATCCAGTTACTTGCTGAAGAAACAGGAAAAAGTGTCATCGCCTCTGGTGGAGTAAGCCAGCTTGGAGATTTATTGGCATTGAAAGTGTTGCAATCCGTCGGAGTAAGTGGAGCAATTGTAGGGAAAGCCCTTTATGAAGGTCGGTTTAGTGTGAAGGAAGCATTGAAAGCGGTGGCTGAATCATGTTAACAAAGCGTATTATTCCGTGTTTGGATGTAAAAGAAGGCCGAGTGGTAAAAGGGATTCAATTTGTTCAGCTTCGCGATGCGGGCGATCCTGTCGAACTGGCGCGCTTTTACGATGAACAGGGAGCAGATGAACTGGTGTTTCTAGATATTTCGGCCTCGAATGAGGGACGAAAAACAATGGTTGAAGTCGTGAAAGCTGTTGCTTCGGAGCTTGCGATACCATTTACGGTCGGCGGCGGGATTAACTCGTTAGAAGACATGAAACGGATTTTGCGTTCCGGGGCAGATAAGGTGAGCCTCAATACCGCAGCAGTGTTAAATCCTAGCTTGATCACGGAAGGAGCCGACTTTTTTGGCACCCAGTGTATCGTCGTGGCGATTGATGCTAAATATGATGCGGAGATAGGTTCGTGGCGTGTTTATACTCATGGTGGAAGAACGGCGACAGACCATGAAGTGATTGAGTGGGCTCGTGAGGCGGTTCGTCTTGGTGCGGGAGAAATCCTTTTAACGAGCATGGATAGTGACGGTGAAAAGAAAGGCTTTGACCTAAAGCTGACAAAGGCGGTTAGCGAAGCTGTTTCTGTCCCAGTTATTGCCTCAGGTGGAGCGGGGAATGCTGACCATTTTGTTGATTCATTCGTTGAAGGAAAAGCAGACGCGGCACTAGCAGCTTCTATTTTTCATTATAAAGAAACCTCGGTGGCAGAAGTAAAAACATACCTCCGTGAAAAAGGAGTGGAAGTTCGATGAACGTAGAAGAACTAAAATTTGATGATAATGGTTTAATCACGGCGGTTGTCCAGGATGCAGTTACCCGTGAAGTCTTGACCGTTGCATATATGAACAAAGAGTCACTTGGAAAATCGCTTAAAACGCGCGAGACTTGGTTTTATAGTCGATCTCGCCAAGAGCTTTGGCACAAAGGTGAGACAAGTGGCAACACACAAAGAATTGTTGATATGAAGTATGATTGTGACGGAGACGCATTAGTAGTTCTCGTTGAACCTGCTGGGCCAGCATGCCACACAGGTCGTGTTAGCTGTTTTAACGAAAGTCTTTTGCAGGAAGAAAGCGTGACTTCTGAAGCTAATGCTCTCTCCGATTATCGAATTTTACAAGCGCTGGAACAAGTGATCGCAGACCGTGAACGCGAGCGTCCGGAGGGTGCTTATACCACTTACCTGTTCGAAAAAGGCGTTGATAAAATTTTAAAGAAGGTTGGCGAAGAGGCCTCAGAAGTCATCATTGCCGCCAAAAATCGCGACAAAGAAGAATTAAAATGGGAGTCAGCGGACTTACTTTATCATTTACTTGTCCTACTCCGTGAACAAGAGCTACCGTTTAAAGAGGTATTAGCTGTATTAGACAAGCGTCATATGGAAAAGAAATAATAGTATGCTACCGACCAGGCTGATTTCTGGTCGGTTTTTCGTTTTCTTGGGAACTTTGGAGGAAGAAAGCTAGTTTATGTTGATTTTTATTCCCTCTACGGGGAATATCCTGCCGACAATCAGCCATATATTCCCTCTTTGGGAATATATTTGGACGTATATTCCCTCAGGGTGAATATAACTTCTCCTAGCTAGGGGGAATATCTAGTCTCAAATAGGGAATAAAACTTCTCTATGAGGGAATATAATTTTACTTACCAGTGATTCCATTATTTTTATTCTCCCTACAGGGAATAAAAAACACCCCACACCCTATAAAATTGCATTTCTTTCACACTATCTAGCTCCTAATTCAAATAAACCCCCCGTCCAATCCTCAAAGCGTGACCCAATCACAGAGAAAACCTCAGGAATGCGTCGTGTTATCGTAAAAAAGCTAATACTTTCAATTTGACAAATGATACCCCCGAGCGACTAAAAAGAATGCTAAATATCTAATGACCGATAATAGAAAGAGCCAGAGCTCGCAAGCCATATTGATTACCCAAAATTAACCTTCACCGAACACCGTTGACTATGTTATACTTATTTGGTTAAAAAACCTTTTGTGGAGGACAAAATGGGAGAAGACTCTAAAGCAATAAATCAAAAAGGGCAACTACTGTCATTTGTCCCGACAGGTGAGTACTATTTCACCAAAGGGGTCAAAGCGTATCAACGCCGGGATTTGTTGCGGGCTCATAAATATTTTAGTCGTGCCATGCAACTAGAGCCAGGCGAACCGATGATTATCTGTCAGCTCGCGATCGTTTCAACCGAGCTTGGGGAATACCAACAGTCAATCAGCTTATTAAAAATGATCCTTGAAGAATTGGATGAAGAAATGGTAGAGTGCCATTATTTCTTAGCAAACAATTATGCTCATTTGGGCTTATTTAAAGATGCATATCATTATGCCAACCTTTACTTGGAGTTAACACGGGACGGGGAGTTCAGCGATGACGCTGAGGAACTACTTGAACTGATTATGCTTGAGGCAGACGATTTAGAGGAAGCTCTTTTTGAAGAGGATAGCCTTATCGTTAAACAAGAAGAGGCTAGATCTCTCCTTGAAGCAGGTGAGTTTCTAAGAGCAATAGACATATTCGAAGAACTTATCGAAGAATATCCTGAGTATTGGTCTGCTTATAATAACCTGGCCTTGGCCAATTTTTATCTTGGTCATCAAGTCAAAGCCAATGAAATTCTTGACCAAGTGCTTGTACAAAACCCTGGGAACCTGCATGCGCTATGCAATAAGCTAGTATTTGCTTATTATCAAAAACGAAGTGAGGATGTTCAAACTTTGGTTGCGACTCTTGCTAAAATCCAACCTCTTTTAGCAGAACAACAGTTTAAGCTTGGAGCAACCTTCTCGTTGATTGGCGAATATGAGCTTGGGTACAAATGGTTAAATCGCTTAAGAAAATACGGTCATGAGGGAGATGGGGCTTTTTATTATTGGCTCGCACATTCTTCTTATCACACTGGTCGGGAACAAGCGGCTAAAAATCATTGGAAAAAAGTGCTTGAGTATAGTCCTGAAAAAGCGGGGCATGAGCCTTGGGGAATCCAGGAACTTGGCCTAGATACACAAGTTACAACGATTATAAAAAGATTCCAGAGCGAACACCCTGAAGAACGCCTTTTTGCCTTGTTTTTAACGTCAGTTTCAGGCCAGAAGGAGGAAATTCTTTCTGCTAATAAAATTGCCGATAACTTGACAGGGCTAGAAAAGAGCTATCTATCCTATGTTCAATCAGGAACATTCAATCCAGGTATGGAACCAGTAATCGGAGCGCACGAAACGGCTCTCGTTTTATATGACTTCCATCAACCAATTGATCATGAGGAAGCAGGCATTTATTTAATCTGGTTTGCTGTGTTCGATAAGGCTGTCAAGGATGGCTTTAATTTTAAAAATAAAAAGGCTTGGGCAGCTGCCGTTGAATTTGTATGGGAAAAGCTCCGAGAAGGGAAAATTACGAAAATTGCCGTAGCGAAAAAGTATGGACTTTCCGTTTCTACCCTAAACAAATACATCGATTTAGTCGGCGAATGCCTAGAGTAAGGTAGGTAAGTTAAGGTGACAGGCACCATCCAGTTTCTGGATGGTGCCTGTCACCTTTTTTAGTCACCTTTTTTACGGTGCAAGCAAAAATTTGGACTCTTTCTTATTTGTTTTATAGGATAAAGGTAGGTAGCAGATACTAACTATTATCGTAATTGTTCAACAAGGATATACTGCTATATAAAGGAGTGGAGGATATGTCTGAGGAAAAAATTTATGATGTCATTATCATTGGAGCAGGTCCAGCGGGAATGACAGCTGCTGTTTATACATCACGTGCAAATCTTTCTACGCTTATGCTTGAGCGTGGGGTTCCTGGCGGGCAAATGGCCAATACGGAAGATGTTGAAAACTATCCAGGATTCGATAGTATCTTAGGACCAGAACTTTCAACAAAAATGTTCGATCATGCGAAAAAATTCGGTGCTGAGTATGCGTATGGGGATGTAAAGGAAATCATCGATGGCAAGGAATACAAGACCATTGTTGCAGGTTCCAAACAGTTTAAGGCTCGTGCCATTATTATTTCAGCCGGTGCAGAGTATAAGAAGATTGGTGTACCAGGCGAACAAGAGCTTGGTGGTCGTGGTGTTTCTTATTGTGCAGTTTGTGACGGAGCGTTCTTCAAAGGGAAAGAACTTGTCGTCGTCGGTGGAGGAGACTCAGCCGTTGAGGAAGGTGTTTACTTAACACGTTTTGCATCCAAGGTTACGATCGTACACCGACGTGATGAGTTGCGCGCTCAAAAAATTCTTCAAGACCGTGCCTTTGCGAATGAAAAAATTGATTTTATCTGGAACCACACTGTTAAGGAGATCCATGAGAAAGACGGAAAAGTGGGCAGCTTGACCCTTGTATCCACTAAGGATGGCGAGGAAATGGAGTTTAAAGCGGATGGAGTATTTATCTACATCGGCATGGTTCCATTGACAAAACCATTTGAAGGGCTTGGCATCACTAATAGCAATGGATATATTGAGACAAATGATAATATGGAAACGAAGGTTCCCGGGATTTTTGCTGCAGGGGATATCCGTGAAAAATCTCTGCGCCAAATTGTAACGGCAACAGGCGACGGAAGTATTGCAGCGCAGCAGGCACAACATTTTGTTGAGGAACTAAAAGAGGAATTAAAGGCAAAAGCCTAAGCCAATCGAAGTTTTTTGGTTCGGCAAGGTTCGTCTTTGTTTTATCTTCACAATAACGTAATTTTTAATTAACTCTACTGTAACAGTAGTGAAATATTTATCGGGTACAATAGAATTACAAATTGACCCCCTTTTAAAAATATACGTATTGGTGCACAGGCTTTGCCTGTGCTATTTTTTTGTCCTTACATATAGTACAGCCTCTCAAATAGGTATATAACACCATTTCATTCGACCTATCTTTCCCAAGGGATATATTGACAAAATTATCGGTTTTCGATTCATTGTGAGTGGATTCTAAAAATAGTATAATGAAAATAATGAACAGTTCGGAGTCCTGTTTTATTTTCAACACGAAATAACCGGACATATAAATTATAATAGTGTAAAAGAAGGTGAAACCAATGCAACGGGTGGCTAATTGTCTTCTAGTAAAAGACAACAAGGTATTGTTACTCCAGAAGCCTCGCCGTGGATGGTGGGTGGCTCCTGGTGGGAAGATGGAGCCTGGTGAAACAGCCAAAGAATCCTGCATCCGAGAATATCGCGAGGAGACTGGTATTTATTTATTAAATCCAAAAATCAAAGGTATTTTTACTTTTATTATAAAAGATGGCGATCAAGTCGTGAACGAGTGGATGATGTTTACGTTTAATGCGACAGAATCGACTGGAGTTCATCTTGAAAGATCTGAAGAAGGAGATCTTGCTTGGCATGATACGGAAGAAATCAAGAACCTTCCGATGGCTGCAGGTGATTATCATATTCTTGACTATATGGTACATGGTCAAGGAATTATTTACGGCACATTTACTTACACTCCTGATATGGAATTACTTCATTACCGACTTGACCCTAACTAATATACTTCACTACTCATCTTGTAGTGAAGCAGGCAAGAATAAACATAATCTAAATAACATTACCATCAATAAATACTTTGGGAGGAATAGGAAATGAGTACCGGTTCGACGGACGACAGCCAATTAGTGATTATAACTGGAATGTCAGGCGCGGGGAAAACAGTTGCCATCCAGAGCTTTGAAGATTTGGGCTTCTTTTGTGTCGACAACCTCCCGCCTACATTGCTTCCCAAATTCCTTGAATTAATGAAGGAATCTGGAAATAAAATGAATAAAGTCGCTTTAGGGATGGATTTAAGAGGAAGAGAATTTTTTGATTCGCTCTTTAAAGCGCTAGATGATCTTTCTGAATCTTCATGGGTAGCGCCGAAAATTTTGTTTCTCGATGCAGATGATGAAACACTTGTAAGACGTTATAAGGAAACTCGACGCTTTCATCCTTTAGCACGCAAGGGCCGCCCTCTAGAAGGAATTAAACTTGAACGCGAATTGTTAGAGGAACTTAAAGGAAGAGCTCAATTGATCTACAATACCTCAGCGTTAAAGCCTAAGGAATTGCGTGAGAAAATCCATGAAGAGTTCTCCAGTAATAAAAAGTCAACCTTCACGGTGAATGTCATGTCCTTTGGTTTTAAGCATGGGATACCCATTGATGCCGATTTAGTGTTCGATGTTCGCTTTTTGCCGAACCCGCACTATATTGATCATATGCGGCCAAAAACAGGGTTGGACGAAGAGGTTTCAACCTATGTTTTAAAATGGAACGAAACACATAAATTCCTTGAAAAAGTTCTTGATTTGTTAACGTTCATGCTTCCTCATTACAAGCGTGAGGGAAAGGCGCAATTGATTATTGCAATTGGCTGTACTGGCGGACAACACCGTTCGGTTGCCTTAGCGGAGCATATCTCAAAGCACTTCCAGGCTGATTACCAAACCCTAGTGACCCATCGGGATATTGAAAAGAGGAAGGAATCGGCGAAATGACCACCAACACTCAACCTAGAATCGTGATCATTGGTGGGGGAACGGGCCTTCCTGTCTTGCTTCGCGGCTTGAAAAAGTATGATGTCGACATAACGGCAATCGTGACCGTTGCGGACGATGGGGGTAGTTCTGGACGATTACGGGATGAGATGCAAATTCCACCACCAGGAGATATTCGAAATGTTTTGGCCGCTTTGTCTGATGTTGAGCCTTTAGTTGAAGAGATGTTCCAACATCGTTTTAAAACATCCAATGAACTTTCAGGCCATTCGCTTGGGAACCTTATTTTAGCTGCGATGACCTCGATTACGGGGAACTTCTCCCACGCAGTTCAAGAAATGAGCCGAGTGCTAAATGTACGTGGAAAGGTCCTTCCAGCCGCAAACCGCAGTGTTATTTTAAATGCGGAAATGGAAGATGGCAGTGTTGTAAGTGGGGAGTCAAAAATTCCGTTTTCCGGGAAAAAAATTAAACGGGTGTTTCTCAATCCTAATAATGTACAGCCGCTTCCTGAAACTCTTCTTGAAATTAGACAAGCTGATTTGATTGTGATTGGTCCTGGGAGTCTTTATACCAGCATTTTGCCAAATTTACTGGTAAAAAAGTTAGGTCAGGCAGTTTGTGAGGCAAAAGCTAAAAAAGTTTATATTTGTAATCTAATGACACAAGCAGGAGAAACGCTTAACTACACTGCAAGTGATCATGTCAAGGCAATTTATGATCATATGGATTGTGCGTTCATTGACATGATTCTAATCAATAATGAAGAAATTCCCCCTGAAATTGAACTTCGCTATAAGGAAGAGCTTGCGAGGCCTGTCCAGTTTGATTTTCAAGTGCTAAATGAGCTTGGAATTAGCGTTGTCCAGAAGAAAATTGCCAACCTTGAGGGGAATGTAATTCGTCATGATACTCGAAAAGTAGCAGAAATTTTATATTCACTTCTTCCAAAGTGAAACCAAAAGGAAAATCGTGCGTATTAAGATACAGGTAAACAAGTCTATTCGCAAGTTCATGCTGCTAAGCTGAAGCGTCCTAGATGATGACTAGCTGTAAATGTAGGAGGTGAGGGGGATGTCTTTCGCTTCGGTTACGAAGAAGGAATTAACGAACCTAGAGGTGAAGGGCTGTTGCAGTAAAGCTGAGCTCTCGGCCTTAATTCGAATGAACGGTTCGCTATCCTTTTCAAACCGCGTGCTGATTGTAGACATTCAGACAGAAAACGCAGCTATTGCGCGACGGATTTATACCTTAATTAAAATGAATTATCAAATTCAGGTAGATCTGCTAGTCCGGAAAAAGATGCGGCTTAAAAAGAATAATGTTTATATCGTTCGCTTAAAGGAATCTGCTAAAGAGATTCTAGAAGATTTGAAAATTATCGCAGAAGGATTTTCGTTCATCCAAGAAATTTCGGAAGATTTAATAAAGAAAAAATGTTGTAAGCGTTCTTATTTGAGAGGAGCCTTCCTTGCTGGGGGATCAGTAAATAATCCAGAAACTTCTTCCTATCATTTGGAAATCGCTTCCATGTACCAAGAACATAATCAATCTTTATGTGAACTCATGAATAAGTTCGGGTTAAATAGCAAGACATTAGAGCGAAAAAAAGGGTTTATTACCTATTTGAAGGAAGCAGAAAAAATTACCGAGTTTTTAAACATCGTGGGTGCCCATAACTCCCTACTACGTTTTGAGGATATTCGGATTGTACGAGACATGCGAAACTCTGTAAATCGGCTCGTTAATTGTGAAACGGCAAATTTAAATAAAACCATTGGTGCAGCTTTACGGCAGGTTGAAAATATTAAGTTTATTGAGAATACAGTGGGCTTAGAAATTCTACCGGGAAAACTTCGTGAAATTGCTGAACTGAGAGTAGCGTACCAGGATGTAACCTTAAAAGAATTAGGTGAAATGGTGTCCGGCGGAAGTATTAGTAAATCGGGGATCAATCACCGTCTACGCAAGATTGACGAGCTCGCTGACAAGCTTCGTGCAGGTGAAGCAATCGGTCAAAAATAATTAATTTTATAAAGGGAGAGAGAATGGCATGGTAGAAAAACAAGTAATCGTTAAATTAAAGACTGGTTTGCAGGCTCGACCGGCAGCCTTGTTTGTACAAGAAGCAAATCGCTTTTCTTCAGAAATATTTCTTGAAAAAGATGGGAAAAAGGTAAACGCTAAAAGCATTATGGGTCTAATGAGTCTTGCGATTGGCGTAGGTTCTACCGTTAGCCTGATTGTAGAAGGAAAAGACGAGGAAGCGGCATTATCTACTCTTAGTGAATATATACAGCAAGAAGGTTAAAAAAACTCGCTCCCAATTTGGGGCGAGTTTTTTCTAGATTAGTTAATATATAAGTCTTGACTTTGAGAATTGTCCAGCTCCAGCGCCCTAACGGCTAGTGCCCTTCGCTCTCCGCCCTCCGATAAGTCAACATCGAATCGCCTCCGGCTCTTCGTGTTTCCTTTATCTCAGTTGGAGCGCTCCAGGCCATACGCCGCTGAACAGGGCGCTTGCGCTTTTCTAATTACTTCTTTTCATTTGGATTACGGGTAACAATTTCGTCAATTAAGCCGTATTCCTTAGCGCGTTCAGCGGTCATGAAGTTGTCACGCTCAGTATCACGCTCGATGACTTCAAGTGGCTGTCCAGTACGATCTGAAAGGATGCCATTTAATTTATCACGCAAGAATAGGATACGTTTCGCAGCAATATCGATTTCAGTAGCTTGACCTTGTGCACCACCTAGTGGTTGGTGAATCATTACTTCAGCGTTTGGAAGAGCATAGCGCTTGCCTTTTTCCCCTGCTGCTAATAGGAAAGCACCCATTGAAGCTGCCATCCCGATACAAATGGTATGAACTGGCGCCTTAATGAATTGCATTGTATCATAAATGGCCATACCAGCTGTAATACTTCCACCTGGGCTGTTAATGTAAAGGGAAATGTCTTTCTCAGGATTTTCCGCCTCTAGGAAAAGAAGCTGAGCGACAATTGAATTGGCAACATTATCATCAATTGCACTTCCTAACATGATAATACGGTCCTTCAAAAGGCGAGAATAAATGTCATAAGCACGTTCCCCGCGGTTTGTTTGTTCAATGACTGTAGGAATTAAATTCATTTTTTGTTCCTCCTTTTACAAGGTTTTCTCAAGGAACAGCGCACGAGTAAAGCCAGTGCTGAACCATGAGTTCTATGTAGTTTAATGATACACGAATGGTCAATTAAGGTCAAACGAATCACCCTTGACCTGTAGATGAATTATTCGACAATATTCATATTATCTCACACCCGTTTTCACTATTTCCATCATACCCGCTCTTTTCCTTTTTCAAACAAAAATCCTCTTGCACTCTTATGAAAGTTCCTTTATAATAAGTATTCGTACTACTAATTCATTCTGTGAATGACTTTAAAACATGCCCTCGTGGTGCAACGGATAGCACGTAAGATTCCGGTTCTTGAGATGTGGGTTCGATTCCTGCCGAGGGCGCTAAAAGGAAGTCCATAAGACAACTGGGCTTTATACAAGATTCTTTCTAAAAACTCCTGCTGATTTTCAGAGCAGGAGTTTTTTTATATTTTGGGAAGAAACGTCCATTCCGTCTAGCACCCATATCATGTAAAATGATAGTAGGGAGGGATTGGAATGGATTTAAAGCCCGGATTGTGGCAAAAGCAAACAATGAAGCTAGCAATGACTCAGGAATTAACGCAAGCGATTGCTTTGCTACAATATTCCTCACAAGAGCTTGTTACTTTTTTAGAAGAAAAAGCAATCGAAAACCCTCTTTTACAGGTCGAACATAAAAATATACGTTCACTTGATCGAAAAACGGTTTCAAGGAAACAATCTCGTTCAATGAACTCCCACGATGGAGAGTCTAATAATTGGATTGAACAAATCGCCGAGAAGACAGGTTCATTAAGGGAACACCTTTTCTTTCAGTTGAATTTACTGGTCTTATCGGAGCAAGAACGAAGAATTGTTCATTATTTTATTGACACGATTGATGAAAACGGTTACTTAGGAGTCGGTATCAATGAAACATGCATCAAGTTTGGGATACAGGATGAAGAGGCTGAGCGTTGTCTGAAAGTATTACAAAGCCTGGATCCAATTGGTGTCGGTGCAAGAAGCTTGCAAGAATGCTTACTGTTGCAGGTGAATCATAGTGAGAATAACGAATTAAAGGATGATAAAGGCAAAGACAACGAAGGACGCTCACCGCTAGAGTTGTTAAAAGTGATTCTTACTGAACATTTCATTCTATTTGCTGAAAAAAAGTGGAAGTCTATTGCAAAACTTTTGAAAATGGATCTAAGGGAGATACAAAAAGCTTTCGACTATGTACAAACGCTGAATCCTAGGCCAGGTACAACCTATCAAGTTGAAAAGGCAGCTTATGTAGTGCCAGATGTCATCGTGAAAATCGAAAACAATGAATTAACAGTGGGGCTATTTGATGATACAATTCCAAAGGTAACTTTTAATGAATCGTATTATCGGGAGCTTGCTGCTTACAAAGATGCCGAAGTGGGACGCTTTTTGCAAGAAAAGCAAAATGATTTTCACTGGATTCATAGAAGTTTGGAGCAACGCCGAGAAACCTTAATGAAGGTAGCGGTGAAAATTGTTGAGAAACAACGTGAATTTTTTCTTCAAGGGCTTTCGTTTTTAAAGCCTATGACGATGCGTGAGATTTCCGAGGAACTAGATATCCATGAGTCAACAGTCAGTAGGGCTGTACGGGAAAAGTATATCCAAACCCCAACTGGAACTTATGAAATGAAAATCTTATTCTCTAGTTCTGTTCAAACGACAGAACATGAACAAACATCCTCAAATCACGCAAAGGCGGCCATTGAACTATTAGTGAAAAATGAAAATAAACAGAAACCACTGTCCGATCAAGAGATTGTTCATATGTTAGAAGATCGTTCTGGGATTAAAATCTCAAGGCGGACGGTTGCTAAATACCGCGAACAATTAGGAATTGCCTCTTCGTCAAAGCGAAAGCGTTTTGAATAAGGGGTTTTTCTTTAAAGAATAGCGCCGGTGAGGTGAAGAAAGTGAAAAGTATTGTGAAACTTTACATGAGGCAGAGATGCCATTTATGTGAGGAAGCGAAGGGAATGCTTGAGGACCTTCAAAAAAATTGGCATTTTGAAATAGTGGAAGTGGATATAGACCAAGACGATCAGCTTGTTGAAGAATATGGAATCACGATTCCTGTTATTGAAGTGGATGGAGAGGAAGTACAAGCAGGTATAATTCATAAAAAATCCATAATTGAAGCGTTTACAAGGAAAAATATGAACTTTATTAGTTGAACTAGTTTATCACTCCTGTTAGAATGAAAAAGGAATCAGGGGTGATTTTTTTTGGAGCAAGTGGGACATAATATGTCACTGCGGGACATAAAAAGCCCACTATATTCTAAAGGGGAAAAAAACATCATGCAAGTATTGCTAGATATTCAAAAAAGAATATTGCCTGATCTGATAGAAGTTATGCATAAACGTTATTTGATCTTACAAAACATACATACGATGCAACCTGTAGGGCGTCGAAACCTAGCTGTAAGTCTTGGTTTTACAGAAAGGGTTTTGCGTAGTGAGGTCGAGTTTCTAAAAGAACAAAATTTAATTCAAATGTCTACTCAAGGAATGAGCCTGACGCTTGAAGGAAAAGATATACTGGAAAGTCTTGAAGGTATTATGCATGAACTTTCAGGCACAAGCCAACTAGAACAACAACTACAAAAGAAATATGCGGTCACAAAGGCGCTTGTTGTACCAGGCGACAATGACCAATCCCCTTGGGTCAAGCGCGAACTGGGAAAAGCATGTGTAAACTGCATGAAACAACGCGTTAAAGCAGACAATATCATTGCTGTGACTGGAGGAACCACGATGGCGGCTGTCGCTGAAATGCTTCCTGCAGAAATTGGGAAGAAGAACTTATTGTTCGTTCCGGCAAGGGGCGGGCTCGGGCTTGATGTTACAAATCAAGCGAACACAGTAAGTGCGATTATGGCTGACAAAACCAATTCGAATCATCGTGTGTTTTATGTACCCGACCAGGTTAGCAGTGAAATCTATGATTCCTTTATTAAGGAACCACAGATTTATGAAATGCTTAACCTGATTAAATCAGCTAACATGGTTTTACATGGAATTGGGGAAGCTATTTCAATGGCGAAACGTCGAAATACCACCGCAGAGATTATGGACAAACTCATTCAAGGAAAAGCAGTCGGAGAAGCCTTTGGCTACTATTTCAATGAAGATGGAGACATTGTTCATAAGGGTCAAACGATTGGCTTACAACTAGAAGATTTAAATAGTGCCAATCACGTGATTGCTGTTGCAGGAGGGGCATCGAAAGCTAAAGCAATCAAAGCATATTTGAAACAAGCACCTCCCTCAACCATCTTGATTACAGATGAAGGTGCAGCCAAAGTTTTAGTTAAAGGCTAATCTAGCTTGATTGGATTCAGATTGAATCTGTTAGATGAGCAATGCCTTTAATATATAAAAAACGTACCACTTTCCTTCCCTAATTAGGCGGAGACAGAGGTATGTATGGGATGTATAAACGAATGATGTTTATACTATCCTATTAGCGAGAAAAAGGATGGACGAATTAAAGGAGGAAAAAAATCATGGCAGTAAAAATTGGTATTAACGGATTTGGACGTATCGGACGTGTTGTTTTCCGTGCAGCTTTAAATAACCCAAATGTTGAGGTAGTAGCAGTTAACGATTTAACAGATGCTAATATGTTGGCACATCTTTTAAAATATGATTCCGTTCACGGAAGACTTCAAGAAGAAGTATCTGTAGACGGTGAGTACTTAGTAGTTGCAGGACACCGCATTAAAGTTACAGCTGAAAGAGATCCAGCACTTATCCCTTGGGGTGAGCTTGGAGCAGAAGTGGTAGTAGAATCTACTGGACGTTTCACAAAGCGTTCTGACGCTGCGAAACACTTAGAAGGTGGAGCGAAGAAAGTAATTATCTCTGCACCAGCTAACGAAGAAGATATCACAATCGTTATGGGTGTAAACCATGAGCAATATGACCCTGCAAACCATCACGTTATTTCAAATGCATCTTGTACAACAAACTGTTTAGCTCCATTCGCTAAAGTTCTTAATGATAAGTTTGAAATCAAGCGTGGAATGATGACAACAATCCACTCTTATACAAACGACCAGCAAATCCTTGATTTGCCACATAAAGACTACCGTCGTGCGCGTGCAGCTGCAGAAAACATGATTCCAACAACTACTGGTGCTGCAAAAGCAGTAGCACTTGTATTGCCAGAACTTAAAGGCAAATTAAACGGTGGAGCGGTTCGTGTTCCAACTCCAAACGTTTCTATGGTTGACCTTGTAGCTGAGCTTGGTAAAGATGTAACAGTTGAAGAAGTTAACGCAGCGCTAAGAGAAGCAGCAGAAGGTGAATTAAAAGGAATTCTTGGCTACAGCGAATTACCGCTTGTATCTACTGATTACAATGGCGATGCACATTCTTCTACTATCGATGCTCTTTCTACAATGGTAATGGAAGGCAACATGGTAAAAGTTATCTCTTGGTATGACAACGAGTCAGGCTACTCTAACCGTGTAGTAGATCTAGTTGATTACATCGCTTCAAAAGGCCTTTAATTTAAAACGCATTTAGATAGCACCCATAAGGTATATTCTAGTGGGAAGAAGGGGAGTGGGGCCTGTCCCCTTCCCCTTCTTTGTTAGATATTAAAAAGTCTAGGACAGTTGCGCCTGCGTAAAGTCTACTAAATTACTGACGCTAGCGTTTATCTTAATTAGGAGGTTTCAGCCTTGAACAAACAGTCTGTTAAAGATATTGATGTAAAAGGGAAACGTGTTTTTTGCCGTGTTGATTTCAATGTTCCAATGAAGGACGGTCAAGTAACCGATGAAACAAGAATTCGTGCAGCATTACCTACTATTCAGCATTTGAGTGAACAAGGGGCAAAAGTCATTTTGGCTAGCCATCTTGGACGTCCAAAAGGTCAAGTGGTAGAAGAAATGCGTTTAACCCCAGTAGCAAAACGCTTATCCGAGCTCCTTGGTAAAGAGGTTAAAAAGACGGACGAAGCTTACGGAGATGCTGTTAAAGCTGAAATCGGGACTATGAATGACGGCGATGTATTATTACTTGAAAATGTTCGCTTTTATCCTGGTGAGGAAAAAAATGATGCTGAATTAGCTAAATCTTTCGCTGAGTTAGCGGATGTCTATGTGAATGACGCGTTCGGTGCCGCTCACCGTGCCCATGCCTCTACAGAAGGAATTGCACAGCATCTTCCTGCAGTTTCAGGACTTCTTATGGAAAAGGAACTTGATGTACTAGGTAAGGCACTTTCTAACCCTGAACGTCCTTTTACAGCGATTATTGGTGGAGCGAAAGTAAAAGATAAAATTGGTGTCATTGAGAATCTCCTTGATAAAGTGGATAACCTCATCATCGGTGGCGGTTTAGCTTATACATTTGTAAAAGCTCAAGGTCATGAAATTGGGAAATCTCTTTTAGAAGCTGATAAAATGGATCTTGCAAATTCTTACATTGCGAAAGCAAAAGAGAAGGGCGTTAAATTTTATATGCCAGTTGACGTAGTGGTTGCGGATGATTTCTCTGAGGAAGCCAATACAAAGGTTGTTCCAATTGAAGAAATTCCTTCTGATTGGGAAGCATTAGATATTGGTCCTAAAACTCGAGGAATCTATGAGGATGTAATCAAAAACTCCAAGCTTGTCATTTGGAATGGACCAATGGGCGTGTTCGAATTAGATACTTTTTCAAAAGGAACAAAAGCCATTGCTCAAGCGCTAGCTGATGCTACTGATACATACTCTGTAATCGGTGGGGGAGATTCTGCCGCAGCTGTTGAGAAATTTAACCTTGCTGATAAAATGAGCCATATTTCAACTGGTGGCGGAGCTTCTCTTGAATTTATGGAAGGTAAAGCTCTCCCTGGTGTTGTGGCTTTAAACGATAAGTAAGGCTAAAATCTTACCTAGCGATATTTAGGTAAGACCAACCTCTATTAAGTATAGAAAACCTTTTCGGAACAAGGTTCTGAAGTATTCGGATCCTTTCGAACGCTTCGGAACCAGGCTCTGATTCATGTATTAAAGGCTAACTCGTTAGAATTCTAATTCCTAAGCCTATTAAAAAGATTTGAAAGGAAGTGCCGGTTATGCGAAAGCCAATCATAGCAGGAAACTGGAAAATGCATAAAACACTACCAGAAGCGAAAAAATTCATTGAGGATGTGAATGGTCTCGTTCCATCTAATGATAAAGTTGAATCTGTAGTCTGCGCGCCGGCATTATTTTTAGGTCAGCTTGTCGAAGCGGCCAAAGACCATGATCTAAAAATTGGTGCGCAAAACATGCATTTCGAAGAGAGCGGTGCTTTTACTGGTGAAATTAGCCCGAAAGCATTGGAAGACATCGGCGTAAATTATGTAATCATCGGTCATTCAGAACGTCGTGAAATGTTTAATGAAACAGATGAAACGGTCAATAAAAAGACAATTGCTGCTTTTAAATACAACTTGACTCCAATTGTATGCTGTGGCGAAACGCTTGAGCAGCGTGAAAATGGCGAAACAAATGATCTTGTAGGATCACAGGTTACAAAAGCGCTTGAAGGCTTAACTGAAGATCAATTAAAACAAACGGTCATTGCTTATGAGCCTATTTGGGCAATCGGAACAGGAAAATCTTCTACAGCAGAAGATGCAAATGAAACTTGTGCACATATCCGCAAGGTATTAGCAGAAAGCTTTTCACCTGAAGTAGCAGAGGCTATCCGTATTCAGTATGGTGGTAGTGTGAAACCTGGAAATATCAAAGAATATATGGCACAATCCGATATCGACGGAGCATTGGTTGGTGGAGCTAGTCTTGAGTCTGATTCCTTCCTACAGTTATTGGAGGCAGGGCAATGAGTAAGACATCTCCAACAGCATTAATTATTCTTGATGGCTTTGCGTGTCGTGGCGAGCAGCAGGGAAATGCTGTAGCTCAGGCGAAAAAGCCAAACTTTGATCGTTATTGGAGTTCATATCCACACGCACAGTTAACTGCAAGTGGAGAAGCTGTCGGACTTCCAGATGGTCAAATGGGGAATTCAGAGGTAGGGCACTTGAACATTGGTGCTGGACGTATTGTATATCAAAGCCTAACAAGAGTGAACCTCTCAATTCGTGAGGGCGAGTTTGAACAAAATGAAACATTTTTAAATGCGATTAAGCATGTGAAAGAAAAAGGCACTGCTTTGCATCTCTTCGGTCTTTTATCCGACGGTGGTGTACATAGCCATATTGAGCATATGTTTGCTCTACTAAAACTAGCGGCTGATCAAGGGGTAGAAAAGGTTTATGTTCATGCCTTTCTTGATGGACGGGATGTAGGTCCACAAACCGCTCCTGGATATGTGAAACAAACGCTAGCGAAAATGAAAGAAATCGGTGTGGGTGAATTTGCTACGATTTCTGGGCGATACTATTCTATGGACCGTGATAAGCGCTGGGAACGAGTAGAGAAATCGTATCGTTCCATGGTGTACGGAGAAGGTCCTACGTATACAGATCCATTAGAGTTGGTTGAAGATAACTATAAAAATGGAATCTTTGATGAATTCGTTCTTCCTTCCGTGATAACGAAAGAAGATGGAACACCAGTAGCTACGGTTGAGAATGATGATGCGGTTATTTTCTACAACTTCCGTCCAGACCGTGCAATCCAAATTTCGAATACCTTCACGAACAAAGATTTCCGTTCCTTTGACCGTGGCGAGAAGCATCCGGAGAATTTATTCTTTGTCTGCTTAACTCACTTTAGTGAAACGGTTGATGGTTTCGTTGCTTTCCAACCAACGAACCTAGACAACACTTTAGGGGAAGTCATTTCGCAAAACAATATGACGCAATTGCGTATTGCGGAAACTGAAAAGTACCCACATGTGACGTTCTTTATGAGCGGCGGGCGCGAGAATGAGTTCCCAGGAGAAACAAGACTTTTAATCAATTCACCAAAAGTTGCAACCTATGACTTAAAGCCTGAAATGAGCGCCTATGAGTTAACAGATGCGTTGATAAAAGAAATTGAAGCAGATAAGCATGATGCAATTCTTTTAAACTTTGCAAACCCTGATATGGTTGGTCATTCTGGTATGCTTGAACCGACAATTAAAGCAATTGAAACTGTGGATGAATGCCTAGGGAAGATTGTTGATTTAATTGTTTCTAAAGGTGGAACAGCGATTATCACAGCAGACCATGGAAATGCTGACGAAGTGGTTACGCTTGAAGGTTCACCAATGACGGCGCATACGACAAACCCTGTTCCAGTCATTGTAACTAAGCCAGGTGTTGAACTTCGTGAGGACGGAATTCTTGGTGACTTAGCGCCAACGATACTTGAATTGTTACAGATTGAAAAGCCAGTCGAAATGACAGGGAATTCTTTAATTAAAAAATAATTCTTGCTCAACTAGTCAGAATAGAACAGAGCACTATTATCATGTTTTTATATTAGACCGATTGATTCGGTAATTTAACTATAAGGAGAGAATACAATGCCATTCATTACAGATGTTTATGCACGTGAAGTACTTGATTCCCGCGGGAACCCTACAGTTGAGGTTGAAGTTTACACTGAATCTGGAGCATTCGGACGCGCTCTAGTTCCAAGTGGTGCTTCTACTGGAGAATACGAAGCAGTTGAACTTCGTGACGGTGACAAGAGCCGTTACCTTGGTAAAGGTGTTTTAAAAGCAGTTGAAAACGTAAATGAAATCATAGCACCATACTTGGTTGGCGAAGAATTCAATGTTCTTGATCAAGTGACTCTTGACCAAGCTTTGATCGAATTAGATGGAACTGAAAACAAAGGAAAGCTAGGAGCGAATGCAATCCTTGGCGTTTCTATGGCTGTAGCACGTGCGGCTGCTGACTACCTAGATCTTCCTCTATATCAATACCTTGGAGGATTCAACTCTAAGCAGCTACCAGTTCCAATGATGAACATCGTTAACGGTGGCGAGCATGCCGACAATAACGTTGATATTCAAGAATTCATGGTTATGCCTGTAGGTGCAGAGAACTTCCGTGAAGCTCTTCGTATGGGTGCAGAAATCTTCCATGCCCTTAAATCAGTACTAAAAGAAAAAGGCTTAAACACAGCTGTAGGTGACGAAGGTGGCTTCGCTCCTAACCTTGGTTCAAACGAAGAAGCACTTGAAACAATCGTTACTGCAATTGAAAAAGCTGGCTACAAGCCAGGCGAGCAAGTACGTCTTGCAATGGATGCTGCATCTTCTGAGTTCTTCAACAAAGAAGACGGTAAATACCATCTTTCTGGTGAAGGTGTTGTGAAAACATCTGCAGAAATGGTTGACTGGTACGAAGAAATGGTTAACAAATACCCAATCATCTCCATTGAAGATGGTCTAGACGAAAACGACTGGGAAGGTCACAAGCTATTAACTGAGCGTCTTGGCGGTAAAGTACAGCTAGTTGGAGACGACCTATTTGTTACAAATACAAAGAAATTATCTCAAGGTATTGAGCAGGGTGTTGGCAACTCCATCCTAATCAAAGTGAACCAAATCGGTACACTAACTGAAACATTTGATGCAATCGAAATGGCGAAGCGTGCAGGTTATACTGCAGTTATCTCTCACCGTTCTGGTGAAACTGAAGATTCAACAATCGCTGACATCGCAGTTGCAACAAATGCTGGTCAAATCAAGACTGGTGCACCTTCACGTACTGACCGTGTTGCAAAATACAACCAACTTCTTCGTATCGAAGATCAGCTTGGTGAAACAGCACAGTTCAACGGCATCAAATCTTTCTACAACCTTAAGAACTAATTGAAGATCATAAAAAACGCTGGCGGGTGCCAGCGTTTTTTTTTTGCTAGAAGATAGAGAATGTCTAAGTGACTGCAGCAAATGGAATTAGAGAAACAGTCACAGTGAACGGTTTAAAGCAACCCAAACGGGTAAATGGTCACATTGAGGTGTTCAAAGTGACCAAACACCAAAGAAAGTTTGGTAAACGGTAACAATGAGTGGCTCAAAGTGACCAAAAAGTAAAGGCAATTGGGTAAACGGTCACATTGAAGTGCTCAATGTGACCAAACGTGAAAGGCAATTCGGGAAACGGTCACATTGAGGTGTTCAAAGTGACCAAACATCAAAGACAATCTGGTAAACAGTAACATTGAGTGGCTCAAAGTAACCAAAAAGTAAAGGCAATTGGGTAAACGGTCACATTGAAGTGCTCAATGTGACCAAATGTGAAAGGCAATCCGAAAAACGGTCACATTAAGGTGTTCAACGTGACCAAACACCAAAGAAAGTCTGGTAAACGGTAACAATGAGTGGCTCAACGTGACCAAAAAGTAAAGGCAATTGGATAAACGGTCACATTGAAGTGCTCAATGTGACCAAACGTGAAAGGCAATCCGAAAAACGGTCACATTAAGGTGTTCAATGTGACCAAACCAAAGAAAGTTTGGTAAACGGTAACAATGAGTGGCTCAACGTGACCAAAAAGAAAAGGCAATTGGGTAAACGGTCACATTGAAGTGCTCAATGTGACCAAACGTGAAAGCCAATCGAAAAACGGTCACATTGAGGTGTTCAACGTGACCAAACACCAAAGAAAGTCTGATAAACGGTAACAATGAGGTGCTCAAAGTGACCAAAAAGAAAAGGCAATTGGGTAAACGGTCACATTGAAGTGCTCAAAGTGACCAAATAGTAAAGGCAATTGGGTAAACGGTCACATTGAGGTGCACAATGTGACCAATCAGAAAAGGCAATCCGAAAAACAGTCACATTGAGTGTCTCATTATGGGTGAACCCCATAAGTTGGCCAAGATTCCTCCGTTTCAAACTATATAAAGTAACTAAATCTTCCTAATCCTATTAATTTATAGTTTTTATGAAGAATGGTACGAATTACTTTATTTGATACAATCCCACCACACCACTCATATATTGCCATCGTAGTAACCTTTCTCTCTGGAAAAAGGAGCTTGTACTCCTCAACACCTCGAAGTACTGCATCCTCTAATTTTTCAGAATGACCACAATCTGTACAAATGACTTTCTTCTTCACCACAATAGTAAGCAAAGAATGACAAGAACAGCAGGCATTCCCCTTCAGAAGTTTGTAATAGTCATAGGTTGGTGGCTGCGAATAACGAGAGTCCCCAATGACCTTAGTTACTAGTTTATTTGCTAATACTTTGTGTTTTTCACTCAGTTTTGACGGTTGTTTATTTACATTTTGATAAAATCGCTTGAGTTGTGTTGGGAAAATGATTGGGAGTTCCGGTGGGACATTATATAAGTAGAACTCAGGATTGTTAAAAATGAGGTAAGCTTCTATTGGGAGATTATAACCAAGAGTTTGAAGCAATTGTCGGAGCAAGGATTCACATCTTCTTAGTTGATGTAAGTGATTTTTGGTTTCATTGCCAGAAAGGGTATAGAACCCATCATTTTTATAGATGTAATCTCCTTCATTATTTTTTACATCAAGTAAATATAATCGCTCTTGAGTGATGATTAAAGTATCAATTTGAAACTGTGTATTCCTAATTTCGAACAATAAGTCATGTAAAACCAATATTTCCTCATGTAACCTCTCTACCCATAAGTCGTTTAGTTTTTCACCTTGGTAGCCTTTTGCTAGTGATAGATAATATAGTCTTTCATCTTCAGCTAGATCCATTCTTGAGTTAAGAATTTCTAAGGTTCGTAATAAATGTGATTTTTTCCGAGGCTTAATAAGCAATTTCCCACATCCTTTCTATTTTTATTTTAAGTAAAATGAGTTTGACTAACAACAAATTTATGAATGATTGAATATTTAGATAAGTGGATAGGGGGATTGTCCCGAACCTCCGAAATGTACCAATTACACGAAAGTTTCGATAGTTGACAAAGACAAGTATTGTTTCAATCACAAAAATATGATAAATTTATACTATTGTTATATGCAGTTTCAGGAGGTTGCTTCATGCATACATTTTTAATTGTTCTATTGATCATCGATTGTCTTGGTTTGATTGCCGTTGTGTTACTTCAATCTAGTAAAAGTGCGGGCCTTTCAGGTGCGATTTCAGGCGGAGCTGAAACATTATTCGGCAAGCAAAAGGCAAGAGGAATTGACCTCGTGCTGCACCGCATCACGATTGTGTTGTCTGTCTTGTTTTTTATTCTTACAATTCTTGTTACTTATTTTGATGTTTAAAATAAACAAGCAAACCCAGTCTCGTAGGAGGCTGGGTTTTTTTATGCATCTTCTTAAGGAGCGTATCTCTGGATTGTTGTGGAGCGGTTTGTTAAAACTAAATAGGACTAGAAAAGAAAAGGTGGCATAAGGCAGCACGTTAAACGAATTTAATCAAACGTTTGATTAAGAAAAACGATGAACGAAAAAGGTTGTATCCAATAAAGACAAGGGAGTATTTTAAATGAAAAAGTTAGTACCAAAACCATTTACATTCAAGGCAGGGAAACGAGCGGTGTTAATGCTGCATGGGTTCACGGGGAATTCCGCTGATGTCCGCATGATGGGGAGATTCCTTCAAGAGAAAGGCTATACATGCCATGCACCGATTTATCAGGGCCATGGGGTTCCACCGGAAGAATTGGTCCATACTGGACCCGAGGATTGGTGGAAGGATGTCACCAATGCATATGAGTTCTTGAAAAATGAGGGTTATGAAGAGATTGCTGTAGTAGGACTTTCGCTTGGAGGAGTATTCTCATTGAAATTAGGGTATACAGTCCCAGTAAAGGGGATTGTTCCAATGTGTGCACCGATGTATATAAAAAGTGAAGAAGTTATGTACGAAGGTGTTTTAGCGTATGCTAAGGAATATAAAAAGCTGGAAGGGAAGTCAGATGAACTTGTTGAAGCGGAAATGAAAGAGTTCAAAAAGACCCCTATGGGAACATTAAAGGCATTACAGGAATTAATTGCTGATGTTCGCAACAATGTTGATATGGTTTATGCTCCTATTTTTGTCGTTCAAGCTCGCCATGACAAGATGATTAATACAGAAAGTGCCAATATCATCTATAATGAAGTAGAGTCAATACAAAAAGAAATCAAATGGTATGAAGAATCTGGACATGTTATAACCTTTGATAAAGAACGTGATCAGCTACATGAGGATGTTTATGCGTTTTTAGAGAGCTTAAATTGGAAAGAATAATGAAGAGGTAATTTTAACTACGAACTTTTATTAACAAGATACCCACAAAAGGAGGGATTACATATGGAAGATAATATTCAAGGCCATATAGACCAATTGCTTCATCATATGAAGGATGAGGCCTATAAGCCATTAACTGTCCAGGAGCTTGAACAAGCGTTTGGAATCGAGGACTCAGGTACCTTCAAGGACTTTGTAAAAGCACTCGTCGTGATGGAGGAAAGAGGACTTGTCGTTCGGACTCGAAGCAACCGCTATGGCTTACCAGATAAAATGAATCTTATACGCGGGAAACTGACAGGTCATGCAAAAGGATTTGCCTTTGTGATACCAGATGAACCGGGAATGGATGATATTTTTATCCCACCGAATGAAACGAATAACGCTATGCATGGTGATATCGTGCTTGCACGTGTTTCATCGACAAGCTCTGGCCAGCGCCGTGAAGGAACCATTGTACGAATTGTTGAGCGGGGAGTTCAGCAAGTTGTTGGTACTTATACAGAAAGTAGACATTTCGGGTTCGTGATTCCCGATGATAAAAAGTTTGCTAGTGATATTTTTATTCCAAAGGAAGCAAGTGGAGGAGCCGTTGAAGGCCATAAAGTCGTTGTTAAACTAACAAGTTATCCGGATGGTCGCAAGTCAGCTGAGGGTGAGGTTATCTCCATTCTTGGTCATAAAAATGACCCGGGGGTAGATATTTTATCTGTCATTCATAAACATGGTTTGCCAACAGAGTTCCCAGCAGATGTGCTAGAGCAGGCAAATGAGACCCCAGATGAAATTGATGAAAATGAACTTGCTAACCGCCGTGATCTCCGCGATGAGGTCATCGTTACCATCGATGGAGCGGATGCAAAGGACCTGGATGACGCGGTAACGGTGACAAAGCTAGACAACGGCAACTATAGGCTCGGTGTTCATATTGCTGATGTTAGTTATTATGTTGAAGAGGGTTCGCCAATTGACCGTGAGGCTGAAGATCGTGCAACAAGCGTTTATTTAGTTGACCGCGTCATTCCGATGATTCCGCATCGGTTGTCTAATGGAATTTGTTCATTAAACCCGAAGGTGAACCGCTTAACACTAAGTTGTACGATGGAAATTTCCACCACCGGGGAAGTGGTCAATCATGAAATCTTCCAAAGTGTCATTAAAACAACCGAGCGAATGACGTATCATGATGTGAACTTAATTTTAGTTGAGAAGGATGAGGAAGTCCGCAAGCGCTACGAGTCGCTTGTTCCGATGTTTGAACTGATGGAAGAATTAGCTGAAGTTCTCCGTAATAAACGGATGAATCGTGGGGCCATTGATTTTGACTTTAAAGAATCAAAGGTATTGGTGGATGAGAATGGTCATCCGTCCGACGTGGTGTTGCGTGAGCGTTCAGTAGCTGAACGTTTGATTGAGGAGTTCATGCTTGTGGCCAATGAAACGGTGGCTGAACATTTTCATTGGATGGATGTTCCGTTCATTTACCGTATTCACGAAGATCCGAAAGAAGACAAGCTAAGAAGATTCTTCGAGTTTATTACGAACTTTGGTTATATCGTAAAAGGAACTGCAAACTCTGTACATCCTCGTGCCCTTCAGGAAATTATTGAAGAGGTTCAAGGGAAACCAGAGGAAATGGTTGTCTCTACAGTCATGTTGCGTTCTATGCAGAAGGCGAAATACTACGAGGAAAGTCTTGGGCATTATGGGTTGTCAACCGATTATTACACACACTTTACTTCACCAATCCGACGATACCCTGATACAATCGTTCACAGGTTAATTCGAACGTACCTTATTGAAGGAAAAGTAGATCAAGCCACTCGTGAAAAGTGGAATGCCCAGCTGCCGGAAATCGCCAAGCATGCATCTGATATGGAGCGTCGCGCGGTAGAGGCGGAGCGTGAAACAGATGAGTTGAAGAAAGCAGAATATATGGAAGACAAGATTGGTGTCGAGTACGATGGCATTATTAGCTCGGTCACGAACTTCGGTTTATTCGTTGAGCTCCCTAATACAATTGAAGGTCTGGTTCATGTAAGCTATATGACAGACGATTATTATCGTTATGATGAGCGCCATTATGCAATGATTGGCGAGCGGACCGGGAATGTCTTCCGTATTGGAGACGAGATTACGGTTCGCGTCGTGAACGTGAATAAAGATGAACGATCGATTGACTTTGAAATCGTCGGCATGAAAGGTACCCCACGTGAGCGTACTTCAACACCGAAAGTGTTTAAAACGGGTAGTAGTGAACGCAAGCCAAGACAGGGGAAAAAACAAGACTCTCCTAGTAAGTCAATTGGCCGTGGCGAAGGACCAAAGAAAAAAGGCAAGAAGCGTAAGTTTTTCGAAAATGCACCAAAAGCAAAACGGAAACCTAAAAAACGTTAACGGCCGCTTAATTGCCTGACACCTGGTGCGGTGAAAGGGTGAAAGTACATGGTGCCTGACCTCTAGACTAGGTCAGGCACTTGCCTTTATGGTAAAATAGAGGAGTAAAAAGGGGGAGACAGTATGCCTAAAGGTGCCGGCAAAACGGTAGCACAAAACAAAAAAGCCTACCATGATTATTTTGTGGAAGAAACATTTGAAACAGGAATCGTCCTTCAAGGTACAGAAATCAAGTCGATTCGTGCAGGACGTGTAAACTTAAAAGATTCCTATGCACGTGTTCAAAATGGCGAAGTATTTCTCTATGGGATGCATGTAAGCCCGTATGAACAGGGGAATCGTTATAACCATGACCCGCTTCGTGAACGAAAGCTCTTATTACATCGTCGTGAGATTAACAAATTGATTGGCGAGACAAAAGAAACTGGATACGCATTAGTTCCGTTAAAGGTTTACTTGAAAAATGGTTATGCCAAGGTTTTGCTCGGTCTTGCTCGCGGTAAAAAGAAATACGATAAGCGTGAGGATTTGAAGCAGAAGGAAGCAAAGCGTGAGATTGAGCGTGCTTTTCGTGATCGCCAGAAAATGTAGCATGAGGTTCTAGTGGACTTTAGAAGGGATGGTAAAATTGGATAATCATTTCCAGTTGAAACATTTCGTCAGTGTGCTATAATAAGTCTTGTCACCACGAGTGGCAAACAGCTTTTTGCTCGGAATAACACCGAGTATCCTAACGTCTGTTCTATATATTATATGGGGACGCTACGGATTCGACAGGGGTAGTTCGAGCTTAGGTTGCGAGTCGAGGGGATCGGCCTCGTTAAAACGTCAACGCCTATAACTGGCAAAACTAACAACAACTTCGCTTTAGCTGCCTAATAGCACTTTAGCGGTTCGCCCCTCCATCGCCCATGTGGTAGGGTAGCGGACTCACTCTTAGTGGGCTACGCCGGATCTCACCGTCTGAGGGAAAAGGAAGAGAATAACCAGACTAGCTGACCGGCCGCCTGTCGGCAGGCAAATGGCTCAGCGAAACGCGAATATGTCGACTACACTCGTAGAAGCTTAAGTGCCGTTGCTTCTGGACGTGGGTTCGATTAGTAATTAGTCGCCTTGTATGGCAACATACAAGTGAAAATCCGGCTTTATCGGTGAAACCTAAGTCGCTCATTGAAGTGATAGGGCAATGCCGAGCGGTATGTGGAGCAATCCAACAGCCGTGTATCGACTTATAGGCTACCTACATGGTAGTACTAGGATGCGAATTTCGACCTGGAAAGGTTAATATACGATTCGCATAAGACGCCGGAGGACCTGACCAAAACAGGTTCAAGATATAGTCAGTGCCATGACGAAAGCATGGAAGAGCACGTCCCACCGTCTCCACCATACATAAGGTGGATAACAAGACCAGCGATTAGCTGGTCTTTTTTATAACTTAAAAAATTGTTCTTCAAATTCAATTTTCTTTTTAAGTTGTTCTTGTGTATATTTTCCATTCCGTAGTGTTACTCTCTCATAATCATTAAGGATCCATAAAGCACGCTTCTTCTTTTTATCCACCCTAAGATACGTTGATATCGATTCTAGTACCATCAAGACGCTTTGTTTTTTCTTTATATTTAATGTGAATGAATTCTTATGAATGTTAGGCTTGTAATTTCTTTTATCGGCTATAATACCTCCAGTTAAGGTTTGAACATAGAACAACAATTCTTTGTCTGTCGATGCAATTGTAATACATGGCCTCCGATGCTCATTTCGGTGGATTCTAGTTAATGTAATCGTACCTTCTCCATCAATGATACCTGCAATATATGCTGCCTCCCAGTCTTTCATCTGGACCCCTCCATCATCTCTATCTATCACTTTTACTACATAAAATGAGGGCTTCTTTGTATTCTGATTAAGTCCTATATTGTTTTTATTATACCACGAAAGGGAATGTTTGTTCGTATTTCCTACAAAAAAATTTTTGATAGTATAGGTTTTAGTAACTTACAGATAATAAAACAAGATAAAATTGGGATGGTGACGAAGAATGGGTGCAGTCGAACGCAATGGTTATCGCTTTGAGCCAGAGTTTAGTGTAATCGAACAAAATGGAGCAATTCATGTATATCACCAAGGCGAATTTGTTGAGGAATTGAAGTTTCATTTTAATGGGAAATTTCCTGAGATGGATCAAATTGAGCAGTTGATTGAAGAGTATTGTGAAGATAAAGGAATTTAATTTGAATGAGTTCTTAGAGGAGAGGAAAAAGTCCAAGGTTTGACTAGGGAGGGTTTACGTGATATATTTATCTCGAATTAAAGATAATTAAATTTAGGATAAATATAGAGTTACACAATTACTGGAGGTTTTTAAATGAAGGGGCTAAAAGGAATACACCACGTAACTGCCATTACCAGCAGTGCTGAAAAAAATTATGAATTTTTTACGTATACATTAGGAATGCGTTTAGTAAAGAAAACGGTGAATCAAGATGATATCCAAACTTACCATTTGTTTTTTGCTGATAACACAGGAAACCCAGGTACAGATATGACTTTTTTTGATTTTCCTGGCATCCCAAAAGGGCGACACGGGACAAATGAAATATATAAAACGGCTTTCCGTGTGCCAACTGATGCAGCATTGGATTATTGGGTAAATCGCTTTGACCGCTTAGAGGTAAAACATTCAGGAATCAAAGAACAGTTCGGCAAAAAGACAATCTCCTTTGTTGATTTCGATGATCAACAATATCAGCTTGTCTCAGATGAGAACAATCAAGGTGTACCTGCAGGAACGCCTTGGCAAAAAGGTCCTATTCCTCTTGAATATGCGATAACAGGGTTAGGTCCGATCCATGTCCGTATTGCACAAATAGATTATTTTAAAGAGATGATGGAAAAGGTGCTGCTCTTTAAAGAAATCGCACATGAAGGATCATTGTATTTATTTGAAGTTGGTGAAGGCGGCAATGGAGCACAAGTAATTGTTGAGCATAACAGCATCCTACCACCAGCCCAACAAGGGTACGGGACCGTTCACCATGCGGCTTTCCGAGTAGATGATCGTTCTGTATTAGATGATTGGGACCAGCATATGCGAAGCTTTGGTTTCCAAACTTCTGGCTTTGTTGATCGTTTCTTCTTTGGCTCGCTCTATTCCCGAGTTGCTCCGCAAATCTTGTTTGAGTTTGCTACGGATGGTCCCGGGTTTATGGGGGATGAATCGTATGAAACCCTTGGGGAAAAACTTTCCCTCCCACCGTTTTTAGAATCAAAACGAGAACAAATCGAAAGAATGGTGCGCCCAATCGATACGGTGAGAAGTACGATTGATTTTAAAAAGGAATAGCTGTGATTAATGTAAAAAGAGACACGATGCTTTTCATAACAAAAAATAAATAGTTATTAATTTGTGACCATTTCTAATTGATCTGGTCCTTTTTTCTTGAATTCGGACAAAACAAACCAAGGTGTTTTTTACTGAAATCTATCCGAATAAGCCTGTATTCAAACAAACAAACCTACTGCCAGCTAGCATTGACTTGTTTTAATGCTCTGGTAAAACTCTTCACTTGCTTTATCCTCCATGAGGTTTATCATATTAATAGAAGGAACCGTTGGAAAAAGGAGAGCAAGATTCATGGGCTTGTTGGCAAAATTTTTTTCTAAAGATAGGAAACTGCAAATTGATTTTTGTGAAAAAAACCTCGATAGGTTTGTAACTGCGGACCATTTCCCAGAGTATGAAGCATTTTTTAATCAAAAAAACATTGAATATAAAGAATACCAGTGCCAAAGTAAGTGCAAGGAGTGCAAATTGTCTCCTTATGCAATCGTAAATGGTGAATTCATCGCTGCAGACGATGCAGGAAAGTTATTAGATAAATTAAAACAACTTCAGAAGGGATAACACTAAAACCTTCTCATGTTAAAAGAAGAAGTAGGTAAGGAGGATTAATACAACTCCTTGAACCTCCTTCTTTTTTTGTTTCCTCGTCGAGTATTCGGGGTTTATAGATATAAATGGTTCCTTTATATTGAATAGTGATACTATCTATTCAAAAAACGAACAATTATTTTAATAATTTTATTTATATTCGTATTTAGCGTTGACCTATTTCCTATCTCCATTTAAAATATGAATTAAAGAGAAATACTAGGAGGGGAATGAAATGGCTCAGGCGCTGGAATTGCTTGGAGACAAAAAAAGAATAGATGATAAAGTGTTGGAAGAAGGCTGGATTGTTGCTTGCCGCTCAACAGACGTAGGAGAAAAGCCAGAACAAATCATCTTGATGGGGCGTCGAATCGCAATTTTCCGAAATAGCAACGGAGTACATGCTTTTAAAGATTTGTGTATTCACCGTGGAGCAGCATTGTCCTTGGGTGAAGTAAAAAATGATTGTCTAGTTTGTCCATATCATGCATGGGAATACAATGATAGCGGCGATTGTGTAAAGATCCCTCAGCTTCCTGAAGGGAGAGCAATTCCGAAGAAAGCAAAAGCTGAAGCTTATGCCTGTATTGAGAAGTATGGATACATTTGGGTGAATCTTGCAAAGAATGAGCCGGAACTCTTCCGCTACGAAGAAATGGAAGGGAACGAATTTCGTAATGTGATTTGGGGGCCGCAGAAAGTAAATGCGCAACCGCCAAGAATTATTGAGAACTTCTTAGATGTAGGCCATCTTGCGGTTGTTCATGTAGGAGCATTAGGAACGGAGACTCATCGAGAGATTGGCGATTATAGCGTCCACTGGGAAGATAATCGAATCTATTCAGATGAGATTGCCATTTTCCAGCCTGACCCGGATGGATCTGGTATTGCTAAGTACGTCTATTATACGTATGAAATCATGTCTCCGTTTACTGTAAAGTTCACGAAACGCGATAAGGAAAATGATAGTTTAATGACCATTCTATTAACCGTTCGTCCAGTGGATGAGGAAACATCTATTGCTTATGGGATTTTGTCCTTTAATTATGATACAGGTCAAACCGACCAGGAAATTGTTGAATTCCAGGACATGATCTTTGCCCAAGATAAGCCAGTTGTTGAAAATCAAAAGCCAGAAGAACTTCCACTTGATCTTCAAGTCGAGCTTTCCCTTGTTTGTGACCGGATGAGTATTGCTTATCGTCAGTACCTTAAAAAGCTTGGAGTTACCCTAGGAACGGCTTAACATTTCCTTTTGCTTAATCGCACAAACTATGCTTCAATTTAACTAGAATGAAAAAGAAACACTCCTTCGATAAGGAGTGTTTCTTTTTAACGGAGGTGAATAATGAATCCGGTTGAGACAAGAAATCGAATTGATGAGCTCGATTATCTAAGAGGATTTGCCCTTTTAGGCATTATCCTGATTAATATTGTTTCCCTTTTGTCTGCGAACACGCCAGCTCCGAACACACCGGATGCGGTCTATTGGAAGTTTTTATATCTTTTTGTTGAGGGTAGATTCTATACGATTTTCTCGTTTCTATTCGGAGTAGGATTTTACCTATTCATATCCCGTGCAAATGCAAAGGGAAAGAATGGAAGCCTCTTATTTTTACGAAGAATATTTGTGATGTTCAGCTTTGGGTTGTTTCATTCTATGTACCATCCTGGTGAAGCTCTAAGTGTTTACGCAGTATGTGGATTGCTGATTTTGCCTCTTTATAAGCTAAAAAAAGAGCTTAATCTAACGATTGGGTTCATTTTGCTTTTGGTTTTTAGTACGCTAGGCATTAAAATGTTTCTCCCAGTTGCACTTATTTTACTAGGTTTAGCAGCTGGACAATATCAGTTGTTTGAGAATGTAGTAGTAAAAAGAAAGCAGTTGAGTTGGTTTACCATCATATTCTTCCTGCTTACTGCAATGGCTCTTTATTATCAAGCTACACAAACCCCGATACCTAGTAGGGAAGGGAGCCTAGAACTGTATTGGTTTTATCATGTCGGGATTATGATTGGTCCAATTGTCTCGGCCTTTTATGTCGGGCTGCTTCTTCTCGTGTTGCAAATACCCATTGTGAAAAAACTATTAACACCTTTAAAATACTATGGTCGCATGGCCTTAACCAACTATCTATTTCAAACATTCTTCATTTTAATTGCAAACTCTGTGTTTGATTTATACGGCCAACTGAACTTGCTTCAAACATTGGGAATCTGTTTAGTTATTTATATCATCCAATTAGTATTTAGTATGATCTGGTTGCGCTATTTCCGCTTTGGACCTCTAGAATGGGTATGGCGAATGGCGACCTATTTGCAAGTGCCACCATTACGGATAAAAGAAAAAACGAAATACCAAGATTTCATTAAATAAAAAAGGCTCTCCCTTGATAAAGGATGAGAGCCTTTTTACGTGATACCATCAACTAGATACATTTATTTCTTTTGAAGTCGTTTCATCTGTAATTGCCAAACGATAACAAAACAACCCAGCTAAACCTAAACATAAATAGACAAACGCCATACCGCTCGCTGGAATGAGTGCACCTAATGTTAATCCAAAGCTGCCAAGCAGCATTGCCACATTATAAGAAAGACTATCAACCGCCATATAGGAAGCACGTGCGTTGTCGTCAATCATACCGGCTAAGATGGTTTGTTTGACAGGTGAATAGATTAATTCCCCAACCGTAAAGAGAAACGCAGTCAAAACGATAATCGAGAAAGAATTGCTGATGCTTAGAACACTGAAACTAATGGAATAGATGACAATCCCGATCGTAAGGACTTTCTTTTTATCAAATTGACCTAACCATTTTGACAGTTGTAGGGTCAGTAAAACAATGACAATCGTATTAATCAGCATGATGATACTAAACATTTTGATTCCAGTAATGTCAACGTTAAAGATAACGGCATGAAATTCTTCTTTTAATCGGACCGCAATATATTTATCTAACTGAAATTCAAGTGACATCACAAAGACGGTTGCTAAGGTAAAAAGCATAAAGCGACGATCCTTTAATACCTTCCCATAATTTTGAAGAAACCCACCCCCATTTAGCTTTTTTGTCGTGCCTGGTGATGGTTTAAGAACAAGCGATTCTTCAATAAAGAAAAGAATAACAATCAGTGTTGCTACACTTACTAGGAAAAAGAGACTGAATAGAAGGAAGCGATGTTCCTCAAACAATAGCCCGCCAAGAGCGGCTCCTAAGGCAATCGATATATTCCCGAGCCAATAGCCAATTCCGTAAATATATGTCCGTTCTTCCTCTGTACTGACATCGACAATCATCGCATTGACAACAGGACCGGTAATGCTCGAGCTTACGTTACTGAATAGGAACATAAAATAAGTAAGCCAAACCGACATGAAAAGAGGTGAATTGGCAATCATCATGACGAACAAAGCAACTACCTGAAAGACTTCAGCCAAAACCATGATTTTCTTTCGACCGAGATGGTCGGATAAATACCCCGACAAAAGCCCTGCTACGATGGAAACAGCGACATTCATCATTAAGAGTATCCCCGCTAGCGCCGCCCCCAGGTGGCTACTAAAATAAATCGCCATAAAAGGAAAAATTGCCATCTGTGTTAATGAGATAAAAAAATCGGTCAGGAGTCTGATTTTAATATTCTTATGTAAATCTCTTATTCTCATCTAATTGAACCTGCTTTCTGATTAATCACTCTATTATAATAGAAACAGGACAAAGGTAGTAGTTCGATTTTTATTACAAATAAAAAAGACGCCTGCATAGCAGGCGTCTTTGCGTATTGGGGCGACGGACTGCACGCCACATCGTGCATTTCCTAAAAGGAGTGTCCGTCGACTTATCCAACTCAGCTCATCGCTTAATTAATATACCATTCTGCTAGTAGAATGGCAAGTGTCAGTATTTTACAATGTTGGTAAGGATACAATTCTTGTTATCCAGTTTTAAATGTTTACAAGTTTAAAATGTTAGGCTACTATAATAAAAGTTAAATCCAACTATTTTTATAAGAATATGAGGTGAATAAAGTGGCACAAACATCATTAGCAACAAATTGGGATGGAAAATCCACAACAGTAGTATCAGAATTAAGTCCAATGCAGAAGCCACATGTGGCAATAGGAACAATTGCTGCCATTATCCTATATATTAGCATTGTAAACATAGCAGGCTGGACACAAGGAACCTTGTATATTATTGGTCTTGCGCTCGGAGCTGCTTTATTATATGCACGCTTCGGATTTACATCTGCTTTTAGACGTCTAGTTTCGGTCGGTAATGTACAAGGCTTGCAGGCGCATATGCTCATGTTAGCCGTTGCATCTACGTTGTTTGCCATTATTTTAAGTACAGGTTTTAGTTTCACTGGCGTTACTCCAGCAGGGAATGTAAATCCAATTGGTGTCAGTGTCGTTGTCGGGTCATTTCTTTTCGGTATCGGAATGCAGCTAGGAAATGGCTGTGCATCAGGTACGCTATACAATGTAGGTGGCGGATCTTCCTCAATGATTCTAACCTTAATTGCTTTTATTGCTGGTTCAGCATTGGGTGCTTATCACATCACCTTTTGGATGGAAGATATGCCGTCGTTCCCAGCTGTTTCATTAGCTGAATCAACTGGATTAGGGTACTTTGGTGCTTGGGTAGTTCAACTCGCAGTGTTTGCGCTTATTTACTGGGTTTGCGTAAAATTTGCGAAAAAGAAGAACCCGCCAATGATGAAACCACTGCCAACGGCACAAGGATGGAAAAAAGTGTTACGTGGGTCTTGGCCATTATTTGGAGCAGCCATCGTGCTAGCTTTGTTAAATGCGTTAACTCTCATGGTAAAAGGAAGTCCATGGGGAATCACATCAGGCTTTACGCTATGGGGTGGTAAAGCATTGATGGCAATGGGTGTAGATGTTGCTGCTTGGGATTATTTTGCAGGTTCAGACAAGCTTACCAGTTCTGTTTTAATGGATGGAACGAGTGTTATGAACTTTGGGATTATGCTCGGGGCGTTTTTATCTGCTGCTGCTCAAGGTACGTTTAAGCCTGGTAAAATTAAACCAGGTGTTGCTGGTGCGGCCATTATCGGTGGCTTGATGATGGGCTATGGAGCTCGTTTAGCGTTCGGTTGTAATATCGGTGCTTATTTCAGTGGAATTGCTTCATTTAGTCTTCATGGCTGGGTTTGGGCAATTATGGCGATGCTCGGCACGTATCTAGCGTTGTTTATTCGTCCGTTATTTGGACTAAAGAACCCAAAATCAACGGACTCAATTTGTTAATTATGAACTAGGAAAGAGTATGACTATGGTCATGCTCTTTTTTTGCATATCCTCTTACATAAAAGTTTTTTCAATTCTATGATAAAATGAAGCTAAAATTCAGTTTATTGTGAGGTAGTCATGGATAAGCCTAAAATATTAATTGTTGAAGACGAAGAAAAAATCGCCCGTGTTCTTGAATTGGAGTTAACCTATGAAGGCTATGAGGTGGAAAAGGCGTTAGATGGATTAGTTGGGTTTCAGCTCTTCCAGCAAGGTGAGTGGGACCTAATCTTGTTAGATGTCATGCTCCCAGGGATTAGTGGGATTGAACTGCTCCGAAGAATTCGTTCCAATGATTCCAATACTCCTGTTATCATGTTGACAGCGAAAGACTCTGTTGAAGACAAAGTATCTGGTCTTGATTTAGGGGCAAATGATTATGTGACTAAGCCATTTCAAATTGAAGAACTACTCGCACGGATACGCGCTAGTCTGCGCTTACATCGAAAACCAGTGGCGGAGGAAACTAACCAAGATTGGCTCACCGTTGGAGATTTAAGATTAAGTGAGGTTACCCATGAAGTTATGCGTGGGGATACACTCATTGAGCTAACTCCCCGTGAGTTTGATTTATTGGCTTATCTAATGAGAAATTCCCGACAAGTACTAAACCGCGAGCAACTATTAAACGGTGTTTGGGGTTACGATTATTACGGAGATACCAATGTCGTCGATGTGTATATTCGATATTTGCGCAATAAAATTGATAAGCCTCATGGAACACCTTATATTCACACGGTCCGAGGGATCGGATATGTACTGAAGGAGTCAAAATGAAGCTTCGGAATAAAATTAACTTATATACGACCGTTATGTTCATCGTGTTATTGATTTTAGTGAATCTGTCTATATATCTTTCTTTTAGTAAAATGATGTTGGACAGTGAGGTTGAACGTACTGTTGCCGAAGCGAAACAAGCAATGAATGGAATCAATCAAGTCAACTCGACGGTGGACTTGCAGAATATCTTACTTGCGTACGTGCCCGTAAATGGAATGATGCAGATTGTTGATAAAGAGGCTAATCCAGGGGTAGGAGTGGCTGTCCCCAATCAGCAGGACCTTAGAGAAAAACCGGTACGCTTTCACCACAAAGAAGTTCAAACAATTGTTGAATACAATAATATTCCTCATGCCTTTGTTTCAATTCCAATGATTTCTCGTGATGGCGAGGTAGTTGAGCTTCAAGTAACGGAAAATCTAGAATCGACGGCAGAGATGCTCAATACTCTAAAGCTGGTGCTCATCATTGTCACCATTTTAGCGATGATTCCTGTATTCATTTCGTCTAGTCTTCTTAGTAATTTTATCACTCGGCCGATTACGTCAATGATTGCAACCATGCGTGATATCAAGGGAAGTGGTCAATTTAAAAGGATCCCCCTGCCTAAACAATCTAAAGATGAACTCTATCAAATGGGCGAAACGTTTAATAATATGATAGAACTATTGGAAGTAAACTACGAAAAGCAAGGTCAATTTATCTCAAATGCTTCACATGAATTAAAAACGCCGCTTACCGTGATTGAATCGTATGCATCCTTATTAAAAAGAAGAGGCAAAGACCAACCAGAGCTTTTCGACGAGTCGATTCAGGCTATTCATTCTGAAGCTATTCGCATGAAGGATCTAACCCAACAATTGCTGCTGCTCGCAAGGAATGAGCAACACTGGTTACTTGAAAAAGAAGAAATTCACCTAAATGAAGTGGTCAAGGAAGCTGTAAGATCTTTTGAAAAAGCCTATAATCGGGAGGTTGAGCTGAAGCAAGAGACGGAGGTCGTGATAAATGCTGATTTGCAACGGTTTAAGCAATTGTTCTTTATTTTAATGGATAATGCACGAAAATATAGTGAAGAAAGAATTGTTGTAAAAATTAGCAGTTCTAAAGACCAAGCAGTGGTCTCAGTCACTGACCGTGGGATTGGGATTCCATCAGGCGAATTGGAAAAGGTTTACGATCGATTTTACCGGGTAGATAAAGCTCGATCAAGAAAGACTGGTGGCTTTGGACTAGGTTTGTCTTTAGCGAAAGAAATTGCGGATGCTATGGAGGCAACGATTGCGTTAGAAAGTGTTGAAGGTCTTGGAACTACAGCTAAAATAAGTTTGCCTCTTTCCGATTCTCATTAATTTCTCATTTTAGTAGCGTAGAATAAAGGGAATGAAAAAAATGGAGTGAAGCATATGGGTAGAGGGAAAAAAATGCTCATTGGAGCAGGCGTGTTTTTGGTCGTTATGTTTGCTGTTTGGCAGGTTTCTAGAGTAATGACCTCGGCACAACCACTTACGGCTGAGGAAGCCACTCAAAAGGTACAGGAACTTTATTCTGGTGACATTGTTAGTGTGAAGGAAGGAACAAACCTTTATCTCATTACGATTGTGCTAGACCCAGGCACCTATGAGATTGAAATTGACCGTGAAACTGGGGAAATTGCTAGCATGACAAGAACCAAAGAAGCGGTTGCAAGCAACGAAGGTGATCAAAAGAAACCAACAACAGGAGAAGAGCAAATTGAAAATCCACCTAACACTTCACAAGAAAAGCCTTCTGAACAAGATGCAATAGAGAACCCACCAGAAAATCAAGGGACACCAACTGAAGATAACTCAAATGCACAACCAGAGACACCTAAGCAACTAACAGAGAAAGAAGCCATCGCAATCGCCTTAAAGCAATTAAACGGAGAAGTCGAAGACGTAGAACTTGAAGAATCTGGAGGGAGCACCTATTACTTAGTTGAAATTGAACGTGAAGGGGAAGAGGCGGAAGCCACAATCCAGATTAATGCAATTTCAGGAGAAGTGATGTCCGTTATCTGGGATGACTAACAAGTGAATGACAATAAAGCCGGCTGTGTCACAGTGAGAAGTCGATGTTATGTTCCGTTTGTTTAGAGCGAAATTCAACTGCTAAACGCAATAGAACGAGAAAAAAAGAGAACTCTAGTTATTTTCTCATCAATTTCTCATTTTCTTATCAATGTCTCCTCATTTTGGTGGTCTATAGTGTAGATATACCAACAAAGGAGGAAAATAAAATGAAAAAAAACATACTAATCATTGGTGTGACAGGGGTAGTTTTATTAGGAGGAGCACTTGGTGTAGGGGCATTCTCAGAAGGCACCCAGGAAAATAATTTTATTTCTACGAAGAAGGCAGAAGAAATTGCTGTTACTGAAGTAGAAGGCACAGTTGAAAGTGTAGAGTTAGAAAAAGATGATGGAAGAGTAAAATATGAGGTCGATCTCACTGACCAAAATGGAAACGATGATATTGACGTTGATATTGATGCAAGTTCTGGAGAAATCATCAAAGTGGATCGCGACAATGATGACGATGTTACCGCGAGTAGCACAACTTCTGCTAAGGTGAACACTCAGGATAAAAATACTCAAGCAATAAAGCAAAGAATAACCAAAGATGAAGCCATCGCGATTGCAACAAAAGATACCCCAGGTGAAGTAGTTGAAGTTGACTATGATGACGGCGAGTATGAAATTGAAATCCGTACCGACACCCACGAAATAGATTATGAAATAAATGCAAGAACTGGGAAAATTGTAGAAAAAGATATAGATGACCTAGATGATGACGACAATGATTGAGAAGATGACTAAAAAGTATTAGAGAAAAGGGCTTACCCCATGGGTAGGCCATTTTTGTTTCCTTCTAGAACACTTGTTGATTTTTAATAAATTGGTTAAAGTACAATAAGGATTAGAAAATAGGAGGGAGAAAACGGATGATTCGATTTGGCGTTATCGGAACGAACTGGATTACGAATAAATTCATTGAAGCCGCTAAGGAACACCCTAGATTCTCAATAGGAGCAGTATATTCTAGAACTGAGGAGAGGGCACGTGAGTTTGCTAATCAGTACGGAACTGAAATGATCTTCACGGATATAAAAAGTATGGCGATGAGTGATGAAATTGATGCTGTTTATATCGCAAGCCCGAATTCCTTGCATGCTCAGCAAGCCATCACTTTTCTTGAACATGGCAAGCACGTCTTATGTGAAAAGCCAATTGCCTCAAATGCGCACGAATTAAGGCAGATGATAAGTGCAGCTCAAAAGCATGAAGTTGTATTAATGGAGGCCATGAAAAATACTTTGGTGCCTAATTTTAAGGTCGTCTTTGATCATGTACATAAAGTAGGAAAAGTTCGCCGATATTTTGCTAGCTATAGTCAATATTCATCTCGCTATGATGCATATAAAGAGGGTACAATCCTTAACGCTTTTAAACCAGAATTCTCGAATGGAGCATTGATGGACATCGGGATCTATTGTCTTTACCCAATCATCGTTCTTTTTGGGAAACCAGAGAAGGTTCAAGCAACCGGGGTTATGCTAGATTCCGGAGTAGATGGAGCAGGCAGTATCCTTCTAACGTATAAAGACATGGATGCTATTGTGACGTACTCAAAAATTACTGACTCTTCTATTCCATCGGAGATTCAAGGTGAGGATGCTAATCTGATCATTGATAAAATAAATGTTCCTGAGAAGGTGGAAGTCCACTATCGGAATGGTTCTATTGAGGAACTCACCCAACCTCAATCTAAACAACCAATGTATTATGAGGTAGAAGAATTCATTCACTTAATTGAGAGCGGTCAAACAGAGTCAAAGATTAACTCTTTAACGCACTCCTTACAGGTGATGGAGATTATTGATGAGTGTCGGCGACAGATTGGTGTGCATTACCCAGCTGATGAAGGAATGTAAAAAAATCTCCCCATTCTTTGTTGAAGGGGAGATTTTTCTATAGGAAATGCCTTTCCAGACTAACTTATGCTATGGTTTTAAAACTACCTTAATGACCTCATCCTCATGCTCGCTAAAGATTTTATAAGCATTACTAGCTTGATCTAGAGGAACCTTATGAGTAATGATTTCTGTTGGATCAATTTCGCCTTTAACAATCATGTCATAAAGCGTAGGCATATAATGGATGACGGGCGCTTGCCCTGTTTTAAGGGTCACGTTCCGTTCGAAGATATTCCCAAGCGGGAACATATTATAGTATGCACCATAAACACCCGTAAGTTGAATCGTCCCAAATTTTCGAACGGAGTTTTTGGCGATTTGAATGGCGCTTAAAGTTCCGCCTTGGAGTTTTAATTTCTGCTCGACCTTTTCTGCCACTGATTTTTTCCCATCCATGCCGACGCAATCAATCACTACATCGGCACCACCCTGGGTAATTTCTCTTATATGTGCTCCTGTATCATCAAAATCTTCGAAATTAAACACTTCAACATTGTTTTTTACCTTTGCATGACGGAGCCGGTAATGAAGGTTATCAACGGCGATGACCCGTTTGGCTCCTTTCATCCATGCGAATTTTTGAGCCATTAGCCCAACAGGACCACAACCGAGCACGACGACCGTATCATTCGGTTTTACTCCAGCATGCTCAACACTCCAGTAGGCAGTCGGGAGCACGTCTGAAATGAAGAGTAACGCTTCATCTTCGAGCTCACAAGAGTCTGGAACTTTAAAGGGCATAAAATTTCCGTACGGTACCCGCAAGAATTCTGCTTGTCCTCCAGGGTAATTTCCATAGCGTTCTGTATATCCTAAAAAGCCTCCAGAGTCGATATCAGGGTTCGGATTTGAATTGTCACATTGACTTTCCATATTATGCTGACAATAAAAACAATGCCCGCAAGCAACGTTAAACGGAATAATGACTCTGTCCCCTTTTTTTACTTTTTTAACATCGGGTCCAACTTCTTCGATAATTCCCATAGGTTCATGGCCGATAATAAATCCGGGCCGTGTGGGGATTCCCCCAAGATAGATATGAAGGTCAGACCCACATATAGCTGTTGAAGTAATACGGACAATCACATCATCGTTTTTTTCAATTCTTGGGTCGTCTACTTTTTTAACTTGGATATCCTTTGCACCTTGGAAAGTGACAGCCTTCATTGGGACGTATCCTCCTTCTTATAAAAAATAGTCTAGTACCCATTTGTGTAAGTTTCATTACTATGTTGTGAAGAAGAAGGTTTTTTCATTCTGGATTAGTGACAAAGCTAGCTTTTCCGCTTAAGATTGAATAAAGAGACAGAGGAGGGCTAGTCCATGCAGGTAAAGGTATTCGCCAATCTCCGTGAAATATGTGGCGGGGTAAGTGTTGAAGTAAAACCAGATGGTGACCGAGTGATAGATATTCTCGATAAAATGGTGGAGATGTTCCCGGATATCGAAGAAGAGATATTTACAGATGAAAAAAGGTTGAAGCCATTCGTTCATGTTTATATAAATGGGAAAAATATTATCCACTTGGATGATCTTGAAACAAAGGTGAAGGAGCAAGATCAATTTGCCTTGTTTCCACCCGTTGCAGGTGGTTGAGATGTTGAGTCGTGAACTTGAATTTCGTGGAATCAATCGAAATCATCTTGGGATGTATTTCGAAGAGCTAGGTGGGATTCCTCAAACCAATACATTCCCGTTTATCTATAAGGGAGACGGCTGGATTGGGGAAATTCTCAAGGAAGATGAACTTCAGTTTACAAAGGTCTTTAAAGTCAACGCTGTTCATATACGGTTTACAGCAGAAACAGAATCAAAACTCCAAGAATTGATTAAACTATACCGCCATAAAACTACAAGAGTAGGTGGGTAAGAATATAGAATGTTTTTTGTTGCTGATGATGAGTACCTTCTGGGAGAGGGCATTATCGGCAATTTTTATTATTTTGGGTCAGAACCCGACTCAAGGACAAAATAGCAAGAATCCTCAACGAAATGTCTATGAGACCCCGTCTCAAGGACAAAATAGTAAGAATCCTCAACGAAATGTCCATGAGAACCTGACTCAAAGACAAAATAGCAGGAATCCTCAACGAAATGTCTATGAGACCCCGTCTCAAGGACAAAATAGTAAGAATCCTCAACGAAATGTCTATGAGACCCCGTCTCAAGGACAAAATAGTAAGAATCCTCAACGAAATGTCCATGAGACCCCGACTCAAGGACAAAATAGCAGGAATCCTCAACGAAATGTCTATGAGACCCCGTCTCAAGGACAAAATAGTAAGAATCCTCAACGAAATGTCCATGAGAACCTGACTCAAAGACAAAATAGCAGGAATCCTCAAGGAAATGTCCATGAGATCCCGACTCAAGGACAAAATAGCAGGAATCCTCAACGAAATGTCTATGAGACCCCGTCTCAAGGACAAAATAGCAGGAATCCTCAACGAAATGTCTATGAGAGCGCCTTATGGTAAACAGCCAATCCATCATGATTCAAAGTCCTTATAAAATCAGTCATCTCTACCATTAAAAAAACACACTGGGAGTAACCCAATGTGTTTTGGTGACAAAGAACTAATTTACTGCTTTTCAGTCGGTGCTGGGTTCTCTTCTGCAAGAATGCCTAGTTCACGAAGCTTTTCAGCTGGAACCACTCCATCTTTCCAGCCACGAACTTGGTAGTATTCTTCAAGCATGATATCCATGCGGCTGACAGATCCTGTACTGTTTCCAGAAGCAGGCTCTTCAGTGAAACGCTTTGGCAAGAAGTCATCATCGCGCTTGTCAAAGCCAGCAAGGTTATTATAATAACGTTCGAGGTTGTAGATTCTTTCCCCAGCTAGCATGACATCGTCTGCTGTCATTGGCACACCGGTCATTGTGCTGTACTGCTCCGCGTAGTGCTCTGCATTTTCAGAGAAAGAAGAGAACTTACAGATATCCATAGAATCACCAAATGCAAGCATATCTTGGAAAGTTTTAAGCAATTCGCCTTTGCCTTCTGCTTTCAGGCGGTCTGTTGGTTCAGGGATACCAGCGATTTCACTTGCGACCGTATATCCGCGTAAATGACAGGCACCACGGTTACTTGTTGCATAGCCAAGGCCAATTCCTTGAATTCCACGTGGGTCGTAGGCAGGAATGGACTGCCCTTTAACAGACATGGAAAGTTCAGGTGCTCCCCATTCCGCCGTAGCGCGCGCAGGACCTTCAGCAAGAACGCCACCAAAGCCTTCACGGAAAGCAATTTTCCTTGTTAATTCAATCATCGCATCGGCGTCGCCCCATTTAAGTGGCTCAGAGATAAGACCTTTTTCATATGCTTCCATTGTGACGGAAAACGCATGACCAAGCTCAATTGTATCGAGACCATATTCATTACAACGGTCAATCAAGTAAGCAATTGCCTCAGCATCGCTTAAAAGACAGTTTGAGCCTAATGACCAGGAAGATTCAAATTCAAAGCTTTCTACTCTTGTTTTATATTTTCCATCTTTTACTTCTACTTCAATTTTACAGCCAACAGGGCAAGCGTGGCAGGCGTTATTAGAAACAAGTAAATGCTTGTTTACGTATTCCCCACTATGCTTTTCAGCTTGATCCCAGTGAGTGAATTGAGAGTTCTTTGTTGGTAGCGCTCCCACTTCATTGATTAGGTTTGTAAGTACATTCGTACCATAAACAGATAAACCACCTTTTTTAGGGGCTGTCAGTCCACCTTCAAGAATCGCTTTAACTGCCTTGCGGTTCGCCTTATTATTTTCATCCTTTAGTTTAGGAACAGGCATATTTCCTTTTTGCGCTGCTTTAATGACAATGGCTTTCAACATTTTATAGCCAGCAACAGCTGCCGTACCCCCACGACCTGCAGAACGGTCATGTTCGTTGATAAAGGCTGCAAATCGAACCTTGTTTTCTCCACCTTGACCAATGGTTAAAACGCTTAGGTTATCCTCGCCATGTTCATCTTTCATTATTTGAACGGTTTCTCTTGTGCCTTTCCCCCATAGGTGAGCGGCATCACGAAGCTCTGCCTGACCATTCTCTATGTAAAGATAGACAGGCTTATCACTTTTCCCTTTTACGATGATGTTATCAACACCAGCCCATTTTAAGCGAGCTGCAGTCCAGCCACCAATATGAGAGTCTGTTGCTGTTTGCGTGAGAGGAGATTTTGTCACAACTGCCATCCGGCCACTCATCGAAGAACGTGAACCAGTTACAGGACCAGTCATGAAGCACAAAAGATTCTCTTCAGAGAAGGGCTCTACATCTGGACCATTGTCTAAAAGGTATTTAACCCCAAGACCACGAGCACCAATGTATTTTCTAGCATCTTCTTCATTAAGTTCTCTGTAGCTAACGTTCCCATTCGTTAGGTCTACTAAAACTTCTTTGTTCATAAAACCGCCAAGATTCATTGATTTTGCCACCTCTTTCTATTTATTAAAAAAACTATGACTATCTTTAATTATATATGGTATCTCAGGAAATTTCTTGCTTATTTTAAATAATTCGAATATTTTTAATGTAAACTAAACAAATACAAACAAAACCAAATGAAAAGGAACTCAAGCTTTTTGCAATGGGGTGTAAAATCCTAAAACCGATTTTTACGTAAGAAACCTTTATCGTATATTTAGGAAGTTTAGACGCTCTTTTCTCATAACTAACAGGCTCCTTTTTAGTGAAAGCTGTTTTAATCCAATTCAAGAACAAAGGTTGAAAAAGACTCTTGTAAAGACAGAAATGAGGGATAGTATGAACGATTTGAATCGGTATTCACGGCAAGTTCTTTTTAAACCAATAGGGGAAGAAGGCCAGATGAAACTTTTAAATAGCCGTGCAGTTATCGTTGGGATGGGGGCATTAGGGACGATTATTGCAAACCATCTGGTTCGCTCAGGAGTGGGCTATGTCCGCATGATTGATCGGGATTTGGTAGAACTCTCTAATTTGCAGCGTCAGTCGCTTTATGATGAAGATGATGCTGCAGCAAACCTTCCAAAAGTGATTGCCGCCGAAAAAAAGCTTAAGAAAATTAACTCGACAGTAAAAGTAGAGCCAATCATTGCTGATCTTAATTTGGACAATGCAGAAGAACTTTTAACAGGATTTGATGTGATTGTCGACGGAACCGATAACTTTTCCACTCGGTATGTGATTAATGATATCTCCGTAAAATTAGGAATTCCTTGGGTATACGGAGGAGCGGTATCCTCAAGGGGGATGTTTGCGGTCATTAAGCCCGGAGAAACCCCATGTTATCGATGCCTTTTTCCGGAGGTTCCAACAGGATTAGGTGAAACCTGCGATACAATCGGAGTATTATCGCCCTTAACAGATATAATAGGCTCCTTTGAAGCAGTTGAGGCAATAAAATTGCTAGTAGGCGCAGAACATAACCCCAATCTAGAACAGCTGGATATTTGGTTTTCATCTACCTTGCAAATGGATATTTCGGAGGGAAGGAACCCTGAGTGTCCCACTTGTGTTCATCGCCAGTTTGAATTTCTTGATAGGTCCTCAAATCAGCAAACTGCTTATGCCGTTCTTTGTGGCCGGGACACTGTTCAAATCAACCCACGGAATGTGCAGCAATTTGATTTACCTGCACTTGCGAAAAGATTAGCGCAAGGTGGTGTGAGGAAGGTAAAGGTCAATTCTTTCTTATTGAGGTTTTATCCAGATGATCAGGTTTCAATGGTTTTTTTCAAAGATGGAAGAGTTCTTGTTCATGGTGTGGATGATATAACTCAAGCGAGGAAATATTATTCACAGTATTCAGGAAGTTGACGATAGTTATCCACAAAAATTGAGGGGTATCTACGAGATACCAACAGATTATTCACACTATTCACAACTATATAGAAAAAGAAACCGGCATTTCTGATGTCGGTTTCTTTGTATCCACATGTATTCAATCTCTGTCGGTTTTATCGTTCTGATCTTTATTATGTTTGTTGCCTTTACTGTTGTCACCGCTCGTCATTAGCTCTTGTGAAAACTCAGCCATTTGATGTTGAGTTTTTGGTGAATTTTGATTTTTACTACCTTTATTAACCTTCTTTGTCATCTAAGAAAAACCCCCTTGTAACATACTTCGTTTATAGTTTTTCTCGTCAATGAAATAATATCCAAAAAAGGCCTATAAATTTATTGTGTCTAGGTGGTTAAATCAAATCATTCACATAATAGATCTTACCGTTATCAACTTTTCCTTCTAACATAAGGAGAACAAGCGCGTTTGCGACAACAGTTGGGGTTCTTAACATGCCTTTTTCTTTGTAGCCCTTAAACGTATCTAGTTCAGCAAAGGCCTCTTCAGAAGAAGAACGAATCGTGCTCTGCATCTCTGTATCCATGATACCAGGGCTATAGCCTATCACTTTCATTTGACTTTGTTGATTTTCTAGCTCTAAGCCAGTAGTTTTGGTAAACATATTGATTCCAGCCTTTGTACTGCAGTAAAGGCTCCAGCCATGAACAGGACGTTCAGCTGCTCCTGAGGTGACATTAACAATCGTAAGTGGAGTTTTAGATTCGCTTGCATTTTTTAAAATAAGATTGGAAATTTGTATTGGTGCGGTTAGGTTGACTTGAACATTCGTTGCTATTGCGTGGTCATCTAATTGACCAGCTGTTTCAATTGGTTCTATCATTCCGGCGTTATTGATTAAATAAACTTGTTCGGTTTGCTCATTAAAAGTTAGCTCTGAAATTTCATGGAAGACAGAACGTATTTCAGTTGTCGAGGCTAGGTTGCACGGGTAAAAGTGATATTCGCCTCCAAGCTGTTTAGCCAACATTTTAAATTCTTCATTTTCGCTTCTTGCCACACCAATGACCTTCACCTTTTCTTCTAGCATCCTTTTGGCAATTGCCTCGCCAAGTCCCCGTGATGAACCAGTGATAATCGCATATTTCATTATCATCCCTCCAAAATTCTATAGTTTTATTGAACCACATCGAAAGAAAAACATGAAATTATTTTCCCTTGGCTGTATTTTATAAAGATTGTTCCTAAAGTCCTAATGGGGTAAGAAGCTATTTTATGCATAGGTAGTTTTTTTCTCACTAAGAATGCTATTTTCATTCTTTATCTGCAATTACGACAAAGATTGAAACAGAGGTTTCACATTCACTCCATAAAAAGAGTGCTCCGAAATACCGGAGCACTAAAAAGATCTAAGATAAGAGGTGGTTCCATTCACCAATGAAGGTGGAAGAAGCGCTATTTGGGAAGGATAACACTTCTTCTGTTGGACCATGTTGTTTTATTTCACCGCCAATTAAAATGGCGAGGGTGTTCGTAAAGTATTTAATTTCCATTAAATCATGACTAATGAAAACCGTGGTTGTATTGGTCTCTTCGACGACAGATTTTATATCCTTCAAAAGCTGTACTTTTGTTGGGAAATCTAGTGCAGAAAAGGGTTCGTCAAGAAAGAGCACCTCGGGCTGTATAATCATGGCACGTGCAAGATTAACACGCTGGGCCTCACCTCCTGAAAGATGATAAGCATGCTTTTTTGCTAGGTGACTAATTTTAAAGATGTCTAGCCAGTAATGAACTTGGGTTTTAATTTCTTTTCGAGGTTTGTTTCGAATCTTTAGCCCCATAGCAACATTTTGATAGACGCTGGTATCGAGTAGAAGGGATTGCTGCAAAGCGACTGCAATCCTTCTGCGCACAGCAAGTGAGGACCGATCAGAAACCAACTCGCCTTGGAACTTGATGGTGCCTGCTTGGGGTGGTTCCAACAATGCTAAAGTTTTCAACAAAGTGCTTTTACCGGCACCGTTGGGTCCCATCAAACCAAGAATTTCCCCTTTTTGGAGTTCAAAAGAGGGGATGGATAAAATGCGTTTATCCCGTGCTTTTACATCAATATTCTCCAAAGTAATTAAAGGGTTATTCATTGGATCGCTTCCTTTGTTGTAAATAAGTAAGACAAAAGGTAATCAAGAAGGCAAGAGTCATCAATATAAAACTCAAGGCTAAGGCGATATCAAAATTTCCCTTTGACACTTCCATGACGATAGAAGTGGTGAGAATTCTAGTTTGGCCACTTATATTTCCACCCACCATCATTGCCGCTCCAACCTCGGCAATGACTCTGCCAAAGCCAGCGATAATGGCCGCAAGGATGGCTAGTTTACACTCTTTCATCAAAATCCATACTAATTGAAGGCGTGTTGCTCCTAGGGCTTTCACCTGTAGAATCATTTTTTCACTAATCTGTTGAAACGCTGTAGCCGTTAGGGCTGTAATGATAGGTAAAGAGACTAAAGTCTGAGCAAGAACTATGGCTGTTTCACTATAGAGTAAGGAATACTCCCCAAGCGGGCCAGAACGCCATAAAAGCAAGGTAATCCAAAGACCAGCAACTACTGGTGGTAAGCCCATGCCAATATTTACGAGTGCAAGAATGAGCCTTCTTCCAGGAAATTGAACCAGCCCTAACACCATGCCAGCGGGGATGCCAACAATCATGCTGATGATAATTGCCGTTAAGGAGACCTTAAGGGTCCTTAAGGTGATTTCTGCAATAATCGGATCCCCAGCAAGGATCAATTCTATGGCTTTTTTTAATCCTTCAATTAATAAATCCATCCGCAATCAAACTTTCCTTGTTAGTTTCAGTTCAAGCAAGTATTCAAGGCTTCGTGATTAAAATCCTAAGCTGATTTAACCCAAAAAAGCTAGTTTGTCTTTCATGCTAAGTTTGTAAACTATTATTCTCTTGAATAAACACTATTTTTGCAATGCAAACCTCGCTCCAACAGTCCTATTTTATTAGCAAAGATTTAGAAAACAGCTTATTCAAAAAGGAAGAAAAGAGGTTCGCCGTATTCTTCTACTCCAAATTCAGCAATGGTACTTTGTGTATCTTCGTCAATCATGAATTCAACAAATGCTTTTGCACCTTCTACATTGATCATATCACTTTTTTCTGGGTTTACTTCCATTACGTGATAGATATTAAGAAGATTGTCGTCTCCTTCAACCAGCACCTCGAATTCTCCAAGTGTATCCTTTTGAGCAAGGTAGGTCGCGCGGTCTGTCAAAATATACCCTTGTTTCTCAGCAGCGACCTGAAGGCTGTTTCCCATTCCTTGTCCCGTTTCAAGATAAGCTTCATTTTCAGAAGGGGTTAGGCTGGCTTCTTCCCATAACTGTAATTCTTTCTTATGTGTACCAGAATCATCTCCACGTGAGACAAAGACTGATTGTGATTCGAAAATTTTTGCAAAGGCTTCAGTTGTGGAAAGTCCCTTGACGCCTGCTGGATCAGCTGTTGGCCCTACAACAACAAAGTCGTTATACATAACTTGTTGATAGTTTAAGACGTCTTCATTATCAACAAGCTCTTTTTCAGAAGCAGGTGCATGGGTTAGCAGTGTATCTGCTTCACCTTTTACACCCATTTCAAGTGCTTGTCCAGTTCCAACAGCGATTGTTTTCACTTTATAAGGATTTTCTTCTTCAAACATTGGAATTAGTTCATCAAGCAAACCGCTATCTTGAGTACTAGTGGTTGTTGCAAGAATCAAATCTGTTCGATCTACTTTAGTTGTTTCTGGTTCGTTTGCTCCTTCAGGGGCTTCAGCCTTCTCTGTATCTGAGTTGGAACATGCTGTCATCAAGGCTAAAGATAATATGAACATTATCGATAGAAATTTGTTTTTCATGTGCAATTCCTCCAAGTTATTGAAAATTGTAAATGATTTTTCCAAACTCACTTGCATCATAGCCTTCAAGTTCAAGGACGCTATCTTTAAAGGTGGTGAAATGAATTAAATCTAGTAAGTGTTCAAGTGCAACCTTGTTTTCTTCTGTCCAGCGAAGAACCAGGTCAAACTTTTCGTTCGTTACGGGGATAAAATCAAGTCCAAGCTGACGGGCAGCATATTTAATTCCGAAGGCTACATCCGCTGAGCCACGGCTAACATGCGAGGCAGCACCAAGGTGAGTCCATTCTTCATTTTCATAGCCTCTAATGGATATCGGACTAATATTTTTATTTGCTAGAAAAGAGTCAAGTAGGAAACGGGTACCTGCTCCCTTTTGGCGATTGACAATCGAAAGATCATTCCGTGTAAAATCCTCTACGCTGACAATCTTCTTCGGATTCCCTTTTGCCACAATTAACCCTTGTTCTCGTGAAGCTAATCGAATCACTGTGATGGGCTCGTGTACAAATAATTGACGAATAAAAGGGAGATTGTATTCTTGCGAGTTCGGGTCTAGTAAATGGATTGCCGCAATATCTGCACTAGCACGATATAGCATCATCAATCCTTCGAGACTTCCAATATAGCTAGGTTGAATCGCAAGACCAGCTGATTCATTTGCAGCATACTTGACGAGATGCTCGACAAGAAAGTCATGGCTGCCGGCGAGCTTTAAGGTATAAGATTTTTGATAGAATGGAGTAGGGGCAGCGCTTCCACTAATTGGTGTGGATGCTTTCAGTTGTTTGTAGCGCTCTACCTCCACATGCTCGACTCGCATTTTATTTCCTACCTTAAAGGCTTTTAAGTCACCTCGCTTTATCAGCTCGTAGACAGTATGTTTGGAGATTTTAAACATAGAAGCAATTTCATCCGCCGTATATGTAACATCTTGCATTTTGTTCACCACCTTTGACGATATAATTCTAAAATAAACGATTATGACTTAAAGAAGTGTGACAAATATCAAAAACGTTAAGTATTATTAAGTTTTGTGATATGTAGTTCACAAAATAGTCACATTTATACAATAATAATACTAAAATAAAGGCTAAATAATCTAGTGAAATATAACCAATCCTAAACTAGAAGTTGTTATTTCTGCTCAGAAAAAATATAATGAAGTATTGTACAGTTCTTTCTCAAAACTTTGTTCTTCAGCTGTAATATTGCCTTAATTTACGAGTAGCAGCTTGTAAACGGTATGAAAAACTAGCAATCATCCGCCAAATGTGGCTTCTTGATTTTAGCAACAATTGTTACGAAAGCAGACTTACAAACAACAACCTCATTAAAAGGGGAAAAAAATAATGACTTCGAATCAAAATAATAATTCTAGGGTTGACTATGGACTGGTCTTAATATTGTTTTTACTATTTTTAGCTAGTTGCATCTCCATTTATAGTGCTCAATCTACTGGTCAATATGGAGAAAAATTTTTAGCAAAACAAATTGTTTGGTATGTGGTTGGAATCTGTATTATTAGTGTTGTCATTAGACTTGATTCTGACCAACTAAAAAAATTAACGTGGTATGTATATGGTTTAGGGATTGCCGCATTAGGATTTCTAATCGTTGCACCGTCAAGTATTGCCCCAGTCATCAATGGAGCAAAAAACTGGTTTGTTTTTCCTGGAGTAGGGTCGATTCAGCCTTCCGAGTTTATGAAGGTTTTTATCATTTTGGGATTGGCTAGAATCATCTATGATCATCACCAGAAAAACACGATGAAAACAATCGGAACAGATTTTTGGCTGTTAATAAAAATTGGTCTCGTCACTCTTCTTCCATTAGCGCTAGTTATTAAACAAGATTTAGGAACCTCGCTAGTCTTCCTTGCGATTATGTTTGGAATGATTTTTATTTCCGGCATTTCATGGAAAATCCTTATGCCGATCCTTACTGCTGGGGTTACCTTGGTGGGTGGGATTTTTTACTTCGTTCTATGGCACCCAGAGGTCCTAGAAAAGTATCTGGGTGTAAGAGAGTATCAATTTGCGCGAATTTATTCATGGCTTGATCCTTATAACTACCAGAGTACTACTGGGTTTCAGTTAACGAGGTCGTTACTTGCTATAGGTTCAGGAGAAACAACAGGTAAGGGGTACGGCGTAAGGGATGTCTACTTGCCAGAAAGCCATACTGACTTTATTTTTAGTGTTGTTGGGGAAGAATTTGGATTTGTTGGAGCAAGTATCTTAATCAGTTTGTTTTTCTTGCTCATCTATCAAATCACCAAAGTAGGCATGGAAACCAAGAATGATTTCTATTCTTACCTTTGTGTTGGCGTCATTAGTATGATTACTTTCCATGTCTTTCAAAATATTGGCATGACGATTGGTCTTTTACCAATTACCGGGATTCCGCTTCCATTTGTTAGCTATGGAGGAAGCTCACTGATGGGGAATATGTTAGCCATCAGTTTAATCTTCTCCATTCGCTATCATTATAAAAAGTACATGTTCTCTACCTCAGACTAAAGAGCACAAGAAAGAGCAATGGTACAAGCTACCATTGCTCTTTACTGTTAATAGTTATTGCAACTAACTCCACTCACTCCACAACCCCAACCTCAAGAATCCTTACGTTGGTAGAGACCTTAAATGTAACATCTTGGTAGTCAGTTTGCCACTTTTCAAAATTAAAATTGCGAGTCTTTGTTTTGACAAAGTGTCCCACTCCAATAGGGTCAACCTTTTGTTTTTGAAAATCCTCAAGCAATTTCAGGCAAGTTTTGTTAATTTGTTTTTCCAATTCTTTCTCGATGTCTTTTACCTCGTTTTTTTCTAAACGAGTTCCTTCGTGCTCAGTCAGGAGGCCTTTTAGTTTAATCTGAACTGTAATTTCATATGGCTTCCTTTTGGTTAATTTCATATTTGTATCGGATGTTATGCTTTTAACAGTAGCTTCTCCATGTTCTTCCTTCACCTTAACTTGCCCCATTGAAAATTTGTCAACAAGGAGCTTAAAATAAAACATCTTATTTTCATGAAGAATATCGATTACTTTCTCGTCCTTAAAGATGGCAATGCCCGTTATGTTCACTAACTCAGGGCTTTCTTGTTTAAGATAGGGTAAATATGGATCTTTCCCTTGTTGGTAAAAGTTAAACAAAAAACTATGGAGATTCGTTAAAGGCAGATTTCCTCCCTCCATATTATGTTCAATTAAATCCTTTAAGTATTGTGCATTTCCACGGTCTCCGTAATTGCCTTCAAAAATTTCTTGAGCTTTTCCATCCACTACCGCTAGATGGACTCTTGCGCCAACGCTAGGGTCACGCAGAAAGACATCAAGAACCTGCACGATTCCTTCCCGGGCCACTACTTCTTCGAATAAGGCCACATCCATGCTTCCAGAAAAGATTGGCTGTGATGCTTTTTGTTGCATTTGCGCTGCCACATCTCTCATAATCGTTCCTTTAGCCGTAAACAGGAAATTTTCCATCGACTTGTCTGCTTTGAAAACAGGAATCATGATGCTTCCTTTCAATTGATCACCACTTTTATCGATGCCCATACCAGTGGCAATATTGATATCATCAATAACCTTTCTTTCGTACCTTGGGTTACATCCAACTAAGAGTAAACAGCACATGAGTAGGGTTAATAGGATACGAGTTACCTTCACTTCGCGTTCACCTTCTTCTTAATAAGCAGTAAGATATACAGGAAGGGAGTATAAATAAAGGCTAGGATGAAACCTGCTTTTGCCTGTAGGTCATGGAAAATATTTATCCTTTCCCGGGAATCTAACATTAAAACACAAATTAATACGACAGCAGCAATAAATAGTACCGCTTTCCGTTGACTAATATGATAGACCCGTTTTGCTACACGACTCGCCACCCACAAGGAGATTGCCACATTAGGGAGAATAATTAATGCCCAATTGGCAAGCCCCAAATACTCAAATCTTTCAATAAAAGGTAACTTTACAATCTTCCACATCTCTAGAGTTGCCCAAATCGATTTTTGTAGCAAGGAGATAGGGAAATAGGCAAAGGTAATGACAGCTAATAGCGTATAAAAAATCATCGTCGCCGTGAGTCCAATATGAACCCACTTTTTTGACTCTTTAGGTTTTTTAATAAAAGGATAAATAAATAACAGAACACCATAACCAAGATAGGTAAGGGTCATATTATAAGCACCCTTCAGCATTTGAACCGGGGTATGGTCAAAAATCGGTAACAAGTTTGTAAAGTCACCGTACCTAATGGGGGCAAGAAAAGAAAATAGTAAATAAGCGGGAACAACAATCCCAAATAAGGAAATACCAACTACTGTTCTAAACCCACCATTCACAATATAAATCCCTAAAAGTAAATAGACGGAAGCAAAGAAAATGGGATGCATGGATAGAAACATCCATGTACGGATGACTTCAATTAAACCAGAGAGCAAAGTTAAGCAGGTCATTGTAAAATATATTATAAAAAGTGTATTAATACTGTTGCCAATGGTTTTGCCAAAAACAAATATATTTGCTGCCATGACATCCCCATCTACTCCCTCGCAAATTTTATACATCATCCATACAATGATATGAACAGCTAGTCCAGCCCCAATAACGGACATCCAGGCATCATATCCTGCATCTTTTGAGATTATTCGCTGAAACCCAAGGACACCTATTCCTATTTGCATCGAAACAACCACAAATGCTGCCATGAATGGGGAGATCTTTAGACTCTCTGGAATGGATTGTTGCATGAAATCTTCTCCTGCCTTCTAAAATTATTCATCAATGTCCTTTTTCTTTTTAGCCTTATCTTTACTAAATCGGCTTGAATCACCTGTTCTAAGAAACGTCGGACGCTTTGATTGACTACTAAAGGGCAAGCGAAATAATGCATCTTTAAAGTCATGAAGTCTTAGCGGAAAAACAGGCTCCATATATGGAAGTCCTAGCGACGTAAGCCGAAGCAAATGGGCTATTAAAAAACTAAAGGCAATTGTCATCCCGAGTATTCCCCATATCTCGGCCATAAAAAGAAAGGGAAAGCGTAACAAACGAATGGTATTACTCATTTGATAGACAGGTGTCGTGAAAGAGGCAAGAGCAGACAGTGCGATGAAGATTAAGAGAACATTGCTCGTAAGTCCTGCTTCAACTGATGCTGTTCCAATAACAATACCGCCCACGATACCGATTGTTTGCCCGACTTTTGTAGGAAGTCTGGCTCCTGCCTCTCTTAAAAGCTCAATCGTTACTTCTAGGAACAAAGCTTCTAGAACTGGAGGGAAAGGAACAACCCGCCTTGAGGCAACCAGGGTAACCAATAAGTCTTTTGGAATTAATTCATAATGATGCGTAACCACCGCCACATAAAGGGGGGTAATCATAATCGAGAAAACGACAGCAAACAAGCGGATCATTCTAATAAAAGTTGCTAGTATCCAGTTTAAAAAATAATCTTCAAAGGCATTAAAAAACTCCGTTAATGAAGTTGGACCAATTAAGGCGTGAGGGGAACCGTCTACGATTATGGCTACCTTCCCCTCTGCAAGACTAGAAGCTACCCTGTCAGGTCTTTCCGAATCAAGTAGCTGTGGAAAGGGAGAATTTCCATTATCCGCAATAAGCTGGGTGAAATAGGAACTATCCGCTATTTCATCTTTTACAATATCGTCAATTCGTTGTTTTACAGTATTGATAATTTCCTTATTTGTAATCCCGTCGATATAAATTACGGCCACTTTCGTCCTTGATAACTTCCCAACGGTATATTCTTCAATAATCAATTCTTTAACAGGCAAACGAGTGCGAACCATGTTTAGGTTATCCCCGATAGACTCAACAAACGCTTCCTTTGGTCCAATAACACTGAATTCTATTTCAGGGGATGTAACAGATCTGACTACCGTTTTTTTTGCAGAGAAGAAGGCAAATTCTCTTGTGTCTTCTTCAAGTGTCAGCAAGACATATCCATCAAGTAGCTTTTGTGCTATTTTTTTGGTATCGCTAGAAACTTCAACATCAGCGATAGGAAGCAGTTTTTTTACATCAATGATTTTAAGAAACTCTTCCTCAAGTAAAGGAGGCAAAGCGTTATTATCCAAAACCTTTTCCTCAACAAGCGTAGGAATAAAGGTGAAAATAAACTTTTTTCCTGTTTTTCGATTAATATAATCCTTTTTTTGATAATCAGTTGATTTGGAGAGTTCTTTTTCCCATTCTTCAGCGTGTTTGTTAGCTTTTTCATCATCTTTATTTTTATCTTTATCTTTTTCAGCGTTCCCCTTTGAGCTAGGCTGCTTCTTTTGCTCCTTATCGTCTTGCTCTTTCTGACGTCTGCGTCTCCTAAAGAAAATGCTCATATCCCTCACCACTTCGAAAGTTTGTCCTTATTTTTACCAAACTTGTTATTTTTATGTTGAAGTCTTGTAACTTGTAATAAGTGCATGAATATGCCTTATAGATTATCCTGTTATGTTAGACTAGAACTACTAGATATTATTAGAATGCGGGGGGCGGAAGGATGTTCGAAGGAAGTGAAACATCTTATGAAAAGGAGCGTCGCATTTTACGAGAGGGTGAAAGATTCAGTGTACGGTAAATTATCTGAGCAAGAAATTGCTGAGTTATTAAAATTCAGGTATACCCCGAAACTTGAACAAGGAAGTTCAGTAACCCTGATGAGCAATCTTGTATCAAAAGAGCCAATGCAGACGTTTCTTGAAGAGGTAAAAGTGGAATTGAATGCCCCAAATTTAAAAGTAACAGCCTCTGTGTTCATGAAACATTTTGCATTTGTCGTTGGCATATACTTATTTGCCTTATCCTCCTGGAACAAGCGTCTCTGTTTCTCCTTAGACTCTTTGTATATCCAAAGCTCTAAAAAGGAAGGGAATTGGCTGCCGGAGTATTACTTTAAGGATTTGTCAATTGAAGAATATACAGGGAATGACCGAACTCATTGGCGAGATCAAGCCATCCAACATTTATTCAGGGATATTATGAATCCAGTTTTGAACACTTTAACAACACAAGGAAATATCTCTAAATCTATTTTGTGGGAAAATATTGCTGTCTATTTACATTGGTTGTACGAAAAGCTTCTAGATTCTGAGCCAGAATCGCTTGCTTATGAAGACTATGATTTTATTGTCAATCAAGCTCCAGGTAAGCTTTTTGGACCATATGAGCGGAACCCATTGCAGAGATATAATACGGAACCAGTCTATTTATCAGCTTTAAACGAGAGCATTCGGATACGCAAAACTTGTTGTTTTACCTATCAGCTTGGAGCAAAACGGACCTATTGCAACACATGTCCACTTTACTGCAAGCAATTTAACACGGGAAAGAGGAATTGACGTGAAAGCAAAATTACAGGAACAACTTGATGGCTTGTTAGAGAAATATACTGAATTACTAATCGGTGAGCCTTCAAGTGAAAATAAAGAGAAGGTAAAAGCATGGATTATTTACAATCACATAGCAAAATCAATGCCCCCACTTGCACAACATTGGAACCAAAGCTATCCAGATGCAAAAGAGGATATCATGCAAGTAATCAAGGAAATAAAAGAACTGAATGAACTTAACCGAAAGAAATAATCAAAAAACCATCCATGTGATGGTTTTTTTAATTGATTATGAAAATAAAGAACACTAAACAGGCGATATTTATATTTATATAGAGAAGGACTAATATACAGCAATAGCGTTCAAAAGAGTGGGGGGTCGTAATTACAGTTTTTCAAAAAATGTAAGCGCTTCGATAAGGCTATTTTGCTAAAAGGAGTGTGGACAATGGAAAAATGGTTAAGGAACTTTTTTCTGTTTTTATCCAATAATCGGATGATTACAAGGTTAGCAAAGAAATATGGATTTCGTTTGGGTGCATCTCGTTTTGTTGCAGGAAAAAACCTAGAAGAGACTATTACTGTCATCAAAGAGTTAAACAAGAAGGGTCTCTCGGTAACCCTTGACTTTCTTGGAGAATTTGTTGAATCGGAGGCAGAAGCGAGGGAACGAGTGAACCAGTCAATAAAGACTATTGAGGCAATACGACATGAGAAATTAGATGCACAATTAAGCGTAAAATTAACATCCATGGGGTTAGATATATCCGAAGATCTGGTACTTGAAAATATGCGACGGATTCTCCGCATTGCGAAATGGAACGATGTGTTTGTCACCATAGATATGGAAGACTACTCTAGGTACGAAAAGACGATAAATATTTTTAAACAATTGCGGAGCGAATCAGATCATATCGGGACTGTTCTCCAAGCCTATCTTTACCGAGCGAAGCAAGATTTACAAGCACTTCATGACTACGCACCCCATCTGCGATTAGTAAAAGGCGCTTATAAAGAATCTGTAGATGTAGCGTATCCTAATAAAAAGGATGTAGATGAACAATTAAAAAAGCTGATAAAGATTCATTTATTAAATGGTCACTATACAGCCGTAGCCAGTCATGATAACAAAATCATCGAGTATACGAAGAAGTTTGTAAAGGAACATGACATCCCTGTTGAACAGTTTGAATTTCAGATGCTTTATGGCATTAGACCTGAGTACCACGAAAAACTTAAAGATGAAGGCTACAAAATGAGGGTCTACGTTCCGTATGGGACCGATTGGTTTGGTTATTTTATGAGGAGGCTTGCTGAGAGGCCCGCAAACCTTCAATTTCTGATAAAAGGCATGTTTAAATAAGTTGCCCAAGGTCACTAAATACCTGATAGGTGGCTGTATCTGGACCATGTCTAAGTTAAAACTCAGTTTGTAGGAACAGGCTGGTAGATGCGACCAGCCTGTTAATATTATTTCACTCAAATGATCTCTGACTATTTTTTATACTGGTTGTTTTGGCTATTTACCTTACCACCGCCGTCGTTCTCGACAGTCGGCCCAGCATTCCCTTTTACACTAGCTGCACTGACGCCTCTTTTTGAAGGATCTTTCTTCAATCTAGCCATCTTTTCACCCCCGTTAGTAGCATATCCATTCAAGGTGGTTTCAAGTAAAATTACAATTTTAAAATAAAAATCAAAAAATTTTATTTTTTTCGTTATGTACATATTGCGTAAATTTTTCAAATATTTTATAGTAGTAATAGCAGAACTCATTCTGGATATTTTTTTCGTCCGAAAATGAATGAGTATTCATTCAAACCATTTGTCAAAGGAGGAGACAGATTTGATGCGACAAATCCAAAAAGCGGCTGTTTTAGGCTCAGGAGTAATGGGGTCCGGAATTGCTGCACACTTGGCGAATATTGGAATCCCAACTTTACTTCTTGATATTGTACCTCGTGAATTGACTGAGTCAGAAAAGGCAAAGGGATTGACATTAGAAAATAAGCAAGTCCGCAATCGTATTAGTGAGGGAGCGCTTAAAAAGCTTTTGAAACAGAAGCCTGCCCCACTTGCCTCGAAAAAGAACCTAGCATTAATTGAGGCAGGGAACTTTGAAGATGACATGCACAGATTGAATGAAGTAGATTGGATTATAGAAGTTGTTGTGGAAAACCTTGATATTAAGAAAAAGGTATTTACAGACGTTGATCAGTATAGAAAGCAAGGCAGTATTGTTAGTTCAAATACATCAGGTATTTCAGTGGAAGCAATGGCGGAGGGGAGATCTGAGGACTTTAGAAAGAATTTCTTAGGTACGCACTTTTTTAATCCGCCACGCTATTTAAAATTACTAGAAGTGATTCCAACAAAAGATACAGATCCTGATGTTCTATCGTTTATTAAAACGTTTGGAGAGGACCATCTTGGAAAAGGTGTTGTTGAAGCAAAAGATACACCAAATTTCATTGGAAATCGCATTGGAACCTATGGTTTACTCGTAACTGTACGTGAAATGCTAAACGGCGGCTACAGCGTTGGAGAGGTTGATTCTGTAACAGGACCACTAATTGGTCGTGCGAAAAGTGCAACATTCCGTACCTTAGATGTGGTAGGACTAGATACCTTCTATCACGTTGCAAACAACGTTTATGAACAAGTAGATGGTGTGGAAAAAGAAGTGTTTGAAGTTCCTGGGTTTATGAAAGAAATGGTTAATCGAGGATGGTTAGGTAGTAAATCAGGTCAAGGATTTTTTGCTAAACAAGGAAAAGAAATTGTCGAGATTGACCCCAATACGCTTGAATATGGTCCTCGTAAGAAATTAAAAACTGCAGCCGTTGAAGCAAGTAAACAACAAAAAGGCACTGCCAATAAAATGAAAGCGCTTATATATGCAGATGATCGTGCAGGGCAGCTTTTATGGAACATATTCAGTCCGGTATTCATCTATTCCGCTGAATTATTAGGCACGATTGCTGATGATATTGTTTCCATTGATAATGCAATGAAATGGGGCTTCGGTTGGGAGATGGGACCTTTTGAATCATGGGATGCAATCGGTCTTGAACAATCGGTCTTAAAAATGGAAGCAGAGGGAACGGTTGTCCCTGCATGGATTAAAGAAATGCTAGCGAACGGGCACACTTCTTTCTATAAAATGGAAGGCGGAATTAAATCGTTCTACAGCAATGGTGAATATAAGGCAATCAAAGTCAATCCAAAAATCATTGACTTAAAGCAAGTGAAAGCTGAAAAGGGTGTTATTAAAAAGAACGCTGGCGCTAGCCTAATTGATATTGGCGATGGAGTGGCTTTACTTGAGTTCCATTCACCGAATAATTCGATCGGTCTGGATGTCATCCAAATGATTAATTACTCAATTGATGAAGTAGCTAAAAACTATAAAGGGCTTGTCATTGGGAACCAGGGTAAGAATTTCTGTGTAGGTGCAAACCTGGCAATGATGCTAATGGAAGCTCAAGATGATAATTATTTTGAATTAGATATGACTGTACGCCAATTTCAACAAGCGATGATGAAAATCAAATATAGTCCAAAACCGGTTGTAGCAGCACCACATGGGATGTCTCTTGGTGGGGGTGCAGAAGTATGTCTCCCAGCAGCGCATATCCAAGCTTCAATGGAAACTTATATGGGTCTAGTTGAGGTTGGTGTTGGTCTCCTTCCAGGTGGGGGCGGTAACAAAGAACTATACATCAAACATCTTGAAGGACTTCCAAATGGAGTTGACTTTGACCTTCAGCAGGTAGCAAACAAAGTGTTTGAAACCATTGCGATGGCCAAAACCTCAACTTCTGGTGAAGAAGCACGCGATAATAACTTCCTTGGAAAGTCTGATGGGGTAAGTGTAAATGGAGACCACTTGCTATATGATGCGAAACAAGCGGTCTTGCACCTGTATAACAGTGGATATACGGCACCAGCCCGTAAAAAGGTTCCTGTTGTTGGCGAACCGGGTTATGCAACTCTACTATTAGGTGCGGATGGAATGCGTTTATCAGGGTTTATTTCTGAACATGACTTTGAAATCGCAAAGCAAGTTGCTTATGTTATTTCAGGAGGAAAGGTTCCGTATGGTACCGAAGTGGATGAAGATTACTTGCTGAACCTTGAAAGAGAAGCTTTTATTAACCTAGTAGCTCTACCGAAGACGCAACAGCGTATGCAGCATATGCTCGTTAAAGGGAAGCCACTTCGTAACTAACTCAAGTTTACTAGTTTACTAAATAAGAAGGATTTTTAACTGAACTTCAGTGCCTAACGATGCGATAACGCATTCTAGAATGGATTTTTATGAATAAGATTCATAGAGATTAATTGAATCTAATCCTTCTATAAGTTTGTCCCTGCTAGAGTCAGAGCAAAAATTTTTAGCTTGGGACATAAGGCGCTGAAGCGTTTAATACGAATTGGAGGGAATGGAATGAGAGAAGCGGTAATTGTTGCCGGAGCTCGAACCCCGGTCGGAAGAGCGAAGAAGGGGTCGCTAGCCAATGTTCGTCCAGATGACCTTGGAGCGCTTGTTGTAAAGGAAACCTTGAAGCGAGCAGGCAATTATGAGGGAAATATAGATGATTTAATTATCGGTTGTGCAATGCCGGAAGCAGAGCAAGGGTTGAACATGGCTCGCAACATAGGGGCACTCGCTGGCTTGTCGTATGAGGTCCCAGCCATGACGGTGAACCGATTCTGTTCATCTGGCCTTCAAACCATTGCAACCGGAGCAGAAAAAATTATGCTAGGGCATGCGGATACTATTATTGCTGGTGGAGCGGAGTCTATGAGCATGATTCCAATGACTGGTCATGTTATGCGTCCAAACTCTAAACTTGCTGAAACAGCACCAGAGTACTATATGGGAATGGGGCATACCGCAGAAGCTGTTGCGAAAAAATACGGAATTACTCGTGAAGAGCAAGATGCTTTTGCTGTGAGAAGTCATCAGCGTGCAACTAAGGCCCTTCAAGAAGGCAAATTTGTTGATGAGATTGTTCCGGTTGATGTAACTCAACGATCTGTCGGCGCAGACAACAAATTGGTCGAAAAAAGCTTCCAATTTACACAGGATGAAGGGGTTCGTCCGGGTACGACTATCGATGTACTTGGAAAGTTACGTCCAGCCTTCTCTTTAACTGGATCTGTAACGGCTGGTAACTCCTCACAAACAAGTGATGGTGCAGCTGCAGTCATGGTCATGGACCGCGAAAAGGCAGATTCATTAGGATTAGCTCCTATGGCAAAGTTCCGTTCATTTGCACTTGGTGGTGTGCCACCTGAAGTAATGGGGATTGGACCAATTGTGGCGATTCCAAGGGCATTAAAGCTTGCAGGTCTTGAACTTTCCGACGTAGGGTTGTTCGAATTAAATGAAGCATTTGCATCACAATCGATTCAGGTTATCAGGCATCTAGGGCTTGATGAGGAAATTGTCAATGTAAACGGCGGAGCTATTGCTTTAGGACACCCGCTAGGCTGTTCAGGCGCCAAGCTGACGTTATCTCTTATCCACGAGATGAAGCGTCGTAATGTTCAATTTGGAGTTGTAACGATGTGTATTGGTGGCGGAATGGGTGCTGCAGGAGTATTTGAGCTTATATAAATGTTATAAATATAGGCATTTAATTCATTTAACTTATGTTGATTAAAGCGGAAGGCAATCGACTTCTGCGGGAGTACGGGTAGGGGAGCCCCACAGGGGATGACCTCCGGCACTCCCACGGAATCGTGTACCTAGAGAGAAAGCCAACAGACTAGGTTAATTCGTGTAAATAAAAGAATGAATTGGAGGAATAAGCAATGGCAAATCCAACAGAAAAGAAAGTCCTTAAAGGTGGAAGTTTCTTAATTGAGGAAGTAACAACAGATCAAATCTTCACTCCGGAAGATTATACTGATGAACAAATTATGATTGCCAAGACAACGGAAGATTTTGTTGAAGGCGAAGTCCGTCCACAAATTGAGCATCTTGAAAATCATGAATTTGACCGTACCGTCAAATTACTAAAACAAGCAGGTGAACTTGGTTTACTTGGTGCAGATGTTCCTGAAGAATACGGTGGACTTGAACTTGATAAAATCAGTTCTTCCCTTATCACTGAAAAAATGTCTGGATCAGGTGGATTCTCGCTTTCTCACGGGGCTCACGTTGGGATTGGCTCCTTACCAATTGTCCTTTTCGGAAATAAGGAACAGAAGGCAAAGTATTTACCAGCTCTAGCGACTGGTGAAAAGATCGCTGCTTATGCTCTTACCGAGCCAGGTTCAGGCTCCGACGCACTTGGAGCTAGAACCACTGCTAAGTTAAATGCAGAAGGCACTCACTATATCCTAAATGGAGAAAAACAATGGATTACAAATGCAGGATTTGCTGATGTATTTGTTGTTTACGCAAAAATTGATGGTGAGCAATTCACTGCTTTCATCGTTGAACGTGAATTCCCAGGCGTATCTACAGGCGCAGAAGAAAAGAAAATGGGAATCAAGAGTTCTTCTACACGTACATTGATTCTTGAAGATGTTCCAGTACCAGTAGAAAACCTTCTATTTGAACCAGGGAAAGGGCATATGATTGCCTTCAACATCCTAAACATTGGCCGCTATAAGCTAGGTGTTGGTGGAATCGGTGGATCTAAAAAGGCATTTAATCTTACTGTAAAATACGCAAATCAGCGTCAACAGTTCAAGACTCCGATTGCACAATTTAACCTAACGAAAGAAAAGCTAGCAACTCTAGCTTCTGAAATCTATGCAACAGAAAGCTCTGTTTACCGTACAGTTGGTCTTTACGAAGACAGCATGGGTCAGATGAGTGCAGAAGATTTAAATGATGGTCATAAGGTAGCTGCAGCTGTTGCTGAGTATGCAATTGAATGTTCACTAAATAAAGTGTTTGCTTCTGAAACCCTTGATCATGTTGTAGACGAAGGCGTTCAGATTCATGGTGGTTATGGCTTCATGCAAGAGTATGAAATCGAGCGTGCTTACCGTGATGCGCGTATCAACCGTATCTTTGAAGGAACAAATGAAATTAACCGTCTGTTAGTTCCAGGAACATATATGCGCAAAGCATTTAAAGGCGAATTACCACTATTCCAAAAAGCACAGCAACTACAAGAAGAGTTAATGATGATGATGCCAGAAGAGCCAGGCACTGAGCCATTAGCACAAGAGAAGTACTTAGTTGCCAATGCTAAGAAAATTGCATTACTAGCAATGGGATTAGCTGCTCAAAAATTCGGCAAAGCGCTTGATAAAGAGCAAGAAATCCTTGTGAATATTGCAGATATCGTTTCCCAAACGTATGCAATGGAATCCGTTGTGCTTCGCACTGAAAAGGCCATTCAAAAAGAAGGTCTTGAAAAGAGCAAGCAAAAAGTACTTTACACAGAAATCTTCTGTCAAGAAGCTTTCATCAAAATCGAACACGATGCAAAAGAAACGCTTGTTGCAGCTGAAGAAGGAGATACTCTCCGTATGCTGTTGTCTGCATTCCGTAAACTTACTCGTTACACGCCAATCAATGTAATTCCGAAGAAGCGTGAAGCAGCTGATAAATTAATCGAAGCAGAACGTTTCACCGTTTAAATGTATTCTAATTCACAACTTGTGTGAGTGAATGAAATCAGTTAATCAAGCCCCTGCCGGCAATGGGAGGGGCTTGAACTTGTTTCTATAAAAAGATATCCTGTTAATAGGACACGCATTAATAGAATTTCATGGTTCGTCTATGGTAATATCCGTTTAAAGGGATAAATAGTGGATATTAAAAAATAGGGTGGTGGAAAGAATGTCATTGACTTTTTATTGGTATCCTAAATGCGGGACATGCCGAAATGCAAAGAAGTGGTTAGATTCCAAGGAACTGGAATACAAGGAAGTACATATTGTGGAAAATCCTCCATCAAAGGCAGAGTTAGAGGACCTTTATAAAAAAAGTGGGCTTGAATTAAAAAAATTCTTTAACACAAGTGGTCAAAAATATCGTGAACTTGGGCTAAAGGACAAAATTAAAACAGCAAGTGATTCTGAGCTCCTAGAACTGTTAGCTTCGGATGGAATGTTAATTAAACGACCTTTATTAACGGACGGTGAGCATGTAACCGTTGGTTTTAAAGAAGACGCCTATGAACAGGCTTGGCTTAATAAATAGGCATTTAGTTATCGGTTCGTAACTACCCATGGTTGAGGGATTACGCTCACCCTAGGAGAGTAAGATATACATACAAATTGGAGGGATTTAGTTATGGCAACACCAAAAGAACTACGTTATTCAGAAGAGCATGAATGGGTAAAAACAGAAGGCGACAAAGTCAGAATTGGAATCACAGAATTTGCACAATCAGAGCTAGGCGACATTGTTTTTGTTGAACTACCTGAAGTTGGCGATGAATTGACTGCAAATGAGCCATTCGGTAGCGTTGAGTCTGTTAAAACAGTTTCAGAACTCTATGCTCCTGTAAGTGGTAAAGTGGTTGAAGTTAATGAAGAATTAAATGATAGCCCTGAATTTGTTAATGAGTCTCCTTACGAAAAGGCGTGGATGGTTATTGTTGAGCCAGCAGATGCAGGGGAAATAGATAAGCTTATGTCTGCTGAACAATATGAAGAAATGATTAAAGAATAAAATGAAAAAACAGCATCCTTTATATAGGAGATGCTGTTTTTTTTTACGCGTGAAACAGCAATGATCCTTTCTCCGTTAATTACCATTTTTCCTAATCGATTTATCGGACAGAATAAACATACAGCAAAAGGTGAGGTGATAAAGATGACATTAGAGTCAAAAAAGTTAGATGTTACAGATCGGATAACAGGGAAACTAAATAATGGAGAAATCGAACTCTACCTTGAAAATAACAAAGTCGGAAAAATCACTCTGCCCGAAGGCAGTCAAATACAATTAGAACACCACTTCGAAACAGATCAACAAAAAATATATCAGCATGTTTCAGTACCAGGCCAGGATGAACCACGCTATACGGACTGTGATGAAGGAGGCTGGTGTTGAAGCAAAAACAGCGGAATCCGTCCGCTGTTTTTGCTTCATGTTTTATCCCTTATGAACATGAAAAAGCGATTAGAAGGGTTAGCGAAAATTCACTCGATGAACTTTTCCAAATTTAAGACATATGTTTTGCATTCTTGTTCTAAAAACGTGAAAATAGGTATAAAGTTAGTTTAAATGCACAATCTCTTTTGCAATGATGAAAATAGAATAAAGAAATGCAGTTTGGCGGTGGTTTATATGATGGATGAATGGAGTAAAGTAATCATTGTGGAAGGTTCATCAGACAAAAAAAAGATTCAGAGCATATTAAATGAACCGGTAGACATTATTTGTACCAATGGGACCATTGGGGTTTCAAAGCTGGATGAACTAATTGAAGACTTGTTTTTTAAAGATGTTTACATTCTTGTTGATGCTGATGATTCTGGAGAAAAATTAAGAAAACAGTTTAAGCGAGAATTCCCTGAAGCGAGTCATTTATATATCGATAAAACCTATCGGGAAGTTGCTACTGCTCCTGAAAAACATCTTGCGACCGTTTTATTAGGGGCAAATATTGATGTACATGCTGAGTATTTGGAAAAAGGATGACTAGAAAATGACAGATTGGTCAAAAGAAGACATTGATCTATTTATACAAAACAAAGAAACAGGACTTGTCTATTTTTATACCCCAATATGTGGGACATGCCAAATGGCTGGAAAAATGTTGGAGGTCATTGCTAAATTATTCCCCAACATGAAAATAGGTAGAACCGATCTGAATTATATTCCCGCATTGGCCGAACAATTCGAAGTGAAAAGTGTCCCATGCTTGCTCATTATTCAAAATGGTCAGGTGATGGAAACCATCTTTGCCTTTCAATCTGTCCCCTATTTACATGAGAAAATCAAATCCCATCTAGCTTAATTCCCCATTATTTCCTCTAAAAATCTGACATATTTCTCGGGAAATTTTTAGACAATGCCATACTTAATAAGGGTATTGTCTATTTTTATGTAAAAGCGAGTAGAATTACCTATGTTAATGTCGAAGGATACTTAAAGGAATCCTCCGACTCATGCAGAACTCACCTAGTAATAGGAGGCGTTCGGTGTGAAAGAGTTAATTGAGTATTTTGTGAAAAATCTAGAATATAAAAAGCATATCTTTGAATTATTAAACACAGTTAAATTAGTACTTACGATCGAAAATGAATGGGAAAGCTGTTCCATTTATATAGATAACGGAATGGTTTCCATGTCCCCAATTATGATGGAGAAGAAACCGATGAAGGTGAAAATTCAAGGGGATTCGGATGTTATTTCGTTGTTGCTTGATGGAAGTTTAAAACTTAGAGAAGGGGCTATCCGAGATGAATTACAAGTTGTGGGTAGCTTCCGTAATAAATTACTCCTGGAATCTGTCTTTTATTTAGTAGGAAAGAGCAGGTTGTGAGAAAGTTTTTTAAATTATCTAATATTAATTGACGTAGACCTTTGTAGGGTGCTATCATCAGATTAATTTAATAGGTTATTTCTTATCAAGAGTGGCGGAGGGAATGGCCCTACGAAGCCCGGCAACCGGTTTAACACACACGGTGCTAAATCCATCAGAGTGAAAACTCTGGAAGATAAGAAGAGAATAAAACCTCTTCTTATGGAAGCGGTTTTTTGTTTTATAAAGACAAATCTTAGGGGAGAGATGAAAAGTGGCCGAAAAGAAGAATTATCGTTTAGAAACATTAGGAGTTCATGGAGGCTTAACAGCTGACCCAGTCACCGGAGCAAGGGCTTTGCCAATTTATATGACAAATGCTTACCAATTTAAAAATACAGATCATGCTGCTGATTTATTTGCCTTAAAAGAGGATGGATACATATATAGCCGAATCCACAATCCAACTGTAACTGTTTTTGAAGAGCGTGTTGCACTCCTTGAGGGGGGCATTGGTGCACTTGCTGTTTCAAGTGGGATGGCAGCAATCACTTTAGCAATCATGAATCTAGCCCATGCAGGGGATGAAATTGTAGCTGCTTCTCAATTATATGGGGGAACGTATAACCTCTTCGCTGTGACACTTCCGAAGTATGGAATTAACGTAAAGTTTGTTGATTCTACCAATCCGGAAAACTTCAAAGCAGCTATTACTGATAAAACGAAAGCCATTTTTGCTGAAACAATCGGAAACCCAAGCCTAAGAATCCTAGATATTGAGAGAACCGCTGAAATTGCTCATGAGGCAGGTATTCCGTTAATCATTGACAATACCTTCTCAACCCCTTATTTATGCCGTCCAATCGAACATGGAGCAGATATTGTGATTCATTCAGCAACGAAATGGCTCCTTGGGAATGGAACGACGCTTGGAGGTATTATCGTGGATGGAGGGAAATTTGACTGGAATTCACCTAAGTTCCCTGGGTTTACTACTCCTGATGCTAGTTACCATGATTTAGTTTATAGTGAAGCGCTTGGGGCAGCGGCATACATTGCAAAGGCACGCGTCCAGCTATTACGCGATATGGGGCCAGCGCTTAGTCCGCAAAATGCGTTCCAATTTACCTTAGGGTTAGAAACGCTTCATGTAAGAATGAAAGAACATATTGCCAACACACAAAAGGTTGTTGAGTACCTTGAAGCTCATCCGGCTGTAAGCTGGATCTCTTATCCAGGTCATGCTTCACATCCTGATAAAGCACTGGCCGATAAATATCTTCCTAAAGGTGCAGGTGCTGTTATTGTATTTGGAATTGAAGGTGGTAGAGAAGCTGGTGCCAAACTCATTAATTCGATTGAACTGTGGTCACATCTTGCAAATGTAGGGGATGCAAAAAGTTTGATCATTCATCCAGCAAGCACAACACACCAACAGTTAGATGCCGAAGGCCTTAAAGCTGCTGGTGTTCCGGAAGATTTAATTCGTCTTTCTATTGGAATTGAAAATGTTGATGACCTAATCGAGGATCTGGATCAAGCAATCTTCCAGGCAACTGGTATTCCAGCACCTACAAGAGCATAGGTGAATATTTCAAAAAGTGAAACATTATAATTGACACCCAATTTTGTTCCATGATAAAATCACTTTCGTTAACTAAACCGGTTATTTAAAAACTTTATATGATGCTCTTATCAAGAGAGGTGGAGGGAAGTGCCCGTTGAAACCCGGCAACCGTCAATAGGAACCCTATTGAAATGGTGCCAATTCACTCAAGGCTATGTTAGCGTTGAAAGATGAGAGAAAGGAATAGATGATAAAAAGCCTTTCTGCTCATTCTCGCAGGAAGGCTTTTGTTATGCTTTAACTAGACATCTTCTGAATGGTTTTTCATTAGAAAACAAAAGCTAACTTTACACTCTTATTATTTTTTCCTTTTGGATTAGATTAAGTTAGCCAGAAAGATGTTTTGTGGAACAAGAGAGGGTGAAAATCTGATTGATTACCATAAAAAATGTAACCAAAACCTATGCTGCAAAACAGGGAGCAGTGAAGGCAGTTGACAATGTCAACATAGACATAAATGATGGAGAAATTTTTGGCGTTATTGGATACAGTGGAGCTGGGAAAAGTACACTGATTCGTATGCTAAATGGTCTTGAGATTCCTACTGATGGTTCAATTAAGGTAGCTGGAAGAGAGATATCCCACATTAAAGGTGCAAACCTTCGTAAAGCCCGCCAAGAAATTTCGATGATATTCCAGCACTTTAATTTACTCTGGTCCAGGACCGTCATTGATAATATTGCTTTTCCACTTGAAATCGCCGGAGTACCGAAGAAAAAGCGAATGCAACGAGTCAAGGAGCTAATTAGCCTTGTGGGGCTGGATGGACGAGAAAATGCTTACCCTTCACAATTAAGTGGCGGTCAAAAGCAAAGGGTGGGGATTGCGAGGGCGCTTGCAAACAATCCAAAAGTGTTGTTATGTGATGAAGCTACCTCTGCACTGGATCCACAAACTACGGATTCAATCCTAGAGTTGTTGGTTGATATAAATAAAAGGTTAGGTCTTACGATTGTTCTCATTACTCATGAAATGCACGTGATCAGGAAAATCTGTCATCGCGTTGCTGTCATGGAAGGTGGTAACATCGTGGAGACAGGTCCAGTTCTGCAAGTCTTTAAAAACCCGAAGCAGCAGATTACCAAGAAGTTTGTCCAGCAAGTCACAGAACCAGAGGAGACTAAGGACACGATTGAACACCTACTTTCTGGTTATCCGAATGGACAAGTTATCCAACTCACATTTGTTGGGGACGGGGCAGAACAACCTCTTATTACCAATTTAATTCGTCAGTTTCCGTTGACAGTTAACATCCTCCAAGGGAAAATTTCACAAACGCAAAATGGTTCCTACGGGACACTTTTTATCCACCTTGATGGTGAAGAAAAAGACATTCAAAAGGCTCTTGAATATATCTCTTCACAAGAAGTGGGTGTGGAGGTGATCAGCAATGGATGATTTTCTTGCAGAAGTTAAGTGGGACAAGTTAATTGAAGCAACACAAGAATCTATTTATATGACCACTATATCGGTACTCGCCACCTTTATTCTAGGGATGATTCTAGGACTGCTCTTATTTTTAACGAATAAAGGCAGTTTATGGCAAAATCGACCAGTGAATTTTGTAATTGCTGCATTTGTAAATATCTTTCGTTCTATTCCGTTTATCATCTTAATTGTACTCCTTATCCCATTTACTAAAGCGCTAGTGGGATCGATGCTGGGGGCAAATGCGGCATTACCTGCTTTGATCATTGGGGCTGCACCGTTCTATGCGAGAATGGTAGAAATTGCTTTAAGAGAAATAGATAAAGGTGTAATTGAGGCAGCGCAATCAATGGGAGCTAATCATTTTCAAATCATCTTTAAAGTGCTTATTCCTGAGTCCTTGCCTGCACTTATTTCAGGTTTAACTGTAACAGCGATTTCGCTTGTTAGTTTTACAGCAATGGCTGGCGTAATTGGCGCCGGTGGCTTGGGGCATTTTGCTTATCTCGAAGGTTTTCAGCGAAATAGACCAATGGTAACACTTGTAGCAACCATCGCTATTTTAATTCTGGTATTTATTATCCAATTAATTGGAGATTATTTTACAAAAAGAACTGACAAACGTTAACAACAGGAGGAGAAAAAATGAAAAAATTACTAAGTTTCTTGATTTTATCTTTATTGGTTCTAGGACTTGCTGCTTGTGGTGGCGGAAATGAGGGAAATGAAGAAGGTTCTACAGGTGGAGAAGAAGAAGGTAACAAAAAATTAGTAGTAGGTGCTTCGGTCGTACCACATGCTGAAGTGTTAGAAGCAGCTGTTCCTCTACTTAAGGAAAAAGGAATTGACCTTGAGATCCAAGAGTTTACAGATTATATTTTGCCGAATGTTGCTTTAGATAGTAAGGAGATTGATGCAAACTACTTCCAGACTCCTGGATACCTTGCGCTTCAAATGGAAGAAAATGAAGACTTTGATTTTGTTAGCGTAGGTGAAATTCACCAAGAGCCGATTGGAATTTATTCAAAAGAATACGATAGTCTAGAGGAACTTCCTGAAGGTGCGAAAATTATTATGAGTGATTCTTTAAGTGACCACGGCAGGATTTTGCCAATCTTTGAAAAAGAAGGTTTAATCAAGCTTAAAGAGGGAGTTGGCGAGAACGCTCGTGTAGACGATATTGTTGAGAATCCAAAGAATCTTGACTTTACAACTCTAATTGAAGCAAGATTATTGGCTTCTTCTTTTGAAAGTGGAGAAGGAGACGCTGTTGTCATTAACGGGAACTATGCACTTGAAGGCGGAATCAACATTGAAGAAGATGGAATTGCCTTTGAAGGTAGTGACGTTGTTCCTCCTAACTTGATCGTTGTTCGTTCTGAAGATAAAGACCGTGAAGAAATTAAAGCACTAGTTGAAGTATTAAAGTCTGATGAAATTAGAAAGTTTATTGAAGAAACCTACTCAGGCGCAGTATTATTAGCTGAATAAAAATGTATAAAAAAACTGCCCGAAGGCCTAACTTTCGGGCAGTTTTTTTTGTGTAAGTATGTTAACTTTCCGATTTTCTCATTAAATGGGAATGAATTATCAGGGAGCTAATCTATGTTAAGAGAATAACCATTGTCAATTTCAAACATAATAACTCTGATTATATATGAATGGAGTGAAAGTCATGGAACAACAAAATGATGCAAATAATATGTCTGAAGCAGCTTTACTTGAGTATAAAGAAGGTCTAGGTGTATTTACGAAGAAAATGCCTAAACTTGCTGAACATTATAACGCCTTTACAGAAGAATGTTTTAAAGAAGGGGCACTTTCTCAGAAAGAGAAGCAGCTTATTGCCTTGGGGATAGCGCTATTTGCCCAAGATGAGTATTGTATCATTTACCATATTAAAGGCTGCATTGATCAAGGTGCGTCTGAAGAAGAAATCCTAGAAGCTGTTGGGGTGACAGCTGCATTTGGTGGCGGAGCTGCAATGAGCCAGGCTGTTACTCTTGTACAAGATACATTGGAGGATTTTAGTCAAAATAAGAAAGAACATTAAAAGCTTATAAGAATTAGGAAAGAATCTTGCGACTGATAGGGTTATTGAGAGCTGAAGCACTTATATCCCATCATATCCCCAAATTGTCGGTTTTTTTCGCTTTGAGTAGACTTATGTATAAGTGTTACGATTACAGAGTCTTAAAAAGCAATAAGGAAACATGAAGGGATGGGTTATACATTACTCAGCTTCAAATGAATTATACGACTGAGATGGATAAGGCAATGCACAGCGCTCATGGGATTGGTTATCAGGTATATTGCATGAAGCATACACTAAGGATGAAAGTTGAGAGACGGCGCGACCAGGATTATATTGAGAGTCAAAGAATCGTAGCGGATCTCGACAGAAAAGTCCACGCTTAAAGTTGAATCTTAGGTTATATTGAGACCAGTGTTAACTACACTGGTCTTATCTTTTTGTAATTACATAACTTGTGTGATTTACTTATAATAGTGCCTAATTTTGGGAGGGTGTCATGTTCCCTAGTTGGATAGGACTGTCCTCTAAACCGCAATACATGAAAGCCTATTGCATTGTGAAAAATAAAGGGAGGCACTCTGAGTTTTTGTAATATAATATCCGTTTGTTAAACAGTTGCACACAGTTTTAATTTGTTATAAGATTGTAATGAGAATAGAATGAGAATAGATTAATTATCCGATGCAAATTGGTTAATACTTTTATTTACTAACGGAGGTAGCAATTATGGGTGGATCTGTATTATCAATTAAGGACCTTCATGTTGAGATTGAAGGCAAAGAAATTTTAAAAGGTGTCAACCTTGAAATCAAGGGTGGCGAAATCCATGCAATTATGGGACCTAACGGAACTGGTAAGTCAACATTGTCTTCCGCAATTATGGGTCATCCTAAGTATGAAGTAACTAGCGGAAGCGTTACATTAGATGGTGAGAATGTTCTAGAGATGGAAGTAGATGAGAGAGCACGCGCAGGATTGTTCCTAGCGATGCAATACCCAAGTGAAATTAGCGGAGTAACAAATGCTGACTTCCTACGCTCTGCTATCAATAGCCGTCGTGAAGAAGGACAAGAAATCTCATTAATGAAATTTATCCGCACAATGGATAAACAAATGGAATTCCTTGAAATGGATCCGAACATGGCTCAACGTTACTTGAACGAAGGTTTCTCGGGTGGAGAAAAGAAACGTAATGAAATTCTACAAATGATGATGATTGAACCAAAAATCGCCATTCTTGATGAAATTGACTCAGGTCTTGATATCGACGCATTAAAAGTTGTTTCTAAAGGAATCAATCAAATGCGCGGCGAAGACTTTGGCTGCCTAATCATTACTCACTATCAGCGTTTATTGAACTACATCACTCCTGATCATGTTCATGTTATGATGCAAGGCCGCGTTGTAAAATCTGGTGGACCAGAGCTTGCACAGCGCCTAGAAGCAGAAGGATATGACTGGATTAAACAGGAACTTGGGATTGAAGACGAAACTGTTGGCCAAGAAGCGTAAGCACTAGGGGAGGATCAATATGACTACTGAAACAAAGCTGCCATTTGATCAGGAATATATTACTTCCTTTTCAAAAGAAATGAACGAGCCGGAATGGTTAACTGAGTTACGTGTAAAAGCTTTAGAACAAGCTGACACGCTTCCAATGCCAAGACCGGATAAAACGAAAATTACCAATTGGAACTTTACCCAATTTGAAAAGCTTCTCGTTAAAAGTGAAGCATATACAAATCTTGAAGAGCTACCTGAGGAAGTGAAACTTCTTGTAGGGAGCGAAGCAAAGAAAAACAGTCTTTATGTTCAACGAAACAATAAGCCTGCTTACATGTCTGTAACACAAGAGCTCCAAGATAAAGGAGTCATCTTTACTGATATTTTCACAGCAGCACGTGAACACGGTGATTTGTTGAAGAAATATTATATGACAGCAGTAAAAACAGATGAACACCGTTTGACAGCTTTCCATGCTGCATTTGTAAATGGTGGAGCCTTCTTGTATGTACCGAAAAATGTTGAAATAACTGAACCAATCCAGGCTATTTTCATCCATGATGATGCTGAAGCCAATGTTTTCAATCACGTATTAGTTGTCGCAGAAGACAATAGTAGCGTGGTTTATGTTGAAAACTATATTTCAACAGTGGAAACAGCTGAAAGTAAATTCAACATCATTTCTGAAGTTGTTGCGAATGCGAATGCTACCATTCAATATGGCGCAGTTGACACATTGGCAAAAGATACAACAACTTATGTAAACCGTCGTGGAATCGCTGGTAGAGATGCGAAAATTGAGTGGTCTCTTGGTCTAATGAATGACGGGAATACCATCTCTGAAAATACAACCAATCTAGTTGGTGACGGATCAATTGGCGATACGAAGTCAGTGGTTGTTGGTCGTGGAGAACAAATTCAAAACTTTACAACAGCCGTTGTTCATTTTGGTAAAAACTCCGAAGGGTATATCCTAAAGCATGGCGTAATGAAAGATAGTGCTAGTTCCATTTTCAATGGAATTGGTAAAATCGAACATGGGGCAACGAAAGCAAATGCAGAACAAGAGTCTCGTGTCTTAATGCTAAGTGAAAAGGCTCGTGGTGACGCGAACCCAATCTTGCTTATTGACGAGGACGATGTAACAGCAGGTCATGCTGCTTCTGTTGGTCGCGTTGATCCTGTTCAACTGTACTATTTGATGAGTCGTGGAATTCCTCAAGTTGAGGCAGAGCGTCTTGTCATTCATGGCTTCCTAGCTCCGGTTGTAAAACAGCTTCCAATCGAAGGTGTGAGAAAGCAACTAGTTGAGGTCATTGAAAGGAAAGTAAAATAATGAACGTCCGAGAGATTCGGGAATTGTTTCCAATCTTGCATCAGGAAGTAAACGGGAATCCGTTAGTTTATCTTGATAGTGCGGCAACATCCCAAAAACCTGTTCAGGTCATCGAGGCAGTGGATCGTTACTACCGTGAATATAATTCCAATGTACACCGTGGAGTTCATACACTTGGTACAAGAGCAACGGATGGGTACGAAGGAGCTCGTGAAAAGGTTCGGAAGTTTATTAATGCAAAATCAATTGAAGAAGTGATTTTTACTAGAGGGACAACAACTTCACTTAACACGGTTGCAGCCAGCTACGGTCGTGCAAACCTAAGTGAAGGAGATGAAATTGTCATCTCATATATGGAACACCATAGTAATATCATTCCATGGCAGCAGGTCGCTAAGGCGACCGGTGCTACCTTAAAATATTTACCTCTTCAAGAGGATGGAAGTATTTCTCTCGAAGATGTTAAGGAAACTGTAACTAGCAATACTAAAATTGTTGCAATCATGCATGTTTCAAATGTACTCGGGGTTATTAATCCAATCAAAGAAATTACTAAAGTTGCTCATGAAAATGGCGCAATTATGGTGGTAGATGGAGCCCAAAGTGCACCACATATCAAAATTGATGTTCAAGACTTAGATTGCGATTTCTTTGCTCTCTCTGGTCATAAAATGTGTGGTCCAACTGGTATCGGTGCCCTTTATGGTAAGAAGCACCTTTTAGAAAAAATGGAGCCAATCGAATTCGGTGGCGAAATGATTGATTTCGTAGGCTTATATGAATCAACATGGAAAGAACTCCCATGGAAGTTCGAAGGTGGAACACCGATTATTGCTGGTGCAATTGGTCTTGGTGCGGCCATCGATTTTCTACAAGAAGTGGGATTAGAGAATATTGAAGCACACGAGCATAAGCTAGCTGCCTATGCGATGGAAAAGATGTCAACTGTTGAGGGTCTTACGATCTACGGACCAAAAGATTCTTCTCAGCGTGCGGGTGTTGTCACTTTTAACTTAAATGATGTTCATCCACATGATGTGGCTACTGTTCTCGACGCAGAAGGAATTGCCGTTCGAGCTGGTCATCATTGTGCTCAACCGCTGATGAAATGGTTGAATGTTTCTGCAACAGCACGTGCAAGCTTCTATCTGTATAATACGGAAGATGAAATTGATAAGTTGGTTTCTGGACTTATCAAAACAAAGGAGTATTTCAGCGATGTCTTTTAATAATCTTGATACTCTGTACCGTCAAGTCATTATGGACCACTACAAAAACCCACGTAATAAAGGGGTACTTGAAGATGGCAGCCTAACGGTGAACATGAATAACCCTACATGTGGAGATCGGATTCAGTTAACCATGAATGTCGAAGATGGCATTGTGACTGACTCAAGGTTCGATGGGGAAGGTTGTTCCATTTCCATGTCATCTGCTTCCATGATGACCCAAGCGATCAAAGGGAAAAAGATTGAAGATGCGTTAAAACTATCTAAAATCTTTTCAGATATGATGCAAGGAAAAGAATATGATGAAGATGATAGCATAGACTTAGGGGATATCGAAGCTTTACAAGGTGTAGCTAAATTCCCCGCCCGGATTAAGTGTGCGACACTTGCATGGAAGGCTATGGAAAAGGGCTTAAACGAAGACAATCAGTAAAACGATACTAATATGGAGAAGGATGCATGTTCTTCTCCTTAGAATGGAGGAATTCGACGATGGCTAAAAAAGCGCCAGAGATCGGTGATTATAAATATGGCTTTTCCGATAAAGACGTTTCCATCTTCCGATCTAAGCGAGGGTTGACTCGTGAAATCGTTGAAGAGATTTCCAAAATGAAGGATGAGCCTCAGTGGATGCTTGACTTCCGTCTGAAGTCACTTGAGCATTTTTATAAAATGCCAATGCCACAATGGGGCGGAGATTTAAACTCTCTAAACTTTGATGAAATCACTTATTATGTTAAACCATCTGAGAAATCAGAAAAATCATGGGATGAAGTACCTGAAGAAATTAAGCGTACGTTCGACAAACTTGGTATTCCTGAAGCAGAGCAAAAGTATCTTGCTGGGGTTTCTGCTCAATATGAATCTGAGGTTGTTTATCACAACATGAAGGAAGACCTTGAAGCACAAGGAATTGTCTTCAAGGATACAGACTCTGCTCTAAAGGAAAATGAAGAGATTTTCCGTGAGCATTGGGCGAAGGTTATTCCTCCGACAGACAATAAATTTGCGGCGTTGAACTCTGCAGTTTGGTCTGGTGGTTCTTTCATCTATGTTCCAAAAGGAATCAAAGTTGAAACACCTTTACAAGCTTACTTCCGTATTAACTCTGAAAACATGGGGCAATTTGAGCGTACATTAATTATTGTTGATGAAGGCGCGCATGTTCACTATGTTGAAGGATGTACAGCACCTGTTTATACCACAAACTCTCTTCATAGTGCGGTTGTTGAAATCATCATTAAGAAGGATGCTTACTGCCGTTATACAACAATCCAGAACTGGGCGAACAACGTTTATAACCTTGTTACGAAGCGTGCTGTTTGTGATGCAAATGCGACAATGGAATGGATTGATGGAAATATCGGCTCTAAGTTAACCATGAAATACCCTGCTGTTATTCTAAAAGGTGAGGGAGCAAGAGGGATGACGCTTTCTATTGCCCTAGCAGGAAAAGGCCAGCATCAAGATGCAGGTGCGAAAATGATTCACCTTGCACCAAATACTTCTTCAACAATTGTTTCGAAATCTATTTCGAAACAAGGCGGAAAAGTAACTTACCGTGGTAAAGTTCACTTTGGACGTAAAGCGACAGGTGCTCGTTCTAATATTGAATGTGATACTTTAATTATGGATAATAGCTCTACTTCTGATACAATTCCTTACAACGAAATTTTAAATGACAATATTTCGCTTGAGCATGAAGCGAAAGTGTCTAAAGTTTCCGAAGAGCAGCTTTTCTATCTAATGAGCCGTGGAATTTCTGAAGAAGAAGCAACTGAAATGATCGTAATGGGCTTCATTGAGCCATTTACAAAAGAACTTCCAATGGAATATGCCGTTGAAATGAACCGTCTGATTAAGTTCGAGATGGAAGGGTCTATCGGTTAATATCATTTAATAAAAGTCGCTTACTTTTAATGGTAAGCGGCTTTTTCTATGGAAGTAGTATGGGAAGTGAGGAGGAGCCTCGGTGCCCAAACAAAGGTGGTAAGACGAGTTATGGGAACTGAAGGGTCATCCTCAAACGAGCTGTATGATAATAAATACAATGAAAAACGAATGCTACGCTGCCCCAAAAATTAGTATAAAAAAAGAGCCAAACCCAATTTTGACTCTAAATAGCTATATACTCTCTTTAACTATTCTCCGTACTAAAAGGCGAAGCCGGTAACCCTTCTTTATTATAAAGGTTTGCTTCATCAGGATTTTCCTTCCGCGCGTACTAAACATGGCAAGAATCTTCAATTTGGTTATGTTCAACAATGATGGTGTCGCCTTTTATGGTTGCGGTCGCTGGAAAAAACTTCCCTACCCACAAATGGTGAAAGATTTTAGCTTATTATCACTATCATCAATGCCTGAAGACAAACCACTTCCAACATGGTCAAAAAATAAATGAATAGTAGGACCAACCTTCTTCATTTCTCTAAAGATGACATTACCATCTCTTCTTTATATGAACCCCTTCAGAAAAGGTTTTATTTGTGGATAAGATTACAAAAGAGTACCTACATTCAAGATATGCTATCATATAGATAATGGAGGGGTGTTATGATCTCAGTTGGATTAACAGGCTGGGGAGACCATGACAGTCTATACGGTAGCAGGACCCCAGCACGGGAAAAATTAAAAGAGTATGCCAGTTATTTTCCAGTAGTGGAAGTGGACACTTCCTTCTATGCCATACAACCGATAAAAAATGCGAATCGCTGGGTCAAAGACACTCCAGCTTCTTTTCAATTTATCGTAAAAGCCTATCAAGGGATGACAGGACATTTACGTGGTGAAAGTCCGTTTCAGGATCATCATGAGATGTTTGAGGCATTTTGTGATTCACTTCGCCCTTATCAGGAAGCAGGGAAGCTTGCGATGGTGTTATTTCAGTTTCCGCCATGGTTTGATTGTAAACGGAAGAATGTCGATTATTTACGTTGGTGTCGGGATAAAATGGGTGATATCCCATGCGCATTAGAATTTAGGAACACCTCATGGTTTACGAATGACCTTAGGGATAAGACACTGCAATTTATGGAGCAAGAAAGATGGGTACATAGTATTTGTGATGAACCCCAAGCTGGGGATGGGTCGGTCCCGATTGTCCTTGAACCTACTTCTAAAGAGAAGGTTCTGGTTCGATTTCATGGTCGGAATATCGCTGGTTGGAATCGACAGACAGCTGGAGACAAGTGGCGAGAGGTTCGCTATTTATATAGGTACAATGAAAAAGAATTAAAAGAGTGGGCAACCCAATTAACAGAACTTAAAAAGAAAACTCAAAATGTTTATGTACTATTTAATAATAACTCTGGAGGAGATGCGGCTGATAATGCGCTTCAGATGCTAGATCTTTTAAATATTGAATACAGGGACTTAAATCCACGACAACTGGGTTTATTTTAGAGGCTGTAGCCAATGCCGATTTACCGGAAGGAAAGCAATATTTGAGCGTTAGGTGATAAACTCTTTTCTCGCAATTCTAAGTAAATACATCGTTCGCCCAATAAAGCAAAAAAGGTTTGAGAAAAGAGTCATTTTAGAAAAAGGGATGAGATTCATTGGAAGTTCTCCATATATATCATACGAACGATTTACATAGTCATTTTGAACATTGGCCGAGAATTCACCAGCTTGTAACACAGCGAAGGAAATGGCATGAGCAAGAGGGAGATGAGTTTCTCCTGTTAGATATCGGGGATCATATGGACCGCTGGCACCCTTTAGCAGATGCTACGAGGGGAAAGGGGATCGTCGAACTTTTGAATGCTGCCAGTTATGATGCGGTGACATTTGGAAATAACGAGGGGATCACCCAATCCTATGAAGATTTAGACAATATGTACGAAAGCAGGCAGTTCCCAGTATTAGCAGCTAATTTGTATAGGGAAGATGGGACAAGGCCAGAGTGGCTTCAGCCTTATAAAATTTTTACAACCAAGGCTGGAACGAAAATTGGAACGATTGGTCTGACTGTGAATTTTAATCATATCTATGACCTTTTAGGTTGGAAGGTAACCGATCCGATTGAGGAACTGGAAGCGTGCTTGAAAGAATTAAAAGGGAAAGCAGATATCATTGTTTTGTTGTCACACCTTGGCATCCATGATGATGAACGCATAGGCACAATGTTTCCTGAGGTTGATGTCGTGCTCGGCGGCCATACTCATCATATATTACATGAAGGAAAGCAGGTGGAGAATACACTCCTAGCTGCTGCAGGAAAGTATGGGCAATTTACTGGCCATGTAATAGTGGAAGTAGATGAAAAGACAAAGAAAGTCCTTACGAAAAAGGCTAGTTTATATGATATGAATGAAATGAAACCAGTAGAAAATGAAAAAGAGATCATTGAAAGTCTTTATGCAAAGGGAAAAGGTCTTTTAGAAGTACCGGTAGTAGATTTGCCCCACCCGCTAACTGCCAAGCATTTTGAGGAGTCACCCTTAGCTGACCTTTTGTGTAAAACCTTAAAAGAATGGTGCAATGCGGACTGTGCTTTTTTAAATGCTGGTCTTTTATTAAACGGGTTGGATAAGGGGAGAGTAACTCAATACGATTTATTAGCCATTTGTCCTCATCCAATTAATCCTTGTACTGTGAGACTAACGGGTGCCGAGTTAAAAGAAGTACTTTTACAAACAAAGGATGAAAAATGGCCACATCTTCAAATCAAAGGGCTTGGATTCAGAGGAACGGTCATGGGGAATTTTGTTTATGAAGGAATTGATTTTAGAAAAACATCTGAACATACGAGCGAAATTTTGATTAATAGTGAGGCCATCAATCCGAAATCTATCTATACGGTAGCGATTCCAGATATGTTCACCTTTGGTCGATTCTTCCCAGAAATATTCCGATCTCAAACGAAAAAATACTTTGTTCCAGAATTTCTAAGGGATATATTAAGGGAGAAATTAACAGAGTTATATCCCAATAGCTAGGCTCACATTTTTCCTACTTATGCATAACTTGTTAGTAGGAAAGGGGAGCTGATTAATGATTGAAATGTCACCAATCGAATTAAACGGCCATACCTTCTTAAGCATTTCTGTCAGACTGCCAAAAACAAACCTGCTTGTTGTGACAAGCGATAAAGGATATATTATGTGTGGTGCACTAGACGTCGCACTTTTAAATGAGAAATTAAAAGATCGCAAGGTGATTGCCGGGAGAGCCGTCGGAGTGAAAACGATTGAACAACTACTCGAAGCTCCATTGGAATCGGTCACGATTGAGGCTGAAAACTTAGGAATCACCGCAGGCATGTCTGGGAAAGAAGCGCTTGGAAAAATGGTCTAATCCGGTATGTGGATTTTGTGTTAACATCTACTAACCTATTTGTAAACAATAAATAAATACTTTTTAGGCTATGTCCCCCCTTTACAGCATACATATGCTTGTAAAGGGGGGATTTTATTTTGGCGAGATCGGGCCTCCGGCTGCGACGTAAAAAAGGACCCTTACCGTTCAAATACGTTCTTTTGCTAACAATCCTATTTTTTATTCTCTCAACAGTGGGTGGTCTGTGGCTTATTGACAAGAAAATTGAACCTACTTTGATGCATTATGCTGAATCTCAGACGACGAAAATTGCGACTCTTGTTATTAACAAAGCTATTAACGAACAAGTTGTTAGCGGCATGAATACCACAGACCTAATCGAATATGTTCCGATTAGTGAAGGCAAAAGAACTGTTATTCAGTATAACGCTGAAGTTCTCAACAAAATTAAAGCCGAAACAGTAAGCCTTGTCCAAGCAAATATTAATGAGGCAGAAAAAGGGAATGTGGAGTCATTGGAGTCCTTGGCAGATGTAGAATTTGACTCTGAAGGTGTTGAATCAGAGAAAGGCCTTGTGTATTATATTCCATTAGGTCAAGCAACAAACAATGTTCTCCTTGCCAACCAAGGACCAAATATCCCTGTTCGCTTTACGGCTATTGGAGATGTGGTTACGGATGTAGTTTGGGATCAAAAACCGCTTGGAATCAATAATACGTGGATCGAAGCTTCCATTAGAGTGATTGTGAATGTACAAATCATTATCCCATTTGCCACAAAGGTTGCAACCATCCAAGAAGATATTCCAATTGGCACATTTCTACACGAAGGAGAGGTACCGCAATTTTTCAATAATGGTGGAGGTGGTGCTCCTGCAATTGAGTTACCCTCAAATCCGTAAGCAATGAAAAACTTTTATGATTTAGTGCACAAAAGCAATAATATTAAAGCTGTCCAAGTCTATCTGGGCAGCTTTAGATAAACAGCTGAAAGAGGAGTTTCCTTAAGAGTTTTAAGGTAAAAAGAATTAAATAAAAAATGATAATTATTATTTTGACAAAAGAAAAAATACGAGCTATACTATTCACAAGTAAAATATCAGAAAATAAAAAAAGTTTCAATTGTTCTTTTAACTTAAAGGACAATCGGAAAAAATGGGGGGTATATGATAATGGAGAATCGTCCGCAATGGGGGACAAGGGCCGGTTTTATTCTTGCTGCAGTAGGTTCAGCTGTTGGCTTGGGAAATATTTGGCGCTTTCCAGGTGTAGCTTACGAAAACGGTGGGGGAGCCTTTTTTCTTCCATACTTATTTGCATTATTAACTGCAGGTATTCCGTTGCTAATCCTAGAATTTACGGTTGGCCACAAATATCGAGGATCGGCACCTTTTAGTTTCTTTAAAATGAAAAAAGGAGCAGAATGGCTAGGTTGGTGGCAATTAGCCATTTCATTTGTGATTTCTACGTATTACGCCGTTATTATCGCTTGGGCAATGTCTTATGGTTATTTCTCTGTTGGGAAGCAATGGGGAGAAGATCCGCTTACCTTCTTAGTAGGGGATTATTTAAAAGTAGTTGACCCAGGACAGGTCGGAAGTCTTGTTCCAGGAGTATTTTTCCCATTGATCATTGTTTGGATCATTACGCTTGGTATTCTATATAAGGGAGTTAAGAAAGGAATCGAGGTCGCCAACAAAATTTTTATTCCAGCACTTGTAGTATTATTTTTCATTATTGTTGTGCGCGCTTTGACACTTGAGGGAGCAATTGATGGGGTTAATGCCTTCTTCAAACCTGACTGGAGCCAGATCACGAATGGGAAGGTTTGGGTTGCAGCATACGGACAAATCTTCTTTAGTTTATCGATTGCTTTTGCAATCATGATTACCTATTCAAGTTATTTACCAAAGAAATCAGATATTACCAATAATGCGTTTATTACAGGTTTTGCGAATTCCTCGTTTGAATTACTTGCAGGTATTGGGGTATTTGCAGCATTAGGCTTTATGGCTATGCAACAAGGGTTGCCGATTGATGAGGTTGTAAGCAAAGGGGTTATCCTGGCGTTTGCTGTATTCCCACAGATTATTAATGAGCTGCCGGCGTTTAGTGGCGCATTTGGAGTCTTATTCTTCGTATGTTTAACTTTAGCAGGCTTGTCTTCACTCATCTCTATCGTAGAAACCTATATAGCGGGTGTGCAAGAAAAGTTTAAAGTATCACGTACCAAGGCGGTTGCCATTGGTGGTGGTCTTTCAGCGTTAATCTCAATTTTATATGCAACTCAAGGCGGTCTTAATTTCCTCGACACTGTTGATGCGTTCATCAATAATTATGGTGTAGCTTTTGCAGGTCTCGTGGAAATTATCATAATTGCATGGGTCGCGAAGGAACTAAACAATTTGCAAGACCACGCTAATGCCATTTCGGATATTCGCCTTGGCAGCTGGTGGATCATTTGTTTGAAGTTTATTACTCCAGTTGTTCTAGGAGTCATGTTGGTTATGAATGTTCTTACTGATATCGAAACTAGTTACGGTGGATACCCAGTTATGTTTAATGTCTACTATGGCTGGTTGGTAGCAATAGGAGCAATCGTATTTGGAATTTTATTTACCCACGTGAAGAAGTGGGATTCAAGTCTTTATGATATCCCAAAAGATAAGGGGGTTTCTAAATAATGGAAGCAAGTGCGGTAGCGATGATGGTTATTGGTATGGTGATTATCTGGGGTGGGCTTGCAGCGAGTGTTATGCATGCGGTGAAAAAATCTCGATCATAAAAATGAAGGCCAGCCTCAAATATGAGGCTGGCTTTTACTTATTCTTATTTCTTGCACGTTCTTCTCTGGACCATAACCTTAAATGTGGATAAGGGTCAAAGGACCATTCTGTATAGCCATTGTCTTTATACATTCCATAGTGCAAATGAGGTGGGAATTTACCTGAAGTACCAGGAGGGCCATAACCAGAGCTCCCAACACCACCAATAACTTGTCCAGGTTCGACAATTTGTCCGATTTTTAAGTCCTTAGCGAAACCACTTAGATGGGCAAAGTAATGATACGTATTGTTGATGTCTCGTATCCCGACTCTCCACCCTCCATAACGGTTCCACCCTTTCATTTCAACGATCCCATACCCAGTTGCACGGACTGGTACGCCATAATCAGCAAATATATCTGTCCCCTCATGAATTCTTCTTCCACCCCACCCTCGGGCGTCACCCCAAGTGTTTTTGTAACTATGATTACTTCTTAAGGGGACTGGGAAGGAATGTTCATCTAAATTAAGACGTCCAAACGTTTTGTAGATTTTGGCTTTACCAATTATGATTCCGACTGTTTTATCACGCTTGTAATACTCCCAGAGGCCAATTTTTAGATTGTCATGGTCGGTCCCATAAGTAAGAAGTATTTGGGCAAAGGCTTGAAGGACATCCTCATCATTTGTGATTTCGGCTTTTCCATCTCCATTTCCATCGTAGCCCACACCGTCAAAGAACTGAATTCTCTCTGGATTCGTATCGTTCGGATTTGGATTCAACAATCCGGACCATACTTCTGGTTTAAAATAGATTCCTGTTAGTCCTTCTGCGGCTGGAAGATCTTTTCTAGCCTTACGAATGCTACGCTCATATTGGTCGACCGCAGCTAAGTAGTACCAGGGGATTTGGGTAGTAGCTTCCACCCTTTTATAAAGCTCCATCCGCTTTTGATAAATATCCTCTTGCTTTTCACTGGCAGCTACATTAAACGGAAAAGTAAAGAGGAGTGATAAAACAATAAATGCAAGAAGATACCTCACTCAGGAATCCTCCTTCCGCTTTGTTTCAGTAAAAAATATTATCTTTACTAAGTTTGGATTTTTGAGGGAGCAATTATTCATTGAGCTCTTCCTTTCGATGATAAGAAACCATAGCTGTGTATATGCCTATAGTTTGTGAGAAAATATTGATATCATAGTAAACAATATATGGTAACCATAAAGTACAGTACTTGTACTAAGTTTTTGAAGTATGTTAAAGTGACTAAGGAAGGATTCCTTGGAAATAAAGGGTTTTTTAGGAAATGGAGTGACAAGATGACCAATAAAGAGGAAGTACTTAGAAAGCCAGAATGGCTGAAAATTAAATTAAATACAAATGAAAATTATACAGGATTAAAGAAAATGATGCGCGAGCAAAGTCTACATACTGTATGTGAAGAAGCCCGTTGTCCAAATATCCACGAGTGTTGGGCTGTAAGACGTACTGCTACCTTTATGATCCTTGGTGATACATGTACTCGTGCTTGCCGTTTCTGTGCCGTAAAGACAGGTCTACCAACTGAGCTTGATTTGAAAGAGCCGGAAAGAGTGGCAGATTCTGTTGTTACAATGAACCTGAAACACGTTGTGGTTACAGCAGTTGCCCGTGATGATCTTAAAGACGGGGGAGCCGCAGTTTTTGCTGAAACTGTAAGGGCAATCCGCAGGAAAAATCCATTTACATCCATCGAAGTTTTACCATCAGATATGGGTGGGAAAATGGAGAACTTGCAAACATTAATGGATGCAAAGCCAGATATTCTAAACCATAATATTGAGACTGTAAAACGCCTGACTCCTAGAATTAGGGCTAGAGCCACCTATGAACGCTCGCTTGAATTTTTACGTCGAGCAAAAGAAATGCAACCTTCTGTTCCGACGAAGTCAAGCATCATGATTGGGCTTGGAGAAACGAAAGAAGAAATTATTGAAGCAATGGATGACCTTCGTGAAAATAATGTTGAAATCTTGACGATTGGGCAATATTTACAACCTTCCAAAAAACATCTAAAGGTTGTAAAATACTACCACCCAGATGAATTTAATGAATTGAAGGAAATTGCGTTAGAGAAAGGATTCAGCCATTGTGAGGCTGGTCCGCTAGTTCGTTCTTCTTATCATGCAGATGAACAGGTGAATGAAGCAGCGAAGCATAAGCAGATGCTTGGTGAAAATAAAGAAGCCAAGGAAGCGTAACGCAAAAAAGAGTTCAGCGCTAGCTGAACTCTTTTTCTTCACTGTTGCTGCTTATTGAGTGTTCATTGAATTATTATTTGTTGCTCTTTCGAGATTATCATAGGTGGAATCGGCGGTATCTTGTCCTTGTGGAGATTTCTCCATTTGCTTAATTAACTTGTCAATTAAGGCATCAACATCACGACTATTGCTCTTAAGTGTAGCAAAGTTCTCAACATTTTGTCTCAAATCAGTATCATCGGTTACGTAAATATGGAACCAACCAGGTACCACAGACATTGCCATTTTTTTCACTTGTTCGGCAGTTTCATTCGGGTTGTCCGAATCAGATGCGTAGACCATTAATACTTCTTCATCCGTCACCAATGTTGAAACATCATCAACATTTGGTACTTGTGCCCCAAGCTTTGAAATCATATTTGCGAGCTGTTCACGATCGATTTCATACTTGGGTTGATCATTCGCAGTCATTACACCAGTTCGCTTATAACGTACATAACCAAAGCCAGTATCTTTGCCATCCATACCGGCGTTGTAGAAATCTGGTTCATGATTGTTGGTATGCAATTGACTACCACTTTCATTATAAATACCTGCTTTTTCTCGACCATCTTGACCTTGATCAGTTGCATTTCCAGCACATCCAGCAAGAGCGAAGCCACAAATCCCCAATATGGCGATTCCTTTTTTTATCATCTGCACAACACCCCCTATGGATTAGCATGACCCATTATTTCTTTTTTTTCTTAGTAATTGCTGGAGAATCAGTTATAATTTAAACAAGGCAGAACATACAGAATTACATAGTGACCAGATAGATAGGAATTAGGCTAAAAGAGGTGAAAGTATGATTTGCATCAATAATATTTGTTATGAGGTCATTGATGACTACAAAGAAGCTTTTAATGAGGAAGCGTTTCGTTCACGATATAGTGATATTTTAACCAGATATGACTATATTGTAGGAGATTGGGGCTATGGTCAGCTGAGACTAAAAGGATTTTTTGAAGATCAAAGCCAGAAAGCGACATTCGATACAAAAATTAGCACAGTAAGTGAGTACTTATATGAGTTTTGTAATTTTGGTTGTGCTTATTTTATTGTAAAAAAGGTGAAAAAATAAGAAAAAGGCCAAATGGCCTTTTTCTGTTTGTTAAAAGATGTCTAAACTAAAGTTGTCCAAATTTAGAGTGTCAAAAAGTTTGTTCTTTATGGTGTATAGGGTTCCTGTTCATCTCGCTCAGGGTCATCATGGGTAGGATGCGCCCCTTCCATTTGGCGCGGAAGCTCCTGATGCAGTGTTTTATTTTCATAATTAAACGCACTATAGGGTCTTTGTCCTTCTTTCCATTCTGAGCTTTTATTTTCGACAGGTTCCTCTTTGCCACGAGGTGATCCAAAGGGACCCTCAGGAAACTCTTCAGCTGTTAAAAAGTTCTTGCTTTTTTCCACGTTGGAAACATCTGAGTATATTTGTGAGTCCTTGTTGGCCATATTCTTTACCCCCTTCTCTCGTTTTGTTTTTAGTATTGGTTGTTCGACCACAGAATAACAACAATCCAAAACGATTCTGGGCTTAAAGTTACACCGACTCGCGTAAAAATGAGCGAAGTTCCTCGGCATCCTCTTCAGATAATTTAAAGGCATGTTCTAGATATCCTTCTTCATCAAGGTCATCATGTCCAATGATGGCAAATCTATTTCCCTGAATATCAAGGACAAGCATTTTACCGTAGTATCGATCAGATTGGATTAATGCCAAATCAAATCGTTGATTTTCCCCCATAAAACTAACAAAGCGGGTTTTTGTATTTACTAGATCATCGTATAAGAAAAAACGTTCTGTCATTTTTAAAATTCCTCCCTCGGTTCAAGCCCAATTGTAACGCTATCTTATACATCTTATCAAAAAGCGGTGGACTCTGCATGAACATAATAAGGTATTTTCTTTTAGTATGAGGGGAATAGCCATTGTCCGTACTGAATCCCTTTTCATTATGGTACAATAGTGAAAAGAACTACTTGCTTTAAAGCAGGGAAATACGGCGTAACGGAGGAATACATATGTACTTTGTTGACAGAGACTCAATTGAGGAAACTCTTGTTTTCCTGGATAGACAACTTGAATTATTTAAAAATCACGGTCAATGGGATACAGAAATCGAAAAGGCGGCCTTGGAAAGATTAACGCACACGATTTTAGAAGCCATTCTTGATGTGGGGAATATGATGATTGATGGCTTTATTATGCGTGATCCTGGGAGTTATGAGGATATTATCGATATCCTTGATGATGAGAAAGTCATAACGAAGGAAATGCATGATAAGTTTATTGACTTGATGCAGTATCGAAAAATGACCGTACAACAATACACTAAAGTAGACCACGAAGTTTTAAATCAAGCCTTCTTAAAATCCATCGCTGCATTAGATCTTTTTTCTGGAAAGGTTCGCGAATATTTATCAAACGAACTCGGACCTGTTTCGGCTTTTAAAAAATAGACTGTACGATAAGACCGTGAAAATGCTCACGGTCTTTTTCAATAGTTATAAAGAGAGTTATACTAAAAAGTGGACAAGGAGGTTAGTGATGAAAAAGTATAAAGGGTATCTAATTGATCTGGATGGAACAATGTATCGAGGGGCGGAACAAATTGCCGAAGCGTGTGATTTTATTAAAAGATTAAGTGAAAAAGGGATCCCATATTTGTTTGTGACGAATAATTCAGCGCGCACGCCAGCTCAAGTTGCGGCCAAGCTTCGCGATTTTCATATTCCTGCAACCGAACAGCAGGTGTTTACAACGAGCCAAGCCACAGCCAATTATATTTTTGAAGAAAATAATGGTGCAACGGTCTATACGATTGGTGAGGAAGGCTTGCGAACGGCGCTAAAGGAAAAAGGACTCAAGGAAGATGGCGAAGAAGCGGATTATGTTGTAATGGGCATAGATCGGGAGATTACATATGAAAAATTGGCAGTAGCATGCCTAGCAGTTCGTAATGGCGCAAAATTTATCTCTACAAATGCGGATATTGCGATTCCTACAGAGCGAGGGTTGGTCCCTGGAAATGGGTCAATAACCTCTGTCGTAGCTGTTTCAACTCAAACAACGCCCACGTTTATAGGCAAGCCAGAATCCATCATCATGGAGCAAGCATTGAAAGTGTTAGGCACTGAAAGGGCTGAGACATTGATGGTGGGAGATAACTACGATACCGATATTCGGGCAGGAATAAACGCTGGAATGGATACACTCCTCGTTCATACTGGCGTAACGACCGTGGAACACCTTCGTAACTACGAAATACAGCCAACATACACTGTGGATACATTAGATGAGTGGGAGATTTATTAGTGCAATCTGTGCATTGCTGATGCGAAGTGGGAGGTTCGGCCAGAGAATCGTAAGTATCGCTAGTTTTAGTCCGAATAGGGTCTGAGTTCGGACAGGAAAGAGCAAATATCGCTAGTTTCAGTCCGAATAAGGTCTGAGTTCGGACAGGAAAGAGCAGATATAGCTAGTTTCAGTCCGAATAATGTCTGAGTTCGGACAGGAAAGAGCAGATATAGCTAGTTTCAGTCCGAATAGTGTCTGAGTTCGGACAAGGAAAAGCAAATATCGCTAGTTTCAGTCCGAATAGTGTCTGAGTTCGGACAAGGAAAAGCAAATATCGCTAGTTTCAGTCCGAATAGTGTCTAAGTTCGGACAGAGAAAAGCAAATATAGCTAGTTTCAGTCCGAATGGGATTTAAATATCCAGACATTTAACCAAAAAACAACAGGTAAGGAAAAACGCTTGGAGATAATTGGATCACCAAGCGTTTTCGCTTTGTTATTAGTAAGGACTATCCTACTCAATATCTGCAGCGCGGTGTGCTAGTCGGCTAGAGGCCGCAGCTGCAATTGCACCTACAATATCATCAAGGAAAGTGTGGCATTGACCACTGGATTTATCGTTGAGTTTTTCTAGAATTCCAGGTTTTTGCTTGTCGATATATCCATAATTTGTAAACCCAATCGATCCATAAATATTGACGATCGAGAAGGCAAGAATTTCATCGACCCCATATAGTCCTTCATCGATTGCAATAATAGACTGTAATGGTTCCTCAAGTTTTTTCTGTTCAGCAAGAATATCAAGCTGGATGCCAGTTAAAATGGCATTTTGTACCTCGCGTTTTGATAAAACACGTTCAACATTCTCTAAACAATCCTCCATCGCTAACGCTGGGTGATATTTTTCTTGAAGGTAGTAAACAAGTTGAGCAATATCCTCAACCTCGACACCACGCTTTTTAAGCCATTCTCGAGCTGTTTCCTCGGTAAGTTTAATTGCTTTATTTTTTTCTAACATAAAATTTTCACCCTTCTTTCATATTTCCTTATTTTCTACATTTGCTCACTAAAATAAACACTAAAGCTGATATCATTCCTACACTCTCTTACAAGATAGCCTAAAAACAAAAGGTTGCAACCTTCATTGTTAACAAGTTTTCTAACATCGACTCATATAGTACTAAAAAGTTCATCTTGAGGTGGGATGGTTGTATGTTTGAAAAAATGTTGAAAGAAAAATATGGCATTAAAGAAGGCTATGAGCTTGATTTTGAAAGATATCGTGCATTCAAACAAAATGCTTCACTTTATTTGATTATGAATGTAAATGGGAAGAAAGAGCAAGAGATAAGCGAGATAAAGAAAATCTCGGATCAACTTCGTACGTTTGGTGACAAAGATGTGCCAAGCTTTTTGCCAACAAATGAAGGTGCAGCTACCTGTGAGTGGGAAGGGGGTTATTACAGTTTATTACAATACCGTGAACCCAAACCACTAAATCCCAAAAAAACTGGAAAAAAGTTAGCTAAGTTTCATTATCGGGGAAGGTATATGCCCTTCCAGGTAAAGACCATAAATAGAATTGGACAGTGGAAGCAACTGTGGGAAAAACGACTAGACCAGATGGAAGGGTTTTGGAATAGCAGGCTAAATCGTAGCCCCGAGAATGAGTTTGAGAAAATGTTTTTTGATTCTTTTCCATATTATATGGGACTTACAGAGAATGCGATCCAATACTTAACAGATACAGAGTTAGATTCGACGCCCCTTGAAATGGACAATGGGACGGTCTGTCACGAACGTTTTAAAAAAGGAAGTTGGGGGAAGGAACATTTAGTTAAAAACCCATATGATTGGGTATTTGATCATGCTTCAAGGGATTTGGCAGAGTGGATAAGAGAACGTTATTTCTATAATGCGCAAACCTACCAACCAGACGTAAGGAAGTTCATGGATGAGTATCAACAGATTAATAAGCTTTCTTCATTTTCCTGGAGGCTCTTATTCTCAAGACTTTTGTTTCCACTTCATTATTTCGAATGTGTTGAAAATTTTTATATCACCAATTCAGAGCAAGAAAGGCTTGCACTTGAGGAGAGGATGCAAAAGTATTTAACCTATTCTGCTGAGCAAGAGCGGTTTCTAGCAGGCTTTTATCAGCTCGTTGATGCTCCGGTTCGTTCCTATAAATTGCCAGTTATTAAATGGTTAATGAAATAGTCCACAATCGAATGGTCAGTATGTTAAAATAATTACGAAAACTCTTTTGAAAGAAGGGGAATGTCATGAAACCATCTATTTATATTACGAGGAAACTACCAGACGTTTGTGTTGCAGAATTAAAAGAAAAATTTGATGTGAAGATGTGGGAAAGCGAAGAAATAGCCGTCCCACAAGATGTTTTATTATCAGAGGTTAAAAAGGTAGATGCGCTGTTAACGGTGGTTTCTGACCCTGTCACTGAGGAGCTGCTATCTGTGGCAAGTAATTTAAAGGTGGTAGCCAATATGGCTGTCGGCTATGACAATATTGATGTTGAAGCTGCAACAAAAAGAGGGATCTACGTTTGCAATACGCCAGACGTACTAACGGAGACAACTGCAGACCTAACTTTTGCCTTATTGCTCGCAACAGCAAGAAGGGTTGTAGAAGCTGCTGAATTTACAAAAGAAGGGAAATGGCAGAGTTGGAGTCCGTTCCTTCTCGCAGGTCATGATGTTCATCACAAAACAATTGGCATTTGTGGCATGGGGAAAATTGGGGAAGCTGTTGCCAGGAGAGCAAAAGGATTTGGAATGGAGATCCTTTATCATAACCGTACTAGAAAGCCTGAGGCAGAAAAGGAAATCGGTGCTAAATACTCTTCTTTTGAAAGCCTAATTAGTCAGTCTGATTTTGTGGTGGCAATGGCACCGCTAACAAATGAAACTAGGCATATGTTTAATGCAGAAGTCTTCCGAAAAATGAAATCCACTGCAATTTTTATTAATACATCACGAGGAGCCGTTGCAGATGAGGGAGCACTATATGAGGCGCTCGAGCAAAAAGAAATTGCCGGTGCGGGTCTTGATGTGTTTGAGGTTGAACCAATCGCATCAGACCATCCACTATTACAGCTAAAGAATGTTACGGCGCTCCCACATATAGGTAGTGCAAGTATTGATACCAGAATGGCAATGATACATATTTGTGTGGAAAATATTCAACGGATTTTAACAGGGGAGAGCCCGAAAACCTTAGTTAATAAGTCAATGCTTGAAACGAAATAAGAAATCAATACCGTTATAAAAATCATTCTTTTTCACTGATATTGGTGGTTTAATAAAAAAATTCTAATTTTTTTATTAATTAACCGTTTTCATTGCTATTTCATGATAAATAATCCTTGTAAATAGATGAAACAAAACTTATAATGTCTACTATACAAAGACAGATGTACTTGAGTGGAGAACAGGAAGTGAGGGAACATCTATGAAGCCAATATCAATTGGACTACTCGGACTTGGGACAGTAGGAAGTGGTGTAATCAAGATCATTGAAAACCACCAAGATAAACTGATCCACCAGGTTGGTTGCCCAATAGTAGTGAAAAAAGTTCTCGTAAAAGAACTAGGGAAGGCAAGGGCTGTCTCAATTGACCCTGCAATTTTAACTACAAACGTTGAAGAAGTTATAAATAACCCTGAAATTGATGTAATCATTGAAGTAATGGGGGGCGTAGAGCAAACGAAAGAACATTTGCTCCAGGCTATACGAAATAAAAAACACATAGTGACAGCGAATAAAGACTTGATGGCTGTTTATGGTGGCGAGCTGTTAACAGCCGCATCTGATAATGGCTGTGATGTATTTTATGAAGCAAGTGTAGCTGGTGGGATACCAATTATTAGAAGTCTTGTAGATGGTCTTTCTTCCGACCGAATCAAGAAGCTCATGGGAATTGTGAATGGCACAACCAATTATATTTTAACCAAAATGACCGAAGAAGGACTTGCTTATGAAGATGTGCTAAAGGAAGCACAGGAATTGGGGTATGCTGAAGCAAATCCTGCCTCCGATGTAGAAGGCCTGGATGCTGCACGGAAGATGGTTATTTTGGCTACGCTTGGCTTCTCAATGAAAGTAGACCTAGCAGATGTAAAAACTACTGGGATTACCATGGTCAACGAAGAAGACCTTCATTATGCTAAACAGCTTGGTTATACAATGAAACTACTTGGCATTGCGCATCGTGATGGTGACGATAAGGTCGAGGTAAGTGTCCAGCCTACGCTCTTACCAAAAGCACATCCGCTTGCTTCTGTTAGCAATGAATATAACGCAGTATATGTTTATGGTGAAGCAGTTGGTGAAACGATGTTTTATGGTCCAGGCGCGGGTAGTTTACCAACCGCAACCTCCATTGTTTCAGACCTCGTTGCCGTTGTAAAAAATATGCGACTTGGGATTAATGGAAGCTATGCAGTTGCACCACAACATGAGAAAAATTTAAAAGATCCAGAAGAAATTTATTCAAAGTACTTTCTACGTATTCACGCGAAAGACGAAGTGGGCGTCTTCTCAGAAATCACTTCTGTTTTCACACAATATGGGGTAAGTTTTGAAAAAATCCTTCAACTTCCAGTTAAGGAAAAGGGGTTAGCTGAGATTGTCGTTGTAACCCATAAAGCATCACTAAAAAACTACGAAGAAATTTTAATGCAGCTAAGGGACCTTAATGCAATTAAAGAGATTAAGAGTTCCTACAGAGTGGAAGGAAGTGCGAACGCATGAGATGGAGAGGCCTTATAGAAGAATATAAAGAATACTTACCGGTAACAGAAAAAACCCCGTTACTTACCCTTAATGAAGGGAATACACCGCTAATCCGGCTTGATCACCTGTCTAAGGAATGGGGCATTGATTTATATGTGAAAACCGAAGGAACAAACCCTACAGGTTCCTTTAAGGATAGAGGAATGGTCATGGCGGTTGCCAAAGCGAAAGAAGAGGGCAGTGACACCGTCATTTGTGCATCAACAGGGAATACATCTGCCGCTGCGGCTGCTTATGCTGCTCGTGCCGGGATGCGTTGTATTGTCGTGATTCCTGAAGGGAAAATCACAATGGGCAAGCTTGCCCAGGCTGTTATGTACGGAGCGGAGATTATTTCGATTGAAGGGAACTTTGATGAAGCCCTTAAAATGGTAAGAAATATAAGCGAAACAGAGCCTGTTGCGCTTGTAAACTCTGTGAATCCATATCGCCTAGAAGGTCAAAAAACAGCAGCTTTTGAAATTTGTGATCAGCTCGGAGGCGCCCCAGATATCTTGGCAATCCCTGTAGGGAATGCCGGAAATATCAGTGCCTACTGGAAAGGCTTTAAAGAATACGGAAAGGGCCTTCCGAAAATGTTTGGCTTTGAAGCTGAAGGAGCAGCCGCAATTGTTCATGACCGCGTATTTGAAAATCCCGAAACAATCGCAACAGCCATTCGAATTGGGAATCCTGCTAGCTGGCAGCTCGCGGTAAACGCTAGGGATGAATCTGGCGGCACAATTGATGAGGTTTCTGATGAAGAAATTCTAGAAGCATATCAGAAAATAACAAGGACAGAAGGTGTCTTCGCTGAGCCTGGGTCATGCGCGTCAATTGCAGGGGTTTATAAGATGGTGAAAAAGGGTGAAATTCCTCAAGGATCAAAAGTTGTTGCAGTGTTAACTGGAAATGGACTTAAGGACCCTCAAACTGCTATAGAGTGTAGCACTATTAAGCCAGTTGTTCTTCCAAATGATGAAGAGAAGGTGAGCGAACATATTCGTGGGGTTGTTCACCGATGAAAAATGATGGTATGTTGACGGTAAGAGTACCGGCAAGTTCTGCTAATTTAGGCCCAGGCTTTGATTCTATAGGATTGGCGGTAAATCTATATCTTACAGTTGAAGCTGAAAGGGCAGAAAGCTGGGAGGTCATTCCGCTCTCAAAGGAACTTTCTATTTTTCCAACTGATGAAAGGCATTTTATTGTAAAAATGGCACAAGAAACTGCTAAGCAGTATGGGAAGGTAATGCCAGCTTGTCGATTAGCTGTTAGTAGCGAAATTCCACTTACACGCGGTCTAGGTTCAAGTGCGGCTGCGATTATTGCCGGAATTGAACTTGCCAATTACTTTTGTCAGCTTAACCTTTCACACAAGGATATATTAGATATTTCCGCAGGAATTGAAGGTCATCCTGATAATGTCGGAGCGTCCATTTATGGCGGCCTTGTCGTAGGAAGTCAGTTAGGTGCCGACATTGATTTAACAGTTGTTCAAAATGTCAATATGGATGTTGTCGCCGTTATTCCTGAAGAGGAACTGCTAACCGAGTCGGCTAGAGCTGTACTTCCAGATCAGCTTCCTTTCTCAAAGGCAGTCGAGGCAAGTGCTGTTTCGAATCAATTATTAGCTGCGCTGTTTACCGAAAATTGGGACCTAGCAGGAAAGATGATGAGTTGTGATCGATTTCATCAGCCTTATCGAAGAGGACTAATTCCTTGGTGGGAAGATGTTGAGAAACTTGCCATGGAAGCTGGTGCATTTGGTACGGCCCTTAGTGGTGCTGGTCCAACCATCCTTTGCTTAGTTGAACCAGGGAAAGGAAAATCAGTAGCTTCTTTGCTTGAAGGCACGCTCTCGTCCATGCGCGTCGTCGAGTTAGAAATTGATCGGGCTGGAAGTCAGGCCTTTGTAGAAGTAGCAGAAACGAAAAAGAGCCCAATTTAGGGCTCTTTTTCAACTTTCGGCCTGGTATCCGTATTTTTCCATTTCGGCAAATATTGTTTTAAGTCGTGGATTTCCTTCCCCAACAATGTTCCCGCCGAGCAAGACAACTGGATAGAACATTTCCTCGTCGATGACTCGCTCTGCAAACTTTCTCTTTTCAACATCATTTGGCGGGTTATAAATATCTATATACGTAATGGTAAAGGGCTGATTGGTATACTTCCTGCTAATAGCGGCTTCTAACCATTCATAGGTCTCTTTTGATGAAGGCAGATGAACACAACTAGGGCAAAGCTGATCGGCTCCATATACGACAATCTCGACGGTCTTTTGCGACATTCTAGATTCCTCCGTACTTTATATTTTATTTTAATTTTACAATATTTAAAACATTTCTCCTAAAAATAACTGTTGTATATTGGATTTAGGTTTAAACAATAGATTTTTCAGGTTGATGTGATTATAATAGGAGTATGAAAGGAGTCGATTTTACATGTCTGAACAACAAATGTTTGAACAAGTCCAGGAAGTACTAGATAAATTGCGTCCATTCCTTCTTCGTGACGGCGGTGACTGTGAACTTGTCGACGTTGATGAAGGAATAGTAAAATTACGTTTACTTGGTGCATGTGGAAGCTGCCCTAGTTCAACGATTACTTTGAAGGCTGGGATTGAGCGCGCTCTTTTAGAAGAAGTTCCTGGTGTCGTTGAAGTTGAACAAGTATTCTAAACTTAAATAGTATGATTTGTTAACGGTTTTGCCAACGGCAAGGCCGTTTTTTTTTATGTGAATAAAGCTCTGTTTAGGGTCATTAGCCTGAAAAATAAAAAGGGTGCTGCTGCACCCTTAACCGTTATGATATTTATAGACCCATAGAATTCCAGACTTTAATATTCTAGCTACTCGTCCTGTAATCGCTCGTTCTCCAATCATGCCGAATCCATGTTTTTTTCCAAGTGATCCGAGAATCCCTTTTAGTTTAATGGTTGGGAAGGACTCAGGTGGTTCCTCGCCTTTCCAGCGCTTAATCATGACTTCGGCGATTTGCTCTGCTTGTCCTTCTGCAAGTTGAGCACTTGGTGCATGAGGGAGACTCGCACAGTCACCAAGGACGAAAACATTCTCGTAATCTGGTAGGTGATGCCTTGGAGTAACGATAGCCCGCCCCATATTATCCTTCTCAATTGGCAGGTCACGAACAAGTTTGTTTGCTTGGATTCCAGCCGTCCAAACAACGGCATCTACAGTATTGGGTTCATCATGATTATACAAGATGCCATCTTCTACTCTAGTGATATTGGCATTATTAATGATTTCGACTGAATTTGTATCAAACCAATTCGCAACATAGATACTTAGTCGTTCAGGAAACGCGGACAAAATATAGTTGCTACGATCGAATAGTTTAATATTCAAATCACTTCTGCTTTCGTTTAGTTCACTTGCAAGTTCTACTCCGCTTAATCCAGCTCCAACAATTCCTACTGTCGAGCCAGCTGGTAAGTTATTGAGTCTTTGATAAGTGTCCCTAGCTTTCTCAATTGATTGAATACTATACGTATATTCTTTTGCACCTGGTACATTATGGTACTTATCCTCGCACCCCAGTCCGATAATGAGTTCATCATAATGAACAGTTTCCCCATTTTGTAAACATACCTGTTGTTTGTCTATCTGGATTTCGGTTATTTCTGCATATTTTAATTTAAGCCTTGGGTGCTCAGGAAAACAAACACGCACATGTTGATCAGAAATTGTTCCGGCGGCCAGAGCGTAGTATTCTGTTTTTAAACAATGGTATGGTACACGGTCAATTAAGGTGATGGTTACATCTTCAGGCAGATCATTTGGTAATAGGCGCTGCAGAATTCTCATGCCGCCATAACCGCCCCCAAGAATCACGAGATTTTTCATTTAAATATCCCCTTTTCCGTCCTCTTGAATACAGTCCCTTTGTTTTCATCCACTTTTTCAAACTGAACCGTTTACATTTTTTAAAAGAAAAATATTTCGAAATAATGTATACTTTATGTTCCAAATGAATTATAACGAAATTGTGACAAAATAACAACAAATTTCCCCTAGTAAGATCTGTAGTGGGATGTAGTCGAAATTGACTGATTTTATAAAAAAAGGTAGGATAAACAATTAGTAAAGAGGTGAATCAGGATGAGACCGATCATTGAGTTTTGTATTAGCAACTTGGCTAATGGGGCGCAAAAGGCACTAGAGCAATTAGAACGTGATCCGAACCTAGATATTATTGAATATGGTTGTCTTAGTTATTGTGGAAAATGTGCAAGATCTCTATATGCGTTAGTAAATGGTGAACCGGTGAGCGCGGACAGCCCTGATGAATTAGTTGAAAAAATCTACAACTATTTGGATGAAAACCCAATATTTTAATTTATCAATGATATGGTTTTATTAAAATAGGTACTGATTCTAAACCGATTGGTTGAGGAGCAGGAATAGACTGTATATAATAAAGGAAGAAGGATTCTTCTATGACTGGAGGTATTAATATGGAACAAATCATAAACATTACTGAAGAAGCTGCACTGCAGATTAAGGATATGATGAAACAGAATGAAGAAGAAGGTGCTTTTCTCCGTGTCGGAGTAAAAGGTGGCGGCTGTAGCGGTCTTTCTTACGGTATGGGGTTTGCCCATGAGGTTGAGGAAGGTGACCAGGAACTTGAGCAGCATGGAATTAAGGTGCTGATCGATAAGGATAGTATCCCAATTCTTAAAGGAACCATCATTAATTACAAGCAATCATTGATGGGCGGCGGATTCACAATTGACAATCCGAATGCAATTGCATCATGTGGTTGTGGTTCTTCGTTTAAAACAGCTACAAACGCAGGTTCTCCTGAAGATTGCTAATCTTGTTAAACAAAAGCAAGGTGAATGTAGTTTTTTCCATTCACCTTGCTTTTTTTAGACGACAAAAAAGCTTAACGCTCTATATTTAGTTAAACTATAGATACTATTTAAACATGGACGAACTATGCAATGGCTGAACCTTTGCCTTAGGATCCATGTACGCTTTGGCATTGTTAACGGCTGTTGGAGCTTCTCCAAAACCGGATGCAATTAATTTTACCTTCCCATCATAGGTGCAAATATCGCCTGCAGCGTAAACACCAGGAATGTTCGTCTCCATTTTAGAATTTACAACAATAGAATTCTTTTCAATGTTTAGTCCCCATTCCTTAATCGGACCAAGGGAAGAAACAAATCCGAAGTTGCAGATAACCGCATCTACATCGAGTGTCAGTTTGTTCTCTCTGTTAGCTTCTTTAAGGATAAGTTGATTAATTTTAGAGCTATCACCCACAAGATCAAGCGGAACATAAGGGGTCTTAATATCCACTTTGGATTTTTCAAGGTTTTCTACGCTATGTTCATGTGCGCGAAACTTATCCCGTCGGTGTATGATACTGACCTGGTCAGCAATCGGCTCGAGCATTAATGCCCAGTCAACGGCGGAATCTCCTCCACCTAGCACGGCTACTTTTTGCCCGGCAAACTGATTTAAGTCATCGATAAAATAATGGAGGTTTTTGCCTTCATATTTAGATGCAAGCTCAAGCTCAAGTCGCCGTGGTTGAAAAGCGCCATTTCCGGCAGTAATAATCACCGTTTTTGTATAATGTGTTTCCTTGTCTGTTACTAACTTAATGTTTCCATCATCCTGTTTTTTTAGGTTTTGTACGGATTGCTCTAGGACAATTGTTGGCTCAAACTTAGCCATTTGTTCTTTTAGGTTGTTAACCAACTCCTGAGCACGAACCTTTGGAAATCCAGCAACATCGTATATGTATTTCTCGGGGTAAAGTGCGGATAACTGACCTCCAAGCTGTGGAAGGCTTTCGATAATTTTTACTGAAGCCTGTCTCATCCCACCGTAAAAGGCGGTGAACAGTCCGATGGGGCCCCCACCGATAATTGTGATGTCGTACAATTTTTTATCCTCTTTCATGTAACTCCACCTCACTATATACAGAATAATTCCACTATTCATCATACCATAAACTAAACCATAAAACTCTTACCAAGGAAAAACGCTTACTTTTCCTAAAGATTAAAATAACAGTTATATTATATTCCTACATTTTATATTTAGTATTTTTGCGAATAGTCAAAATCGTATTTTATAGGAAAATGGACTTGAAAAACAAGGTGAAAAGGAATATTATTTAATATGCGTAAACAGAATGTTAACTTTTTGTGACATTTCACGAACATTTTTTTGTCCATGTTAGTGAAGGGAATCACAAAGTTTTCTCATTGCTTTTAGTTATTAATAAAAATTATAAGTAAATGTTAAGAGAAAAGATAATAATAAAATACAATTAAAAAGGTGGAAGTGATAAACTTGAGAAAGCCAAAAATCGTCGTTCTTGGAGCAGGATATGGTGGATTGATGACAGTCACAAGACTACAAAAGCAAATTGGAGTCAATGAGGCTGAAATCATTCTTGTTAATAAAAATGATTATCATTATGAGACAACGTGGTTACATGAGGCATCTGCAGGAACGTTACATCACGATCGTGTACGCTATGATATTCGTGAGGTTATTGATACTCATAAAGTTGAGTTCGTTCAGGCATCAGTAGAAGAAATAAAATCAGAAGAAAATCGCGTAATCCTTGATAATGGTGAGATTTCCTATGACTACCTAGTGATTGCTCTTGGCGCTGAGTCAGAAACATTTGGTATTAAGGGTCTCAAAGAACATGCATTTTCAATTGTGAATGTGAACGCTGCACGCCAAATCCGCGAGCATATCGAGTACCAATTTGCTACTTATAATACAGAAGTGGAAAAGAAAGATGAGCGTTTAAGCATCGTGGTTGGAGGAGCAGGTTTTACAGGGATTGAATTTCTAGGTGAACTTGCTAACCGTATTCCTGAACTTTGTAAGGAATACGATGTAGATTATCATAAAGTAAAGTTGATTTGCGTTGAAGCCGCACCTATGGTTCTACCTGGGTTTGACCCAGAGCTAGTGAACTATGCTGTTTCCTACCTTGAGAAGAAAGGTGTCGAATTCAGAATTGGCACTGCTATAAAAGAAGGAATTCCTGGTGGAATCATTGTCGCAAAAGGCGAAGACGAAGTGGAAGAAATCAAAGCAGAGACTGTTGTTTGGGCAGCAGGTGTCCGCGGTAATTCTGTTATTGAAAACTCTGGATTTGAAGCAATGCGTGGTCGCGTTAAAGTGGATCTTGATTTAAGAGTTCCAGGCAAAGATAATGTCTTCATTGTTGGTGATTGTTCATTAATCATTAACGAAGAAATCAATCGACCATACCCTCCTACAGCTCAAATTGCGATGCAGCAGGGTGAAGTTTGTGCAAGAAATCTTGCCGCTTTGGTTCGTGGGAAAAATGAACTAGAAACCTTTGAATTCCATAATAAAGGAACTGTATGTTCACTTGGCGAAGACGAAGCAATTGGAACAGCTTTTGGTAAAAAAGTTGTCGGTGGAAAAGCTGCATTATTAAAAAAGGTTATCGATAATCGTTCTTTATTTATGATTGGTGGTCCTTCACTAGTCTTCAAAAAAGGAAAATTCAACATCTTTTAAAATAAAATTAGCAAAAGTAAAGCGGGTCCTTTGACCTGCTTTTTTTGCTCTTTTCAGAAACGGTGTTATTCTGGGATACGAAAATAGGGTAGATTAAACTTTGTTACTCTACAAATTCGTTATCAGAAAAGAGCCTCGAAACTTCCTAAAACCTTCGAATAGTCATCTTTCGTTAAAATATGTTTTTAGGATTTTGACAAGCCCCGTTACGAAAACACTTTTTTATTTGTATTTCTATAAAGAATCTAAAAGACTGAGAAAAAGAAAGCTACAGGTAGAATGGTATAGTTGTATGCGTTTTCATGTGAGAAATCTTCACAAAAATGACCCTTTTCATATTGTGATTTTCTTGATATATTATCAGAAAATTCAGATATAAAAGAAAGGAAGATGAGAATGAACCAAACAAAGACAGAAAACAAAAGATGCCCATATTGCTCTGGAGCGGGGTATTATCAATTATTATTAGGCGGTTCAGAAACATGTTATTGCTGTGAGGGCTCAGGAAAAGAGAAGAATTAAGGAAATGACCTTGCATCTGCAAGGTCATTTCTATATCTAAAAGGTAAAATTTCTTCTTTGGAATGAACAGGCATTGGTATTTAATTTATTGACTCCCTATAAGGATATCAGTACACTATTTATGATAGGTAATAGGGGGAATAGTAGTGACAATCGTAATGCTCATCATATCTATGCTATTGTTTTTTGTTTTATTTTTTGGTATTGGATTTTTATTGAATATGTTGTTAAGAATGTCATGGATTATGGCCATTATTTATCCAATCATTGTCATTTTTATTGTGGATGATGTCCGGTTCATTGAATATTTCACAAACAGCGGAAAAGCTTTCCAAGGTCTAGGAACAAACTTCATTCAGTTAGCACCTGCCGACCTCATTATCCTCATTTCAGGACTAGCTGGGGCTATTGTTGCTGGATTTGTTATCAAGCTTCTAAGAAAAAATGGATATCAAATGTTTTAAAACCTTCATGACGACATGAAGGTTTTTTTATTAGAAATAGTAATGAGTTTATAAAAACCTCCCAAAATGAATATTTCCTTTTGTCATAGGAAATGAATAATTTTGGGAGGTGTGAAAGATTTACATGAATAGTATAAAAAAGTGGGCCAAGCGTTCGATCATGCTAATCTTATTTATTGCCGCCCTAATAACGACTTTTCATTCGATTTCTGGAGTAGGGGCAAATGATCTAAATCGTTATTTAAATCAAAGCAATGGGTACAACTTTGGAAGTCAAATAGATGAAAGCCATATAAAAAAAGCAATTGGACTTGCTGAAGGAATTATACAAAATCTTACTGGTGAAAGAAATCAAAAGGTTGCAAGTACAGTTGTTGTAGGGAAAGCCCAACCGGTTTTAGAAGATCTTGACTGGTCTGAATATCCTAAGAAAACGATTGTGGCAACCGGCTATACAGCTGGAATTGAATCAACCGGAAAGGAACCTGACCATCCGGAATATGGTATCACTTATTCGGGGGTTAAAGTAAAACGAGACCTCTTCTCGACCATTGCAGCAGACTTAAGTGTTTTCCCGATTGGTACCGTATTATTTATCCCCGGTTATGGCTATGGTGTCGTGGCAGACAAAGGTGGAGCTATTAAAGGGGATAAGCTAGACCTTTATTATGATACCGTTGAAGAGGTATACGAAGAATGGGGTAAAAAGACTGTCGAGGTTTCAATTGTTAAGATGGGGAATGGGCATTTGACAGAGGAAGAGTTACAGGCGATGAATGAAGATGAAACGATGCAGGTTTTCCGGCAACAATTTGTAGGTGAAAAGAAATCTTAATAGATGTGTAAACCGCAAAAAGGCAAACCCAATGGTTTGCCTTTTTGTTATTTACTATTTACTGGAATACGAGTTACTATGAAGGTTATTAGTCTTTTTATAGACTAGAAACTTACTCTTCAGAAGCCATTTAATAATTTTACTTCAGTATTGCTGGGACAAAGGGATACTTTCATAAATGAACCTCTTCTCTATAAAATATAGTGAAGCAGTAAGGTAAGAAAGATACCAGTTAATCCACCAAAAAGAACTTCAATTGGTTTATGGCCGAGGAGTTCTTTTAGTTCCTTCCGTTTTTCCCGCTCAGGCTTTTTCGGCCAGTCCTTCGCATCATCAATAATACGGTTAAAATCTGCGACAAGCTGATTTAACACAATAGCTTGTTCACCAGCTTGTCGGCGAACACCTGTGGCATCGAACATCGTAATGATTGCAAAAATAGCAGCAACAGCGAATACAGGGGAATTCATTCCCGCCTCTAGAGCAACACCAGTTGATAGCGCGGTCACAGCTGCAGAGTGGGAACTTGGCATTCCACCAGTACTAGTTAGTAGTGACCAGTCAACTCGCCTCGTGGCAATATACTGGATAGGTACCTTTACGAACTGAGCAAAAAAGATTGCAGCAATTGATGCCCATAAAGGAAAATTAGTTAGTAAGTCCATAGAAGTGTCCCCCTAAATAATCATTACAGAATAATTTTACCCTTCAATGAGAGTTTCATTAACCTGGAGGTGCTTACTTGTTGAATGAATATCCTATTGAGTATTATCAATTTTTTATCAAATTTAATGAAGGAGATTACTACACTTGTCACGACCTATTAGAAGATATGTGGATGGAGGACAAGAGTAATTTGTTTTTAAAAGGGCTCCTGCAAATGAGTGTGGCTATTTATCACTATAGCTATGGCAATGTTAAAGGGACAAGGCTGATGATGAAAGTAGCTCATGAATATCTACAGCCTTATCGACCAAAACAATGGGGTCTTGATCTTGAGTCAGTTATTGCCTATATCGAGCACTGCATCTCTATTATACCAGATGATATCGATAAAGTTTCGTTTTCTAAAATTGAAGAACTGCCAGCTTTGCCAACATTATTCTTATACTTAGAAGATGATTAGCCTCTCGAAATATTTTTCTAGGTTAGATATAATAAGAGTATCTTTTGGAGGTGGATCATTTGTTTAATGTGAAAAATCAAGTCGATTTAAATACAACTCATGAATGTCTAGTGGTTGGTGTAACTCACAAGACGACGAGTTTAGATGGTGTTTTACAAGAGTTGGATCAACGTTTTGATGGAGAAATCATCAATTTGCTTAAGAGTGGAGATATTTCAACGAAGAAAAAAGCAATTTCAAAAGTACATACGCTTAATAAAATTGGTGCAAAAAGGCTCTACTTTGTTGGTCTAGGAAAAGAAAAGGAATTTTCCTTTGAACTACTACGCGAAGCATTTGGCCGTTTATTCAAATCATCCAAAGCGGAAAAATGGACGGAAGCGGCTTTTGTCCTCGATACTTTTACTGGTGAGAAAGTAGAGATGCTCGATGCGGCACATGCGTTAGGGGAAGCGTGTGCAATGGCAACCTATCAATTTGAAGGATATAAGCAAAAATCCAATGAACCTGATAAGAAAATTGAACAGCTTACGATTTATTCTTCGAAGCTAGATGAAAGTGAAGTAGGGGCAGCCCTTTCGGTAGGCTATGTGTACGGACAAGGCGTTAACTCTGCTCGTACACTTGTTAATTTGCCAGGAAATATGCTGACAGCAACAGATATGGCTGACTATGCTCAGAGTCTTGGGGAGAAGTATGGATTTGAGGTCGAAATCCTCGATAAGGCAGAAATTGAGAATCTTGGGATGGGCGCACTATTGGCCGTTAACCAAGGATCCGAAGAACCACCAAAAATGATTGTCTTGAAATATCAAGGCAAAGAAGAGTGGAAGGATGTCATTGGACTTGTAGGGAAGGGTATTACCTTTGATACAGGCGGCTATTCTTTGAAGACGAAGACAGGCATTGTCGGAATGAAAACGGATATGGGTGGTGCTGCGGCAGTACTTGGGGCGATGGAAATTATTGGTGAACTCAAGCCGGAACAGAACGTCGTCGCCGTCATTCCTTCAACGGATAACATGGTAAGTGGAAAGGCATTTAAGCCAGATGATGTGATTACATCAATGAGTGGAAAGACAATTGAAGTTTTAAATACAGATGCAGAAGGTCGTCTGGTACTTGCAGATGCTGTTACTTACGCTAAGCATCATGGAGCCAATTATCTAGTCGATGTAGCAACACTAACCGGTGGCGTTATTACAGCTCTCGGACTTGAGACAACTGGGGCTTTTACCAATCATGAAGCTTGGTTTGAACAAGTACTGGAAGCATCCTACGAAGCTGGTGAACCGATGTGGAGGTTACCAATCTTTGAAAAAGATAAAGAAAGAGTGCGAGGAAGTAAAATCGCAGATTTAAATAACTCTCCAGGAAGCGAAGGCCATGCGATTATGGGGGCTGCTTTCGTTGGAGAATTTGCAGAAGGAACTCCTTGGGTTCATCTTGATATTGCAGGAACATCTGGAACAAGGAAAGACCATGACCTTGGTCCAGTAGGAGCAACCGGTGTGATGACAAGAACCCTGGCATTATTAGTAGAAAGATTTGAACCTATTTCATAAAAGTAAAGGGAATTTTCAAGAACCAATTAGGTACAAACTTTGGGTATAGGGACTGAAGTGACCTTGTAATCGATTGAAGAGGGATATTGGAGCCCTTAAAGTGCCCGTATCTTTGGTCTTATAATTGATTTGGTCACATTGAACTCATCAATGTGACCATTTTATTAATATCATTTGCTATTTGGTCACATTGAGCCCTCCAAGGTGCCCGTTCCATTGACCTCATAGTCAATTTGGTCACATTGAACTCATCAATGTGACCATTTTATTAATATCCTTTGCTATTTGGTCACATTGAGCCCTCCAAAGTGCCCGTTCCATTGATGTCATATTCGATTTGGTCATATTGAACTCATCAATGTGACCATTTTATTAATATCATTTGCCATTCGGTCACATTGAGCCCTCCAAAGTGCCCGTTCCATTGATGTCATATTCGATTTGGTCACATTGAACTCATCAATGTGACCATTTTATTAATATCCTTTGCTATTTGGTCACATTGAGCCCTCCAAAGTGCCCGTTCCATTGACCTCATAGTCAATTTGGTCACATTGAACTCATCAATGTGACCATTTTATTAATATCCTTTGCCATTCGGTCACATTGAGCCCTCCAAAGTGCCCGTTCCATTGATGTCATATTCGATTTGGTCATATTGAACTCAACAATGTGACTATTTTATTAATATCCTTTGCTATTCGGTCACATTGAGCCCTCCAAAGTGCCCGTTCCATTGACCTAATAGTCAAAATTGGGTCACATCCAGCCCATTCAAAGTGCCATTTTTAGACTGATTGTAGTTTGATAAAAAGAGAAAGCGGTATGGATTGGCAGCCTAAACAAGTACTGGAGGGGAAACAGATAAAGTCATCTAAGACTTAACTGACGGACTAATAGTTATTTGAGTGGCGAGATCATGCAGATAGGCAAGCATCCTGGACTATTCAGTCAAAACATTGTGCCTGGCTTGAAACAACAGAAATCAACATTATCGGAAGAACAGAGCCTAATATGAAAAGCAATTGACTTTTTAATATAAGTTGTGCTATTTTAGTACATATATTTTAGTTCTCTACCATTTTACCAAACTAAAGTATTTTACTAATTTGCTAGCAAAGCATCTTATGAGGAGACAACTATGAATGCTGTAATTATTGCTGTTATCGTTATGCTTGTATTAAGTTTATTACGAGTAAATGTCGTTTTATCCCTTATTGTTGGTTCCCTAGTAGGGGGATTGACGGGAGGATTAGGGCTAGAAAATACAATTGGAATTTTTGCAGGTGGTCTAGGAGGTAGCGCGGAAGTTGCATTAAGTTATGCCTTACTAGGTGGTTTTGCGGTTGCGATATCTGCTGCAGGCTTACCGACTGCACTTGTCGATTGGATGCTGGGGATGGTGGCTAAAAATGGCCAACAAAAGGCGAAAACCTATTCCAAAATTATGATTATTTTATTTATCTTACTGATGTCTATTTTTTCACAGAATTTAATTCCAATTCATATTGCATTTATTCCGATATTAATTCCACCATTATTGTTTATCTTTAATGAATTGAACATAGATAGAAGACTAATTGCTTCTGTACTAACTTTCGGTTTAGTGACACCATATATTTTGCTTCCAGCAGGCTTTGGTGCGATATTCCATGAGATCTTACAGACAAATATTGCAGATAGTGGACTAGAGATTGCAGCAAGTGATATCCCAACCGCAATGCTTCTCCCTGCTGTGGGGATGCTTGTTGGATTACTAGTTGCTGTTTTTATTTCATATCGGAAGCCAAGAGCTTATGTCCAAAATAATAAAATGGAAGTGAAAAAAGGCTCTTATTCAAAAAAAGGGATTACTTTTTCAATTTTAGCCATTATCGCCGCACTCGCAGTACAACTAATGACGGAGTCTATGATTATTGGAGCCTTGGTTGGAATTGTGGTTATCTATATGAGTGGAACGATTGAATGGCGTGAGGCTGATAATCTTCTTACAGAAGGTATGAAGATGATGGCCTATATTGGTTTTGTTATGCTTGCCGCTTTTGGTTTTGCAGATGTGTTAAAAGAGACTGGGCATGTTGCAGGGCTTGTTGAGTGGGCTGCGGCAACCATTGGTGATAATAAGGCTTTAGGCGCTCTTATGATGCTTGTGGTTGGCTTGCTCGTGACCATGGGGATTGGCTCCTCGTTCTCAACGATCCCCGTCATTGCGACCATCTTTGTACCCCTTTGTATGGAGCTTGGGTTTAGCCCAATGGCGACAATTGCGATTGTAGGTACAGCGGCGGCGCTCGGAGACGCTGGTTCCCCAGCATCTGATAGTACACTTGGACCAACAGCAGGGTTAAACGTAGATGGTCAGCACAATCATATTTGGGACACTTGTGTTCCGACTTTCACACACTATAATTTGGGGCTTATTCTCTTTGGTTGGTTAGCAGCAATGATCTTATAAAATCTTATAAGGTAAATATGTTGTTTCTCCTTTTCTGCTAGTTGTTTGCCCACTCATAAGCTAGGTCATTTGCATATGAAATAGGGAAGGCATTGCAACTAGAAAAGGAGGAAAGCCTAATGTACGGTATGAGAAACCCGCACAATAGATTTATAGGTGCACCATTTTTATTCGGAGGACCGTTTATTGGTGGAGTCTTAGGTGGATTATTAGGAAGTGCTATCGTTAGACCTCGACCCTATCCATTCTATCCACCAGTTCCAGCCTATCCACCATATCCTTATGGGTACGGATACGGATATGGCCCATATCCCTACAGATAATGAATAAAAATAAATGAAAGCAGCTCATGTTAAAGGGCTGTTTTTCTTTTGTTCTATTTTAGCAATCGGTAAGTAAATCACTAACAATTTATTCCTCGCATTTTGTCTGAATTCTGTAGAACTTGTAAAATGAAAGAGGGAATTCGGAAAATATACCGAAATATTCATTATCACTATGAAAGTATAGTTAATTAGTGTATACAAAGGATCAAAAGGAGAAGGGAGAAGGGAAAATGAAACTGGACAAAACACTTATGAATTCTTTAGGAATTGAAATGGTCGAACTACAAAAGGGGAAAGTAATTGCTACAATGCCAGTAGATGACCGGACACGACAACCGTTTGGATTGCTACACGGCGGAGCATCAGTAGCACTTGCTGAAACAGTTGCTAGTATAGGGGCTTATGAGCTTGTTGACCAAGAAACAGAAGCTGTGGTTGGACTAGAAATAAATGCGAATCACATCCGCTCCAAACGGGATGGGGTAGTAACAGCAACTGGGACCGTCCTTCATCAAGGCAAAACAACAATGGTTTGGGAAATAAACATTGCCGACGAAGAAGGCAAGCTCGTATGTATTTCAAGATGTACAATTGCGGTCATTAAGCTAAAACGATAATATAATCGGGTGTTTACGTAATTGCTTTCTAAGCAAACATAGTCTAACCTAATTACAATTTTTTAGCTAAAGTAACCAAGTTTAACGAACATAATAAATTGAGCCACTAACCAAGGATTAGTGGCTCTTTTTTAGATTGATTTGCTTTGTTTCACTTTTTTTCGATCTCTTGCTAGTTCGTCGGTCACACTTTGTTGTGCTAACTTAACACCTGAGTTATAGGCAGCCCGACCAATTAGATGACCACTTACTGGTGCAGTCATAAAGATAAACAGCATCGTAAGTACTATGCGGGAATTAAATTGTCCCTCGAAAAACATGAAATAGAATAAAGCTCCAAGGAGAATCATTAAAACACCTAAAGTTGTGCTCTTGGATATTGCATGATTTCGAGTATAAACGTCTGGGAATCGAATCGCTCCAATTGTTGCAACAATGCTAATAAGAGCTCCTATGATAATGAACAGTCCAATAATAACCTCATAAATTTCGGTCACGTTCCAAAATCTCTCCCTTCTCAAGATACTTGGAAAAAGCAACAGTACCAATGAAGGCAAGAAGTCCGATAAGTATCATGATGTCAAGAAATGCACTTGTTCTAAGAATAATGGATAAAATCGCAATAATCGCGACCAGATTTATTCCGAGTCCATCAAGAGCGATTACTCGGTCAGGAACCGTTGGGCCTTTAATAACACGGTATACAAGACCAATCATAGCAATTGAAATACACAGAAGTGCGATGTAGAGTACGATATTAAGCATTACCGGCTCACCTCCATGATCGCTTTTTCGAATGTATTTTTAATGCTATCAACTGAGTCTTTAACATCATCAATATGGACGGCATGAATATAGAGAACTTTATTGTCATCTGATACATCAACCGTTAAGGTTCCTGGTGTTAGAGTAATGAGATTACCGAGTAGCATGATTTCCCAGTCCTTTTGTAGATCTGTAGGAAGTGCAAAGATCCCAGGTTTTATGTTTACTTTTGGCTTTAACACAAGCTTTAGGACCGTGATATTTGATAAAACAAGTTCCTTGATAAAAAGGAAAAACAATTTAATGACAGCCCAAACGCGGTGCAGATAGAACCGATAAGGAAAATAACTTCGAAAAATGAATAATATGACTAGACCCCAAAAGTAACCGACCACAAATGCTGCTGGGGTAAAACTTGTCTTAAAGAACATCCATAAAAATGCAAGAAAAAAATTAAGTAACATCTGAAATGCCATAGCCCACTACTCCTTTAAAACTGCTTTAATATAGATTTCCGGATTACTTAGTGTCTCGGCAGCAGTTGAAATGATTGGATATATGGCCTCAGTCCCGAGTCCATAAAGAACGGCACAAATAGTCAGGATAACAGGAGCAGTTAGCAACCACTTTACTGGCTGCTTTTCTTTTTGTGAATATTCACGAGCTTCTCCCCAGAAGCCATTAATAAAGATTTTCATGACAGAAAAGAGGACAAACAAGCTTGATAGCAGAACAATGCCTGCACCCCAGTAGTTCCCTGCCTCAAACCCTGAGCGGACAATCAAGACTTTTCCCATAAATCCACTAAGTGGTGGGATTCCACCCAGAGTTAGCGCCGCAATAAAGTAAGTCCAGGCTAGTCCCGGATAACGGTGAATTAGTCCACCCATGTCTTTCAAGTTGCTAGAACCAGCGATTTTGATCATGATTCCGATTAACAAGAATAAAGCTGCTTTGATAATCATGTCATGAATTAGATAAAAGATTGAGCCTGTAAGGGCCTCTGTCGTAAGGGTAGCTACTCCAAAGAGAATAACCCCAACCGCAACAATAATGTTGTAGATGATGATTTTCTTAACATCAGAATAAGCGATTGCCCCGATTACACCGATAACGATAGTGATGATGGATAAAATCTCAAGTAATTCATGTGTATAGCCTACATCCTGTGTAAAAAACAGTGTATAGGTTCTTGTGATTGAGTAAACCCCTACTTTTGTTAACAATGCTCCAAACAAGGCCATTACTGGAGCCGGAGGAGCATAGTAGGACCCAGGGAGCCAGAAGTACAGTGGGAAAATAGCGCCCTTAATCCCAAAAACAATTAGAAACAAAACAGCAATGACTGTGACAATTCCGGATTGCCCCAACTCATGTAGTCTTACCGAAATATGAGCCATGTTTAGGGTACCAACAATTGAATAAAGATAGCCAACTGCAATGACGAACAAAGCAGAAGAGATAACATTCACAAGTAAGTATTTAATTGTTTCTCTTAGCTGAATTTTCATCCCACCTAACACTAGGAGGACATATGAAGCCATTAACATAACTTCAAAGAAAACAAACATATTGAAAATATCGCCAGTTGTAAATGCCCCGTTAACACCGAGAATTAAGAAGAAGAAAACAGGGTAATAATAGTATTTCTCCCGTTCCTTCCCGATTGATTTGAAGGAGTAGAGGAGGCATACAAATGCGATTAAGCTTGTTGTTACAACTAGAAGTGCTGAAAGCATATCAGAAACAAGCGTGATTCCAAACGGTGCTTCCCAGTTACTTAAATTCATCGTTTGGATTCCATTTGTATATACAGTTGTAGCTAAACTAATAGCAGCGATTATTGTTAAGACAGAACCAATGGTCGCAATCCAGCGCTGAACAGGTATGTTCTTTGCGAAGAAGATTAGGATAATCGCTGTGAAGAATGGTATAAGTAACGGTAGTGTGATTAGACTATTCATTTCCTTCCTTTCCTCTCATGAGTTCCATATTGTCGGTACCAAGCTCCTGGTAGCTCCGATAGGCCACGACCAAAAATAAGGCCGTAATCCCAAAGCTAATAACAATGGCTGTCAAAATTAAAGCTTGTGGAAGTGGATCTGTATAGGCTTCAGCATGCTGCCCAAGGAGGGGAGCAGCTCCGGTTTTTAAGCCACCCATCGTTAGTAAAAGCAAGTGAACTCCATGACTTAGCAAACCAGTCCCAACAATAATTCTTAGTAAGCTTTTGGAAAGCATAAGATATGTCGCTGACATAAAGATAATTCCAATAAGAAATGCCATTAAAATTTCCATTATTCGCTCTCTCCAATCGTTTGAATAATGGTCATCGTCACGCCAACGACGACTAAAAAGACCCCGGTATCAAAAAGGACGGCTGTATGGAGGGACATCTTCCCTAACAGCGGGGGATGAACGTACGTAAACCAGTGAGTTAACAACGGTTTGTCAAAAAAGAGTGCCCCGGCAGAGGTCCCTGCAGAAAACAAGAGCCCCGTTGCCGTTACCTTTATAAAATTAAATGGGAGAATCTTCCTGACAGTTTTGATATCATACGCAATGAGCAGTAAAACAATTGCTCCGGATGCCATTAGTCCTCCGATAAACCCTCCGCCTGGTTCATAGTGACCCGCAAAAAACATATAAACCGAAAATAGTAGGATGATGAATACGAGTACCTTTGTAGCTGTTTGTAGGATAAGATTATTGGTTTTCATCACTGTTCTTTCCCCCTTGTAAGCCGCAGTTTAATTAAGGAGAAGATTCCAAGGGCAGCGATTCCGAGAACCGTAATTTCAAACAAAGTATCAAAGCCCCGGAAGTCCACAAGGATTACGTTCACCATGTTTTCCCCGCCAGCCTTTTTATACGTATTTTCAACATAGTATTGTGAAATCGAATCAAATGCCTTACTACTGTGAGCGGATAAAGCAATAAGTGTCACCAAGGCTCCCACTCCCACAGAAATGAGGGCATTGCCCATTTTGAACGTTCTCTTCTCTTCGTGTCTGTTCACCTTTGGCAAGTGGTAGAAAGCGAGAAGGAAGAGGGCAACCGAAACGGTTTCAATCACTAACTGTGTCAAGGCTAAGTCTGGAGCTCTGAAGATGGCATAGAACAACGAGACGGAATAGCCAACCGCTCCAAGTAAAATGATGGATGTCATTCGTGATTTTGCAAAGAGAATCGAAATCGAACCAATTGCAATAATAGCTACCAATACAACCTCAAACGCTCGAATATCAGCAACATTCGTTGTATCTAATACGAATGCATTTTTTACCACCATCGTAGTGCCAAGGATGAAAATGAAAAATGCAAAGATATAAATGAGATAGGTACGGATTGAGTTGGTCATATAAGCATTGGTAAAAGAATTTGATCCCTTTTGAATCATGGCTAACCCATTATCGTAGGCTGCATTGAATGAAAACCTTTCTGGCATCCGTGTATAAACGCCTGTCCATTTTGCCATGTACTTATATAGAAGCACCCCTATGATGACTACGCCAACTGTCATCCAAAGTTCTGGTGAATCAAATCCGTGCCAATGGTAAATGTGAACATCAAATTCCATGCCTTCTTGGATAAGTTGAGGCAGAATTGAGCCCATTACCCCTTTTATTAAAGGAGCAACAGTGTTAGGGAAAAGACCAATAAGTACAACTAATGAAACAAGAATAACAGGAGAAATGAGCATTCCAATTGGCGCCTCATGAGGCTTAACTTTTAGTTTTTCAGGTTGGAATTTACCTGTAAAGGTCTTGAACACAATAATCATGCTGTAGATGAATGTGAATACGCTAGCGATCCAAGCCAATATTGGGAAAATAATTCCAAATGTATCCATATTGAAAAAGCCAATTTCCTGTGCACGCAGCATCCCTGTAAAGAACATTTCTTTACTTAAGAAGCCGTTAAACGGCGGTAAACCAGCCATGGAAAAGGCACCTATGACGGCTATAGTAAAAGTGATTGGCATGATGGTCATGAGTCCGCCTAAATTCCGGATGTCTCTTGTACCTGTCTCATGGTCGACAATTCCTACCATCATAAATAGACTGCCTTTAAAGGTAGCGTGATTTAATAAATGGAAGACAGCTGCTGTTACAGCTGCAGTATAAAACCCTGCATCTATGCTCGGATAATGAAGTGCTGCAGCCCCAATGCCTAAAAGTGACATGATTAGTCCCAGCTGACTAATGGTTGAATACGCTAATATCCCTTTTAAGTCTGTATGTCTAACAGCAGAGAAAGAGCCCCAGAATAAGGTAATGATCCCAATTCCTGCGACTAGCCAAATCCAAAGACCAGAAAAAGCAAAGATTGGAGTTAACCTAGCAACTAAATAAATCCCTGCCTTAACCATTGTTGCAGAGTGCAAGTAAGCACTAACCGGTGTTGGTGCTTCCATTGCATCTGGTAACCAAATATGAAATGGAAATTGTGCTGACTTAGTGAATGCACCAAGTAAGAAACAAATCAATGCAGCTGTGAACAGTTCGTGGGTAACAATCATTTCAGCTAGCCCAATTGATTCAGTGATACTAAATGTTCCAGTCATTAGATAGAGGAGCAGGATTCCCCCTAGCATAGATAAGCCACCAAAAACGGTGATCAGCATTGACTTTTGTGCACCATAGCGAGAACGTTCACGGTGATTCCAATATCCAATCAGTAGAAAGGATGAAAAACTCGTCAATTCCCAGAATGCGTATAAAACGATAAGGTTGTCCGATAGTACGACTCCCAACATCGCTCCCATAAACAAAAGCAGATATACATAAAATTGGTTTAGTTTTTCTTTTTCTTTTGATAAATAATAGATGGAATAAAGAACAACTAGCGCGCCTATTCCTGTTATTAGCAGAGCAAACAATAACCCTAGACTGTCTACCCTTGCCGTGAAATCAATACCAAGTGATGGAATCCACGGTAAAGTTTCCATCGTTGCTTGACCTTTAATCGCACCTGAAAGAAAGGATAAAAAGTAGACAAACAATAAAATTGGAAGTGGCAGGAGAAACCAGCCAGTATGAATTTTAGGGAATGTTTTATGTACAAAAGGAATAAAAATGGCCAAAATCAATGGTGAAATAATGGCGAGATGAAGCAAAGACAAATGTATAACCTCCTTTTAAAATGTGATTTTGTTACAACTCTTCAGCCCACTTTTTCATTTCAATGCTTATTGTAACCAAAGCCGCCGATAGCAAACAAATGATAAGGGTTACCCCTAAATACAAAATTCATTATATCGTAAATGAATACCGCATGCATTTAAGCCATTTTGGTTGCTTTATTACGTATAAACCCCTGTCTTTCTTGGCATCCTAATGTTGATGGAGGGATTTTATGGCGAAGAAAGTCATCGTATGTCTGTCCTTATTTACCGTTTTGCTAGTAGGCGCAATCACCCTCGACCGACAGCTTAGCCGCGAATTTTATGATCCTTCCTTAGAAGAGACACCGGGAATGGTTCAGGTTCAGCAATTAGGTGACGGTTCATATCTTGAAATGAAAAGGTATGAAATATTTGCTCCAAGGGAGTACGTCAGGATTATTTCAACTGACGGAAGATAGTAAAAGGATGAACAAAAGTTCATCCTTTTTTTATACGGTTTAAACTAGAAAAGGTTCTCTTTTTTAGAAAAAAAGCAAAAGTTTTTTAACGGAAGCATTAAATTACTGAAAAATTTAAAAAACGGGCTACAAAACATGCTATAATAGTAAAAATAAAAAATATATAACAGAAAAATTAGATAATAAGTTTCACAGAAAGTTGGGGAAGAATGGAGAAGAAGAATCGGGCCATTTTTATTGATTTCGAATTTACAATGCCTGACCGACAGGGGAGGAAGAAAGGGTTTTACCAAGAGATCATTGAAGCTGGAATTGTTCTTGTAGAAAACGGAAAAATTCTCGAAGAGTTTTCTTCCTTTGTCGTACCCACAAGATTTCCACGACTATCTGAGCGATGTAAATCGTTTTTAAACATTACTCAGAAGCAAGTAGACGGTGGCATCTCTTTGAATGAACTTGTGAATAAGTTAAAATCGATGGACAATCAACAACCTGGACTTGTCATCACATGGGGAAATATGGATATGAAAGTTCTACGACATAATTGTCAGCAAGCAGGACTAAAGTTCCCACTTTCAGGAAAGGAAGTTGACCTTTCCATGGAGTACAAGCGCTTCTTTGGGGATCAGAATCAAACGGGTCTTTGGAAAGCAGTTCAAGAGTACGGCCGGGAAGGAACTGGACGACATCACCGCGCTCTCGATGATGCACTTACAACCTATCATATTTATAAACTTGTTGAAAAAGATAAACAATACTTAAAACAGCCGAAGCCAACAACAATTGGAGATCGGATTGATTTATCAAAGCTTTTTAATAATTTTGCCTAAAAGCCAGGTCAATTCTTAGTTGAACTGGCTTTTTGACTTATTTCATACGCACCAAACAGAGCGCTTGCGCTTTTCTTATTTAAAGTAATCCTTCTCAAGTGTTTCGATATTCTTTAAGCTTTGTGCTGCCCATTGTGAATCATCATTTTGTAAGGCTTCCTTGAAATGAACAATGGCTGTTTTTAGCGATGTTTGGTAATCGGGAATCTCACTTTCATATGGTTTTACCATTTTCTTAGGTATGTTGGCTTGTTCTCTAAAGGCCAACGCACGGCGCTCGTGGAAAATTCCTACTTCAATATCCTTTGGGTTATGTAAGTCTCCTTGCATAGGGTGCTTCAGAACAGCTAAGACACGGACCAAATAGTGCTCTGGCCGAATATCCGTAATTTCCCCGGCGTATTTACCTGTTTTATAAATACCTGTTACTTTGTCTCCAACTTTAAATTCACTCACTCAAATCTCCCCCTATCTCTGGATTTATTAAATATCTTAGTTTATATTATGGAACATATAAGGAAAAAAAACAAAACAGGTGTTAAAGGAAAGAACCTAAACGAGAATTGGAGGGTAAAAAGGATGCGTATAAGATGGATGTTTCTAATAGTTTTTACCTTAATGGTCTTAAGTGCTTGTGGGACAAACTCTGAATCTCAAGAAAATAGCAATGATCCCGGGGAGTCCAATCCATTAAGTGAAAATAAAGCAGAACAAGAAGTCATTCCTGAGAGTGATTATTTTCCGCAATTAACAAACGAGGTAGCTGAAAATGAGAGACTTGTTGAGATGCAAACTTCAATGGGAAACCTGAAGATTAAGTTGTTTCCTGATCAAGCGCCTAAGGCTGTAGAAAATTTTATCACTCATAGTGAAAAAGGGTATTACGAGGGAGTTACGTTCCACCGCGTCATGAATGAGTTTATGATACAGGGCGGAGACCCAGAAGGCACTGGCAGAGGGGGAGAAAGTATTTTCGGTGAGCCATTTGAGGATGAGTTTTCCAATAACTTGTTCCATCTTCGTGGTGCATTAGCCATGGCAAACTCTGGTCCGAATACAAATGGAAGCCAATTCTTTATTGTTCAAAACTCCATTTTTCAGGGAGGCTATGAAAAAGAGTATCCGGAACAAATCGTTGATGCGTATGAAGCAAATGGTGGTACTCCATGGTTAGATTTCAATCACACCGTTTTTGGCCAAGTGATTGAAGGAATGGATGTTGTCGATAAAATTGCTGCTGTAGAGACAGAAGCAGGAGACAAACCGGTAGAAGATGTTGTGATTGAGAAAATAGAAGTTCTCCAGTAAGCTATTGACGAGCATCTAAAGGTGAAATAAATGGGGATATGCTATAATAAAAGCATGAATGACTGCCCTTGGCAGAAAGGAAGTCTATGAAATGAATTGGCTTGTGTTATCTTTATTTCTTTATTTTCCAGAAGACAAATCTGAATATATTCCAGCCGCTTTTTGGATAATTGTTTCATTTATTGGAGCCATTCTTGCAATGAGATTTTTTATTAAAATTTCGAAAAAGGAAGCTGACCAAACACCTCAACAAACGATACAGGATGAACGGAATAAGTAGATGGCTTTATTAGGGGACCCTGAGAAATACTTAGGGTCCTTTTTTATTATTTATTAGGTTCATGGTAGAATAGATAGATAAATTTAGAAAATATAGGTGATGACGATGGAGGCACAGGAATTAAATTTACAACTCGTGAAGGTTTTAAATGAATGGGATCCATTTGGTTGTGGAGATGGTGAGTATGATCCAGAAATAGCGGATGTGATTTACGCTGTTCACGAAACAAATGATGCGCATAAGCTAGCGATTCGCATTCAAGGGATTTACGAGCACTCCTTTGAAGAACTCCTGCCCTATGAAGGGTGTTTAATACTGGCAAAAACATTACTATCGTTAAAAGATCAAGGCTCTTGTCAAATATAAAACAGTACTAACAGAAAAACGGTACGTTCATTATGAACGTTGCCGTTTTTTTGTTGATTCATTATTGGTCGTAATTGGCCTGTCTATCACCAGAGCGCTTGGTAAAACAAAACCCCGGCTCTAAATCCCCAAAGAGATACAAAACCAGGTCGAAGGGTAAAATAGAACGATTCTAAATGCTTGAAACGGTACAAAGCAAGGTCAAAAGGTAAGTTAGTTAGACCAGATCTATTGTTTAGATTCGTTCTACAATACTAAAAGCCACTTGTATTCTCCTTCTCTTTTTCGCCTTCAAATATAAAATTCTTGATATGCTGAAAAACAACTTGCGGTCTTTCTTCAGGAACAAGATGGCCAGTATCTTTTAGTACCGTTAAGGTTGAGTTGGGGAGGTCTTGTGCTAATCGTTTTCCAATTTGTAAAGGAACTACCTTATCATATTCTCCCCAAATTAAGAGACAAGGTGTCTGAATCTGGTGAAGTATCTCTGGAGGAAGATCACCTTCGCGGTGCCGGAGCAGGCCGGTAAGTCCTTTGAAAATGCTATTTTCTAAAAAAGGATTCATATACCCTTGCCGCATTTCATCGTCGATTAAATTTTGATCATAAACGACATTCCTCAGATTTTTTTCAATCCCTGACCGCGCTAGATACACTTTAATCATGAGATAAAAGAAAGGCAAATAGCTTGCAAGGATGAGGGACTGTTTGGCTCTCTTTGAGTAACCTGAGCTGCAAAGCAAGACAGCTTTTTTTGCATGGGCGGGAAAATGGGAAAGGATATTTAGGACAATTTGTCCTCCCATCGAATGACCGACAAGATGATAGTCTGGAATGCCAAGGTTGTCTAGTAGTTCAACAACTGTCTTGGCCATATTTTTAAACGTATATTGATATTTTGCGGAGTGTCCGCTTTTGCCAAATGGAGGCAGGTCAACCGATACAATTGAAAATCTTTCTTTTAGTAACGGGACCAATTGTCTGAAGCTAAAAAGCGATGATAAAAAACCGTGTATCAAAACGACGGTCTCCTTGGAAGTAGGGTGGTTGTAATATTCGTAGTATACCTCTATGCCGTTTATTGTTTTCTTACCAGTAATAAGAGAAGTTTCCATAATCCTGACATCGTCCTCCCCGATAACCATTCTTTATAGTTTGTCCGTTATATAAACGATTGTATTCCAAAGAGATTGTTGTTAACAACTTAACGTCGATTTGTACATAGGCTGTTTTCGTAATGATTGTGGCTAATTTTAATAGCTAATTCTACCGTAAAAACAGCTAGTTATTGGTCCCATAATAAACTCACTAGACTAAAAAAGAACCTTACAAAAAATGAGCTTTTAGTATTTTATTTATGGAAGGTCTCTCCTAGAAATGTAAGCTATTTTATGTGAAAGCTAGGCCAATCATCCATATTTTCCAAAAGCAATAGCGATTGTGAAAATAGCATATAAAAAATTTTTACTTCTTTACACAAAAGCTGGGGAAAATAAGATATAATGTTTCAGACAATTTTGATATAATAGCTTTATTTATTATTGAGGAGGATATTATGCAGCTTACAGAAAAAGAATTAGAAATTGTTGAAATTCTCGAGAAGGATTCACGAACTTCAACGGAAGACCTAGCTGCGATGACTGGCCTTGCCGTAAATGAAACAGAAGAACTGCTCCATAGACTAGAAGATCTTAAAATTATTGTCCGATACACATCTGTTGTTGATTGGTCTAAAATATCTGGACATGAAGGAGTAACCGCTATGATTGATGTGAAGGTTACCCCTAAACGTGGCGTAGGGTTTGATGAAATTGCCAAACGGATTTATCGCTATAAAGAAGTAAAATCTGTTTACTTGATGTCGGGAGCATACGATCTGTCCGTTACGATTGAAGGGCGCTCGATGAATGAAGTGGCTCGGTTCGTTTCCAACAAGCTTTCTACTCTTGATTCAGTGATTTCAACGACCACTCACTTTATCTTGAAAAAATACAAACATGATGGAACGATTTTTGAACCAGAGGAAGAAGATAAGCGGATTGTGGTGTCTCCATAATGAAAACAACAAATGCCTATTTGTCCAAAACTGTAAACGAACTAAAGCCTTCAGGAATAAGACGTTTCTTCGATTTAGCCTCTGGAATGGAGGGCGTGATCTCACTGGGTGTAGGTGAGCCGGATTTTGTCACACCTTGGACGGTTAGGGAGGCGGCAATTCTCTCGCTTGAGCAAGGATATACCTCCTATACTGCCAATGCGGGATTGTTAGAACTTAGGCAGGAAATCGCTGCGTATATGGCACGCGAATTCCAAGTTGCGTATCAACCAGATAGTGAGATTATCGTAACGGTGGGAGCAAGCCAAGCGATTGACATTGCTTTTAGATCCATTCTTGACCCAGGGGACGAAGTGATTGTCGTGGAACCTTGTTTTGTCTCTTATAGTCCTTTAGTTTCTTTAGCGGGAGGGACACCTGTGCATGTGCAGGCCGAAACAGAGCAGGAGTTTAAAATCTCTCCTAAAAAGCTAGAATCCGCGATTACGTCTAAAACAAAAGCAATTATGATCTGTTCACCAAATAATCCGACCGGCACAATGCTCAATAAGGAAGAACTACAGAAAATTGCTGAGATTGCAGAACGTTATGACCTCCTTGTTATCTCTGATGAAATCTATGCTGAGCTTGTTTATGATGAGGTTTATACAAGCATGGCGGCCATTAACGGCATGAAGGAAAGAACGATTCTAATCTCAGGATTCTCTAAAGGGTTTGCGATGACAGGGTGGCGTCTTGGGTTTGTTTGTGCTCCTAAGGAGATCACAGCTGCGATGCTAAAGGTTCATCAGTATGGAATAATGTGTGCGCCAATAATGGCGCAATATGCCGGACTTGAGGCTATGAGAAATGGTCAGGACGAAGTTGAAGAGATGCGGAAAAGTTACCGTCGCCGTAGAAATTACATGGTTAGTTCCTTAAATGAATTAGGGCTATCCTGTCACTCACCTGGTGGAGCTTTTTATGTTTTTCCATCCATCCAAACAACTGGTCTAACTTCTGACCAATTTGCTGAACAACTGTTAATGGAAGAAAAAGTCGCTGTTGTCCCAGGAAGTGTTTTCGGAGAAAGTGGAGAAGGATATATCCGATGTTCGTATGCGACGTCGATTGAACAGCTTCAAGAAGCAATCAAAAGAATTCGGCGCTTTCTTGAGAAACAAACATCTTAAAGAAAAAAAGAAGGGCAGCCAAAATGGCTGCCCTTTAAAAAAGGGGGGGAATACTAGAAAGCCTTATACAAATAGGATAACCATTTCTACCAAATCTATACAATAAAATAAAAAGCGATCAGGATTTTTAGAAACCTGTCGCCAAAAACTTTTACTTTTTGTTTAACAACACAGATGCGGGGACATCTAGAACGGTGGACAGTTTTAGAATCGTTTGATTCGTTGGAACCTTTTCTCCAGATTCGTATTTCATAATCGTGTCTTTCCCGACTCGTGTTCTTGTCGCTAGCTCTTCCAAACTCAATCCACGTTCTTCTCGGAAGGATTTAATCATATCACCAATCGAAGCCATCGTTCTTCACCTCTTTATTCAATATTCTAATTTTTATTTTATCACGAAAGAAGGGTTATAACGCCTGTTTAAATGAACATTTCGTTACTTTCTGTAAATGCAAAATCTGATTTTAGGATGTGGACCAGTAGTGGTAATCTTTACTTCTAAAAAGAATGTTTTGATATTTTTAAATAAATATGGTATAATTTTTTATTGCGTATAAAAGAGATGTATAATCATAAAAAATAGGAGTGTTTTCATGTCTGAAAAAATCGAAGCAGGTAGCATATTAACTGGAAAGGTGACTGGAATTCAACCTTATGGTGCATTTGTTGCCCTAGACGACAATACACAAGGTCTTGTTCATATTTCCGAAATTACTCATGGATTTGTTAAAGATATTAACGATCACTTAAAAGTTGGAGATGAAATTCAAGTTAAGGTTTTATCTGTCGACGAAGAAGCTGGTAAAATTGGTCTTTCTATTCGTGCAACTCAGGAAGCTCCTGAGCAGCCAGTTAAAGTTAAAAAAGCTAGAAAGCGTGCAGCAGCAATCATTAACCAAGATGATGATTCCCAAGGATTTAATACACTTAAAGACAAGCTACAAGAATGGATTACACAATCAAAAATGTAATCCAAAAAAAGCTGCATCAATTATGATGCAGCTTTTTTCTTGCAATGGGGATATTTTTTTAGCTACTACAGGTAAAATTCAAGTATATGATACCTATGACCGATTTGGCTCTGTACCCTGTTGTCTCTCTGCAGCTTCGCTTGGAGCGAATAATAACCCTAAGTTGATTAAACCAGCAAGCCCTACTAAGCCGTAAATAATTCTTGAGAGACCTGCATCTTGGCCACCAAAGATTGATGCCACTAAGTCAAATTGGAAAAAGCCAATTAGCCCCCAATTGATTGCGCCAATAATGGTAAGGATTAATGCAATACGCTGAAGTGTACTCATGAGGTTTCCTCCTTTTAGTATGTCAATAATAAGATGACTCTGTGTCGGTTATTTTATTCAAGTAAGAAAAAATATTTTCAAGCGAAGAATTGGGGCATAGTAATGTTTTGCAAAGGCTATTTATTTTTTACATAATAGGAGTAAGGGAGTGATTTTTATGGATAATTTTACATTTTGGAATCCAACAAAACTTATTTTTGGAAAAGGTCAACTAGAGCAATTGAAAACGGAGGTACCTAAGTATGGAAAAAAGGTACTTGTTGTGTATGGTGGAGGAAGCATTAAGCGAAACGGTCTCTACGACGATGTAATGAATTTACTCAATGGTTTAGGAGCACAAGTATATGAACTAGCTGGTGTAGAGCCCAATCCACGCCTATCTACAGTACATAAGGGAGTTAACCTTTGTAAGGAAGAGGGAATTGAATTTCTCCTTGCTGTCGGGGGCGGAAGTGTCATTGACTGTACAAAGTTAATTGCTGCTGGTGCAAAGTATGATGGGGATGCTTGGGACCTGGTTACCAAAAAAGCATTTGCGAAGGAAGCTTTGCCTTTTGGGACGGTCCTAACCCTTGCTGCAACTGGGTCAGAGATGAATGCAGGATCAGTCATCACCAACTGGGAAACAAATGAAAAATATGGTTGGGGCAGCCCTGCAGTCTTTCCAAAATTCTCAATCCTTGATCCCGTAAATACCTATACTGTTCCGAAGAATCAAACGATTTATGGAATTGTCGACATGATGTCTCATGTATTTGAACATTATTTCCATCTTGAAGAAAATACGGACTTCCAAGATCGAATGTGTGAAGGTTTACTACTTACGGTTATGGAGACAGCTCCTAAACTCCTTGAGGACTTAGAAAACTACGACCATAGAGCCACTATCCTTTATTCCGGAACAATGGCCTTAAATGGAATGCTGTCAATGGGCTTTAGAGGCGACTGGGCAACTCATAATATTGAGCATGCCGTTTCAGCTGTCTACGATATTCCACACGGTGGTGGATTGGCAATTTTATTCCCTAACTGGATGAAGCATAACTTGCATGTGAAGCCAGAACGGTTTGCAAAGCTCGCCGAGCGTGTCTTTGGCGTCAATCCGGAAGGAAAACCAACTGAAGAAGTAGGGCTTGAAGGAATTGAAAAACTCCGTGAATTCTGGAATAGCATCGGTGCACCATCACGCTTGGCTGATTATGACATTGATGATAGCAAGCTTGAAATAATGGCAGATAAAGCTGTCATCAATGGGGAGTTCGGAAATTTCACTAAGTTAAATAAAGAGGATGTCCTTAAAATTTATCAGATGTCCTTATAAGACGATGGATGTTTAAGAGTTCCAGTGTGCCTATACTGGAACTCTTTTTCCTTTTGGTTAAAGGAAATTCAAATTGTTGATAACAATAAAAGAGAATAAAAGGAATAAGTAATAAGATTGTCTTATTGGATAAGATATCTGAAAAAATTTATTGCGCATGCGCTTACATTTTTTAGGGTACCTTGATTCTTGAACCAGCTTTGGTTAAAGTGAAAAAGAATAAACGATATGGAGGATCATGATGGCACATATTTCTTTTGATTATTCCAAGGCTTTGAGCTTTTTTGGAGAACATGAAGTTACATATTTAAGGGATTTTGTTAAAGTAGCACACCACTCTTTGCATGAAAAAACAGGAGCAGGAAATGATTTTCTAGGTTGGATTGACCTGCCTGTTGAGTATGACAAGGAGGAGTTTGCTCGTATTCAAAAGGCGGCAGAGAAGATTAAAGGTGATTCCGATATTTTGCTAGTCATTGGAATTGGTGGTTCTTATTTAGGAGCACGTGCAGCGTTAGAGTTTTTACAACACAGCTTTTACAATGCTCTTCCAAAAGAGAAGAGACAAACTCCGCAAGTCATCTTTGTTGGAAACAATATCAGTTCTACATACATGAAAGATTTAATGGATTTACTTGAAGGCAAAGACTTCTCAATTAACGTTATTTCTAAATCAGGGACAACGACTGAGCCTGCGCTTGCATTCAGGATTTTCCGTAAACTTCTTGAAGAAAAGTATGGTGCTGAAGAGGCGAAAAAGCGTACTTATGCGACGACGGATAAAGCAAGAGGGGCACTTAAAACACTTGCTGATGAAGAAGGCTATGAAAGCTTTGTTATTCCAGATGATGTTGGTGGCCGCTATTCAGTTTTAACTGCAGTAGGTCTTTTACCGATTGCAGTAAGTGGCGCGGACATTCAAAAGATGATGAACGGGGCAGCTCAAGCAAAAGAAGATTTCAGCCAGTCAGAGCTTGAAGATAATCTTGCCTACCAGTATGCGGCTGTTCGTAATGTTCTTTACAACAAAGGGAAAACGATTGAAATGCTCATCAACTATGAGCCGTCCCTAATGTACTTTTCAGAATGGTGGAAGCAATTGTTTGGCGAGAGTGAAGGAAAAGACCAAAAAGGAATCTATCCTTCCTCTGCTAATTTCTCAACCGATTTACACTCTTTAGGTCAATATGTACAAGAAGGACGTAGAGATCTATTTGAAACCATCATTAAAGTAGAAAAGCCACGTCATGAACTAACAATCGAAAAGGAAGCAAATGATCTTGATGGCCTAAATTATCTTGCTGGCCAAACAGTGGACTTTGTAAACAATAAGGCATTTGAAGGAACTTTATTAGCTCACACCGATGGTGGGGTGCCTAATTTAATTGTTTCGATTCCGCAGTTGGATGAGTATACATTCGGTTATCTTGTCTATTTCTTTGAAAAGGCTTGTGCAATGAGTGGCTATCTCCTAGGAGTCAACCCATTCGACCAACCTGGAGTAGAGGCATACAAAGTGAACATGTTTGCACTTTTAGGCAAACCAGGCTTTGAAGAAAAGAAAGCAGAGCTTGAAAAGCGTCTGAAGTAATACAACCGTTTAGTTAAGAAAAGAGTGCCAGTTAAAAACTGGCACTCTTTTTTGTTGATGAAAATCCCCGAATAGACAAAGACTAAAAGGAAAAAGAGAAGGGGAGAAAGATATGATTGAAATTCCATCAAGGATTGAAGGACAACGAATGCTCTTGTCCAAGCTTGAAGAAAAATTAAAGCCAATGGGTTATACCATTGGTGGAAATTGGGATTATGACCACGGTAGCTTTGATTATAAAATTTCAGATAAAGATGGATATTTGTTTTTAAGAATTCCCTTTGATGCTATAGAAGGTGAATTAGATTCTGACGGATGTAGGGTCGAAATTACCCGCCCGTTTTTATTAGCCCATGTTTATGAAAAAGGCTTAGATGATCATGCACATACTAGCAATACGAGTGCTCTCTTTAATCAATTTTCTGAACCTGTCGAGAAAGACGGGGACGTACCAACTCAATATGTAGAAATTGGTCAATCTCTTCTGAAGGAAGTAGAAGCAAGCCTACTATAAGTTAATTGGTAATAACTAAAAGGCGATCATCTTTTTCGACGATCATCTCAGGATGGGGATGGACATGAATGTCCTCCCCTTTTTTTATCCCCAGTAAAATGGTCTCCTTTCCTAAAAAATAAAGACTAACTTGTCTAATACTTTTCCCAATCGTATCCCCTGTTGTTTGCAGATACCGAAGTTTCGTCCCGCTTTTGAATTCTGACAATAAATCTGAAAGAGGATGAACCATCCCCGTATTATGAATACTGTCTAAAATAATCGCACTTGTCAGCTTATTTGTTTTAATTACTTCATCTGCTCCAGCGCGTTTGGCGTTATTCAATTGCTCTTCTGTCAAAATCTCAACAATGCATAATACGTTTGGATTCAGACCTTTAATGGCTAAAAGGGTTAAAACAGTGTTCATATCAGCTTGAAGCTCATCTAGGTTTTGGTCCGCGGTTATAATTACCTTTTGAGCATGGGTAATATTGGACCGAATCAAAACCTCATCTCGCAAAGCCTTTCCTTTAATAAAATGCAAATGGTGAAAAGGCAAAGGATTACTTGTTAACGTTTCATCAATTAACGTAATGTGTTGTTTGGTTTCTGAGAATGAACGGATAATTTCCTTTGAACGCTCATTCCACCCAATAATGATTAAATGGTCTTCCCCTTTATAATGAGCCTCCCCTTTTTGATATTCATCTTGTTTCGTCACGGCAATACTTGACAGTGTGGCAAAGTAGGAGGATAAAAATCCAGCACCCACTAATAACAACAGCATAGCAGTCAGCCGTCCCAATAAACTGAGAGGGATATAGTCCCCATAGCCAACCGTAGAAGCAGTAATGACCGCCCACCATATCCCGTCAAATATAGTTGGGAAATTATTCGGCTCTATAAAGTGGATAAAAACCCCAAAAAGACAAATCAAAATCGCAGTAATAAGTAGGATCCTTAAAAGAAGCGGTAATCTAATAAAGCGGATATAAAGATGTTGCGACATGGTTGTCCCTCCTTTGAATAAGGCTCTCCAAAACATTATTTCCAAAAAGAGGAAAGGAAAAACAGCATAGTCTGGATTATAAGCCATGTGCAAGTACCCACCCCATTCTGATGGTCGATGCATATGATAAAAACTAAAGGAGGGATGAATGATGTATTATACTGCAATTCTATTTTTCTTGTGCATTCTTGTAGGATTTGCCCTTTTAAAGGTTAAAGCTCTATGGATATTACCAAGTCTTGCTCCGTTTTTTGAGATAGTGGCAGTCCTTGTTATTGTTATTTTCGCATTTGCACTTCTCTATATTGGCTTTAAAACGCTCTTTAGTAAAAACTGGAGGTAGTTTGTATCTATTCTTAGGTGGGAAGGCGGAAACGTCTTCCTTTTTTTGCATTCAAACTTTCAACCTGTTTAGCCAATTGGTCCAACCTTCTTAATTAACATTCATAAAATAGGATGATTTGGTAAATATCTAAATACAGTACCAATTTTTAGGTTTACAGGTAAGAATGGGAGGGCGGAGAATGTTTAAACTTCTGAAGAAACTGACAGGGCGAAAGCAGAAGCTAAATCGAATCAATCTAAAGGATACCCTGGAAGATCAATCGAATCAGAAGGACCAGTCTGTATCCCGTCAAATCGATGTAAATATTGAACGAATCAAAAAGATTTATCAAATCCCTGATAATAAAGATGTAAAGGTTAGAGAATTTAGGATTGGTGGTAATGGTAAGAGAATTGCTATTTTTTTTATAAGTTCAATTACTGATGTTAGAACCGTTGAAGATAGTGCGATAAAGCCATTATTACAAGAAACTGACATGGATGCAGAAATTGACAAAATCCTTTCAACACAAAATGTCACTGCAATTTCAGAGATTAAAGAGGTTGTCACGAATATCAATACTGGGAATGCTGTCATTTTTGCAGATTACGAAACAAAAGCCTACGCATTTGAATGTGCAAATTTTCAAGGGAGATCAGTAGAAAGAGCAGAAAATGAAGTACTAGTAAAAGGGTCAAAAGAAGCTCTGACTGAAAAAGTGATTGTTAATTTATCCTTAATTCGGAAACGGATTAAAAATGAAAGCCTAATCGCGGAGTCCGTCACCATTTCGGAGCGATCAAGGAATGAAGTGTTTATGCTTTATATTCGTAATGTTGCTGACGATAAACTAGTCGGAAATATAAAAAATAGACTGCAGAATCTTGATGTGGACGCAATCCAGAATCTTTCCCTCTTAGAGCAATATATCGAAGAGAGAAGATTATCTCTCTTTCCGAGTATCCTATACTCTGAGAGGCCGGATCGCGCAGCCTCCTTTTTAGAGGATGGCCATATTATTTTGTTAATGGATAATTCCCCAGATGCTTTGATTCTTCCAGCTACTTTTTGGTCATTTTTTCATACTCCTGAGGAACATTATCTCAGGTTTTTCTTTGGGAATTTTGTCAGATTTATTAGAGTTATAGCGATGTTTATCACGATTTTCACATCCGCAATCTACATTGCCGTAACCTCTTTTCATGCAGAAATGATTCCGGCGGATTTATTGTTAGCGATTGCCGGGTCGAGGGAAAAGGTTCCGTTTCCTATTTTTTTTGAAATTCTTCTAATGGAGGCTGCGTTCGAGCTCATTAGGGAGGCGGGGTTAAGAGTTCCTAACCCGATGGGGCCGACAATCGGAATTGTCGGGGCACTAATCCTAGGACAGGCTGCAGTAGAAGCCAATATTATTAGTCCAATCGTGATTATTGTTGTTGCCCTTAGTGGATTAACCTCTTTTACGATTAGTGATATCAGCTTGAACTATGCACTCAGGATTATCCGGTTTTTATTTATTCTCTCTGCTGGTTTATTTGGGATTGTAGGGATGACTTCCTTATTTGCTGTAGGTATTTTTTATTTAGTGTCCTTAAAATCATTCGGTGTCCCGTATTTAGCACCTATGACACCAAACTATTTATCCTCGGGGGATACAATATTTAGAAGAGTCATCACACATGAAAAATTTCGGCCTGGATATTTAAAGCCAACGGATATGAAGAAAAAAAGTAATGGGGCTGTAAGATGAAACAAACAGAAGGGAAAATTGGAATTAGAGAATACGTGGCCATTATCTTATTAGCAGTGGGGACGAAACTATCAGATGATACTCCAACGCTTTTTTTTAGTAGTGCAAAAAATGCAGCCTGGATATCCATGTTGTTAACTGGGATACTTACTTTGATTCCATTGTTCTTTTTAATAAAAGTATTTTCAGTCCATAGAGATAAAAATTTACATGACCTTAACCTCCATCTGTTTGGTAAGGTTATGGGTAACATCCTGTCATTTGGGATGCTTATCTTTGGTTTCGCAGCACTAGTTCTTGATTCTGCTACATATGTGAATATTATCAGTACCATTTATTTCACAAAGACCCCTTCAATTGCGATTTATGTTATTTTGATGATTGTGTGTGGTTATGGAGCAAAAAGAGGGATTGAACATATTGGTTCAGCTGCTTGGATTACTCTTTTTTACTTAAAAACAACCTTGGCATTTGCGCTTATCATTGCTTTTACAAAAGGGAATGCAAAGTTTCTTTTTCCAATATGGGGACCAGGGACTTCTGAAATTGTTAAAACAGCTGCCAGTAAAATATCAATTTTTGCTGATTTTTACTTTATTGGCATCATTGCCCCATTTGTTAGTACCTTTAAAGAATTTAAAAAGGGAACCTTCATTGCATTTGTTATCGTCTTAATAGAGATAACCTTGGCGCTCATCATCTATGTCATGCTTTTTGATTTTACTTCGATAGAAGTGATAAGCTACCCGTTTCATGAATTAATTCTTTATATCTCAATTGGATTTCTAAACAATGTCGAGAGTATGTTTTTGCCTTTTTGGTTGATTTCAGCATTTATTCGATTTGCGTTTTATTTATACATGGTTCTTATCTTATTTGGTGGGATTTTTAGAATAAAGGAATATGAGTTCCTAGTTCCGGTGATGGTGATTCTTGTTATATTTCTTGGGATAACTCCTAAAAACGCAACCTTTACTGTCCCTTTTTTGAGAGAGCAGCTGTTAATGATACTTAGCCCAATTTTCTTTATCTTACCTTCCTTAATGTGGCTAATCGCAAAGGTAAGGGGGGATTTTAAAAATGAAGTTAAAAAAGATATGTAATATCTGTTTGGTACTTCTTCTCTTGGTGAATTTAGCAGGTTGTTGGGATCAAAAAGGATTAGATCGACAGGTATTTGTTATTGGGATTGGACTTGATAAAGCAGAAGAAAAAGGGAAGGTAAATGTGACCTATTTAATAGCAAATCCTGAGGTAGGCTCTTCACAGACAGCCAGTGCAACTGATGAACCCTCTTTTATGACAATAACAATGCGGGCATCGGACTTTGTTTCAATGAGGAATAACGCAAATGTAGCTATTGCAAGGGAAATATCTTATGACTTATTAAGTGTTATTTTAGTTTCTGAAGAGTTTGCTCGGGAAAAAGAATTCGTTCGTTTCCTTTATACTGCTGAAAAGGATAGAGAAATTAAACGAGATATCCATTTAGTTGTTACAAAGGAGAAGGTTAAAGAATTCTTTGGAAGAAACAATCCTAAATTTCTGAAACGCCCTCATAAATTTTATGAGTTTATGATAGAACGAGGAGTTGAGATAGGGATAATCCCCGATTCGGAACTACATCATTTTTTTAGAGTGACCGAGGAAGATTCGAATCTCTTTCTAAGTGCCTTTGCCACCACCAAAATACCTAGCAATAAGGATAATTACCGTATAAATGAAAGTGATGCTGTTGCAGGTGACTTGAAGGTTAAGGGTGATGCAAATAATGCTCAGTTTCTTGGTTCTGCTGTTTTTCTAGAAGGTGAAATGATTGGAACAATGACAGGGGTTGAAACTAGGATTGTCATGCTATTACATGATGCAATTCCCGTTCGTGATGTTTTGACGACTTTTCAAGACCCTTTTAGTGAAGACTATCAATTGGCAGTAAGAATCAATCAGCAGAAGAAATCGGTTGTTAAGATGGATTTGAAAGCGAAGCCTCCGCGAATCAATGTAAAGCTTCCTTTGACTATCGATGTCCTAACGGATCCAGGTATGGAAAATCCAGTTGAAAATAAAAAGAAAGTAGAAAGATTACGAAGTGAATTTGAGAAAGAAATGGAAAGTAAGATAATGGAGGTTGTCCGGATAAGTCAAGAGGAATTTAAAGCAGAGCCGTTTGGTTGGTCATTACACGCAAGAAAAGAATTTAAAACGTTAAAGGAGTATATGAATTTTGATTGGATGAAAACCTATCCTGATATGAAAGTAAAGGTTGATGTGGACCTGCGTTTCGGGAAATTTGGTAGACAGCCAAAGACTCCTAGCTATAAAGGGATAAGGGATTGACGAATATATTATGAACACATTCTTATGGTTTATCGTTTTGGTGGTTTTTCTTTATACAATGGGTTTTGCGCTATCGTTATGGAAAAATAAGAATAAAATCGGAGCTACAGCTGTGTTTCTGCTTGCATCCTTTGCAATAGTACTCCCATACCTAACCTATTTTAAAACATAAGCACCCTTAAAACGAAGCAGCTCTTATACATGTAAATAGGAGCTGCTTTTTGTCGGAAATTTATTTATGGGATGTCTCTGTTTTATGAGTCCGGCCGCGGCGGTTACTTACCCTAAAGGATTCAGATATCCTAAAATCAAATGCAAGACGACATTCCTAGTATTAATTGAGGGCGTATTTGCTCAAATTAAAGGCAAGGCAGACGTAAATCTATAATAGGAGATTTTTTTAGGACAAAACGATTAGGCCAGAGGCAATTAAACTTCTCATATTCAGTCTCTCTGTTACAATGATTAAGGATAAAGGGAGTATCAGTGTCATAACCGTTTACCACTAGGAAAGATTACGATTGGATAGGAGGAATGCCTAGTATGAAAAAGCAGTATGCAGTTATTGGGATGGGACGATTTGGCTCAAGCGTTGCAACCACTTTATATAAAGAAGGCAATGAGGTGCTCGCAATTGATAAAAATGAGGAAAATATCAATGATCACAAGGATTCTGTTTCTTACGCGGTGATTGGAGATGCGACAGAAGAAGAAACGATGAGAGATGTAGGAATAAGAAACTTTGATACTGTGATTGTGGCTATTGGGGATGATATACAAGCAAGTATCCTGGCTGTGCTTTTACTAAAAGAAATGGGCGTCAAACACGTCGTTGCAAAAGCCTTAACCAAAAACCACGGTCAGGTATTATCTAAAATTGGAGCAGATAAAGTCATTTTTCCGGAAAAAGATATGGGTGAAAGAGTTGCCCACTACTTAACGGCAGCTCCTAATGTTCTTAATTTTATTGAGCTCTCAGAAAGATTCAGTATTGAAGAAATTCATGTACCTAAAAGTATGATGGGCAAAAACTTGCGTGAGCTAAATCTAAGGGCTAAACACAATGTAACCGTCGTGGCTATTAAGGAAAAAAATCAAATCAATATTGCTCCAGATCCGGAAGAGAACTTGGAAGCAGATGATATTTTACTTGTAATTGGGGAAAACAGTGATCTAGAAAACTTTGCGAATCTTACATAAAGGCTGCCGAGTAATGATTACTCTGTAGCCTTTTGGCTATGGAAGAAAGATGAAGCGAGGTTTTAAAGGATGATGGAAAAAATACTCTAGAATAGGCTCTTCTCTTGGGTAGCATTTTTATGTGTTTAAGCTAAATTATACATTGACGGACATTCATTTTGATAGAGTTTTAAGAAATCAGCCCTAAATTATAGGCCTATACAGTTTTTTTTAAAAATGTTTGAAGGGGATAATATGAGACAAAAAGAAATTTTCCTTGCATTTTTACGAGTAGGTTTACTTGGATATGGTGGTGGTCCTTCGTCAATCCCTCTTGTACATAAAGAAGTCGTTCAAAAATACAAATGGATGAATAGCGACGAATTTAGTGACATCTTAGCGTTAGGGAATGCACTTCCAGGACCCGTAGCCACGAAGATGGCAGGATACATTGGGTATAGGGTTGGTGGCGTTCTTGGCATGTTCAATGCTTTGATTGCTTCGGTTGTGCCGACAATTATTCTCTTGATCATTCTCTTAACAAATTTACAAACATATAAGGATGAACCTTGGGTGAAAGGAATGGCCGAGGCTGTTGTACCTGTTGTTGCAGTTATGCTCGCTGTTCTTACTTGGGGATTTGTTAAAAAGTCTGGAAAATCCGTACTTGGATGGCGCTGGTCAGCGGTTCTTATCTTGGGGAGTTTTATCCTATTAGAAGTGCTGCATCTCCATCCTGCTATTTTGATCTTTGTATTATTGGCAGGCTCTTTGCTTAAAAAGAATTCCAATGAAGGAGAAAAGAAAAAGGAGCAGAAGAATTTATGATTTATCTAAAAATCTTTTGGGCCTTTTTCGTCCCAGGAATCCTTGGCTATGGAGGGGGGCCTGCGTCGATTCCTCTTATTGAAAATGAAGTTGTTGATGAGTACGGCTGGATGACAGTGAATGAATTCAGTGAAGTACTCGCTATTGGGAACGCACTCCCGGGTCCAGTAGCGACAAAAATGGCTGGGTATATTGGTTATACACAAGGCGGTGTTCTAGGGGCAGCTGTTGGAGTATTCGCTACCGTGGCACCGTCCTTAATGTTAATGCTTGGCTTGCTTAGTTTGTTAATGAAGTATAAAGAATCACCAAGAGTAAAAAGGCTGACCATTGTCGTTAGACCAGTTATAGCAGTACTGCTAGGTGTGATGACCTATGATTTTTTTCTATCCTCCTATGAGGATGTCGGTGCCTTTCAAACCATCCTGATTGGAGGCATTTCTTATCTTTTAATGGAAAAATTAAAGGTTCACCCTGCATATGTAATTAGTGGAGCACTCATTTACGGAGCCCTTGTTCTAGCTTAACTAGAAGAAGGGTTTTTTTATGGAGTTAAGCTGATTATCTAACGTGAAGTAGGAAGCGTGTGACCCTTTGTGGATAAAGGGGACCCCAAAAACCGCGTATCTGACTATCGGATACATAATCCCCTTCAAGCTTTTCTTCTTGACCGTTAGTTTGCCTGTGGTTAAAATGTTTCCTAAAGGAAACTTTCTTAGAATTGTGCATAGACTGAAAATATAAGCAGTGAAGCATAATAAGAATGGGGGATATTATATGCCTGAAAATATATTATTTGCTTTTGGTTTGACATTAATGGCTGGGCTCGCTACCGGGATTGGCAGTATTCTAGCATTTTTTACATCTCGAACCAATACAAGGTTTTTATCACTGGCTCTGGGATTCTCAGCCGGTGTAATGATCTATGTATCAATGATTGAGATTTTTGTAAAAGCACAGGATGCACTAACTGGGTCACTAGGGGATCGACTAGGCAATTGGATTACTGTGGGAGGCTTCTTTGGCGGAATGGTTCTAATCGCCTTAATTGACAAGTTCATCCCAAAACAATCCAATCCACATGAACTCAAGAAAGTGGAGGATATGAATAATCAAAACGTCAGTCAAGACCCTGCTTTACTGAAAATGGGCCTTTTTACAGCATTGGCAATAGGGATTCATAACTTTCCTGAAGGAATTGCTACGTTTACATCTGCCCTCCAAGACCCAGCTCTAGGTGTTGCCATTGCAGTTGCTATTGCCATCCACAATATTCCTGAGGGAATTGCTGTATCTGTCCCTGTCTATTTTGCAACAGGAGATAAGAAAAAAGCCTTTAAACTATCTTTTTTATCTGGTCTATCTGAGCCGGTTGGGGCAATTGTCGCATTCCTATTCTTAATGCCTTTTTTAAACGATATTATGTTCGGGGTCATTTTTGCAGCTGTAGCTGGAATCATGGTGTTTATTTCCTTGGATGAACTACTTCCTGCTGCGAAAAAATACGATGAAGCCCATATGTCTATTTATGGTCTCATAGGTGGCATGGCTGTTATGGCTATCAGTTTATTGTTGTTTATTTAATCAATTAGTCTTTCTCTACAAAGTATAATTGGTTGATCCATGTTGTTACTTAAATAGCATATTTTACGTATGGAAAAAATAGCTTTACTTCTAAAAACAGGTTCCGTAGATAAGGAGGAACGCTCGGATTTCATTCCGACGTTCTTTTTTTATCCCTACATCGATTATGTTTATAATATAAGGTGTAAATCGTTCGTTTGAAAATGTTGGAATTTTATACAATAATATAGGAAGACAAAAATAATTGCTCGAGGGAGAAGTATGGATAAAAAAGAAAAAAAATCAAGGTATTTAGCTGGTGTTTCACTGGCTGTAATGGGTTTGGGTTTTTTATTGACGATCCCCTTTCAGGACACATTAACGGGGAAATTATTACAAGGAGCTTTTGAGGCTGGTCTTGTTGGTGGTTTAGCGGACTGGTTTGCAGTCACTGCTTTGTTCCGACATCCGTTAGGCATTCCAATTCCACATACAGCCTTGCTCCCCAAAAACCGAGAAAGGCTAACCCAGGCATTAGTCCGTATGCTTGAAAAAGACTGGCTTACAGTGACAAGCATTATGGAGAAAATCGGAAAGATTAACTTCACGGATAAGATTTTAATGGTGGTACATAGGGAAATACAGAATGAGTATACAAAGAAAGTTGTCCACTCGCTCATTCAGGATTCCCTTACAAGAATAGACTTTAAAAAGTTAGCACCACTACTTGAAAAGGAAATAAAAGGGTACTTACTGGAGGTAGACGCATCAAGGCTCCTCAAATCTGTTGCAGATGGAATCGTGGACCGGAAATATGATGAAGCAGCTTTCAATTATATTCTCGAGGAAACGGGGAAGTGGGCGGCGACAAATGAAGCAAAACTTACGATGGGTAAGGTAGGGAAGCAGCTGATCGAAACAACTGAAGCAGACGGACTTTTAAAGTTTGCTATTCAATCTTTTAATCAAATGATGAATGAAGAGCGAATTGGACAGATGATGCAAACATTTGTCCTGAATAGGATTAAAAATGTTAGCAATCCAGATAATCGATACCGGACTTTAATCCTCGAGTGGATAAGGAAGGAATTAGTTGGTATCGAGAACCGGGAAAAGTTAATGGAAGAAATCAATGAATGGAAAAATAAGTTGGTCAGTGAGCTAGAACTGGGAGGACAAATTAACAGTCTTTTAGATATGGCAAAGGATCGAATTCTCTTGTTTGTTGCTCAAGAAAACTTTGTTGATGATTATGTTAACCCAGTCGTCCTCCGTTATCTTAACGCTATTAAGGACGATAGTGAAAAAATGTCCGCTATTGAAAGATGGTTACATAACCAGGTAGCCGCTGCTATTGAAAATAATCATTCCAAAATTGGAATGCTTGTCAAAGAAAACCTTGATAAGTTAGATACGGATACCTTAATTGATATGATGGAGAATAATATCGGCAAGGATATCCAATGGATTCGTGTCAATGGCGCTGTATGTGGATTCTTTATTGGTTTATGTTTAACTATTTTTAAACTAGTGATTTATTAAAGAGCGGTACACTCTTTTTAAAACGTTCAGTAACCCAATTGCTGATTAATGTATTTGGTAGCAATTTAGGTTAAAAGCGAAGCTATTTTTAAGGTAGAGAGAAGGAATAAAATGGAGAAACAACTTGTAGGGCAACGTGCAGGTGTAAAGGAAAGAATATGGACGAAGGATTTTATATTAATATGCTTTGCCAATTTCTTTATTTTCCTTGGGTTTCAAATGACGTTACCAACCATTCCTCTGTTTGTAGAATATTTAGGTGGAAACGATCAATTAATTGGCTTGGTGGTAGGGATTTTCACTTTTTCCGCCTTGCTTCTTCGCCCTTATGCAGGACACGCTCTCGAGTCAAAGGGGCGCCGCTTTGTATATTTGATTGGACTCGCAGTCTTTGTAGTCTCAGTAGGGTCATTTGGTTTTGCAACCGGGATGTTTTTATTGTTTTTCTTAAGAATTATTCAAGGAGTAGGATGGGGATTCTCTACAACTGCTTCTGGTACGATTGCAACTGATATCGTACCAGCGACTAGAAGAGGGGAAGGGTTAGGTTATTACGGACTTTCAGGAAATATCGCCCTGGCGCTTGGACCATCACTAGGCTTAGCCTTAGCAGGAATCATTTCCTTTAAATCATTATTTTTTGTTTGTGCAGGGTTAGGCTTGTTAGCTTTTTTTATGGCCACGAGAATTCATTATAAGGGAGTAGAAAAGAGCAGTACACCTGCAGTGACTGCAAAATGGGATTTCTATGAAAAAAGTGCACTCCAACCATCGATGTTATTATTTTTTATCACAGTTACATTTGGGGGGATTGCGACTTTTCTTCCATTATATTCTGCGCAAAAAGGAATAGCAGGGATCGAATGGTATTTCCTCATTTACGCTCTGTTTCTTATGATTTCTAGAACGTTTGCTGGACAGCTCTATGACCGTAAAGGGCATCAAGCAGTGTTTATTCCTGGAGCTGCATTCATTCTTGTCGCGATGATTCTGCTTGCATGGCTCCCAAACAGTTTCATTCTGTTTCTTGCTGCAGGCATTTATGGTCTCGGGTTTGGATCAGTTCAGCCAGCCTTACAGGCATGGGCAGTTGAAAAGGCGAAGCCAAATCGTAAAGGAATGGCCAATGCCACCTTTTTTTCTTTCTTTGACCTCGGGGTTGGGATAGGGGCTATTATGTTTGGTCAGATTGGGCATCTATGGGGATACGCAAGTATCTACGTTACGTCAGCAATTTCAATAGTAATTTCAATTCTTTTGTATATCTACTTATTATTTCGTAACAAGCAACTAAGTTAACGGTTAAAACCACATTCAGTGTTGATGTGGTTTTTTTTTTAATTAATTTGTAAATTGGTTGGGACAGAGTTGATTATTAAATGATGAAAGCTTAATTTAAGGGTAAGGAACATTAAGGTGAGGGGATACAATGAAAATTCTTGTTATTGAAGATAACGAAAGTGTTTGTGAAATGATTGAAATGTTCTTCCTTAAGGAAGGAATGGACGGGAAATTTGTTCATGATGGACTAAAAGGCTATCACGAGTTCAAAACGGGCGAATGGGATCTTCTTATTGTCGACTGGATGCTTCCAGGAATGGACGGTGTAAGTCTTTGTCGAAAAATCAGAATGGAAAATAGCGAAATCCCGATTATTATGTTAACGGCGAAAGATAGTGAATCAGATCAGGTCCTAGGGTTAGAAATGGGTGCGGATGATTATGTCACGAAGCCGTTTAGTCCGCTCGCGCTAATGGCAAGAATTAAAGCGGTGGCACGGAGATATCAGCGGAACAATGGAGAACAGGAAGCAAAAAGCATCGTCCAAACAAAGCATCTTAAAATAGATAAGGATTCAAGGGAAGTGTTTAAGGAGGGTGTCTTAATTCTAAACCTGACTCCAAAGGAATTTGATCTTTTGGCCTATTTTGCTCAACACCCCCGCCAAGTGTTTACAAGGGAACAACTGCTAGAAAGAGTCTGGGGCTACCATTTTTATGGAGATGAACGGACAGTGGATGTCCATGTAAAACGGTTAAGGAAAAAGCTAGGGACAGACTCACAGCCATTCGTACATACGGTTTGGGGAGTAGGTTACAAATTTGATGAGTCGGTGGACCAGAGTGAAGATTAAATACTTGTATCAGCAGATTTTTAGTCATATTGGTGTGCTTCTAGTAGCATTTATCGTTTTAAGTCTTTTATTTTCGCAATACATTGAAACCCTTGTTTACAAGGATAAGACCGATGAACTGATTAATTATGGGGAAAACATTCTGCTAGATTTGCAGCAAGGCAATAACCGTCCAGAGCAGGTCATCAATCAATATGCCAATGTATTATTTGGGAGAGACATTCAATTCAGTGTTTTTGATGAAAATATTCAATTGCTGAATCCGATTAAGTGGCAAGGACCGCCACTGGTCTTAACCGAAAAAGAATGGCGAAGATTGCAGTCGGGAGAAACGATTGTTAGTAAGTACGATTTAAAGAGGTTTGACCAGGATGTTTCCTTTGTGGCCGTTCCTTATATCATCGGTGGGCGTTTTATTGGTGGAGTTCTTCTCACTTCCCCGATACAAGGAACCCAGGAAATGATCAGTGAAATTAATCAATACCTTCTTTATGCTGCGCTCTTTGCACTAGGAGTCTCTATTCTACTTAGTTGGCTTTTATCTCAGTTACATGTAAAGAGAATAAAAAAAATTCAAGCGGCGACCTCAATGGTATCTGCAGGGAATTATCATGTAAGCGTGCCTTCATCAAACTTTGATGAAATTGGGGAATTGGCTAAGGATTTTAACCAAATGGTCGATAAACTGAATAGCTCAATGGAGGAAATCGAAAGCTTAGAAAACCGAAGGCGCCAATTCATGGCTGACGTTTCCCATGAAATGCGTACGCCACTGACAACGATTAGTGGAGTGATTGAAGGGTTAAGAAATAATATGATTCCAGAAGCTGACAAAGAAAAGGGAATCAATCTTGTTAGCAAGGAAACGAAGCGACTGATTCGGCTAGTAAATGAAAATCTAGATTATGAAAAAATTAGATCCAATCAAGTAAAGCTTTCTAAAGAGGAAATTGAGTTAGATGAACTTTTAGAAATCATCAAAGAACAACTGTACCTTCAGGCAAATGAAAAGGGCAATGACATTCAAATAGAAGTAGAAGACGGGGCAACGGTATTCGCAGACTATGACAGGATATTGCAAATTCTGATCAATATTACTAAAAATAGTATTCAATTTACAAGCAATGGAACAATTACCCTGAGAGGCAAGATAGTTGAGAAGGCAACGGTAATTGAGATTGAAGATACCGGAACCGGAATAGACCCGGGTGAGATTGAAAAAATTTGGCGCAGGTTTTATAAAGCAGATTTATCTCGAACAAGCAATCCGTACGGAGCGTTTGGCCTAGGATTATCCATCGTAAAGCGCCTCGTTGAGCTACACGAAGGAGATATTACCGTTATTAGTCAAAAAGGGCAGGGAACAAAATTTATCATTAAAATTCCACTAGCTAATTAATAATATCGATGTGGAGCCTGCTCAAGGACAAAATCAAGTAGGAAAAGCAAGAAAATGTCCATGAGAAGCGTGCTCAAGGACAGAATTCAGTAAGAAGCAAGAAAATGTCTATGAGAGATGTGCTCAAGGACAAAATCAAGTAGGAAAAGCAAGAAAATGTCCATGAGAAGCGTGCTCAAGGACAAAATCCAGTAGGAAAGCAAAGAAATGTCTATGAGAAGCGTGCTCAAGGACAAAATCCGGTAGGAAAGCAAAGAAATGTCTATGAGGAGCCTGCTCAAGGACAAAAATTCAGTAGGAAAGCAGGAAAATGTCTATGAGAAGCATGCTCAAGGACAAAATCCAGTAGAAAAGCAGGAAAATGTCCATGAGAAGCGTGCTCAAGGACAAAATCCAGTAGGAAAGCAGGAAAATGTCTATGAGGAGCATGCTCAAGGACAAAATCCAGTAGGAAGGCAGGAAAATGACTATGAGAAGCGTGCTCAAGGACAAAATCCAGTAGGATAGCAAGAAAATGTTCATGAGAAGCGTGCTCAAGGACAAAATCCAGTAGAAAAGCAGGAAAATGTCCATGAGAAGCGTGCTCAAGGACAAAATCCAGTAGGAAAGCAGGAAAATGTTCATGAGAAGCGTGCTCAAGGACAAAATCCAGTAGGAAAGCAAAGAAATGTCTATGAGGAGCCTGCTCAAGGACAAAATCCAGTAGGAAAGCAAAGAAATGTCTATGAGGAGCCTGCTCAAGGACAAAAATTCAGTAGGAAAGCAGGAAAATGTCTATGAGGAGCCTGCTCAAGGACAAAATCCAGTAGGAAAGCAGGAAAATGTCTATGAGGAAGCCTGCTCAAGGACAAAATCCAGTAGGAAAGCAGGAAAATGTCTATGAGGAGCCTGCTCAAGGACAAAATCCAGTAGGAAAGCAGGAAAATGTCCATGAGAAGCGTGCTCAAGGACAAAATCCAGTAGGAAAGCAGGAAAATGTCTATGAGAATCCCACCCAAGGATAAAACTAATCCCATAACAAGAAATAGTCCTTGAGTGAATCGCTCAAGGACAACATCTCAGTTAAAACTAAAAGGTATCTTCAAAATCAAAAGATCTATTCATAATAGGACCAGCGTCTAACGTTTCTCACCTTTAAATTCTTTTCAAGGATTCTTGAAATTCTTTTTTTTGACGTAATCACTTTGCACCAATCATAAACCTTATTGGTAGAAATCTTTTGGTTCGAAAAGAGCAGATGGAGTTCTCTAACACTTCTCATTACGGAATCGGAAACTAGCTCCTCTTCTCCACACTCCTTGCAAAAACATTTCATTCCTTCGACAAAAGTTGTTAAAGAACTACATTTCACACAACTTATTCCTTTTCGCATTCTTTCGTAATTATATGAAGGTAACTGATAATAAGGTGCATCTTCAAGATGTAACGAAACTAATTTGTCAGCTAACATTTTGTGTTTAGCATTTATTTTTGAAGATATCATATTAAGTTTTTCTATATGGCGATTAATTTGAGTTGGGAAGATAAATGGTATTGTGATTGGGGCTTGATATAAGGTGAATTCGGGGTTAATAAAAACGACGGATGAGTTAATCGGTATGTTATATCCAAGTTTATCTAGTAGCTGGCGTAGGAGCGATTCACTTCGCTTTAATTGGTGCAGAGGGTTTATAATCTCCGTTTTATTTCTAGTATAAAATCTATCTAATTCGTATACATAGTCCCCATCGTAATTTTTCACTTCATAGAGATAAATTGTCTCGGAACAAATAAGTAATGAGTCAATTTGGAACACGGTATTACTAACTTTAAGAAGTAAATCATTTAATATTAAGCATTCGCACTGAAGAGTTTCTGTTTGTCTATCGAACCTTCTTTCACCCTCAAAGCCTTTCTTAAGATTTAAATAGTGCTGCTTATCTTTGGCAGATAGATCCATTCGTGTGTTTAAGAGTTTTAGTGCTTGTAGTTCTTTAGATTCCGTACGACATTTATAAGACATGGTCCACATCCTTTTTTATTGTAAAGGGTTCAACTCAATTTTATAAAAATACAAAGTGTGATTGACAAAAAAGTATGAAATTTATGTTACAGTTCCTTAATCTAAGGCAAACCTGCGATATTAAGCAAAAAAAGACCCCAAAAGGGTCTTTCTTCATTATAGGGTTTCATTAGTAGCGGCAGTAGAAGTTTGTTTCAAAACAGTTTTGCGGATGAATGGAATGACCCAGCGGTCTAGGCCATAGTGTCCTGCATTGTAGCCGGCGACGGCAATGAAGAAGCCCATTAGGATGTCGGTTGGATTGTGAGAGACGGTACCAGCAAAGAAGAAGGCGAAGTTCATAACTAAAGCAAAGAAAGCGGCGGTGGTTGTTAAGCAACCAAGCATAAGACCAAGACCAACGGCAGCTTCTCCCCACGGAATCAAGAAGTTAAAGAGGTCTGCATTTGGGATGGCAAAGGCTTCAAGAAAAGTGGTATACCAAGCGTAGACTGGTGTGCCATCAGGGCCCATTACTGGGTTGGCGGCTGCGTTTTGTAAGAATCCTGAAGCGTCGAACCCATCAATAATTTTATGATAACCTGCTGTAAACCATGCATAGCCTAGGTAGATACGAACGATTGCAAGAATCCCAGCAACAATCTTATTCTTTCTTAATGCATTGACAATCATCAAAATCACTCCTTTTTAGAATGAATAATTATTACACTTTTAAGATATCAAATTAAAAAGGAAAAGGAAGGTCGTTTTCTGGTTATTCAAACTTTTGTAATAAAGTTATGAAAAGTAATTGTCAATTTCACTTTATTGTAAGGCTAAAGGGCTGAGGAGAATGATCCTCAGCCTTTACATTTGAATATCATGATTTAAATGAATGGTTTAAGAACTTTACACATACTGGATCCGGGACAGTTATATCTTTTTGCAGAAGTCTCAGCTTGCCAGTAGTTTGGTCTCTGGAAAAGAGGACAAGATTGCTAGAATTCTGATTCGCAACGACAAGAAAGTTCTCTGTGGGGTCCAACATAAAATCACGCGGCCAATTCCCTTCAGTAGAAATATGTTCAATTAAACTTAGCTGAAAGCTTTCCTGGTTCACTTCAAATACAGCAATACTATCATGCCCACGATTGGCTACATAAACAAATTTACCATTAGATGTGAGATGAATAGCACTTCCTTGGTTGTTTTCCGTAAACGTATTCGGAAGAGCAGAAATGACCTGCTGTTGTTCAAAGCTTCCATCGGTATGATTATATTTTAAAACAATGACTTCGGAGCTAAATTCAGTCATAACATAGGCATAGGGCTCTTTTGGATGGAATGTAAGATGTCTAGGGCCACTGCCGGGCTTCGTTGCCAATCTTGTAACCTCAACTAGTTGGTCATTAACTAGTTGATACGTAATAATCTGGTCAATTCCGAGCTCAGCGACAACAATATATTTTCCATCCGGGGTAAAGCCGGAATAATGGGTATGGGCTTTTTCTTGGCGAGGATCTGGACCAGAACCCTCATGTTTTGCAACAGATAGAGGAGCGGTAATCGAACCATCCTCTTTTGATTTATAGTACGTGACCGTCCCTTTATGATAGTTTGACGCTAGAACAGATTGATTGGGGCCTGTATAGACATGGCAAGGGGATGCCCCGATTTCTAAGGTTCGATTTAATTCTTGTAGTTGTGCGGCCTCTTCTCCTAGACGAAAAGCTGCAACTCCGCCGGATTCCCCTTCTTTTACAACAGAGTATAGAAATTGTTGGTCCTCCGTAATGGTTATATAGGTTGGATTCTCTAATTCAGCAGCTAGCTGTATAGTTGAAATTTCCTTTGTCTGGGAATCTAATTGAAAGGAGTAAATTCCTTTGCTATTTCCCTTTGTGTATGTACCGATAAACCCATTGAAAATCTGACTGCTCTTTTTCATTTTGTTCCTCCTTTGGACATAATAGTGTCTATTATACAAATGAAAGACCAGTACATAAAGAGTACAGGTCTTAGAAATGATTCATATTTAGGACACTTCACTCATAAAATCAAGTTGTCTCACCTGAGGTTTGTCCATTGTTGAAAACTACCTGTGCCATCGCATCCTTGGCAGTCATATGGGGTTACATTATAGACAAATTCAGTTGCAGGGAATATGTGATAGCCTCTGCCAAAACAGTCTGGGCATTTATCTTGTTCTTTCATATTAGAAACATGTTTTTCGTATCTAGAGTTTTTCCACTCCTGATAGGCATTCAAAAGCCCCATTTTCATCACCTCACAGTTATACCTTATTATATTTACTATATGTAAGTGGTTTATACAGTGTTCGAGACGAAAAAGGCTTTTTCCGTGAATCTTCCTCAAAGTTTAAAAACATGACAAAGGTCCTATAAAGAAAGCGGATTTATAGGGAGTGGAAAAAAATAGGAGTACATTTTCCACTTTACATTTTAGGGAAAAGAGAGTATATTATCTCTTTGTAGCAAGAGTTTCCTCTATGAAGAACCGTAAAGTATAATATAAATATAGTAGAAAAGTTTCGTTTAAACTCTAAATTAAAAAGCAGGTGAAAAAATGAAAAGCATCATTAATTTTGGAAAACAGACTCTTAATAATTATATGGGGTTTTTCTTTTTAGCCGTATTCCTTCTCTGGATTAAAACATATGTTGTTCAAGTAACACAGTTCAGTTTAGGAGTCGAAAATTCCATTCAGTCCTTTCTATTATTCTTAAGTCCACTTGCTTCTGCAGTCTTATTCCTTGGACTTGCTATGTTTAAGAAGGATAAGAAAAAATATCGCTGGCTCCTTATTAATTATTTTGTCCTTAGTTTTTTATTATATGCAAATGTACTGTATTATCGTTTCTTTAATGACTTTATTACTCTACCGACACTGTTTCAAACGCAGAACTTTGGGGACGTAAGCTCAAGTCTATATACTCTAGTTAAGCCATATGATCTTCTTTTCTTTATTGATTTTATCGTGCTGGCTGTCCTAGCGTCTAAACGCTTTAATCTTATTAAGTTTGATACCTCTAAGATAAGCGGACGGAAGATTGCGGCAGTCTTATTATTAGGACTTGCTATTTTCAGTGCCAATCTTGGAATGGCGGAAGCAGACCGCCCACAACTATTAACTAGAACATTCGACAGAAACTATATTGTTAAATATTTAGGAATGTACAATTACACGGTTTACGATGCAGTTCAAAGTACGAAGGCATCTGCGCAGCGTGTTATGGCTGATAGTAATGATATTACTGAAGTGATTAACTACACTCAGTCTCAGTTTGCTGAGCCTAACCCAGAGTATTTTGGAGCGTTAGAAGGACGCAATGTGATTTACATTCACCTAGAATCTGTTCAAAACTTCTTAGTTGATTATGAATTGCATGGGGAAGAGGTAATGCCTTTCCTTAATTCATTAACTCGTGATAGCAATACACTTTATTTTGATAATTTCTATCACCAAACAGAACAAGGGAAAACAGCTGATGCTGAATTCATGATTGAAAACTCTTTGTTTGGTTTGCCACAAGGAGCGGCCTTTTCGATGAAAGGAATGAATACCTATCAAGCAGCACCGGCTATTCTTTCTCAACAGAAAGGATACACTTCCGCTGTTTTCCATGGTAACACTAGGTCTTTCTGGAACCGTGATGAAATCTATAAATCTTTTGGCATGGATAAGTTCTTTGACTCTAGCTACTATGATATGAGTCCAGAAAATGTAACCAATTATGGATTAATGGATAAACCGTTCTTCGAAGAATCTATTCCATTGCTTCAATCATTACCAGAACCTTTTTATTCAAAATTTATTATGTTAACGCACCATTATCCGTTCACTATGGATCAAGAGAAAACAACGATTGAAAAGCATGATACAGGTAGTAAGACGGTTGATAATTACTTCCAAACGGCTCGATACTCAGACGAGGCATTAGAGCAGTTTTTCAATGACCTGAAAGAATCAGGGATTTATGATAATTCTGTTATCGTTATTTATGGGGACCATTACGGAATTTCTAAAAACCATAATAAAGCGATGGAAACCGTAATAGGGAAAGAAGTAACACCAGAGGTTAGTGCGGAGTTGCAAGAAGTTCCATTGATTATTCATTCGCCTGGATTAAAAGGTGGGGTGAATCACACATATGGTGGACAAATTGACTTATTGCCGACACTGCTTCATCTTCTTGGTGTTGAAGGAGAAGAGTTTGTGCACTTAGGTACTGACTTACTTTCTAAGGACCACCGTGAGCTTGTAGCTTTCCGTAACGGAGATTTTGTTAGCCCAACTGTTACTGCGGTTAACGAAAAGTACTATGATCCTAAAACGGGTGAATTGCTTGAAGAAACTGAGGAATTTAAACAAATGAATCAAATCGTCAGACAGCAATTAGAGCTTTCTGATAAAGTGGTAAATGGTGATTTATTACGTTTCTATACACCAGGTGATTTCACGCCAGTAGAGCGTTCTAACTATAACTATTCAAATAAAGGTTCTGTACCAGAGACTAAATAGAATTAATAAAGCTGCCTATGTCTAACATAGGCAGTTTTTTTTATACTTTATTCCTTGTTTATACTGTCTAATAGTAAGAAAGTTTAACGTTGTCATAAAATAGTCATTGCATTCGACATTGAAAATCATTATCATTTAATTATAAGCAATTATTAGTCCAACAGAATGTTTATTTAAGGATAGACATTTTTCAAAATCAAATGGCGCAATTCATAGAAAGAGTTAGGGATCTATTATGAAACTTATATACTTAGTCATTAGCTTTATTGTATTAGCGATCACTTCACTGTTTATCGGAGTGCAAAATATATCGCCACTGGATTTGTTCCAACTAACGGAAGAGCAAATACATGTATTATTAGTAAGTAGGGTCCCGCGATTATTATCGATTATTTTAGCAGGTGTTGGGATGAGTATTTGTGGGTTGATTATGCAACAGCTCACAAGAAATAAATTTGTCTCCCCAACTACGGCAGGAACTGAAGATTCAGCACGATTTGGTATTTTAGTTTCCATGATGCTGTTTTCAGGAGCGGGGCAGTTTGTAAGAGTGTTGGTTGCATTCTTCTTTGCTCTTTTAGGAAGTTTTATCTTCATGAAACTACTAGATAAAATCAAATATAAGGATGCCATTTTCATCCCTCTTGTTGGTATGATGTTTGGTAGTATTGTAGGTTCTATTACGACCTTCTTTGCTTACAAGGAGGATTTAATTCAAAATATGTCTTCTTGGTTGCAAGGGAATTTTTCGATGATGATACAAGGACGTTACGAGCTTTTATACATTAGTATTCCTCTAATCGTTATCGCTTACCTGTATGCCAATAAGTTCACCATTGCAGGTATGGGAGAAGAGTTCGCAGTCAATCTTGGATTAAATCATAAACAAATCATGAACATCGGTCTAATGATTGTTGCCTTGATTACGGCAATTGTTGTGCTGACGGTAGGAATGATTCCGTTTTTAGGATTGATTATTCCCAACATCGTAACGATGTACCGGGGAGATCATTTACAAAAAAGCCTTTCTCATACGGCACTATTAGGGGCAGTTTTCGTATTAGCCTGTGATATATTAGGTCGAGTTGTTATCTATCCATACGAGGTACCTATCGGTCTAACTGTCGGGGTAATAGGGAGCGGAATTTTTCTTTACATGATTATGAGGAGAAAGGCATATGAGTAATAAGAGTAAATTGATCGGATTAGCCGTTGTGGCTATAGCGCTAGCTGTAGCATTTATATTTATTGATTTAGGAAACAATTGGGATTATGCCCTGCCTAGAAGATTGAAAAAGGTCTATGCAATTATATTAACTGGGGGCGTTATCGCCTTTTCAACACTAGTGTTTCAAACGATAACGAATAACCGTATATTAACACCAAGTATTATTGGTCTTGATTCATTGTATTTATTGATTCAAACTTTTCTAATCTTTGTATTAGGTTCAATGAACACACTTGTTACAAATGAGAATGTGAATTTCTTAATCTCAGTTGGGCTAATGGTCATTTTTGCCGGACTACTGTACAAATTATTGTTCCGGGGAGATGGTCAAAACATTTACTTCCTCTTGTTGGTTGGAATTATTTTTGGGACCTTCTTTGGGAGTATAACAGAATTTATGCAGGTTTTAATTGACCCGAATGAATTTATGGTTGTTCAAGATAGGATGTTTGCTAGTTTTAACAATGTGAAGACAGACTTGTTATTGATTGCCACTATTGCGGTGATATTGGTTTCACTTTACTCCGTGAAACTGATTAAATACTTAGATGTTTTGTCATTAGGGAAGGATCAGGCTGTAAACCTTGGGGTCGACTACGATTACGTCGTTAAAAGATTACTAGTCGTCATTGCGATCCTTGTATCGATTTCAACCGCTCTTGTCGGACCCATAACATTTCTCGGCTTATTGGTCGCAAATGTTGCTCACCAGTTTCTGAATACGTACAGACATAGCTACTTAATTATTGGTTCCGTTTTTATTTCAATTATTGCTTTAGTAGGCGGTCAATTGATTGTTGAACGAGTCTTTACGTTCGATACCACACTAAGTGTTATTGTCAACTTCGTTGGTGGAGTGTATTTCATATATCTGTTGTTAAAGGAGAGTAAATCATGGTAGATGTTAAACACGTTTCTAAAGGATACAACAAAAAGAATGTAATCACAGACGTCTCAGTTAAAATTGCCAAAGGAAAAATTACCTCTTTTATCGGACCGAATGGAGCAGGTAAAAGTACACTGCTTTCAATGATTAGTCGCTTGATCGCTAAGGATGAAGGGGAAATCTATATTGATGGCATGGACCTTACACGTTGTAAGAACAATGACTTAGCTAAGAAGATTTCCATTCTAAAGCAATCAAACCATATTAATGTACGCCTTACGGTAAAAGAGCTCGTGTCCTTTGGACGGTTCCCATATTCCCAAGGAAGATTGACGAAAGAAGACCGCCGTCTCGTAAATGAAGCCATTCGTTACATGGAATTAGAAGATATCCAACATAAGTATCTAGATCAACTAAGTGGTGGGCAAAAACAACGTGCTTATATTGCGATGGTTATTGCTCAGGATACAGAATATGTTCTCCTCGATGAGCCATTAAACAATCTTGATATGAAGCATTCTGTGCAAATTATGAAAACGTTAAGAAGGCTCGCCGATGAGCTTGGGAAAACTGTTGTGATTGTCATACATGATATCAATTTTGCTTCTTGTTATTCTGATTATATTGTCGCGATGAAGGATGGAAAAGTAATTAAAGAGGGAACTACAGATGAGATTATTACCCCGACTGTTCTAAATGAAGTGTATGATATTGATTTTAAGATTGAGGAGATTAATCGAGAAAAAATCTGTGTATTCTACTCATAACCTCATGTTTTATAGATTTCTATATTTAAAAAAATTCGAATGTATCAACAGATACATTCGACTTTTTTGTTTGTTTTATATGATTTACGCTTGAACAGGAACTTGGAGGCCAAGACCTTTTGCTACACGAGTTCCATACTCTGGATCTGCTTTATAGAAATGTTGGATTTGACGAAGCTTAATCTCATCGCTTTCAACAGGCTTCATCGCACCGACAATGTTCTCGACAAGGCGTGCTCTTTCCTCTTCGCTCATTAGGCGGTAAAGGTCTCCAGCTTGCGTATAATGGTCGTTATGATCATAGCTAACACTTTCAGCTACGCCAGAAACTGGGAAAGCGGAGGTACGGTCTTCTGCAGACTCTTTTGGTCCACTAAAGCTATTTGGTTCATAATAGACGCTGCTTCCACCATTGTTGTCAGGACGCATAAATCCATCGCGCTGATAGTTGTTTACTTCTGCTTTAGGACGGTTGATTGGAAGTGCGTTATGGTTAGCACCAACACGGTATCGATGTGCATCAGCATAAGCAAATAGACGTCCTTGTAGCATTTTATCTGGGGATGCTTCAATACCTGGTACAAAGTTTCCAGGAGAGAAAGTAGCCTGCTCTACTTCAGCAAAATAGTTTTCAGGGTTTTTGTTTAAAGTCATTTTACCAACTTCAATTAGCGGATAATCCTTTTGAGACCAAACCTTTGTAACATCGAATGGATCCCATTTATACGTATCTGCATCTTCAATTGGCATGATTTGAACATAAAGAGTCCAAGAAGGGAAATCCCCTTTATCAATCGCATTAAATAAATCTTCAGTATGGTAATCTGGGTTTTCTCCAGCAAGTTTAGCTGCTAGGTTTACATCAAGGTTTTTGACACCTTGGTCCGTTTTAAAGTGGTACTTCACCCAAACAGCGTCGCCATCTTGGTTTACCCATTTGAATGTATGGCTTCCGTATCCATTCGTGTGACGAAGTGTTGCAGGGATACCACGGTCTGACATTAGAATCGTTACTTGATGAAGGGATTCAGGAGATAATGACCAGAAATCCCAAACCGCATTAGGGTTTTTTAAATGTGTTTGTGGGTGTCTCTTTTGTGTATGAATAAAATCAGGGAACTTAATCGCATCGCGGATAAAGAACACAGGTGTGTTATTTCCTACGATATCGTAGTTTCCTTCTTCAGTATAAAATTTAACGGCAAATCCGCGTGGATCACGAACTGTATCTGCTGAACCTAGCTCACCGGCAACCGTTGAGAAACGAATAAACATAGGAGTACGCTTACCTACTTCAGATAAGAAGTCCGCTTTCGTGTATTTACTTACATCGTTCGTTACCTCGAAATAGCCATGTGCACCGGCACCTTTGGCATGAACAACACGTTCAGGAACACGTTCTCGGTTAAAATGTGCTAGTTTTTCTAATAAATGAACATCCTGGATTAAAGTTGGTCCACGTGATCCGGCTGTCATGGAATTTTGATTGTCACCTACTGGGGAACCCCAGCTTGTCGTAAGCTTTTTACTCATATTATTACGTCCTCCCTTTATGTTTGATTTCATTAGTTATATATAAAATAAATTAAGATTAATATAAAAATCAATCTTAATTTAAAATTATTATAATATGGGGCTTGTATTTAAGTCAACAATTAAACTACTAATTATCTTAACTAGTAAATGTATCTACCCTAAAAATAAGAGAGCAAACATGACTGCTATCAAAAGGGAATGATCTACCTCATCAATAGTTTATTCCCCTTTTGGGACAAATATCATAAATTTTTTTTCTTTACGAGGTGAGAATTATTGAGAAAAACCAAGGTTTATATTCTAATATAATGGATTACAGTCTTGGAGTAATTGAGAATTAACTGGAAAACCTAATCGTAATTGAGAAAATAAAAACAACAGGCGTGAGTATCAGCCTGTTGTTTATCCATTTACTATAAGTTTTTGATTTAATCATCTAACCGCCATTCAGAAATCTTATGTTTTTATTGATATTATTCCGCTTTAGCTGCTTGAATTTGTAAGGATACCTTTACCTTATCTCCAACAAGTACTCCACCAGTTTCTAGTGCAGCATTCCAAGTTAGCCCATAGTCTGAGCGGTTCAGTGTACCCTCGGCACTGAAGCCTGCTTTTTCGTTGCCCCATGGATCTTTTCCTTGGCCTTCAAACGCAACAAGGAATGTTTCTGATTTTGTCACACCATTTAGACTAAGATCTCCAGTTACAGAATACTCTCCGTCATCTTTCTTCTCGATGTTGGTTGCTGTAAAAGTCATTTTAGGTTTGTTCTCCACATCAAAGAAATCTGCTGAACGGAGGTGGTTGTCACGGTCAGCGTTCTTTGTATCTACGCTTGCTAGGTCAACTGAAAATGCAATTTCAGCCGAAGTCAAATCACTAGGATCCGCTATAATGGTTGCATCATATGTTTGGAAACTCCCTTTTACGTTAGTAAACATCATATGTCTAATTGAAAAATCTACACTACTATGCGTAGGGTCTACGATCCATTTTGCCTTTGTCATTTGTTTCTCCTCCATTACTATATCTTGATTTAAAAATAACTTAATTCGAGATAAATTATAGCTTTGGTTAGCATGTCTTGTCAATTAGAAAAAATCCATTTTTTAGTTTGTTTTGAAAAAAAAGAAAAGAGGTTTGAATTTATTGTGAACAATTGCAACAATTAACGGAAATATTAGTTAAATAGACTATAATAATTATGAAAATATAATTATTGGAGGAATTCGCTTGAAGACAGAATTAACATTGGCAGTTAATCAGCAGATTGCTAACTGGAGCGTACTTTACATCAAATTACATAACTATCATTGGTATGTAACAGGACCAGAGTTTTTTACCCTTCACGCCAAATTTGAAGAGCTATATAATGAAACCGCACTACATATTGATGAACTTGCAGAACGTTTATTAGCACTTGGAGATAAACCTGTAGCGACTATGCGCGAATGCTTGGAAATCTCTTCTGTTAAAGAAGCTACTGGTGGCGAGTCTGCAACAGATATGGTTGCAACTATTGTTGAAGATTTCACAGTCCTGATAACGGAGTTAAAAAACGGGATGGAGATTGCAGGATCAGTAGGAGATGAAACAACAGGGGATTTATTATTATCCATCCATTCAAGTCTCGAGAAACATGTGTGGATGCTGAATTCGTTTCTTGGTAGATAATAGAGTCGACAAGGCAAAACATAGTTTCTTCATATGAATACGAAAAAAGGACAGCTTCGGCTGTCCTTTTTTGATAGTAAAAGGAGATGATGAGATTCGAACTCACGCAACGGTTGCCCGTCCTAGCGCATTTCGAGTGCGCCCCCTTATAACCACTTGGGTACATCTCCATATGGAGCGGGTGAGGGGAATCGAACCCCCGCCGTCAGCTTGGGAAGCTGGAATTCTACCATTAAACTACACCCGCACGATTTTATGAAAATATTATAGCATAATCATCCTTTTGTTGGTACAGGAAATGGTAGGAAGCAGAAATAAGCATTACAAACCTGTGTCAGTCTGTAAAAATACATCCAGTAAGATACTGCTAATCCTATTTTTGGGAAAAGGTCGAGAGAGGAATATTTTTCCGTCCACTGGTAAAAGCTAGACTCCATAAGGATTCTAGCAAACTATTAATAGATACCACTTTTTGGTTAATGATTCATTATGTTACAACTGATAGCCTACTAGTAGAGACAGCGAGATTACTAGGAGGTAACGAAATGAAACACTTAAAAAAAATTACTCTAGCATTTACATTGACAGCATCCCTTGCATTTACAGCGTTTATTCCTAATGCCGATGCAGCAACACAACATACGGTAAAATCAGGGGAAACCTTATGGAAGATTGCATCAAAATATGGTGTTACTTTAAATCAGTTAAAAACAACCAATAAACTTTCATCAAATACAATCTATCCTGGACAAAAGTTTACCATTCCAAGCACGACAGGTGTCTCAGCAGCAGATATCGATTTAATGGCCCGTCTTGTTCATGCTGAAGCTAAAGGTGAGCCTTACGCAGGGAAAGTAGCAGTTGCAACTGTTATTTTGAATAGGGTGGCTAGCAAAGACTTCCCGAATACAGTTAGCGGTGTAGTTCATGAAAAGGCGAATGGTTATTATGCTTTTACTCCAGTACAAAATGGTGAAATAAATAAAGCGGCAGATGCTGAAGCAAAGAGAGCAGTCAATGAAGCACTAGCGTTCCGTGGGCAAGGTAGTGGGTCATTGTTCTTCTATAATCCAAAAACAGCAAAAAGCGATTGGATATTCTCCCGTCAAGTAACAGTTACAATTGGGAATCATCGCTTTGCAAAATAATATAGAATGAAAAACAGCGTAGGAGATTTTCTCCTACGCTGTTTTTCATTAAAAAGATGTCGTTCAGAAATTAAGCCACTGAGTAGGACGCTTGCGCTTTTCTTATTTTAAAACGTCATGATCGACGTAACGTTCTCCATTTAGTTCACTCAACAAATTAATGGCTACTTTAGCGCCATCACCAGCTGTGATAATGGTATGTACACTCACACCAGCACATGTACCTGCTGCCCAGATACCTTCTACATTTGTTTTTCCATCAGCACTAACATCAAGAACGGTCTTAATGCGTGGTTCTGTTCCTTCTTTTGTATTCACACCAATTTTTTCGGCTAATGCCACGGATACACCTGAAGCCAGGATAACATGTTTTGCTTGAAATTCTTGACCATCTGCTTCAAGGATAAATCCTTCGTCACCTTTCGTAATATTGGTTACTTCCTGTTGAACTAGTTCTGCCCCAAGTTTGGTTGCTTGTTGCTTACCAGTCTGTACTAAATCTGGTCCAGTAACTTCCTGAACTCCATAGTGGTTTTCAACCCATGCTCTTTTGGTCATACTCTTGTCGCTGTCAATTAGTAAGGTTTTCTTACCTGCCTTTGCTGTGAAAATAGCAGCGCTTGCTCCGGCTGGCCCAGCTCCAATAATAGCGATATCAAACATACCATCTACCTCCTATTTTATTATCATTACTATTGTAGCAAAATTAAAATTTTTCTTCCTAATTTTTTGCTTATCTCTCTCTGTAAAAACACGAGTTATTTCTAAAAAAGTAAATTATTTAGATTCTTTGTTAAATTTAAAAAATTCATTGAAATTCTATAAATGGAGTGGTTTAATAGTGGGTAGATAGAACTTATCAGATATGTGATATCTGAAAGGTGGGTGGAAATCATTTGAACGTAGAGAAAATACAGAATAAAAAGGTTTCTGATCATGTGGTAGAGCGAATTGAGAAAATGATTGAATCAGGAGATTTCACGATTGGCGAAAAATTACCATCGGTTCGGGAACTTTGTGAGTTATTTGGTGTTGGGCGCTCGGCTGTTCGGGACGCCATCACAACTTTAAAGGGGAAAGGGACCGTTGAGGTGAAGCAAGGGGAAGGAACCTATATCCGAGGCTTTGACTCTTCAAGTCTTTTTAAGAGCCAAGTCTTACTCCCGAGTTTAAAGGATATCCAGGAACTGTTCCAGGTGAGGAAAATGCTTGAAACGGGCATGGCGGAAATGGCTTCTTTAAACCGCACAGATGAAATGATTATTGAAATGGAAGACATTCTTTCTAACCAGTCTGAATCTGGATGGGGGTCAGATTATCGCTTCCATATGGCGATAGCCAAAAGTTCAGGGAATGAAATTTTGCTTCAACTAGTCGAATTCATTTCTTCGGCGATGAAGAAAGTTATGATTGAGTTTTATAAGCATATTGAGAAAGATATCAAGCTGGTTAATAGGATTGACCAACAGCATGCTCGCATTCTACAGGCGATCAAAGATCAAAATCCAAAGGCTGCCTATCAGGAGACGATGGACCATTTAGCCTTTGTTGAAGCACTTTTACAAAGTAGTGTCCTAGAAAACGCATAGAACATAGGGGGTGTTCATTTGGTTACTGCAGAGCTTCTTACTGAATTGAAAGCGGTTTTACCAGAAGTTAAAATAACGACAGAGGAAAATCAAGTTACCCTGTTTCCGCATACAGAAGAACAAATCGCTGAAATCGTAAAGTATTGTCAGGAACAAAAAAAGACCATCTGCATCATAGGTGGAGGAACGAAAAGCAAAGTAGGCACTTCAAATGAAAGGGTAGATATTAATCTATCACTATCTGAATATACCGGAATTGTTGAGCATACGGTTGGGGATATGACGGTTACGGTTAAGGCAGGTACCCGGTATGAGGAATTACAAGAATATTTGGCACAGCACAAACAAAAGGTTGCACTGGATCCTTCCTGGCCAAGGGATGCAACTATTGGAGGGGTGATTGCAGCGAATGACAGTGGACCAAAACGCCTAGGCTACGGTACAGCAAGGGATTCTGTTATTGGCTTAAGAACTGTTTATCCTAATGGAAAAGTGATTAGATCTGGTGGCAGAGTGGTAAAAAACGTCGCTGGCTATGATATGAATAAGCTTTTTATCGGGTCGATGGGGACGCTAGGGGTTTTATCAGAAATTACACTAAAACTGAGACCACTACAAAAATGTGAAAGCCTAATTTTGCTATCATTTTCAAATGGAAACCTTGACGAAGTCCGTAGGTTTGCGGTAGAACTTCTCGATTCAATGATGGAGCCAGTAGCGCTAGAGTTGTTAAACCCTGCAATGGCTGAGAAGCTTGTCGAGCAAAATGCTTATACACTAGCGATAAGTTTAGAAGACGTAGAAACTTCGGTTACTTATCAGGAGGAGTTCATCCAAAAGTTACGACCGAAAAATGCGGAGCTCACAATTCTTCGTAAAGACCAAGCTGCTAGTTTTTGGCAAAGGCTCTATACAGCTGCTCCAAGTGGCTGCGATCCTGATACTTCAAATGAAAACAATGCTGGGACGGTAGCTTTAATGAAAATTGGGGTTGTCAACTTAAGTGTTCTTGAGATTGCTAGAGAGTGTCAGCTGTTATCAGATCAGTATTCAGTTAAGGCTGAAGCACATGGTGGACTTGGAACAGGGATTTGCCAAGTAATTCTTCATGGAGCTAGCGAGGATGTAGCTCAATCTATCTCCCGATTGCGAGTGTTTGCAGCGGAATTGGGTGGTTATGGGATTGTCCAGTATTTGCCAGAGTCATTGAATGGGAAGGTAGATGTTTGGGGCGAAAGGCCATCCTACTTCAGGCTTCTTGAAGGAATAAAAGCAAAGATGGACCCAAGTAGAATCATGAATCCAAAACGATTTATTGGGGGGATATAATTTGAGTTTAAGAGAAATGGACTTAAATCAAGATCCAGCTTGTGCCACACAAAGTTTAAGCAATTATCTACCAAAGGATCATCCAGATGAAAACAAATGGGCAGATTGTGTTCACTGTGGAATGTGCCTTGAGTCCTGTCCAACCTATGAAATTACAGGTCAAGAACAACACTCTCCAAGAGGTCGTGTCCACCTAATAAAATCTGTGGCGGAAGGTAAACTCGAACTAAACCAATTTTTCTCTGAACCTGTATTTGCTTGCTTGGATTGTCGTGCATGTACAACGGCGTGTCCAGCGGATGTAGATGTAGGTGGGCTGATTGAGGAGGCTCGTGGTCAAGTTCGACAAGCCATTCCTCTGACTGGCTGGCAAGGAGCGGTAAGCAAACTTTTCTTAAAAGGAATCTTTCCAAAGCAAACGCGCCTAAACAAATTAGGAGGCTTGTTAAAGTTCTATCAGAAGAGTGGAATGCAAACAGCTGTTAGAAAAACTGGGTTGATTAAAATCATGCCAGATCATCTTGTTGAAATGGAATCCATTATGCCTGAAATAAAGCAACCTGTTCGAGAAAAATATAAAAATCAAACAGTGATTCCAGCAAAGGGTGAAACAAAGCAGGAAGTTGCCTTTTTAACAGGATGTATTATGGATGTAATGTTTAGTGATATTAACGAGGCAACAATCAATGTACTTACGCGTAATGGGAATGAAGTGACGATTCCAAAAAATCAAGGTTGCTGTGGTGCCCTTCATGTGCATGCTGGTGATCGTGATACAGGAAGGAAGCTTGCGAAACAGAATATTGAAGCCTTCAAGGATGCGGACAAAGTCATTGTGAACGCTGCTGGATGTGGATGCATGCTTAAAGAATATCCTGAGTTATTCCCGGATGAGCCAGAATGGCATGAAAAGGCTGAGGAATTTTCCAAAAAGGTTGAAGACATTTCAAAGCATTTGCACGATACTGGCTATGAAAAGCCGAAGGCAGAAATTAACAAGCGTATCACTTACCATGATGCTTGTCACCTTGCTCACGGTCAAGGCATTCGTCAAGAGCCACGAGATATTCTCTTAGATATTCCTGGAGTGGAAATGGTTCATATGCCAAATTCAGATCGCTGTTGCGGTAGTGCCGGAATCTATAATATTACCAATCCAGAGATGGCTGGAGCTGTTTTAGAAAATAAAATGGCCAATGTTCCTGATGATGTTGAGATGATTTCCATGGGAAATCCAGGATGTATGCTGCAAATGGCTATAGGTGTTCAAAAATACGGTAGAAATCAGCAGATTGTCCATACCGTCCAATTACTTGATTGGGCTTATCAAAAAGAGGACGGAAAGGGGGATCTATAATGGCAGCAGTGAAGGCAATAAAGTCAAAGGATAAACATATTCAACAACTTGCTGCGATTGTTGGAGGAGGACGTTCAATCCTCTATCAAAAAGAGGATTTACTCGCTTATGATTGTGATGGTTTTACAATACACAAACATTTGCCTAAAGCCGTTGTCTTTCCTAAAGATACCCAGGAAGTAGCCGCTCTTGTGAAATACTGCCATGAACATGATTTACCATTCTTAGCACGTGGAGCAGGAACAGGCTTAAGTGGTGGAGCGATACCCTTAAATGAAGAAGTTATTATCTCGATGGTAAGAATGAAACGCCTTCTAAGCGTAGATATGGAAAATCGACGAGCTGTAGTTGAACCAGGGTTTGTGAACCTAAAGTTGACAAACTCCATTTCCGATAAAGGTTATTACTATGCCCCGGATCCTTCAAGCCAATATTGCTGTACGATTGGTGGGAATGTGGCTGAAAATGCAGGGGGAGCACACTGCCTTAAATATGGAGTAACAACAAACCATATTCTTGGATTAGAAGTCGTTATGCCAAATGGAGATATCATTGAAATTGGGAAGGATGGAGTGGCCGATGAACCAGGCTATGACCTATTAGGTCTTATTACAGGTTCAGAAGGAACACTCGGGATTGTGACCAAAATCGTTGTTCGGATTTTAAAGAACCCAGAAGCTAAGCAAACTGTTCTTGCTTACTTCGATAAAGTATCAGATGGAAGCCAGGCAGTTTCCGATATTATCTCTTCTGGAATTGTGCCAGCTGCACTCGAAATGATGGATAAAACAGCGATAGAGGGAGTAGAGGCAGCAGCTTTCCCTGTAGGACACCCAAAGGATATAGATGCGGTATTATTAATTGAAGTGGATGGAATATCTGCAGGAATTGATGAGCAGATTGACGAAATTCTTAAGGTATGCCGAAATCGTAATGTTCGTGAAGTAAAGGTTGCCCAGGATGAGGCTGAAAGAGGTCGTTGGTGGGCAAATCGAAAAACTGGATTTGGAGCGATGGGGGCTATTTCACCAGACTATCTTGTTCAAGATGGAGTGATTCCACGTAGTAAACTCCCTGTTGTACTAGACAGGATTAATCAAATCAGTAATGAGTCTGGTCTACGGATAGCGAACATTTTCCATGCAGGAGATGGAAACCTGCATCCACTCGTTTTGTTTGATGCACGCGTACCTGGTGAAATTGAAAAAGCGTTAGAGGCAGGAAGTGCCTGCTTAAAGGTTTGTGCAGACGTAGGTGGAACCATTACGGGTGAACATGGTGTAGGAATAGAAAAACGAGAAGAGATGCGTTTTGTTTTTACGGAAGAAGAGATTGCGGCTCAAACAGATGTAAGAGAGGTATTCAATCCTAAGAATCTATTAAATGCCGGAAAACTGTTCCCATCTCCAGGTCGTTGTGTTGAAGTGAAAAAAGAAATGAAAGCGTCAGTAACTTCATAAGGTTTGCTTTATGGGTTTTTGGACGGCATAAAAAGTAAAGTGCCTATAGCGGAAATCAACAAAGTAGTTTTTAAAATATTATGAAAATTAATTTGAAGCTGCAGTATTAATAGTGCTATTATGTCCCTATGAGGCTATGAAATGGAGGAACAGACAAATGACAGAGTATGTAAAAGTTGGTAGTATTCAAGTTGCAAAAAAACTATATGATTTTATTAATTCCGAAGTACTCCCTAGTAGTCAGGTTGAAGGAAGTTCATTTTGGCAAGGGTTTGGTCAGTTAGTTCATGATCTTGCCCCGAAAAATAAGGAGCTTCTCGCCGTTCGTGATGAGCTTCAAGCAAAAATCGATGCATGGCATCAAGAGAATGGTCAAGATTTTGATTTTGAAAGCTATAAATCTTTCTTAACAGAAATTGGCTATTTAGAGCCTATAGTAGAAGATTACCAGATTCAAACAACCAATGTCGATGATGAGGTAGCGATTCAAGCAGGACCTCAATTGGTTGTTCCTGGAGACAATGCACGTTACGCATTAAATGCCGCAAACGCTCGCTGGGGAAGTCTCTACGATGCTTTATACGGTACAGACGCAATCAGTGAGGAAAATGGTGCAGAAAAAGGAATCGGATATAATCCTGTTCGTGGGAATAAGGTTATCCAGTTTGGTAAGAACTTCCTAGATCAGACAACCCCATTGACGGGTGCATCACATGGTGATGTTGTCCAATATGCCGTTGAAAATGGCGAGCTTAAGGTTAAACTTGAAAATGGTGAAAAAACGGGACTTGTGGATGCTGATAAATTTGCAGGCTATCAAGGTAGCCAAGAAGAGCCAACGGCAATTTTAATTAAAAACAATGGACTTCACTTTGAAATCCAAATTGACCGAACACACTCTGTTGGTAAATCAGATAAAGCAGGGGTAAAAGATATCCTATTAGAGTCGGCAGTCACAACGATTATTGACTGTGAAGATTCTGTTGCAGCAGTTGATGCCGATGATAAGACACTTATCTATCGCAACTGGTTGGGGTTAATGAAAGGTGATTTAACCTCGACATTCCGCAAAGATGGGAAAGAGTTAACGCGTGCTATGAACCCTGACCGTACCTATACAGCTACTAACGGGGAAGAGCTTACCCTAAGAGGTCGCTCCATGTTGTTCATCCGCAATGTAGGTCATTTGATGACAACAAATGTCGTGCTAGATGAAAACGGGCAAGAGATTCCTGAGGGAATACTGGATGGCGTGTTCACTAGTTTAATTGGGAAACATACGATTTTGGGCAATGGAGCACACCAAAACTCATTGAAGGGCTCTATTTATATCGTTAAACCAAAAATGCATGGCTCTAGAGAAGTAGCCTTCGCAAACGAGTTGTTTGATCGCATTGAGGATTTAATTGGAGTAGAACGAAATACCTTAAAGATTGGGGTAATGGATGAGGAACGCCGCACCTCACTTAACTTAAAGAATTGTATTAAAGAAGTTAAAGATCGTGTTGTCTTCATTAATACTGGATTCCTTGACCGTACTGGAGATGAGATGCACACTTCAATGGAAGCGGGACCAATGATTCGCAAGGGTGATATGAAATCTTCTACTTGGCTACAAGGATATGAAAATTCCAATGTGTTTACTGGATTATCCGTTGGTTTCCAAGGCAAAGCTCAAATTGGAAAAGGAATGTGGGCAATGCCTGATATGATGGCGGCGATGATTCAGCAGAAGGTCGGCCATCCAAAAGCGGGAGCGAATACAGCTTGGGTTCCATCTCCTACTGGGGCTACTCTACATGCCCTTCACTACCATCAGGTAAATGTGAAGGAAGTTCAGGAAGAATTGAAGAAGGAAGTCAAAGATCTACGCGATGATATTCTTCAAATCCCAGTTGCTGAAAGTCCAAATTGGACACCGGAGGAAGTCCAAGAAGAGCTAGATAACAATGCCCAAGGAATCCTTGGTTACGTTGTTCGCTGGGTTGAACTCGGTGTTGGGTGTTCGAAGGTTCCAGATATTAACAATGTTGGTTTAATGGAAGACCGTGCAACATTAAGAATTTCTAGTCAGCATATGGCCAACTGGCTGCGCCATGGTATTTGTTCAAAAGAACAAGCGATGGAAACACTGAAGCGCATGGCAAAAGTCGTGGATGAACAGAATGCAGGAGATCCAGCGTATCGTCCAATGTCGGTTGATTATGACAACTCTGTTGCATTCCAAGCTGCTTGTGATTTGGTCTTTAAAGGACTAGAACAGCCAAATGGATATACCGAGCCAATTCTTCATAGTCGTCGTCAGGAAGCAAAAGCGAAATTTGCGACACAACATTAAAAATAACCTTTTCCTCTACAGGGCATTTTGATGCCCTGTAGAGATTATTTTGTTACATATTTCAATCGTCAGCCACAGATTAAAATTACTAGAAAACATCATTTGGAGGTTTTAAAATGAAATTTACTAGATTCATGGTCGGACAAGACTCATTAGCAGGTGTCCTAGAGGGTGAAACCATTAGAGAGATAAAAGGAGATATCTTTACTAGCTGGACTTATACAGGGAATGTTTTCTCTCTTGGAGAAGTAAAGTTACTTGCCCCGCTTGAGCCAAATCAAGTGATTGGAATTGGAGCAAATTATGTTGCGAAAACGGAGGATTTGCCAAGTGACCTTCCAGCGATTCCGGTATTTTTCTTCAAGCCAACTTCATCTGTCATTGGTCCTGAGGATGAGATTGTTATTCCAGAAGGAATCGAGCAAGTGAAATTTGAATCTGAATTGGCTGTTGTCATTGGAAAAGAAGCAAGAAATGTTGCTGAAGAAGATGTTTTAGACTATGTATTTGGGTACACTGTAGGCAATGATGTAACAGCTCCACAATTTTTCCGTGAAGATGGGCACTGGACAATCGGAAAGTCGTTCGATACCTTCACTCCGCTTGGACCTGTAATTGAAACTGAACTTGATCCCGATACAGTCAGGGTAGAGGCTAAGCTTAACGGTGTTGAAAAACAAAATAGTCCAACTGAGTTAATGATTATCTCTCTTCGTAAAATGGTTTCATATTTAACCAATGTGATGACCTTAAAGCCTGGTGATGTTATCTTAACTGGAAGTCCGCTAGGTGCCGAGATGGTAAATGCTGGTGATAGTATTGAGTGTGAAATTAAAGAAATAGGGATTTTACGTAACTCCTTTGTGACAACAAAAAGTCATGTATCTTAAAGGGTTTTTTGCCATTAGGAGAAATACAAGCAGGTTAAATTTATTTTAAGTGTAATGAAACGCGATTTCCATTAAATAGGGAATCGTGTTTTTTATTTTTTTATTTCAATGAATATTGCAAAAATTATTGAAACAAACAGAATTTTTAGTATAATTGGGTTAGGGTTGTGTTATACAACAAATCTATTCTAGTTATATAACATTATTCTGGAATAGAAGAGTTAACGACAATTGTAAGCGCAAACAAATAAAGGGGGGAATAATTTGAGTACTGGTTTATTAGCATTTTTATCACTTTTACCTATTTTAGCTGTAGGAATTTTCCTAGTTGGTATGAGAATGCCTGCAAGCAAGGCCATGCCAATCTCATATCTCGTGGCCATTGGTTTGGCGTTATTTATTTGGAAGGTTCCTGGTGCAAACGTCGCAGCGGCATCAATTAATGGGTTAGTTGTGGCAGGAACACTCTTGTACATCATCTTTGGTGCTATTTTATTATTAAATACTCTACAGGAAAGCGGCGGATTAAAAACGATCCGTCAAGGTTTTACGGATATTACAGAAGACCGTCGGATTCAGGTTATAATTGTTGCCTGGTTATTTGGATCATTTATTGAAGGTTCAGCAGGTTTCGGTACACCAGCAGCAGTAGCTGTTCCACTTATGGTTGGACTAGGCTTTCCAGCAATGGCCGCCGTTGTTGCCGGGATGGTTATACAAAGTACACCGGTTTCCTTTGGCGCCGTTGGTACTCCAATGGTAGTTGGGGTAGGAAATGGTTTAGCTGCAGATCCAAGTATCACAAATGACTTTTATCAACTCGTCACCGTTATTGCAGGGAAAGTTGCTCTCTTGCATATGGTGGCTGGTGCTCTCATTCCATTGTTCCTTGTTGCTTTAATGACTCGTTACTTCGGGAAAAACAAATCATTTACAGAAGGTCTTAAGATTTGGAAGTTTGCGCTATTTGCTTCATTCGCAATGACAATTCCATATGTGCTTGTAGCAAATTTCCTCGGACCAGAGTTCCCATCTATGATTGGTGGATTAGTAGGATTGGCCATTGTGGTATTTGCGGCCAAAAAGGGATTCCTTATGCCTCCAAAGGAAGAAGTTTGGGATTTTGAAGAGAAGTCGAAGTGGGATCCAACTTGGACAGGGAAAATTGAAATTCGAGATGTTGCTCATAAGAGTGGAAGTATGAGTATGGTTCGTGCTTGGTCTCCATACATTTTAGTTGGTCTCTTTTTAGTGCTTTCAAGATTGAAATCGCTACCATTTCTAGAGTGGCTACAATCTTGGACACTAGCGGCAGAGGATATATTTGGTTCGGGGATTACAGCAAGCTTTCAACCGCTCTATTCACCAGGAACGATTTTTATCCTAGTTTCCTTGATTACCTTCTTCATTCACGGAATGAATGGAGGCGCATACAAATCGGCATTCACACAATCAGCGAAGACGACAATTGCGGCTTCAACGGCACTAGTTTTCACTGTTCCAATGGTTCAAGTATTTTTGAATTCCGGTGGCGGGGCTGCTGGATATGAGCGTATGCCGATTGAACTTGCTAACGGTGTTGTAGCACTAGCTGGTGAATACTGGCCAATTTTTGCAACCTTTATTGGTGGAATTGGTGCATTCATTGCCGGTAGTAATACAGTTAGTAATATGATGTTTTCGTTATTCCAATACGATGTAGGTACCCAAATTGGGGTTGACCCAACCTGGATCGTTGCCTTACAGGCAGTTGGGGGAGCGGCTGGTAATATGATTTGTGTTCATAATGTTGTCGCTGCATCAGCCGTGGTAGGTTTAATGGGGAAAGAAGGAGACGTTATTCGTAAAACCCTGTTCCCATTCGTTTATTATGCCCTCCTACTCGGAGGACTTGGCTACTCAATTGTCTGGTATGCAGATAAAGGAATCTTCAATCTAGGTACCTTTATTGTTGCCTTCATTGCGATGATTGCCATTTACATTATCGCGACAAATAAAAAACGTGCTGCACAACTTACAATTAATCACCCTGGTGGGAAATCCATGTAAGTTCGAAAACACCGCTACTCAATTAAATCGAGTAGCGGTGTTTTTTTATTGAAAAATGCAAAAAGGAAAGAAGTTGAGGTTTGAAGTTTTTGAAAATCCAAGCCTACAAATGGCTAGTTTCACTATCAAATAGAAAGGCTATTCATTAACGATTCCATCTGGAGAATACCTTGGAATAATTGATAGAGATTTCGAAAGTGAGTGGATTACCCAATCCATGCTTTGAGCATTGTTACGACTCTGGCTTACCGTCGATATAAAAAAGGTCAATATCCACTGGCGTTTGTGTGTATGGATAACTGCTCCCACAACGATGATATTCTGAAGCGTGCGGTGTTGACGATGGCTAAGGAATGGGCGAAAAGGGGAAATGTGGAAGAAGGTTTTGTATCTTATCTCGAAGACGAAAGCAAGATTACCTTCCCACTTTCAATGATGATAAAATTACACCAAATTGGAGGCTTGTTGTTGCAGGTACTGGTTCCGTCCGACGTACACTTGAAAAGAATTTAGCATAAAAAATACAAAGAAGAGGGCGATATTTTAATTAAAGCCCTCAGTCAGAAGGATTGTACCCTCTCTAGCTAGTAGTTCAGGCAGAGAGGAGGGGCAATCCTTTTTAAAAATTGTATAAACTGTTATTTAGTTAGTTCTTTTCCTTCGAATTGTTCAATTCGTTCGCGGACAAACCCGGGGACAGCTTGTTTTACATGAGTTAAAGGATTATAGCTTACATAAATAATTTCTGCTTCAAGCAAAGGAGTAGTCTCGCCACCTCTAATAATATGAAATTCCATTGTCATACTGCTGTTGCCAATTTTCGACGTGCGGCACCAGATGGTTAGCCAATCATTCAGTCGAGCTGAGTCCTTATACTCTAATGTCGTTTTCGCAACGACAAAGTCAAATGTCCCCTGTTCTGCTAATTGCATCACATCCATTTCCAAGCCCTCTTGAAAATATTCTGTAACAGCAACATCGAGATAGGTTAAATAATGGGCATTAAACACAATTTTTTGACCATCAATTTCTGAGTACCTTACCTTTAAGCGATGTGAAAAACGGAAACCCTCTGTCATTAGTTGTTCCTCCTAATATCTAGTGTTCTATTAGATTGTGTTGAATCTGCAGCCTGTGTTATAACTAAAATTTACTTAATATTCAAACTATAACAAGTTAGAATAAATCCTTCAACAGATTCCTCTGCAATAATTGCTATTCGGTGGTAGTTTTTCGATACGGTGGCAATATAAGGTTTTGTTTATTCCTAATTTAGATTTTCCTTCAATTCTATAGTTGTTTGAATAACAAGTTTAAGAGGAGGCATAACATCGGGAGGTAAGTTTTACAGCAGAGGAATTGAGCTATTAGTGTCCATGAATTTTAGTAAGATTCAATTGTTTGTAAGGTCATGGGGCTATGATATCATTGGGGATATTACCATGGATTAGGATTTATTCGAAATGATTCTTGAAAGAGGGAAGAAAGCTGTGAATACGAAGAATCTCTGAATTCCGTTTGTCATCGTATTTCTTGGTGTTCTCTATCTAGCGGATTTTATGGGTTTAAATGAAAAAATATCAATAAGAACTTGTTCGTAGGCATACAATGTCAATGGACATGTTCTTTTGTAGAAACGGAGGGTGCAGATGAAAGACTGGATATTCACGTTTATGGAGGAATTTGGTTATATCGGAATTATGACGGTTATTGCCTTGGAAAACCTCTTTCCACCCATTCCTTCAGAAATCGTCTTGCCGTTTGGGGGTTTTATGACAACGAGGACGATGTTGACGGTCCCAGGTGTTATTGTCGCTTCGACTGCAGGTTCAGTACTAGGAGCAGTTATTTTATATTGGGTCGGCAGGCTAGTCAATGTAAGTGTATTGGAAAGCTTTGTTGGGCGGTGGGGGCATATTCTTAGGGTTTCAAAAAAGGATATCCGCACAGCAGAAGGATGGTTCTTGAGGTATGGGAGTTGGACCGTGTTCTTTTGTCGACTAATCCCTGTTGTCCGAAGTCTAATTTCCATACCAGCCGGGATGGCGAAAATGAATTTTTCCACCTTTCTTATTTTTTCAACCTTAGGAACACTTGTGTGGAATACCATTCTAGTGTGCTTAGGAGCATTTCTAGGTGAGTCTTGGGAAGTCATTCTTGGTTATATTGAGATTTACAAAGATGTATTTTATCTTTCATTTTTTATTATCGGGATTGTTTGCATAAGTTGGTACCTTAAAAGAGCGCGAAGGTTTCGCTAGACTATCGTTAGGGTTGTTGACAATTCACTTAATCTAGCATAATCTTAAATAGTAATTAATTGTATATTTTCCTATTTAAAGGGGAGTAGCTGTACAATAAAAGTCGTCATGACGAGAACCTTGTTCTCCGGCTTTATTGGCAACAATTCTGTTGTTAGCAAGACCTTTACTTCAACGGTAAGGGTCTTTTCTATTTATTTTGCCTTTACCAATGCGGTAGAGGCTTTTTGTTGCCTTTAAATAACAGACGTATACTTAGGAGGATTCTATTTATGGAAATGGCTTTATTGCTCGAGTATGGCTGGGTACTCCTTGTCCTTGTTTTAATGGAAGGACTCTTAGCGGCAGATAATGCCTTGGTGCTAGCGATTATGGTAAGACATTTACCAGAAGAAAAAAGAAAGAAGGCGTTGTTTTACGGCTTGGCAGGAGCCTTTGTTTTCCGTTTTGTATCACTTTTCATCATTTCCTATTTAGTAGATATTTGGCAGGTTCAGGCCATTGGAGCCCTTTATCTATTATTTATGGCATTCAACCACATCTTCAGGAAGTGGGTCAAAGGGAAAGCAGAGGATGATTCAGAAACTGATAAAGATGAAGGAAAACCCGAAAAACGAAAAAGCGGTTTTTGGATGACCGTGTTTAAAGTGGAGGTAGCAGATATTGCTTTTGCCGTAGATTCTATCTTAGCAGCTGTTGCATTAGCCATGACACTTCCGAATACTCCACTCCCTCAAATTGGCGGCATGGATGGAGGAAAGTTTCTCGTAATCTTCACTGGAGGAATGATCGGGGTTATCATCATGCGTTTTGCCGCAGGTCTTTTTGTGAAATTACTAGAAAAACGACCAGGTTTGGAGATGGCTGCCTTTTTCATTGTTGGTTGGGTAGGGGTCAAACTAGCGGTATTAACCCTTTCACATCCAGCACTTGGAGTATTAAGTGAAGAGTTTTCTCATTCCACAGGTTGGAAAGTAACTTTCTATGTTGTCTTAGTTGGAATTGCCATTGCTGGTTGGTTCTTATCGAATGACGTGTCGGAAAAAGCGGATAAGAAAGCTTCTCAAGTATCATAATCATTTTAAAGCTTATGTATTGCTACCTTAATACATAAGCTTTTTTAATTTCATTTTACTTTGTTTATTCAATGGACAAACTAAGTTGGGGTGGGTATAATATTGTTTATTAAGTCCTATTTTTATAGAGTTAAAGATAAAGAGGGCGAAGCCTAAACCTATAGGAAAAAAGCTGTGTTAAAGTACATTTTTGATTGAAGTTCAACAAATGTACCCACAGCAAAGAAAAATAGTAAAGGCTTAACTATAACCATAAAGGAGTGTGATAGCCTTGACATTACTACAGAAAACAGATGTAGAACAGTTGGCTATAAATACAATTAGAACATTATCAATTGATGCAATTGAAAAGTCAAACTCTGGTCATCCAGGAATGCCAATGGGAGCTGCACCGATGGCCTATACCCTTTGGTCGAAATTCATGGACCATAACCCGGCGAACCCAAAGTGGTTCAACCGTGATCGCTTTGTCTTATCTGCGGGTCATGGATCTATGCTGTTGTATAGTTTGCTCCATCTTAGTGGCTACGATCTTCAACTAGAAGATTTAAAAAATTTCCGTCAATGGGGAAGTAAAACTCCAGGGCATCCTGAGTTTGGACATACTGCAGGTGTAGATGCAACAACAGGACCTCTAGGCCAAGGAATTGCCATGGCAGTGGGAATGGCAATGGCAGAGCGTCATTTAGCAGAAAAATATAACCGAGATAACTATAAAGTTGTGGACCACTATACATACAGTATTTGTGGGGACGGAGATTTAATGGAAGGTGTTGCTTCTGAAGCAGCTTCTCTTGCAGGTCACTTAAAGCTTGGGCGATTAGTTGTCCTTTATGATTCCAATGATATCTCTCTTGACGGTGATTTAAATAAGTCTTTCTCTGAATCAGTCGAAGATCGTTTTAAGGCTTATGGCTGGCAGTACCTTCGTGTAGAGGACGGAAATAATCTTGAAGAAATTAGCAAGGCAATTGAAGCTGGTAGAGCTGATCTTGAACGACCTACTATCATTGAAGTTAAAACGACGATTGGGTTTGGTTCTCCTAATTTAGCAGGAACTTCTAGTGTTCATGGAGCTCCACTAGGTGCTGAGGAAGCAAAGCTGACAAAAGCATCTTATGGTTGGGAAACCGAAGAAGCATTTTATGTTCCTGAAGAAGTTTATACCCATTTCCGCAGTGTTGTTAAAGACAAAGGACAAGAGAAGGAAACTGTTTGGAATGAACTCTTTGCTTCATACAAAAAACAATATCCTGAGCTTGGAGAGCAATTAGAATTAGCGATTCAAGGAAAACTTCCTGAGGGTTGGGAAGCGGAATTACCAGTATATGAAGAAGGAAAGAGCCTTGCTTCACGTGCGTCATCAAGTGAAGTACTTAACGCAATGGCTAACGCTGTACCACAATTTATTGGTGGCTCTGCAGACCTTGCAGGATCCAATAAGACAATGATTAAAAATTCCGGTGACTATTCAGCAACTGACTATTCTGGTCATAATATCTGGTTTGGTGTTCGTGAGTTTGCCATGGGTGCTGCGTTGAACGGGATGGCATTGCATGGTGGGGTGAAGGTCTTTGGAGGAACATTCTTTGTGTTCTCTGATTATCTACGTCCAGCTATTCGTCTTGCTGCGTTAATGAAGCTTCCGGTAACGTATGTTTTTACACATGATAGTATCGCGGTAGGAGAAGATGGACCTACACATGAGCCGGTTGAGCAATTGCCAGCATTACGGACAATGCCAGATTTAACGGTTCTTCGCCCAGCTGATGCGAATGAAACTTCTGCTGCTTGGAGAACAGCCCTTGAATCAACGGATACACCAACGGTTCTTGTACTTACAAGACAAAACTTACCTACACTGCCTGGAACAGATCAAAATGCATATGAGGGTGTCCAAAAAGGTGCTTACGTCGTTTCTGGAGCACAAACACAAAATCCTGATGGACTGCTTCTTGCGACTGGGTCTGAGGTAAGTCTAGCTGTAGAGGCACAAGCAGCACTTGCCGCAGAGAACATTCATGTTTCTGTTGTCAGCATGCCTTCATGGGATCGTTTTGAAGCTCAAACTGCTGAATATAAAGAATCAGTTCTTCCTAAGAGTGTGAAAAAGCGCCTTGCAATTGAAATGGCAGTTCCATTTGGATGGGAAAGATACACTGGCGATGAAGGAAGAGTCCTAGGTATCAATCATTTTGGGGCGTCTGCACCAGGTGAAAAGCTAATGGAAGAGTATGGTTTTACTGTCTCTAACGTAGTATCCTTGTTCAAAGAATTAATAAAAGAGTAACCCAATACGCCTAAAAGACTTTTTGAACTTCAAATAAAAGTCTTTTAGGCAATTTTTTAATAAAAGACTTTTTTTATAGAATTGTTGTTAACAATCCTAAATTTTTTTACGAAGATGATAGTTTACATGCTCTCTTTTCAAAAAAGGTTATGGTTATTTCTTAGTGATTCTTACCGCGTTGCTGCCAACGTGGGTCTTGACTATGAGTGGTTTCGCGGAGTGAATGGGAAGTAGAAGAGGCGAATAAAATTCAAGCTTTCTTTGCTGATAAAAGACCTAGAGGATTATCGTAAATATACTGTTGCAGGAGAACTGTTTGAAGAAAAATTACTTCATCCGGTAGGACTCATTGCGACAAATGGGATGGCTGCGTTAGCTGCTAATGGGGCAGATGCAAAAAAGATGGTTGGGTTGTTCTGGAACACATCCGTGCGCTCAGGTGTCAGACGTTATTAAACAACTGCCTGCATATGTTTAGCTTTCTAGCATTAAGTGGCAACTATAAGATTTGGATGCCAGTTGATGAGGTTTCATGTTAGCGTACTATAGACAGAGGTGAATTCAATTGTTGAATTCCCTCTCTTTTCAATTTACCCAGACGTTTCATTAACGGGTATGAATAAGGAGATATTCATGGAAAGTGATACGAAGAAAAAGTTAACGTTATTTGCGTTAACATGGCCTATTTTTATTGAATTATTGCTCCATATGTTAATGGGGAATGCCGATACGTTGATGTTGTCACAGTACTCTGATGACTCTGTAGCAGCGGTTGGGGTTTCGAACCAAATATTGTCATTGGTTATTGTGATGTTTGGTTTTGTTGCAGTTGGGACCTCTATCTTAATTGCACAAAATTTAGGAGCAAAAAAAGAAAAGGAAGCAAAAGAAGTAGCGATGGTTTCCTTAGGTGCCAATTTGGTATTCGGTTTATTGTTAAGTGTGCTTGTTATTTTCTTAAGTAAACCGTTACTGCTTTTAATGGATCTACCTGAGGAACTTCTAGGAGAGGCTGGAACGTATTTAAAACTTGTTGGTGGGTTCATGTTCTTTCAGGCCCTCTTTATGACAGTGGGTGCGGTCATTCGTAGCTACGGATATACGCGGGATGCAATGTACATTACAATTGGAGCTAATATTATAAATGTAATTGGGAACTATTTGTTTATCTTTGGCCCATTCGGTTTTCCTGTTTTAGGAGTAGAAGGGGTTGCAATTTCAACTGTAATCAGCAGAGCGGTTGCTGCACTTGCTGCGATTATCCTGTTATTTAAGCGTGTAGGCGGCCCATTCCCTTTTTCGTATATATGGAAATTTCCGAAAGAACATATTCAAAATTTATTAAGAATTGGTCTTCCTTCCGCAGGGGAACAATTATCCTACAACAGTTCACAAATTGTCATAACTGCCTTTATTGCGATGTTAGGTACGGAGGCAATCACTTCAAAAATTTACACACAAAATATTATGATGTTCATTTTTGTTTTTGGCATTGCCATTGCTCAAGGTACTCAAATTTTAATTGGACATTTAGTAGGCGCGAAGAAATTCGAAGAGGCCTACTCTCGGTGCTTGAAAAGTCTTAAAATGGCAATTGGGATTAGCATCCTAATGGCTATACTCGCCTCTATTTTCTCAAAAGAGTTGTTATCGATATTCACCGCAAATGAGGAAATCATCCAATTAGGAAGTATCCTTATCTTGTTAACGATTATCCTAGAGCCTGGTCGTTCCTTTAACTTAGTGGTCATCAGTTCATTAAGGGCTGCTGGTGACGTTAAATATCCGGTTATCGTTGGGATCTTCTCGATGTGGGGGGTAGCTGTTGGGTTGTCATACCTTTTGGGCATTCATTTTGGTCTAGGACTGATTGGGGTTTGGATTGCTTTTATTTCAGATGAGTGGCTCAGAGGTTTGTTGATGCTTCGGCGTTGGCGGTCAAAAGTTTGGTTGTCCAAAACCTTTGTCGAACCAAAGGGTTCACAATTGGAAGTATCAAATGGGTGATTTTTCAGGCTAAGTATGTTCTCAAGTACAAAAGTGATTAATTTTTTTAAGAAATGTCCATGAGGAGTGCTCTCAAAGACAAAGGTGGTTAAGTTCATGTTGAAATGTCCATGAGGAGTGCTCTCAAGGACAAAAGTGATTAAGTTTATGTTGAAATGTCCATGAGGAGTACACTCAAGGACAAAAGTGATTAAGTTCATGTTGAAATGTCCATGAGGAGTGCTCTCAAGGACAAAAGTGTTAAGTTCAAAACGAAAATGTCCATGAGGAGTGCTCTCAAGGACAAAAGTGGTTAAGTTCATGTTGAAATGTCCATGAGGAGTACTCTCAAGGACAAAAGTGATTAAGTTCATGTTGAAATGTCCATGAGGAGTGCTCTCAAGGACAAAAGTGTTAAGTTCAAAACGAAAATGTCCATGAGTGATGCTCTCAAAGACGAAGGTGATTAAGTTCATAACAAAATGTCCATGAGAAGTTCTCTCAAGGAAAAAGGTGATCATGATCATAACGAAAATGTCCATGAACCCACGAAAAAAGACTGCCGAATAGAGCAGTCTTTTTTCATGCGTTTTATTGTACTTGTAATTGCGACTTTAAAAAGTTCTCGGTTGTAAAAGCTGCAACCCCTAGGGCAGAGGCGGGGAGACTTAGGTCAGAGAAGTTAACCTGAATATCCATTTGATGATATGGAAGGGTATATTCATCAATCACTTCTTGAACATAAGGGGCAATCCATGTCTGTACCGCAGCCAGTTTGTTCCCAATGATGATTTGCTGTGGGTTGAAGGTATGGATGATGTTGATCATTCCTTGTCCAAGCTTTTTGCCAATCTCTTTCAATAATGCAAGGGCAGCAGGATTTTCATTTCTTGCTAGATCAATGATGTCTGACAGTGTGTGATTTTCCTTTAGGTCTAAACCTATTTCTTTTGCTTTATTTAATAGTGCCTTTTCTGAAGCGTAAAGCTCCCAGCACCCGAAATTTCCACAGCGACATCTTGGTCCATTCACATCAATAGACATATGGCCGACCTCTCCTGAGTAGCCATTAATTCCTTTATATAGTTCCCCATTTAAAATGATTCCGGAACCAATTCCTATGCCTACACTTACATAAATTAAATTATCAAATTCCTTGCCAACTCCATAGCGCTTTTCTCCGTACGCACCAGCATTGGCTTCGTTTTCTACAATAACAGGTATATTAAATGTACTTTCTATATCTTTTTTTAATGAAACGTTTTTCCAGCCAAGGTTCGGAGCAAGTAAGATAACACCTTCTTTATTCACAACACCTGGAGCTCCAATTCCAATCCCAACTACTCCATAAGGGGAAGGAGGCGCTGCTTTGATTAATGCGTTAATGACTTTGTTCACTTGCTCGAGTGTATTGGAATATTCCGGGTGGTTATTTACGACACTTTTTTCGACTACAATTTCTCCTTGAAGGTCTGTTAATACTCCAAAGATGTAGTTTACACCCAAGTCGATCCCAATTGAATATCCTGCCTTTTGGTTAAATAAAAGAAGAACGGGACGTCTTCCACCACTAGATTCTCCAGGTCCAGATTCATAAATTAACTGTTCTTCTAATAGTTCAGAAACTAGGGAGGAGACCGTTCCTTTATTTAGTCCAGACATTTGAGCAGCATCTGCTCGTGAGATTGGGGAGTTTTGCATAATCAGATTCAAAACGATTGCTTTGTTTTCCTTTTTTACTAATTGTTGGTTCCATGTGATTTGCATATTTATATTTATCTCCTTTAATTACGTATTTAATAAAAGCAAAAAAGAATATCTTAATATAATTTTATTATAAACTTTGTTTATTCAATAGACAAACAAAGTTTATGGTGATATAATCATTTCATAAGATACCGAACAACAGGTGAACGAAGCAAATTATATACTTCATTATAGTCTACTTGGAAGCGGTATCACCAAAGATTTTATTATTAGGAGGAAATAACTCATGGCTTATTTTCCAGATATTAAAAAGATTGAATTTGAAGGACAAAAATCAACGAACCCTTTTGCGTTCAGGTACTATAACCCTAAAGAACTAGTTAACGGAAAAACAATGGAAGAACTACTTCGTTTCTCTGTTGCTTACTGGCATACATTTAATGCAGATGGTACAGATCCATTTGGTGCAAGCACAATGGTACGTGGATGGGATCGCTTTGATGGACTAGATCGTTCAAAAGCACGTGTTGAAGCTGCATTTGAAATGTTTGATAAACTAAATGCACCATTCTTTGCTTTCCATGATGTGGACATTGCTCCTGAAGGAAGCACTTTAAAAGAAACAAATCAAAACCTTGATGTAATTGTTGCAATGATCAAGGACTATATGAAGACAAGCAATACAAAATTACTTTGGAACACAGTAAATGCGTTCACAAACCCTAGATACCTACACGGTGCTGCTACATCTAGAAATGCTGATGTTTATGCTTATGCTGCAGCAAGTGTAAAGAAAGGTCTAGAAGTTGGTAAAGAACTTGGAGCAGAAAACTATGTATTCTGGGGTGGCCGTGAAGGTTACGAAACTCTACTAAATACAAACATGAAGCTTGAGCTTGATAACCTAGCTCGTTTCTACCATATGGCAATTGATTATGCGAAAGAAATCGGATTCGATGCTCAATTCTTAATCGAGCCAAAACCAAAAGAGCCAACTACACATCAATATGATACGGATGTAGCTACAAGCTTAGCATTCCTACAAAAATATGATTTAGCAGATCATTTCAAATTCAATATCGAAGCGAACCATGCAACTCTTGCAGGTCACACATTTGAGCATGAGCTACGTGTTGCACGTGAAAATGGAATGCTTGGATCTGTTGACGCAAACCAAGGAAACACACTACTTGGCTGGGATACAGACGAATTCCCAACAGACTTGTATTCTACTACATTAGCAATGTATGAAATCCTTAAAAACGATGGCCTTGGAAAAGGTGGATTAAACTTCGACTCTAAGGTAAGAAGAACTTCATTTGATGCTGAAGATTTATTCCATGCACATATCGCTGGAATGGATGCATTCGCAATTGGTTTAAAAGTTGCAAACAAACTAATTGAAGATAAAGTATTAGATAACTTCATTGATGATAGCTATAGCAGCTATACACAAGGAATTGGTCTTGAAATCGTTGAAGGAAAAGCTAGCCTACAATCTCTTGAGAAGTATGCATTAGAACTTACTGAAATCAAGAACAAATCTGGACGTACAGAGCGCTTGAAAGCTGTAATCAACCAGTATCTTGTAGAAACTATGGCTGGTGTAACTGTATAATAAATCACTTTCAATAAAACAATAATAAAATGTGCTGGGTATTCTATTCAGCACATTTTTTTCAATCTCAGACCAATCTAATTTATAAGGGTGATATAAATGAAACATGTTATTGGGGTAGACCTTGGGACAAGTGCAGTTAAGCTTTTGCTTGTAAATAGTAATGGGGAAGTAGCGAAAGAAGTATCAAAATCATATCCACTTATTCAAGAAAAATCAGGATATAGCGAACAAAAGCCAGAAGAATGGGTTGAAAAAACAACTGAAGGCCTTAAAGAACTAATCCAGCAATTTGATGGCAATGTTGAGGATATCGAGGGAATTAGTTTCTCCGGACAGATGCACGGTCTTGTTTTACTTGATGAAAATAATCAAGTGCTTCGGAATTCAATTCTATGGAATGATACAAGAACAACAGAACAATGCCAGCAAATTTACGATACAGTTGGAAAAGAAAAGCTTCTTTCGATTACAAAAAATCCAGCACTAGAAGGATTCACGCTGCCTAAGATTCTCTGGGTAAAACAAAATGAACCTGAAATCTTTGCGAAAGCTAGTGTGTTTATGCTACCGAAAGATTATTTAAGATACCGTCTGACTGGAAAAATTCACAGTGAGTATTCTGATGCTGCTGGTACTTTGTTACTAAATGTAGCAGAAAAAACATGGAGCGCAGAAATCTGCGACTTATTTGATATCAAACCAGAACTATGCCCTCCGCTTGTTGAATCCCACGGGTTTGTTGGAAACATCACAGCAGATTTCGCTCAACAAACTGGTTTGTCAGAAGATACCAAAGTTTTTGCTGGTGGTGCAGACAATGCATGTGGAGCAATTGGTTCTGGCATTCTTTCTGAAGGAAGAACATTGTGCAGTGTTGGAACATCAGGAGTTGTCCTATCTTATGAAGAAAAGAATGATTTAGATTTCGAAGGGAAAGTACATTACTTTAACCATGGTGAAGAAAACGCCTTCTATACAATGGGTGTAACGCTAGCAGCAGGCTACAGCTTAAGCTGGTTCAAAGATACTTTTGCGAAAGAAGAAGCATTTGAGTCGTTCCTGCAAGGTGTTGATCAAGTACCACTTGGAGCAAATGGTTTAGTTTACACACCTTATTTAGCAGGTGAAAGAACTCCGTATGCAGATTCTATTATCCGCGGAAGCTTTATCGGGATGGACGCGGCACATAAAAGACAAGATTTTGTCCGTGCGGTTTTAGAAGGAATCACGTTCTCGTTAAATGAGACAATTGAAATATTTAGAGAAAATGGCAAAAACATTGATACCGTTGTTTCAATTGGTGGAGGCGCTAAGAACGAAACATGGTTACAAATGCAAGCGGATATCTTCAATGCAAATATCGTGAAGCTTGCAAGTGAACAGGGACCTGGTATGGGTGCGGCTATGTTGGCAGCTTATGGTTGTGGCTGGTTCTCATCCCTACAAGAATGTGCAGAGAAGTTTGTAGAAACGATAAAAACCTACCAGCCAATACCTGAAAACGTTGAAAGATATCAAAAGTTATTTGGTGTTTATAAACAAGTTTATCAGCAAACAAAATCTCTGAATGAACAACTTCAGGAGTTCAGAAAGTAAGTTTGAAAGAGATAAAGTTGGGGGGATATAAAGGTGAATTATCGTGACTTAGGCAAAACCGGTATAAAGGTAAGTGAAGTAAGTTTTGGCACTTGGGCAATTGGTGGTGCATGGGGAAAGACGAATGATGAGGAAGCATTGAAGTCGTTAGACCGTGCGATTGGCGAAGGAGTCAACTTTTTTGACACTGCTGATGTATATGGAGACGGTCACAGTGAAGAGTTGCTTGCCAAGGCAACAAAAGGCAAAGAAGACGAAATCGCGGTTGCTACTAAGTTCTGTCGTGCAGGGGATATTTTCTCTAAAGAGAATTATTCAGAGGAAACTGTTCGTAACTATTGTGAATCTAGCTTAAAGCGTTTAAATCGTGAAGCAATTGACCTTTATCAAATCCATTGTCCACCACTAGAAATACTACAAGATGGTGCTGTGTTTGAGGTTCTTGATAAGTTAAAACAAGAAGGGAAAATCCGGCATTATGGAGTAAGTGTTGAAACGGTTGAAGAAGGGTTATTATGTCTACAAAATCCTAATGTTAGTGCACTACAAGTTATTTTCAATATGTTCCGTCAAAAGCCATTGGAAGAACTATTACCAAAAGCAAAGCAGCAGAATGTAGGGATTCTTGTAAGACTTCCTTTAGCGAGTGGTTTACTCACTGGTAAATTTACAAAGGATCATGTTTTTGAACAAGATGATCATCGTTCTTTCAATGAAAATGGCGAAGCATTTAATGTCGGAGAAACTTTTGCGGGACTTGGTTTTGCAAAAGGCGTAGAATTGTCTGAGCAGCTGAAGTGGATTGCAGAAGGTAGAACCTCAATGGCAACTGCAGCTTTAAGATGGATACTAGACCAAGAAGAAATATCTTGCATCATCCCTGGATTTAAAAATGAAAAGCAGGTTATGCAAAACCTACAAGCCTTAAATGAAAAACCATTTACAAAAGAAGAACTAGAAGCAATTGAAAAGTTTTACCACGATGAGGTTAAAAGCTCTATTAGAGGACCTTATTAATATTTAAGGTAGAGTGAGAGGTTTACACAAGCTTTTGTAGACGTTGGCAGCATTTTCATTTTACTGCTGGAACAAGTATTTACATTCTACTCTTACAAGCTTTCAGATGATTTCATCCAAGATGGGATTCTTTACAGGCATTTGTAGGGATGCATGTCAGGATACTTCAGTAGAAGGGCTACATACCGACTTCGACTATTTTTAGTTATAAGAAAAGGGATAAATCGAATAATAAAAAACAGGGGGATCACGAATTCGTGGTCCCCTGTTTTTGGTTTATCTTTTTGTGTAATACTTCTGTGTGTAATAAGGGTGTGACTCTGAGTTGAATGCAACACCTACACCTAGTTGTTTAAAGTCTGATTTTAGGATATTTTCGCGATGACCTAGAGAATTCATTAAACCCTCATGAGCAAAAACGCTGCTTGTTTGACCGTAGGCAAGGTTTTCACCAGCTACGGAAAAATGGATATCATCATTCATCATCCGATCAAAAGGAGATTCCCCAGCAAGATTGGTATGACTAAAATAATTATTGCTGGCCATATCGGAACTATGCTTTCTTGCAGTTTCTCTTACCTGGTCATCCCACTCGAGAGCGGAAAGACCAAATTCAACTCTTGTCGCATTGGTTAAATCGAACATTTGATACTCAAACCCCGCTTTTAATTCCTCGCTGGCCACAGAGTAGAAATCATTTCTTTGTTTTTCCAAACGCTCGCTAATAATTTGTATGGCGGTAACTGTGTTAGTCTTATGCTTATCATAAAAGATGGTTACATAACTGTTGTCGATTTGAAATAAGTCATAGTCTCTTTCTTCAGGAAGTTGATAAAAGACCATACCTTTTTGAATTTTATCAACTGGATTGCCAAGTTGCTGAAGTACAATCTCTTTTGGGGTTCCATGTGCGATACTTGTAGTAGAAGAGATTAAGTCTTGGTTGGTATAAATTCCTGCGACCTCATTTTTTTCATTGTAAGATACCATTATAAAGTTGTGGTAATTGTGATGATAGGCATACCAATCAGTCCCATATTCATTGACTGAAGAGCGAATAGGAGCTCCATGCTCCTCTTCAACTTTTGACTTCGTTTCACCCAATTCAATATTAGCGATCGAAAATGTTTGTTTTGCTGGGGTTTCTAAAATTGGGGCTTCAACACTTTGTTCCTGGTTATCTTCTTCAATAAATGAACCTTTGAACAATGAGTTAATGTCATCCTCCAAGCTTTCTGGTAGTGTAGATAAATCTGTATTGTCTTTTACAGCATTAAACTCAGTTTTTAAAGTGTCAACTAAATCAATACCTAGTTTTTCTTCAATATTTGGCCAAAAATTGTAAAACAGGATCCCAATAAGCAATAGGATGAAAAATCTCAATTGCACTCCTCACTTTCCAAGTATAAAAGTTCCTTACTAACAATATCGCCACAAAAAGGTGATTTAAAATGAAGGGAATGGATTTGGTGGTAAAAATTTTAAAGAGTAGTAATAGCGGAAAGAAGACATAATAAAGGTATCCTTAGCGATTTGTAAATAGCCGGCTACTTACTTGAATGGAAATTCGGTTTTTTTTCTATGTGAATTTCCAAAAATATTTACCTTAATTTTAACAATAATGCTAAGGAGTATAAAGGATTTCGACTGCATGTCGTACCATGCTGGGTAGAAAACCAATTCTGGGCTAGACTTGCTAATTCTTTCAATATCTGTTATATTGTAAAAGAATTATTTTTGTTCGGTATATAAGGGAAGAACAAATATTGGTTTTCGCCTGGATACACAATGAGCAAGAATAGTAATAAAATGTGTGGGTTACACACTAGGAGGCAACAAAAATGGAAAACGGTAAAGTAAAATGGTTTAATGCAGAAAAAGGTTTCGGATTCATCGAGCGCGAAGGTGGAGATGACGTATTCGTTCATTTCTCAGCTATCCAAGGCGAAGGCTTCAAAACTCTTGAAGAAGGCCAAGATGTAACATTTGACGTTGAGCAAGGAGCTCGTGGACCACAAGCTGCTAACGTTCGCAAAAACTAATTTGCCAATCACAAACAGACCCATTTTGGGTCTGTTTTTTATTTTTTTCAGGAAGTGTTTAATGGATCTGTCGACACTGTGAAATGTAAGTTGGCCATGAAAACTTCTGCAGGAGGGCAGTCAAAGGGATAGCCCATACGGCAAAGCGATGCGGAGGCTTCTAGACTGGTTGCGAAAACCTCGTGTCTGGAGCAGAATTCAACAACCATGTTGAATACGGTCATTTTTACTGGGTATTTTTAGGATTATTCTTTGTACTCTTACCAGAATGATACTAAGCTTATTTGATTGAATGATTTACTTGACGCTCCTAAGCAGTAAGTAATAAACTAATACAAGAAAAGATTTAAAAACTTGCATAAAAAGGAGTCCATATGAAGATAAAATTCATTGCTCTATTATTAATCACTGTACTAGTCCTATCTGCATGTGGACAGTCTGGGTTGGATGAACCGGTTACCTTATTAAATCAAGATAATGAGGAAGTCACGTTTCCAACAGGCGAACCAGTCGTTTTCTTCTTTATAACTTCTTATACCTGAGGTATCTGTCAACAGCAACTAGTTCAGTTGCATGAAAATTTAGATAAACTTGAAGGTGTCGACGTTCAGAAGTTTATTATTAGCAAAGATAAACCAGAAAATCAGTTAGAGCTTTATACTCAGCTAGAACAGTACTATGGTGAGAGCCTACCATTTGTATCTGATGAGAATTTAGATTTCATTGAACATATGGATATGAAAAACGGCGATACAGCATACCGAGGCTATGCTTTAATTGATGGAGATGGTGCACTTGTGTTCAATACCATCAATGATTTCTGGGGCGAACAGATTGATAAGACGGCAGAAGAGATCAAAGAAGAATTAGAAAAGTTGAAGTAAGCCAATAGAAAAACTCCTGATAGTCTCAGGAGTTTTTTTTCTATGATTAATTAGCTGATTTATACCTGATTAAAAGAAAAAACCTTGCTATAGTAGCAAGGTTCCTGTGATGGAGAATAGGGGGCTCGAACCCCTGACCTCTTGCATGCCATGCAAGCGCTCTCCCAGCTGAGCTAATCCCCCGTACATGTCTGTACAAGAAAGATTATATCGGCTTATGCGTAGACTTGCAAGAGCTATTTTCAAAAAATTCTACTATAATTCTTCGAGTTTTACCCGTTTAATTTCATTAATGGAGGAGATGTCTGCGTAGATATCAGTCGTCCTCCTCCGGAAGTTAACGGTAATCACGAGTTGTACGAGTTGACCTCCCTCTTCGAGATCCTTAATCCGCACTTTCTTGATGGACATTTTCCCCGCTTTTAATTTATCTAGTACATCAGAAATCCCCTTTTTGTTGTGCATATGGAATTCCAATGCAAGCTCTTTTTCCCTTAATTGTCTTGGTCCGATTAGTCCCATTAGGAATGGCATGAACTCGACACTAAATATCAATAACACAACCCCTGTAATTGCCTCAACATAAAATCCAGCTCCGACAGCAATTCCAATTCCAGCTGCTCCCCAAATCATTGCTGCTGTTGTTAAACCGGATATCGTGTCGTTCCCTCTTCTTAAAATAACCCCAGCGCCAAGAAAACCAATACCAGAAACAATTTGCGCCGCTAAACGGAGAGGGTCCATTGTAATATTTACATCATCATCTCCAGGAAACATATAAGCTGATTCAATCGAGACGATGGTAAGGAGACAGCTTACAATACAGATGACTAAGCTAGTCTTCAAGCCTACAGGCTTTCTTTTTAATTCACGTTCAAGACCGATGACAAGTCCAAGAAAAGCGGATATACCAAGTCTTATCAAAGTTTCGGAATCAATTAAACTTGTGATGATCATATGCTCCCTCCTAACCTAATCATATTTATGGTACTGATATTTTATCCCAACTTGGAGATACGGATAAGAGATTTGATGTGGTTCTATTCTTATACTGACATATTCAAGGTTTACGGGTTAATTTCCTCCAATAGGGAACTGCTGTTTTACCATGAAGAGCAGTTCTTAAACTAATGCAAGGGATAAAAGACTTGTTTCTTATGTAAATACGTTTAGACTTTTTATTATAATCATTTTAAGGAGAGAGTCATGAATGGAGAAATCAAGGTTTAATCCCTACCTTGTATTAGCGATAGGGATAATAGCTGTGTCCACTTCGGCTATTTTTGTAAAAATATCATCTGCTCCTGCTGGAGTCATCGCATTCTACCGTTTGTTTTTCTCTGTATTATTGATGCTCCCGATCTTTATTTTTAAATACAGAGCAGAACTAAAGCTAATTAGCAAACGCGATTGGGGTCTTTCTGCAGTTGCAGGATTTTTTTTAGCCTTCCACTTTATTCTCTGGTTTGAGTCCCTTAACTACACTTCTGTTGCGAGTTCAACTGTGCTGGTTACTTTGCAGCCTATATTTGCATTTGTAGGCACGTATTTCTTTTTCAAAGAACGATTGTCGTTAAAAGCCATCTTTGCTGGTCTGATAGCGGTTATTGGGAGCGTCATTATTAGTTGGGGGGATTTTAAAATTAGCGGCTCAGCGCTTTTCGGTGATATTCTTGCTTTGGCAGCCTGTGCTTTGATTACCTTTTATCTTTTGTTTGGTCAAACTGTCCGTAAGAGGGTTTCCTTAATCACATATACTTTTATTGTATATGTGATGAGTACATTCGTTCTTTTTCTTTACGTAATGGTTACAGGGGAACATCTTTTCCCTTATCCCAAAAATGATTGGTTGTTTTTCCTTCTCCTAGCAATTATCCCTACTCTACTTGGGCATACGCTATTAAACTGGGCTGTGAAATGGGTTAGTACATCGATGATATCTGTGGCAATATTGTTTGAACCTGTTGGAGCAACTGTTCTTGCTTACAATGTAATTGGGGAAACAATAAATCCATCACAGGTAATTGGTGGTCTAGTTGTTCTTTTAGGGATAAGTCTTTTTATTTATGACGAACGGAAAGTTTCACTAAAGAAGCTAAAAACAAATTTAAAATCTCATTAAAGAAAGCATCCCCTAAACTAGGGGATGCTTCACATAAAAGTATAAGTGAATCCTGAAAATAGAAAAGCAGACGTAACCGTAAAAATAAAAGTACCGCCGGACACTTTCCCTTCGGAGTTCATTATTTTTATTCCTTCTATATAAGAAAAAACAAATAATAAAACGGCCATTAAGAAGGAAAGATAAAGTGCAATTGTTTCGATGATTGGTCACACCCTTTCAAATATAGTAGCTTGTCCATAATCTATGAGTGTATTTTTAAAAGTATTCCTGAAAAAAAGAAAATTACTGTGAATTTCTTGCGAAATTATATTGCAATCATTTTATGCTCATGGTATATTAAAATCTCCGTTAACAACTGGTGATATTATTTTAAATTAATTGTTGATATTTAAAATAAATGATCGAATGGTGTTGACAGGATAACGACAACATGTTATATTAATAAAGTCGCTTCGGGCGACACGGTTTTGAAAAAAATTGTTCTTTGAAAACTAAACAAACAAGCGTCAACAAACAATATTTATCATGGCTTCTATAATAGAAGTACATGAGCCAACGTTTTATTTTATGAGCTAA
>NZ_JACWFH010000008.1:229936-648365 GCF_019749255.1 Mesobacillus maritimus | reverse complement strand
TTTTAATGTCCTTGACAAAGGGTACAGTTCATTTAAAGTTATGGCTTTTTTGAATGTTTTCTCGTTTAAATCCTAAAGCCTTTTTACGTAGGAAAAACTAGTTTTACAGCTCCTATCTCCCTAAAATTTTAACATTATCTCCGTAAGCGAAAAGGGTCTTAAGAGTAGTTTACGCTATTTCTTTCTATTTTCCCTTGCCGCTCGTTTTCTCTCTTTTTTACTCATCCCTTGTTCTGAACCAAACTCAGTATTGCTCGCCTTACTTCCGGTATGTGGCTGGTTACGATTATCATTACGGTTTGTCACTTAAACTCCTCCTTCTTAATTATGTATACCTATAGCAACCGTATTACGGCTTCCCAAATAGGATTCAATGTCATTTTCCTGTGTAACTTCTGAGAAGCAACATAATAATTGCTACCTCTTTATCGTGCTTTTCTCCGAGTGAATTATTCACATTTGTTGAAATTAATAAAAAATTGCGATGGATAGTAATTTATATTTTTGGATAAGGAATAGATATATACCTATTTTTCTTCTTTTATCATTTCTATGTATCATTTAGTTGCTTAGTTGCTTCTCCCTTACCTTTGAGATGATATACTTAACAAAGCAAGACCCAGTTTCTAAGGGGGCTACAATGGAATGGAAAAGGACAATAAAAATAAGGACCAAAATCTTGATATAAATGAAGAATTAGAGTGGGAAGCATTTTTAGAAAATGACGAGGAATGGGAGCAAAACAAGAAACGCCAAAAGAAGCGAAAAAAGCTTATCGTTAAAACGGTGAGCTCTTTAATTGTTTTAGCGATGTTCGTAAGTGGGCTACAAATTTATTTTAACTTATTTAATTTACCTGCGATAGAATTTTTAAAAATTTCACAGAGACTTTCGAAAGATCCAGAAGTACAGGCATCTAAGAAGTCAGTTGTCACAATCGAATGGGATGGGGTAAAAGGTACAGGTTTTACGATTGATCCAAATGGAATGATCGTTACAAATGAGCATGTTGTAGAACATACAGATACCGTTAAGGTACATTATCAAACAGGAGTTTCCTATATTGGCGAGGTGATTTCAAAGAATCCAGATTTAGACCTCGCAGTTGTTAAAATTGAGGCCACAGATCTTCCTGTTCTTCCGCTCTCGTATGAGAAAGACTGGGAAACATTAATAGGAGAAGAAATTATCTTCATTGGCAATCCGCTTTCTTTTACGCAAATTGCCAATGAAGGTACCATTGCTGGTAAAGTTCTATTAAAAGACTGGGATGTTCCAGTAATGATGATTGATGCCCCCGTTTACCGAGGAAATAGTGGTAGTCCCGTTCTTAACCAAAACGGGAGGGTAATTGGCGTTCTTTTTGCCACCATCTCTTCACCTGAAGGAAATAACCGTGTCGGAGTTGCTACCCCCGCTTATTTCATAAAAGACCTACTCGCTGACATTCGAGAATAAACTCTTCAATAGGGTAAAGGCACCATCTAGTTTTTTCTAGTTGATGCCTCCATTTTTCATACCATTATTCCTTTGGTTTTCTTTGTTTTATTTCACTCAACCTTCCCCTTTATAGCCCTTGTCGCCACAAACGTCTTAATATATTTATCTAGTATTCGATTTCCTCCAAAATCATCCTCGTAAAAACCGGCTATGATAAAACCAGCATCAATCTGTCCTTGAATTTGATCCTCAAGCGTATGACCAAACTCGATTGTTTCATTTTTTGTTATATACTCAACAATCTCCTCTTCTGATAAACCATCTAGCGTTGAAAATGGAATTGATTGGGTTACGGATAAGTTGCCCTTTCTTTCTTCTTCATCATCAAAAATAAACAGTAGCGGATTTGTAAATCCAGAGATCATCACTCCTTTATCTTTTAATACTCTAGCAGCTTCCTTCCAAACAGGTCGTACATCCTCAACAAACACATTTGAAACAGGATGGACAATTAAATCGAAGGTTTCATCTTCAAAAGCGTGAAGGTCTGACATATTTCCTTGAATTGTCCGAAGCTTTAATCCATCTCGTTTTGCGACCATTTCATCTTGCTCTAACTGCTTTCTCGACAAGTCATAAACGGTTACCTCTGCACCTGCTGCTGCCAATATTGGCCCTTGTTGACCACCCCCAGATGCTAAACAAAGTACCTTCAATCCATCCAGCGAGGCAGGTAACCAATTTCTTGGAACCAGCCTTTTTGTTGTAACGGTTATCTGTAAATCTCCTAACATGCTTTTTTCAATAATCTCCTTACTTGCTGCTTTAGTATATGCAGATCCATTTTCTACTTTTTTGTCCCATGCTTTTTGGTTGTGATTCATTGTATCCATCATTTCCCCCCCAATAGAGTGAATGTTTGATTATTGTAATACTTCAAGGATTACAATAAACTTTACTATTTGTTCTATTGAAAAATTCCCCCCGTTTTAAAAAAATCATCCACCCAATTGAGGGCAGATGATTCATCTCTAACTGATTTCTATTAACTTAGTTACTCATACCGTAAAGATGCGATTGGATCAAGTTTAGACGCTTTATTCGCTGGTAAAATTCCAAAGATAACGCCAATAATCATAGAAAACAACAAACCACCAACTATAACCGGCCATGAAACAAGTGCTGGCCAGCCAGCAAAATGCGAAACAATGCTTGAAGTTCCCCATCCTAACAGAATACCAATTCCACCACCGATTAAGGTGAGTGTAACGGCTTCAATGAGGAACTGAAGTAATATTTGTCCCCTCGTCGCACCAAGCGACATTCGAACCCCGATTTCTCTAGTTCGTTCGGTAACTGAAACTAGCATAATATTCATTACACCAATCCCGCCAACTAACAAGGAGACACCTGCAATACTACTGATGATGATTGTCATGATTCTCGTGACCTGACCTACCCCGGCAGCAATTTCTTCCATATTAATAACCTGGTAGGCTTCTTCTGTGTTATGCATCCGATTTAATAGATCTGCAGCCTTCTGTCCTGCTTCCTGTAAATCCTCCGCATTTTCTGTTTGCAGCGTCACCTGACTTAACTCATTGGAAGCGTATATCGTTCGCCAAGTATTCCAAGGAAGGTATACTTCATTTGCACCAAATGAAAATAAACCTGTCGGCTGTTCTAGCACGCCAACTATTTCAACCGGCTGGGAACGAACAAAAATTACTTTACCTAGAGGGTCCTCTCCCTCAAACAGTTCCTCACGAAAGGAAGAGCTGACAACCGCGACGCGACGTCCCCCAAGAAAATCAGCAGCCAACAGGTTTCTTCCTGTATCCACTTTCAGTCCGTTCACATCTAGATACGCTTGATTAATTCCGGTAATTGAAGCCTCTAGTGTGTCCTCTCGTACACGGACATTTCCATACTCAGAACTAGTTGCGACCACCTTTGTCACCTCAGGTATTTTCTCCACTGCCTTTAGATCTTCCTGTGTAAAAGGTGCCATCATCATTGCATTCGGATTGGCAATCAATTCTTCATCAGAGGGCATATAAAATAATTCGATCGTATTTCCTGCACCAACTATTTGCGATTTTAACATCGCTTCTCCACCTTGACCAATAGCAACCACCGTAATGACTGATCCAACTCCAATGATAATCCCAATCATTGTGAGGATTGAACGTAATTTATGAGCCAAAAGAGAGGAAAGCGCCATTTTCATATTTTCAGCTACACTCAAAGACTTTCCCCTCCTTTGACTGTAGTTTCGTTTTGCATGACCATCCCGTCACGAACAAATACGGTGCGCCGGGCATATTCTGCGACTTCACTCTCGTGGGTTACAAGGATAATCGTTGTTCCTTCTTGATTGAGCATCGTGAATAACTCCATAATTTGCACACTCGTCTTTGAATCAAGTGCTCCAGTAGGCTCATCTGCTAAAATTAAGTCTGGGTTGTTGACAATCGCTCTAGCAATTGCAACTCGCTGTTTTTGTCCACCAGATAATTCGTTCGGCAGATGCCCCATCCGATCACTAAGCCCCACTTTATGGAGAGCCTCTGATGCTCGCTCTTCACGTTCTTTCTTCTTCACCCCTGCATAAATCATCGGAAGCTCTACATTTTTTAACGCATTTAACCTAGGCAAGAGTTGAAATTGTTGAAACACAAACCCAATAGATCGGTTTCTAACCTGTGCAAGTTCCTTTTCATCATATTGGGATACCAAATGGTCATTTAAATAATAGTCACCACTTGACGGTCGATCAAGACAACCAACGATGTTCATAAGCGTTGATTTGCCAGACCCTGATGGCCCCATGATTGCCGTGAATTCTCCCTCTTTAATATGTAAGTCAATTCCTTTCAGCACGTCCACTTGCTCTTTTCCAATCGAGTAGCTTTTGACAACCGATTGTAAACGGATCATTTCACAGTCACATCCATCCCAGCTGACACGTCATCAGATGGGTCAAGCAACACTTCGTCTTCCTCCGAAAGACCATCAGTGATTTCAATGCTTTCATTTGAAACCAATCCAACTGAAACTTCTTTTTTTTCAGTCTTACCGTCAACCACGGTAAACACGTAACTAGTGTCACCTTCTTGCTTGACAGCACTTAATGGAAGAGTTTTAGTCTTTCGTTCCTCGGTAAGGATTTCCATAACCATTTGGAAACCAGGTTTTAAAAGAATGTTTTTATCCTCAACATTCACTTCAATCCGATATTGGACCCCCGTTTCCCCACCTAAAGAATTAGCCTCCTCTGGTAAATACCCAACAAAGCTGACCTTCCCTTTCCAGGATTCCCCAGGCAAGACATCAGAGGATAGCACCACGCTCTGACCTTGCTTGACTTTTAGAGTATCATACTCAGAAATGATTCCTTCTACCATCAATTGCTCTAATGTTCCAATTTGAATAAGTGGTTGTGGCTCTAGTTGATTGGAGCTAGCACCTGCTACATCATTCACAGATACAACTTTCCCGTCCAATTCACTTTTCACTTCAAGCTCTGCAATCTGCTGCTCGATAGACTGTTTTTGTAATTGAAGCTGTTCAATTTCAAGATTGGTTTGCTGCTGTTGTAACCATACTTGGTCATGTTCTGACTGCAGCATTTCATTTTTTGAGTCTTTTTCTAATTTCTCATCTAATTCTTTATGCTGGTCACGGAGATTGTTTAACTGCAATTGACTGGATTGTAATTGTAGTTCATTTTGCTTTTTTTCAAGCTCCAGCTGTTTATTCTCATAACGAAGGAGAGGCGTACCTTTTTTCACGTCCTCGCCTTCTTCAACAAGAACTTCTGATATTTCTCCATTTTCCGGTGCAAAATAAACGGTTTGTTCATTTGCTAGTTTTAATGTACCTGGTGTCATCACTTTCTCGGAAACTGTTTCTTCTATTATATTAGTGACTTCTGCAGTGACATTCTCTGACGCAGCTTTCTTCCATATATTAATCCCAAATAATCCTACAATTAGGACTCCTACCCCTATAGCAATCCCTATTTTTTTCTTTTTCTCCATTGGGTTATAGACCCACCATTCCGCTAGCAGCCGCTCCTACCATCGCAGTAATCACACTAATCACATAAAATGCAATTGAAACTGTCCAAGCCAATCCTTTTGAGAAATCAGCCACTTTGTGAAGACCGATAGCAGTAAGGATCACACCCCAAATCTGAAATACTTCAATACTATTGAATAATCCAGCTAATGCACCTTCAACCTCAATAAGTGAACCAAGGCTAGTAAACTGTATTTCTGCATTTCCTCCAAACAAAGCTATTCCAACCCCGTTAACCAAAACACTTAACGCTGAAATCATCATCAAATGAGTATTCATTGAAAATAATTTCTTAAAGGTAACACCTGAGCCAGGAATCTTCGAAATTAACAAATAAATTAATGTCGAAATGAACGCTCCAAAAATCGGGGAAATAATTCCCACTAGGATTAACGTAAACGTGCCCGCAGCCTTAGCAAGGGCCAAGTCCGCTTCAGGTATCCCTTCAAGCTCTATTTCTAGTCCTAGAGAAGTTAAATACATTCCTACGATAAATAATAATGTAACGATTCCGAGTGGAGCCCAAATCTTGGGTCTTTCTTTAATCCGTTCAAATTGTTCTGTTGGGCTCCAAATGATCCCAAATATTGATGGTTTTCTTGCAATCGTTTCTTCTGACAATGCTAGTCATCCCCTTTTTATCTTTATACTGTAAATAATACGAATAGTAGAAAAAAGAGTTTCATATTTTTAAAATCTTTCGTTAGAAACTCTATGAAAATAGTAGTATACCTTCAACTAATAGATTATCTATCTAAGGTTTACTTTCATATCCTTCCAAATTACTGGGTATTATTCACATAAATATCACTATACCATAAAAAACATCCCTCTTTTTCCTATTTTATAAAAACTTTACAATTAATCAGAAAGGGACTAATTAACGGGGAATCTACCCGACGTATCTTTTCTTAAGGCTGTTTTCTGGAAGATTGTTGTTTTACCAATCTAATAATCGTTATTTTGGGAGGTAGATAGTTTGAGGGATTTTATTATCGGAATAAATAGTATATTATCCTAAGCTCTTATCTATGAAGGGGTAACGGCACTAATAGGTTTAAATTTCGTTGCAATCTTTTATGTCAATTTTCCTTGTTCGAAGAAGCAGTATTAGGAAATCATTAGACCTTAGAGTTTTAGGTCACTTCTTATCCTTTCCTTCCACATATTTAATCGCCTCCTTACATCAAAAAAAAATATATACCCCTTTACTCTATACGAAAACAGCCATTCTTTTTAAAATCAGAAAGAACTAGGGTCTTTAATCTTTTTAAGCAACAAAATCTGTTAGCTTCATTAAACATTTTTGACACATACAAATAATCATTAGTCACACCCATTGGCATTTTCCTTTTCTAGTACAATATAATAAGAGATATATTAGCCATAAGAAATGATGAAAATAACGAGGTTTTTAATTCATAGCCATATGGTTATCTTAAAGGGTGAACTTTATTGGATATAAACGAGGCATGCTTACATCATCCCCGATTAGAGACTTCTCGCCTACTGATGCGGAAAGTGACGTTTAAAGATCTAGAGGATATGCATTCCTTTACGTCCTCTAAAGAAGTAACAAAATACATTCCTTTTCCTACTCACAAGAATCTAGAAGATACGCGAAAATTCATTGATTATCTATTAGAGCAATATCAAATCAACAAAAAACTTTTATGGGGAATACAGTTAAAAGAAACATCTAAATTAATCGGTACCATTGAGTTTGTCACCTTTGAAACAGCTCATAATAAAGCTGAAATTGCTTATGTTCTTTCTGAAGATTACTGGGGAGATGGAATCATGACAGAAGCAGCGAAAGAAGTAATCAAATTTGGATTTAAGAGCTTAAACTTAACACGAATACAAGCAAGGACCTTTAAAGAAAACATCGGATCACAAAAAGTGCTAAATAAAATTGGCATGACATACGAGGGGACCCTGAGGAAAAGTATGTTTATTAAAGGAGATTACCAAGACATCAACATGTTTTCGGTTTTGAATGAAGAATACATTCGTACTACTGAATAATTCATTTCTCATTTAGATTAAAAAGATCACATAAGAATATTAAAAGGCCCCATTAACGGGGCCTTTATACAAGGATACTGCTAAAGGTAGCTAAACTCAATTATTTAACATGTTCTACCTTAAGTTCTTGAATTAATTCTTCTCTCAATTTATATTTCTCAATTTTATTCGTAGGAGTACGGGGAAGTTCTAAAGTAAAGCGAATGTACTTTGGCCACATGTATTTTGGCATTTGACTTTTTGCCCACTCTCTCAAATCTTCCTCATCTATTTTTGTGTCAGCCTTTTTCACGACAAACACAGCTACATCATCTTCATCACCAACTTCAGCCGGTACAGGAAAGGCGGCACAAAAATCAATTTCTGGATGCCCAGTAATGATATCTTCTAACTGATAAGATGAAATTTTCTCCCCACGGCAACGAATTACTCCTCCCATGCGGTCAACAAAATAATAATAACCATCTTCTCCAAGATAACCGGCATCTCCAGAATGGAACCAGAGGTTCTTAAACGCTTTTGTTGTAGACGCTGGTTTATTGAAATACTCATTCAAAATCAAGTGAGGCAGTTTTGGACGGAATGCAATTTGTCCGACTTGACCAACTGGAACTTCTAAATCATTTTCATCAAGCACTGCAACATCAAAATACATCGTAGGCTTGCCCATAAATCCCTTCTTTAATTCCTGTTTTCCATCAATCACAGGGATTCCAAATTTCTCACACTTCTCCAGAATCTCTCCCCTAGATAGTCCTTTATAGAGGTGTTTTGGGGTCCCTTGTCCCTCCTCAAGCTCAAAAATCATGCCTGCAAGTGGATTTCCCGATTCAGTCTGACCAAATCCAGCTGAAACAATATTGATTCCGAATCGTTTTGCTACTTCATGATGATATTTTGGTAAAGGCTGCATATGAACTTTATTTAGAGTGTTATTTTTATCCTGACTCGTTGGTTCAGCATTCATCAGCCAGGGGATCATCACATCAAGCAAGATTGCCGCACTCGCACCTGAAGTTTCAATCCTTTGCCAAAACTGATGTGGGCTAAACTTATCCCACAAGGCAACAGTGCAACCTAAATAGGCCGCCCTCGCAATGTTTGCAAATGCACCACCAACATGGTAAAGCGGGAGGTCATTATACACAACATCCTCAGATGTCATACATAAACGCATCCTTAATGTATACCCATTTATCCAACGATGCGATTGAACAACTCCCTTAGCAGGCCCAGTTGTTCCCGATGTATAAATAATATTTGCAGTATCCCAGTAATTTAATTCCACATCTAGATTGCTAGTTTCCCCTTGCAAAAGCCTTTCATAAGGGGTTTCAATCACACGTTGATCAAGAGTAATTTCAGATATTTCTGCTATATAATCATGATCACCCTCTTGGGGGCTATATACTACAGCATACATCCCTTCTATTTCATCTGCTATTTCATTCAAAATAGGAACCATGCTTCTTTCAGTAAAAAGCATTTTCGGTTCGGTGTCATTTATTTGATAGCTTAGTAACTTTCCACGATAATTAAAATTTATAGGGCTAAAAACTCCTCCACACTTCCAGATGGCAAACATCACAATCGTGGTAATATAAGGATTTTTCAGAAAAACTGAGACACGGTCTCCTTTATTGATTCCTCTTGCCCGAAGAGAGTGAGCAATACTATTGGCCAATTGGTTAAACTGCTGATACGTTAGCTTTTTATTATTTTCACCATAAAATAAAAAGGTTTTCTCACCTGACACCTCTGCCCAGTGCTCCACACATTTAGCAACCACTTCTTCTTTAACAGCCATTTCACTGATTAAGTCGATTTGTGACAATCTTTACCCTCCCTCGATTAAAATGAATTTTTATCACACTAGTAAACTATGGTCTCATTCCATGATGAGAAGGTCCCAACTGCTGGGGAAGGAGTTCATAGGCATCCTTTACCCATTCACATAATAGAGGACGCGTTTCTCTAGGATCAATAATCTCCTCCACTCCAAACGCTTCCGCTGTACGAAACGGCGAGCGAATGGACTCCATACGTTCAAGTAATTCATTTAAAAGTTCCTCTGGGTTTTCACTCGCTTCAAGCTCTCTTCGGTAGGCAACATGAACTCCACCCTCCACTGGAAGAGAGCCCCAATCTCCAGATGGCCATGCATACCGTTGGTTCAATCCATGACCATTTGACATTCCAGCACCACCAACACCGAATACTCTCCGCATTATAATTTCAACCATAGGTACCTTTGCCTGATATACCGCAGAAATTGCTCGAACTCCTTTTCGTATCGTGCCTTTCTTCTCGGATGGCAACCCAATTACCATACCCGGTTGGTCCACAAGGTTAACAATCGGAAGATGGAATGTCTGACAGAGATCCACAAATCGCTCCAACTTTTCTGAGCTTTCAGAGGTTAAGCCCCCACCGTTTACAAAAGGATCAGGCGCCAAAACTCCAACTGGATGACCATCTAATCGAGCAAAGCATGTGACCGTCCCGCCTCCATAATAACGACCCATTTCAAAAATTGAGTCTTGGTCGAATATTAACGGCAATAACTCACGGATTTTATAAGGAGACCGTCTATTTTTAGGGATAAAAGAAATTAACTTTTCTTCACGTCTAGCTGTGTCATCTTCAGCTTCAGCTACAGGTGGTAGCTGCCAGACACTAGATGGGAGATACGATAAAAAAGAGCGAATTTGCGCAAAAGCATCTTCTTCAGACTGAGCAATATTGTCGACTGCCCCACTTGATTTATGGACCTGAATGCCCCCTAATTCTTCTTTCGTTAAATCCTGACCCATACCAAATTTCACTACTGGTGGCCCGGCTACAAACAATTGAGACGTATCTTCGACCATCACTGAAAAGTGAGAAGCCGCTACCCTCGCAGCTCCCAGGCCAGCAACAGAACCCAAACAGGCAGCGACAACCGGAACCCTTTCCATATTTGAAACCACCAAATCCCAGGCTGGATTAACAGGGACATAGGTATGACCACTAGAATCAAGGGTTTTAACACTGCCGCCACCACCGGTTCCATCTACTAACCGAACGATAGGAATTTGAAGATCATGTGCTAATCGTTCTGCGTATACCTGCTTTCCATGAATCGCACCATCTGCAGCTCCACCACGGACTGTAAAATCATCTCCGCCTACAACCACTTTTCTTCGGTTTACTCGCCCAGTTCCGAGGATAAAATTAGCAGGTGTAAAATCAATCAGCTGCCCATTTTCATCATATTTTCCCTTGCCTGCAATTGCCCCTGTTTCATGGAAAGTCCCATCATCTAGTAAACTATCAATTCTTTCTCTCACCGTAAGCTTTCCAAATGATTTATGCTTATTAACTCTCTCTTCTCCACCCATTTTTCGGGCTAATTCCTCTCGATAGCGAAGCTCTTTAATTTCCGGTTCCCAACTCATTAACATTTCCTCCTCTAGAAATCAATTTCTATCTAACTATGGTAGAAACAAGCAGCCCATCTTCCTTTAGAGACCTCTTCCAACGGAGGATCTTCCTGTTTACATCGTTCTGTAGCTATCGGACAACGAGTATGAAAGCGACACCCGACTGGTGGATTTGCCGGACTAGGCAAGTCACCCTCCAGAATAATTCTCTCCCTGTCTCGTATCGTTGGATCAGGCTCTGGAACGGCTGAAATCAATGCCTTTGTATAAGGGTGGAGCGGACGTTCAAAAAGCTGATCCGTTCCAGAGATTTCCATGACCTTTCCTAAGTACATAACCACAATCCGATCACTGATATGCTTTACTGCCTGAAGTCCATGTGCAATAAAGATATAAGAGAGACCACTTTCTTCTTGGATATCTTTTAATAGATTAAGAATTTGTGCTTGAATGGAAACATCTAGTGCAGAAACAGGTTCATCACAAACAATTAACTTAGGATTTAACGCTAATGCCCTAGCAATGCCAATTCTTTGCCGTTGTCCCCCAGAAAACTCTTCTGGATAACGGGTGCCGTGCGCAGAGGTTAGCCCCACTCTTTCTAACAATTCATCTACTCTTTTTCGTCTTTCACTTTGTGTCCCCACGCGGTGGAGCTGGAGTGGTTCCCCAATAATATTTGCAACACTCATGCGTGGATTGAGCGATGCATAAGGATCTTGAAAGACCATTTGGATTTTTTGGCCAAGATCACGTTTATTACGTCCCTTTTCTAATAAAGGTCTCCCCTCGAAGTACACTTCCCCTTCGGTAGGTTCAAGCAACCCTACAACCATTCGCCCTAAGGTTGATTTTCCACAGCCTGATTCACCTACCAAGCCCAGGGTTTCTCCTTTTCCTACTTCTAGGCTAATACCATCTACAGCTTTCAGCCATTTAGTTGTGCTGCCAAATAAACTTTTCCCTATAGGATAGTGTTTTTTTAAATTTTGTATCGACACCAATGGCTCAGGCATAATGGCTCACCTCTTCAGATTGTTCTTTTAATGGATTAAAGCATGCCACTTTATGGTTATCAATCCCCTCAGTTAAGCTAGGAGAGTGGACTCGGCATTCAGCTGTCGCAAAGCTACAGCGTTCGTAAAAATTACATCCTTTTGGAAGCTCCAGTGGATTGGGCACAGCACCTGGGATTGCGTTTAACCGTTTCTCAGAATCTCCTCTTAGCTTTGGAACACTTGCCAACAGTCCTTTCGTATAAGGGTGTTGAGGGTTTTGGAAAATAGAGTAAACGTCCCCTTCTTCCACAATCTCACCACAATACATGACAAGCACGCGATCAGCCGTTTCCGCGACAACTCCTAAATCATGTGTGATAAGTAGAATAGAAACTCCAGTTTCCTTCTGCAGCCCCCTCATAACATTTAAAATTTGAGCTTGGATTGTTACATCAAGTGCAGTTGTCGGTTCATCGGCAATCAGCAAGGATGGGTTACAAGCAAGAGCCATCGCAATCATGATTCTCTGCCGCATCCCTCCTGATAGCTGATGGGGGTAATCGTGAAGCCTGCTTTCTGGATCAGGAATCCCCACCTTATTTAACAATTGAATGACTGTGTGCTGAGCTTCTTTATAGCTAATTCCTTGATGAAGTTGGATGGGTTCAGCAATCTGCCTCCCAATAGGGTGAAGAGGATTTAGAGAAGACAAAGGATCTTGAAAAATCATCGATATCTCATTTCCTCGTATCTTCTTCATTTGCTTTTTTTTCATTTCTAATAAGTTGCTTCCCTTAAAAGAAATCACACTTTCTTTCTCATATTTAATGGTGGGTGCATTTAATCCCATAATGGAAAGAGCCGTCACACTTTTCCCACTCCCAGACTCACCGACTAAAGCCACGATTTCCCCTTTATTTATGGAAAATGAAACATGGTTGATTGCATTCACTTTCCCCCTGGATGTTGGAAAATGAGCTTTAAGATTCCGAACCTCTAACAGCTTATCTGCTGCACTCATTAAATTCCCCCCTTACGTACGTTTTATCTTTGGATCAACAGCTACTCGCAGTCCATCCCCCAGAAAGTTCCCCGCTAAAACAGAAATTAATATTGCAAATCCAGGAAAGACCATCATCATTGGGTTCACGAAAATCATGCTATATGCCTGATGAAGCATCCCACCCCAACTAATTTGTGGAGATTGCGCACCCATGCCTAGAAAACTTAAGGAGGCTTCTACTAAAATGGCTAAGCTGAAACTAAATGAAGCCTGAACAATTATTGGCGACAAAATATTCGGTAAAATATGACGGAACATGATCCACATGGGACCTGCACCGGAAATTTTTGCTGCCTCCACATATGGTTCTCTTCTAACCTGAAGTGCTTGCCCTCTTGCTAAACGAGCAAATTGAGGAGTAAAGATAATACCAATCGCAATCATGGCATTCCACAAACTCACTCCCAATGCTCCAGTAATCCCCAAAGCCAAAAGTATTGCTGGGAACGATAAAATTGCGTCCACAATTCTCATAAAAATATCATCGACGACTCCACCTAAATACCCTGAGATAATTCCTAATGGTACTCCAACCGCCAAGGGAATCATAATAGCAATTGCCCCCGCCTGAATGGCAGCCTGTGCGCCAAGCAGCAAACGAGTAAAAATGTCACGTCCTAGTTCATCCGTTCCAAACCAGTGTGCACCATTTGGCGCCATCATTATTTTTGTTAAATCTTGCGCTTCAGGGTCATAAGGAACAATAAAAGGAGCCACAATCGATAAAATCACTAAGAATACAAGATAAACCAAACTGATAAATGCCAACCGTTCTTGTAATAAACGTTGACCGATGATTCGTATTTGCATCGATTCCCCTCCTGTTTGTTAGTCAAGCTCGATTCTAGGGTCTAAAACCCCATATAGAACATCAGTAATAAAATTGATAATCAAAACCAAGACCACCATCACTAACACAACACCTTGTAGCATGGGAAAGTCACGCTGAAGAATAGAATTAACAGCAAGTTGACCCATTCCAGGAATCGCGAACACACTCTCTATCACTACAGTCGCCCCTAACATATTGCCAAACATTAAACCGACAGTCGTCACGACTGGAAGAAGTGCATTCCTCATTCCATGTTTCCAAATAACCGGCCATAATAAGAGTCCTTTTGAATAGGCCGTTCGGATATAATCAGAATCTAGAACCTCGATTAACGACGAACGTAACTGGCGAGTAATTTGCGCGGCTCCAAAAGCACCTAGACAGAATGCTGGTAAAAGCACACTCTTTAAGAACCCAATCGGATGTTCCATTACACTCGTAAACCCTGTAGCTGGTAACCAACCTAGGTTTACACTGAATAAAACTACTAATAACATTGCTAACCAAAAGTTAGGGATTGCCGTTCCTAACGTCCCAAAAAATCTGGCCACATAATCCATCCAGCTATTTGGTTTTAGAATTGAGGTAATCGCAAAAAACATCCCTAAGATAAACGAGAAAATCATTGCTGTAATAACTACTTGAAAAGTTACACCAAGTCTTGATATCACTGCTTCACTAACATATTCACCGGTAAAAAGCGATCTTCCTAAATCCCCCTGCACGGCACTCATTAGCCAGTTCCAATATTGAACAAGCACAGGTTGATCCAAGCCCAGTTGAGTTCTCAACTGAGCCAGTTTTTCATCTGTTGCGTTATCCCCTAGAAGTGCCAGAGCAGGATCACCTGGAATGAGTAAAATAAGGGAAAAGACTACCAGAGTTGTCACGATTAACATTGGAATCACATACAATAAACGCCTAAATAAAAATTTAATAAACATCGGTGTCCTCCCTTTCCTTCGTCTTTATTCTTCTAACCATAAGAATGAAAACTTTGGTTTCCCTAACAAAGTCCCACTGAACCCTTTTACATTAGGTGTCATCGCAGCTGTTGAAGGGGTAAACATAATTGGAACCGTAATGGCCTCATCGATGATGGTTAACTCATTGATCTTACCGTAAAGCTCAGCACGTTCTTGTTGATCATAAGAAGATGCTGCCTTAGTGATTAGATCTTCAATTTCATCTGTTGTTTGCCCGCCTGCATTATAGAAACCATCCCCGCTCAGTAGTAAATTAACTGTTTGCTGTGGATCAGGTCGCCCTGTCCATGCTGTTAAATTGGCTGGGATTTGCTTTTCATTGAAGTAAAGGGCAACCCCTTTCGTTAACTCCATCGGTTCAATGTTAATATCAAAACCTGCTTCTTTTACTTGGCCTTTAATAGCCTCACCTATACGCATATAAAATGGAGCTGAAGGTACAAACATATCAAAACTCACATTTTCTACTCCTGCCGCTTTTAATAGTTCCTTAGACTTTTCTGGGTCATACGGAATCGTTAGTTCTGGGTTTGAAGCCCAATAATCCTTTGGAAACGCCTGATACGCTGCTTCACCCTCCCTAAATGTTAACGCTTCCACAATACTTTCTCGATTAATAGCATGCTGAAACGCCTGGCGGACTTCTTTTTTATCGAATGGTGCCATCGTTGTATTCAAGTAAATGTTATAGAATGCAACTTTCATTTTGGTGTCCAGAGCGATGGATTGGTCATTCTTTAATACTTGAGAATTGTCCGGAGAAACATTCCAATAGAATTGCACCTGACCTGATTTTAGAGCGTTTAAACGGGTATTTTCATCCGGCATAATTTTTACATTAATGGAATCGAGGTATGGAAGACCTTCTTGCCAATAATTCTCGTAAGCTTCTAATTGTATTTCACCATTACGGACCCAATTAACCATTTTGAATGGACCAGCTCCTACAGGATTTTGGCCATAATCGGCTCCAAATTTTTCTACAGCGCTAGGAGAAACCATCATCCCCGAACGATCAGATAAAGCTAATATAATAGAAGAATCTGGCTGTTTAAGATGTAATTTTACAGTATGGGGATCGACAACCTCAACTGAGTCAACACTTGATAAATCCGATATATTTGATTCCTCTGACCTGACACGATCTAGGTTAAATTTCACTGCTTCTGCGTCAAATGGAGTACCGTCATGGAACGTGACTCCTTCTCGCAAATGAAGTACAATCGTCTTTTCGTCCGGGGTTTCCCAAGACTCAGCAAGACCAGCCTCAGGTTCTAATTCATTGTTATAATTTACAAGAGTGTCATAGACAGGATAGAGTAGTGAATGATCATTTCCCGAGTTTCCTAGAATTGGGTCATAATTACTAACATCGGAGTCGTAAGCTACTGCTATACTTCCACCTTTTTTTGGTTCACTAGTTTCAGTAGAACTTGAACCATCCTTTGTCCCGGATGATTGATTATTACTAGAAGTAGAGCTATTTCCTGAACAACCAGCAATAAACAACAACGTGCCTAACAGGACAAGACTAACGATCTTCCTAACCTTTTTCATAAATTGCCTCCTCTAATTTCAATGAATTTTTTCTCCATCCTTCAATTTGCGGCGTAATAGCTTTCCAGTACCCGTTTTAGGTAGTGTATCTCTAAATTCAACGAATCTTGGATACTTATAAGCAGCCATCTTTTCCTTACTCCATCGGATTAACTCTTCCGGGCTAAAATTGTTCACAAATTCAGGCTTTATTACTACATATGCTTTAACTGATTCTCCTCTAACAGGGTCAGAAACCCCTATCACCGCGGATTCGACTACTGCAGGATGTCGATTCAGCATAATTTCAACATCCTCCGGAAAAACACTGTACCCTGAACACTTAATCATTTCTTTTACACGACCAATAAAATAAAGGTATCCTTCATCATCTATCTTGCCAATATCTCCTGTATACACCCACCCATCACGTAAAGTTTGAGCAGTTGCTTCTGGTTTATTTAAATATCCTTTAAATACACCTGGTCCACGAACAATTATTTCCCCTTCTTCACCGACTGCACATTCAAGCCGAGGCTCCTCTAATGAAACAATCCTAATTTCCGTACCAGGCATTGGTTTACCCGTAGTACCAAATTTCACATCTTCAGGATTCATCATTGTATCTGCAGTATGTGTTTCGCTTAAACCATAGGCGGATTCAAACAATCCTACACCCGTTAGTTCCTTCCACTTTGCGGATATTTCCTCTGTTAATTGAACCCCAAAGCTCGTACAAGAATTCATTCTAAGGGAACTGAAATTGACCGCTGTGGCAGTTGGATGATTCATGATTGCTATATTCATCGGGACTACAGTTTGAGCAACGGTAACACGATGACGCTCAATTACCTCCATTGTCGCCTCAGGCGAGAAGCGATTAAGCAGGACGATTGTCCCGCCAGAATAAATGCTTACATTCATTCCTAGCATTCCAGCAATATGGCAAATAGGCATAACTGAAAGCGAAACATCGGTATTGGAATAGCCTCTTAACTCAGCTACACAACGTGTTTTATATAAAGCATTTTTGTAGGTTAACATCGCACCTTTCGGTAAACCCGTTGAACCTGATGTATAGACAATCAGGGCAACATCCTCGGCTGCATCAATATCGATGTTTGGACATGTAGGTGGACTTACTTCTAGTATGCGGGAAAGATTCTGTGCTATAGGTAGGTCATTTTTTGAGTTTCTCTCTTCTGGGAAACTGGGGATTGGTATTTCCGGAAGAAAATCATCATAGCTAGTTGAAATGACTAACTCTAGATTGGTTCTCGGCAGAACGGTTTCTACAATGCTATGTAAATGATCTAAGTAGATTATCGCTTTTGCTCCTAAATCATTTACCTCATACTGTAGTTCCCATTCTTTTAACATTGGATTACATGGTCCAACAATTGCCCCAATTTTTTGTATACCAAAATGACAGATAATATATTGAGGACAATTAGGTAAGAACAATGCTACTTTGTCACCTTTACGAATCCCTTGCGAATAGAGAAATTGGGCAAAACGATCAGATAACTCATCTAACTCTCGATAAGTAACCTCTTTCCCATAAAAAACAATGGCAGTTTTATTAGGACTCATTCTTGCATATTCTCTTAAATACTCATGGAGCGGACGATTGTCTTTATTCAACTTCAAGAATCACATCCCCTTCATTAACGAAATCTCCTTCTGCAACCATTACTGCTTTTACTGTTATCTCTGATTCAGCACTAATTGGAATTTCCATTTTCATTGACTCAAGAATTACGACATCTACACCTTCACTTACAATGTCTCCTTCTTTAACAAGGACCTTATAAACATTACCTGCCATTGAAGCAATTAGTTGATTCATAGACTTCTCCCCTTTTTAAATATAATAGTAAGCGGTTACAATTATAGTTTCTGAATATTTAGTATTTACAGAAAGTATAGTGGAGTTGTAAAATGAAGACAATGTAGGTTCCTCTATTATTCTCACTGTTCTTATGTAGTTTTTTACATGGAGGTAATTAATGTGTTTAACGAGACCCTTGTCCATTCATTTCTTACCAAACAGTTATCTTTGTCAAGATATCAAATTTGGCTTTATCAACCGTTACATCAAAATTGGGAATTAATTGACGCTAAAGGTTTGTCTACTATTGATGTCACTTCGCCATCTAATTATGAAACTCCACTTACCACATACAAAGATCAATCTGTACTAACCTTCACTTTTCCTCAGGGATATCAAGCACTAGTTATCTATCCTGAAGGTATTCCCAGCTTTGCTCAAAATAAAGTAGACATCCTTTATCACCTTTTGTACCCTCTCTATACAAAGGCGATTTTGAATAGCAAAAACCTAGAATTAGAAAAATTAATAGAAGGAACCCAAAATATCACTTCTTCATTAGATTTAGATGATCTACTGGCAAAAATTCTAGATAATGTTGCAGTTGTTATTCCCGGTGCGAATACTACAGCATTTTGGGTATACGACCCTGCACTTGATCGCTTGGTATGTAAGGCTTATCGTGGTTGGAAAAGGGAAATTACCCTTGTTAAATATAAAATAGGAGAATCCGTGACAGGAAAAACCTTTCGAGATGGGAAACCAAGAATTTATCATTCTTTTCGGAAAGCAAATGAGGCTATGAGAGGAACAAGTAAAAGAAATTTAGAATTATTAACCGCCGCTTTTCATAATGGTCGAGTAAAGGCAGCTGTTATAGTGCCAATTAAGTTTCATAATGAAATTAGAGGCGTATTGAGTATTCACCAAGATGAACAGGCTCGAAAACTTACGGAATGGGATTTGAAATTATTAGAGGGGTTATCTGCACAAATTGCAATTGCAATTGAAAATGCACGGCTCTTTACCGAAATAACAAGAAAAAACCAAGTACTTGTTACTCGGAATGAAGTTCACTCTACCCTAACCAAACTTTCTCTGCAAAACAAAGGCGTTGGAATTATTACAAAGGAATTAAACCGAATGATAAAGCCTTCTGTTGTGTTTGTTGATTTTCTTGAAGAGGAATATTATCCCAAAAGAGAAAAACGATATTTCACATTTGATGAACTGTCTAAGTTACTCAATGAACGAAACCAGCCCATCTATGTTGATCTAAGCGACGTTGAGGATAAAACTTTTTATCTTTATCCTATATTTGTAGGAAATGCTTGTTCAGCTTGTTTAGTTGTAACAGGCGCTTTCCCCTTAAAACAACTTGATCACATGATTATTGAACGAGGCGGTGTCTTCCTTGCATTGGAATTAGCCAAGAGGCATTCCGTAACAGAGGTTTTCTATAAAAAAACGCATGATTATTATTATGATCTCTTAAACAATGACGATCCTTTAGTTCTTCATAAGCAAGGACTCGACTTTGGAATTGATCTTGATAAACATCTTTTCACAGTTATCATTGAGTTTTCGAAATTTCATGATTTACAAGTTCTCGAAACGAAAGTTCATCACTTTGTGTGGACAGTTAAACAAAAGCTATCTGATGTAAGGAAATTACTATTTGGAAATCACAATAAGGTGACATTATTAATTGCAATTGATTCACCTAGTAACAAGCCATTAATAATTGATCAGTTAGAAGCCATTATTAATGATTGGCAGGAGAGTGAAAGAATCCATTTATATGCAGGAGTTGGCCGAATTTATAAGGGTATCGATTCAATTAACAAAACACATAATGAGGCGACAAAGGCGTTGAGCTATCTCTTCTCCTGTGGAACACCTGGAGTGATTGACTATGCTGAAATAGGCATTAACCGCTTATTTATTAATCATTCACAAGATGAGTTAAGTCAGTTTGTAGAAGAAATATTCTCCCCGATAAATACACCAAAGTTACAAAACGTTGAACTTGAGAAAACGCTTATAACCTACATTCGAAGCAATCGATCGGCAACCAAGACTGCTGAGGAACTGCATATCCATATCAACACACTCTATCAAAGAATTAAAAAAATAGAAGAGATTTTAGATGTTTCCCTTAATGATTCTGAAGCGATGTTAAAAGTTCAGCTCGCATGTCACCTTCGTGAAACATATGTCTGATACTGATACTTCCTTTGGAATGGGAACACTTTTAATTAGGACTTCCTCCCTTAGTTTATTATCATTTGTTTCCTTGCACTAAAAGGGATAATCTTCCAATTCAGAAGATTATCCCTTTCCTTTCTTACAATTCTATTATTTTACCAATAACTCTTCAGTCGCTTCCTTCCGAAAACGAATAGTTGCCTGTGCCGCAGCTAGGCGTGCAATTGGCACTCGGTAAGGTGAACAGCTGACATAATCTAATCCAGCTTGGTAACAGAATTCAATCGAGCTTTTTTCTCCACCATGCTCCCCGCAAATCCCTGTTTTGAGCTCTGGCTTTGTTTGACGTCCAAGCTTTACTCCTGTTTCGACAAGCTTGCCAACGCCCTCCCGATCAAGGACCGCAAATGGGTTTTCTGGCAACACTTTATTTTCAATATACGCTTGAAGGAATTTTCCTTCCGCATCATCACGGCTATATCCAAAAGTCGTTTGCGTTAAATCATTCGTTCCGAACGAGAAGAAGTCTGCCTCCTCAGCAATTTGATCCGCAGTTAAGGCAGCACGTGGAACTTCAACCATTGTACCAATTGTATAAACAAACTCTTTCCCTGTTTCTTCCTTTACCAGATTCGCAGAATTCACGACAAGCTGGCGCATTTCTTTTAATTCATTTACATGACCAACAAGTGGAATCATGATTTCTGGTTTAGCATCAATGCCTTTTTCGGATAATTTAACCACAGCGTAAAAGATGGCCTTCGCCTGCATTTCATAAATTTCAGGGTGAATCATCCCAAGACGACAACCGCGGTGACCTAGCATTGGGTTAAACTCATCTAACTGGCGGACCTTTTTTAATAATTGTTCTTTCTCTTTTAACTCTATTGAATTAGGTTCGAGAATTTTTAGCTTCGTTGTCTCGACAATCAACTCTTCTTTATCTGGAAGGAATTCATGTAGAGGTGGGTCGAGCAAGCGAATCGTAACAGGGAACCCTTGCATCGCTTCGAGAATCCCTTCGAAATCTTGTTGTTGCATCGGCAGTAATTTTTCAAGTGCAGCTTTACGCTCATCAAAGGTTTCTGCAAGGATCATCTCTTGAACAATTGGAACACGAGTTGGATCCATAAACATATGCTCAGTTCTGCAAAGCCCTATCCCTTCTGCACCGAATTCTCGTGCTTTTCTAGAATCTTCTGGGTTATCCGCATTACTCCTTACCCCAAGCTTCCGTTCTTCATCTGCCCAAGACAGCAGCTGTTGGAATTCCACTGATAATTCTGGTTCAATCATTGGAATTTCTCCAAGCATAACCTCCCCAGTTCCTCCATCAATCGTAATAATGTCGCCTTCTTTTACAACCGTCCCCTTGATATAAAACTCTTTCTCATGCAAATCAATCTTCATTGCTTCACAACCACAAATACACGCTTTTCCCATTCCCCTTGCAACAACAGCAGCGTGACTTGTCATTCCTCCTCGACTTGTGACAACAGCTTGAGCAGCAACAATCCCATGAATATCATCTGGGGTCGTCTCAGGACGAACCAAAATGACTTTTTTTCCATCCTTAGCTAAAAGCTCTGCTTCATCTGCATCAAACACAACTGCACCAGTAGCCGCTCCAGGTGATGCAGGTAGGCCTTTAGCTAGTTGCGTACGCTCAAAGTTGTCATCAATTCGACGGTGCAATAATTGATTTAATTGATCTGGATCAACTCGAAGAAGTGCGTCTCTTTTACTAATAAAGCCTTCTCTGACCATCTCAACAGCAATTCGAATGGCTGCTTGGGCGGTACGCTTACCGTTCCTTGTTTGTAAAATAAACAGCTTTCCACGTTCGACCGTGAATTCAATATCCTGCATATCTTTGTAATGCTGTTCAAGATGGGTACATGTTGCCGCGAATTGCTCGTAGACTTCCGGCATTTCATCTTTTAGCGTGTTAATAGGCTGTGGCGTGCGAATCCCTGCAACAACATCTTCTCCTTGGGCATTGATTAGATATTCACCGTAAAGCAAATGCTCCCCTGTGGAAGGATTTCGTGTGAACGCAACGCCAGTACCAGAGTCATTGCCCATATTCCCAAACACCATACTTTGAATGTTAACAGCTGTCCCGAGGTGTCCAGGAATTTTATTCAAACGACGATAAACAATTGCCCGTTGGTTATTCCAAGAATCAAACACCGCATTAATGGATAGATATAATTGCTGAATTGGATCTTGTGGAAAAGCTTTACGTGTATGCTTCTTGACAATTCGCTTATATCCAGCAATGACTTCCTTCCAATCTTCAGCCGTTAATTCGGGATCAGATTTATACCCTTTTTCTTCTCGCGTTTCTTCTAATAATCGTTCAAAGAAAAACGTATCAACATCAAGGACCACATCTGAAAACATTTGAATGAACCGTCTATAAGAATCATAAGCAAACCGAGGATTGTTGGTTAACCTAGCCACTCCTTCTACGGTTTCATCATTCATCCCCAAGTTTAAAATTGTATCCATCATCCCAGGCATTGAGAAAACAGCACCAGATCGAACTGATACCAGCAGTGGATTTTCAGGGTCTCCAAGTTTTTTCCCGGTATTAGCCTCAAGCTTTTTAAGAGATTGTAAAATCTCATCCTGTACCTCTACAGTAATTTTTTTATCTGCGTCATAATAGGCATTACAAGCTTCTGTAGAAATCGTAAAACCAAATGGGACGGGTAGGCCAATTCTCGTCATTTCTGCAAGATTTGCTCCCTTTCCTCCAAGCAAATCCTTCATTTCACTGTTTCCTTCATTGAACATATACACAAATTTTTTCATTATGTATAGCTCCTTTCACTTTTTAAAATGTCTAAAATTTGGCTTGCAGTTTCTTCCACGGCTTTATTGGACACATTGATGACCGGACAACCTACTCGCTTCATAATTTTCTCAGCATATTCTAATTCCTCTAAAATACGTTCAAAGCTTGCATAGTTAGCCTGTGAGGTAAGCCCTAGTGCTTTTAAACGCTCCTTACGAATTTCATTTAATTTATCTGGTGAGATGATTAGACCTACACATTTTGAGCGCGGGACTGTAAACAGCTCATCAGGTGGTTTTACTTCAGGAACAAGTGGAACATTCGCGACCTTATATCTTTTATGAGCCAAATACATTGATAACGGTGTTTTAGAGGTCCTTGAGACACCAATAAGGACTATATCAGAGCGAATAATGCCACGTGGGTCTCGCCCATCATCATATTTCACAGCAAACTCAATCGCTTCAATTTTCCGAAAATACTCATCATCAAGCTTTCTCATTAACCCGGGTTGTTGATTTGGTGGCTTTTCAAATTTTTGTTCGAAAGCGTTCATCAATGGATTTAGTAAATCAACAGCAACAATCCCCTCTTCTGATGCACGTCGATCGAGGTAGTCTTTTAAATGTGGGATGACAATTGTGTACGCGATAATTGATTGGTTATTTTGCCTAGCTAAAATCAACACATCCTCAATATCTTCCACGTCCTCGACATAGGAACTTCTGCGAATGTCCACACTACCACCGTTAAACTGGGTAGCAACTGCTTTTACCACAAACTCTGCTGTTTCCCCAACAGAGTCAGAAACGACGTAAACTACTTCCTTTTTACCCAAAGCAACTTCACTTCCAATCTTGTTATATTTCAAGGAGTTCAACATATGCCCTGGTAATCGTTGTTTTCGTAATTCGCCCGATTACTTCATACATATCTTTCTCTTTATCTACTTCTCTGACCACTGGTAAGGAATCGATATGATTATGTATTAGTTTCTTTGCGGCATCGAGAAGGGATTCATCATATTTAACGGTTACAATATTGGGCATTCTCGTCATAATGACACTTACCGGGAGCTCTTCAAGATTATTATTTCCTATTGCCGCCCTCAACAAATCTTTACGTGATATGACCCCAGCGAGAAGACCATCCTTATCGACTGCGTATAAGGTCCCCACATCTTCAAGAAAAATCTGCACAATGGCGTCATACACAGATGCTGACTTTTGGACAACAATTGGGTGTGCTTTATAGTTGTTAACGATCTGTTTGGCCAAGTTTGCAGCACTTTGCCTCACTTCACTTTGCGGGTTGAAAAAATAGCCCACCCGCGGCTTTGCCTCAAGACTTCCTGCCATGGTTAAGATAGCTAAATCTGGCCTTAACGTTGCACGAGTTAACGATAGCTTTTCTGCAATCTCTCTCCCTGTGATTGGCCCAGCTTCCTTGACAATCTCTAGGATCTCTAGTTGACGTTTTGATAGTTTAATTGGAATCACCGCCTTCCCTATGAACCACAATATACGTACATATATATGTTACAAATGACCAATTGTGTTATGCTCATTCATATATAGTATATTACATTTAACTCAATTAAGGTACAAGAGATTTATATACATATGACGAATTTTTTAATCTATTGGCTCTGATCCAAAATAAAAAGCTGTCCCAATTACTGGAACAGCCTTTTCGGTCATGCATATCTATAATCTCATTCAAGATGATGATTTATTTGTCACCCAATCGTTATGCTAGTTCTAATAAAATCGGACAGTGGTCACTGCCCATCACCTGCGAGTCAATAGCCGCTTCCTTTATCATAGGTGCCATTCCTTCGGAAACAATAAAATAATCAATTCGCCAACCAATATTTCTTTCGCGAACCTTGTTCATATAACTCCACCATGTATAAGCGCCTTCTTGATCTGGGTGAACATGTCTAAAGGAATCCACAAACCCAGATGCTAAAAGGTCCGTCATCTTGCCTCGCTCTTCATCGGTGAACCCAGAATTTCCGTTATTAGATTTATGGTTCTTTAAATCTATTTCCTGATGAGCGACATTAAGATCCCCACAAAGAATAACTGGTTTCACCTGGTTAAGCTCATGCAAATACTCTTTAAGCTTGTCTTCCCAAGCAAGTCGAAATGAAAGCCGTGCCAAATCCCGTTGTGAATTTGGGACATAAACATTTACCAAGAAGAAATTCTCAAATTCTAGTGTAATTGCTCGACCTTCACAATCGTACTCATCAACGCCAATTCCATATCTTACGGACAAAGGCTCTACCTTCGAAAACACAGCCGTTCCGGAATATCCCTTTTTAACAGCATAATGCCAATAATCATGGTATCCATCTAAATCTAAATCGATTTGTCCTTCTTGAAGCTTCGTTTCCTGAACACAGAAAATATCTGCATCTACTTCCTTAAAATAATCTAAGAATCCTTTCTTACAGCAAGCACGGAGCCCGTTTACATTCCAAGATACTAGTTTCATTGTAAATCCCCTTTATCATGATCTGTTCATCTAGCGTTATAGATCAGCAGTAGTGAAATCTAAATCCATTATCAAGCCTTTGTATTCCTCCTCCCAAAAAAAGAAGGAACGACCTCAAGGTCATTCCCTAAATTATAGTATAAATTCATGAATCTATTAACTAACATGCTTCATCCAATTTTTACTGTTCGATATTTCTGCATAGGTTTGCCATTTCAATGGCTGTGGTTGCTGCTTCCCAGCCTTTGTTTCCGGCCTTTGTTCCAGCTCGTTCAATTGCTTGTTCAATGGAGTCTGTAGTTAATACTCCAAAAGAAATAGGAACTCCACTATTCAAGGCTGTAGCAGAAACTCCTTTGGCTGCCTCGTTGCAGACAAAGTCGAAATGTGGTGTAGCTCCGCGAATAACGGTACCCAATGTCACAACCGCATCGTAGCGGCCAGTGTTTGCCATTTTTTGTGCAATCAATGGAATTTCAAACGCACCCGGTACCCATGCAATATCAACATCTTCATCTGCTACTCCATGTCTCTTAAGAGCGTCCTGTGCTCCGCCAAGTAACTTACTTGTAATAAACTCGTTAAAACGCCCTACTACGATTGCTACTTTCAGTCCTGATGCTACTAAATTTCCTTCAAATGTTCTACCCATGATTTTTCCCCCTAAAATTAAATATGAAGTAAATGTCCTAGTTTTGATTTTTTTGTTTTTAAATAACGTTCGTTTTCCTTTTTTGATTCCATTTCGATTGGAACACGGTCAACAATTTCAAGACCATAGCCCCCAAGACCACTAATCTTTCTTGGATTATTAGTTAAGAGCCTCATTTGCATAACTCCAAGGTCTCTTAGAATTTGAGCACCAATTCCGTAATCGCGTAAATCTGCCCCAAATCCAAGCTTTTCATTTGCTTCCACTGTGTCAAAACCATTTTCTTGTAGCTTATAAGCCTTCAATTTATTGATTAAACCAATCCCTCGACCTTCTTGTCTCATGTACAATAGAATTCCTCTTCCTTCATCTTCAATCTTCCTTAATGCAGCATGAAGTTGAGGTCCACAGTCACAACGGAAGGAACCAAAAACATCGCCCGTCAAGCATTCTGAGTGAACCCTCACGAGAACAGGTTCATCCGTCGAAACATCCCCTTTCACTAGAGCAACATGTTCTTGTCCATCAAGGAGATTGATGTACCCGACAGCTTTGAAATCGCCATATTCTGTTGGTAAATCGATTTCAACCACTTTTTCGACCAATTTTTCTTGTTGATTACGATATTGAATCATATCCTTAATCGTAATCATCTTTAACCCGAAGCGGTCGGCTATTTCCCTTAACTGCGGAACTCGCGCCATTGAACCATCTTCATTCATAATTTCACAGATAACCCCTGCAGGTGCAGCACCTGATAATTTTGCCAAGTCCACAGCCGCTTCAGTATGACCCGCTCTTCTAAGAACCCCACCATCCTTCGCAATTAATGGAAAGATATGCCCAGGTCTTTTAAAATCAGAAGGCTTTGAATCAGGGTTAATCAGCTCTTGAACCGTCGTGCTTCGTTCATGGGCTGAAATACCAGTTGTAGAGCTTTTATGGTCAATACTTACCGTGAATGCAGTTCCATGAGGATCCGTATTATCCTGGGTCATGGCATGAAGCTCCAGCTTTTTAGCCAATTGTTCTTCAACGGGTATACAAACTAGACCTCGTCCATGTGTAACCATGAAATTTATGGTCTCAGCAGTCGTCTTTTCTGCTAAGGCAATAAAATCACCTTCATTTTCACGATCTTCGTCATCACAAACAATTACAATTTTACCGCTTTTCAAATCCTCAATGGCTGCTTCAATTTTGTCAAACATCCTTTTCCCCCCTTAACTAAATCCATTTTCCTCTAAGAAGCTTTTCGTAATCGATGACTTCTTAACCTGTTTTGTTTGTTTTAGATAGTGTCCCACATATTTGCCAATCATATCGCTCTCAATATTGACCATGTCGCCAACTTGCTTTTGACCAATAATGGTTTCCTCCATCGTGTGAGGAATTAATGAAATGGTAAAGGAAGTTGTTGTTACGCCGAAAATCGTCAAGCTTGTCCCATCAACGGTGACAGAGCCTTTCAAGATCATTGCGCTCGCCAACTCTTCATTGACTTCGATTTCAAAATAGACGGCATTTTCTTGACGCTCTTTCCGAACAATTGTCCCAATCCCATCGACATGACCTGAAACAAAATGTCCACCAAACCGACCACCTGCGGCCATTGCTCTTTCTAGATTGACTTTTGATCCTGGCTTAAGCTTACTAATATTAGTCGCCTTCACCGTCTCTGGCATTACATCTACCGTAAACGTTCCAGTCGTGAAAGAGGTTACTGTCAGGCAGACTCCATTTATTGAAATACTGTCTCCTAGGCTCACATCCTTTATGACTTTCTCCGCATGTATAGCCACTTCAAACATAGGTCCTGTCCTTCGGATTCCCGCTATCGTGCCGATTTCTTCAATAATCCCAGTAAACATACATTCAACTCCTTAGCGTGGCGTAGCAATTACGCGGATATCCTCACCAACCATGGATACATCTTTAATTTGTAAAGATACGGCATCACCTATATGTACAAGCCCTTCTCCACCAAATATAGACGGAGCGTTTTTTCCACCTATTAGCTTGGGTGCCATATAGCTAATTAATTGTTGAAAAGCCCCTGCTTTAAGAAAGCTTCCATGCACCTCAGCACCACCTTCCACAAACAAGGAAGTAATCCCACGTTGAGCTAAAGACTTCAAAATTTCGGGAATGGTTAAGGATTCTGTGAGCACAACCACTTCAACACCGAGGGCTTCCATTTCTGCTACTTTCCCTTTCTCCGCCTTGCTAGTGGTAATCAGCCATGTTGGCGCTTCCCCATCCCTTACCACACGGGCATCTAATGGTGTCCTTAAAGTAGAATCCAAGATAATTCGAATAGGATTCTTTCCACCACCTGTCAGTCTAGTTGTCAGACTAGGGTCATCTGCGATTACCGTATTCACTCCTACTAGAATCGCATCATGCTGATGGCGTAGCTTATGAACATCATGTCTAGCTGCGTCTCCTGTAATCCATTTGCTTTCACCGGTTACAGTCGCTGTTTTGCCATCAAGGCTGGATGCTGACTTTAAAGTCACATACGGTAAGCCCGTGTTAATAAAATGAAAGAAGACTTCGTTAAGCTCAAGCGCTTCACTTTCCAGAACTCCGGTTTCAACAGTAAGACCAGCTTCTCTTAACCTACTGATGCCTCGTCCAGCAACAAGTGGATTCGAATCCGTTGACGCTACAACCACTCTTTCAATTCCAGACGCAATGATCAAATCAGCACATGGGGGGGTCTTCCCATGATGACTGCAAGGCTCGAGTGTAACATAAATGGTCGCACCCTTTGTTTTTTCACCAGCCATTCGAATCGCATGAACTTCTGCGTGAGGTTCTCCAGCTTTTAAATGAGCACCCATTCCAATAATTTGATTGTTCTTAACCACCACTGCTCCTACAATTGGATTAGGTGAAGTTTGTCCCGTGGCACTCCTCGCAAGTTCAATGGCCAGCTTCATATATTCTTGATCCGTCACGTCAGTAACCTCCCTCTGAAGATAATAAAAAGGACCCCAAGTATCAACAGATACATTGGGGTCCTAAAAAAGGCAATAAGAAAATAAAGGTCTGTAACAGGCAGATTTTACCCGATAACGAAACCCATTCTTAAAAATTTTCCTTCTCCCATCCAGACTTTCACTGTCGGCTCTGGAGTTTCACCAGATCCACCGTTTAACAAATGTTAACCGGGTCACGGACTAAGAAGCCATCGCTTCATCACCGCCGGTTGGGAATTACACCCGACCCCGAAGGAATATTATATTTAAATCCTATTATATGCTTTTTTAACTAAAAATGAAAAGGAAAGTTATTTATAAAATCAAAAAAGGAAGAATTATTTCATCCTCCCTTTCACTCATACGATTTTAAAACATTGATTCTTTCCTTTACAAAAGCCCAGTTTTGCGGTGCTGGCAAGCTTAATTGCCAATACGTCGATCCCATTAACCCGTACATATCAATTAACCGATATTTTTCAATATAACTTCTTATGTCTTCAAACCAAACAACATGCTCTTGATCATTTTGTCGATATTGAAAGACAGGTGATAGGGCACGTTCATCAAACTGAATAGGCCGCCAATTAGCGAGAGCAATATTCTGTGCAGAGAGGACTGATCGCGCAATCGTGGTATTGTCAGGAACAATTTTATCATATCCATAAAGCGCCATCGCAATCTGCAGTTTTTCCGGTCTGATTTGCGTGAGCGCATAAACAATCACCTGCTCCACCCACCACGCAGGAGAAATAGGGTCAGGTGGACCACCTGGATATCCATAATCAATTGTCATAACGGCAACAATGTCTGCCGCATTACTTATGCCTTGGTAATCATAAGCACCAATAATCGGATTGGTAGGGATATCCTCCGTTTTTGCATGTACATTTACATGCAGAATCAACGAACCAAGTGCATTTTTTAGTTCCCTTAGAAATAGTAGAAAATCATTCCTTCTTGGTGGCGGAATAAATTCAAAGTCTATGCTAACCCCTTTGTAGCCTCGCTCACGAACCAAATTCAAAAGACTAGTGACAAGGTTCTTGCGTAATTGTGGGTTCCCAAGAACTCTTCCAGCCAATTCAGCATCGAATTCGCCATTTAGCTGATTTCGAATCATTAATAATGGCCTTACACCTAATTGATTGCTTGTCGCGACCAGTTCGCGATCATCGAGTTGAACAAACGCATAACCAGCTTCCGTAAAACTATAAGCAGCAACCGCTATGTAAGTCATCTGCCCTGCCAATTCATACACTTGTTCAATAGCAGCTTGTTGAACATATGGTGCGATAAATACCAGTGTAGCCATTTCCAACTTAGCAGTTGTAGGAATATTGATTTTTTGCCCAATAACGAGAGAATTCAAATCAACTGTGGGGTTCGCCTCGTTAATTCTATCGGCTGTTGTATTATATTGAACAGCTATCTTCCACAGGGTATCACCTGGTTGGATGCGATATACACGGTATGGTGATTGGGTTCGTGGAATATAGAGCGCAAGACCAGGGGTAAGAGAATTCGTTGATGGTAAGCCATTAAGCGCCATAATTTCAGAAAAGGAAACACCATATCTCCTCGAAATCGCCCAAAGAGTCTCCCCGCTTTGTACTACATGAACGGCCATACAACCACACCTTTTCTATTCTTTAAGTAGAATTAGGTAGAATTCTCTCTGCTTTATCCTACTTAATAACCAGTTTATGGCGTATAGCGCTTAATATGCTAACAGATAGAGATGGCTGCTATGCCCAGCGTCTATTTCCTCGATGCCCACGTCTATATTTCCCGTGATAGCAAGCATCACATATCGAAAATCGAGAATCATCTGGGAGAGGTTTCCCACATTTTTTGCATTTCTTTTGGAAATTCTCAACCTCGTCTCGTAACTGATCGTGGACTTGATCACTGACTTCCTCTCTCACCCTCTCCCAGTAAACCGCTTCCGTTCTTCTTCCCAATCGATATAAAAATAACAGGTGAAGTCCAATCGCTTTATAGGATAATTCAAAATCCTCTAGCCCTCTTCGTTTAATCATTGGGTCTGGGATTTCGGTATCATCTGCAATCGCCATCATTGTATCTAGCCATTGACGAACCAATGCCGGTTCTCTAGATGCAAATGGCAAATGAAGAAAACCATATAGATCCATCATAGAAAAGCGAGCCTCTATTGGAGTTCCCCTAATCAATTCATATAAATCCCGTTCTTCCGCTAACGTAGCCTTCTTCGTCCCCTTCGGTGGATCAAATTCCTCCCATAGATCAAAAAAAGTACCAAGATCACGGTAATATTTTTGAAAACGCTCAAAAACGGTCGAAGTTGGAGCTATGGCAAACGTCTCTACAGGTTTATCATTTTGCTCCAAAAGCTTACTCATATATTTAATATCAGCGGAAAACGCGACCTTGCCGATATCATAAATACCCTTCCGACCGGCACGCCCGGCGATTTGCTTCACTTCTTGGGAAGTCAGCCTTCTTCTCCTAGTTCCATCAAACTTCTCAGTCTCAAGAAAAACGATTCGTCGAATTGGCAAGTTTAACCCCATCCCAATCGCATCTGTTGCAACAACAACTTTGGTTTGACCAGAGTTAAACAAATCAATTTGCTTTTTCCTTGTTTCTGGCGGCATGCTTCCATAAATCATGCTGACCGAATGACCGCTTCGCTTGAGTTTCGCTGCGGTTTCCAAAACCCTTTTACGTGAAAAGCAAATAAGGGCATCCCCTTTTTTCGTGTGTTTTAACTCAAATTCCTTTTGCTCAACTTCTAATGGGGTATCACGACTATATTCATGTACTTCTATCTCGACGCCTTCTAACAGGTTATAAAGCATGTCTCTAATATTCCAACTTCCAATGATGTGGACCTCACGTGCATTTGCTTTCGTTATTGCTTTGTACCAAGAAAATCCACGGTCCTTATCTGCTAGCATTTGCGCTTCGTCAATCACAACAACATCGTAGTAGTCTTTTTCATGGAACATTTCAACTGTGCTTGAAATATGCTTTGATCCCTCAACAGACTTTTCTTCTTCTCCAGTCTTTAACGAGCAAGGGACGCCCTCAGCATTTAACTTATCGTATACTTCAAGTGCGAGCAGTCGAAGTGGCGCTAAATACAAACCACTCTCAGCTGCTTTCATCCTCTCTAAAGCATGATGGGTTTTCCCGGTGTTCGTTTCACCAATATGCAAAACATACCTTAAATTTGAACCAACTGATGGGATATAGGCCTTCCCGAAGATATCGTCCATAATCCGTGCTTCTTCTTGCTTTCGCCGTTCTTCCTCAGCTCTTTCTTCCTCAATTCGCCTCTCGCGTGCTGAAACATGATTTTCAAACAAATCATTGTGAGTGACTACATCAAACGGGATGTCAGCAATGGCAAGTAAGTCTTCTAGGTATTCTTCGGAAAGTTCCTCTAGACACTCACTCGTTAAATCAACAAATTCTTGGTCAAACCACTCCACTAATTTTGTTTCAGTAAGCTCTTGTTGGAATAATTTTTTATATTCTTCTTGGAGATTCTCAGGAAGTTCCGCAACAAGTCTTTTAGATACTAAATCAAATAAATATTCCATAACCCGTTTTTCATAAAAGTCAAAATAAGTTTCGTACTCAAAGGTACGTGCTCCCCAATCATAGGAAGCCTGGACACCGCCTGTGAGCTCCTCGAAAAATTCAGCTACTGTTCGGTAATCACTTGGCTGAAAGTGCCCATCTTCCACAAGTCTTTCTTCCAATCTAAATGGTTCAATATACTGATATTTCTGTTTCTGCTTCAAATCCTTCATTAGCTGTTTTGCAACAAAATGCCGTACATTCAAATAAAAGAATAAGAAGTTTTTTTCTAAATACTTTTCACCCCACCTTTGCACCTCAAAGGTGTAGGCGTTTCTCTCTCTGTCCACTTCCGCTTGCGCTTGACGCTTTAAATAAGCTTCCCTTGATAGTTGGAAGATCTGCTCCCACTCCACCGGATTTGAGGCAAATTGTTCATCTAGCCAATGAATAACATTAAAAGGTTGAATATTCCTAATTTCATTACGGAAAAGCTTGTTGATAATTTTTTTATCTACGCCCTCTGTTTCATATCCTTTATTTTTCAAGAATAGCTTTTTTTCTTTTTTTGGCACATCATTGGATGCTTTATTCATCCAAACATTCACCCAAATTTGTTCAATAAAAGTCTTTCGTTCTTTAATATAGTCCTGATAAGAGCGAACTGTTTCGCTTTTTTCTAGAAAGTGGGCAATATCTCCATGAAGTTTTTGCTTTGTTTGTTCAATCGCAACAGGATAGATTTCTTCTAATTTCGTCATATCCTTGTCCCCTTTCTCCGTTTTCTTCATATTATATGTAAAAAGCCTGTCCAATTATCGGACAGGCTACATTTCATTAACTGATGATGGCAATAATCCCTTCGTCATCATCAAGAACCAATTGTATTCCTGAAAATGGATCTCTTCCTAGAATTTGGTCTAGCCACATTCTAAGTGCCTCAATCAAATTTTGCTTAACGAGAATTTGTTTACGTCCGTGAACAAATGTTTCAGCGGAAAATCCATAATCATCGTCATACATTAACTCTACTTCCACTTCTTCTACCTTCACTTGCTTTTTATCAGCGACATATAAACAAATGGCATTCACAACATCTTGCTCAGAAATTTTTAACGATGCCAAGGGTCATTGTCCTCTCTCTGCTTTTTCTTAAAAGCGGTAATGACACGGCTAATAAGCATAAATAGAAGCAGAATTCCAATAATATTGATAGCCATTCCAAGGATTGGACCTAAGCCACCCATTCCTGCTAATAAACCACCAAAAAGTAACCCAGCAAGCCCCCCATACATGATGCCACGCATTAACCCGCCATTATTTCGAGGTGCAGTCGCATTCGTTCTGTTATTAACAGTATTATTTCGATTCACGTTTTGATTCTGGTTTGTTGTGGTATTATTGTTATTGTATCTTTTTGTACCAGACCTATATTTCTTTGCACTAACCTCAGATTGGTGCAAATCTTGAACAACAATATTACCAATTGGTGAGAACATCACCATGATTGCAACAAATGCCGCCATTAATTTTCTAATCATCATTCATCCTCCTGTTTTGTACTTTCCCATGTATGATTTACGAAAAAGTACTAAGAAAGTTTCATTTTTTTTAAAAAAATTATTTCAATATCTTCATTATATAGTTTCCAAGCGAAGAAGCCTAATACCCAGTCCCAAAATTTACAAGAAATGTTTTCATAAATTAGTCACAATTAGGGCACTAAGTAAGGATGACTTCTATGTTAAAATCATTCTAAACAGACAAATGCTGTGATTTATATCACACTTACCACAACTTACCGGGATAAATTATGAACATCATGTGAAGAAATGAACATTATCTATGCTATAATGTCCCAAGGTTTGTTGTTATTATCGAAAGGAGAAGTTATATGAAAAGGAAGTGGATGGCACTATCCATCATTTTCGCAATTGCTACGTTTTTAACAGGATGCGAACCATTATTGGTCCTCGACCCTAAGGGGCCACAAGCAGCAAGGCAAGCGCAAGACATTATGCTGTCTATCGGGATTATGTCCATTATTGTCCTTGTAGTGTTTGCGATGTTAATTTTCGTTTTATTTAAATACCGCGCTTCAAAGCAAAGTCCAGATTATGAACCACCACATATGGAAGGAAATATCTGGGTTGAAGCAATTTGTGTTGGGATTCCAGTGATAATCGTTGCTTACTTATCATTTGTTTCTGTTCAGAGTAACTATATCGTTGAGGCGACTCCTCAAGGATACGAAGAAAAAGAACCTTTAGTGATCTATGCTTCTTCATCAAACTGGAAGTGGCATTTTAGTTATCCTGAAGAAAACATTGAAACGGTTAACTACCTGTATATTCCAACAGACCGTCCGCTTGAATTTAAACTTTATTCACATGGACCGATTACTAGTTTTTGGATACCACAGCTAGGTGGGCAAAAATACGCAATGAGTGATATGATCACAACTCTTCACTTAGCAGCAGACGCGCCTGGTGAATTCATGGGTCGAAATGCAAACTTTAGTGGGAAAGGTTTTGCAGAAAACACCTTTGAGGTTACTGCTATGTCCCCTACTGAGTTTGTTGAATGGGTAGATGAGGTTCAAGAAACAGCTAAGCCTTTAACAGAAGAAAAATTTGATGAACTAATAGAGCCAGGTCATCTTGGTCGGATGACGTTTACAGGAACACACTTAGACTTTATGCCTCCACCAGAAGGTCATAACCATGGATCTTCTCATGCAGACGAATCTATTGAAGATTCTCATAGTGAGCATGAGGGCGACCACAGCAATCACTAACAAATAGATTTCTATATTCCTATAATCATAGGACTTACGGATAATTCTCGAAAGGAGATACAAACGGATGGAATTTTTAGAACGCTTTGCCGTACCACATCCAAGTATAGCAATATATGCTTCAATGGTTGCCATTGGATTGACGATGATTGCCATTGTTGCCGGATTAACCTATTTTAAAAAATGGGGCTATCTTTGGCGTGAATGGTTAACAACGGTTGATCATAAACGAATTGGGATTATGTATTTAATCTCTGCTTTATTAATGCTTTTCCGCGGTGGCGTTGACGCAATTATGATGCGTGCCCAGCTTTCCGCTCCAGAAAATACACTGCTAGATGCACAGCACTATAATGAGATTTTTACAACACATGGAGTCGTCATGATTATCTTTATGGCGATGCCGTTTATTTTTGCGCTAATGAACTTCGTTGTGCCTTTACAAATTGGCGCACGTGACGTTGCTTTCCCACGCTTAAATGCCCTAAGCTTTTGGTTATTCTTCATGGGTGCAATGTTATTTAATATCTCGTTCGTTATTGGTGGTTCCCCTGATGCAGGATGGACTTCTTATTTCCCACTTGCAGGAAATGAGTTTAGTACTTCAGTTGGAACGAACTATTATATGCTTGCAATTCAGATATCCGGGATTGGTTCTCTTATGACCGGTATTAATATGATTACAACCATTCTTAAAATGAGAGCACCTGGCATGACCCTCATGAAAATGCCGATGTTCACATGGTCATCATTTATCGCGAACGTTATCATCGTCTTCGCATTCCCTGTCCTAACTGTTGCTCTTGCAATGGGAACGATGGATCGATTATTCGGAACCCAATTCTTTACGATGGAAAATGGCGGCATGGATATGCTTTGGGCCAACCTTTTCTGGGTTTGGGGTCACCCTGAAGTGTACATTTTAATCTTGCCAGCGTTCGGGATTTATAGTGAGGTCATCTCAACCTTCTCGAGAAAGAACTTGTATGGCTATAAATCGATGGTTGCTTCCATGGTTGTAATCTCGCTCATGTCGTTCTTAGTATGGGCCCACCATTTCTTTACGATGGGGCAAGGAGCACTTACAAATAGTATTTTCTCGATTACAACAATGGCGATTGCAGTACCAACCGGAGTTAAGATTTTCAACTGGTTGTTAACCATGTGGAAGGGAAAAATTGAAATTACTACCCCTATGCTTTATTCTTTATTATTTATTCCGTTGTTCACACTTGGCGGAGTTACAGGGGTTATGCTTGCAATGTCTGCAGCTGACTACCAATACCATAATACAATGTTCTTGGTCGCACACTTCCACAATGTAATTATTCCAGGTGTCGTTTTCGCGATGCTTGCTGGTCTTACGTATTACTGGCCGAAAATGTTTGGTTTTATGCTAAATGAACGTATTGGAAAGTGGACGGCATGGTTACTCTCAATCGGGTTCTTATTAGCATTTATGCCTATGTATATTACCGGCCTTGATGGTCAAGCACGTCGTATGTACACATACTCTGAAGCTACTGGGTTCGGACCTTTGAATATGATATCATTCGTTGGTGCGATTATTATGGCCGTTGGTTTTGCGCTGATTGTTTATAATGTGTATTACAGTACCCGTTACGCTTCAAGAGATATCGGTGAAGACCCATGGGATGCACGTACACTTGAATGGGCTACCCATAACCCTGTCCCAGAGTATAACTTTGCAGTTGTCCCAGAAGTACGCTCTAGTGAAGCTCTATGGGATGCTAAAAAACACGGTCATGTCTTGTTTAAAGATCGTAATTATAAGAAGATCCATATGCCAAACAACAGTGGTGTACCGTTTATCATGAGTTTAATCTTCTTCGTCTGGGGATTCTCGTTCATCTTTAGCTTATGGATTCCTGCAATTCTAGCAACAATTGGAATTCTAGTTTGCATGGCTCATCGTTCATTTGAACAAGACCATGGCCATTATATCTCTGTTGAAGAAATTGAAGAAACCGAAACGAAAATGCGAGGTGCTAAATAATGAAAATCGATCACTCGCTGCCACTTGAATATAGTACAGATCAAAACCAGTACAATATATTAGGATTCTGGATATTCTTAGGTGCAGAAATCATGCTCTTCGCGACTCTTTTCGCAACCTATTTTACGCTTGCAAACCGTACAGGTAGCGGTCCTAGTGGAGCAGAAATTTTTGAAATCACTCCAGTATTAATCGAAACCCTACTGCTATTAACCAGTAGTTTTACTATAGGTTTAGGCATCCACGCGATGCGTCTTGGTAATAAGAAAGCTATGCTAAGCTTCTTTTCTATCACCCTACTACTAGGGTTAGCATTCCTAGGAGTCGAAATTTACGAGTTTATTCACTATGTTCATGTTGGAGCAGGAATCCAAACAAGTGCGTTTACTTCGATCCTTTTAACTACCTTGGGAACACATGGAGCACACGTTACGCTTGGATTATTTTGGGGACTCTTTATTATCCTTCAAGTAAAAAAGCGTGGCTTGACTCCACAAACAGCCAATAAGTCATTCATTTTCTCACTTTACTGGCATTTCTTAGATGTAGTTTGGATTTTCATCTTCAGCTTCATCTATTTGAAAGGAATGATGTAAGATGAAAGAACTATTCCCTGCCAAACAAGTTTTAGGCTTTGCGTTTTCACTTGTGTTAACGGTTATTGCCCTTGCTGTTTACTTCCTTGATATGTCCTTTCAGACTGGTATGACCATCCTTTTGGTCACAGCCTTTGTTCAAGCAGGTGTTCAGCTTACCGTGTTTATGCACGCTGGTGAAACCGATGATAAAGGAGCCATCTATTTGAACGTGTATTATGGCTTAATTATTGCCCTTGTAACCATCTTTGGAACATTATTGGCAATGGTTTGGGATATGTGAGTACCCCAACCGTATAATTTAAGGAGTGCCTGAATAGGTGCTCCTTATTTTATTTTGAATGGGATCACTTTTGCCCCCGCCTTAGTTGGAACAATAAGTGTTCCTTTATCTGTTTTCTCCAACATTTCTTCTGTCACAACAAAGAACACACCAATGATAAAAATAAAAATCGCCCCAACAATGGCTCCCATTCCTAGACCTGTTATCAATGTATGGCTAATGACTAACCCAAAGATAAACAGTACCATTCCTAGGGATAAGGTTGTTCCCCCCACATATTTCACAGCATTTAAAACCTTGAAATAAGATTCCATCCTGTTCAACTCCTTAATAATGAATACGCTTTCAGTATCTACATAAAAGCATCATCAACTTTATAATAGGAAGAAACCTAAAATTCAAATTCCCTCCAACAGTGAGAAGATGGTTTTATTTTAACAAAAGATTAACAGAATTGACACAAAATGTTCACAAAAATATCAATCTTTTTTCACAATTATACTAAAATCATTTTCTTAGTAGAATAATAATCAAAATACATTGACATTTACCGATTTACTGTAGTAAAGTTTAGAGAAAATTATAAATTAAAACCATTTCTTATCCAGAGAGGTTGAGGGTCTGGCCCTGTGATACCTCAGCAACCTTCAGCATTCATGTTGAAAAGGTGCTAAGTCCAGCAAGTTGTTAAACTTGGCAGATAAGAAGAAGATTATGTACTTCAATCCTAAGTCTTCTTCTTAAAGAAGACTTTTTTTATTATTCAAATTCAACAACAGAAATAACCGAAACTAGGGAGTGTTACAAATGGCAAAGATCAACACAAAGCTCGCACAAATTGGAAATCGAAGTGAAACGACTACTGGGGCGGTTAATCCACCTATCTATCTTTCAACAGCATACCGCCATGAAGGCATTGGCCAATCTAGCGGGTATGATTATGTTCGTACTGGAAATCCAACTCGAGAAATTCTCGAAAAAGCAATTGCTGATTTAGAAGAAGGCGACCGCGGTTTTGCTTGTAGCTCAGGAATGGCTGCTATTCTTACCGTCCTCTCCTTATTTCAATCAGGGGATGAATGGATTGTATCTAAGGATTTATATGGGGGAACCTATCGAATTCTTGAACAAACCTTTAAGAAATGGGGCTTACAGTCTCAATACGTTGATATGAGCAATTTAGATGAGATCAACGGTGCTATTACCTCGCAAACTAAGGCTATCTTTATTGAAACACCAACTAACCCGCTGATGGAGACAGCTGATATTGCGGCAATTGCCAAAATTGCGAAGGAGAAAGGCATTCTGGTCATTGTTGATAATACCTTTTACACCCCTCTTATACAAAAGCCATTAACCTTAGGCGCGGATATTGTTATTCACAGTGCCACCAAATACCTTGGAGGTCATAATGATGTATTGGCTGGATTAATCGTCTCAAAAGGCGAAAAATTAGGCGAGGCTTTATTCCTTCACCATAATGGTGCAGGTGCAGTGCTAAGTCCTTTTGATTCATGGCTGTTAATTCGTGGAATGAAAACTTTATCATTAAGGATGGAACGACATCAACAGAATGCCTCGGCGCTGGTCAAATTCCTAAAAGAACATGATGCAGTAACAGATGTCCTTTATCCTGGTCGTGGTGGAATGCTATCTTTCCGTATTAAAAAAGAATCTTGGGTGAATCCATTTTTACAAAATTTAAATTTAATTACCTTTGCTGAAAGCCTTGGTGGCGTGGAAAGCTTTATCACCTATCCGGCTACTCAGACTCATGCTGATATCCCACAAGAAGTTCGCGAAGCTAATGGCGTAGATAATCGCCTCCTCCGCTTTTCAGTTGGAATTGAAGATGTCGAAGATTTAATGGTTGACCTAAACCAAGCCTTTGCACAAGCAGAACAGGAGGAATTGTAAAAAATGACAAAACATGACTATTCTTTTGAAACCCAGCTTCTACATAATAAGCATAAATTTGATCCTAGCACAGGTGCTGTCAGCGTACCTGTACAATATGCTTCGACTTTTCATCAACCATCCGTCGATACCTTTGGGAAATTCGACTATAGTCGCAGCTTAAATCCCACACGTGAAGCATTAGAAGATATCATTGCTGAAATGGAGGGTGGTACGCGAGGACTTGCTTTTTCTTCAGGGATGGCCGCAATTTCAACTGCGTTTCTATTACTCTCTCAAGGTGACCATGTAGTAGTTACAGAGGATGTCTATGGTGGAACATTTAGAATGGTCACGCAGGTGCTTAGTCGTTTCGGGATTGAGCATACCTTTGTCGACATGACTAATCTTGAAGAGGTACGTGCAGCAATCCAACCAAACACGAAGCTCCTCTATATGGAGACTCCCTCTAATCCATTAATGAAAGTAACGGATATTGAAGCGGTTGTAGCCATTGCGAAGGAAATTGGTGCACTCACTTTTGTTGATAACACCTTCATGACCCCTTATCTCCAGCGTCCGCTAGACTTGGGTGTAGACGTAGTTCTTCATAGTGCCACGAAGTTTTTAGGCGGACATAGCGACACCTTATCAGGTCTTGCCGTTGTAAAAGATGAAGAGCTCGGAAACCGTTTATATACTTTACAAAATTCATTTGGTGCCGTCCTCGGAGTCCAGGATGCATGGCTAGTCATGCGCGGAATCAAAACCTTGTCTGTCCGAATGAATCAATCACAGGAAAATGCGAAACAAATCGCAGCATTCCTTAAGGACCATCCTTTGGTTCAGAAGGTCCACTTCCCTGGCTTGGAGGATCATCCTCAATACGAGATCCATAGCCGGCAGGCAAAAGGACCAGGTGCTGTACTCTCTTTTGAACTAGAAAATGAGGAGCTTTTCAAGGCATTTGTAGAAAATGTAAAACTACCTGTATTTGCCGTGAGTCTCGGTGGTGTAGAATCCATTCTCTCCTATCCAGCGAAAATGTCACATGCGGCGATGCCTGAAGGTGAGCGTCAAAAACGTGGCATCAGCAACACGCTTCTTCGACTCTCTGTCGGATTAGAGTCTGTAGAAGATATTATTCACGATTTCTCTGCTGCACTAGAAGTTGCCTCGAACACTTTATTGAAGAAAGGATGAATAGGATGAGTTTCCTGCAAAGATTAAAAAATGAGATTTTAATAGCCGATGGTGCAATGGGGACCCTTCTTCATTCCTTTGGAACAGATAGCTGTTTTGAGGAATTTAACCTCTCACGTCCAGAAGACATCGTTGGAATTCATCAAGCTTATATTGACGCAGGAGCTAACATCATCCAAACAAACACCTATGCTGCAAACTATCTAAAGCTTCAACGCTACGGACTTGAAGATCATGTAAAAGAGATTAATAGCTTTGGAGTACAACTTGCCCGAAAAGCAGCAAATGACAAGACGATAATTCTCGGTACCATCGGTGGTAATCGAGGGATTAGACCTAATAAAGTTTCTCTAGAAGAAATTAAAAGAAGCTTCCGGGAGCAGCTGTATTGCCTGCTCCTTGAGGGAGTGGACGGAATTTTGCTTGAAACTTATTATGATTTTGAGGAACTTGAGACGCTTTTAACTATTGCCCGTAAGGAAACTGAATTGCCATTAATCGCTCAAGTAACTCTCCATGAATCTGGTTTTTTACAGAATCGAATGAAAGTAAATGATGCCTTTTTAAAATTAGAATCTCTCGGCGCAAATGTAGTTGGATTAAATTGCCGACTCGGACCACACCATATGATTTCCTCTCTAGAGGGTGTTGAGTTACCACAGAGTGCCTTTTTATCTGCCTATCCGAATGCCGGTCTCCCTTCCTACACGGATGGAAAGTTTCAATTCGAAAGCAGTGCTGATTATTTCCGTCAATCGGCACGAAAGTTTCGTGAACAGGGGGTTCGGCTGTTAGGAGGCTGTTGTGGCACAACACCAGAACATATTCGAGCATTCGCAACCGAATTGAAAAACCTAGCACCTGTGACAGAAAAAAATGTTATTCATCGCAAGGAAAAAGTAGAGATTCAAGCTTCACCCTTTAATCGACCCGAACAACCGCTACATGACATTGTCAAAACACGCCCTTCTATCATTGTTGAACTAGACCCACCACGAAAGCTTAATACAACAAAATTCTTTGAAGGGACTAAAGCATTAAAGGCAGCTGGGATTGATGCAGTCACACTTGCTGATAATTCGCTTGCCTCCCCAAGAGTTGCTAACTCTGCGTTAGGACATTTGGTCAAAGAGAAGGTTGGGTTACGTCCACTCGTTCACCTAACTTGCCGTGACCGAAATATCATTGGTCTACAGTCCCATCTAATGGGTCTTCATACGCTTGGTCTCCACGATGTTCTTGCGATTACGGGGGACCCTGCTAGAGTTGGTGACTTCCCTGGTGCTTCCTCTGTTTTCGATGTTTCATCCTTCGAACTGATTGAGTTAATCAAACAATTCAACGAAGGTCTCTCCTTTTCTGGAAAGGATTTAGGGCAGAAAGGTGATTTTTCCATCGCTGCTGCTTTTAACCCGAATGTCCGGTCACTAGAAAAAGCTGTGGTTAGAATGGAAAAGAAAATAAAATGTGGCGCAGACTACTTCATCACCCAGCCTGTTTATTCTGAGAAACTTCTATTAGAAGTCTACGAACAAACAAAGCACTTAGACGCTCCTGTTTATATTGGTTTAATGCCGTTAACAGGAAGCAGAAATGCTGAATTTCTTCATAATGAGGTTCCGGGTATTAAGATTTCACAAAATATTCTTGATACAATGGCAAAATTGAAGGATAACCCAGTTCAATCGAAACAAGAAGGCATTGCCATTACAAAATCATTAATTGAAATCGCTGCCGAGCTCTTTAACGGTATTTATTTAATCACCCCATTTATGAATTATGAAATGACGGTTGAACTTGCCCATTTTACACGTGAATATACGGATCGTCTTTCAAGGAGGAAACAAAATGTCTAAAGCTTTACTAACACAACAGCTGAAGAAGAAAATCCTCATTATGGATGGAGCAATGGGAACTATGCTCCAGCAAGCAAATCTCACCGCTAGTGATTTTGGTGGTGAGGAGTTTGAGGGCTGCAATGAAAACCTCAATCTTACCTCGCCATCAGTAATCGAAAACATCCACCGCGAATATTTCCAAGCTGGTGCGGATATTATTGAAACCAATACGTTTGGAGCAACAAATTTGGTCCTTGATGATTATGCTCTTGGACATAAAGCCTATGAAATAAATAAAGTAGCAGCTGAGATTGCCCAAAAAGTGGCTAGTGAATTTTCTACACCCGATAGACCTCGCTATGTTGCTGGGGCGATGGGGCCAACAACGAAAACACTTAGTGTTACGGGGGGAGCAACCTTTGAGGACTTAACGGTTGCCTACGAAGAACAAGCTCTCGGATTATTAGATGGTGGTGTCGACCTGCTTCTATTGGAGACGAGTCAAGACTTATTGAATGTAAAAGCTGCCTATATTGGCATTCAAAATGCTTTTACCCAAAAAGGATTTGAAGTGCCATTTATGATTTCTGCAACCATTGAACCAATGGGAACCACCCTAGCCGGACAAACCATTGAAGCTTTTTATATTTCCATTGAGCATATGAAGCCAATTGCAATTGGATTAAATTGTGCAACCGGACCAGAATTTATGCAAGAGCATTTACGTTCGTTAGCCAATCTATCTTCTTCAGCTGTTAGTTGTTACCCGAACGCTGGTCTCCCAGACGAGGAAGGCATTTATCACGAAACACCAGAAACGCTCGCTCAAAAATTAACTGGTTTTGCTGAGGAAGGCTGGCTGAATATTGTCGGTGGCTGTTGCGGGACCACCCCTGCTCATATTAAGGCGATTGCCGAAAAGATGGCATCCTATCAACCACGTGTACCATTGTTGACTCCACAGCATATGGTTTCTGGAATTGAACCTTTTATCTATGACGATCCAACCTTGAGACCAATAATGGTGGGAGAGCGGACAAATGTCATTGGTTCTAGAAAATTTAAGCGATTGATTTCTGAAGGGAAAATTGAGGAAGCGGCGGAAATTGCTCGAGCTCAGGTAAAAAACGGAGCTCATGTCATTGATCTTTGCCTTGCCGACCCTGATCGCGATGAGCTTCAAGACATGGAGCAATTTATTCAAGAAGTGGTTAAAAAAGTAAAAGTACCACTTGTAATCGATTCAACTGATACAAACGTTATTGAAAAATCTCTTCGTTATTCACAAGGGAAAGCCATTATCAACTCAATAAACCTTGAGGATGGCGAAGAAAAGTTTGAAGCAGTAGCACGGCTCGTCCACCTTTATGGTGCAGCGGTTGTCGTCGGAACAATTGATGAGAAAGGGATGGGAGGTACAGCACAGAGAAAACTAGAAATAGCGAAACGCTCTTATCAACTTTTAGTTAACAAATATAAAATTGCTCCTCAGGACTTAATTTTTGATCCATTGGTATTCCCAGTTGGAACCGGAGATGAGCAATATATCGGCTCAGCAAAAGCTACTGTAGATGGAATCAAACTGATAAAAGAAACATTCCCAGAAACACAAACGGTTCTCGGCATTAGCAATGTCAGCTTTGGTCTTCCTCCTGTTGGTAGGGAAATTTTAAATTCTGTTTTCCTCTATCACTGTACACAAGCTGGACTTGATTATGCCATTGTCAACACTGAAAAGCTTGAGCGCTTTGCTTCTATTTCCCAAGAGGAAGTAAAGATGGCTGAAGAACTACTTTTCAATACAACTGATGCAAATCTTGCGACGTTTACCGATTTCTACCGTGGAAAGAAAAAGGAAGCAAAAAGCTCTATTCCAGAAATGACGCTAGAAGAGCGACTTGCCTACTATGTAATTGAAGGAACAAAAGAAGGATTAATTCCCGACTTAGATATCGCTTTAACCAGCTACCCTGCCCCACTCGATATCATTAACGGGCCTTTAATGGATGGAATGAAAGAAGTCGGCAAGCTATTTAATGATAATCAGTTAATTGTTGCGGAAGTTCTTCAAAGCGCTGAAGTCATGAAAGCAGCTGTTGCCCATCTAGAACCTCATATGTCTAAGACTGACAGCAGTTCAACCAAGGGAAAAGTTATTCTTGCAACGGTAAAAGGTGATGTTCATGATATCGGGAAAAATCTCGTCGACATCATCCTAAGCAATAACGGTTATGATGTCATCGATTTAGGGATTAAAGTTACTCCAAACGTTTTAATCGAAGCAATCCGGAAAGAAAAACCAACCATTGTTGGTCTCTCCGGTCTGCTAGTAAAATCAGCTCAACAGATGGTATTAACAGCAAAGGATATGAAGCAAGCTGGAATCAATTTACCCATTCTCGTCGGTGGTGCCGCACTAACAAGGAAGTTTACTGATACAAAAATTGCTGCTGAGTATGGTGGTCTCGTTTTATATGCAAAAGATGCCATGAACGGCCTGTCTCTAGCCAATCAATTAGGAAATCCTGAAGAACTAGAAAAAATCATCACCGAAAAACAAGCTAAAGCACAAGAACTAGCACAGCAAGCACCAAAAGTTATCCAATCAGGAACGGCCACAGCAGTTTTAACTAGAAAAAAAACCGTCAAAAAGGCTCCCGTTTATGTTCCACAAGATTTAAAAAGGCATCTATTAAGATCCTACACGCTCGCCCATATTGAACCTTATATCAATAAGCAGATGTTGATTGGACACCATTTAGGAGTGAAAGGAAAAATTGAGAAACTTCTTACTGAGGGCGATGAAAAGGCAACAATGGTGAATGATGTCGTTCAGTCACTAATTAGCGAAGCTTCTGCGAATAACTGGATAGAGCCAAAAGCAATGTACCAATACTATCCTGCACAAGCAGACGGAAACAAGGTACTTATATTTGATCCTTCCAATTATAGTAGAGTTATTGAAACCTTTGAGTTCCCACGTCAAGAGGCGGATCCTTGTCTCTGTCTGGCTGACTTTCTACGCCCGATAGGTGATAGTGAGATGGATTATGTTGGTTTCTTTGCCGTAACAGCTGGAAAAGGCATTCGAGACTTGGCTGAGAAATTCAAACGTGAAGGACGCTTTCTTGAGAGCCATGCCCTTCAAGCTTTAGCTTTAGAAACCGCAGAAGGATATGCCGAGTTGATTCATCGGCAAATGCGCGATCGCTGGGGATTCCCAGATCCACCAACCATGACGATGAAGGAGCGTTTTGCCGCCAAATACCAAGGTCAACGTTTCTCCTTTGGTTATCCTGCTTGTCCAGAGTTAGAAGATCAGAAGAAGCTCTTTAACCTTATTCAGCCAGAAGACATCGGTATAAAGCTAACAGAAGGGTTTATGATGGAGCCAGAAGCATCTGTCACAGCCATTGTTTTCTCCCATCCTGAAGCTAGGTATTTTAATGTATTGCGTTAACAGTTCAGAACAATAAAAGGCCCCTCTTTGCTGTACAAAGAGGGGCCTTTTTTATTAAAATAACATCCCTGCCATCGCGGCACTTAATAAAGATGCTAACATACCAGCAATAATTGCACGGACACCCATATGTGCGATGTCACTCCGTCTTTCTGGCGCTAAGTTACCAAGACCACCTAGCAGAATTCCCAATGAGGAAACATTGGCAAAACCACATAAAGCAAAACTAACGACTGCTACAGTCTTTTCTGATAACTCTGGGATTTGTGGAGCAAATGATGCATAGGCAACAAATTCATTGAGTATTAGCTTCTGTCCAATGTATCCACCAGCTTGAACAGCTTCTGCCCATGGAACACCTACTACGAACGCAAGTGGCGAGAATATATACCCTAGGATCATTTCAAGCGTGACACCTTCATACCCGAATAATCCCATGATTCCACCTAAAATTCCATTAATCAGTGCAATTAAGGCAATAAACGCTAATAGCATCGCCCCAATATTTAAAGCGAGTTGCAACCCAACTGAAGCACCATTTGCTGCTGCATCAATTACATTAGCTGTCTCTTTATCATCTTCCATCTTAACATTAGAGGTATCTTGGGGCTGCTCTGTTTCAGGTATCATAATTTTCGCAAGTACTAAACCCGCTGGTGCAGCCATAAAGCTTGCCGCAAGTAAATATTCTAGTGGTACACCTAATAATGAATATCCAATCAACACAGAACCAGCTACAGAGGCTAGTCCTCCAACCATTACGGCAAATAACTCTGATTTTGTTAAAATTTTAATATAAGGTTTGATGACTAGAGGCGCTTCAGTCTGACCAACAAAAATATTGGCAGCAGCAGATAGTGATTCTGCATTGCTTGTCCCTAATAGCTTCGAAAGTCCTCCACCTAATATTTTAATCACCCATTGCATGATTCCTAAGTAATATAAAACAGAAATTAACGAAGAAAAAAAGATGACAACAGGTAAGACTTGAAACGCAAACACCATGCCAATGTTTTCCGCTTGAAAAATTCCTCCAAACAGGAAATTTACTCCTTCATTCGCATAATCTATGACATTCTGAACCCCCATTGAAACCTTTTGAAGAATGTTTCTTCCTGTCTCCCATTTTAGAACAATGAAGGCAAAAATAAATTGAATTGCTAATCCCCCTAACACGGTTCGAAGCTTTATCGACTTTCGATTTGAGGATAATAAAAACGCAATTGCTAATACTGTTATAATGCCAAGTAAACCCCACAAATAATTCAATATGTTCACCTCAATAGTTATCTTGTTGTATGTTTTATCTTTTTATTCCAGTTTTTAAAGACTATTTTCATTATCAAGTCTGTCTAGTAAAAATCTTGCAGTGAATTGATCGGTTATTAAAGTGTTCGCATAGTTTCCTACTAAAGCTCCATAGATTCCGTTAATTTTATCTGCCCCACCAGCCACTAATATAGAGTGCTCCTTGGTTTTCAAAGCCTCTAATTCAATTCCTAGTGTCCTGTCATTTAAATCCTGATTACAAATAACACCATTTTGATCAAAGAACCTCGAACAAATATCTCCAACTGCTCCATGTTTTATTGATTTTAAATCATTATCGGTAAAATACCCCATCTTAAATAGAAGTGCATCTTCTTTAACCGATCCCATCGTAAAAACAGCAATATTTGCTTGTTTCCCTAAGTCTAAAATTGCCCGGATATGTCTGTCTCTTTCCATAGCCTCTTTGACAATTGGTGAATCTACGATGGCTGGAAGCGGCAATTGGTGAGATGTACTGTTAAACGCTTTCGCAAATAGGTATAAAACCTCTGAGGCATAGCTGTTCGTCTCAGCATGACTAACGCCCCCTTTTAACTGTACAACCTGAACGTTTCGAACAAATCGTTGCTTCAATTCAACGGCTACATGGTATAACGTCGTTCCCCAGGTCACTCCAATAATATCGTCGTCCTTTACCGTTTCAGTTAAATAAGCTGCGGCGACACCACCTAGGTAATTCTTAATTAAATGCTCTTCATATTCAGGTACCGAGGTAACAATTGCCTTTTTCAACTTGAACCTGTTTTCCAACTCTAGTGAGAGTTGATCAACTTCCTCTGTTGGGTCGTTTATTTTTATCTGAACAATTCCCTCACGTTTCCCTTGTTGCAAAAGCCTCGAAACCGTAGGTCTAGAAACACCCATTTTTTTTGCGATCTCACTTTGCGTATAATCAAGTAGGTAATACAACTTTGCCGCTTCAATTACCTTGCTTAATTTATCGTCTTTTTCCAATAGCATCACCTTGACTAACTGGTTTTTTGAATACGCTTTATAGTTTATCTTCTTTTTGCAAAAATGTAAAAGTCTTATTTTACATTTGTAAAAGTACATTAATTTTGAAGATTCTCCATTTATATATAGAACATGGTTCACACACCGTGCTCCCTACATTCACCTATTTTTTTATACCTCCTGCCTAAACGTTTTTTCCTTCTATCTACATAAATCCTACTCTGTATTTTCGTAGAAAAAGAAAAATTTACAGACATCAGAAAAAGGGGAGTTAAAGATAACAATAAAACGTTAGGAACTACGGTATTGCCACAATCACGGAACCAACCAATATAAACACAAAAACGGTACAACTAACTAATGAACTAGTTAGATGCGCCGTTTTTTAAATAAAAAATACCTGCTCTGAATAGCTCAGAACAGGCATCTTTTCATTTAGAAATTATTCAGCTGGTACTGTGATAACTTTCCCATCTTCAACTGCACCAACTTCTAGTTGATACAAGAAGTTACCGCCCTCTTTATCGATACCATCAACTCGATATATTTTTGCTTCTTCTGGGATATTAGCGATACCATCTTCAATGTGTTCACGAATTTTCGCTGGATCGTCAACAGAATTTGCTGCTTCCATTGCTTTCGCCATGATATGCATAGCGATGTAGTTCAATCCTGCTTCTGAACCAGGATCTTCGCCATATTTTTCATTGTACTTTTTCACATAATCAGGTACAGCTGCTTCTTCAGAGTTGACAAGTGGAAGTACACCGATAGATCCTTCAAGCATTTCATAGGAATTACCTAATGCCCGGCTCATTTCATCAAGTTTAGCTTGGTCCATAATGACGAATCCGCCTTCAAATCCAAGTTCACGAGCTTGTTTAACAACTTTAGCCGTTGGTTCAGATGCTCCACCAATGAACATAACATCTGGTTTTTCCTTTAATGCGTTTGTTATGATTGTAAAGAAATCAGTATCCTTCGCGAAATCGATGGAAGCGTTGTAAACAACTTCTCCACCTTGCTCTTCCCAGTATGGCTGCAGTGCTTCTGCCCAATCTTTTCCATATTGAGAAGCTGTTGGTAAGAAGGCAATCTTTTTACCAAAGCGCTCCATTGTATACTTTGTAAAAGGAGGCAGATATCGGTCATAACGAGGAGGAATCATAACCGTTAATGGGTTCTTTGCTTCAGCAATAGCCGGTTCACTCGAATATGCACCAATTAAGAAATTATCAATTTGGTTAAACACTTGTAGGGCAAAAATCCCGCCACTATGTGGAGTAAAGACAATTGGTGTTTCGTTTTCTTGAATCAGACGCTTGGCATTAGAACCAGCCTCGTTTGGTAAATACTTGTCATCTAAAGAAACAACATTAATTTTAAATTTCTTGCCGTCGATATCAACGCCACCTGCTTCGTTGATTTCTTCAGCTGCCATTTTTACACCATTTAATGTACGTTCCCCATAAAATGCTGCAGGGCCACTAAGAGGTCCTGTATATCCAATGTTAACTGTACCTTCACCACCGGATTCACCTGATCCACCACCAGATGATGATTTGGATCCGCCACCGCTACAAGCAGCTAATAAGAACATAAATGCGATTAAAATCATTGATAAGAAACGGAACTTTTGCTTTTTCATTTGGTTTCCCCCTTGATTGGTCTTCATTCTCATTTTATTAACAATTAGACTTCAAATTATCGGTCCTCCGTTTCTCACCACCCTTCAATTTCTGATTAATGGCAAAGGAAACAATTAAGCTCCGATATAAGCCTTTCTAACACTGTCATTTGTGAACAACTCTTCAGATGTGCCTTCAACCACTACATTCCCATTTTCAAACACATATCCTTTTGTGGCAATTTTTAAGGCAGCATTTGCATTTTGCTCAGCTAATAAAATTGTTGTTCCCTCTTTATTGATTTTCTGAATGACCTCAAACATCTGCTCAACAATCAACGGAGCGAGTCCTACAGAAGGCTCATCTAGCATCATGACTTTTGGTTTTGCCATCAGCGCGCGGCCGATAGCGACCATCTGCTGCTGACCACCACTGAGGGAACCCGCTGGATCATCTTTTTTCTGCTCCAAAATTGGGAATAGTTCAAACACATGATCCATCGTTTCTTTAATTTGGGCTTTATTCCGTCGATGGACATAGGCACCCATTTTCAAATTTTCAAATACACTCATCGCTGGGAATAGCTTTCTGCCTTCCGCACACTGAACGATTCCTTCTTTCACGATTCGGTCAGCGGATAGTTTGTCTATCCGCTTTCCTTCAAATACTACGTCTCCCTCAAACGGCTTGCTTAACCCGCTGATGGTATTAAATGTTGTACTTTTCCCTGCTCCATTAGCACCTAATAATACGACAATTTCGCCTTCATTGACCTCGATATTAATATCGCGGATTGCCACAAAGCTGCCATATTTAACGGAAATATTATTGACCTTAAGCAATCGCGCTTCCCCCTAGGTAAGCCTTAATAACGGCTTCATTATTTTGAATTTCTTCTGGTGTACCCTCAGCAATCTTCTCACCGTAACTTAACACCATGATTTTGTCCGCTAATTTCATGATCATGGACATTTTGTGTTCAATCAAGCAAACCGTAATACCATTTCGCACCATTTTCTCCATTAGCTCTGCCAGACCTTCCGTTTCATCGGGGTTTACTCCAGCAGCTGGCTCGTCAAGGAAAATTATTTCTGGACTGGTTGCTAATCCAAGAGCAAAGGCAACACGCTTTTTCTCTTCTTGTGATAAACTTCCAGCTAATTTATAGGCCACGTCTGTTAAGCCAACAAATTCAAGAACTTCAATCGCTTTATCTCGACATTGTTTTTCTTCTTGTTTTAATCGCTTCGTTCTAAGAATAGCGTCTAATAAATTCGATTTTGTCCGTAGGCGGTGACCGACAATAACATTATCGAGCACCGTGGCTTGATCAAATAGATTCGTTGTTTGAAAGGTTCTCGCTACCCCTAACTCAGCAATTTTATTTGATGGAAGGTGGGTTATATCCTTTCCTTTAAAAATGACCTGTCCTGAAGTCGGAGGATGGAAGCCGCTCACCAGGTTAAAGAAGGTTGATTTTCCAGCTCCGTTTGGGCCGATGATTGCATTGATTTTTCCTTGTTCAATCGTAAAGTCTACATTGTTAACGGCCGTATTACCGCCGAATTTCTTTGTTAGATTCTTAGTTTCCAAAAACATATCCGCTTCCCCCTTTACCCGTTTTTATTTGAAGCAGCAGAAGTTTCCTGAGCGGAGATCATCTGTTGGTTTTGATTTAGGTTTGATTGATTTTGTTTCTTTTCTTTGCGTTTTGCTCTAAAGTCGATAAATCCACCTGAAATTCCTCTAGGGTAGAAAATGACCAGTAAGGTTAAGATTGGACCGAAGATCATCATTCGATAATCTTGTAAAAATTGTAATTGCTGAGAAACCCAAACAAGTAGAATTGTTCCGATAACTGGACCTGACAGCGTTCCAATTCCGCCAACAATCAAATAGGTTAATAGATCAAAAGTAATGGTAATATACCCGATATCTGGACCGATAAAGCGAATGAATGATGCATATAATGCGCCCGCAAGTCCGGCAAAGAAGGTAGAAATAACAAACACCACTAGTTTATTCCTCGTCGTATTAATTCCGATTGTTTGAGCAAGATCTTCACTATTACGGATCGCAATATACGTTCTACCAGACAAGGAATGAACGATACGATAGACGACCAAAATCGTGAACAGTAAGAAAAATAAAACTAAATAATAATTCGAAACTGGTGTATTAAATTCAATTGGACCGATGTTTCCTGGTGAAGGAATCCCAATTAACCCTCTGACACCGCCTGTTAAACTATCCCATTTATCAATGACTAGATAGATAATGTACCCTACGCAAAGTGTATAAATCGCGAAGAAATGTTCTTTCGTTCTTAATGAAATTAATCCAATCAATAAACCGAGAACGCTTGTGATGATAAGTGCTAACACAAATGCCAGCCAGTAGTTCATCTGAGCCTTTGTCGTTAATAATGCAAGTGAATAGGCTCCGATAGCAAAGAACCCTGCATGTGCTAGTGATAAGTATCCTGTGTACCCAGCTAACAGATTCAAGCCGTATACAGCGATAATCCAGATAAAAGCAAGTGTCATAATATGAATTAAATAATTATTATTTGTAATGAACGGGAACACGATTGCAAAAAGGATGAGAACTGCAATAACATTCCTTTGTTTAAGTAGATTAGCCATCAATGTCCCCCCTTAGCGAATAATCCATTTGGCTTAATAGTTAATATAAGAACAAGAATAACGAATGCAATGACATCTTTGTAATCATTCGAGAGGTAAGTTGCCCCTAGACTCTCTGTAAATCCGAGGATATACCCTCCGGCAATTGCACCAGGGATACTCCCCATTCCACCCAGGATGATAATAACGAACGCCTTTGTTAATACTAGGTGCCCCATTCCTGGGAATACTAGATTAATTGGTGCAGATAGTGAGACGGCAATCGCTGCTAATGCACCAGAGATTAAAAACGTTAGCATAGCCACTCGATTTGTGTTGATTCCAACTAGGTTAGCACCTTCACGATTTTGCGATAAAGCAATGATTGTTGCCCCTGTGAATGTCTTTTTCAAGAAAATATATAAGACAATCATTACGACAACTGTAGAAACAATGATCAACAAGCGTTGCATGGTTAACGTGACACCTGCAACATTCACAACTTGTCCGTATGGAGAAACCATTGTTTGGTATTCAGCTCCCCATATGAATTGGACTAGTGCTTCAAGGAAAAGCATAATCCCGATTGCAGCAATTTTGTCATGAATAGCAGGTGCATGCCTTAGAGGATGGAATACCAATCTTTCCATAAGAACAGCTAAGCCCCCAACGACTACGCATGATATAACAATCGCAATCCAGTAATTCAAACCTGCCTGGGTCATCATTGTTAATGTGATATACCCCCCCACCATGTACAAAGCACCGTGGGCAAAGTTTGGGATATGTAGTATCCCATAAACAAGTGTCAACCCTAATGCAACTAGGCTGTAAACACTCCCCAATGTCAAACCATTAAACAGCTGTTGAATCAATATGTCCATCCGTTCTCCCCCTGTTCGTAAGAAGCCCCTTGCGGATCCTCTCGCAAAATGTTTGCATATTCTTTATTTTAATTGTATATTGCCAGCTTTTTGTTTTTCCTCTTCTTGAAGTTGACGCCAGAGGATTTTTCCACTGCTTGTCATTGGAAATTGATGTTTAAACTCTACCTCTCGAGGGTATTTATAAGCAGCCATATGCTCTTTTGCCCATTCAACAATTTCTTCTTCTTTTACCTTGCCCTCATATTCTTCATTCAAGATGACAAAGGCCTTAACAGATTCACCGCGTCGCGGATCAGGTACCCCAACAACACAGGCCTGTTGAATCGCAGGATGTTTATATAAATAGGACTCCACTTCGGTTGGCCATACTTTAAAACCAGAAGCATTGATCATCCGTTTTACCCGGTCTACTATGAAGAAATACCCTTCCTCATCATAGCGGCCAATATCACCAGTCCGGAAAAAAGTCTTTCCATCTAATTCAAGGAAGGAGTCTCGGTTCTCATCATCACGATTATAGTAACCGACCATTACTTGCGGTCCATTTACGATAATCTCTCCCACCTCTCCAATCCCCAATTCTTTCCCTGAAGCTGGATCAATAATTCTTGAATCAACATCAAACGAAGGTAAACCTAAACACTGCATTTTCGGACGCTGAGGAGGATTGAAGTGTGTTTGAGCAATTGTTTCTGATAAACCATAGCCCTCAACAAAGCGCAACCCAGTTAATTGAAATAATTTCTCTCCTACAGCTTCCGGTAAAGCCGCTCCCCCACCAGACAGATAGGTTAGTGAAGCAATATCCTCTTTCTTGAGCTTCGAATTTGAAACGAAATCAACAATCATTGTCGCGATCGCGCACCAATGCGTACATAGATGTTGTTTGATTAACTTAACAGCTGTTTCACGGTTCCATCTCGTCATAATCACCATGCTTCCACCACTATAGATTGGCATATGCATACTGTGAATCATCCCGGTTACGTGAAACAATGGCAAAGTCATAAGGTGTACCGAATTGGGCGTTACACTTGCCCAATGAAAGGCACCTACTGTATTCGACTGTACTGAATGGTTAGTATGCATACACCCTTTAGGAAGCCCTGTCGTTCCAGACGTATATGGAAGAACAGCAAGATCGTTTGCAGCTGTCGTATGTTCACCTGGTTGAAGGTTTGCTTCAATAGCATTCATCCATATATGATGACCTTCTTCTGTAAAGACAGCTCGATTTGCTTCTACCTCTTGAGGAACATCCCCCGAAAATTCACCGGTATAGTCGGAGTAAGCTGCATAAACGACATTTTCAAGTGATGTACTACTGTAAAGTGGTTTTACTTTTTCATAAAGTTCTTGTCCAACAAGAGCCGTTTTCATTTCAGCGTCTTTGATATAAAACGACAACTCATTAGCAGTTAACATTGGATTAATTGGTACAACCACTGCATTGGCTCTTAGGATGGCATAAAAACCAATTACAAACTGAGGTGAGTTTTGCATAAATAGCAGAACTTTCTCTCCTCTATTAACTCCTAGTTTTTGTTGAAGATACCCTGCAAGCGCTGTTACTTGCTCATCCAACTCTCGGTAGGTTAGGCTATTCCCGTAATACTGAATTGCTAAATTTTCCGGATATCTCTTCGCACTAACCTGCAAGTTCTCATATAATGAGGTTTCCGGCACACTTAAGGATTTCGTTAAGTTAGGCCAGTGTTCATGATGAAGAGTTAACATGACAACATCTCTCCTTTGTAAAATATCTAGTTGGGTAGAGTAAACTTCTATGTGTTTACCTTGCCAAATTCTACCGATTTTCTGTATGACTGATATCAGCAGTGAATTTTGCTTTTAATTCGCTAGCGATTTCACTAACGGCTTTCTTCCCATCACTGACAAACTCGGTCATTCCAAGAAATCCATGAATCATTCCTGGATAGCAAACATATTTCACTTCAACACCTGCATCCTTTAGTTTCGTAGCAAAGGCTTCGCCTCCATCACATAAAGGATCGAATTCAGCAGTCATTATGTAGGCAGGTGGTAATTGTCGAGTGGCAGCATCCGGAATAAGCAATGGCGCAGCTAGAGGACTCTCAGTGTCATCCTCCCCCGTTAGGTACTGATCACGGAACCAGGCCATCGTTGACTTTGTTAAATAATAGCCCTCACCGTACTTCTCATACGATTCGGTATACTCAAAACCCGTAGAAGGATAAAGTAACATTTGATATGCAATGGTAAGGTTCTTCCTTTCAACAGCTAAATACGATACAGCTGCAGCTAGATTTCCACCAGCACTATCTCCACCAACAGCAATACGTTTGGGATCAATTTCTAGCTCATCACTGTGATCATAAGTCCACTTGGCAGCAAGGTATGCATCTTCTACTGGTTCAGGAAACTTACTTTCAGGGGCCAGACCATAATCAACAGATACGACAATACAGCCAGATTCTGCTGCAACGGTATGGCAAAGGGCGTCATGAGTTTCAATATTCCCAATTACCCATCCACCACCATGGTAATAGACTAGGGCACCAGTTGTACCCTTTCGTTCAGGAGTATAGATTCGAATAGCAATTTCTTTTTCACATCCCTGAATCTTCCGATCCTCTGTGTTCACCTTTACTTCGGGCTTGCTCATTAATTTAGCTGAAGCTTCAAAAGCTTGGCGTGCTTCCTGAACACTTAGTTGTTCCATCGGAGGAAGCCCTCTAGATTCGATCATTTGTAGCAAAAATTGAACTTGAGGATGCAATCCCACTTCTACCCTCTCCTTACTGAGAAAATTTTTATATAAACCCAATTATGAAAATTCAGACATAAACGAGTGAAAATATCATAGGATAGTAGTACATTCATCTTAGCTTGACGCTTTTACTCCTTCTAAGATGAGATTCGTAAACATTTGGGCAAGCTCCTCTTCTGAGACTTCGCCTTCCGGATTATACCAATAATAAGTCCAATTAATAATACCTAAGATTCCAAATGTCAGCATATCTGCCGGAATCGTATCCTTAAATTCTCCTTGTCGAATACCCATTTCAATCAGTTCCTGGTATTGCCTGCGAAACAAATTCCGCTTTGCCCTGATTTCCTCAACATTCTTGCCGCTAAGATGCCTTACCTCACGCGTAAAAATCCTCGCGCTTTCACGGTTACTTCCAATATTGTTAATCACCATAAAAATTAAGCTGTATAATTTCGCAACGCAATCCTTTTCTAAATCTTCTAATATGACTTTCTGTTGCTCTATGAGATCATCAATATAGGTTAAATGAATATCCTTCAACAGTTCTTCTTTACTCTTGAAGTAATAGTAAAAGGTGCCTTTTGTTACATTCAATTCCTCAACAATTTCCTTTATAGATGTTCCCGTAAATCCTTTTTTATCGAATAATTGTATACTGGTTTCAACGATTCTCTCCTTCATGGCTGCGCCCCTCGCTCAACTTCGAAAAAGATATAAGACAGCAAAGGCCGGATACTGGATAAGATCCAGCATCCCTCCTTTTCCCTTTATACTATCTTTCATTTTCGATGATTGTTGCAATTCCCTGACCGCCACCAATGCATGCAGTAATTAGAGCATAACGACCACCTGAACGCTTCAGTTCATATATTGCTTTAGTGGTTAGTATCGCCCCTGTTGCACCAAGTGGATGCCCATGAGCAATTGCACCGCCATTTACATTGACCTTCTCCATATTCATGTTCAGTTCACGATTACAAGCAAGGACTTGGGCGGCAAATGCTTCATTAATTTCAATAAGGTCCAGGTCATCCATCGATAACCCTGAGCGCTCAAGCACCTTCTTTGTGGCAGGTACTGGGCCAATCCCCATAATATTTGGATCTACCCCTGCAACAGCATATGCTCGCACGGTTGCTAGAGGAGTAACCCCCAACTCTTCAGCTTTTTCACGTGACATAATCACAACTGCAGAAGCCGCATCATTTAAACCAGAAGAACTTCCAGCTGTGACTGTACCACCATCTAAAAACGCTGGTGGAAGCTTTTGCAGAGCCTCAATTGTAGTCTGTGGCCTTGGATGTTCATCTGTTTTGAACACAATAGGCTCCCCTTTACGAACAGGAATTGTGATTGGAACAATCTGCTCATCAAAACGGCCTTCCTCCATTGCTGTGGCCATCCGCTGTTGACTCAATAACGCGAACTCATCCTGTTCTTCTCTTGTCACATTATATTTCTCAGCTAGGTTTTCTGCGGTAATGCCCATCGGCGGGTCACCAATTTCTTCAGGCGATAATTGCGATTTTCTGAACCTTGGAGGTTCAGCGCTGTATGCCTTTTCAGTCCGGTCCAAAAGGTAAGGAGCACGGCTCATGCTTTCAGTACCACCTGCCACATAAATATCTCCATCACCAGCATTAATTGCCTGTGCTGCAAGATTGATAGCATTGATACCTGAACCACACTGACGGTCAATCGTTAACCCCGGTATATTAATCGACAAACCTGTCTGCAATGCCGTCAGTCTTGCAATATTTCCACCAGCACTTAACACATTACCGAAAATCACATCATCAATCTGTTCTGGGTCAACCTTAGCGCGTTTAACCGCTTCCTTAATGACTTCAGCACCGAATACATGTGCAGGCACAGTGGCTAATGCACTCCCCTGTCTACCAATTGCTGTACGAACAGCCGAGACAATTACCGCGTCTCTTTTCATCTAGTACATTCCCCCTCTTTAAGGTTTGGTCCGTGTCCAAGACTTACATCGCATTCGTTCCGCCATCAACCACAATCGTTTCCCCTGTCATAAAATCAGACGCTTTGGAAGCAAGTAACAAGGCAATTCCTTTTAAATCACTTTCGGTACCGTATTTCCTTAAAGGAGTCCCCTCTAAAATACTGTTCCCACCCTTTTCTAACAAGCCTTTTGACATTTTTGTAGGAAAGAATCCAGGTGCAATGGCGTTTACATAAATTCCTTTAGGTCCCCATTTAACAGCTAAATCCTTGGTAAAGGTGATAACAGCTCCCTTACTTGCATTGTAGCCAATTGCATCCATAACTTCTGGCCTTGAACCCTTAAAGCCAGCAACCGAAGCGATGTTGATGATTTTTCCGTATTGCTGTTCTATCATTACTTTTCCAACTGCCTGAGACATTAGAAACGTTCCAGTAACATTTACATTCATCACTTTATTCCATGCTTCCAATGGCATTTCTTCCGCTGGTGCTCCCCAGGAGGCACCGCTATTGTTTACAAGGATATCAATGCGACCAAACTTATCGAGTGCCGCCTTTACAACCTTATTTACATCCTCTTGGCTTGTTACATCACATTTTAATGCTAGTGCCTCAACACCGAGTTTTTTCATTTTCTCAGCCACTTCTACACATGCCTCTTCTTTTCTAGAGCAGAGAACAAGATTCGCTCCAGCTTCTGCAAAGCCCTCAGCGATTTGTTCGCCGAGTCCTCTGCCGCCTCCTGTGATGATGGCCGTTTTTCCTGTTAAATCAAATAGATCCTTGATATGCACGGTTGTCTTCCTCTCCTTGAATTAAAGGTATTTTTTCAGCTCATGTCTTGCAATCGCACGACGATGAACTTCATCCGGACCATCAGCAAGTCTTAAAGTACGAATGTTTGCCCAGCTTGCTGCAAGTGGAGTATCCTCACTAACACCAGCAGCCCCAAACGCTTGAATAGCACGGTCGATAACATTTAATGCCATATTTGGAGCGACAACTTTGATCATCGCAATCTCAGCTTTCGCTTCTTTATTTCCGACTTTATCCATCATATCAGCGGCTTTTAAGGTAAGAAGCCTTGCTTGTTCTATTTCAATTCTAGAATCAGCGATCCATTCTTGAATGACACCTTGTTGTGCCAATTTCTTTCCAAATGCTTCGCGTTCCTGAACACGCTTACATAACAATTCTAACGCCCGCTCTGCTGCACCAATTGTTCTCATACAATGGTGGATTCTACCAGGTCCTAGTCTACCCTGTGCAATGGCAAATCCTTTTCCTTCATCCCAAAGCATATTAGAGGCTGGTACGCGAACATTTTTATATTCAATTTCTGCATGGCCATGTGGTGCATGGTCATAGCCGAATACTGGTAGAACACGTTTAATAGTCACTCCTGGAGTGTCAAGTGGCACTAGAATCATAGATTGTTGTTCATGCTTAGGTGCATTGGGATCATTCTTCCCCATTACGATTGCAATTTTACAACGTGGGTCACCTGCACCTGAGGACCACCATTTTGTTCCGTTGATCACGTATTCGTCACCATCACGAATGATGCTCGCTTCAATATTAGTAGCATCAGAGGAAGCGACATCTGGTTCTGTCATCGAGAAGCAAGAACGAATTTCACCATTTAGCAATGGTTGTAACCATTTTTCTTTATGTTCTTCTTTCCCGTAACGGACAAGCACTTCCATGTTTCCGGTATCTGGGGCTGCACAGTTGAATACTTCTGGGGCAATGCTTGAGCGACCCATGATTTCGCAAAGTGGTGCATATTCAAGATTGGTCAAACCAGCACCCAATTCGCTTTCCGGAAGGAATAAATTCCAAAGCCCGTTGTCTTTTGCCTTTTGCTTTAATTCTTCCATGATTGGCGGAACTTTACCGAAACGATCCTGAGGATCAATTTGCTCATAATATAATTTTTCATTTGGATACACATAATCGTCCATAAACTTAGTTAGTTTCTGTTGGAGCTCTTTTACCTTATCTGAATAAGTAAAATCCATTTAGAACACTCCCCATTTAATATTCATTCACGCCTACTAACTAGTCGGTATGTAACTACCAACAATAATAAACAAAATTTTTGCAATATTCAACAGCGAATTTTGTCGTTTTATTTATTATTTTTCGAGTCTCGTTCTCCCACGAACCAACCCAACTAATCACTCATGCACAACATATAATTCTTCTATAATAATAGTTATACAGAATGTAACTCATGACTACCTTCTAATCTTATAAACCCCAGATCCCTTTGCTATCAATTCACCACGTTCATCAACAATCTCTGATTCCACCGCTGCTATTTTATATCCTTGTTGAATGATTCTTGCATTAGCGGTAATCAAACCTTGGTTGATTCCGGTAACATAATGGACATTTAAATTCAGTGCCGTAACATTTGTTTTATAAACAGTCTTGAGAGCAACTGATTGAATAGTATCCAGCATCGATGCATGAACCCCACCATGAAGGTTTTGTTGGATATTTAGATGCCTAGAATCGATTGATAGTTTTACTAGAATATCTTTTCCGTCTTGAACCATCACTTCAAAGCCTAGATGGTTTAAATACGGGTTTTTGTCAAACCAATCAATCTTTTTGTTTTCGACAGCGGTCACTACACATCACCTCCTTTCCTAAATTCGACAAAATTTGATTTTTCTTAATAATTTTTTGGATTCAGCTTAAAGGATCCTGTTGCCTTTGCAATTCTCTTTTTATTTTGATCATAAATTACACCATCTGCTGTTACATATTTTCCATCACGATGTAGAATGACTGTTTCGGCGGTATAATTTGCTTTGGGTTCCAGATCAAAATAACTTAAATTCAAATTTATCGTGGTGGCAAAAGAATCAGTCTGTCTTGAAATTGTCGCTCCCATCATAATATCCAGCATCGTCGCAAAGACACCCGGATGTACTGTCCCATCGTCCTGAAGTAAAAAGGGATTAAGCGGAAGTTCGAGTTCAAAGCCAGTTTCAGAGGTTTCATCCCCAATAAAACCAAGATAATCATAAAAAGAGGATATCGTACTCTTTGTCTCCTCCATCAGTCTCCACCTCCACATTGTTACTTTAAGGCTCTTTTCTCAAACTTTGTTGCATTGAAGATCAAAACAATTCATTTGAGCTCTTTCTGAGCAATCCTAAGAAATCACTAATGAGAAATGAGCTTGCATACAATCGAACCTGAAACCCTAATAACTAGCTGTACGACTTAGACGTTTCATTTCCTCTGTTTTGAGTAGTAAATAAATTGTTTCTAGCACTGGTGTCTCTACACCTAAGTCCTTCCCTTTCCTAACGATATAGCCGCAGATGGATTCGATTTCCATCGGTTTCCCGTTCCGTTTATCTTGAAGCATAGAGGTTTCATGATGTCTTGCCGGCTCGCTTTGCTCAATCAATTGACGAGCGAGAGCGTCTTCTAATGGGATGCCCGCTTTCCTGGCAACGGCAATTGCTTCCCCGCATACCCGTTCTGCTGTGATTCTCAACCCATCGTTATCTAAAATTTCGCCAACTTTTCCTTCAATTAAAGCGGACAGTGGATTAAACGTTACATTCCAGAGGAGCTTTTTCCACTTTACTTTCAAGATATTACTAGAAACATGGGAAATGATGCCCGCTGCGTTCATTAGCTCACTCACTTCGTTAACAAAGGGCAAATCTCCCTCAGATGTTAACGCACCTATCACTAGTTTAGTAGGATTCTCAATTTGTTTTACAACTCCTGGCTCTTTCATATGTGCCTGTATATAGGTAGCTGCAGACAGGATTCGCTCATTTCCGAAAATCTCACCAAGAATCTCCTCATTATCCACGCCGTTTTGCAAAGTAAGAATATAAGCATCCTTCTTTATAATTGGAACAAGCTGGGTTGCCACTTCCTTCGTAGCAGTCGCCTTTACACAAAAGAGGATAAGGTCAGAATCAATAAGCGCATCGTAACTGTCGGTTATGATACCTGTTGCCGTAAAATTCCCCTCAATACTCTCAACGGACATCCCGCCATTCCGTTTCATCGCCTCGAGATTTCTCCCTCTTGCGATAAAGGTGACCTCATGCCCTGCCTTGCTTAAAAATGATCCAAAATAACCACCCACTGCACCAGATCCAACCACACCAATCTTCATTAAGCAATCCTCCTTCCAGTTAAATTGAATATGTATTTATATGTTTTAAGGAAAAGGCGAAGTTGCGCTCCGCGCCCTTCGCCTTTATCTTTTAGTCCAGCAAATCTGGCTGTTCCTTGACAATTCTGTTCCATAATGGTTGGAATTGGAACCATCCAGCATTGCTATTCCCAACCTGGTTGTAAGCAGCTTGTGCACCTTCATGATCGATCAAGATCGGGGTACCGGCAGATTGAGCCAACAATTGGGCTTGACAGGACCGCTCCATCGTAATAAACCACCAAGCGGCTTCATCCACAGATTTCCCAACCGTTAATAAACCATGATTTCGGAGGATACACGCTTTCTTATCTCCAAGAGCGACACCGATTCGACGACCCTCCTCCAGATCATGCACGACACCGGTATAATCATCAAATAGTGAATGATCACGATAAAAAGCGCAAGCATCTTGAGTAATTGGATCAAGTAGCTGCCCAAGTGCGGAAAATGTTTTCCCATATACTGAGTGGGCATGGGCAGCTGCAATAACATCTGGTCGGGCAGCATGTATTTGTGAATGAATGGCAAATGCCGCACGATTAACAGGGAGGTCCCCCTCGACGACTTCTCCTTCATGATTACATAAAATTAAGTCGGAAGCTTTGATTAAGCTAAAATGAACACCAAACGGGTTGACCCAGAAATGATCTTTCCGCTCAGGGTCTCTCGCCGTAATATGGCCCGCGACTCCTTCATCAAAACCAAACTTTGAAAACAACCGAAACGCTGCAGCCAATCGTTCCTTTAAATGTTGCCGTTCCTCTTCCACCGTCTGGAAAACAGGTGGTTTAAAACTCACCTTTGCTTTTACAGTCATAAAATCCTCCATTTCCCGCCACTATGAAAGATAAGGATATCTTAAAAGAGTCTATAGACGACATTGCCCTTCAAGACAGGCTTACCTTCTTGATTTACAGCAAGCACATCGAATTTCAAAAGATTTTCATCTCGTTCCTTTAGCTCAGCTTTTAGGGTGACAACATCATTTAAAAAGACCATACCACGGAATCGAATTGAATAATCCTGGATAAATCCTTCTTCATAGTAAGTAGTAAATAGTTTTGCTAGATTTCCCATCGTCCACATACCGTGAGCAATAATTCCAGGTAAGCCAGCTTTTTTTGCTTCTTCATCAATCGTATGAATTGGATTGAAATCACCAGAAGCACCAGCATATTTGATCAAGTCAATTCGAGACACTGGATCTAGCTGAATTTCATTCAGCGTATCCCCAACATACAACTCTGCAATCTTTGTCATACTTGCTGCACCTTCCTATAAGCTTCAGAAAGAATAACAATAGATTTAGACGTAAAAATCGTTTTGCCATCCTTGTCCTCGCCATTATTTTCTAATACAACAAAGCCCATATTGCCCAAAGCCCCTGGTTTTTCATAATAATCGGATACTTTGGCATAACAATAAACATCTTCCCCAACCAAGAGTGGTCGCTCATAATGGTAAATTTGCTCACCATGGATTAACCCCTTATTAGGCATGTTTAACCCCTCAATCACTCCATAGTCAAATACTCTTGCGAAGGTTGGCGGAGCAATATTTTCTCCAAAGCGCGACTTCTTACCGACTTCCTCATCAAGGTAAATTGGGTGCACATCTCCAACCGCTTCGGCGAATTTTTTTACTGCACCGCGTTCAACTGTATTTCGAACCTTCGCTGAGGCTTTCCCAATCATTTCTTTCATAAATTTGTCACCTCACAAAATGAATTAGTTTTTCGGTCCACCAGCAACATAAATCACTTGACCACTAACAAACCCTGAATTTTCATCCGCAAAGAAAGCAACAGCGTTAGCTATGTCCGCTGGCTTACCACTTCTAGCAACTGGAATATTTGCTACACTAGCCTTAATTAATTCTTCAAACGGAATTCCAATTCTGCGTGCTGTTTCTTTAGTCATGTCTGTTTCAATAAATCCTGGAGCAATCGAATTGGCTGTAATTCCAAATTTCCCCAGTTCGATTGCCAATGTTTTTGTAAATCCTTGTAAACCAGCTTTCGCTGTTGAATAGTTCGCTTGTCCTCTGTTTCCAAGTGCAGATGTAGAGGAAATATTGATGATGCGGCCATATTTTTGGTCTACCATGTACTTCTGAACCGCTTTAGTCGCAAGGAATGATCCTTTTAAGTGCACATTCATGACGGTATCCCAATCATTTTCCGTCATTTTAAATAACATATTGTCACGGATAACACCTGCATTGTTGACTAGAATATCTACTGTGCCAAGAGTATCAACAATTTCCTTAACAGCTGATTCTACTTGCTCCGCATCTGTAACACTAGCAACCTTGGAATATACCTCAACGCCTTTTTCTCTTAGTTCAGCAGTTGTCTCAGCTAAAGCTTGCTCATCTAAGTCAATGAAGGCAACCTTTGCGCCTTCTGCAGCAAAAAGCTCAACAATTCCCTTTCCTATCCCTCTACTTCCACCGGTTACAAATGCAACTTTTCCTTCAAATCTTCCTGCCATACTCGTTTCCTCCTTCAATCTAGTAAACTCGCATCTATTAGATAGCGCTTACAAACTATATTATATGAATTGTCCTAATTTTACATGACCTTTAAGTAAGTTTCTTGAAATGATCACTCTCTGAATTTCATCTGTACCATCATAGATTCTCCAAAGTCTTGCTTCACGGTACCAACGCTCAAGTGGCAATTCTCTTGTATAACCCATTCCACCATGAATTTGCAGGGCACGGTCAATGACTCTGTTCCCCATATTTGCACCATAAAGTTTTGCCATTGATGCAAGATGACGATTGTCTTCGCCTTGGTCTAATGTATAAGCTGCGTTTAAAACTAACCAACGAGCCGCATCTATTTCAACAGCAGAATCAGCAATCATAATTTGAATCGCTTGTCTGTCGGCAATTGGCTTCCCAAACGTTTCACGCTCTTTTGCATAATCGATGGACATTTGCATAACACGCTCTGCTGCTCCAACGGCACGAGCTCCAACAATCCATCTTGCAAAGCCAATCCACTCAAGGCCTAAGTTATATCCTTTATTCAACTCACCAAGAATATTTTCTTCAGGCACACGAACATTGTCGAATACTAATCCAGCTGGACCCCATTCACCCATTGTATGTATATACTCGGATTTCCAGCCCATATCGCGGTCAACGATAAAGCATGTCACACCTTCGCGTCCTCTTGTTGACTTATGGAGTTCCTTATCCGTAATCGCAATAGCCATAACGAAATCTGCTTCATTTCCGCCAGTGATAAATGTTTTTTCACCATTTAGGACCCATTCATTTCCATCTTTAACAGCCGTCATCTTGATGTTCTGTGTATCAGAACCAGCACCAGGCTCTGTCATCGCAAAGCATGATTTCTTATCACCGTTAATAGTTGGAATCAAATACTTCTTCTTTTGCTCTTCATTTGCGTAGTAAAGAATATTATCCGCTGAACCGCCAAAGCTAAACGGTACGAATGTTTTTGCTACTTCCATGTACACAAGTGCCAACATCATTTGACCAAGGTCTGCACCACCATATTCTTCTGGTGTATTAATTCCCCAGAAGCCTGCTTCTTTAGCTTTTAACTGAAGCTCCTTCAACTTTCCAGGTGGTAGACTTGGTTTGCCTTCTCTTTCATTTCTTAGTACATCATTTTCAAGTGGCATTAATTCTTTTTCCACAAATTTGCGGATAGTTTGTTGGACCATTTTTTGTTCATCCGTTAGGCGTAATTCCATGTTTTCATCCCCATTCCTATTTTTGATTGTAGAAATTTACTACTAATGGTTATGCTAGTACCTTCTTTTTCATACCAACCAGTAGGTATGTATATCTCTATTCTATTTTGAACTTTCTGAAAAAACAAGTCTTAATTTGTAATTTATTGAATAAAGATGTGGTTTTGTTGGTGGCATAGGAGGGATTGGAGGTTGAGATGTAAAACTAGCACCCGATATATATATGAGCAATGTTGTCGATACCATTCATAAATGCAAAAAAATCCCTCATAGTAGAGGGATTTTTAAAAAGGTGTTAGTCTTCAATAACGACTTTCTCCATTACATCGCCATTTCTCATCGCTTTAGCTGCTTCCAAACCAGTTGTAACTTTACCGAAAACAGTGTGAACGCCATTCAAATGAGGCTGTGGTTCATGAACGATGAAGAATTGGCTGCCACCTGTATCTTTTCCAGCATGAGCCATTGATAACGAACCTGCTTCATGCTTGTGAGGGTTTCCTTCAGTTTCACATTTGATTGTATATCCTGGACCACCAGTACCTGTTCCATGAGGACATCCTCCTTGTGAAACGAAACCAGGAATGACACGATGGAAAGTTAATCCATCATAAAACCCTTTCTTTGCGAGGGTTTCGAAGTTTTCAACTGTACCCGGAGCTTCGTTTGGATATAATTCAAACTCAATTTTATCTCCGCTTTTCATTTGTATGTATCCTTTTTTAGCCATGTAAAACAACTCCTTATTTTTGAATCTCAATTATCATACCATTTTTTAGCTTAAAAATAAAAGGACTTGTCCGAGGCCACTGAAAAAGTCCATTAAAAACAAAAGGTAAAAACGTTCATCAGTTAGTGAACGTTTTTGCCTTCTTTTCTATAATGGCTCTCTTAACCAGGGGGTTGATTTCCGCTCCAGGCGCTTGCTTTCCGCGGGGCGGGCGGTGAGCCTCCTCATCGCTTGCGCTCCTGCGGGGTCTCACCTGTCCCGCTGCTCCCGCAGGAGTCAAGCGCCTTCCGCTTCAATCAACCGGGGCAAAAAACAGGAAAAGGTTAGTTCCTCAAATATTTTGGGGAATCTAACCTTTTTTGTTTTATAATTATAGTATCAAACTCAAGTGGGTGGTTTCGGGTGATTCAAGAACAACAAACAATGACCTTTAGTCCATACATGGAACTCTATAATTTAATTGTTCCTGTAGATAACATGTTACGAAAAATTAATGATTTGATTGACTTTTCTTTTGTTTACGACGAGGTGAAGGATAACTACTGCCATGATAATGGCCGAAACGCCATCGACCCTATCCGTATGTTCAAATACTTATTTTTGAAGTCCATCCATGATCTTTCAGATGTTGACTTGGTTGAACGCTCTAAATATGACATGTCCTTTAAATACTTTCTTCACATGGCTCCAGAAGAAGAAGTAATTGATCCCAGTTCTCTAACCAAGTTTCGAAAGAAACGGTTGAAAAATATTAACCTTTTAGACCTACTTATTAATAAAACTGTAGAATTAGCGATTGAAAAGGACATTATCAAAGGTAATTCAATCATCGTTGATGCTACCCATTCGAAAGCCCGCTATAACCAAATGTCTCCTAAAGAGGTCCTCATGGACCGTTCTAAAAAGCTAAGAAAAACCATTTATGAGATTGACGAAGGTATGAAAAAGAAGTTTCCAACCAAAACGACTACGAATGTGTTTGAAGATGAAGTTGAGTATTGCCAAATGCTCATCGAAGTCATTGAAAAAGAAGAGGTTCTTGTACAATATCCTAAAGTTAAAGAGCGGTTAAACCTTCTAAAAGAAACAGTTGCCGATGACCTTGAACAATTACAACTTTCAAAGGATCAAGATGCTAAAGTTGGACATAAAAGCGCGGATTCCGCATTCTTTGGATACAAAACACACATTGCCATGAGCGAAGAGAGAATCATCACAGCTGCAACAGTTACTACAGGTGAAAAGAATGACGGAAAGCAACTGCAAACACTAATTGAAAAAAGTATCAAAGCTGGTATGGACGTTAAAACTGTCATCGGTGATGCAGCCTACTCTGAAAAGGGAAACATCGAATACACAAATGAGAATGAAATGAAACTAGTAGCCAAATTAAACCCTTCTGTAACACAAGGTTTCCGTAAAAAGGAAGATGAATTTGAATTTAATAAAGATGCTGGAATGTATGTTTGTAAGGCAGGTCACATGGCTATTCGGAAAGCTCGACAAGGTAAAAAAGGGGTAGCTGCAAACCAAGTAGACACGTATTACTTTGATATTGAGAGGTGTAAACGATGTCCTTTCAAAGATGGATGCTATAAGGAAGGAGCAAAAAGCAAGAGCTATTCTGTAAGTATTAAATCCAATGTACATACGGAACAGATAAAATTTCAAGAAAGCGACTATTTTAAAGAAAAGTCGAAAGAGAGATATAAAATAGAAGCTAAAAATAGCGAATTAAAACACCGACACGGGTATGATGTAGCCACATCCTCGGGTCTACTTGGCATGGAGTTGCAAGGGGCCATGGCAATCTTTGCCGTAAATGTGAAAAGGATTTTGAAGCTAATGAAATAAAAAAAGGGGTAAATCCCTATCAACATACGAAAAAAGACGACTTTACATTCAAAAAAACTGAATGTAAGTCGTCTTTTTCTGAGCTTTTCTTAAGAATTAAGAAAAACGTCAGTTTTTCAGTGGCCTCACTTGTCCTTCGGTCTTTTTAGAGTGTATATTTCTACTGTAAATATGATATAATAAGAATGCTCCTTCCGATCTTTCGCTTGTTGCGGGACACTTAACCACTGTACGGACGGAAGGAGCCCTGCTTTTGCAGGTTACATAAAGGTCGCGAACTAGAGGGTTTCTCTAGTTTTTATTTTTTATATCCGCTAATTGGTGGTAAATTTGAACAATCTCCTCAAGTTTCATCCTAACAAGCCCGCTTGAGGAAGGAGCAACAAAGTCAACAATCCCTTTAATTACTGGTTCTTCTTGAACGCCCCAATCCATTTTCCTTTTCCCGCTATATTCTTGATATACACCTTTTCCAACAAAGCAAGCAATTTTCGGACGATAATATTCAAGTTTGGATTTTAGACTTTCTCGGCCTACACGATATTCTTCCTTCGTAATCTCATCTGCTGCCTTAGTAGGTCTAGCAACGATATTGGTTAGACCATACCCGATGTTAACGATTGACGCGTCCTCAACAGCCTCATACTTCCTAGATGTTAGTCCTGCTTCATATAATATTTTCCAAAAGCGATTATTTGGATTCGCATAATGATGACCTGTTTCTCCGGAGCGAATACTTGGATTGAAACCAATAAAAACAATATCTAAGTTTTTATCAAGGTGATCTCCAATGGTTTTCATTTATCTCCCTCATTTTTACTTTTTATCTTCGCCTTTTTACGATCTGGGAAAGATTCTAAAATCATTTCTTTCATAAACGTACTTAAACACTCGCAGTTGATAGAGCAACTCGTCAAAGCATTGGTTTTCTGCATCCTCGTAAGAATATGCATCAAGGAAGGCACGCAAGACATCTTCTTGAATGGTTTCAGCTATACCTGTTAACCAGAATTTATATTGATGTTTTTCATAAATAGTTGACCATCCGCAATCGTCAAACATTTCTTCTATTTCACTACTTTCCATTCTCATCCTCCTTCATTCATCTAGTATTTCCGGGTCACCATAATTCAATCGTATTCATGCTTAATCTAGACAAAAAAGGAAATGATAACATGGTAAAAAGGAGATGATGCAATGAAGGATAAACAGAAGGAGTTTCAAGATGTCGTGCTACCAACTGAAAATACCCACGGTGAGCATAGCTTGATTTGTAATGAAGATTTATTTTACGCCGAATTAAGAGCTGCAGCTGAGGATTCGGAAAAGGAAGAAAACGAATGATAAATGTTTTACAACCGGCAGTAGCTCTCTAAGTTTTAAACATAATCCAGGCAGTTGTAAGCCTGGCAGCAGAACTAGTACTGACGCCGGTATGTGCTTCTCATTGCCCGATCAGTTCTTAGAAAGGCACTGAACGGGAAATAACAGCCTTCTAATTAACCGTAACAGCCTAAAAATACATGACCAGGGAAATGGATTGGCTCTAACTCCCAAAACTCTTCTAAAAAGTCGCCGTATAGGAAAATAGAGGCCAACTCATGACTCGATCCTGTCTGGTTTAGCGCCATCTGGGAAATAACCGATAAGCAAAGCACAGAAATGGTATATATAGCCTCGAACTGTCTAAACAAGATCTATCGTAAAACAAAAGGATGCCTCTTTATGAAGGGGCATCCTAGATTTATCTATCTTATAGTCGTTCATCACTGTAATTTTCTGCTCGCTCTTCTTCTCGTTCAAGATACCAATTTTTTACTTGTGTCAATATTGAAAATAAGAGGAAGAAATTCATAGCCCAGACACTAACAAACGGGGAAATTCCGCCAAATTCAACGGTTTGATACCCTTTGAATAGCATTACAATATAGGATTCTATGAACACGAGGATAAACCCTGCAACACCAGCAACAGACATCCGAACCATTTTTTCAGCCCCTATACTAATTTTTTCTTGTTAAGGAAATAATACCGTATGATTTTACGGATAGCAACAAAAATGTTCAAAATATAGACAAAAACTTTCAGCAATTTCGTGAAAAAGGTATAAAAAGAGGTGCATAACTGCACCTCTTTTGTTATAATCTTATATTTTATTAGTTATTTACCCCTGACGGAACAACACGTTGACCGACTGCTGCAATGAGCTCTTTAGGCATTGGGAAGTTTACCGCAGCTGGATCCTTGCTTACCGCCGGTATTGCTTTAGCCAGGTCTGCTTCTGTCAAATTGTAGGAAGCAAAGTCCTGTGGTAATCCTGTCTTTTGCTGTAAGAGCCTTATTTTCTCAACAGTCTTTGCCAAAATCGTTTGTGAATCGTCTTCAATTAACACGTCCACTCGAAGAGCCTCGGCCAACTCCCTAATTTTAGGCAAATATAGCTGTGGCACTGATTCCATTACAACTGGTAAAAATACAGCGTTTGCTAGCCCATGCGGGATGCGAAACAATGCACCATAAGCATGCGCAAAATTATGAACTGGGATTGCATTTAACGCAAAGCTAAAGGCTGTAATTCCCATTAAACTTGCCTGAAGCATCTCCATTCTGGCGTCCACATTGCCTCCGTTTGCAACCACCTCAGGCAAATTCTTCTCAATTAACCGAATTGCATGCAAAGCATGGGCGTCAGTCAATGCCGTTGCTGTAGGGGAAGCCAAGGCTTCAATTGCATGTGTTAATGCATCAAACCCTGTAAACGCTGTAATAGCCGGTGGTAATCCTACGGTCAAATCAGGATCCAACACTGCCATATCTGCCGATAAGAATGGATTAATAATATTTGTTTTCATTTGTATTTCTTCATTAAAGATTACCGCGATTGGTGAAACTTCTGATCCCGTCCCTGCTGTTGTCGGAATCGCAATATGTGGAATTGGGATATGATTTGCTTTTGGAAATTGCTCCATAACAAATCCTCCAGGTATTGCTTCCTTAATATCAGATAAGCCGTGATGCAGTGCATATTTTACACCCTTTACTGTATCTAAAACACTTCCGCCCCCGACAGCTAGTAATCCATCAGCACCAATTTCTCGGGCATAACGAGCCGCTTCATTAACACTCTTACTTTCGGCATCCTGGGCAATATCGAGGTAAATGCCTGCTAATTCTGGACCTGAACCTTGTGGAGTTAAAGAGAAAATTTGTGCAACCTTTTCTACAATCCCAGCCTGCTCTAGACCTCTATCGCTTAATAACAATACCCGCTTTGCTCCAAGACCTTTAAAAAGATTTGGAACGATCGCTCTAGTATTTGAACCACTATAGATTGCCGTACGTAGCATGAATTCAGACATTGTTCTTGTTTGCATTTTTCCTCACCTCATCATCATATTTTTATAGATTTATTGCGAATCACTATCACTCCGAAAAGAGTAAACCATACCAGTTGCGTCGGTGGAGTTCCGGTACCATTGAAGTGTGAACATGCTTGACTTGTGTGTAGGCGTCTAAAGAGTGCTTACCCATTTCTCGACCAATTCCACTTTGCTTATACCCTCCAAACGGAGCATCGTTTCTCAACATATGCCAATCATTGATCCAAACCACTCCTGCCTGAAGCTTCCTGGCCACTTCATATGCCTTATTGACATCACTCGTCCACACTCCAGCAGCGAGGCCATAAATAGTGTCATTCGCCATTTTAATCGCTTCATCAACATCAGAATAACGGATAACCGATAGTACCGGTCCAAAAATTTCCTCTCTAGCTATTTTCATATCATTGGTTACATTTGTAAAAATCGTTGGCTCAATAAAATGTCCCTCTTCACAGCCTGGCACCTTTACTTCTCTACCACCACAAACTAATGTTGCCCCTTCTTGTTTTCCTGCTTCGATATAAGATAGAATGCTCTCCTTTTGTTTTTTAGAAATAACCGGGCCAATATCTGTAGCTGGGTCGAGTGGATTACCTGGTTTAATTTTGCTAGCAAGGTTCACTAATCCTTCAACAATCACGTCGTGGAGATGATCCGGTACAAACAACCTTGTCCCTGATTCGCAAAGCTGACCTGAATGAAGGAAAACGCCAAATAAGCTACCCGGAAGTGCAATGGATAAATCCGCATCCTCAAGAATAATATTTGGAGATTTCCCTCCTAGCTCGAGTGTCGTATTTTTAATTGTCCCGGCAGATAATTCCATCACCCTACGTCCTACTTCTGTGGAACCTGTAAAGGCTACTTTATCTACTTGCGGATGACGGATCAGGGCTTCTCCCACATCCCCACCTGCTCCAGTCACTACATTAATTACACCTGGTGGTACTACCTGAGAAATGATTTCTGCCAATTTCAAAGTTGATAGTGGAGTATAGCTTGCCGGCTTGATGACAATCGTATTGCCCATCGCCAGCGCTGGAGCAATTTTCCACGTTGCAATTACCATTGGTAAGTTCCAAGGTGTAATTGCCGCACAAACCCCGATTGGTTCACGCCAAATAAAATTATGTGCTGGTCCCGGGAAAGGTGGAGAAGGAAGTGTTTCAGAAAACTCGTACTCTAAGACAAATTTCGCGAGCGTCTGAAATAAATCAACCATTTGTAATATGTCGTTTCCACTGATTCTACGGACTGTAGCCCCAGAACTAACCGATTCTAGATACGCGAGTTCCTCCCCACTCTCTGCAATTGCATAGGAGATATTATAAAGAACATTCGCACGTTCCTTTGGACTCATATTTCGCCATTCCGTGTTATCAAAAGCCTCCCTTGCCGCTTGAACAGCCTTATCAACATCTTCAACTGTCCCTTTTGCTACCTTAGCCACCAACTGACCTGTTGCCGGATTCGTCACGTCAAAGGTTTCTTCATTACTCGCGGGTTGCCACTGTCCATTTATAAATAAGGGAAATGTTTGTACTTCAGCTTTTACTGTCATCTTTATCCTCCTTTAATTTCTTTTAAATAGCTAGTATGTTTAGAGAGTATTAATAGTTGGTTAGAGAACTATAAAACACCCATTTCTTTATCGGAAACTCGGTAGATTTCTTCAATTTTCTTGCCTCTTGCGCGAGAAAGAATATCCATCCTAACCGACAGCTGCTTCATAGTGAAATTCATTGTATTTTCAAGGAGATGCCCAAACTCACTTATATCTCGACCAGCAAAACCTTCTTGGTTGATTCTTATTGCTAACGGCGCCAATTCTTGCATTTTCGCTTCCACTAATTCATAGAGGTGTGGATGCTCACAAATTAAACGTTGCAGTAGAAAGGTGCCATAGGCAATATGCCTTGACTCATCACGCTTTAAATTTTCAACACCTTGCAATAATCCTGGCATTAGTCCCAGTTCTTCAAGAGATTGATAGAAAGAATAATAGCCTGTCTCAGCCATTACACCCTCAACAAACATGTTATAGACCGTCGCAGCCTCAGCAATTGCCTCGGGAGATTGGTCATGCTCAAGTCTCGCCATCGTTTCCGGAAGAATTTCATAAAAAATCTTTTGGTAGGTATCAGAATGAAAATGTGCTAAATCACCTTTCTCACCAATTGCATTTAAGACTAGACGAAAAAATTCTGTATGTTTCGCTTCTTCATACAAGAAAGTTGTGAGGAACATTTCTTCCTCGAGTCTTCCTTGCTTAGCAATTGTCATAATCAATGGAAGTAAGTCAAGTGTTACTGCTTCCTCCCCTGCCTGAAACTGAGAAATTAGCCGTAAAATATCCTGTTGTTGCTCACGCGTTAAAGTTTGCCAATCCTTAGCATCCTGTGAGAAGTCGATGTCGCTCGGATTCCAAATCCCGTGCCTTTTTGCTTTTTGAAACAAGCGAAAAGGGAAAGAATCCTCTTGTAACCCTCGTTTACTAGTCGTTAAAATTGTCCTTTTTTCCATCTGTTCATCTCCCTACCACAAATTATTTATCTGAAGGTATACCCCGATGTACCTTTGAAAAACTGCTGTTTAGAACAACCATTGGAACTTACTTTTGATTAGTAGATGAAATAATATCAGCAGCAGTTTGCCGCAAGTGTGTTTTAAGAATCTTTCCTACTCCGTTTCTAGGTAGAGCCTCCATAAATAGAATCTGTCTTGGCGTTTTATTTTTTGCAAGATGCTCCTGACAATAGCCGATCAACTCCTCAGCGCACACTTCACTTCCTTCTTTTTTCACAACACAGGCGACCATTTCTTCACCCATTCTTTCATCAGGTATCCCAATGACCGAAGCTTCTGATACCGCTTCATGACGATTTAGAATTTCTTCTACATCACGAGGATAGAGATTAAAACCACCGCGAATTATTAGGTCCTTCTTACGATCCACAATATATAAATAGCCCTCATTATCAAGCCTTGCCATATCGCCGGTATGAAGCCAACCGTCCATTAGGATCTTTTCTGTTTCTTCAGGATTGTTATAATAACCCTGTGTCACATTATCACCACGAACAATGAGCTCCCCGACTTCTCCCACAGGTAGGTTATTCCCGTTTTCGTCGACAATTTTAATTTCAACCCCTGGGATTGGTATGCCGACCGAACCAGGTTTTATTTGAATCCCTTTGCGGTGAGCGGTGACGATAGGAGCTGCCTCTGATAACCCATAGCCTTCGTAAACATCAGCATTAAATTTGGATTGAAATGCATGTAACAACGCAACTGGTAACGGTGCAGAACCAGAACTAACTGATTCTAAACTGCTTGTATCAAACTTATCACTGTCGGGATATGAAAGCATGGCATGAATCATCGCAGGAACGGCAGAGAAAGTTCTTACTCGATGCTTTTCAATCGCTGCAAACACCTCAATTATGTTAAAACTAGGAAAAATGACAATTGCACTTCCAAGCAGCATCGTAATATTAGAAACGGTTAGTCCATATACATGCGCCAACGGTAGAACACCAAGAGTTGTTCCACGTTCGGTTTCATTATGTTTTGCAGAATTCTCTGCATTTGTGTATAGATTTTTATGGGTAAGGAGTACTCCTTTAGGACTTCCTGTTGTTCCAGAAGTATAGAGGATCACTGCTGTATCATTCTCATTCGTTGTATTCGGAATTCCAATCTTGTTATTGTTATCAACTAAGACATCATAGAAATTAAGAACATCATTACCAGTTGGAACATCAACGGCGATAATAGCAGGCTGAAAATCCAGGTCCTGGACCGCGGACCGAACCTTTTCAAGAACAAACGAAGAGGTAATAATTGCTTTTACCCCGCTCTTTGCGACAATATAATGAATCTCCTTGGGGTGTAAGGTAAACATCACTGGTACAATAATTGCCCCGGCGCGGTTGATTGCTTGATAAGAGAAGATTACTTCTGGACAATTTGGCAAAATCACCATGACTCTGTCCCCTTCACCAATCCCCTGTTTTCTTAGCCCTGCTGCAAACCTGTCTGAAATTCGCTTTGTTTCAATATTGGTGAATTGCTTTTCTTGAAAATATAGCATCGGGTATTCACCATATTTTTTTACATTGGTTTCAAGTAATTGTTCTAGCTTCATTCAACCCTCTCCTTTAACCAAAATAAAATGACTCAGAGTCGAAACCCCTAATTATGTAAGCGATTACAATTTATTCACCCGGTGTTCTCTCGACTCCTCCATCAATATATTTTAAAAATTGAATATTATGAATATTCTAGGCGGGATTTTAAAATCCTTTATAATTTTTATAGTTTTTTTCAAATTCTCGATTCTCTTTCTCACACTTTGTCGTTTTTAAAAAAGATTTATAGGCAAAAGTCACATTTTTTGTTCCGAGTGTAGCAGACATAAAAAAGCCCGAACGATTTTTCCCGTCCAGGGCCAATATTTCGATATTATACTCTAATTTTGGTTTTCTTTTGCTTTTGCATAACCTCATACGATTTCTCAATGATGTCTGTCAAAACATCGCCTTTATATATTCTGCCAATTTTAGTATTCTCCTGATAGTACTCGACAATTTCATCAAGCATATCTGAAGTCTCCTTTGTAATTCGAACATTCAACTGTAGCCTGTCATTCCCAGCCATTTTCACCTTCACCTCTTGATATAGCACTTGCTAGCATATTGCTAAATGAATGATTACTTTTCGATAGAATTCGCTATAATCTATAACGCTTCTCCATTCTTCTATTTTATCATACAAATTGAGGAATGAAATGATTTAAACGATCCCACTCCCCTCTTGTACATAATTTTTTTATGAACAATGCAGATTAAAGAATGGAGGTGCTTAGATGAAACCAAATAAACCAGGAAATAAGGAACTCCCAGATTTTAAAGAATTAGATGACCGATTGATTGCAGAAGCACCATCAGAGCCAATGCTCGTAATTAAAACACATTTAGACCCGAAGGACTCTACCAAGGATAATCCCTACTATCGAAACATGGGACTAACCGATACAGAACAATTTCGGGACTATTTTGAGGAGCGTAAAGAATAATGGAACAAACAATCGCTTATCTTCGTGAGATTTTAGCAAACTACACAGAAAAAGACCCTATCAGCAATAAGATTTATAGTAAAATTGAAGCTGGTAATTATGCATCCGAAGGGGATTTGGTAAAGGATCTTACCTATGAGGAGTCTAGCTATCTGAATGGTATTCTTCCATGGGAAATCCAATATGCTCAAAACGAACAAGATGATCAACGCGCTTATCAATTAAACGAGGTATACGAGCTTTTATTTTAATGAATGAAAAAGGGCCTGTAACTGCAGGCCCTTTTTCATTACTTTTCTTTTTCCTTATCATCCTCAACATATGGTTCATGTTCAAAAGCTGGCAAGTCTCCGAAGGAAGTCATGATTCCTTCTTCATCAAGTTCCTGTTCATACCGTTCATGTTGCTGATTTGGATAAACCTTTATTTCTTTTCCTTCAATATCGGTGGCGACAAAATTTTCATAATCCTCTACATAACCGATGTTTTCTTGCGATTCATTGTACACATCATTATAGTGGTCTGGTGGCTGATAAAAGTCGGATGGTCCTTCTGACGTACCATAACGTGCCACATCTTGCCAAGAGTCCTCTGCATCATAGGAGACATTCTCATCCTGAAGGTCTTTATCAAACTTCCCAAATGGAGGCATTAACACCCCTTCCTCAATTGGACGATTTGTTGAGATTGTCCGATCTGGAGTGTGCTCCAAGCAATAAATTGTCTCGGGAATTGCCTGAAGACGCTCATAGGATATTTCTTTTCCACACGTTACACATTTCCCATATTCTCCCTGCGCCATCGCCTCAAGAGCTTGGTTAATATTTTTCAGCTGGTACTCATCATGCTCATTTAAGGCAAAATCCTTTTCCCGCTCATACAAATCTGTTCCTTCATCTGCTGGGTGATTATCAATACTTGACAGCTCACCCATCGATTCATGATAATGCCCTTTTTCCAAGTCATAATGATCATTGTTTTCAAAACGCTGTTCCAGTTCTTGTTTTAAACCTTCTAAATCGTTTTTTAGTGCAGCCAGCTGCTCATTTGTTAGCATATTAGCTACCCCTTTCTATAGGCGGTTTCTTTTTAGTATGGAACAAATTTGCTATTTCATGAATCAAAAACGAAGTTGGGCTTTTTCACCAACCTCCGAACTTGGACCCATCCCAAGTGTTATTCATATCCTATAAGAAATACATGAAAGGGGTGGGTAACTTTTGGGTTTATTTTTTAATCAAAGGCAAAAAAAAGAAATTTTCCAAAATACCAACGATAAAATAAAAGACCGGAATCAAAATGTTTACCGCGAAAATTTTCTTCAAAGTATGATTAACGAACAACAGCAGTTAAACAAACAATTTGCAGAAAATGCAACAAAACACGCTGAAAAACATGAAAAATATTCGCAAGCTCTATTAGACCAATTAACCACACAGGATTCGCTTTTACTTGAAATGCACCGGAAATTACAAGCCAATGAAAAGACAACCAATTCCATCCATGAGCATATGCAGATCCAGGACGAAATAAAAGAGCTGCTTGAGCGGCATGATGATATACAAAATATCTATCATAAAACCGTAATGGAGCGATTCGACAACCAAGATTCAAAAATCACACAAAAATTGAACCAACACGATGCAAAAGTAATGAACTGGTTTCAAAAACAAGAAACTCAAATGAATCAGCTCAACAAAACAGGCAGCCAGGTGACAGAGCATATGGAACAACATCATACTCAATTAAGTACAGACCTTTATAAAATTCATACTCAACTTATGAACGAATTTAACCGACAGGAACTACAAACTTCGGAACAACTTGAGCTAGTCGTTGCAAAAGTGAACGAGTACTTTAATCAAAACGAAAAACATCTTGATACTCATACAAATACACTGGATGCCATGTTAGAACAGTTTAGCCAATATGAATTCAATCAAGCAACTGGATTCCAACAAATAAACAATAACCTTACAGAAAATTTTCGGAACCAAGACGCAAAAATAAAAGAACATATAGGAGAAAAGGATGCCCAGTTAAAAGAGTATGTATCCGGACTTGATGCTAGTTTAACAAAACATTTTGATGAACAAAACCAACACTTAAAGCACCTGGTAGATCATCAAGATGTCCAAACTGAACAACTTGAACGAAAGCTCGATTTTATTAAATCGACCATTTTTGAGCGAGCTGCTGACCTCTCAGAAAAGCTTGATGGCCACTTTAAGAAATTCACTGAGTTTTTCGGAGGTCTCTTTTCAAGATATGAAAAAAACAGCACTATAACATTGCCTGAGGGAAGAGAGAACCAGGAAAAGATGAAGACTCAATAAAATGAAAAAAGCTGTCCCCTTTTTAAAGGACAGCTTTCATTTATTAATCTTCAACAATAGCCACTTTTACTTGTTGTCTTCCCCATTCAACAGCATCTTGTTCTTCTGATAGGTAAACATCAATTTCATGCCCATTAATTCCTCCACCAATGTCTCCAGCTACTGCATATCCATAACCTTCAACATATACTTTCGAGCCTAACGGAATAATGTCAGGGTCTACTGCTATTACCTTTTCATCAGGGTTTTCCAGAAGGTTTATCCCCGTTTTAGTTGTTCCAGAGCATCCTTGACATTCTGCAGTATATGCTGTTGCCGCAACGGTTATTTGCTTTTCCACCTTAATCTCTTCTTTTACCGCAGCCTCTGCAGAGTTACTAGGCTTTATTGCTGCTAATTCTATATCATTTAATTTTCTATCGTTATCAATCGTCAATTCTTCTGCCATTGCACTAGATCCTATAGCTGTTGAAATAGCCACAACAGCAATCAAAGAAAATAGAAACTTTTTCATTTTGTTTGCCTCCTTCGGGCTAATTTCTTGATGTTGTTATCGTAACATAATTTTTCAGAAACCAAAGAACAGAAAGGTGTTAATTAAATAACAAAGGTAACAGGTATATAACAGGAATGTAACAAAATAACAGAATTATTAGGAAAGTAAACCTAAAGCTCCTATTCTCCATTGGATGAATTGTAAACAGCTCAGTGCCCTTACTCGCTTAGGAAGAGAAAGTATGGTAACTGAGGGAACCACTCAATGCCCTTAGTCACTATCCATAAGAAAATATAGTAAGCGAGAGAGCCCTCTCAATGCCCATAACCACTAACCATTAGAAAGTATGGTAAGCGAAAGAGAACCCTCAATACCTTAGTCGCAACCAACAGCATCATCAGTTTTTACCCGTGAGGATTATCTTATAATGAAAATTAGTTACTCGAACTAGCCCAAATAAAAAATGCCGAGAACGATAAAGCTCTCGACACTTTGAACCTATTCTCCATAATATTTGCATACACATTTATTGATCTAGTACAGGCTCTACCTGTACGGCACAGGCTTTATATTCTGCTGTCCCAGAAATGGGATCAAACTCATTAAGCGTAAGCACATTGGTAGGGACTTCTGACCAGTGAAAACTCATAAATACAAGTCCAGGGACTACCTGTTCAGTGATTTTGGCTTTTACCTTTAATTCGCCTCGTCTTGAACTTACCTTGACAAGACTACCATCTAAAATCCCTAGCCGAACGGCATCTTCAGGATGTATATCGACTGTTTCTTCTTTTTGCCTAATTTTCACCCCATCCGCATAAAATCGGGTCTGAGAATGGGTATTATAGGATTCTAAACGGCGTCCTGTTGTTAAGGTAAAGGGATAATCCTCATCAGGAAGTTCCAACGGAGAGGTATATTCAACAGGAACAAAGGAAGAAACCTTACCTCCCACTTCTTCCCGATGAAATCCAGCATGAAGGATTTTCGTACCTGGATGACCTTCATTAGGACAAGGGTAATGGATGCTATATTCCTTTTCAAGACGTTCGTAACTTATACCACCATACATTTCCCAAGCCAACATACGGACTTCATTCCAAATATCTTCACTATTTTCGTATTGCATTGGATATCCTAAACGTGTAGAAAGCTCACATAAAATTTCCCAGTCTTCTTTCACATCTGGTGCAGCTTCTACCGCTTTACGAACACGCTGGATTCTCCGATCTGTGTTTGTATAGGTGCCATCTACTTCACCCCATGATTTAGCCGGCAGGACAACATCAGCATATTCTGCTGTTTCTGTTAAAAAGATATCCTGTACAACGAGTAAATCAAGTTTTTTCAATAATTCCCTTGTATGGTTCATATGTACATCAGCAAGTAGGGGGTTTTCTCCAATAATATAAAGTGCTTTTACCTCCCCTTCGCCAATCCGTTCAAACGTTCTTGTCTGAGTATCGCCGATCTTCGCACTAATTTCTATGTTCCAAGTAGTTTCAAACCGCTTACGATATTCTTCATCGGCAATACTAGCTGCTCCTGTTAATTGGTTCGGCAAGCACCCCATATCCCCTGCGCCTTGTACATTATTCTGCCCACGAAGTGGCATGATTCCAGTCCCCAGGCGGCCAATTTGGCCTGTAAGTAAAGCTAAATTAGCAATATCAAAGACATTATTTACGCCACAATGATGCTCTGTGATTCCTAAGGTATAAGCAATCATGGATTTTTCTGCGTTCGCATACTCTCTTGCTGTTTCAATAATATCCTCAGTACTTAGCCCAGTTATATGAGTAGCAAATTCAGGTGTATACAATTCAACTTGATTCTTCAACTTTTCAAATTCATCTGTGTGCTGAAGAATGAACTGTTCGTCATAAAGTCCTTCTTTAATAATGACGTGCATCATCGCATTCATCAAGGCGATGTCGGACCCCACGTCGATCTGAAGATGACGATGCGCGGATTTCACAATATCAATTCTCCTAGGGTCTACTACAATGACCTTTAACCCTGATTTTGCTGCCTTTTTTATTTTATTCCCAATAATAGGATGAGCCTCGGTCGTATTGGATCCCATCAACAATAACACGTTTGCATCATCAATTTCATCAAGGGTATTAGTTGGAAAACCGCTGCCAAATACAGTCGCCAGACCGGCGACGCTCGAGGCATGTCAAGTGCGATTACACCCATCAATATTATTGCTTCCGATCGCAGTCCGCATAAATTTTTGAGTAATATAATTGGACTCATTTGTCGTTCGTGCACATGCAAACATTGTTATCGACTCAGGTCCAAAATCATTTTTAATAGAAGAGAGACGATCCGCAATAAGATTATAAGCTTCCTCCCATGTTGCTTGAACTAGCTTACCTTCCTTTCTAATTAACGGTGATTTTATCCTGCTTGGCGCATGAACATACTTATAAGCAAATCCACCTTTCACACATGTTTGACCTTTATTTACCGGAGCTGCTTTGTCTCCCCTTATTTTAACTATTTGGTTATCAACAATATCTAAGACCAAACCACATCCGGTTCCACAGTAACCACAAACAGTTTTGATTTGGGTTGTTTCCCCCATATCTAAGACCTCCTTATTAACAAGGTATTAAAAGAATTTTCCATTTCCTTTAATTGTAAGGCAACTTTAATGACGAATGTTATCAACTTTTCATTAATATATGTCCGTTTTCTAACATTTTTCCATTAAAAAAAGACGGAAGTCGAAACTCCGTCTTTTATGCTGTCTTAGCTGGCAAAAGGATTTTAAAGGTTGTGCCTTTATTTTGTTCACTTTCAATATAAACCTTACCATTATGACTTTCAATGATTTTAAAGGATACCATAAGCCCCAGCCCATTCCCGTTTTTCTTAGTTGTATAGAAAGGTTCCCCAATTTTTTTAAGCGTCTCTGGGGGAATGCCGACACCTGTGTCCTGAATTGAAATTTCAATATTATTGTCAATTACTTCTGCTCGAACAAATAAATCTCCACCGGAAGGCATTGCTTCAATTCCATTTTTTATGAAATTCAAGAATACTTGTTTAAGTCGATTTTCATCACATTCAATTTGTACAATATCTTTTTCCGCTTTAAGGTGAAGAGTTACATTTCTCTTGCGCGCCTCAAATTCAAGCAACGAAATAATATTTTTCAGGATTGGGATAATATTTCTTTCTTCTAGCTCAACCACTTTTGGCTTTGCTAAGACCATAAACTCTTCAACAATATTATTAACTCTGTCTATTTCATCAAGGATAATATCGATGAACTCACGTCGTTGCGGATCTTCTTCATCTAATTGAAGAAACTCAGCATACCCCTTCATTGAGGTAAGTGGATTCCGAATTTCATGAGCTACACCTGCAGCTAATTGTCCTACAGCTGCGAGCTTATCCTGACGATGCAGGAGTTCCTCACTCTGCTTACGTTCCGTTATATCGCTCCGAATAGCTAAGTATTGATATGGTTTCCCATTGTCCTTTAAAAATGGCACAATGGTTGTATCTACCCAATAGTAAGAACCGTCTTTCGCTTTGTTGCGAATTTCCCCGCGCCATACTTCTCCGGTCCCAATTGTTCTCCAAAGGTTTTTAAAAAACTCCTTTGAGTGGAAACCAGAATTTAAGATACGGTGGTCTTGACCAATCAATTCATCACGTGAATATTTAGAGATTTCAACAAACTTATCGTTTACACTTTTAATAATTCCTTTTTCATCCGTAAAAGCAACAATCGCTGATTCATCAATAGCAAATTTATAATCCTTTACTTCTTTTAGTGAATCTTTAAGGCTTGCCTCTGCAAGTTTCCTGCTTGTAATATCTGTACGAATCGAAACATACTGATAGGGTCTACCTTTGCTGTTTAGAAAAGGAACGATGGTTGTATCAACCCAATAAAAGGAACCGTCTTTCGCACGGTTACGAATCTCACCTTTCCATTTCCTACCACTTCCAATTGTTGCCCACATTTGTTTAAAGAATTCCTTTGAATGAAGACCCGAATTAAGAATTGAGTGGTTTTGTCCAAGTAATTCCTCTTCAGTATACTTCGAAATCTCTACAAACTTGTCATTTACATACGTAATATTTCCTCTAGGATCTGTAATCGCAACAATTGAAGAAACATTTAGTGCATCCGTGATATCCTTGAGATTTGTATCACTAACCGCCAGTCGCTTGCTCATAAGTGCACTTGAGGTGATAAGACCACCCAAAATTACAACAGCAACAAACAAAATAATATACCCAATAAACGATTCAGGAATCGTAATTCTATGGACTTGTTCATTATCAAGTGAATACAATGTCGTTGCGCGGGTAAGCAACAAATGCCCTTCAACTATAGCTCCTGTTGTAACAAGTGCTGTCAGAGGTTTTAGCCACACATGGCTCGATTGAGAAAAACTTTTGGAGTAGAAAAGAATCCAGAAAGAAAAGAAAAAAGAACTATAAACTAGGATAAGTGCTACCGCCAAAATCCCTAGTTCATAACGAAACCCGACATTCATAGAAAATACCCCAATAATATGAACAGCTATTAGTGCAACAGTCATAAACCCACTGCTTATCGACAATTGTCGTAGGGTGATTTCCTTTGCCGACATCGATAAAAATGCCATAGCAGAAAATATAATTCCTAATAAGATAGCCAACACATTAATGGGTATTTGGTAGGTCATATCACCCTGCACATTTAGGGACAGGATCCCAAAAAAGTTCAAAACCCAAATTCCCATTCCTAATGAAAAAGAAGCTCCAATAAAAAGGAAGCGTTTATTCTTCAAAGATGTTTTTACCAAAAAAAACAAATCCAACGCTGTATAGGTTGCCATTATAGTTAAGACGATTGCAACCAATAATAAAACAGGGTTAAATGATAGTTCTAGTGTTTCCATAAATCAGCATCATTCCCCATAGAGTAGTTACCTTGATTGTAAGACAAACCAGTAAGGATGAAAAGTCAAAAATAATGGATTTGTAATAATTTAGCCACTTTTCTACCTTGACAAATTCAATAATCACCACTTGTAGGGTTCCTCTAATAGGTACTAATTATATATTTCAGATTTTTTTAATAAAAGTCTACACAAATTTGTTTTTTTTGTTTATACTGTACTATAACAGAAACGAAATAAATAATATTGTATTACAAAAGAAAAGGGAGATGATTTTATCATGATGAGTCCAGTTGAATTTTTTAAAACATTGCCAAAAAAGGTGTGTCCAGAGTGCGGTCAACATGTGGAAGAACAAGCAGAATCATACTTAATGGAGTGCGAACGCTGTCTATCTAAAAAAATGGAGTAGCATATTCAACAACAACCCCCCCCACCATTATAGATAGTGGGGGGGTTACGTAAGCGTAGCAAATAAGAAGAAGCCCCAAATTGGGGCTATATTCTTTAACACTTTAGGAGACCCAACCATGGCACCAGCCAAACTTCCATTAGGTCTTAATATGAAAATCCCCGCTCGGAATTTTTCATTTGGCGGTTCAGCCGATGTATGCTGTTCCGCGGAAGAATTTTTCTTCACTTTAAAAATCATTTCACCTAAAATGAAGGTTACTTCCTTAATTTACGGGTTTAAATCTTCAAGACTCATCATTTGTTACAGTTTAAAATGATTGTATTAATAAACTTTGGTTTAAAAGACCCCGAGTGCGATTTAAATATGGTTCTAAATCGTAGGCACCTACCCAAAAGGTTTACAATACCTATTCTCCTATCGAATTATCCCTTAATGCCTTCAACCTTCCTCTTCCCTTTTAAAAACTTTCATTTTTGAAGATGTTCTTATTCTCCCAAATTCTTTTTTAAAGCTAAATCCCTTTCATAGTTAATGAAACCATATACATTTAACTTAGGACGAGACATTAAAAACTGAATTCTTATGGTTAAGAGCCTATATTCTGCGTATGGTACCTTAGATAGGCAGAACTTTTACTCTTTTCCATTCGGATCGTAAGCATCGGAAATTGGAAGATAATTGGTCACGAGAACTTTTCGATAATCGCTTAGATATTTGCTTTGTTTAATTGTTATAAACATTTCGTGTCAACCTTTTGCCTTTTGACCAACACTAATACAACCGCTTACAAACTAATGTTCTGCGTTCACTCTAATCGGAACGAACATTATGGTTGAGCCTCCTAAAGTGTTAATGTATTTGTTTCTCTTTACATTTTTATTATAACTCGAATTGTCTATAGTAACTGTCTTCATTGTGACAAATCAATGAACATTCTGAATACCTTTCCTTTTTATTAAAGATTTATCAATTAGCTATGTCGAATAACTTTCGCTCAAAAGTAAATGTTAATTCTTAAAGGAGTTGTTATAGTTGGGTAAAAACGCTGAAAGCCAAGAACCAAAAGAGAAAAAAATAGACCCACCAAGTTCTTTTGGAGGAATCGCTCCTACTGCAAGTAAAATACCTGGTGGATCTATTGATGAACATCGAAAGATTGAAACAGCTAACATTATGCTAACAGGTGATGAAATTAGACAACAAAACGAAAACCTTTAAGGAGGAAAATGATGGACACACTTGATCCCACTCAGATCCAATCGGGTGATGAGGTTTATGTTATTTACCGAAACCCTCATGTCCCATCTGTTGCGAATATCAAAGCAGCTGAAATCGTACCACACCCTAAAGATGCTAATGCCTTGGCATTATTTATCAACGAAACCTTCCATACCATAGAAGACGATGATGCTTTGTTTGCCAACGAAGAAGCTGCAAAACAAGCATATGAAGATGTTTACGGTTCAGAAGAATATTGACAAAATCCCCCTCCCTTTTAGGATATTCCGAAGAGGAGGGGGTTCTTCTTGAAAAAAGGTAGTGAATGAAATTCTTGGTGCTACATGTGTGGGTGACGGAAATACCTCGATTTGTAACTGGTGCTTTACCTTGTGTCAAGAAGGGAGAAGGAAGTCATCCAAAGATAAAAAAAATATGTATTGTTTTCCCCTCCACATCTTTAAATACACCCCCAAAAAAAGAAAATGTCTTTCGAAAATCAAAAAAAAGGCTGTCGCAGTGACAGCCTTTCCTTATTACAAATCAGATCTCATGCCAGGTTCATCTTTTCCACCAGTATCGTTTCCTGTAGTCGCAGTGTAGCCTACTCTGTACACAAAATCTTTCTTTTGTTTAAGGGCATTAGGCATCTTATACTGTGACTCATTGCTTTGAAACTCACCTTTTTTAGACAATGGTATTCCCCTTCCTAGCAATCGGTTTTATCAATATGAAGTGGTGGAGGGACAAGCCATCCCTTATCCTTTAATAGCCTTAAAGCTTTTGCTGCTAATTGTGCTTTTTTAGCATGGAAATCGGCATACATCATTGAGATGTCTTCGCGGATACATTGCCCCATTACGGTGCTGCAACTGATTAATCCTGCAGCTAAATCACCACTCACTTTTATTGCTATTTCTTGATCTAAGAACCTAGCCCCAGCTGGTATATTTTCAATACATGCATCTGGGCGCTCCGGTGGTGTCGGTGGCATTCCTACACCATGGTCTTTTAGCAAGGTCTCAATCTCCTCGATTTCCGGCCGACTACAATCATCAAGAATGTCTTGAATGAGTTTCTTTAAGTCTTCATCACCGGTATGATTTAGCAATGTCTCATATGCTGCTACAGAAGCTTTTGCCGCACTTAAATGTACCCATGTTGCATAAACCTCACCATAGTGCATCGGTTCTTCTTTAGGATTCCCACTTAGAATGCCCATAAACAACCTCCTTAGAAAATACAATGCTCTGCCTCTTCCATAGAGGGCAATCATATTATGCTGTTTCAGGAAGGGTTTCATGTTAGGGAATGAAAGACAATTCCTCCATATAATTAAGAAAAAACACCTTCGTTATGAAGGTGTTAGAACATCACTCATATCCTTTTCGAGGAATCTCTATTTCTTTGCCATCATCGGTGTTATCAATTGTGCCGTTAATTTCGCCTTCAAAATAAGCATCGCTCACTTGTTCATGTGTTTGTGCAAGACTTGAGGATAAATCATCTTGACGCTCATAATCGTCTGTATGATATTGTTGTCCAGCGATTTTTAAGGAATCTTTAGTGTCTTTTTTATCCATTACCCATTCCTCCTTTCTTCACCTATTGTTACTTTCCGCTTTTACAGAAAATCCATACAATGAAATTTTTACAGGAGAATCAGTTTGGATTCAGGATTGTTTTTTTACCATTAATTTTTGTTATGGAAAAACGCTTTCGTAGCATACTAACAAAAAAATGACAAGGCGGTGGAACGTTTCATGAGGGAAGTACTTTTGGCCCTATTTGCTGGGGTCGTTGTTGGAATTGTCTTTAAATTCATCAAACTTCCACTCCCCGCTCCCCCTGTATTACCTGGTGTTATAGGAATTGTCGGCGTTTATTTGGGTGGTGTTGCCGGAAGCTGGATTCTTCAACAATTCTTCAAAGGATAACTCCAACAACGGAACGCTATTATTTTTTAGCGTTCCTATTTATTCAAAATCTCCCCTTCAAGCGTAAGGCTCTCCTAGGTCTTTTTTACGTACAACCCCTAACTTATGTTTTTATCATATATTTGACCACAAGTTACCACCTGCCTCAACATTTTTTAGATTTTTAAAGGATAATGGCCGGGCATTTATGAACGAAATGTGACGTTTCAAAAATCTTTTATATAAATCATAAAAGTTCATTTTTTCTCCATTGACCTAGTGATAACAATTCTTTTAAATTACATAGATAATGACGTTAACCTGTATTTTCAAAAGGGTAAGTATGGATTGAGTAAAAAAAAGGTGGGAGAAAATGATTAAACAGCAGTATAGAAGCGGGCTTTCCTATAATCTTGAGGAATTACTAAATAACTCGAATCGAAAAGTGAAACTTAAAAGAGGGACTTTTCTATTCCAGGAAGGACAGGAAGCAAAGGAATTGTTTATCCTCCTCTCTGGAAAAATTCAAATCTCCAAAATGAATGCAGAAGGAAAAGAACTAACCTTACGATTATGTGGTCATCATGATATCGTCGGTGAACTCACATTATTTACGGTCGACCCCCGCTACCTTTTTACCGCAAAAATTATGGAGACGGGAGAAGCAGCAGCAATAAACATTGATGAACTTGAACAGATTCTCTTTAATAATAGTAAATTAGCCTACGAATATATGAAATGGATGAATGACCATATCAGAAAAACAACCACTAAGTTTCGCGACCTGGTACTTAACGGCAAGAAAGGTGCCCTTTATTCCACTCTTATACGTCTATGTAATAGTTACGGTGTTCTTCGTACTGACGGTATTTTCATAGACGTCCCACTGACTAACCAGGATTTAGCTAATTATTGTGGAACAGCTCGAGAAAGCGTTAGTAGAATGCTTGGTGAACTGCGAGACGAAGGAGTTATTTCCGTTGAACGTAAAAAGATTGTTGTTCACAAGCTTAGCTACTTAAAAACAGAAATCTCCTGTGAAAACTGCCCGATTGAATATTGCAACATTGAATAAGGTGGAGACTGCCAAACATTCAAAATAGAAACGGAGTGTTACCCATATGAAAAAAATATATTTAATTTGCGGACTAATTGTAATCATCGGCATTGCTTCCGGAATATCCTTCTTTCTAATTAGAGATGCAAGCGCTCAAATACCAGAGGACATCACGCTTGTTACACAAGAGAAACAACCCTACCGCTTCGGCGATGAAAAGAAAAGCTTAAAGTTAGTTGAGTTTATCTATACACATTGCCCGGATGTATGCCCAACAACCACTCAAAAAATGAAACTCTTAAAACAAGATCTTGAAGCTAAAGGAGTATATGGAGAAAAGGTTCAGTTTTTAACAGTGACAATTGACCCTTACCGTGATACACCAGATGTCATGCAAAAATATATGGACTCCTTCGAAATAGAAGATGATGGAAATTGGCTAATGCTGACAGGAGACCCAACAAAGGTCAAAGAAGAACAACTAACAATCAAAGAGTTGGCTGACACCTTCCAGTTCCAATATCGCGATCCAGGAAACGGCTTTTTCGTTCATACCACTTTCACCTATCTAGTTGATGAAAATAATAAATTTATTAAGAAATTCCCAATGGGGGAAGAGTTTAATAAGGATGACGTTTATAACAAAATTATGAAAGAATTAAAATAAAATGGGCGTGAGATTAGTTAAAATCTCACGCCTCTTTTATTTCATAATATAAATATTTAAAATATGGTTAGGTTAATTCAAGTTCATTTTAACAGTAGGATGTTTCTCGTTTTGCTGTAGTGAGAAAAATTCAGACTTTGGTTTCGTAAAACTGACTTTTATCCCTGACTCCTTGAGTCGGTTCACAAATTCGACCAGCTGCTTCTTCGCCATCATAAAAACCCCTTCTACTTCCTGTTTGTCTCCATTTTAACGTAAATTTATGAAAAATGTGTGAAGTTGAGCAAAAAAATTGAAAAAAATCATGATATCCATCATAATTTACCTTTTTCTAGAAATGTTGGTTAAACAACTGTTGATTATGCCTCATGTTATGCACTTCCCTAAGAGCCCCCCATAACCCCCCAATTTTCCATTCATCCTACCAACATTTAGCGAAAGAATTCACCTTGTTCGCTACAATATGGTATAATGCTTTGGATTATATAATTGGAGGCTATTCATGATTACAGTAAATAATGTTGGCTTAAGGTACGGAGACCGCAAGCTATTTGAAGATGTTAATATCAAGTTTACCCCTGGAAATTGCTATGGATTGATTGGTGCCAATGGTGCCGGAAAATCTACGTTTTTAAAGATTTTATCTGGAGAGATTGAACCACAAGCTGGTAATGTAGCTTTAACTCCTGGTGAACGTCTTGCTGTATTAAAGCAAAATCACTTTGAATACGAAGATGTGGAAGCTATTAAAGTGGTTATTATGGGACACAGTAGATTGTATGAAATTATGCAGGAAAAAGATGCTATTTATATGAAAGCAGATTTTTCAGACGAAGATGGCATGAGAGCTGCAGAACTAGAAGGTGAGTTTGCTGAATTAAACGGGTGGGAAGCAGATTCTGAGGCGTCCATTCTCCTGAAAGGGTTAGGGATTGGCGAAGAACTTCATAATAAAAAAATGGCTGACCTTGACGGATCCGAAAAGGTTAAAGTCCTTCTTGCTCAAGCCTTATTTGGAAAGCCAGACGTCTTACTTCTAGATGAGCCTACAAACCATTTAGACATTAAAGCTATTCAATGGCTTGAGGAGTTCTTAATTAATTTCGAGAACACCGTTATCGTTGTTTCTCATGACCGTCACTTCCTAAACAAAGTTTGTACTCATATTGCTGACCTTGACTTTGGTAAAATCCAGATTTATGTGGGTAACTATGACTTTTGGTACGAGTCTAGTCAATTAGCTACAAGAATGGCCCAGGATGCCAACCGTAAAAAGGAAGAAAAAATTAAAGAACTTCAAGCGTTTATTGCAAGATTTAGTGCAAACGCCTCTAAATCTAAGCAAGCTACTTCTAGAAAAAAATTGCTTGATAAAATCTCGCTTGATGATATACGACCATCGTCACGACGCTATCCGTATGTCAATTTCACTATTGATCGTGAAATTGGAAATGACTTGTTACGAGTAGAAGGTCTCTCAAAGACCATTGATGGTGAAAAGGTTCTCGATAACATTTCTTTTGTAATGAATAAAGATGACAAAATTGCTCTCGTCGGCAAAAACGAGCTTGCAAAAACAACTCTCTTTAAAATTCTTATGGGGGAAATGGAACCGGATAGCGGTAGTTTCAAATGGGGAATTACAACCAGCCAAGCTTATTTCCCTAAAGACAACTCAAAGTACTTTGAAGGCAATGATTCAAGTTTGGTTGATTGGTTACGTCAGTTTTCACCAAAGGACGATAGCGAAAGTTTCCTACGTGGATTCTTGGGAAGAATGCTGTTTTCTGGGGACGAAGTGTTGAAGAAGCCTAGTGTCCTTTCAGGTGGAGAAAAAGTACGTTGTATGTTATCTAGAATGATGCTATCAGGTTCAAACGTACTCCTATTAGATGAACCTACTAACCATTTAGACCTAGAGTCGATAACTGCTTTAAACAATGGGTTAATTAATTTCAAGGGATCGATTATCTTTTCTTCACATGACCATCAGTTTGTTGAGACAATCGCGAACCGTATTCTTGAGATTACGCCTTCTGGATTAGTCGATAAACAAATGACTTATGACGAGTATCTAGATAATCAAGAAATTCAACAACAAGTTGCTCAGATGTATTAGGATAAAGGAAGCATTACTTAAACTAGAGCACTTTTATATTTACTAAGTTTAAAGAGCTCGGAAACTCCGAGCTCTTTTCTTTCTGTACTTTATTGTTGTTTCTGCTTGTTCCTTGAAGACGGTGCCTTTACTCGACCTGTTTCTTGATTCGTAGTTCCTTGCCCCTCTACTTGAGAAGAGTTTAAACCGATGGTTGCTGGGTTCTTTTTATGTTTAGACATATTCACACCTCCCTATTTACTTTTCACTAATAAGGGTTAAATATATACTAATTTTCAAGGAATAATTGCGCACAACGAGGGGTACTTTAAGACAAAATCCTATAAAAACTGCCCAAGGGGCAGTTTTTTTTTATGGACTTCGTTATAATAGACAATGCGTAAATTAAACTTTCAAGGATGAATACATAATGAAAATGAACAGGCTATTTTTAATTCCCCTTCTACTTGTATTTACTTTAGTAGGCTGTGGCCAAGAACTAGTTGAAAACGATGAACCAATTGAATTAACCATTTCAGCCGCCGCTAGCCTAAACAATGTACTTACTGAAATTGAAACACTATTTGAAGAAGAACATCCACAAATTAATTTACTTGTAAACTTTGGGGGCTCTGGTTCTTTACAACAGCAGATTATACAAGGGGCACCAGTAGACCTGTTCTTCTCTGCTGCTGAAAACAAATATGATGAACTCATAGAACGAGATCTAATTGACTCTAGCTATAGCAGTGATTTATTAGGAAATGAACTAGTATTAGTGACTCCTAGAAATTCAACGGTTGAAATCAAAGACTTTCCTGACCTTGTTTACAATGAAATTAACACAATCGCCATTGGAACACCGGAAACTGTACCAGCAGGCCAGTATGCAAAACAAACTCTACAACACCTGCAAATATGGGACAAACTATCAACAAAACTGATTCCATCCAAGGACGTAAGACAAGTACTTTCATATGTGGAGACAGAAAATGTCGATGCAGGAATTGTTTATCACACAGACGCTATACTATCGGATAAAGTTAAACTCATTGCGACTGTCGACCCGAGTCTCCATGACCCGATTATCCTACCGGTTGGAATTATACAAGGAACAAACCATAAAAAAGAGGCAATCACCTTTTATGAATACCTTCATTCAGAAACAGCGACACAGTTATACAAAAAATATGGATTTAGACTAGTAGGTAATGAATGATGAATGCTAGCTTTTGGTCTCCTATTGTTTTATCACTGCAAACTGCAGCAGCTGCTCTTTTCATTGTGGTTGTATTTGGGATCCTAATCGCAAGGTGGATGTCAAGAAAGAAAATTAAAGGCAAGGTTTTTCTTGAAACCATCCTTTTGCTGCCACTTGTACTCCCCCCTACTGTTGTTGGATTCTTATTAATCATGTTATTAGGACGAAACAGCCTCATTGGATCAGTTATTGAAAATCTTTCTGGTCAACAAATTATGTTTACTTGGCAAGCTGCTGTGATTGCCGCTGCGGTGGTTGCTTTCCCAATGATGTACCAATCAGCGAAGACTGGTTTTCTTTCCGTAGATATGAGGGCTGAAGAAGCCGCCCGTGTTGATGGAGCTAGTGAGTGGAAGGTCTTTCTTTACATTACGCTTCCCCTTTCTGTGAAAGCACTTGTAGCAGGTGTAATACTAAGTTTTGCAAGGGCGCTTGGAGAATTTGGGGCTACTCTGATGTTTGCCGGTAACCTTCCCGGTAAAACACAAACGATGCCAACCGCCATCTATGTAGCCTTTGAATCCGGGAACATGGAGGCAGCTTGGCTTTGGGTCAGCGTCATTATGGCGATTTCTTTCATCATGCTCCTTACAACTAGATTGCTCAACTAGTGAGAGTGACATTTGTTAATCCAATTTCTATAGAAGTTTACGATAAACACTAATCCAAGACCAAATCAAAATTGATTTGGTCTTTACCTATCTTTCTACCTCCTCTTTATTAATTTTGCATTTTTCAATCGTTAACCCCTTCATCCGCTTCGCTCTTTTACTGCATTTTCTTCCAACTACTCTAGAAGATTAACGTCCTTTGATTTGAGCTCATTAGTGACCCTCTCGTCTTATTACCCTGAAACCGTCTCCTGAATATTCGTAACACCTATTTTCCTAAACAGCTTTTTTAAATAGTAGACAAGTTTTCACTAGTAGTCAGCATATGATAGACCAAGGACAAGTCAGAGGAGGTGAGCCAATGCGATTTTATGTAATAAAAAAACAAAGCATATTTTTAATCGTCATCTTGGCAATAGTGGCAGCTAGTGCTTCCCTATGGTTTTTAAGGTCACCAGAAGCGGAAACCGTTGTTAGCCCGAATGCAGGAGAAAAGATGAGAGAAATTCATCTTGTAACTGGTGAATTTAAAACAGTTACTGAATCAGGAAAAGAAATTGAATCCTATCGCTGGGATCCTGGAGTGATTTTCCTTGAAAAAGGTGAAAAAGCAGTACTTAATATTTACGGAATTAATGGAATGGAGCACCCTTTTGAAATTGAAGGGACAGATATTAAGGGAACAGTGAAAAAAGGTGAAGAAACCGTTGTCCCTGTCCAATTTAAAGAAGACGGGGTTTATCGCCTTATTTGTACTGTTCATCAAGACAAAAATAACAATGGACCAATGATTGCTTATATAGTGGTGGATTAAAGCTTGCATTGGCGCAAAATAAAATCTATGCAGAGTGATCATCTAAAGACAGGAGAACTTCTCCTGTTTTTTTGTGCTTTTATATCTATTCACAAAAGGTTCATAACCATTTATATATAGTGCAAACGTTGTTTGATATACTGTAATCACAGTAGAAGATTGGTTATTTTACTGCTCTCTTCTATATAACAGTATGAAAATACCAAAAAGCAATTATAGTACAGTTTTAGAAACATTATTATTTAAACATAATTAAACCTCTACACTGTAGTGTTGTTCATAATTTCACAATTTCGTCACAGCATATCTGTTTCAGTCGTAGTATGATATAAGTGTAGTAACTGTTATATATAAAAAAAACGTTTCCCGAGGTGAAGATAAAATGGTACAAACGATTGTTAAAGATGAAACTAAAATGGAACCATGGAAAGGGTTTGCTGGCGGAACATGGCAAAAAGAAATCAATGTACGTGATTTTATTCTAAAGAACTTTACACAATATAACGGGAATGATGAATTCCTTGCAGAAGCAACCCCTGCAACAAATGAACTTTGGAAGCAAGTAATGGAATTAACGAAAAAGGAACGTGACAATGGTGGTGTCTATGACATGGATACCGAAATTGTTTCTACGATTACCTCTCACGGCCCTGGATATCTAGATCAAAACAAAGAAACCATTGTCGGCGTTCAAACGGACGAACCATTCAAACGTTCTATGCAGCCTTTCGGCGGAATCAGAATGGCCAAAGCTGCTCTTGAATCATATGGCTATGAATTGAACAAGGAAGTTGAAAAGATTTTCACTGATTTCCGTAAAACTCATAACCAAGGTGTCTTCGATGCTTATACAAAAGAAATGCTTTTAGCGCGTAAAGCAGGTATCATCACTGGTCTTCCTGATGCCTATGGTCGTGGACGAATCATTGGTGACTATCGTCGTGTAGCTCTTTACGGAGTAGACTTCTTAATGGCTGAAAAGAAAAAAGCTCATGAATCAACAAGTAAGATTATGACTGAAGATACCATCAGACTTCGTGAAGAGATCTCTGAACAATACCGTGCTTTAAATGAATTAAAACAACTAGCCGAGAGCTATGGTTTTGACATTTCCAAACCAGCTTCAAATGCAAAAGAAGCGTTCCAGTGGGTATACTTTGCTTACCTTGCTGCAATTAAAGAACAAAACGGTGCGGCAATGAGTCTTGGTCGCGTATCTACATTCTTAGACATCTATGTAGAGCGTGATATCGCAAGTGGTACTTTAACAGAACAAGAAGCGCAAGAACTTGTTGACCATTTCGTTATGAAACTTCGTCTTGTTAAATTTGCTAGAACACCTGATTACAACGAGTTATTCAGTGGGGACCCAACTTGGGTAACAGAGTCTATTGGTGGTATGGCTCTAGATGGACGTGCTCTTGTCACAAAGAACTCTTTCCGCTTCTTGCATACTCTTGATAATCTTGGACCAGCTCCTGAGCCAAACCTTACAGTGTTATGGTCAACTCAGCTACCTGAAGGCTTCAAAAAGTATTGTGCAAAAATGTCTATTAAAACTAGCTCAATCCAATATGAAAATGATGATATCATGCGTCCGGAATATGGCGATGACTATGGAATTGCCTGCTGTGTATCCGCTATGGAAATCGGTAAGCAAATGCAGTTCTTCGGAGCACGCGCCAACCTTGCAAAGGCACTTCTTTATGCCATTAATGGTGGTGTAGATGAAAAGCTTAAAATCCAAGTTGGACCTAAATTCCAGCCTATTACATCTGATGTCCTTGATTACAATGAAGTAATGGAAAGCTTCGACAATATGATGGAATGGCTTGCAGGCTTATATATCAATACCTTAAACATCATTCACTTTATGCATGACAAATATAGCTATGAGCGCATTGAAATGGCTCTTCATGATACGGAAATCCTACGCACAATGGCAACTGGTATTGCTGGACTAAGCGTAGTAGCCGACTCACTAAGTGCTATTAAACACGCAAAAGTAAAAGTCATCCGTGACGAAAACGGTCTTGCTGTCGACTTTGAAACAGAAGGCGATTTCCCTAAATACGGAAACAATGACGACCGTGTTGATAGCATTGCAGTTGAGCTTGTACAAAACTTCATGAAGAAACTTAAAAAGCATCCAACTTACCGTGGATCTATGCATACAATGTCTATTCTTACCATTACATCAAACGTTGTTTATGGAAAGAAAACAGGTAATACTCCTGATGGCCGCCGTGCAGGCGAACCATTTGCACCAGGAGCGAACCCAATGCATGGCCGTGATACCAAAGGCACACTTGCTTCTCTTTCATCTGTAGCGAAGCTTCCTTATGAGTATGCATTAGATGGGATTTCTAACACCTTCTCGATCGTGCCAAAAGCACTTGGAAAAGAAGAAGATGCTCAAATTAAAAACCTAGTTGCTATCCTTGACGGCTATGCTGCTAAAACAGGACATCACTTAAACGTAAACGTCTTTAACCGTGAAACACTATTAGATGCGATGGAGCATCCAGAAGAGTATCCACAGCTAACCATTCGTGTATCCGGTTATGCAGTTAACTTCATCAAGTTGACTCGTGAACAACAGCTAGATGTAATTAATCGTACGTTCCATGAAACTATGTAATTAAATATGCGGGAGCGCCCAGGCGCTTCCACATATAATTCGAAAGGGGTTTTTCATCATGATCGGAAACATTCATTCAATTGAAACATTGGGCACGGTAGACGGTCCAGGCATAAGGTATATCGTTTTTACGCAGGGATGCCTGCTTCGCTGCCAGTTTTGCCATAATGCAGATACCTGGGAAATCGGAACAGGTAAACAAATGTCTGTTTCTGAAATCATTGATGATTTAAAGACTTACCTTCCCTTCATAGAAGCATCTGGCGGTGGAATTACTGTAAGCGGGGGTGAGCCTCTTTTACAAATCCCATTCTTAATTGAACTCTTTAAAGAATGTAAGAAATTAGGCATCCATACTACAATTGATTCATCTGGAGGCTGTTACTCTACCAATGACCATTTTCAACAACAGCTTGAGGAGTTATTGAAGTATACCGATTTAATCTTGCTCGACCTTAAACATATCGACCGGGAAAAACATAAAAAATTGACAGGACTCACAAACGAACATATTCTCACCTTCGCCCGTCATCTCTCCGATAAAAGGGTGCCAGTGTGGATTCGCCATGTTCTTGTTCCAGGTACAACTGATGCAACAGAAGATCTTGAAAAACTCGGTAAGTTTATTGGTACTTTGAAAAATGTCAAAAAAATTGAAATCCTTCCCTACCATAAACTCGGTGTTTATAAATGGGAGGCACTTGGACTGGAATACCCATTGCAAGATGTAGAACCGCCTTCCGAGGAGTCCGTTGAAAGAGCCTATCAGCTTCTAACTGCTGAAGTACAGTTTATCTAAATAAAAGCAGCAGACTCACCTCCGTGTGACTCTGCTGTTTTTTACTTTCCCTCCTTATCAGGTTTTCAAAAAGTTGTTGACAAATTTTTCAGAAAACATTACATTATATATATGTTAACCTAAATTAAAATAAGTTAACTTAAATTAAGGAGGGAAATCTTCTCATGACGAAAGAACGGATAAAATTGAGAATGATGATTGTAACTGCACTGTTCGCCGCCATAATCGGGATACTAGCACAAATAACGATCCCACTACCACTTGTCCCGATTACCGGCCAAACGCTTGCGATTGGTCTAGCAGCAACCATCTTAGGGGCAAAATACGGGACTATTTCAGTGATTCTCTACATATTAATTGGAGCAGCCGGGATACCGGTATTTGCAGAAATGTCCGCAGGTCTTTCCGTTGTCGTTGGACCAACAGGAGGATTTTTAGTAGGGTTTATCCCCACTTCACTCTTTATTGGATGGATGCTTGAAAAAACAGCGTACACGTTTAAATACGCCATGATTGCAAACACAATTGGCATGCTGATTACCTTATGTTTTGGAACAACATGGCTAAAAGTGTCTGCAGAGCTATCTTGGACAGCAGCGTTAATGGGCGGGTTCGTTCCATTCATTGCTGTCGGATTAATAAAGGCAGCCTTGGCGTCATGGATTGGCATAACGGTCAGACATCGCCTCGCAAAAGCGAACCTTCTTTATACTGTTCAGCGACCATCTAATCTTCCTAAATCCGTGTAAGCTTTTACCGTGGAATTTCCTTTCCATGGTTTTTTTATCCCGATGAAACTTTCATCGTTCTCGTACGTATTATTACATATCAAAAAATCAAGTTCATTCGTAATAAACTTTTCGTATGCAATTCCTTTAACCATGCTGAGGTGACCCATTTGTTCGAATTATACGTACAAAGCTATGATTTTACTGCAGTTTATACCTTGTATATAGCCCTTTTCTTAACAGTTGCTTTACAAGTTCTTTGGTTGATAAATGTTGAAACACCACTTCTTGAGTCACCACTAAGACATGACATTTATCTACTTTCTGAATCTGCTTCAGCTTATAAATATCAGGCAGAATTAGCCATCGATTTGCACATCCTGATCCTAAGGAAAATTAAGATGAAGGTTGCTCCTGAAGAAGATATGTCCATTTTTCTCCAATTTTAACATTTCACTATTTAGGAGGAGAAAAATGAAAAAGATATTATTCACTTTAACAGTCATTTCACTTGTTTTAACAGGGTGCCAATCATCCCTGGAAAATCCGTCGTTCTTTCATTTTACGTTTGTACAGCCGTTTGAACGACTCATCCATTTGTTTGCTGAGTTTACTGGAGGTAGCTTTGGATTATCCATCATTATTCTAACCGTTTTACTTCGATTGCTGTTAATGCCATTCATGTTAAAACAATATAAAAATCAGCAATTACTAAAAGAAAAGATGGAATTGGTTAAACCAGAACTTGAAGTGATTCAAGTGAAATTAAAAGAAACAAAAGATCCCGAGGAACAACGTAGTCTACAGCAGGAAATGATGGTTCTATATCAAAAGCACGGCATTAACCCGTTGAATATGGGCTGTTTACCATTGTTAATCCAAATGCCAATATTAATGGGTCTGTATTACGCGATTATCGGCTCTCAAGAAATCGCGACTCACTCCTTTCTTTGGTTTGATCTCGGTCATTCCGACATATGGATGACTGCGATTGCCGGAATTGTTTATTTTCTTCAGTTTAAACTATCTCAGCCTACAATGCCTTCAGAACAACAAAAGCAAATGAAATACATCGGATTGTTGTCACCGTTTATGATTATGATGGTTTCATTTAATGCCCCTGCAGCGCTTCCACTTTACTGGGCTGTTGGCGGACTATTTTTAATCCTTCAAAACATGCTATCAAGAAAATTGTATCAACCAAAACCTGTTGAATACAACGCACAACCAGAATGAATGCGTCGATATAATAGGCATTAATAAAAGGCCAGATCTAATAAATTTCATTAACCGGTATGGTTAATCCAACAAAGTGAAAAAGGGTTCCGAAGCTTTCGGAACCCTTTTTATCTATGGAAGGATGCTGTAGCACCCTTATTCATTTCCTTCAGTAAAATAATCTTTATAATAGCCTCCTACTTTCCCGGAGTTATCAATGATAAAATAAAATTCTTCTGTTTCATTTTTTACATCATATACTTTCCCGGGAGTTAAAACCCTGTTTACAATATATTTATTTGCATCTGTATGCACACATTTTACCCTTTTTACAGTTTGACGATCTTGCCAATTTAAATGAATCATTATTTTGCACTCCTTTATACTCGTTATCATATAGTATAAAGAAGAAAACCATCAAAACGCAACATTAATTTCCTTAGCTGGCATATGCTTGAATAGAACCACTTATCTCACGGATACCAACAATACCCGCATAATCAAAGGTATACATTTCACCTGTCATGATATTCTTTAATGTTACATAACGAACATCACAAATATAATCCATTCTGATAAAGCGTAAAAGGGAAAAGTGAGTGCCTCGATAAACCACTTCATAAACTCCATTTTCAGTAAATAGGTTCATTTCAATCCCTCTTCCTCAAAATTTCCTTCATGATTTGTATTGTTCTTTACCACAATTATTGCTTGGTTTAAACCTATGCAAGCTATTAATATATAGCATATACGTATCTAATAATTGAGCTATTTAATCCTTAACTCGCGCTTACTCCTAATAACATTATGTTTATGCTGATGCTTCAACAATGAAAAAGCCTGAACAGAAGTGTCCAGGCTTAAACGATAGTGCGATTTTTTTCTTTTATTATTGTCGATTTGATTGCTAGATTGATAGCGACTACTATAGGTATGCTAGCGGCAACAGTAAAACCAAATGCAAAACTAGGAATCTTATCTTTCAGAACCGTTTCGCTGATTTCTATCCCTAGAAAGTTAATGGCTATACCTTTAGCATCAACCTGATCCATTACAGTCCAAAGTTCGATTCCTTTTTCCAAAAACAGGAAGCCAAACAGTGATAATAACGCAACAAAAAACCACTTCATTAAGACTCCCCCTACATCCTGTTAGTTATTGAAATATATAAATGTCTATATATTTATTATAGAGAGTAAAGGTCTCCAATTGTAAAAACATTTTGAGTTGTAACAAAATGTTCATATTTAAAAGAACATTTTGTTCACATACGGCAATTATTTTTTAAGTATCATTTTCCTTTATAACAGCTTCATTACTTTTATTGAAAATTTTAAAAAAGGGTTTTCAAATCATTTGTAAACCTTTACAATTAATTAAAACTTAATAATATCTGAATTGTCTAACCATTCTTTCTGAGGAGGACGTCAAATGAAAATTATGAGCAATGAACAATTGGTGGTCTCATATCGTGATGCGTTGAAGTCGGAGCAGGATAAGGAATGGGCAAGAATCTTAAAAGACGAAATTTCTCGTCGCGGTTTAAAACCTATAAAAACACGTTAACTATTTTCCTAGACTTGCCGCATTTTGCGGCTTTTTTAATTTCAAACATTAGAAAAAAAAAAAACAGATTCGCTTAAACAAAACCTCCCCAACAAAAAAAACCAAAGCATTAGCAAGTAAATTAAGCTAATGCTTTGGGTCCATTATTAACTCCCAAACAATAAGGATTCTGGGTCTTCAATTAGTTCTTTCACTTTTTTCAAGAATGTAACAGCTTCTTTCCCATCAACAATACGATGGTCATAGGAAAGGGCAATATACATCATCGGACGGTTTTCCATTCGGTCTTTATCAATTGCGACAGGACGGAGCTGGATGGTATGCATTCCGAGAATTCCAACCTGTGGACCATTTAGAATTGGCGTAGATAATAACGAACCAAATACCCCGCCATTCGTTATCGTGAATGTACCACCTTGAAGATCCGCTAAGGAAAGTTTATTCGTTCTAGCCTTCTCAGCTAGTTCAACAAGATTTCCTTCAATTTCAGAGAAATTTTTTCGATCTGCATCCCGGATAACTGGAACAACAAGTCCTTCATCAGTTGAAACTGCCACTCCGATATCATAGTATTTCTTCATAAGGATCTCATTGCCTTGAATTTCAGCGTTCAAGTAAGGAGTTTTCTTCAACGCAGCAACGACAGCTTTCGTGAAGAATGACATAAAGCCTAAGCGAACATCATTTTCCTCATAAAAACGATCCTTCCATCTCTTTCTTAGGTCCATTACCGCTGTCATATCGACCTCATTGAATGTTGTCAACATCGCTGCATTCTGCTGAACCTCAACAAGTCTGTTCGCAATAGTTTGACGGCGTCGCGACATTTTTACTACTTCGACAGGTTTTCCATTTTCGGCTACAGACCCTTGTACAGCAGGTTTAGCCTGTGTTTCAGGCTTAGGTGCTTGGTTCGGTGTCGAAGCTGCCTGTTTAGCTTTTTCAGGATCATAATTGGTTACATCTTGTTTACGGACGCGACCTAAAGGATCGACTGCAGGAATTTCACTTAAATCAATGCCTTTTTCCCTTGCAAGTTTGCGAGCAGCAGGAGAGGCAATGACTCTTTCACTCTTTTTGGTTTGCAGACTCTCACTTTCTTGCTTTTCGCTTACAGGAGCTTCTGTTTTCAACTCATTTTGATCCTTAGAGCTGTTCTCAGACACCTGTTCAGTTTCAACCACTGAAGAGCCTCCCTCGCTCACGATGGCGATGGTTTCCCCTACTTGAACTGTATCCCCCTCATTCGCTTTCAATTCTGTAAGGGTACCCTCTTGCTCTGAGATAATTTCTACATTTACTTTATCTGTTTCAAGCTCGACCACATATTCCCCTTTACTTACATAATCGCCTGGTTTTTTTAACCATTGGGCAATTGTTCCTTCACTGATCGTTTCTGCTAATTCTGGCACCTTGATTTCTGCCACCTTAAGTCCTCTCCTTTACTTTCTGGTTAGTGCTTCTTCGATTAAACGAGCTTGCTCGATTTTATGGATATCCGGTTCACCTTCAGCTGGACTAGATCGTCTCCTCCGCCCTAGATACTTAACTTGTATATCTCCCTGAAGGGTTTTATTAATTCGTGGCTCTACAAACGTCCAAGCCCCCATATTCTTTGGTTCTTCTTGAATCCAGACAACTTCCTTTAGGTTCGGGAATTGTTCAAATTGTTGCTTAAGAGATTCAAATGGGAATGGATAGATTTCTTCTACTCTTAAAATCTGAAGCCAATCATGTTCTACAGGGTTCACTTTTTCAGCAAGATCAATGGCAATCTTTCCTGTACAAAGCACAACTCTCTCAATCTTATTAAAGTCAGAACCTAAACCTGGCTGGCTAATAACAGACTGGAATTCACCCTCACTGAACTCAGAAGGATTCGAAGCAACCACTGGGTTTCTAAGGAGGCTTTTTGGTGTCATCAATACAAGAGGACGAACAACCTCTTCATTTAAAATGGCAGCCTGTCTCCGTAATATATGAAAATACTGAGCTGCTGACGTTAGGTTTGCAACCGTCCAGTTGTTTTCAGCCGCAAGTGTCAAGAATCGTTCGAAGCGACCACTTGAGTGTTCTGGCCCTTGCCCTTCATATCCATGTGGCAAAAGCATAACAAGTCCAGATTTCTGTCCCCATTTAGCTCTACCTGCAGCAATAAACTGATCAAAGATGACTTGTGCAGCATTTGCAAAATCACCATACTGCGCTTCCCAGAGAACCAAGGTGTCTGGTGAAAACACATTATAACCATACTCAAAACCTAGAACTCCAGCTTCTGAGAGCGGACTATTATGTACCGCAAAGGAAGCCTTTGCATTCGGTAAAGTGTGTAAAGGAGAGAAATGTTTTCCTGTCTCCGGATCGTGCAACACAATGTTACGATGTGCGAATGTTCCTCTTTCAGAATCTTGACCTGAAAGTCGGACAGGAGTACCATCTGCAATAATCGATGCGAAGGCGATAGACTCTGCAAGTGCCCAATCTACCTTTCCATCTCCAGCAAAAGCCCCTTGGCGTCTTTTTAGGATTCGTTCGAGCTTACCAAAAACTTTAAAACCTTCTGGCCAGTTTAATAAGTCTTCATTGATTTGAGTTAGCGTAGAAAGTGGAACCGCCGTTTGAATTCTTGGCAAGCCTTTTTCAACGATTCGAGGTACTTCAACCTCACTTAAGTCATGTTCGCTCTTTTTCGGTACCTTCTCATACGCAGTAGACAACTTATCTACAACAGATGCCTCCATAGCTGCTAGTTGCTCATCCTGAATAGCCCCTTCTTTTCTTAACTTCTCCGCATAAACGGACTTTTGTGTTGGGTGCTGGTGAATGATTTTGTACAGCAATGGGTTGGTTGTCATTGGCTCATCCATCTCGTTATGGCCATAACGTCGGTAGCCAATCAAATCAATTAAGAAGTCTTTACCAAACTTTGCTCGATAGTCAGTTGCTAACAAAGCAGCCATTACACACGCTTCTGGATCATCTGCATTAACATGTAGAATCGGAATTTCAAACCCTTTTGCTAAATCACTAGCATATCTTGTTGAGCGGGAATCGCTCGATTCAGTTGTAAACCCAATTGTGTTATTTGCAATGATGTGGACCGTACCACCTGTGTTATAACCTTTTAAACGACTAAGGTTTAAGGTCTCTGCAACAATTCCCTGTCCTGGAAATGCAGCATCCCCATGAATTAGGATGGCAAGAGCCTTTGAAGCAAATTGCTTTGGATAGCCTGGTAAATCCCGATCTTCCTGAGCGGCCCTTGTAAAGCCTTCAACAACCGCTCCAGCAAATTCAAGGTGACTAGGATTATTAGCTAATGTTAAACGTACATTTGCTGTACTTTCTGTTTTAATCTGTCTGTCCAAGCCAAGGTGGTATTTTACATCCCCGGTCCAGCCAAAGTTAATCCCCACTGAACCCTCAGAAGGAACAAGTTCCTTATTTGGTGCATGCTGGAATTCAGCGAAAATCATCTCATATGGTTTTTCAAGAACGTGTGCTAACACATTTAATCGACCACGATGGGCCATCCCAATATTAACCGTTTCGACTCCATCCTTGACTGCCTCTGAAATGACTTCATCAATTAATGGGACCATTGTGTCTAGCCCTTCAATGGAAAAACGCTTTTGTCCAACAAATGTTCGATGGAGAAACTTCTCAAACTCTTCTACTTCAGTTAAACGCTTTAATAAAGCTAGCTTTTTTTTACTTTTTAAGGATGGGAGTAATCGTCCATTCTCAATTCTTTGACGCAACCAGTTTTTTTCTTCAACGTCATGAACCTGGTGATATTCAAACGCAATAGTACTTGTATAAACCTCTTTTAAATGGTCAATAGCTTCTGCACCATTTCGTACATTTGCGGGTGCATCTGGACAAATCAGATTGGCAGGAATTTTTTCCAAGTCAGCCCTGGTTAGTCCCCACTGCTCTGGTTCAATGCGTGCATCCTTTTTGGGTTTTTCCAAAGGAAACACATTAGCAGATAAATGACCGTAACCCCTAATATGGTCTGCTAATCGAATAGCAGCAATTATTTTTTCAGTATTACTTTCCTGAAGATTTTCAATAACATTTTCACTAGTTTTGGTACCCAGTTCAAATGTAGGAATGTTTCCCTGATCAAAATATTCCTTTACTTCTGGATCAATGGAATTCGGATCCTCGAGGTATCTTTCATATAGTTCAACAATATACCCCAAATTCGGACCGTGAAAACCAGACAAGAACCCTTGACTGGTGTCAGGTTTACTCATAGAAAATTCCCCTACCATTCGTATATAGTTGAGCGCGGCATCTAGACTGAATTTAAAAATATGAAAAATGTTAAAATTCAGGGGATAACCGTTTTCATAGCTATTTTACCATTGCTTTCTCTTTAGTACAAAGGTTTTAAACACATAAACAGTGAAAACATTTTTCCGAAAAATCCTTATCGCAAGAAAATATCTAATTAATAGTATTTTAAGATTTACACAAAGACCAGCACTTACCTGACTTCAACCCATTTTTTACTAAAAAAATCCCGAGCAAAATGCCCGGGAAAATAAATTAGAAGTTTATTAGATTCAAATATAAACTTTTAGGAGTTGTGGATTCATTCCTTTTTTCTATCAAGCAAGAAACCAACATATCATTGTTCTCGTAGGGAGTCTCCATATGGCCACAGCTGATTGTTTTTTGGAATCTTGCACCGGCAACAAATACATCGACACCATCATCAGTTAAAAAACTAAGATTCTCTTCATGGACTGAAAAGCGATGATGACAGTTTTTTGATTCGCGCATTGTGTGTTCATTCCTCCTATATAACGATGTGTTATCTTTATTATATACAAAAAATTCGGAATATTTATGTGACAATTTAATGAATTTTTATTAGGGGCTTAGTTTGCTTTTTTAACTGAAATTTATAAAGGTGTAGAGCGTTTATCAGCCCCACACCTTAAATATGACTATTCTGTTCTGACCATTGTTTTGGTTGGAAGAAGCTGTTCAAGGTGCTTTTCAATTTCAGCAGCAGCTGTAGGTGAAGAATCCCCATTAATGGTAATAAATTCACCAATATAATCTTTAATTGTATGATTATACCGGGGATCATAATAATGCTCCAAAAGAATCGAAATTACCTTTTTATAGTTTTTATTTTGTGTTGCCTCTTCAATAGATTGAACCAAGTCAGGACTTTTTAAACGTTTTTCAATCCGCTTTACCTTTTCAATTACTTCATCCTGAAACCATTGTTCTTCTTTATAAGGGTCAACATACTCCCCATAAATTCTATCAACCCTATTTTCTAAAGAGCACTGAATAAGAAAATGCGTTCCGGTCTTTTTTAAATCCATCATGAAATCAGGCTGTACAGCGCGACCAATGCGCTTACTTTCTGCTTCGACGATAAAGTATTTTGAACCGTTTATCTCATGTAATCGTTGAAACAATAGTGCATCGAAGGTCTTTTGATTGTGTCCATCGCCAATTCCAATTGTTCCAAATAAGGAGCCCCGGTGATTTGCCATTTTTTCCAAATCAACAACCGGAAAACCTTTATCTTGTAATATTTTAAGAATATCAGTCTTTCCGGTACCAGTTAACCCGTGCAAAACGACCGCTTTACTAGGAAGGACTTTTGGGATCTTGTCCAATATATATTCTCGATAAGCCCGGTATCCACCCGCTAGCCTAATTGATGGAATACCAGAGAACTCTAAAAATGAAGCAACTGCTTTGCTTCGCGACCCTCCACGCCAACAATGTATTATAGGCTTAACTCCGGTAGCCTCTAAATTTTTTATTTCATGAAGCAAAGAAGGTAGCTTAGGAGAGACAATTTCCATGGCTCGCCATTTAGCTGCCTGATCTCCAGATTGTTTATATAGGATACCAATTTCTTGGCGTTCTTCATTTGTGAATAAAGGTATATTTACGGATCCAGGAATAGATGCCTCTTCATGTTCAATTGGCGACCGAACATCCACAGGCACATATTTATCGGATGTTATAAGTTCTTCTACAGTAATATCTACCATACACTAAATCAATCCTCCAAGGGAGTTAAAATGATTCTCGCTAAAACTCCACTATTTTACACCTTCTTTACAAGGATTGCAAGTGCCCCCATTAACAGGGTAAGTCCTACTAGAAAGCTACACCAGTAAGAAGTCTTAAAGAACGATAGAAACTTTTCCACTCTTTAGGAAAGGTTTCTAGCCCTTCGCTCCGATATAATGCTCCTTTCGTTTCTAACACAATCGACCAACTTATCCCATCCACGATGATTCCATCTGATTGATAGTCTTTCTCCCAATTCCATATATGCAGTGAATAAAGGGCTTTTTTAAACTCACTGACACTTCCATGCTTATGATGAGGCAAACTAGTAGCAGCTTTTGTTCCATTAAAATGCCACTCTAAGAAAACAAAGGTATTTCTGATAAAATTAACACTAATTTTAACTTCTGGACCAGGATGCCTAGATTGACTAAATGTTAACTTGACCATATCTCTTTCTGGACGAAGAGTTACCACCTCTCCCTTTACCTGAAACCACTCTTTTTGTAACCCAATAATGGATTTGAGATGAGTGGTGTCAAAGGAAATGTCCTCTATGCTACCAAGTTTGGTTATCTCCTCCCAAATAGATGGAATTGTCGCTGGTCCTTTTTTTTCAAGTATCATAATAATTTCCTCATATACATTCATCGGGTCACATTCCCTTACACCTATATAAACCTACTACTAAAATCATGTTTTTACCATTCTGTAACTATAAAAGTTGGAATTTAGGAATAGTATAATGAACAAAACTTGGAAAAACTGTAACAAAGAGCACGTTTTACTAAAAAACTCAACGCTAAATTTCGACAGCAATCTGTACGAAACTCCCCTACTTCTGTAGTTCTTGTTTCTCCTTGTCTATTTTTGCGCTTTCCCGAGAAATAATGTTAAAATTACTCCCGCTTTTTGTATGAAACAAGATAAAAAAACAGTTGAGGTTCCATCGCCTCAACTGTTTTCGTTGTCATCCTGATTTAGCTGCTAGAATTAACTTTTTGATTTCTTCTAAATTATTTTCATCAAATAGTTCGATTATTTTACTTCCCACGATCACCCCATCACAATGCTGATTCATTTCTCGGACATGTTCAGGTGTTGAAATCCCAAAACCTGCTAGTACCGGTAGTCTACTCGCATTTTTGACTTTTGCCAGAAAATCCCCTAACTCCGAATGGAACCCTGACCTTGCCCCGGTTATCCCTGCAACTGTCACAGCATACACATAGCCATTTCCTCTAGCTGTAATTTTTCGAATTCGATCCTCTGGGCTTGTTATGGTAACAAGGCGAATTAATTCCATCCCAGCTGCTTCGATATAAGGCACAAATAATTCTTCCTCCTCAATCGGGAGGTCTGGGATAATACATCCATCAATACCTGCTAGTGCTGCCTTTTTGGCAAAACTTTCAATACCAAATGCGATAACTGGATTGGTATAGGTCATTAGGATAAGCGGAATATTGATCTCATGCTTGAAGGATTGAATGGTCTCTAGCACCCCTGTTAAGGTTACTCCCGCTTCTAACGCTCGTATTCCTGCTTTTTGAATGGTTGGTCCATCTGCAACTGGATCTGAAAATGGAATGCCCAGCTCAACAGCATCAACGCCATTTTCTTGTAAAAACAGTAGTTTTTCTCTAAGTGTTTCAAGTCCTCCGTCCCCTGCCATAATATAAGGTACGAAAGCCTTTTGATTCCTATCACGAAAGACCTCTTGTATTCTAGACATGTAAATCTCCTCCCAAGCGCTCTCTAATTGTTTGGACATCTTTATCCCCTCGACCAGATAAGCAAATCACGATTCCTTCATCCTTGCTCATTGTAGCTGCTAGTTTCACTGCATATGCAACTGCATGTGCACTTTCGAGCGCCGGAATAATACCTTCTAGTCTAGATAAAAGTCGGACACCCTCCAAGGCTTCATCATCGGTAATAGATTCATATTTTACTCGTTTTATATCATGCAGATAACTATGTTCTGGTCCAATTCCAGGATAATCGAGTCCAGCTGAAATGGAATGAGCTTCTTGAATTTGACCATCCTCATCCTGAAGCAAATACATCATTGCCCCATGTAATATCCCTGGTTTGCCTTTTGTCAGAGAAGCAGCGTGACGGTCCGTGTCGACTCCAAGTCCAGCTGCCTCCACACCATACATTTTAACGGTTCCATCATTCACAAAGGGATGAAACATGCCCATTGCATTGCTTCCACCGCCGATACAGGCAACAAGGGCTTCAGGTAATCTTCCTTCTTTTTCCAAATACTGTTCCTTCGTCTCCTTCCCTATCACGCTCTGGAAGTCTCGCACCATTTTCGGAAATGGATGAGGTCCCATTACAGAACCTAGGATATAATGGGTATCGTTCACATGCGCTACCCAATAACGAAGCGCTTCATTAACAGCATCTTTTAATGTTCCACTGCCACCGCTAACACTGACTACCTTTGCGCCAAGAAGCTCCATTCTAAAGACATTAAGCTGCTGCCTTCTTATATCTTCTTCTCCCATAAAAATCACGCAATCAAGATTTAATAGGGCACATACTGTAGCTGTAGCAACACCATGCTGTCCTGCTCCGGTTTCAGCAACAATTTTTCTTTTTCCCATTCTTTGTGCAAGCAATGCCTGACCGATTGTGTTATTAATTTTATGCGCTCCGGTATGATTCAAATCTTCACGTTTTAAGTAAATTTTTGCTCCTCCTGCATGGGCAGTCAAATTTTCAGCATAATAGAGGGGAGTCTCCCTACCAACATACTCTTTTAACAACTCATTCAGTCGGGTTTGAAATTCGGGATCAGCCTGTGCACGGTCATATTCTTCTTCTAATTCAATAACAGATTGCATCAACGTCTCGGGAATATAACGGCCACCATATTGCCCAAAATGGCCTCTAGCATCTGGTAGTGAGTAGATTGGTGTTTCAGTTTTCATTTTATACATCCTCTCTTATCCTTTTTGCCTTATTAATAAAAGCACTGATTTTTTTAGGGTCCTTTTCTCCATCGGTTTCGACGCCACTGCTTACATCCACCATATACGGTTGAACTGTTTGTATCGCTTGTTTAATATTTTCTACATTCAACCCACCTGCAAGCAGGACATTCTTGGTCCCTTCAAGTTTTGTGGCAAGAGACCAATTAAAACTTGTTCCATTCCCGCCTTTATATAAACTAGGCGGGCTATCAAGCAAGATATAGTCAGCTTTTACATCTCGTACCTTTTCAATATCTGCTTCACTTCTCACACTTACAGATTTAATCACGGGCTTACCGTGTTCCAAATAGAGACTAACATGTTCCTCCCCATGGAGCTGAATGTGCGTCAAACCCACTGCATCAGCAATTTTGGCAATTTTCTCTGGGCTTTCATCTACAAAAACTCCTACTTTCCAAGTTTCCTCAGGAAGTTCCAAAATGATTTCCTTTGCTTTGGCAGGTGTAATTTCCCGTTTACTAGGTGCAAATACAAACCCTATTGCATCTGCTCCTGCATGGACGGCATGGAGAGCCATTTCAACAGACTTAATCCCACAAATTTTCACTTTCATCGATCACTCACCGTTAACAGTGGAACTTTAAACTCTTTAAAAGTTTGTTGTAGGTTTGCAGATGCCATGAACGTTTCTCCCACTAAAATCCCATTGGCTCCCGCATTCGCCGCTCTTTTTACGTCATCTTGCGTCTTCATTCCACTCTCGCTAATTAGGAACGCCCCAGACTGTCGCACCAGCGGTCCAAGTTTTTCAGTTGTTTCAAGATTTACATGGAACGATTTTAAATCACGGTTATTAATGCCAATTAAGTCTGCTTTAATAGCCAGTGCTTTACCGAGGTCAGCTTCATCATGTATTTCAACCAGCACTTCTAGGCCAATTTCATTTGCGTATAAATATAGTTCCTGTAATTCTGAATCACTTAATACCGAAGCAATCATAAGGATCAAATCGGCACCTGCTACTTTTGCATGACTAATTTGTTTTTGTTCCACGATAAAATCCTTGCATAGGATCGGTAGACTAACTGCTTCCCTTACTCTTGTAAGATCAGCCAAGCTACCTTGAAAGTGGCGATCACATAACACAGAAATAGCCGATGCCCCGTAGTCTGCATAATATCTAGCTTGCTTTGCTGGGTCTAAGTTCGCATTGATGATTCCCTTTGACGGTGAAGCTCGTTTAAATTCAGAAATAACCGCCATTTCTTTCGCATTTTTTAATTCTTCTATAAAGGAACGCTCTTTTTTTAATGACCGAATAACCTCCCCATTCAAATCAGGTAACCGTTGAATATCCTCTCGTTTTTGAGCGACAATTTTATCTAAGATTGTTTCCATTTATATCACCGCTTTCCGATACTGTGAGCTCTTACTAATCAAAAAATTCAGTTTTTCTAAGGCCGCACCTGATTCTATACTTTCAATTGCTCGGAAAATACCCTGTTGAACCGTTTCAGCACGACCTGCAGTAAATATACCAATCCCTGCATTCAATAACACGGTATCTCGGCAAGCACCTTTTTTCCCCTTTAATACGTCCAGTAAAATCGCTGCATTTTCCTTTGCGTCTCCCCCAACAATATGGGTATTATCATACACAGAAAGACCTACATGTTCGGGGTGGAGGATTTCTTTTGTACGTACTCCTTCATTTAAAATCACTAACTGATTATCACCTGCAAGTGAAGCTTCATCCATTGAACCAGCCCCATTTAGTACGACAGCTCGTTTTCTTCCTAATGTATTTAATACATCTGCAAACACATCAAGCATATCCCCCCGGTTAATGCCAAGAAGTTGATAATCAAGATCCATTGGATTGGTTAATGGGCCTATATAATTGAAGACAGTTGGTATTTTTAAGTCTTTTCTGACCTTCATAATGGCTTTTATTTTAGGATGAACATATGGGGCAAACAAGAAGGCAATTCCATTTTCTTCAAGAATTTCTTCTGTTAGCTCCGTTGGTAGGTCCAAGGATACACCCAGCTCCTCTAGAACATCAGCACTTCCTGTTTTACTTGAAATACTTCTGTTTCCATGTTTGGCTACGGTTATCCCTGCCCCAGCCATAACGAAAGCCGAGGTCGTACTGATATTAAAGCTTTTCGAACCGTCTCCACCAGTTCCACAATTGTCAATCATGTTTGGTATTTTTTTGGAGAAAGAACGAGAATTCTTTCGCATTGCTTGCACAATCCCGGCAATCTCCTCGACGGTCTCACCCTTTGTTTTTAATCCAATCATGAAGGCAGCGATTTCACTATCAGATATTTCTTCATTAAAAATTTTCCCTACAGCGTTTTCCGTTTCTTCCTGTGTTAAAGCTTCATTCGCCGCTAATTTTTCAAGATAACGTTTCATAAATTCCCTTCTCCTTTCTTGTTTCCGCTATAAAATTTTCTAATAGCTGTTTTCCTTGCTTCGTTCCAATTGATTCAGGATGGAACTGTAGCCCATACACTGGATACTCTTTATGTTTAACAGCCATAATTTCATTGTCATCTGTAGAGGATGCCAATATTTCTAATTCACTAGGGACAGAATCTTTCTCAATGACCAGCGAATGATAACGCATAACCGACAACCTTCCAGGTAATGTACTGAATAGCGATGACCCATTATGCGAAATTTCCGACACCTTACCATGCATAATCTCCCCAGCCTTCATGATGGTTCCATTAAAGGCGTACCCAATCGCTTGATGACCAAGGCAGATTCCAAGGATTGGAACCTTATGAGCAAGGGTTCTAATTAACTCAACGCAAATCCCAGCATTTTCTGGTCTCCCTGGACCAGGGGAGATAATAATCGCCGTAGGTTTCATTGTCTCAATCTCGCTTATTGTCACCTTGTCATTTCTCACAACTTTCAACTTCACGCCGAGTTCACCTAGATATTGATAAAGGTTATAAGTGAAAGAGTCGTAATTATCAATTAATAGAATCATTAGCAGCCTCCCTTAATGCCCTAAGTTTATGAGTGGTTTCCTCAAATTCCTTTGTTGGATCCGAGTCATAAACAATGCCAGCACCCGCTTGAATATAAGCTTTTTGATCCTTAATCACCATTGTGCGGATGGCTAAGGCAAAGTCCATATTGCCACAAGCCGAAAAATAACCAATTGCCCCTGAGTAGACTCCCCTTTTTACGTTTTCAAGTTCATTTATAATTTGCATGGCACGAATTTTAGGAGCTCCCGACACCGTTCCTGCAGGCAAACAGGATGCCAAACCTTCCAGCGCGTTGTACCCTTCCTCTAATTCTCCACTAACTTCAGATACAATGTGCATCACATGTTGGTAGCGTTCAACATTCATGTATTTATCTAGTTTAATTGTCCCAATCCTACAAATTCTACCGAGATCATTTCGCCCTAGGTCCACAAGCATTCGGTGTTCCGCTAACTCCTTTTCGTCATTTAATAATTCTTGTTCAAGCTGTAGATCCTCCGCTTCACTTTTCCCTCGCGGTCTAGTTCCAGCAATCGGATTGGTCATAATTTCTCTACCTCTTGCTTTTACTAGGCTTTCTGGTGATGCACCTGCAATTGAATAGTCGCCATAATCCAAATAATACATATAAGGAGATGGATTATTGACTCTCAATTTTCGATAAAAAGCGAAAGGATTCCCTGTCATAGTAGCTTCTAGCCGCCTTGATAGTACCACCTGAAAGATATCACCAGCCTCGATATATTCCTTAGCCGTTAGCACCATCTGTTCAAATTCTTGTTTTGAGAGGTTGGATTTAAATTCAGATAACTCGAAAGTGTCATCATGACGGTGTTTCATCTCTTTTCGTAATTCTAATTTTCGTTGCTCGATTCTTTGTTTTAATTCATCTTCCTGTATTCCCGGCAACGGGATACCAACAATAAATACCCTTTCTTTTAAATGGTCATATACCATCACTTCATTAAAAATCAAGAGGTGTGCCTCAGGCATTTGCAAGGGATCCTCATTTTCACTTCCAATCTCCTCATAATCCCGAATGATATCATAGCCGATATACCCTACCGCCCCGCCGATAAATGGTATCCCAGGTACAGCCTCAACCTCTGGAAGATATTCATTTACAACATCGATTATTTTTTTTCGTTTTATTGTTTGTTCTCCTGTTGGACCATGAATCGTTACGCTTCCCCGGAGCCCTCTTATCTCATAGACTGGATCTGCTCCAATAAAGGAAAAACGCCCTGTATTTTCATGCTTCAGTGAGCTCTCAAGCAAAAACTTCTTCTTCCCGGAAATCTTTTGATAAATGGCGATAGGCGTGAGCATATCTCCTTCAATTTCTTCAATAATTGTATGAGCTACCTGTTTATTCAAAACCACGTAAACCCAACCCCTTTTCTTAATGAAAATAAAAAAGTCCCCTATACGCACGTAAAGTGCATATAGAGGACGATTACGTTTGACCGCGGTGCCACCTCAAATTGAAACCACATGGGTTTCCTCTTTTCAGATACAAAATGCGCCTTTAAAGATTTGCATTTATACCCTATCCGTTTAACGGTGGAATTCCGTGCTTTCCTACTACAATGTTCAGAAAGCCTCTTGCAAGCCCATTCCAAAAGTCCGTTCGTACCGGTTCACAGCTCCTCCGGCTCTCTGTAACGAAAATGACCAATGTACTCTTCTTGCGCAACGATTTAACTATTTTTTTAAAATAAAAAACGGGTCTCTCTCCTATGAATAAGGACGAGAAACCCGTGGTGCCACCTTGTTTAGCCGAAAAACGACTCACTTAACGGTATCGAAGCGTCTGCTTGAATACCTGCCTCTTGTAACGATGAGGCTGTTCGCCAGAGCCTACTGCCATAAAGGGTTCGGTCTGGAGCTCAGAAGGCCATTCACAGTAACACCCATACTGGTTTGCACCGACCACCAGCTCTCTAAAATGTTTGTTATTGCTACTCTTCTTCTTCAACGCTTAACTACTGTATTGTTGGTATTAATAATAAAAACAATTTATAATAAAGTCAATACCCTTTATTTACTTTTTTGAATAAACTGATTTCAAACTGTACAAAGAAGCTTCTTGAATCGGTCTTTCCATTCGGTAGATAACGCTTCTAGTTGAAGCATTTCTTCGATTTCTACTTTATTCCCTTTATCATGAAACAGCAGCTGATTCCCTTTAAGAACAGAGTACTTGTTCTGTACACGATGAAGAAATTTTATCTCTGCATCAGAAGTAATTCGTCCTTCTTCAAGCACACGAAAAAAGTACCCTGTATAGCCTGTTTCGACTATTCTTTTCAATAAGCGATCAATTCCATTATGTTTTGAGATTGTGGAGCAAGGAACTCTCCCCTGCGTGACTTCAATAACGGCCTCGCCAAGGGCAAACACATCCCCAATAAAAACTTTATCCTCCTTCATCCCTGTTGTTGTGATATTTTCACCAAAACCAGGGTATTCTAATCTTTGCATGAATTCTTTTTCCCAAAGAGAATAATGTTCAAAGGGATATAAACATACTGCTCGATCTGGACCCCCATGGAATTTGGTGTTTGCAACACCATCATGTTCGAAGCCTGCTTTTGATAGGTACACTTCAGAAACTTTGTTTTTCCCAATTGCAGATGATTCTTGTTGGTCTTTCCAGTAGTATTCTCTAGGCATTCCTACGTTTAATTGAATAAGATTTAATTCGATCGGACTCCCCCCTAACTCTTATATTATTTTATGACGAACTTGAAACTTTTCAAAGCTTTTTCCATAAAAAAGAAAGCTTATATTCACTCTTTTTGTCAATGATATAAACAATCACATAAAAGGCGGGTAAGCGATGAATTACGTGGAAAAATTGTTCTCCAGTTCAGAAGGAAAGGCCACTGAAAAGAAAAAGTCAGGCATCAGCAAACAGAAATGGGCCATATTATCTATTTCTTCAATTCCTTTGGTGATGACTTTAGGCAACTCTATGTTGATACCTGTCCTTCCAGTTTTAGAGACAGAAATGGACATTTCTTCTTTTCAGTCAAGCTTGGTCATTACAGTTTACTCCATTGTCGCCATTTTTCTTATCCCAATAGCGGGGTACTTATCAGACCGCCTTGGTAGAAAGAAGGTAATCATCCCTAGTTTAGTGTTGACAGGAATCGGCGGGTTCATTGCTGGTTGGGCTTCATGGCAAATGGATAGTGGTTATTGGCTACTTTTAGTCGGACGGGCGTTACAAGGAGCAGGAGCCGCTGGTGCGTTTCCAATTGTTCTACCTCTCGTTGGAGACATGTTCAAGAATGAAGACGACGTAAGTAGCGCCTTAGGGATGATTGAAACCTCTAATACATTAGGAAAGGTGTTAAGCCCAATATTGGGCTCTTTTTTAGCAGGGATCATTTGGTTTTTACCATTTCTCTCAATTCCTGTTTTATCCCTGATTTCAATTTTGTTAATGATCTTCCTGGTTAAGAGTCCAAAAAAAGCTGAAGCTATTCCATTTCGAGACTTTGTTAAAAAGGTAAAAGAAATATTCGCCAAAAATGGTCGTTGGCTATATGCCATTTTTTTCATTGGAATTATTGTCATGTTCGTTTTATTTGGGGTGTTATTTTATTTATCGGAAATACTTGAATCCCAATACGATATAAAGAATTTGAAAAAAGGGTTATTTCTCGCATTGCCACTTGGAGCTCTTTGTTTGGCATCTTATATCACCGGAAAGTTGATTAAAGAAAATCAGGTCTTTATGAAATGGATCTCATTTGGAGGTCTTGCTTTACTGGGAGCATCCATTGCGGCCCTCGGATTATCAAAAGACCTTTGGTATCTCATTACTGTTTTCTTGATTGGCGCTATCGGGATTGGAGCCTCTTTGCCTCCACTCGATACCCTTATCACTGCAAATATTGATAAAAAGCAACGCGGGACCATCACGTCCATATATAGTTCCATGCGATTTATTGGAGTTGCAGCTGGACCTCCCATCATTGCCGTCATGATGAAAAACTCCGAAAAAATTGTGTTTTATATGTTAACAGGCCTAAGCTTTGCTGCTGCATTGGTTATTTTGATGGCGATTAAGCCAACAAAAAAAGGTGCTTAAAAACTCTCCCTAACAAGGAAAAAACAAAACATTAAAAAAGGAAAGTCCCTCTCTTCTCATAGAGTGGGACTTTCCTTCTGTTCCAAACTCGTGACAATTTTTTCAAATGCAGTGTTAAACTCATTCGGTTTCTTTGTAATTAATTGATGGGAAACTTTTTTTATGACAATGGTTTTTACATTTGGGACATATTTCTTATATAAGCGGATATGCTTATTTGTAAAATCACGTGATCCATAAAATAAATAGAGTGGTACCTTCAGTTGATGAAGCCTTCTTACACATGAAAATTTTAAGGAATCTCGATAAAAATGAAACCAAGTGGTTCTGTTCGTCTTAATCATATGGTCGTAAATCATTTTTCGAATGGGTTTGTCATGGGTATGAGCAGTAGCAATTCCTTTTGCCAATAGATGAGGGTGCTCTTTTGCCATATACATTCCAACAATATGCTCATATTTCAAAATATAAGAATCTACCTGTGGAAACCCACCGCATAAAATAATCGCTAAGGTTCTATCTGGATATGTTAGGGCGAATTCTTGAACGATATTGCCTCCTGATGAATAGCCAAAAAGGACGACTTTTTGAATGTTTAGATGTTCGAGAAGCGCATGAACTTCTTGAACATAATCGGTTATTGAGAAAACACCCTTATCTGTCTTGGAGTCTCCGTGTCCGCCCAAATCTGGTAAGATTAGGTGAAATTTCTCCCCTAACGGCTGTTGATAATGGAACACTTTTCTCCCCATTGCAGGCGGATGGATCATTATCACGGGTGTCCCCATACCATATTCATCGTAATAGATTTTCCCATATTCTAACTGGCAAAAAGGCATCTTCGGCACTCCTTTTGAAGAATTTCCTATACATAGAATTATCATGCCACATTGGATTAAATCCATGCTAAAAGCCAGACTGGGATAAAGCTATACGAATACATACAGGTGAAAAAAGTTTATAATGATACTAACACTTCCTAAGTTAGGTTCGCATCTATTCTTGGAAGTCTGTTCATCCTTTTACCATTAATAATAAGTGAGGTACGTTCATTGTCTAAATTGTCCCAAAGAAAATTGAGCGCGAAGTATGTAAGTGAGTTTGAATCGATTTTTAAATGTCCAATATGCCAATCTTCCATGCAGGTTGTTCAATTTGAAAGTTTGATGTGTACCAACCGCCATACATATGATTTTACAAAACAAGGGTATCTAAACTTACTTACTCACCCTATCAAAACCAAATACGGAAAAGAACTTTTTGAAGCGAGGAGAACATTGATTGCAGAAGGTGGATTTTTTGAACCTTTATGTGAAGCCTTGGCAAACATGATTAAAGAAAACAAAGGAACACACCAAGGAACACTTTCCATCCTTGATACAGGATGTGGGGAAGGCTCACATCTAGCAGCAATATGTGATCTCGTTCGTTCCAATAATGAAACAGCCGTTATGGGTGTAGGAGTTGACCTTGCAAAGGAAGGCGTTTTAGTTGCTAGCAAAAATTATAAAAATAATATTTGGTGTGTTGCAGACCTAGCCAACGCCCCTTTTGAAAATCAGCAGTTTGACGTAATTTTAAATATCTTATCTCCATCCAACTATTCTGAATTTAACCGATTATTGAAAGATGATGGGTTCGTTTTGAAAGTCGTGCCGCAAAGTGGGTACTTAATTCAATTAAGAGAGGCCTTCTATGATGCCCCTGATAAACAGTCCTACTCAAATGTTGACACAGTAGAACATTTTAACAAGCATTTTACCTTAATGAATCAAACTAGAATTCAGTATACGATGAACCTCAGCCACCCTTTTATTGATGCGTTGATACAGATGACTCCTTTAACCTGGGGCATTTCTGAAGAAAAGGCTATAGCATTTTTGGAGAAAGATTCGCTAGAAATTACTGTTGATTTAGATATCTTAATTGGGAGAAAAACAACGATTTAAGGTGAATTCCTATAATGGAGGAAAACGCTTGTACATAAAAGATGTGAGCTTGGGAATTCCCCAAGCTCTGTTTTTAGTTGGTTTCAATTCGGGGTTTACCAGGGTCACAATTCGGTCCCTGTTTTCCAGTTGCTTCTGCCACTTTCGTAAGATAATAACATTCTTCTCTGTACATATGGTCGGCCATTAATGGGGCAATTGCTCCTAAGACCTTTTCACTCAATTCCATTTCTTCCAACTCCTCGAGAAATCCCATAAAAAGCTGCATCTCAAGTGAAACCTCACTATTCATCCTCTCTAAAGCAGGAAAAGAGGAAAGGTTGGTTCGTAAATACCCTGCCATTTCAACCGCCTTTAGGTAAAAGTCCTCAAAATGCTTCGTATACGTATCACTTTTTTCTTTTAATTGTTTCTCTGTCCGGTCAAGATTGTCTGAGATAGTCCCCGCATGACCCGCTGCATCCAGTAACCAAACTAGATGATGATGCAGTTCATGAAAAATTGGTGGCGTTTGGGATTGCTTTAAATACTCCAATACCTGAAGATATTCCTCCACCTCATTCACCATATGGTTAATGAAACTAGGTGTAAATTGAATTGTTACTTTTCCGAGTAACATTTTTTCAATCAAGTCCAATTTAAAGGCACGAATCTTTTTAGCTTCTTCATCTGCTTTTTTGCTCAATTGAACTAGATCCGCTGCCTCTACACTCTGAAGTAACCGGTCAAACGTATAGATGAAGTATGTTGCAGTGTCAATTTCTTTCTTTTCACTAGGAGCAAGCGCATCACGGATGAATCGGCCATGATCACCTAATACCTGAAGCCAAAAACGGTGTTCAAATTTAGCGGCACTTTGAAAATCCTTTGACATTTCACGTCTCCTCCTTTTATCCTCATAAAAGAATATGGAGTGCGACATGAATTATGTCTGTCCCTAACGAGAAAACGCATTGGAGATAATTGGATAAACTAACAAAGTCCCCTCACTACAAAATAGGTCCCAATTTGCATTGGAACCCATTTATCTAGCAGATCTTATTCTATTTTTCTACTGGTTTCTTTAAGATTCCAAGCATGATGGCTGTAACAATTGCTCCTGCCACAATCGCAAGGAGATACATTAACCAATTCCCTTCGACTAATGGGACAACAAACAATCCGCCATGTGGAGCTCTCAAACTGATATCAAACATCATGGTTAACCCGCCTGCTACAGCTGCACCAGCCACAGAAGAAGGAATAACACGAAGTGGGTCTGCTGCTGCATATGGAATCGCCCCTTCAGTAATAAAGGATAAACCCATAATATAGTTCGCTTTCCCTGCATCTAGTTCTTGTTTGTTAAATTTATTTTTGAATATCGTAGTCGCAATTGCAATTCCAAGTGGCGGAACCATTCCTCCTGCCATAATTGCTGCCATTGGTTCGTATACACCATTTGCTAATAAACCTGTTCCAAACACATACGCAGCTTTATTTACAGGACCACCCATGTCTACTGCCATCATTAACCCTAAAACTGCTCCAAGTAAAACAGCATTTCCGGTACCAAGGCCAGATAACCAATTTGAAATTCCTTGATTTAAAGCGCCCACAGGCTCATTCACTAAGAAAATCATTAAAAATCCCGTTAACGCAATCCCAAAGAGTGGGTAAAGAAGGATGGTTTTAATTCCTTCTAATGACGTTGGAAGAACAGATAATACCTTCTTCAATCCAATTACAAGATAACCAGCAAGGAAACCAGCTACTAAACCGCCTAAGAAGCCTGCTCCTCCTGTTGCTGCGAGTAACCCGCCGACCATACCAGGAGCAAATCCAGGTCGGTCTGCAATACTCATTGCAATAAAGCCGGCAAGTACGGGTACTAGTAAACCAAATGCACCTGCACCGCCACCAATATCCATCAATGCCTTTGCAATTGGATGGTAGCTTGGATCATTAGGGTCTGCAGCATTATAGCCAAATAAGAAAGACATCGCAATTAAGATTCCACCACCAACGACAAATGGCAGCATGTTGGAAACACCATTCATCAAGTGTTTATAGATGGTTGAACCAATAGACTTCTTCTCTTCCTTCTTATCGGGTTCTACTGAGCCAGAAGCATCTGCTTTATAAATCGGAGCATCTTGTTTTAAAGCTCGTTCAATCAATTCCTGAGGTTTGCGGATTCCATTCGCAACCGCTGTTTCAATGACCGGTTTCCCTGCGAATCGGGCCATATCTACTTTTGTATCAGCAGCAACAATGACGCCGACAGCATTTTTTATGTCTTCTTCCGTCAATACATTCTTTGCTCCGCTCGAACCTCTAGTTTCTACTTTAATATCAACTCCAAGTTCTGCAGCCTTCGCCTTCAAGGCATCTGCCGCCATATACGTATGGGCAATTCCCGTAGGACAAGCTGTTACCGCAACCACATAGTTCTTACTAGCAGAAACATCTGTTTCTTCCTCGTCTTCTTCATCATAGCTATTAATAACATCAATCACTTCATTCTCGGATGCCGCTGCCATTAATTTCCCACGAACTTCTTCTCTCATCAATATCCCTGACAAACGTGATAAGGCTTCAAGATGCGTATTATTGGCTCCTTCTGGTGCTGCAATCATAAAGAATAAGTGCGCTGGTTGACCATCAAGAGACTGATAGTCTACCCCGTCTTTTGATTTGCCGAAGACAATAGCTGCTTCCTTCACGGATTTGGTTTTAGCGTGTGGAATCGCAATACCATCGCCAACACCTGTTGTACTTTGATCTTCTCTTTTCAAAATTGCTGCCTTAAAATCCTCACGGCTATCAATCTTCTTTGCCTTTACCAAGACATCCACTAGATTATCAATTGCTTCTTCTTTGTCTTTCCCGTTCATTGAAAGAAGAATCGTGTCTTTTGTTAATAATTGTGTAATTCTCATCTTCTTTTCCTCCTATAGAGCCTCAGTAAGTTGAACTTGTGGCAACAATTCATCGATTTTTTCTGGTGTACCTAGACCAATTGAAAAGGCTGTTGCACTGCCAGAGGCAACACTATAACGAAACGCTTCCTTTAAATCTCCACTATTAATACTTTTCGCCAAAAACGCTGCAACCATCGAATCTCCAGCACCAACAGAGCTTTTCAACTCTCCTTTTGGAACAGTTGCCGTTAAAGCTACCTTCTCGTTCACGAAGACTGCACCTTTATCAGCAAGTGAAACAATGACATTTTTCGCTCCAAGTTCCACAAGTTTCTTTCCATAATGCAATGCTTCTTCACAAGATGCTATTTCTTTGCCGAAGAACTGTCCCAGTTCATGGTGATTTGGTTTAATTAAAAATGGTCGGAAGTGAAGGACCCTCTTCAAAATACTTCCCTCCGCATCAACGACAAAAGCAGTTCCGGTTTCATGACAAACCTGTACCAACTCTTCATAAATAGTACCAGGTAACTTTGAAGGAATACTCCCTGCCAACACTAAAACATCCTCACTGGTTAATTGTCTGATTTGATGTTTTAATCGGTTCAGATTTTCCTCTGTTATTGTTGGCCCTTGTCCATTAATTTCTGTTTCATCGGTGGACTTTAACTTTATATTAATTCTTGTGTCTTCCTCTACCTCCACAAATGCCGTTTCAATTCCTTCTTTATTTAAATAATCCTTCACATAGGTCCCAGTAAATCCTCCAAGAAACCCTGTCGCAATACTGTTAACTCCCATGGAAGATAGTAATCGAGAAACATTAATCCCCTTACCACCTGGAAATTTTGCTTCTGACTTGGTTCTGTTTAGTTTCCCTAAGATCACATCCTCAACATTGACAATATAATCAACGGAAGGGTTAAGCGTAAGTGTATAAATCATGATGTCACAACCTTTATGCTAGTTTTACTCTCGAAATTATTCAGAGTTTCATCCTCGATGTCGTCAGTAATAATCATCGACTCATTGATATTTCCAATCTTTGCAAACGACACCTCCGAAAACTTGGAACGATCAGCTAGGACAAAAGACTCTCTCGCCATTTTCATTGCCTTTTGTTTTATTAATGCTTCCTCCTGATCTGGTGTCGTATAGCCAAATTCAGGATGAATCCCATTTACACCTAAGAAGCATTTATCAAAATAATATTGTTCTAGGCTTTCTAATGCACCTCTACCTATGAGCGCCTTTGTTTTGGGTTTCGCATAGCCACCAATCATGTATGTGAGGATCCCCTTTTCTAACAGTGAATTCACATGCATGATTCCATTCGTTACAACCACAATATCTTTATTCGGTAAAAAAGGAATCATCTCAAAGGTCGTCGACCCGGCATCAAGATAAATCGAGTCCCCCTCCTCTATTAAACTTGAAGCAAATTTAGCAATGCGCTGTTTTTGTTGGAGGTTTTTGCTCGATTTTTCTATCATACTCGGTTCTTGTAGCTTCCCTTGCAGTTTCGCCGCACCGCCATGAACACGTTTAAGGAATTTTCCCTGCTCGAGCTGCGTTAAATCACGACGTATAGTTGATTCCGAAGTTCCTGTAAGTTCGACTAATTCCTGTATTTTCACCACGGATTTCTCCTTCACCCTTTGAAGTATTATCCGTTGGCGTTCAGGTGTTAGCATACAAACAACACCCTTTCTTACATTTATAGGTCTATTATATTGATAACGGATTCATTTTTCAATCATTATACTCCAAAAACTTTCAATTTCAATCAAAATATAATCAATTTGCGACCGCTTTTGATTACTTAGATTATTTTTCCACAAAACAAAAAAATCTACCTCATAAACATGAGGTAGAAGTCATTCTTACGCTTTATTAAATTCATCTGGATCAGCAAACATACGCTGATTTTGGTTCAATGCATTGATTTTATCCATGTCCTCTGAAGTTAATTCAAAATCAAAAACATCTGCATTTTCCGCTATACGATGAGGTTTTGTTGACTTTGGAATCGTTACCACACCAGTTTGTAAATCCCAACGAATAATGACTTGGGCTGTTGATTTCTTATATTTGTTAGCGATCTCAACGAGAGTTGGTTCATCTAGAAGTCCACCTTGCATTAGTGGGGACCATGCTTCAAGCTGGATTTCGTGCTTTTTACAAAATTCATGGAGTTCGCTTTGATTGAAACGTGGATGGTATTCTACTTGATTGACCATCGGTTTAATTTCACAATTCTCTAATACATCTTCAAGATGGTGAATCTTAAAGTTACTTACGCCTATCGCACGAACACGCCCATCTTTATAGAGCTTCTCTAAAGCTTTCCATGTTTCAACATATTTTCCATGAGAAGGAAGTGGCCAGTGAATAAGGTAAAGGTCTAAATAGTCTAATCCTAACTTCTCCATACTTTCATCAAATGCAGCCAATGTCGCTTCGTAACCTTGATTTGAATTCCATAGTTTCGTTGTAATAAATAGCTCTTCACGAGGAACGTTGGATTCTGCAATTGCTTTTCCCACGCCAACTTCATTTCCGTAAATGGCTGCCGTATCAATGCTTTTGTAGCCTGCTTCTAGTGCGGCCTTAACCGAAGAGACTACTTCATCGCCATCTTCTACTTTGAAAACTCCTAATCCTAGCCATGGCATTTCAACCCCATTATGTAAGGTAGTCGTACTTTTTAGATTATTCAACATTTATCTCTCTCCTCCTCATAATTCAATAACCATTAAAGCTTCACATAATTTCTCCATTTATGTACTGGTTTCCAATTTAATAGTTTCTTCGCCTTTTCGTTGTTTAGCAAAGGAGCAAAACCAGCTAAATCTTTACGGAAATCCTTAACATCAGGAAAGCAGATTTCCATTAACTGTTTGCTTTCCATATCCATGCTTGTCTCATCCGCACCGATATTTAGAGCAACGGAACCAAGTCCATCTGTCTCAATCGCTAACCGATAAGCAGTTGCAGCGTCCCTTGTATCGATATAGCTCCAAAGAATTGGTTTACGTTCCTCCGGATTATGGATGAATCGAGGGAAATTCTGATACATTTCAGGCGATATGACATTCCCCAATCTAAAGGATACAACCTGCATGCCTGTCCTTTGGTGAATCATGTCTGCTGTTTTCTCATTTACAATCTTCGACAACCCATAGCTTTCCTCAGGCATCTGTGGATGTTCTTCATCAATTGGAACATATTGCGGACCTAAGTTTTGCTTTGAAAAACAAATTCCGTAGGAGGACTCACTAGATGAAATGACCGCTTTTTTAATCCCTAGGTTACTTGCCGCTTCTAAAATATTATAAGTGGACATAACATTATTTCGGAACGTCACTTCATTTGGATGAGAGTAAGCCACCGGAATCGCAGCAAGATGCACAACTGCATCAGCATCTGCCAATACTCCGTATACCTCTCCTAGATTTGTTAGATCGGTTATCACCGTTCTACATAGCGCTTCCTCTGGGTGTTTCAGATCTGCGTTAATAACTTGATAACCATGATTTAAAAACTCTTGGATGACAGCGGAACCAAGAAGACCGCTTCCCCCAGTTACAACAACCTTTTTCATTCTTTCCCTTCCCTCCCAAATCACCTACGTGATGATTATTACTAAATGTCATCTTCATACGAAAAGAAACCGATTTCAATTTCCGAGACAAGAGAAATACAAAAAAAGTATAAAACATCTCCTCCATAATCACAACTAATAAGCACTAACCGTTACACATGTGGAGAAGCATAGGAACATTTATTGCTTCCACACTTGCCGCTTCGACTTCACCAATTGAAACTCCGAGTGCTCTTATAATACCTTCACCATAAGCAGGGGCTACTTTTTACCAGTTGTTGATGTGCCTTAATGGGACTCTTCGTTGTTCCCTGCATATTACGTGCCGTTTTTTCAAATAAGCTTTGTTGCTCTTCATCGGTATCAAGGTAAATAGTTACCAGTTGGGTGGAATAATCGTCATTCTCTTCTCAGGTATTCCATTCATAAACATCGCCGTCGCTTTTTTAGCACGGGTTTCTTTTATTTTGGCTGTCCAGCCATTCGTCATAGCTATTTGGCTCATAGGCATTCGCCCTGCACAAACTCCTATCCACTTTCAGTGCACCACCTCGATAATAGGGGTGGAAATAAGAGATATATAAGAACGGTGGCATGTTTTCTGTCTTTTAGTATAATAAATGGGCTATACTGATAGTAACTAATAATGGAAAAGGATTCGGTTATGAAGATTCCAAAAAAATACAGATTTATTGGTGGTAGGATTGTTAAAACGGGCATTGCTGTCTTTGTTACAGCACTAATCTGTCACCTGTTAAATTGGCCTGCCATGTTTGCCGTTATTACAGCCATCGTGACAATTGAGCCTACAGCAGCAGATTCTATTAAGAAAGCCTTTGTACGCTTCCCGGCTTCTGCCATTGGAGCAGGTTTTTCCGTACTAGCAACCTTTGTATTTGGGGATAGTCCCATTTCCTATACATTCGTTGCTTTAGCGACAATCATTGTTTGTAATAAGCTAAAATTACATGACGGTATATTAGTTGCAACCCTAACGGGGATAGCGATGATTTCGACCGTTCATGATGATTACTTGTCTTCCTTTTTTATTAGACTTGGGACAACTAGTACAGGCTTAATTGTTTCTTCCCTAGTCAACCTTTTCGTTTTGCCACCGAAATACTCAGAGTCCATTGCCAGAGCAACTCATACTCTTTATATGAGAGCTGGAGATATTTTGAATATCATTGGAAATGAACTATGTCATATACAAGCTAGCGAAAAAGAAATCAGAAAAACATTCTATAACTTAATAAAAGAAATTGAGAAAACAGAAAGGCTTTGTTCCTTCCAAAAAGATGAATGGAGATATCATAAAGTCAAGAAAGTGGATGTTGGCCATTTTCACTATGAATATAAAAAATTAAATATCTTACGTCAAATCACCTATCATATAGGAAACTTAATTTATCTTCCAACTAACCATTTTACATTGGGAGAAACAAAAAACACGTTAATCTTAAAAACCATTCACTCACTTAGAGCCATTTATTACGATCCCAATTTTGCCATTCGAAATGAACATCAATCATTAATCTTAGAAATTACCGGATGGTTTACAGACCAAAAATCTTTTATTGAAACGAATAGTATGAACAAAGGACAATCACACCATTTTTCACCAGAGATGGTTATTTTATATGAGTTGCTTTCTATTCATGAATTAACTGAGGAACTAAGCAAAATACATAAACTTCAAGAACAAAGAGAAAAACGGGGAGCCAGAATACGTGTCCCAGCAAGATTGCGGTCTAATCATAAACAAGCTTAGTTTCTTCTATATATATATAAAATAAAACCAGTTATTGAGCTGGTTTTATTTTTTAAGATTATACGTCTTCTGAGAGGCAGGTCCATTTTGTTCGGTCCACTTCGTGCATTAGTACATCTTCCTTTTCTCGTGCAAACAAATACAACTGATGCATGGGCCTGGTCATTGCCACGTAAAGGAGTTTGATATCAATTTCCTCTGAACGATAGATTTCACCCAAGGACACAATTAATACAGCATCAAACTCGAGCCCTTTCGAGAGATAGGACGGAACAATGACGAGGCACCCCTTTTTTATCGCTTCATTTTCTTGTAATAATTGAATCGGTCTTTCTATTCTTTTATGTAAAAGCTTATAAAGTTCCTTGCACTCCTTATCTGTCTTGCCAATGATTGCAATCGATTGGTACCCGTCATTTTCAATCGTTTTTAAAGTGTCTTGAATTCTTTCCTGCAACTCATTTCTACTGTCATAAAGATAAACCAAGGGTTTATTTCCGCGGCGGACGACTGGCTCAACTTTTGGGAGGTTTTCATTCATTAGACCTAGCACATCGTTCGCTACCTCCATAATATCAATAGTTGTCCGATAGCTCTTCTGCAATGTCATAAAATTGGCACGCGGAAAAATTACCTTTCTTAAAGTCTCCCAGTTTCTTAACCCACGATAGGAGTGAATTCCTTGGGCCAAATCTCCAACAATTGTGAACATATCTGTTTCTAATCCAACTTTAAGTGCATAGAGTTGAAAATTGCTATAATCCTGAGCCTCATCAATGACAATATTCTTGGCTTTTAAATCCTTCTCGATCCCAAAGATTTTGTGCTGCATATAAAATAAGCCTGCAAGGTCTTCAATTTCAACTTGATTCTTCTGTAAAATCTTTTGATTATATGATAAAAAGAATTCAACTTGCTCCTTATTCAATAGTTCTTTAGCATAAATTTCAAATTTTGCTTCATTAAAAATCAGTTTCTTGTAATAATCGAGAAGAGTCTCTTTTGGCAATTTGTTCATATATTTTTTTACAGCACTTTTCGATTCGTTTTGAATCGTACTCAATCGCTCTTCTTTTGAATCCAACACATACACAACTCGTTCTTTTCTTTTTTGTTCATCTTTTATATGATAGAGTGCTTGATCAAGGGCGGCCTCGAACCTTTTTTCAAGTGAGTCAATGATTTGTTTTTTCTTCCGCCTTACATCAGTTTTCATAATTTCTTTTATTTTGTCTAAGCGTTTATAGTAAGGAAGATAGTGATAATCCTTTAAAAATAGTTTTCGGAGTTTTTTCCCACTCGTTAGCCTGTATCTTTCAAGCACAAAATCTTCAGTTGGCGAAAGTTCATCCCTAATATCTTTTAAATAACGGTCAAGAAGTGTTTTATATTTTAAAGAACCTTTGAATCTGGATAGCCACTTCACCATTTTTTCATTTTCTATATCTTGATTTAATATATGAATAAGCTTTTGTTCCGGCTTAACTACTTTAAGCTTTTTGCTAACACATAGCTTCATATAGTCAATATAGGTTGTTTGTCTAATTTTATCTACACCTAATTCCGGCAGTACTTCGGCAATATATCCAATAAACATATTATTCGGAGCAATAATTAACAACTGCTCTGGCTTAAATCTTGCCGCATGGTGATAGATAAAGTAAGATAAACGATGTAAAGCAATTGTTGTTTTCCCACTACCCGCTGCTCCTTGAACAATGATAGGACGGTTTAAATCGGCACGAATCACATTATTTTGCTCTGCTTGAATGGTTGAAACAATTTCAGTTAACCTGGTATCTGCTTTTCCAGATAGAGACTCTTGAAGGAGTTCATCTGTTGTGGTTAAATCGACGTCTTGATAGTCAATTAGTTTCCCCTCTTCAATTTTGTATTGTCTCTTCAAAGAAAGATACCCTTCAATACTTCCTTCATTCGACTCATATTCTACTTTTCCAAGTCGACCATCATAATAAATATTTGCCACTGGCGAACGCCAATCTACAATGATTGGTTCCTGGGTGTCACGTTCATATAATGAAGTTTTTCCAATATAAAAGATTTCTTCTGAGCTCTGTCCTTCACTTTTAAAATTGATTCGTGCAAAATAGGGTTTGTTTTTTAGCTTTCTCAATGCCTCGAGTTCAGTTGAAGCCATTTCAATAAACTTGCTGTTTGTGAGGATATTGATATAACTTAAACTACTATCAAGATGATCAAGGTCAACCATAGCTTGTTTCATATTCTCTTGAAAATCGCCCTGATTTTGTTCCGCTGCCTTGATTACCATTTCCATATATCCCCTTGTGTAAGCTAAGCGTCTTTTTTCATATTCAAATTCTTTAGACATGCATATCTCCCTTCTAATGTAAATTATAGAAATGCGATATAGAGTATGAGGATAAATATGAGGTTTATCGTGGTTCAGGAGGTCATTATTTAATATAGCATAGCACTTTTGTAGCGGCAATTTCCTTCCTCGATCACTACAAACCGAAATTGAATTTTGATATGATAGAAGGAAGTTAAGCTAGAAAGGAAAAATATGATGATTGAATATACAGGAGAACGAATCATTCCAGAATTCATGCAACCGATGAATGGGATGTTATTAGAGCATATCGCTCGTTATCACTTTGCTATTCCTTATGCAAAAGGACGTGTACTTGACTTTGCATGTGGAAGTGGGTTTGGGAGTAACATTATTGCCAAAGCAGCAAAAAAAGAAATTGAAGAGGTTGTTGCTATTGATATTGATGCAAAAGTAATCTCCTATGCACGAGGTACATATTATCACCCACTAGTTACGTTCCAACAAGGTGATGTGCTTGACCCAGAACTCCCTAAAAAATACGCACCATTCGATTTAATCATCAGCTTCGAGACACTAGAACATGTAGCAGACGAAGAGCAGTTCATGAATAATATATACGAAATGCTAAAGCCAGGAGGGAAACTTGTCATTTCCACTCCCTTTGGCCAAGGAAGAGGGAAACCTACTAGGGAGCCCTTTCATGTTCATCAACTAACAAAAGAAGAATTCCATGGACTTTTTAACCGCTATAAAGAAAAGGAATTTTACTTTCAAAAAGGGGTCCTAGTAGAGCCTGGCAGAGCAAATATACATTATCCGTTTGGGATTGCTGTTTGTACGAAATAACATAGATATCTTTTTCTTAGTTGGGAGATAAATCATTTGAGTGATACATCAATCATTTCTGAGATCCAAACGAATCATAAAGCAGTTGCGTTCACCTTTGACGATGGCCCAAATCCAATTTATACTCCTCAGGTACTCGAAATATTCAAAGAGGTTTCTGGAAGGGCCACTTTTTTTATGATTGGCAAGCATATGTTAAACCACCCCGAGCTTGTCTCACAAGTAACGGAGCAAATGCATGAGATTGGAAATCATACCTACTCTCACCCAAAATTAACTGAGCTAAGTTCAACAGAGTGTGCGGAAGAAATACTCACAACCGATAAGATCATAAAGGAACTCACAGGAACGAAACCCAAAACCTTTCGTCCCCCTTTTATTGATTATAATAATGAAACCGTTTCAATGGTGAAAAAACTAGATTACCATATGATTAGTGGTGTTAATTTTGAAGCAACCGATTGGGAAATGCCCGGTGTCGATCATATTGTAACAAAAACTAGAAACCAGGTCAGAAATGGAAGCATTTTCTTATTTCATGATGGCTTCGGAGATCGTTCGCAAACAATTGAAGCGGTTCGCTTTCTTGCCACTGAACTAACATCACAAGGGTATCAACTTGTCACGGTTAGCGAATTAATAAGCTTAAAAAACAAATAAGTAGCATCCTTAAAATTAAAATGTGAAAAATGATTCCTATAACGGAAGGATGAGAAGCGTGAAACTAGATCAAGGACAAAAATTATTATTTATTGGAGATTCAATTACGGACGCAGAGCGAAATAAAGAAGTGAGAGAAGGAGGTAACGGGGCACTAGGAAAAGGCTATGTTGCTTTTGTTGATGCCCTTCTACAGACCGGTTATCCTGAACTTGGAATTCGAACGGTTAATAAAGGAGTAAACGGAAACACCGTTCGCAATCTAGAAGCTAGATGGCAAGAAGACGTGATAGATCAAAATCCGGATTGGCTATCAGTGATGATTGGCATCAATGATGTTTGGCGACAATATGACGCCCCATTAATAAAAGAATATCATGTGTACATCGACGAATATGAAGAAACATTAAGAAAACTAATTAAGGAGACCAGGCCTCAAGTGAAAGGTCTCATCTTGATGACTCCTTTTTACCTTGAAAGAAATGAGCAGGACGCAATGCGGAGAACAATGGACCAATATGGAGAAGTTGTTAAAAAGATTGCTGATGAGACAGATTGTCTATTTGTTGACACTCAAGCCGCCCTTAACCAAATTTTAAATACATATTATCCTGCAGCACTGGCTTGGGACCGCGTTCATCCAAATGCTACAGGACATATGGTAATAGCAAAGGCTTTTCTACGAGTATTAGACTTTGATTGGGGCAAGTGATTGAAACTCCCATTTATACTACCAAACTACCACTCGCCAAATCATTTTATTGATAGAAGGTTAGTCTATTTCACAATCAAAGGACTCTATTTCCAACCCTGATTTTACAATATTTGGTAGTCCACCGTTGTCATAACAATTATTAGTCAAATCTCTAACTTCAACGTAACTAAAATAAATCTGAGAGATTACTACAAGACCGACCACAACGATTAATGAAGATAGAACCATTCTTAAGCTTTTCCCTTGTATCTGTTTTATATGTTTGATTTTTAATACCTCCATGCAATGTAGTTCATTTTCACTGATAGCTAAAATGAAAAATGACGTGTGTCATACTCACACGTCATTTTTTTAGCTTCTTTTGACCCAAGGTCTTTGATTTATTCAGTAATAATCATTGGACCTTCTTTCGTCACAATAATCGTATGCTCGTACTGCGCAACGAAACTATTTTCCGTAACATAAGTCCACCCATCGTCGAGCTGATAGACTTCCTCTTCACGTGTGGAGATAAACGGTTCGAAGGCGATTACCATTCCTTCTCTTAACAATTCATTATCCCAAGGCTCATAATAATTATATATATGGTCAGGCTTTTCATGAATGGTGCGTCCAATTCCATGTCCAGTGAGATTTAAGATGACGGTTAAGTCATTGTTTTTGGCCGTTTGCATGACCACTTTTCCAATTCCATTCTTCTTCGCGCCCGGCTTAATTTTTTTTAGGCCTGCATCAAAAGCTTCTTTTGCAACTTCACAGATTTTGCTTTTGATTTCATCGCCCTCACCGACAACAAAGGAGATACCTGTATCAGCAAAATAACCATCTTTTGAACCTGATACATCGATATTAACAAGGTCTCCCTCTTTTATGACACGCTCTCCTGGAATGCCATGTGCCACTTCCTCATTCACACTAATACATGTGTATCCTGGAAAATCATATTCTCCTTTTGGAGCAGAAACGGCACCAGCCTTTTCAAAGAGCTCCCCAGCAATTTCATCTAGTTCTTTTGTGGTAATTCCCGGTTTCGTTTTTTGGACCAATTCATTGCGAATACTTCCGCAAATTTTTCCAATTTCTTTTAATGCTTTAATATCTTCTTCTGTTTTTACAATCATGATTAAACCACCCATACTGTTAGACTTTAATTAATGAAAAAACATACATGTATATGATTGTACATTTACTTATAAATAAATCCAAGTTAGACATTTATTATGTATTCGTGTAGTCATCAAATGACAATAGGGCAAATCTAAGCGAACCAAGATCTGCCCCGAGTTTTATTCACCTAAATCAACATTATGATACACTTGACGAACATCTTCTAAATCTTCTAATGCATCAATCATTTTTTCAAATTGTGCTTGAGCGTCTTCTGGTAATTCTACTTCATTTTGTGCAAGCATGGTTAGTTCTGCAACAGTAAATTCAGTCACGCCTACGTTTTTAAACGCTTCTTGAACAGCGTGAAATTGGTCTGGTTCAGCATAAATAATGACTGCTTCCTCTTCCTCAAGGATGTCTCTTACTTCTATGTCAGCTTCCATTAACAATTCCAATACTTCATCTGCTGTTTTTCCTTCAACACCGAAAACAGCTGTTGTATCAAACATATAAGAAACGGAGCCGCTCACACCCATATTCCCACCATTTTTACCAAACGCTGCACGTACCTCAGAGGCAGTACGATTTACATTATTTGTTAATGCATCAACAATGACCATAGACCCATTTGGCCCAAAACCTTCATAACGTAGTTCGTCATAAGATTCATCATCGCCGCCTTTAGCCTTATCAATCGCACGGTCAATGATTGCTTTAGGGACATTATATGTTTTTGCACGCTCAAGGACGACTTTTAGAGCTTGATTTGCTTCCGGATCTGGTTCGCCTTGCTTTGCTGCCACATAGATTTCACGCCCGAACTTTGCGTAAATACGACTTGTGTTTGCATCTTTTGACGCTTTTTTGTCTTTAATATTATTCCATTTACGTCCCATCTTTAACACTCACTTTCAACATTAAATCTATAGAATAAAATAGTAATACGTAGATGCAACTTCTTCAACTCTTTTCTACCAATATAAAATTGGATTAGAGAGAATAAATTAAATCATTGCATTTTGACAATAACCATTATACCTCAATAAATACAAATTTTATATACTAGAAAGATGAATCAAAATTTAGACAAAAACTTTGTTAAACATGATTTTATAATTCCCCCAGGTCCTTTACTACCGTGGGGCAGTCGCTCGAATTTACCCGTTGAAGAATCAAGATATTCTTTAACAAAGTTTTAGGCAAAAAAAGGACCAAATTCTCTTGGCCCTTTAATTTACATTCTTTTTAGGTCAAGTACAATGTTCCACCTACATCACCAGCAAAACTTGGACTTCTAGTAGTAACGCCCAAAATACTTGTTACCATATTGAAATAGATCATTCCTATTCTATTCCCCAAAAGTCTCATTTTATCTAAATAAGCATAAAAAACAGCTAGCATCCATTTGCTAACTGTTTTTTCATGTTATACTCAGCCCGTTACATTAAAACTATGGTTATTCACGACTTCCAACTCTTTTGTCGTTTGTTCCATTGCACTTTTGCAAATTGGGCATGTTGGAACTGCACTGCTCTTAAAATTATCCCGAACCCAACAATTACACTGGTCTGAAGTACATACCCATATCTTCGTTTCCGCAGTGACAATCTCTTCAGGAGGTTTTCTTCCAAATGCCATTTCCCTCACGCTCCATTTCCAATTTTAGTCCAAAGCATGAATAAAAAAACATTTATAATAAAAAGCTCAATAAGCTAACTTTTTATAATAAATGAATTCCTTTTCTTTTTCAACTCTTCTCCCATCATATCATAATTAGATTTTTTTTACAAAAGAACTCACTTTTAACTTTTCTTCCAATAGGTCAACCCTCTAATAATATGCTCAATAAACCTAAAAATACACCTAATTTCATAAAACATTTGCTCCCTGCTATCTTTTAGTTGTACATGCCCATTAGACGGAATACATATAGTACGAGCATTCAATCTTGATTGGTAATGGGGGTATTGTATGAGTGTGTTTCTTAGCTATATATTTCTAGGTTTATCCCTAGCAGCACCAATCGGCCCAGTTAATGCAGCACAGATGGATAAGGGCATTAAAAGTGGATTTTTTCATTCATGGCTTTTAGGGTTAGGAGCATTATCCGCAGATATCGTCTATATGATAGCTGTTTATATGGGAGTCGTGAGATTTCTCGAAACACCATTTATGCAAACCTTTCTTTGGTTTTTTGGCTTTTTTGTCCTTATGTATACAGGGATAGAGACAATTATTGGCGCCGGGAAAATTGTTATGAAAAAAGGGAGGCAGTCTGAATCTGGTCTTAAATCCTTTATGTCAGGTTTCTTCATGTCCATCTCGAACCCGCTCACAATCCTTTTTTGGTTAGGAATTTATGGATCAGTTCTTGCTCGGACAGCCACCTCATACGGAACAAGTGAATTGGTGTTATATAGCTTTGCTATTATCTTAGGTTTGGTTATTTGGGACATTACGATGGCATTTATTTCGAGTAGTTTTAAAAGGTTGTTAACGACTCGTCTTCTTACTGTAATCTCCTACCTATCGGGTGCCTCGCTTATTGGATTTGCAATCTATTTTGGAATTCAGGCAGTGAAGGTTCTAATTCAATCTTGAAATTATTTGTACTAAACAATGGAAAAACCGCTAAGTTTTGTTTTAGCGGTTTTTAGCATGCCACTACTGAAATCTTGGTCGTGGCACTTTGGCACTCTTTTTCTTTTTTTTCTTACCACCTATTGCATTTCGGAGCATTAGGATAAGCCCAATGATCGCAAGGAAAAGTAGTGAAATAAAAAAACCAGGACGTGCCATATGATCAAAAAGTGTTCCACTCACAGCTGCTACGATTAAAACTATTGCTCCGAACCTCTTCACCTGTTCAAACTTCGTCAGCTTAATAATATGCTTATATGAAAACATGAGAAACAACCAATTGTAGATGAGCATTAATCCCGCAGCTGTAGTTAAGTATTCGTAAATGCGGTCAGGCATCGCAAAGGAGAGGATAATTGATGTTATTAAACCAAGGACCGTTAGCCCTAAAGCAAAGTGAGGAACCTTTAATTTTCCTGCCTTTGACAACACCTTTGGAGCATCCCCATCTTTAGACAATGTAACAATCATGCTTGTAACAGCAAACAAGGATGCACACATCGTCGAGAAGCCTGCAATAATCATCGCCCCATTGAATAGATGGGGTACTAGCGGAAGGTTATAATGATCCAATGTGGTAACAAACGGACTTTCTTTAGTCGTGAAATCTTTATATGGCACTAATAGCACGGCAAGCGCAATGGCTAAAAGGTAAATAGTCGTAAGTAATAAGAGCATTATTTTCCCAGCTTTAGGGGCATCTTCTTTGTTTTTAAGCCTTGGAGCCATGATTCCCATAATTTCGATCCCACCGAAAGCATAAAAAGCATAAATTAATGCAGTCCATAATCCCATAAATCGACCTGCAAAGAAATGATCCATTGTGTTCGAAACATTTACCTCATGACCAAGACCGTTAAATACACCAAATACCGCTAGAGTTGCAAGAACTAAAAACATAAAGATAGCTGCTACTTTTACAATCGCAAATATATTTTCCATCTTTTCAAAGCCCTTTGTTCCTGTTAGAACGACACCTAGTCCGAGTACAGCAAAACCAGCTGCGAAAACCCAAAGTGGAATATCAGGAAACCAAAAAGTTGAAAACAAGGACAAAGCCGTTAATTGACTTCCCATAATCAGAAGTTCAGAACCCCAATAAACCCATCCGCTGGAAAATCCGGCCCACTTGCCATATGCCTTTTTCGCATAGGAACGAAAAGAACCCTTTTGAGGATCTTTAGCTGCCATTTTTGCTAGCGCATCAAAAACAAGGTAGGTACCAAGTGCGGCTAGTGAAAACACAATTAATGCCGATGGACCCGTTTTTGTTATAGCAAGAGCAGAGCCAAGAAAAAAACCAGTTCCGATAATACAACCAATCCCAATCATCGACAGCTGCCACCAAGCCAATTTTGCTTCCTTTGAGGACTTACCGCTCATTTACTATCCCTCCCGTATTCATCTTGTCTATTGTTTGAACGTGAGGGACTATTTATGTAAAAAGAAAACGCAACTTCTTAAAGTTTGCTGGTAACATCTAAGTCCGATTTCAACAATAGATTATCTGGTCTTACCATTTTCAGATATGAAAGTTTACTCACACTAGCTTAGACATTCAAAAAAGGATCACATATCCAAATCCCTTTATCTTCTTATTTTGCATTGGAGGAAAATGATAGAAGTTTGGAATCTTCACATTTAATTCATAAAAAAATGAATACTTTGTGTTCAATCTTTCTTTGAGCTAAATCTCGATTAGTTGATTGTTTCACGCTTTTTCGATATATAATAAGAGGAGAAAAATTAAAGGATGATGTTATATGGAAATTACCGGACATACCGTTGAATTGTTAGAAGATCCGTTTGGGGTTTTAACTGGAGATCGCTATGAGTTCTTTTTGCGAATTTCAGTTGATGAAGAAGATGAGTTATATACAGAAAATGGTATATTGCTAAAAGTCATTTTTTCAATGGTAAATGATGAGCCCAAAATTCTTCAGTATTATTTTATTGAACGCACCACAGAAAACATTCTCGATTTTGCCCTAGAAGAGGATGAGGAAGCACTTGTTAAAGACTACTGCAAGGGAAATCTCTCGGTAGAAGAAGAGGTATAAAAAAAAAGAGCAACTTGCTCTTTTTTTATACCTCTATTTCTTTTCCTTCTTCAACAATATGGTATAGAAGGTGAGCTAAATGATGGATTGGACCATACTCTTCTTCATCCTCACTCACTTCTTCATTGTATTCTAAATCATTTAAATACAAGGCTACAAATTCATAAAAAGCATTAAGCTCAAATCCGTAACAAGCCATAGGCTCTTCATTGTCTTCCTCATATTGAAGCATTAGATAACTTGGTTTATCTTCTTTATCAACAGCATCAAAAAAAACAAAAAAACCAATATTCGTATCAAGATCAAACAAATGTCTTGTTCCATTAGCAGTGACCTGACTATAATCTTCCTCAGATAACTTTTGCACCGTCATTTTACCTACCTGATCCTCTGCATGAAAATCAACTGTAAAGGACTTCATAGTACCACTCCATTCCCTAATCAAAATTGACGGTTTTATTTTGTTCAATTAGGAAGTTCCTTAGTCCTAATCAAAGCAAATGCACACTTTATAACGTTAAAGTGTGCTTTTGTCGTCATAAAAAACATGTTCAAATTTTAGGTCAGAACTAAATGTAATCAGTCCATAGGAGTATTGTTTTTGACGTCGTTTATCTGTAGCAGAACCAGGGTTAAACAAGACTACATCGTCTTCTTTTTTCAGCAACGGGATATGAGAATGTCCAAATACGATGCAATTCACTTCCCCTTTTAAAAACGCTGATTGGGCACGCTTTTCTGTCGTCTTACCAGTTCCGTGTCCATGAACAACTCCAATTCTAAAGTCTTCTACCTCGATAATCTCCCTGGCATTTAACCTTTTCGCTAACTCAGGACTATCAACATTCCCTGTGACACCTACTAATTTGCCATACTGACATAATTCATGATAGACCTCAATCGTCTGCCAATCACCAGCATGAATAATTAAATCAGCTGAACGTAAGTCACCGGCTAGCTTTGACGGCAGTCCCTTTGCTTTTTTTGGAATATGGGTATCAGAAAGAACAACTATTTTCATGATGGTTTATCCTTTTACATGTTGAGTTGTGATAATTACTTTATTCCTATCTAGCTTCCACTTTTATATGTCGTTATATTATAGTAATCCTTTGTATCACCATATCCATTAAACTCAATATCTAAATCATGAAAGAATCTGTGAAGCTTTAGTAGATTGTCCTTATCTTCCTTTCCTGAAATTACTTCTTTGGCATAGGAGGATATCTTGTCTAAGTCCTGCTGTAATGCTTGATTCTCCGTCTGAATGGTTTCCATTACATTCAGAATTTCAGTCGCAATGTCTTTTTGCTCATTCCATTTCACAGAGTCAATTCCTCCCCATCCAAGTGAATCGTTATACGTATCGTGGAATTCTTTAATAAACAAACCAACATTTTTATACTTGCTTGTTTCCGCCTCTTCAGTGAATTCTGCTACTGTGTTACTCGCAACTACTTTACCGCTATCATCTTTTACAGTGGTGTCCGGCTCTTTCTTATCCCCTTCGGTCACCGAATAACCCACATATCCCCCTACAAGAACAACAATTAATGCTAGCGCTACTAACCATGTCGACCATGACTTCATATATAACAGCCCTTTCTAAAAATTTTCACTGACCCTGTTAAAGGGCGTTACAATGACTTTCTCTCTTACACTCAGTTTGGTGCATCATACTATTTTGACAAAAACGTTGAAAATTCCTTTTTAAAAATGAAAATGTTTTTAAATAGAGTAGAACATTACTCATGTATTTCAATACGTCTGGGATTAAAAAACAGGATGGATTCATTACTTTATATAGAATATTTCACCTTTAATTAAAAGGCATGTCAGAATGAACTACCTTTTCCCACCCAGTCCAGGACAAAGCTTGCGTTCTATTTTCATCCGTCATTTCTGGCTCACATTTTGTTTCTATTTTTCCGATTTCCTCGAAACTTTCCTGCGAGAAAGGCAGTACCGGTCGCTATAGGTTCATTAAGTGCGGGTTTCCACCCTGCCGCCTTCTTTTATTGCGTTTTCCATTCTCTTAATTCATTTTCTTACAGATACCGTCAACATAAAAAAAAAACCGAATTTTGCATATGCAAAATTCGGTTTTTGGTGCACGTTTATGCTTGTTTTTTTACCTTCGTGACAGTACGCTTTCGTTTTGCTGGTTCTTTCTTCTTCACGGTTTCTGCCTTATCCGGCTTTGTTCGATCGATAGATGCCTGAAGCGCCGCCATTAAATCGGTAACATTGGTAACTGGTTCTTTTTCCTTTGCTGTAACTGTTTCTTGTCCGGTCCGCTTACTTTCAATTAGCTCTAGCAATGCGGTTCGATAATCATCGGTATATTTTTCAGGATTGAATTCCGTTGTTAATTGATCAATGAGCATAATCGCAGTATCTAGTTCTTTTTCTGTGACCTTATCCTCAGCTGGAACACTCGGAACATCAGCGGAACTCCTGACTTCGTCAGGAAAATGGATGGTCTCCATTACCAGTGTGTTTTCATAAACCCTTACGATGGCTAATTGTTCTTTCGCCCTGATGATAATTTTCGCTAACCCAACCTTTTGCGATTCCTTTAACGCTTTTCTTAATAAGGAATACGCCTTCCCCCCCCCTTCATTAGGGGACATATAATAACTTCGGTTGTAATAAATCGGATCAATTTCTTCCATTTTCACAAAATCAATAATCTCCACTGCTTTATCTTCATTTTCTTTTCTTAAGCTTTCAAGTTCTTCGTTTTCTAAAACAACATATTTGCCTTTGGTGTACTCATATGCTTTCACAATATCATCAGGTTGTAATTCCTCTTCACAAACGGAGCAAACTTTTTCATATTTAACAGGAGAGTTACATTTCTTATGAAGTGTTCTTAATTTGATGTCTTTATCCTCTGTTGCCGTATGCAGCTTTATTGGGATATTTACCAACCCAAACGAGATGCTTCCTTTCCACATTGTATGCATCGATATATCTCCATTTCTAAGTAGGTTGTCCTTAATTTATGTAGGAAATCATGGTTCATCCTTATAAACATTTGCCAGTGGAGTAGTTTTTGTCCTTTCTGGAAAACTAACCATATAAAAAAGGACCGGAAAGGAGATTGACATGAAACCGATGCTACCGACACTTACCTTTGAGCGTCCAACAGGAGAGGAATGGCGTTTTGAGGTAAAGTACGATGGATTTCGTGCCTTCCTAGAATGGGATAAAAACATAAAATTAACCAGCAGAAATGGAAATAGCCTTTTGGGGAACTTTCCGGAAATTGAGGCGTTTTTACAAGACAATCACGAGCTTTTTCAGCCTTTTCTGCCGTTAACACTCGATTGTGAACTAGTGGACCTTGAGAGTCCCTATCACGCGAACTTTGGGGCTATTCAAATTAGGGGTAGGATGCGTTCTGCGGAAAGAATAAAAGAAAAGGCGAAGGAAAATCCTTGTAAGCTGATGGTTTTCGATGTACTAAAGCTACGCGGGAAAGATTTGACAAAGAAGCCTTATAACCAGCGACGCGAAATTTTAGAGACCTTCTTTAAGGATTTAGAATTGCCTTCTTTTCCTGAAAAGTCCAATCCAAAGGCACTCCAGCTAGTCCCTGCCGAAAGTAATTTTTCTAGATTATGGGACCATATCCTTTTAAACGATGGAGAAGGTGTCGTCGCCAAACACCAAAAAAGCTTATGGGAAGAGGGAAAACGGACAGATAAATGGTTTAAGTTCAAGAACTGGAAATATGTATCATGTTTTATCACTGCTTACGAAAAATCAAATGGGTATTTTTATGTGTCCGTTTATAAAGGTAAAGAATTCTTTCCTCTCGGAGCTGTTCTTTTTGGTTTTAAGCCTGATGAAAAGGCAGCTCTCTTTCAAACCATTAAGGATAATCATGTCCGCGAAGATGACCGTTTTCTCTATGTTAACCCGGCAATCTGTTTGGAAATTAAATACCTTGAACTGTATGAAGACCAAATGCGCGAACCTCATTTTCATCAATTTCGATTCGATTTAAAACCTGAGGATTGTACCTTTGAAAAGTTTGTTGAGCAACAGAAAAATCTCCCAACTGGCATAGAAATTACTCACCCTGACAAACCCATTTGGGAAGAACCGGCAATCAGTAAGATGGATTTCATTCAATATTTACGAGAAGTTTCTCCGTTCATGCTCCCGTTTTTGAAAGACAGGTTATTAACGGTCATTCGTTATCCACACGGAATGTTTGGAGAAGCTTTTTATCAAAAAAACGCTCCTGACTATGCACCGGATTTCGTGCAAACCTCGATGTCAGAAGGAATCAATTATATTGTTTGTAATGATTTAAAAACCTTGCTATGGTTAGGGAACCAAATTGCGGTGGAGTACCATATCCCTTTTCAAACCATTGAGAGCACTGGTCCGGATGAAATCGTCTTCGATCTTGATCCACCATCAAGGGATTATTTCCATTTAGCTGTTGAAGCAGCATTACTCATAAAAGAGGTCTTGGATCAGCTTGAATTGATTAGTTTTATTAAGACCTCAGGAAACAAAGGCTTGCAGATTTACATTCCATTACCGAAAAATAAGTATACGTATGACGATACGAGATTGTTTACAGCGTTTATTGCCGAATACCTAATTAGCAAAAATCCGGATTCTTTTACAATTGAACGAATGAAGAAGAAACGTGGGAACCGACTTTATGTTGACTATGTGCAACATGCAGAAGGAAAAACAATTATTGCCCCTTTTTCCCCAAGAGGCAAGCAGCACGCTACTGTAGCGGCTCCATTGTACTGGGAAGAAGTGAATGAAGATTTAGCGATTACAGACTTTAGAATTAACAACATGATGAAAAGAATAAATGAAAAAGGTTCTCCTTTTGCAGATTACCCTAAAGTAAAAGAAGAGCAAAACTTCGACCCAGTATTGGCGGTCCTTCGAAAAGGGGCAAAGTGAAGAACGGTGTCATCAGAGAAGGAAATTGTTTTTTAGGATATTGTTGAGGCATTCAATGTGACCGTTTGCTGGATTTCGTTGGCTGTTTGGTCACGTTGGGACCTTCAATGTGACCGTTTCCTGCATTTCGTTGGCTGTTTGGTCACGTTGGGACCTTCTATGTGACCGATTCCTGCATTTCGTTGGCTGTTTGGTCACGTTGAGACCTTCTATGTGACCGTTCCTGGATTTCCTTGGCTGTTTGGTCACGTTGAGACCTTCTATGTGACGTTCCTGGGTTTCCTCGGCTGTTTGGTCACGTTGGGACCTTCTATGTGACCGTTCCTGAATTTCGTTGGCTGTTTGGTCACGTTGGGACCTTCTATGGGACCGTTCCTGGATTTCCTCTGCTGTTGGGTCACGTTGGGACCTTCTATGGGACCGTTTCTTGGATTTCCTCGGCTGTTTGGTCACGTTGGGACCTTCTATGTGACCGTTCCTGGATTTCCTCTGCTGTTTGGTCACGTTGAGACCTTCTATGTGACCGTTCCTGGGTTTCCTCGGCTTTTTGGTCACGTTGGGACCTTCTATGGAACCGTTTCCTGCATTTCCTCGGCTGTTTGGTCACGTTGGGACCTTCTATGTGACCCTTTCCTGGATTTCGTTGGCTGTTTGGTCACGTTGAGACCTTCTATGGGACCGTTTCCTGCATTTCCTCGGCTGTTTGGTCACGTTGGGACCTTCTATGGGACCGTTTCCTGCATTTCCTCGGCTGTTTGGTCACGTTGGGACTTTCAATGTGACCTTTGACGATAGTGTAATTCCTAAACGACAAAAAGCCCTGAAAATTTTATATTTCAGGGCTTTCCTGCTACTGTTACTTTGCATCTAACACAGTTTGAGCATGTTCACGCAGATGATGATAGGCCTCTTGTTCACTGTAATTATGTTTGTCAGTCACCTTTTGGCTTATGGCGTCAACTGTTGCCTTATACATATAAGTTGCATTGCCGATTAAATCAATCGTATAACGGTCTCCCTCTTTGTGCACGACACATTGAACCATGCCTCCGTTGTTATAAACAGAAATTTTCTCTTCAAACTGATTTTCACCAATCAAACAGGTCACAAGGCTTGAAGAAGACATCGCTGTTCCGCATGCATTCGTAAATCCTACTCCGCGTTCAAAGGTGCGAACATATATTTTTCCCTTCTCAAGGAGCTTTATAAAACTCACATTTACTCCATCAGGGAACCATTCGTTTGGTCCATTTACTTTTTCACTTAATTCCTTTTGCATGTTTGATTCTACTTGGTCATTATTAACAATTGCCACAAGATGTGGGTTTGGAACAGCTAATGCTGTGAAAACAAGGTCATTTGACAAGCTAGGGATCTTTTGCTGAATTAATTCTTCCTGATCCAGTTTTAGCGGGAGGTCCTCTAAACGAAATGAAACAGGGGAAATTTCAACATTGTAAGTTGGAACTCCAGGGAAGATGTCCGTTTCTTTTTTCACTTGCAAGTTTGCCTTCATCGTCTCAACAATCGCCTCGGTGACCCCCAGCTTCTCACATATATAACGGGCTGCACAACGCAAACCATTCCCACACATCGATGCTTCCGAACCATCTGAATTAAACACGCGCATTCTTGCATCCGCTTTTGTACTAGACAATATAAACAGAATGCCATCAGCACCTAGCTCCGTTTCACGGTTACAAAGAGATTTCGCAAGATCAGCACGACTCTCCTCTGTAAATCCATAATCACGGTCCATTTCATCTATTAAAAGAAAATCATTTCCTGATCCATGACACTTTATTAATTCAATCATCATCCTCGCCTCCCAACTATGTACTATATTAAAAGATGCCATAATTTCACTGATTGTTCAACAAAAAGAAAATCACCATAATAAAAACCACCCGGTACTAAACGGGTGGAACTAAGGCAAGCAGTTACGGGAGCTTTTTTATTTCCCCTTCAAGATGCTCTTTTGTCATTCCGCCAACAGTAATGCTACGAATGACTCCATCAGAATCAATGAAAAAGCTGGTTGGATAAGCCATGATTTCATAGTCACTTGAAACACGATTTTTCTCATCCATTGGGATTGGAAAGCTCAACCCATATTCTGAAACAAAATCTACAACATTTTCCCGTGCCTTTTCGGTTACAGTTGAGTTGACAGCTAAAATTTCAAACCCATCTTCCTGGTATTTTTCATACATTTCTTGCATATAGGGCATCTCTGCTTTACACGGTGGACACCACGTAGCCCAAAAGTTTACAAGAACCTTTTTTCCTCGAAGGTCACTTAATTTTATCGAATTCCCATTTAAATCAACCAAAGAGAAATCAGGTGCAACATTCCCTTCTGCCAAGCCAACTGGAAGTTCATCTAGGTTATCCAGTTTTTTATATTTTCCGGTCAGTCCGACTTTATTAATTATTCCTTCATCCTTTAAAACCGTCATATCGACGACAAACAAGACAGCGAGAATAATACCAATCACAATCAAAAACTTCTTCATGCTAACATCCCTTTCGAAAAAACCTCTTGATGCTATTGTAAAACGAAATGAACATAAACTGCATTAAAAAAGTGAAAACTTTCTAAACGTTTGTCATCTTAATGATTTTCATATTGATAATGACTGATGACAGCAGCCAAAGTTAATAGCTTGTCTGCTTGATTAGAGGATATGTCAAACGAAAGAATAGGGGTGTTAATCGTAAAGTGTTTTGTCCACTTGGTCGGCATCCAGCCCTTTTGCAATCTTGACACAACTTTCTCTTCCCTCACTACACGTACATCCGTATACGTACTAGAATGGCTACTCCTCATAAATTTCACTCCAGCTTCATCAGAGGGAGAGGTACCTAATTGCTGGTGATGATCATATACCATCACTACATTCATATCTTCATCCATCACTTCTACCTTTTGATTCACTGCAATAAAATAGGCTAAAAGCTTCCCAGTAGAATCATATAAACCAAATGTCTTTTTTAAACGACGATCCAGCATATCAGGTAAGAGGTAGCGCCAACGTGTTTGGTTGAGTTCTTTAATTTCTCCTGCTAGCAAACTATTAGGATGGAATAGCAACAGCCTAAGAGCCGGTGCTGGGGCAAAAGTAAGCAGATAATCGGAATAGGTAAAAAAATCATCTAGCTTTTGGTCCAAACAGACAAATAAAGCCTCCTTCGCGCGTTTCCTATAACGTAGATAGCCCTGAAGCTGCACAACAGAAAACAAGAAAAAGGGGATAAACAGCAAGCCTAAAGGCGGTCTTGAAGGTAAGAACAACCCTATCATTAATAGTAGGGTAAGCAGAGTAATGGCTAGGATACATGCATATAAATAGGATTGAGCGGTTCTGTAATAATATTGTTTTATGCTCATAATTTTTTTCCTCACACTTCATTAGCTTATTACTCTATTCTATTAAACTCGTACTAAGTTCATTCTAGTAAAATCAATAAAAAGAGCTATCCAGTGAGGATAGCTCAATACTCCCAGGCTAAAAGACGACCTTTTGCTTTCCTGGCGTCTTCATACCCTTGATTATATAACTTTTCAAGTTTTGCCGGATTTCTTTCCATACGACCAACCTTCAACGGGTCTGTCGGTCGAATAATCAAGACATTTCCTTTTTTCTCTTCTTCAGTTAAATAGGAAATCGTATCGTTGTAGACTTGATACCGTTTCGCCAGTGCCGTTTGCAAACCACTGTATTGTGGATACTTTCGTTTTATAAGGAATTGAAATTTAGATGGCTTTTTTAAATAGCCTTCATTCCTCGTTAAAACAACTACATTCTTTTTATTCCCATCTTGAATCGACTTTTTAATGGGGATGGGATCACTTATTCCGCCATCGAGAAGTAGCTTGTTTTTAAAATGAATTTCCGGAGAAAGAAACGGTAATGAACTGGACGCTCTGATTGCCTTTAACATATCTTGTCCATAATCTTCTTTTGAAAAATACACCGCTTCTCCAGTCAAACAATCGGTTGTACCCACGACAAACTCTGCTTCATTCTTGTAAAACTCTTCATAATAATAAGGGACAATTTTATTCGGAATTTCATCAAAAATAAAATCCATTCCAAACGCTTGCCTCGTTTTAATAAAATTTTGCCAAGATATATAGCGAGGATCTGTAATGAAACCAATATTTACTTTTTTATTTCTCCCTTTTTGTTTGGATAAGTAGGAAGCAGCCATGGCTGCACCTGCAGAAACACCAATTACATAAGGAAAGTTAATCCCCTGTTCTAGAAAATACTCGAGAACACCAGCCGTATAAACTCCTCTCATCCCTCCACCTTCAAGGACAAGACCTGCATCAATCGCCACGTATATCTTCCTTTCTACATTAACAAATTCACAATAGTTATCTTAGCATATTAAAGGAATTTTATAGAAAAAGATGCTCTGGTAAAAACAATGTAAAAAGTATTTATCTGTTTCCAATGGGTTATTTTAGGGAATTCGGCAATCCTTTCATCCTAGTTAATGTTCTCTCTAGTCCTTCTCATTGACTATGCTCATTAAACGTACTTCTGTTTGGATATTAAGGAGCCTCTTCATTAACTATACCAGCTATGGGCATTAACCAGGTCCCTCACTGACTATACTCGATAAAAATTCACCTGTTGGCCACTGACCAGACTTCTCTTTTGACCATACTCGGTGAAAATGTTGCACGGTATTGATGGGCTCTTTTGAACACCGCTGAGATTTAGTAGACTCCAACCTACCAATCATAGGAGTGTTCCCAGCTATCCAGAGTACAACAAAAAAAGGCCAAACCTATAGCTTGTTGATACTAAGCTAGTGATTCGACCTCCTGTTATTATAGAATCCTGAAAATGAATGGGATGCGGTATTCTTGGCCTTCATAAGCTTTGATCGCACCCACGATTGTAAACACAACGCCAAGCACTCCTACAACGGGTGCTAGGATAAATCCAATTAAAACTATCATTAGAATCCAACTAACGATTCCATATACAGCGTAGGATATTAGGAAGTTCAAATATTCTCTACCGTGAAAATCAATATAACTTGATTCATTCTTTTTTATAAGCCAAATGACGAGCGGTCCAATAAAGACGGTAAAAAAACTAATTGCATAAATAGCAGCCGAAAGCAGTCTTTCCTCATTGCTAGGCATTTCTTTTCCCCCTTTTTCATCCCTTTTCTTAATTACGTAGTTCCAAGATAAAAGTTTCATCATTTAAGTATATTCCACTCGGTTGAGATGAGAAGTTCTTGTTTTGGACAATCTGAATACATTTGTAGTACAAGCAACTTCTATGAGGTGATAGGTATGGAGATGATGTCAAAAATTGAAGCATTCATCCTTGGGGTAATTCAAGGGTTCACTGAGTTCCTGCCAATTTCAAGTACGGGGCACTTGTATCTAGGCAGGCATCTTTTTGGACTTGATGAAGCGGGGTTGTTTCTTGATACAATGCTTCACACTGGGACTCTATTAGCAGTGCTGGTCATTTATAAAGATGAGCTCATCGATGTGATTAAACACCCACTAGGTAAAACGGCTAAGCTGCTTGTCATTGGGACAATTCCTGCGGTCATTGTCGGGGTACTATTTGATGATTTCTTTGATTCGATTTCAAAAAGTGGCGTAACGATTGGCTGGGAATTCCTTGTAACAGGGATGATTCTTTGGATGGCAGATGGAATTAGAAATGGTCGTAAAAAAATGCACCAGATTTCGTATAAAGATGCTTTATTTATTGGAGTTGCACAATCCGCTGCCATTATGCCGGCTCTATCTCGGTCAGGGCTAACGATTGCAGCTGCCCTGTTTAGAAAACTAGACAGAGAGACAGCCGCTTATTTTTCTTTTTTACTGTCAATCCCAGCAATCGCAGGTGGCGTAGTTTATAAGATACCAGAGCTATTTTCAGGCGGAACGGAAGCTGTGTCTCTTGGCAGTTTATTAGTAGCCACAATTGCCTCAGCTCTTTGTGGTTATGTGGCTGTTGTATGGATGATTCAATTCCTACAAAAGAAATCTTTAAAGATATTCGCTCTATATGTTTGGGTACTAGGACTTATCGTATTAGCCCTACAATATACAGGATCATTTTAATAAACTTTTTCCTCATAATTTGTTTGTATTAAAGAGCAAAAACATTATGCTGAATCTTATTCTAATCTATAAAAGAAATACACTAATACGAGCTGTCCATCGCTAAAATTCACAAGTTTTTTCTCGCAAAAAACGCTATATAAAGGGATAGGGAAACCAAATATCCATTATCCTTTCAAGCAACAAAGCTTATTAAAAAAATTGATGAAATTTGGCAAAAAATAGTTTGAAAAATACACAAAAAAACTATTTTCTTTTTCGTGATTTTTTAGTATGATTCTCTATGGAAAATGTTTATTTAAAAAGTTCATATTGGAAATGTAATAAGGGAAGGCAAATGGTGCGCCACCAGTATCCTGGTTCTAGTGGGTTCGATTCCCACCCCGAAATTTTTTAGCAATTTTCACAAAAAATTTCGAGGGTGGGCCATGTCTATTTATACATGGAGAAAATCTGCCCTGTAATTAGGAGGGATACAAAATGCTCAAGAAACGCGATCTTCAGGATTCTCACGTTCTTTTCGAGCTAATGTCGCATCCAGATGTCTTCCCTTTTGTACGTCAAAAGGCATATTCTTACGATGAGTTTGTTTTTGTATCAAAACAAACCATTGAAGCAGAAGAACGAGGAGAGCTCATTTCAAGAACGATACTAGACGATTGGGGAGCCCCAATTGGTACAATTAATTTATTTGATATTCAAGATGGTGCAGGCTTCTTAGGAACTTGGATTGGCAAACCTTATCATGGGAAAGGCTACAATGGACCTGCGAAAGATGCTTTTTTCCAAGAAGTATTTTATGAACGTGACATTGAAACCATCTTTATGCGTATTCGAAAAGAAAACATCCGCTCAATCAAAGCAGCGGAGAAGCTTCCATATGTAGTAAAAGCTAATGACACTAGAAAAACGATTTACGAACAACTTAACGCCACTAGCGAAATTTATGATCTATACGAAATCCCTAAGGACCAATACTCCTTATATTTACGCAGGGAAATGGTTCAAATAGGGGAAGATTCACACAGATTAGAAGCCTAGGAAATAGATAAAGGGAGCTCACAAAATTTGTGAACTCCCTTTTTGGTTACTCTTTTTGTTTTAAATAAAAATTGGTTAAGTACTGGACGTACACATCATCCCGAGAGAGTGAGGCACCGAAATTTCTTTTCAAATAATTCTCTGCCTCTTGGAATGAGTTGAAGGTAGAGTCAATTTTACCGTTTTTCTCCTCAATCCCCCATTTATCTTCCTTAACTGGAGTAATCAAGAATTTTTCGCCTTGTCTAGTATCATAAAGTGACCCTTTTGGGGATTCCTTCAGATTGTATCTATTTCTAAACGCGTCTTGTTTTATCGGATCTAATGGGTACACTTCCTGAACATATAATTCGAAGGCTTCCTTTCCCATCGAACAGCCTGAAGCTTTTGCATGACCTCCACCTCCAAATTGGCCCGCAACAGCGGATACGTCAACATGGTCATGAATGGTTCTAAAACTAATTTTTTTCCCACCGACGTTTAAAATCGCTATGTAATCTAAGTGTGGATATTCTTTCCCAAGTTCATTGCCAAGCTCAGAATGATAGGACTCTGCGTGGACAATCCCTGCACAATAATCATCGATAAACGTTTGAAACGTCTCTCGTTTTTTTCTTTTAACATATCGCTCGATTTTGTCCTCTTCCATTGAAAGAAGCTTTTGTTCAAACTCATCAAACTCAAAGCCCTCTTTATGCTTTGTTAATCGGTCAAGCATTTTTCCCTCGAATTCATCTATCGAGAACATAAAAAACAAATCATTCAATTGCTTCGCTTTTACATTATCGTTTTGATCCCATTCCCATGTATCATATTGCCGAACGAGTTCTACGAATTGGTCAACAGCTTTAGATGGTTGAATCCACTTATTTTCAAGAAAATGTTCATAAAGCAATGAAGTAGCCGAAGTTAGCCTGCCGTCCTCATATTCAACTTGGACCGAACCCCAGCGATAATCATTAAAGTGAAGGGCTGTTTTATGATGGTCAATAAAGTTTACCTTTCCCCCACTCTGATAGAGCTTCTCGACACGCTTTGTATTTTCTTCATTAATGGAGAGATCGGTTATGAATAAATGGAACTCACTTACCTTCTTTTCATGTTCAAACAACCGTTCAATCTGTGTGTCTAATCCCATTACGGAGTTATACCTTACCTCTACTTTGTCACCAAATGCCAGTTTCGCTACAATCCCACATCCAACACCATCAAGATCATTATGAGTATACAATTTATACAAACTCTTCACCTGCTATCTAATTGTTCTCCCCATAGGGTATCATTCTTTCCCCTAATTAAACCACAAAAAAGCCAGGCCTCCAAAAAGTTGGAGGACCCGGCGTCATACTTTATTTTCCAATAAACATTTGTGTCCAATAGTTCCCGTCCGCGACATGACCTACACCAATATGAGTAAATGAACTGCTTAAAATATTTTTACGGTGACCTTCACTATTCATCCAAGCATTCACAACTTCTTCTGGTGAACGCTGTCCCATTGCGATGTTTTCTCCTGCCGCACGGTATGAAATGCCGAACTGCTTCATCATATCAAATGGAGACCCATAGTTAGGGCTTGTATGGCTGAAATATCCGTTATTTTTCATATCAAGTGATTTTTCTTTTGCTACTTTACTCAATTCTGTATCCAATTTTAGAGCAGGTAGGCCTTGCTTTGCGCGTTCTTGGTTGGTTAAATTCACGACCTGTTGCTCATATGCACTTACCTGTGAAGAAGCTTGAGTACCTTCACTTGGTTTTGTTGGTTGTTCTTGAACCGGCGGAGCAGTTGGTTGCTGTACCTTTTCTGGAGCCGGAGTTGTTGGTTGCTGAGTTGAAATAGGTTGTTTTTCTCCCTCAGGTTTATTCACTTGCTGTTCAGACTGTTGATCTTTAGATGGAGTTGTATTTACGCTCTCCCAATTGATGTTATAGCCTTTTAAATATTTTTGTAGATAGCTATTTATTTGGTCATAGTTGAGGTTTCCAGTTTGATAAACGTATACCTTTTTTTCAATAGTATTGGATGGACTTGCCGCATCTGCACCATTCACACCTGGTGCTCCTAAAAGTAGTGCCGCTGTTGCTGCTACTGACAATATCATTTTCTTTTTCATTATAGTTCCTCCCTAGATTGTTTCTCTCTCGCTTGCCCTTTTATCATAGCATTTGATTTTTGTAATATTTTAGGAAGGAATTTCCAAATACGTCTTTTTGCTAGAATAATGAATGAACAGTCATAGAAATCTCCCAAAGAGAGAGAATTTTTTTCAATGACCTGTCTATGTTTTATGAAAGTACCAGTCGATTTGTAATTAATTCACTTATAATCCACTATTTTACATGAAATCTAGTTTTTTCATATATTTTGGGGTTGACAACCTTTTAAACAGACCTCATTTTTTACATAGATTACGATTAAATGACTAGTTTTAAAACCATATGTTTAACTTTACTATTCATTAAAACGCTAGATTTAGAGTTCAAAAGCGTTACTGTATCGCGGCGAACACCCCAAAACTCTTAGTGATTACTACAACTAGTTCCACCAATATAAATTGGCAAACAAAAAAGCTAACTCCTGGATTTCATCTCCCTAGTAGTTAGCTTTTTTGTTTGCCTTATTTATTATCCCTGTAGACTTTTCCGAGAACATCCTTGCCCCCTGTGACAGGGATGATACTGCCTGTAATATAATCTGATTTCTTGTCTGATAAAAAGGAAATCACCCTGGCGATATCCTCACCCGTTCCCGGTCTCCCTACCGGAACCGATGCATCATTTTCTCCAATTGCGTCTTCAATGTTTCGTTCTTTCCACTCCCCAACAATATCTCCAGGACAAACCATATTAGCAGTAATCCCAAATTCAGCTTCTTCAAGAGCAATTGATTTCGTTAACGAAGCAAGACCTGATTTTCCGGCAGCAAAAGCGGAGCGATAGATCCAGCCGGGTGCGGATTCAACCCGGTCAAACCCAACGGTAATGATTCTTCCCCACTCACGCTTCCTCATATCTGGAATAAGAAGACTTGCGAGATAAAAAGTCGAGTTGAGGTTTCCATTTATGAGATAGTGCCAATCTTCAATAGAATAGTCAACCATCTTTCTCCGTTCATGGATATAAGGTCCAGCATTATGGACAAGGATATCAAGAGAAGAGAAATGTTTTTTTATCTTCTCCACCATTTCGCAACACTGTTGATAGTCTGACACATCTCCACCTATTGGAACGTTTTTGGTACCAAATTCTGACGTTAATGACTTTGCAAAGGCTTCCGCTTTGTCCCGACTATGCCGATAGTTGATGACTAAATCAATTCCTTCAGAAGCGAGTTCAACCGCCGTCCTTCTGCCAATCCCTGATGCCCCTCCTGTTATAAGTGCTGTTTTTTTACCCACATTTATACCTCACCATTTTTTATTCATTAACTCAATAGTAATTAGTACTAGATGTTTATGCAAATGTTGGTGTCAATCATTCCTCATAGTTAATGATTCCTTAACCACTAGGCGATTTCCTGCATAGAATACCACAATAAGATGCCCAAATGAGAATTTACCGGTTATGACGGATAAAAGGAGGAAAGGTTGATGCTCCCGTGGAATCATCTTCCTTTTAACGAGGAAATGAAAAAAAAGTTTAGTAACATGAATCCTAATGACATTGACAAATACGTTCAGAACATGATTTCAAATATGTTTCCCAAGGATATGGATGGCATGTTAAATCCGCAAGAGTGGCTGAAAGGGGTCCAAAGCTTCACCAATGACCAACCCTCCTCTCACAAAGAAAGCAACCTAAACGTGATTGTTTTTGAAACACATGATTTTGTTTTCTTAAGAATTCCTATTAAAGAAGATCATTGGTTAAGAGAGATTAAAATTTTTCACACCTCACATGAAGCCATTATTGAACATATTCCTTCTCCAGGTGATAAACACATCTTTAAATTACCTGCGGCTGTTAGAAAAAAAGGGGCTGTAGCTAATTATAAAGAGGAAGTACTTGAAATAAGAATCCCGCGGAGTGTACAGACACAGATTTCTGAGATTGAAATTCAAGAAGATTAAATGGAGTTAGCGGTTTAGAGGAGGTTGTTAACTATGGAAACGGAAAAATGGAAAAATTGGCTAGACCTGACAAAACAATATGCAGCCGAAAGCTTTTGGAAAGAAGTCTTTAACCAATCAGAGCAACCGTTTTCGGGTAATGAAAGGGTTGGCGAAACAATCTCAAATCTGATGAACGAGACTAAGATAAAAGGATTATTCCCCCGCTGTGATATGTTTGAGGAAAATGATCAATTGTTTATACAAGCAGAATTACCTGGTATTTCAAGAGAAGATGTTGTTGTCAGTCTAAAAGACCAAGAAATAGTCATTCAGGGAAATTACTCTACTTTAAAGCCAAGCTTACAGTATTATTTAAAAGAGCGTTCCGATAGAAGCTTTGTAAAATCAATTAAACTACCAGTAAAGGTAAATAAACAGAACATCAACTCTAACCTCGATAATGGTCTTTTAACCATCATTTGCCCTATCATCAAAGAAGAAGACGCTGTTCCAATCCATATCGAAATTTCAAGATCCTCTCCCCTTAATGAAATGCATAATCAAGAATAGACAAACAGAGCAGATTTTCATCAATCTGCTCTGTAATTTCTATCTATCCCCTAAAGCTACATCACTCTGAATAGCAAACGAACAGTGGTTCCTTTCCCTAATTCGCTTTCAATCTCAATTTTACCAGAATGAAGCGCAATGAGCTTTTCTGCAATCGCAAGTCCTAACCCTGTTCCACCATTGCTTCTAGATCTTGCTTTGTTTACTCGGTAAAATCTCTCGGTAATTTTCAGTAAATCTTCCGCTGGAATTCCAATCCCTGAATCAGAGATTTCGACTCTAGCTCCATAGGGATGTTTTTCTAACCTAATGCCAATCTTTCCGGCAGGGTCTGTGTATCTGACGGCATTATCCATAATATTTTGCAGTATCTGTTCCATTTTCCCTTCATCTGCATCGATGATAATGTCCGGATCAAGGTGAACCACCAACGTAATTCTTTTCTCTGTTAGTACCTGTGAGTATTTTTGAACGAAATCCTCGATGAGTTGTGCCAACGGAAAAGGGTGTCTATCAAGCGTAAATTGCCCTGCATCAATCTTCGATAAGTCTAGCAAGTCTGAAACCAGTTTCCCCATTCTCCCCGCTTCTCTATTGATAAGTTTAAGATATTTCACTTGTTCTTGAGAATTGTTTATGACACTAGAAACTAACCCCTCACTATATCCTTTAATATAGGAAATTGGCGTTCGCAGTTCATGAGAGACATCGGCTAAAAATTCTCTTTTTCTCTCATCTTCTAGTTGGATTGATGCAGACATTTGATTGAAGGCTGCTGCTAATTGCCCAACCTCGTCGTTTGAATGGATAACCACTCTAGTAGAGTAATCTCCTTTCGCCACGCGTTTAGCAGCTCTTTTCATATCCACAAGCGGGCGAGTTAACCGATCAATCATGATGAACCCGAGTATAAGTGCAACCACAATGAAGGCTACTCCACCTATAAGCCAAAGATAAGAGAAATCTTTTGTTATCTCTGAAATTTTAGCAAGTGGGACATACAGAAAAATCATCCCCTCAAGATCATCACCACTGAGTAAAGGAATGATTACAGCAATGATTTTACGACCAAAAAGTTTTTCAAAGCCTATTTTTTCGATACTCTGCCCTTGTTCGAGTTGTGCTAAATCTTGCGATGGAAATAATGCATCATCTTTAGTTTCAAATGGTAGACAACTGCTTAACTCACCAGAGCTTTGAATCAAAAAAACCTCCATTTCAGACTTTTCGTTGAACCATTTTATTTGAGCTTTTAAATTTTCCGATAATGGTCCTCCCTGGTAATCCTGAGCGAGCAATTCTCCAGTTTCAAGAAGATTTTCCTCAACTCGATCCACATACAATTTCTCATAAAATAAATAGGATAGTATAAATGAAACAGAAATTGTAATCAATACAGCTATTGTAATGGTTAACCACAATTTCTTCAGCAAGCTATCTGCTAATCGTTTCATGAACTAGCAACCTCAAACTTGTAACCGATTCCCCATACCGTCTGGATATAATCCCCGATTCCCAATTTCATTCTTAGCGTTTTAATGTGAGTATCAACCGTTCTGAGGCTTCCAATATAGTCAATCCCCCATACATGTTCCAACAACTGTTCTCTACTCAACGCCTGTGAAGCATGATCAATCAAGAACGTTAACAACTCAAATTCTTTAAGCGTTAAAGGAATAATTTTTCCCTCGACAATTACACGGCGTGCCTTTTTATCTATTGATAGTTTCCCAAACTTAACAACCTTCTCTTCCTGTATGGTTGGTGTCGTTCGCCTTAACACAGCGGCTATCCTTGCAACTAATTCACCTGGACTAAAGGGCTTAACAATATAATCATCCCCTCCTAGTTGCAACGCCTTGACTTTGTCCCATTCTTCACCTTTGGCAGATAAAAAAATAATCGGAATCTGGGAGAAAGAGCGAATGGTTTCACAAACCACAAATCCATCCTCACCTGGCATCATGATATCCAAAATAACTAAATCTATTTGTTCTTCTTCTAAAATTTCATATGCCATTGCAGCACTCGCTGCCTGAAAACAGCGATAACCGGAATTCTCTAAATAAATTTGCACCAGGTCTCTCATATCCTCTTCATCATCAATGAGTAACACTCTAACAGGATACATTCCTTCTCTCTCCCTATAAGCAATTTGCATCATTTTCTATCTTTCCATTAAACTGTAATATTTCAGCACATGGATCTAGCTCATTTTTATTATACCGTTAAAATTCTATTGAAATGATGAAATTTGATAGAAGAGTTGTGACGAAGATGACATACTTTTTGATTTTATTAACTTCATTAAAAATCGTTAGAGTATTTGAACTCTAACGAGGTTTAGTCTCTTTTTCAAGGCGAATCATCAAATCTTCACACTGCCTACATAAATGCTTTATAAGCTGCAAAAAATACTAGTATTGAAAATTATGAAGGAGTGATAAAATGAATGTTCCTTACCGCTGTCCAAATTGCCGGACCAATAAGAGTAGATTCAATCTTATCAAACAAGTTCCTCAATCTGTAAAGCTTAACCCACAGTCAGGCGAAGTTGTAGAGGACTATAGCAACTCACAACTTGACCCTTTCCACACACCTTACCGTGGTCCAGAATTAAGAGTTCAATGCGGGGTGTGCGGCCTAATTGAAGATGAAAAAACGTTCATTAAGTTCGGCGAGCAGAACTAGAGAAAAAGGCTGAAACCATTGATTTCAGCCTTTCATTATTTGAACGAAATTTTATTCTCTTTGAGGAATGAATTTGAATCAACTTTCCAACTCTCATACGGGGTAAATCTGACAAGCTTTAACGTTCGATCATAACGACGATACCCAATGCCCCGCAATTGTATCGTGAGACTAACAGGAACATTCAAAACAAGTTCACCTTTTATGTCTTCCACAGGCAGTACCGCCATTCTATCGACCGTTATATTCTCAATTTCAGGTAAAACGACGTCCCAATTATAATCTTGGGCAGAAGTTAAAGAGACAATTTTGAGGTCCTGCTGTTTTAAGCCTGCTAAATAGGCATTTGCTACATCATATGGGTTGCTTTTCGCCAGAAAGTGTTCTAGTTCACCAGCGGATTTGAGAATCATCAGTTTATGAGAGAGGTCCATGAAATTGGTACGATGCGTGGTACTCCCATAGAAATGAATGCAAAAATGACCAGGAAAATTATTTTTTAGTGCACCAGCACCATGAGGCATTCCGTGCATAGATGCCGCAATTTTCTTTTCCTTAGAATGTACAATAATTGCTCGCCTTTTCCAACTCCATTTCCCATCGTAAATGGCTTTCATAATTTTCGTGTCTTTTGAAGTAAGTGGCTGTACATCCGCGTGTCGACTTCCTGCCCTACGTTGAACTTTAAACTTCTTCCCAGTTTCTAGGTCCTCCACAATAAATTTACTATAGCGCGGGAGTTTTTGATTTACCTGCTCCCATGGAAGCTTTTCGATTTCCACCTTTTTCGCCTCTACCTTCTGTTCAACCATTGTTATGGCTAGCAAAAGAATCATTGCCAATTGAAGTACCCGCATTGTTATCACCGCTTCCATTTAAGGTCTGCGAAAAAAGTTTTTCCTTTATCCTCCTTCACTATTCAAAAGTTGAACCTGATAACAAATTTTGGAAACGCCAGTATGTTCATCTCCAAAAATAAATGGTCAATCCAATTGGTTCATACTGAACCTTGAATTGACCATCTTATTTTATTTCTTATTTATTTTTTCTTTTACCACATCAATTGCTTTTTTAAGCTGGGGATCGTCTTTGAGCATCTTATTACGAACATCGGTCATTAACTCTAAAGTGGAGTTTCCTTCTAATATTCCCGTTTCTTCAAGCTCTTTTTCCTTTTGGAATTGTTTCACAGCTTCACTTGTCTTTTCATCATAAAATCCATCTTCTCGTCCAGGATCATATCCAAGAACCTTCAGCATTGTCTGAGCAGCTTTTACTTGTTCAGATGCAGTTGAAGGCTTTAACTCGGTTTCAGGATCTATAAATGGCAAGGAAGCATAATCAGGCATTGACACCTCATAATCAGGCTTAATCCCTTTTTGATGGATCCAATTTCCTTTTGGCGTTAACCATTTTTCAGTTGTTAGCTTAATATTAGAACCATCTTGGAAGTTTTCAGCTCTTTGAACCGTTCCTTTCCCAAATGTGGTTTGACCCACCAAAGGAACACCAGCAGATTCACTAACTGCGCCTGCTAAAATTTCTGAGGCACTAGCACTTCCTTTATCAATGACAACTACTAATGGAAAATCTCCTTTGTTGCCACCAACTGATGGATACTCTTGAACATTGCCTTCCCGGTCTTCTACTTTAAATAATAGTTCACCTTCTGGTACAAATAAGCTTGTAATCTTGATTGCTTGTTCGAGCAGCCCACCCGGATTTTGACGTAAATCAAGTACAAGGCCCTTCATATCTTTAGATTGAAGGTCTTTTAGAACCTTTTCTAATTCATCAAAGGTATGTTCAGAGAAATTTGTGATTTGGACCTTAGCTATGCCATCTTCTAGCATCTCGCTGTAGACTGTTTCAATTGGGATCGTATCCCGTGTAATGGTAACTTCCGTTGGTTCCGAACCACCACGTTGAATGGTCAACTTCACCTTGGTCCCTTTTTCGCCTCTAATCAACGCTACAGCTTCGGTTGTACTCATTCCTTGAATACTTTCACCATCCACTGTCAAGATAAGATCATCTGGTAGTAAGCCTGCTTTTTCCGCAGGAGAACCTTTTAAAGGAGTTACAATGGCAATATGCCCATCTTTTTGTTGAATTTCCGCTCCAATTCCTTCAAAGGAAGCAGATATGCTTTCGTGGAAGCTTTTTGCATCCTCTAAGCTCATATAATCGGAATAGGGATCGTCTAAGGATTCCACCATTCCACTTATCGCTCCATCAATAAGCTGCTGTTCATCTAAATCCGTATAATAATTATCTTTTAACGTATCATAGGCTTCGTATAGTTTAGAAAACTCTTCTCTTTCACGAATTACTTGTACTACTTTCTTATCATCATCGCCAAATGCTAAGGCAAACGTTGTAATTCCAGCCGTTATAAAGACGATGAAAAATAAAAGCATAGCAAAATGAAATTTCTTGATTCGCATAAAATTCTCTCTTGAATCAGTCTCTCCCAATTGTGTAGAAGGACCTTCTGTCTCTGTACTTTCACCATTCGGTTTCTCTTGGTCCATTTTTTCACCACTTTCAATCACTAGGCTATATTTTCAATTCCTATTTTTTAGAATAACACTTTTAAATAAAAAAAAACAGAAAAATAGTAGGCGTCTCTTTTTACATAATAAAAAACAGCACTTCTGTTGTGCTGTTATCATTTAAAAGTTAATATTAGACATCCTTAATTTTCTGTGCTATTTCCACATACTCTTCTAAAGTCCAATCGTTTCGGTATAATTCCTTTGCAATTCTCTGCCCGACGTATCTGTAGTGCCATGGTTCATACATATACCCAGTTACATGTTCCTTCCCTTTTGGGTACCTAAGAATAAAACCAAACTTATGAGCATTTTTCTCAAGCCATTTACTCTCAAGTGTTTCTCCAAACTGTTCGGTTAAGCTAAGTCCAACAATCGGGCTCGAGATATCCATTGCTAAACCCGTCTGATGTTCACTGTTACCAGGTTTAGCAACAGCCTCTATCGCCATTTCTTCTCCTATTTTCTGAACCTCAGCCGTAAAGAGCGTTTCTTGACGATTATATGAACGAAATCCTGAAACAGCAAATAACATGATTCCCTTTTGCTTTGCTTCATTAAACATTTCCTCTAAGGCATTCGCTGCTTCCTTCCGCAATTTACTCTTCTCTACATCCTCATTCCCAAAAGAAAAGGACACATCGGGTCTTACTAAATCATCTGGAAAATACTCAGCTGGTAACCCAAAATCTTTATTTACTAAAGCAAATAGATTAGAAGCATTTTGAATCACTTCTCTTCCATTAACTGTTTGAATTTCATTAAAAACGGTTTCCTCTAACAATGTTTCTTCAAGTTCAGTAGCTTGTTTATCAGCAGAATTTATCTTTGAAGAAGCTGGCCCATCCTGTATGGAATCAGAGGAACTTTCTCCCCCCTTGTATTCAGAAGGATTCAAAAAGGATAACTTGTCCATTAAAGAATCCACTGGGGAACAACTTGATAAAAAAAGAACTACTAAACAAAGCAACCAAACCTTTTTCAAAATAATCATCCTATTCATGGCAATTTCTAGATACCATAAATATTCACAGTAAAATTTTATTTTATACATGGTCCTTCAAACTAGTAAGTATATACACGCTCCAATCTAGTATAAATAAAATCAACAATCCAAATTAACAGAGCTTTAGGCATAAAAAAACCCCTTCCTAGTCGGAAAGGGTCAGACTGTAGACAAACTCGATGAAGTTCGAGCTTGCCTACAATTTTTTTATTTTGTGTGTAAATGGCGGCTGTTGATTTCCGTTCCAGGCGCTTCGCTTTCCGCGGGGTGGGCGGTGAGCCTGCTCGTCGCAAATGCTCCTGCGGGGTCTCACCTGTCCCACTGATCCCGCAGGAGTCTGCGCGCATTCCACTCCAATCAACAATTTTTTTCAAAGTTAATGTAGCCGTCTTATCAAGCCTATTTTAAATGAAAATATACATATGTTTGAGGTGATGAAGATGCTTTCGAAAAATATTCTAACCCAACGAGATCAACTTGAAATGGTTGCTATAGACCAGCTTGTCCCACAGAACCAACTAGTTCGTAAGATGGAAACAGCTCTTAATTTTTCTTTTATTTATGATGAGGTTAAATATTTATTCGGACGTGGGTCGCCCAAGCATCGATCCTGTTATTTTAGTCCAAACTTACCTTCATTCTGAAAAAGATGGTCACCTGGACATGGCAAGGCCCGGTAGTAGACTAGAAATTGGGTTACGAGAGTCCGCTATATTATAAAAACTCAATAATATCCACTAAAAAACGAGAAGAGGTTCGGAATGAGACCATTCCGAACCCCTTTTGTCTACAAACTGACCCTTTCTAGTCAGAAAGGGTTCTTGTATTAACCTTAACCTATAATAACTGCTTCTAGTGAAACTTCAATCATTTCATTAAAAGTAGTTTGACGCTCTTCAGCTGTTGTTTCTTCACCTGTTAGAATATGATCACTTACAGTTAAAACAGATAATGCGCGTCGGTCTAATTTTGCTGCTAACGTGTATAAAGCAGCTGTTTCCATCTCAATCGCTAAAATATTATATTTCGCCCATTTCTCAAGCTCAGAATTGTCATTATAGAACTGGTCAGCTGTAAATACATTCCCAGCTTTCAAATTTAATCCTTTTTCAAGACCTGCGTTGTACGCTTTTAATAGGAGGTCAAAATCAGCGGTAGGAGCGTAATCAACCCCACCAAAGGTCAAACGGTTCATTTGTGAATCAGTAGAAGCACTCATTGCCAAAATAACATCACGCACCTTGACATCCTTCTGAATGGCACCACATGTACCTACACGAACGAGCGTTTGAACATTATAGCTATTCATTAATTCGTTTATATAGATTGAAATGGACGGTACTCCCATTCCTGTACCTTGAACAGAAATTCTTTTTCCTTTATATGTACCGGTATAACCAAACATATTTCGAACTTCATTATACAGTTGAACATCCTCTAAAAAGGTTTCAGCAATATACTTTGCTCGTAATGGATCTCCTGGAAGTAATACTGTATCCGCAATTTCATGTTCTTTTGCATTGATGTGTACACTCATTGTCTAACCCTCCATCTTTTACTAAAGCAGATTCGTTAAAATGATACCATATTATGTGTAAGCTGGGAAATCCTATGTTAGGTTAATTTCACTTGGGAAGGAAAAGCTAGAACTAGCTTGCCCACTCTTTGGATTGATTCCACAAGTTGGCAAGCAGAACCTATCCTGAAAGGAGTTTTAACTTTGGGAAAAAAACATCGTAATCGCATCAACTCTCCTAAAAAGAATAATCATATCTCACCAGAAGCGATTATTGCTGAACACAATGCCCATGCGAAAGAAATCGTATCGGCACGCGATCGTAAACAGTAAGAAAACTCACGATTTGAATTAAGATCGTCGTTCAACCATGCGTCTTTTATACCAGCTAAAACAACAAGTTTTTAGAAAGAGCCAAAAAAACGATGAAGCATATCATGTGCTTCATCGTCCTCTCTTAGCTATATTTATTAATAATTGTCTCCAATTTCTGTCTTAATCCTGGAATATCACTACTAGTAACAGTGAAACGGATATTGCTTTCATCCATTTCTAAAGCTTCAGAGAGGAAACCGCCAAGTCCCCGTGCTCTACGATCTACCTGCATATAAATTTCCGTTTCATTTTCAGAAACTTGAAAAAATACTAGTTCTAGTTCATCCAAGCGTCCTCGAAAAGAACCCATTACTGGTACGAATTCAAACTCTTGAATAAATGGCAACCTCTTTCGTAGGCGGTATGGAGCCTGTTCACAGTCTGCCTCCCGAAGCCGAAAGCCTAAATCCTCAACACCATTTAAAACTGCATCCATTAGTCTGTTTGGAATAACATGCAGATAGTCTTTATCTGATGGATCTACAGCATTTTTAATGTCTAGTGCCGTAGACACCCAAATTTTAGTCCGTCCAATAGAAATAGGTACATCAAGAGGCAACACAAAAGAGAAAGGAATCTCTTTTGTTTCTCCTGGACCAATGGTAAATGGTTCATTCAAACGAAACCGATCAATGACGACAGGTACATTGATTTTACGATCGTTTGATTCTTTTAAATAGGTTGTGTTAAGTCCTAGGTAAATCTCATCTACCTTTTGCTCGGTATTTCCCCCTTTAATGTGAACTACTCCTCTAATTTCGCCACCAGGAGTCACTTTGTCCTTCTCTAATTTTGTATCCACCTGCGCAGAACCAATCCCAATACTAGCTAGAGCCTTATTGAATAATGACATACTCGCCTTTCCTCCTCTAGTTTTACGAGTTTAAAATGATAAAAAAATCCCCTTGGATATCTTGCCATCTTTCATACGGTTCATCTAATTGCAACAATCTCCGAAGGACTGACCGAATAAATAGAGGCAATTGTAATTCTTCTTCCCAACTTCTTTCCTTTGCACGGTCTTCTGTTTCATAACAAGAATACAGTAAAAACAGGATGAAATGACCTAGAGCATAGAAGTCAGATTGAAAGGATAAATCCTTCATCTTGTTGTTTACCCGACGAGGTTGTTGTCCTGAACTAAATCCAATTCTTCTTGCAAGCCCAAAATCAATCAACTTTAATTGATGATTATTTTCTACCATTACATTCGGAATCCGGATATCACGATGAACAATTCCTTGATTATGTATATACCCAATGATTTGTAGTAACTCTATTCCTATTCTAAAGACTTCGCTTTTTTCATACCTTTTTCCTTCAGAGAAGATTAATTGTTCAAATGTTTTCCCGTTTATATAGTCCATCGTAAAATAAGGAACCCCATTCGCTTCCCCTATAGAGTGAACCTTTGGTAGGGAGGCGTTATCGAGGGAACGGAGCATATCTGTTTCTAGGATAAAACCCTTTCTCCCCCGACTCGACATCCGTTTGTGAAAGCGAAGGGCTTTTAAAACAACAAGCTCATTTTGCTCCAAATCCTCTACTAAAAAGCTGCGTCCATATCCCCCAGTTCCAAGCCACTTGACTGCGCGGTAGCGATCATCAATCAAGTCTCCTGCTTTGAACTTGACATCAAATAGATCCGAACAGCTAAGAATTAATGATTTAAACATCTTAATCTCCTAAAAGCCTTAAGTAAGAATCAACTTGAAAAAAAGCTACTAAAACTCCTACTCCGATGCTTACGTTTATAATGACGATGGCCCATATTGGAGTATTTATGGTGGTGTTTATGCGCCTTCCGGTTGTCACTAGAACTATAATATTTCTTTGACCCCGAATGGTTCATAATTGATTTTAGAATTTTTTTTAGCACCCTTTCCCCTCCTCTATCCTAGTATTAAATAATACGATTTGTTTAAATGAAAGTTTCACTATTTTACTATTTAATAAAGGCGGACCATTACGGTCCGCCTCCTTATTCATTATCGACTTCCTCATCGATGATACACTTATCTAGGAGGTATTCGAAGGTTATGTCTGCAATTTCCTCCAATTCCCCTTCATTGGGAACGTATCCCCTTTTGACTAACTCATGAAAGAAAAATTCTGCAATTTCTTCCGTATCAATAAATACTTCAATCTCCTTCACCAGAATCGCCCCCTTTGTACTGAATGTATGAATGCTCCTACTATTTCATGCATCTTTACAATAGAAGCCTTTTAAAAAATCCAAATTAACGAATCTGGGAGTCTATTCTAAATTGGACAAGCATAGAATTTATCAACATAGTCATAAGGGGTGTTGATTGAGATGAGTAAAGTAAAATTAGTTGCTCAAGCTATTACAGAAGATCTTAATTCTGAGGATAGTATGATGATTGAAATGATGGAAAAGGGGACAGACTGGCTATTTAAACTGATTGTATTTTTAGGCGCTCCGTATTTGATTTATCTGCTAAGCCAATTTTTTACCATTTAAACATGACTTTTACCATCATTCACAATCACAGCTAACTTTCGCAAGATGACTTTCATGACATGTGCGTATTCTTCATCTCCAAACCACAAATAAAGAATACGATAATCATTATAGATATCAAGCATGCTGTCAATTAAACTCTGTTTCATGCTCTTTTTACGCAACTCCTCTTTTTCCGATTTTCGATTCGAAGAAGTTTGTTTCTTGTTCTCTGGAGCAGGCAATGTTTTCTTGTCCGTGTTTAACAACAACCCAAACTTCTTGATAAAAATATCGGCACTTTCGGCGTCTGCGATAAGCGTTAGTTCTTCTTCCCCAGCTTCGAGCCATTCACCGTCCTTGATTCGGGAGAGTTCATAAATAATATCCTCCCAAGAATCCTCCTTGTACCGCCAGATCTCAGTTCTAAACCCAACGATTTTAAAAAGATCCGAACCATATCCTTTTACTTGGACAAGGTCGCCAAAGAAAAACTTATATTCTATATCAATATGCTCTTTTTCAAGGAGCTTTCCTTCATATTCATCTAACGGCATGAGGCTTGATTCAAGATACAACCCTTGGCCTTTATTTATTTCATATACGTAAAGCCCGTCAAGCCATTTTACATTTGTTACCTTCCCAACAGTTCCATAGATTGTGATCACGACTGTATCACCGATTTTATATTTCGGTTTCTTCTTGTTTTCCATTTCCTCCATCCTCTCAATGATCCGTCGTGAATGATTACAACATTATATGCGGAGGCTGACTAAATCGACACGCCCTTAAAAAGAAAAGCGCAAGTGCCCTGTTCAGTGGCGTATTGGCAAGAGAGGTACCATCAAGAAAAAGGCAAAAGAAAGGCAGTAGCGTATTCCCCAAGGGTTATGACCCAGCCCCTAAGCGCTGGAGCTAGACAATTCTCTAAGTAATTCATGGAGAAAAAAGGAGGTTAATTCCTACTCAAAAAAAGGCTAAATATCTTAACAATCATGTTCATTTCATTCAATAATGAACACCAATTTTTTCAATAAAAAGAAGGATAGATTCCTCTATCCTTCGTAATGCAAGTACAACTCCCACGCCTCATCAAAAATGGACATGCTTTCTAGGTATTGACCATGAAACTCCAGGTATGAACTTATTTCATCATAATCCTCTGAGTTTTTTGGAAAGCTATGGTCTTCATAGGCATGATTAGCAAAATGACTTATTTTGTCTTTGGGCTTCGGGTTCCGGTATTTCATTAAAAAGTGATAAAAACTCTTATACATTTCGAACGCCTTCCTATTAGTGATAATCTATTGGTTAACTATAAACGAAAGCTTCGAATTATTACAAGAGGAACACTTTTTTTATTGGTTATTTTCGTAAGGTTCCTTGTTTATTTTGAGGTAAACTCTGCTTTTCTCTTCTCTAAAAAGGCTGTTGTACCCTCATTTTTATCTTCTGTAGAAAAAAGTACTGCCTGAGCTAATTTCTCAATAATAAGCGCTGTTTTCTGATCTGTTTCAAAGCCAGAATGAACAGCAAGCTTAGCCAACTTTACGGCGAGAGGACCTTTGGCTAGTATCTTCTCAGCAATTTCTACAGTCTTTTCTTCCAACTCTTCTGGCGACACAACCTCTGAAACCAATCCAATTCGTTCTGCTTGCTCCCCATCTAGGAATCTCCCTGTTAGAATCATATCAAGGGCAATCCCTTTTCCAACCACTCGAGCTAGCCGCTGTGTACCTCCTGCTGCAGGAATAATCGATAAATTTAACTCTGGAAGTCCAAACTTTGCTTTCGTAGATGCCACCCTGATATCACAAGAAAGTGCTAATTCACATCCACCTCCAAGAGCAAAGCCATTCACCATCGCAATCGTAGGTTTATCAAACCTTTCGATTTTATCATACACTTCTGACATTCCATTCGGATTAAAAACGTCTAAAGCTGTTTTGTCCTTTAGCTGGGAAATATCTGCGCCAGCTGCGAATGATTTTTCCCCTTTTCCTGTAAAGATGACACATCCAACTGAATCATCTCTTTCCAATAGATGAAGTGCACTTACAATTTCCTGTAGGGTTTCCGTATTTAATGCATTTCGAAGCTCAGGTCGATTGATCACAATATAGGCAAGTCGACCATTTTGGGTTACTTCAATATTTTCAAAACTCAAAATCTCTCATTCCTTTCAAAAATATGTTTTTAAAAATGCCTATCGCTTCTCTTAATATAGTAGTTACTAACACAGCCACTGAACCTTGAGATGTCGCTATCTTTACTCAGAAATATTTTCAATCAAAATCGCCATACCTTGGCCACCACCGACACAAAGGGTTGCAATTCCATATCGAAGATTTCGTCTTTTTAATTCATACAATAAAGTCGTGACGATTCTCGCACCAGTTGCACCAACAGGGTGTCCTAAGGCAATAGCACCACCATTGACATTCACTTTTTCTTGATTGAGACCTAGTTCACGAATGACTGCAAGTGCCTGCGAAGCAAAGGCTTCATTTAATTCGAATAAATCAATTTCATCTATACTCATGCCTGTCCGTTCAAGTAGCTTTTTTACAGCTGGAACAGGACCTATCCCCATAATTTCCGGCGATACCCCAACAGCTGCCCAATCAACGATTTGAGCAAGTGGCTTTACTCCCTTTTCTTCAGCAGTTTCAGCCGTCATTAACACAACAGCAGCGGCGCCATCATTACGGCCACATGCATTTCCAGCCGTTACACTCCCCCCTTTACGGAATGCAGGTTTTAGGGTAGCTAGCTTTTCAAGTGTTGTATCTGGACGTGGATGCTCATCCGTATCTACGACAAAGGACCCTTTTTTTGTTTTCACTTCAAATGGAGCGATTTCCTCCTTGAACTTTCCTTCCTCAATCGCCGCGCTTGCTCGACGCTGACTTTCAATCGCAAACGCATCTTGATCTTCTCGGGATACCTGATAGTTTTCGGCCACATTTTCTGCGGTAATCCCCATTCCAAGATTTTCTCCATAGATTTCTTTCGGCTGCTGACCTGCTTCTGTATTCGAGTCCACTAGATGAGCACGATCTCCACCAAACCTTGATCCACGAAGATAGACAGGCGAACAGCTCATGCTTTCCGTTCCACCAGCAACAACCACCTCGGCTTGACCTGATTGAATTTGCTGGACACCAGAAGCAATTGCCTGCATCCCTGATGCACAAAGGCGATTGATCGTAAATGCCGGAACAGACTCAGGAATACCTGCTCTTAATGCCGCAACCCTGGCAACATTCGAGGATTCCGTGCTTTGCCTTACCTCTCCTAGAATGACTTCATTTACTTGATCACTAGAAATATTTGCACGACTTACCGCTTCTTTAATAACATGGCTTGCTAAAAATCCTGAATTTATTTCCTTAAATGATCCCCCGTAACGTCCAATTGGTGTACGGACTGCACTGACGATAACAATGTTTTTTTCTCCCATAATTCCTACTCCCCCTCCAGACGTTTAGTCTAATTTATATTCCTTTTTTAATTGACCAGCAATAATATTCTTTTGAATCTCGGACGTACCTTCGTAAATTCTCGTAATCCGTGCATCTCTGAAAAAACGCTCAATTGGATAATCAGCGATATAACCAATACCTCCGTGCACCTGAACAGCCTTATCGGCAACGCGATTATAAACTTCAGAACCATAAAGTTTTAACATCGCTGCCTCCTTGATGACCTTCATTCCTTGGTCCACCATCCAAGCAACACGGTAAGTAAATGAGCGAAGCGCCTCTATTTCCATTGCCATTTCCGCAAGCATATGACCAACTGCTTGATGGTCAATGATTGGGACACCAAACTGTACTCTTTCGTTTGCATAGGTAGCCGACATATCTAACAATTTTTGGCATGAACCCAAATTTCTTGCTGCCAAGCCTGCGCGTCCATTTGCCAATATTTTAAGGGCATTCACATAGCCTTGTCCCTCAACACCGAGAACGTTCTCAACTGGAACCTCACAATCTTCCAAAATTACTTCTGCTGAGTGAGATCCTCTTAAACCCATTTTTCGCTCAACTGCACCGACTTGAAAACCCGGAAAATCTTTTTCTATTATAAAAGAAGTAATCCCCTTTGAGCCCTTAGACGAATCTGTTACAGCCATTACTGTAAAAACATCAGCTTCGGTTGCATTCGTAATATAATGCTTCGTTCCGTTTAAAATATATTTATCGCCTTTTTTCACAGCAGTTGTTTTCAAGTTCGTTGCATTGGATCCTGCTGCTGGTTCCGTTAAAGCAAAGGCTCCAATCTTTTCCCCGGCAGCCATAGCTGGGAGGTACTTCTGCTTTTGTGCTTCGTTCCCCATCTCAACAATGCCAACTGTTCCAATTCCTGTGTGTGCTCCAATTAATGTCGTGTAACCATTATGGGTTGCACCAATTTCTTCATAGAGCGCACATTTCCCGACCATTCCAATCCCTAATCCACCGTACTCCTCAGGGATACTTAAACCAAATAACCCCATCTCTTTAGACATATCAATTATTTTTTGAGGAATTTTGTTCTCCTCTTCAATTTGCATCGCAACCGCTTCCACTTCAGTTTGAACAAAGTCACGGACACCCTTTTTCAAAAATTGAATATCCTCGTCTAATTGAAAATCCATTTTGCATTCCCCCATCAATTGTAGTTGTAAAATCCTCTGCCGCTCTTTTTCCCAAGCCATCCTGCTTTTACATACTTAACAAGAATGGGACAAGGCCGGTACTTTTCTCCCAATGTTTTATGAAGGTATTCCATATTACGGAGTCGAGTATCTAATCCGACTAAATCAGCTAGTTCTAACGGTCCCATTGGATGATTTAATCCTAGCTTCATAGATTTATCGATGTCTTCAACACTCCCGACACCTTCCATCACCATATTCATTGCTTCATTTCCGATTAAGCAATTCATTCTGCTTACAGCAAACCCGGGATATTCGTTGATCCTTACACATTCTTTTCCAAGTGCCTTCCCAAACGCAAAGCTCTCTTGAATCGTTTCTTCTGAGGTTTCAAGACCGCAAATGACTTCAATTAATTTCATCTTTGGAACTGGATTGAAGAAATGTAGCGCAATGCATCGTTCTGGTCTACTCGTTTGGGCAGCAATCTCTGTTGGGCTCATTGTTGAAGTATTTGTTGCTAGTATCGCATGTGGTGGAGCAAACCGATCTAGCTGTTTGAAAATCTCAATTTTTAAATCCATTAACTCTAATACTGCTTCAATAACTAAATCTGTCTCTCTCACAGCTTCTTCAATACTTGTCGTATATTGAATTCGTTCTCTAGCCGTATCAGCTTCCTCATTTGACATGAGCCCTTTTTCAACTGATCGATTAAGCTGTTTATCAATATAAATTTGGCAGGTCTCTAATGAGCTTTCAGAAATATCTTGAACAACCGTTATGAATCCTGCTGTCGCACAAGTATAAGCGATTCCTCTTCCCATCGTCCCTGAACCAATAACACTTACCTTTTTCATACGAGTCTCCTTTCTTTGAAAAGGAATTAAGCCCCCGTATTTAAAACGGGGACTCCTTCTCTTAGGCCTCTACTAGTAAACTTTTAAACTCTTCCACTAGCAGCGGAACAACTTCAAATAAATCTCCGACAATACCGTAATCGGCAACTTTAAAAATATTCGCCTCTGGATCTTTATTAATCGCAACGATCACTTTTGAGTTTGACATACCAGCAAGATGCTGAATTGCTCCCGAAATACCACAAGCAATATATAAATCTGGTGTAACGACCTTCCCTGTTTGACCAATTTGTAGGGAATAATCACAATACTCAGCATCACATGCTCCGCGAGACGCACCAACAGCTCCGCCTAACAAATCAGCAAGTTCCTGAAGTGGTTCAAACCCATCCTCACTTTTCACTCCACGTCCTCCAGCGACAATTACCTTCGCCTCTGACAGGTCTACTCCTTGAGTTGCTTTTTTCGCGACCTCACGCACAATCGTTCTTAAATCTTTAATTTCCGCAGAAACCTCGGTAACTTCTCCTGTACGTGAAGCATCCCGTTCAAGCGGTGGGATATTATTCGGACGTATACTTGCAAAAATGACTCCATCCGTGACAATCTTCTTTTCAAACGCTTTCCCTGAATAGATTGGACGGGTAAAGACAACATTCCCTCCTTCTACCTCAACACCGACTGCATCTGATACTAATCCGCAATTAAGTTTGCTAGCAATTTTCGGAGATAAATCTTTCCCTAATGCTGTATGGCCAACAATAATGGCATCAGGAGTTTCTTTTTCCACGACTGCTAAGAAAGCTTGTGCATAGCCGTCTGATGTATAACCTGCTAATTTCTCATCTTCAACAACAACAGCTCGGTCGGCACCTGCAACAATCATTTCTTGGACTAAATCCTTAACGGAAGATCCAAGAAGGACAGCAACAACTTCTCCATCCTCAGCGATTTTTCTTGCTGCGGCCACTCCCTCGAAAGATACATTCCTTAGAGCTCCATCACGAACTTCACCTAAAACCGTTACTTTTTTTCCCATCTCTATATTCCCCCTTTATATTACTTTTGCTTCTTTATGGAGCAGGCTCACTAGCTCTTTAACTTGTGCATCTAGTTCCCCTTCTAGGACCCGTCCAGCTTCTTTTGTTTGCGGCAGGAAGATTTCTACTACCTTTGTTTTTGCTTCAACTTCGTCTTCATCAAGATCCAAGTCATCTAGTTCTAACTCTTCAAGCGGTTTCTTTTTTGCCTTCATAATTCCTGGTAGAGAAGGATAACGTGGTTCATTTAACCCTTGCTGCGCTGTCACTAAAACTGGAAGTTTTGTTTCAATCGTTTCAGAGTCTCCTTCGACATCACGGACAACAGTTACAGTTTCACCTGAGATTTCAAGTTTTGTAATTGTTGTTACGTAAGGAATATCCAGTAAATCTGCAACACGTGGGCCAACCTGACCACTTCCACTATCAATCGCTACGTTTCCAGCGAGAATAATATCTGCTTCTTTGTCCTCTAAGTATTGTGCTAAAATTTTGGCTGTTGTAAATTGGTCTCCTGATTCGAGATCATCTTCTGTATTGATTAATACCGCTTTGTCTGCGCCCATCGCTAAAGCTGTGCGCAACTGTTTTTCTGCTTCTTCATTGCCAACTGTTACAACTGTTACTTCACCGCCATGGTTATCGCGTAATTGAATCGCTTCTTCGACTGCATATTCGTCATAAGGATTAATAATGAATTCAGCGCCCTCTTCATTAATTGCACCTTTCGCAATCGTAATTTTTTCTTCTGTATCAAATGTTCTTTTTAATAAAACAAAAATATTCATCCTTTTTCCCTCCTAAACTTTTGCTGGTGTAGATTCGTACGTATAGAATCCTTTTCCAGTCTTTCTGCCAAGTTCGCCTTTTTCAACCTTTTCTTGAACAACCTTCGCCGGTTTATCTTTTTCATCTCCGGATTCTTGGTAACGCTGCATACGAACAAGATAATTGACATCAATGCCAGTCAAATCCATTAAAGCAAATGGTCCAATTGGGTGATTCAGTGCTTTTTTACATACAATGTCAATATCTTCATGACTGGCAATTCCGTTTTCAAGCAGGTAGACCGCTTCATCCATTAGTTTTCCAAGAATTCTATTTGCGACAAAACCCGATATTTCCTTGTTTAAAAGCACAGGATATTTATTGATCGATTTCACGAACGCCATAGCGGTTTCAGCTGTTTCTTCTGATGTATGTGGTCCGCGAACGACTTCGACAAGCTCCATTACAAGTGCTGGGTTAAAGAAATGAATATTGCATACCTTATCAGGTCTGTTCGTTGCATCGGCAAGCTTAGAGCTTACGATGGTTGAACTATTTGTTGCCAAAATTGCGTGTGCTGGTGTGATTTGATCCAGTTTTGTAAATAGTTCTCTCTTTATATCAACCTTTTCAACAATCGCTTCAATGACGATATCGGTATCGTACAAATCATTTAATGAAGTAGTGAAGACTATTCTATTAAAGGCCACCTCTACTTCTTCCGCAGTTAACCTTCCTTTTTTCACCCTTTTTCCCATTTGTTCTTCTAGGATTCCTCTGCCTTTTTCAAGACTTTCGGGGCTTACATCCTGCAGAACCACTTGATATTCTGCCAACGCACAAACCATTGCAATTTGAGCTCCCATTGTACCAGCTCCAATTACGGCCACTTTATTTATGTTTTCAACTGGCATCATTCTTCTCACCTTTCTCAAGCTCTTCCTTCACTAACAGTCTCTTTAATAACTTACCGACCGTATTCCTCGGGAGCTTCTCCCTGATTTCTATCACTTTCGGAACTTTATAGGGTGTTAATTTTGTATAGCAATAGCCTTTTAATTCCTCAAGGTCAATCTGGACTCCATCCTTTGGGACAACGTATGCCTTGACCAACTCCCCATGTTCTTCATGTGGAATTCCAACGACTGCGGCCTCCTGAATATCAGGGTATTCATATAACACACCTTCAATTTCTTGCGGGTAAATATTAAAGCCACCGACAATAATCATTTCCTTTTTCCGACCAACAATGTAAAAGTATCCATCATCATCCATCATCGCTAGGTCACCTGTGTGTAGCCAGCCATCTTGAAGGGTTTTGGCGGTTTCTTCTGGATTCCCCCAATATCCTTTCATAATCTGAGGGCCTTTAAGTAATAGTTCACCGACTGATTTTGTTCCTAGTTCATTGCCAGCATCATCAACAATCCTACAGTCTGTTAGTGGCATCGGGATACCAATACTCCCCACTTTTCTAATTCCAAAAGGAGGATTACGATGGGTGGAGGGGGAGGCTTCAGATAGACCAAAGCCTTCCCCAATCGTCGCCCCTGTCAGCTTTTCAAATCTCTTGATGACCTCTATTGGTAGTGGGGCTGAACCAGAGGAACAAGTCTTCAAACAGTTCAAGTCGTACTTTTCAATATCCGGGTGATTCACAAATGAAATATACATTCGCGGAACCCCTGGAAAAAAAGTCGGCTGATATTTTTTTATCTTTTCTAACACATCCGTAACGTCAAACTTTCGGAACAAAAGAATTTCTGCACCAATGAAGATTCCAAGATTCATTGCACTTGTCATCGCATACACATGATATAAAGGGGTTGCGGTCAGTACCGTTTCTTGACCTTTGACCATGTTCTCTCCATACATCGAGTAACTCTGAACCACATTCGCGACAAGATTCTGATGAGTCAGCATTGCCCCCTTCATTTTCCCTGAAGTTCCGCCGGTATATTGAATAACGGCGATATCGTCGTGGATATCAACTTCTGCTGGTGCCTCAATTGGGGTAGAAAAAGGGATGAGATTGTCAAGATTTTTAAAATCCTCTTCACCCCAATTTCCAATCTGTGAACCTATTAAATACTTAAACTTATAAACATTATTTACTTCCTGAATCGTTTTCATTGACAAAGGATCTCCGACTATAGAAGAAACATTTGAATCGTTCACTATTTGCAATAACTCTCTAGGTGTATACATTGGATTGATTTGAACCACGGTAATCCCTAGTGCCTGCGCTGCATAATAGCTGATTACATAATCAGGATGATTGGCTAGCATTAAGCCGATTCGTTCCCCTTTTTTTAAACCTAGTTCCATCCATGCTCCAGCTAGAAGATCCACTTGCTCCTTCAACTGTTGGTAGGTGATTCTCTCATCCTCGAAAATGATGGCGGTTTTATCACCATAGGTCTTTACAGTCTCTGTAAGCATTGAGTAAAGAGAAATCTCAGGTATTTCAATATCAGCATTCTGAATGTAATGTTTGTACCATGGTCGATTTTCTAAATTTTGCAATTCACTCACCTCACTGCTTATTAATTCAAAACACCTTGCTCTTCGTAATATTTTTTCGCTCCGGGGTGTAATGTTTCTGGGTCAATCCCGTCCAAAACAGTATCGAGGGTAAAATGCTTTGCTCTTTCAGGAATTTGTGCTTCAAATGAATCCATGTTTTCCCAGAATACTTTTGTTAGATTGTATACATACTCTTCATCCAAATCATTATGTGCGGTCAACATGGTTACCATTGTATAAGTTGGGATATCCTCGTCCTGCCCTTTATAGGTTCCGGCTGGGATACTATCAAAAGAAATTCCCAATCCCTTTTTACTAATGCTTTCAAGTTTATCCTGATCGATTGGCAGAACCTTCACTTGATTGGTCATTTCAATTTCTTGTAGAGATGGAATTGCTGGTGCACCCCCGCCAAGGAAAACTTCGACATTCCCGTCTGCCATCATTGAAGCACCATCATTATAGCTACCATAGGAGATTTTTCCTCCTGCCTTTTCAATTGTCTTCTCATCAATTCCGTATTCAGCCATCATCCTCCAGAAAGCAACCGGTCCTCCACCATCCTTTGGTCCAAGAAAGATATGCTTATCGACTATATCTTCAATTGAATTAATATCCTCATTCTTTTCCAGAGTAGCAATGGTTTGGTAAACAGGATACAAGGAACCTACAGCTGAAACCGTATCAATCTTGTTATCAAAGCTTCCTTCTCCCTTAATAGCATCTGCGAAGTCAGATGTATAATTGAGTGCTATTTCAACATCCCCAACATCTAACGATCTAAGGTTAGCTGTAGACCCTCCCTCAATTTGTGAAGCATTTACTCCGCTAAAGTTATCCATATAGACTTCCGCCATTACCGTAGTAATTGGAAACCATCCAGATCCCATTGGACCCGAACCTATGCGCAAAAACTTACTCGGTGCATCCAACTTGCCTTCTTCACCAGAGGCGGCATCATTCCCACCGGAACCGCATGCAGCTAAGAGGAAAGTAGTACAAATCAGTAATAGTAAACTTAATTTGAATTTTTTCAACAAAATCTCTCCTTGTTATTAAACATTTAGTTGTTTCGTTGTTGCTTCTATTCCTGCTCGCTTTTGCCAGAAATACACGAGTATAAACAGACCAAGTCCAACAATATCTGTAAATAATCCCGGAATAACTAGGACAGCAGCAGCAATAAACATTAAGATACTTTGAATTACGTTTAATTCATTGACCAAATAACGTTCAATCGCAGCCGAGAAGATGAAACAGCTAAATAGAGCACTCACAACAGCTAAGATAATTTCCAAAGTATTTTCGCTTTGTAGCAAAAGCTCTGGGTTATAAACGAAAATAAACGGGATAAGAAACCCTCCTGCACCAATCCTAATTGCGTACAGTGCAGTTGCATTCGGGTTGGAGCCTGCAATACCTGCCGTTGTATAAGCCGTAATTGCAACGGGAGGCGTCAAGCCGGACAATACTCCAAAATAAAAGACAAACATATGGGCTGCAATTAGGTTAACACCTGCATCAACAAGAGCTGGAACACCTAATACAGAAAGAATGACATAAGCGGAAACAGTTGGCATTCCCATTCCGAGCACAATAGAAGCTAGTGCAATCAAAAGTAATAGTGGAAACAATTGACCGCCAGCAAGTTCAATCACGAACCTAGAAAAATTCAAGCCCAGACCAGTTAACGAAACGGCTCCAACGATAATCCCTGCTGTTGCACATGCTGCTATAACCGCAAGTGATCCGCGGATACCTGTTTCAAGAGCCGCTAGGATATCTAAGAAATTCATTCTTGTTGACTTGCGAATCCAACTAATTGCGACTGTTAAGAGAATTGCGTAAAATCCCGCTTTCATAGGGCTATAACCATAAATCATTAGGCCAATAATAATTAAGATTGGGAGAAACAAATAACCCTGTTTTAAAAGAATTTTCATTGGGTCAGGAAGCTGCTCCTTTGGAATGCCAGCAAGTTTAAGACGCTTTGCATGGAAATAAACCATAAAGCCAGCAATTAAAAAGTAAATCACAGCTGGAATCAGTGCATACAATGCTAGTTTGATATAAGGAACTCCAGTTGCTTCCGCCATAATAAACACGGATGCTCCCATAATTGGCGGCATAATTTGGCCACCCTGCGACGCTACTGCTTCAACGGCCGCTGAAAATTTCTTAGAATAACCGAGTTTCTTCATTAAAGGAATTGTAAAGGAACCGGTAATCGCAGCATTTGCCGCACCATTTCCAGTAATCGTTGATACTAGAGCACTTGCCCCGACAGATGATAAAGCGGGACCTCCTGTTTTATTCCCTAATGCCCCAAAGGCAAAGTTTGTGAAAAATTGTCCGCCTCCTGATTTCATTAAAAATGAGCCAAACACGACAAATAGCACTAGGATCGTCGAACTCACATAAATCGGTGAACTAAAAATCCCTAATGTACTGTTAAACATTTGGTCAATCATTTTGCCATATCTAGCCCCCGGATGGGCAAGTATACCTGGGAAATATTGACCAAAGAAAATGTAGACAAGGAAAAACAATCCAATTAACATCATGAAAAAGCCGTTTGTTCTCCTTGTAGCCTCAAGTACTAGGGCAAGTAGGAGAGTACCGAAAATCATATCATTAGTGCCCACATTACCTTGTCTACTTTGAATACCTTCTGCACCGAAAATGATGTAGGCACCAACTGTCATCGCGATAAGAACAAATAAGATATCAATTACTCCAAACTTTCCGCCCTTTTTAAATGGGAACAATAGGAAGATTAGAATCAATGCCCAAACAACATGGATACTTCTTTGCTCCCATGACGGTAACGTCCCAAAGCCGGCCGTATATACATGAAAAACAGACATTCCGATTGCAAGCAGTGAAATGATCAACATTAGCACTCTTGTTTTATTCCAACCTTCTTTACGCGAGTTCCATAGTTCCTCGACATATGCCTGTTTTTCTTGTATAGAAGTGTCAATTTTCTCAGGTTTCTGTATATTTTCCATACTCTTCCCTCCTTTGTATCTGATCGAGAGTCCCTATTTATGTACTGCACCTTCTGCCGAGGCACCTGTCCTAGGAAAATTTATAACTGGACTGGCTAAGAAAAGGACTCACCCTCTGCCTTCGGCTGAAAGAACAACCGCTCTATTTCTCTCTATTAAATCCTCCGTTTTGTAGCCTTCTCTTAACCTAATTTTAATTTTCTTCTAAGATTCTTCTAGCAATGATTAAACGCTGAATTTCGTTTGTACCTTCGTAAATTTTAGTGATCCTTGCATCACGATAAAAACGTTCTACTGGATAATCAGATACATATCCCATTCCACCGTGAATTTGAACGGCTTTATCAGCGACACGATTAAAGACCTCGGATGCAAACAATTTTGCCATTGAAGCTTCCTTAATCACAGTCTTACCTTCATCGACCATATAAGCTGCCTTTAATGTTAGAGTTCTAGCTGCTTCTGTTTCTGTAGCCATATCTGCTAGCATCCATTGAATGGCTTGATTATCGGCAATTGGGCGACCAAATTGAATTCTTTCCTTTGCGTATGATGCAGATAGCTCAATCAATTTATCACATGAACCTACCGCTCTTGCAGCCAGTCCAATCCGTCCTTCACCAAGTATTTTTAGAGCCGACATATATCCCATTCCAACTTCTCCAATTACGTTCTCCGCTGGAACCTCGCAATCTTCAAAAATTAACTGAGCCGTATAGGAACCTTTTAAGCCCATCTTCTTATCTTGTTTGCCAATCGTGAACCCAGGAAACCCTTTTTCAACAAGGAATGCTGTAATTCCACCCTTTGCACCTTTTTCTTTATCTGTCATTGCGAATACGGTGAATACATCAGCAACGGGAGCATTCGTAATAAAATGTTTCGTTCCATTTAAGATCCATTTATCTCCAACCTTTTCACCTCTAGTAGCCAAATTGGTTGCATCCGATCCTGCTCCTGGTTCTGAAAGTGCAAACGCTGCAATTTTTCTTCCTGCAGCCATATCTGGTAAATACTTCTGCTTTAAATAGTCAGATGCTAATTTAACTAAGCCAGTGCTTCCAATTCCTGTATGGGCACTAATTAAACTTACAAAACCATTATGCGTGCGTCCCAACTGTTCAAGGACAACCGCTTTCCCAACTGTATTTAATCCAATACCACCATATTCCTCTGGAATACTGATTCCAAATAATCCTAATTCCTTCGCCTGTTCAATTAAATGCTGTGGAATTCGATCCTCATCCTCAATTTGCTGAGCAAAAGGTTCAACTTCCTTCTCGACAAAATTCTTCACCATTTGTTTCATTTGTTCAATTTCCTGTGGAAGTGTTGCTAACATATGTATTTCCCCCTTTAATTCGTATACCATTAAATATGCAAGAAGCGTGCCAAACTTAGAAACCCCGTTCTAACAATATTTAGAGTTTTGTATTTATTCTAATTAATTCAAAAATGAATCGTGTTTTTCATATAAAAGCCTAGTATTAGCCTGATTTTACCGATTCAATCTTGAATCATTTGATACATTTTTGAATCGCATAAGCTGCCATTTCACTCATCAAATGACAAAAACCACTATTCATCTACAAATAGTGGTTTTTTTGTTTACGCATCATGAGTATTTAATTTATATTTTTTTAATTTCCTCACAATTGTTGGCTGACTGGTTTTAAGTGCTTTTGCTAGTTCGTACGTATTCGTATATGTCTTTAATGCCAGTTGGAGAATTTTTCTTTCAGCAAATTCACCCGCTTCTTTCAAGGACATCAATTCATTCACTTCAAGGGCGACCTCTTTTGATTCACGATATTCAGCAGGCAAATGCTCAACCTTCAGTTCCTCTGCTTCTGTTACAAGAGTCAACCGCTCAATCAAATTAGCCAACTCTCTTACATTTCCTGGCCAGCTATATTGGTAGAAAAAATCATTCAGGCTTGAGGATGAACTCTTTTTCTTGTTATACTTCGTATTCATCACAGTGAAATAATAGGTTACGAGAGGCAAAATATCATCTTTTCTCTCCGCAAGACGCGGTATTGCGATTGGAACCACGTTAAGGCGATAAAATAAATCTTCCCGAAACTCACCCATTGTAACCATTTCTTTTAAATTCCTATTGGTTGCAGCAATAATTCGAACATTCAATTTTAGAGGTTTGGTACCTCCAAGGCGTTGGACTTCTCTTTCCTGAATCACTCGAAGTAACTTTACTTGTAGATGTAACGGTAGTTCTCCAACTTCGTCTAAAAATAATACTCCCTCATTGGCAAGCTCGAACATTCCAGGTTTTCCTTTAGCATTCGCTCCAGTGAAAGCTCCGGATACATACCCAAATAATTCTGATTCTAGTAAATCAGGTGGTATAGCCCCACAATTGATTTTGATAAAATCACCGGTGCGACTTCTTTCACTATTTTCATAGATAAAACGAGCTAAGACATCTTTCCCGGTCCCTGTCTCCCCAAGTATAAGAACTGTGGCATCCACGTTGGCTACTCTTAATGCAGAGTCATAAATCCGTTTCATCGAATCACTTCGTATAATAACTCCATGTGGACGCACCGATTTGCCTTTAAGGCGTTCAATTTCTTTTTTATAGCTATCATTTAATTGATTCGCCTTACTCAGCGCAACCTGTAGCTCATTTAGCTCGGATAAATCACGAATATTTGTAACAATACTCTCAATTTCCCCTTTATCATTAAAAACAGGATTTCCCGTTAAAAGCGTTTCTCGCCCTAGATAATTTTCTTGAACCAAAGATACGGCACGTTTTTTTTCAAGTACTCGATGAGTGACCGAATTTTTTAAAATGCCTCGTTTCATTAGGTCATCAACTTTTTTACCTTTATAGTATTGTTTTGGAATACCAGTGAGACGCTCAATTGCTGAATTTGTTTTCACTGTAACTCCGTCTTTATCCGTTATATAGATTCCATCATAGGAATTTTCTATAATGGCATCTAATTCGCGATTTACTCTCCTAGCCTCTTCCAACTCCTGGACGAGCGAGGTTAATTCTGATGAAAATGTTCCTATGTAGGCAAAATCTTCTGAATCTGCAAACTGATCTTTAATAAAGATGCAATTCTTCCCTTGGCAGGATGCATAAATAATCTTTCCTCCTCGCAACTCTTCCCAACTAGAGAAAACATCCTTTATATGATGATTATAAATTGTTTTAGAGTTTGGCAGATATTGAAGCAAAACCTCATTGCTATAACGTATGACACCTTCACGGGATGCTACAAATAAAGAAAACGGGAGATTATCAGTCAAAACTGCCTCCATGAAATCACCTCAAAAAAAAGTTCTATAGTATATATTCTTTTAACTGCTTAAAAACCCTCTCCACTTTTTCAACTTGACCAATAGGAGGGTGGTGATTTGGTTGTTCAACATATTTTACTTGGGAGAGATTAGAGGAAAAACTGTTCTAAAAAAAAGAAACCCGGCAGCTTTCTGTTTTTCAAAAAGCGATACCGGGTCTACCTACATCATTATAGGCTAGCAGATAATTATTTTAATTTTATTTGTTGAAATTGGTAATGGAGATCCGCCAATGCCGCTGTGATCGCATTGGTCGCTTTCCCATAATAATTTTGCTTTACCTCTTCTACCAGGTCATCGACACCATGGAGAATACTGTGTCCTCGTAATAATCTTCCTATAAAATCACGTCCATGTTCGGTCGCAAGAGTACAGGATGCTTCAAGAATCACCCCATACTTCCTCTCTAACTCAACCGTAATGGTTAGTGTCTCATAAACGTTCTTCGCTGCCATTCCAGCTGGTAGCCTTGAGTGACCCGCTACAAACATCGTTTCTGCCATCTGTCTTCACCTCTTTGTACGATTAGTACAATTATTCGTGTTTAAGGTGGCAGAATCCTGCTAAAAAAAGATTTCGATAAAGCCTAGTTAGCTCTTAACAGTTTCTTTCTGCTCATATGGCCAAGCTGGAAGGGGATTACTTAGTGGCTTATCTTCTCTGTATCCTAATAAGTATTCAGCCTGCATTACAGTGTGAATTTCCCTTGTTCCTTCATAAATAACCGGAGCCTTTGAATTACGCAAAAATCTCTCAACCGGGTATTCATTTGAAAAGCCATATGCTCCATGAATTTGAACAGCGTCATTTGCCGCTTCATTCGCAAAATCACAAGCCTGCCATTTTGCCAAAGACGTTTCACGAGTATTGCGTTTGCCTTCATTCTTCAGGCAGCCTGCACGGAACACAAGCAATCTTGACATTTGATATCCCGCTTCCATTTTCGCGAGCATCTGTTGAACCAACTGATGTTTCCCAATCTCTTTACCAAACGTCTTCCGCTCATGACAGTATTTTATACTTTCTTCCATAGCCGCACGAATTTGACCAACTGCTCCAGCAGCAACAGTAAACCGGCCATTATCTAGTGCAGACATCGCAATTTTGAAGCCTTCCCCTTCTTGACCAAGTAGGTTCTCTTTTGGTACCCGCACATTGTCAAAGAACAGTTCCCCAGTATTGCCGGCACGAATTCCTAACTTCCCTTTTATTGCCTTTGAGGAGAACCCTTCCATTGTCCGTTCAACGATAAAAGCAGAAATTCCGTGGTGTTTTTTGCTCTTATCTGTGTAAGCAAATACAAGGAAATGGTCAGCATAATCACAAAGAGATATCCAAGTCTTCTGACCGTTCAGTATGTAGTGATCACCGTCAAGCACGGCAGAAGTTTGCATGGCTGCAACATCGGAACCAGCATTTGGCTCAGTCAACCCGAATGCACCAACCTTTAATCCTTTAGCCTGTGGCACTAGGTATTTTTGCTTTTGTCCCTCAGAGCCCCATTGAAGAAGTGTCATGCTATTTAACCCAGTATGAACTGAAACAGCTGTTCGGAATGCAGTATCGCCACGCTCAAGTTCTTCACAAACAATCGCTAGCGTATTATAATCCATACCGCTTCCACCGTACTCCTCAGGAATACATACCCCCATTAAACCTAGATCCGCAAGTCGATTTAAAATAGATGATTCAAAATGTCCCTTTTCATCCCATTCCCGAATATAAGGATTAATCTCATTATCTACAAATTCCTTTACCATTTTCTGAACCGCTAGTTGCTCATCACTTAAATTAAAATTTAACATTTCCCCATCTCCCTTTTTAAAATTAGCTCTGTTAAACATGTATATTGATTTCAGTAAAACAACAACCCTATGTAACAGAACTTAAAAAATAAAGCCAGTTGCACGGAAAATGCAACCGGCTCTTGTCTGTGTTCTCAGACTAGACAGTTTAAAATCAAGTTATTCTGATTTGAAAACGCTTAATATCGCCTTTTACGGATCCTAAGAGGGCTAACTCTTTAGATGCATTCGGCTACTACTAAAATTATACAATGATGATCAAATGAGTGCAATATAATTTATCGAATATTTAGAACATAATTTTAATATAATTAATATTGTAAATAAAATAAGAAACACTGAAAGTCTCCAATAGTAGCCATCGTAATAAAAAACAGAGCTAGAAACAACCTAGCTCTGTCTTTTCTACTTTAAACAGTATTTTTTCAGTTATTCAAGCACAACCGCAGTGCCATAACCAATTAATTCGGAAGTGCCCTGACCTGCTGAAAGCTCTAGTCGGAGACCAACAATTGCATTTGCACCAACTTGTTCCGCTTGTTGAATCAGTCGCGTTTTAACCGTTGTTTTAGAATCCTCTAGCATTTCTGTATAGCTTTTCAACTCTCCACCCACAATCGACTTAAGCCCAGAAAGAAGATCTTTTCCAATATTTCTTGATTGCACAATGCTACTTGTGACTACACCTCTTACCTCAACAATCTTTTTATTTGCTACAGAATCTGTAGTGACCATTAACATACTATTTCCTCCCTTTAGAACTCTTTAGGACTCTTCCTCTATAAAGTTTCGCCCATCCTAATTTATAATCCTGCTCCTAAACAACACTCCGACTTATACTGTAAATTTATTATGCTCCTTTTTAAGAAACTGAAGTACGTTTGTATCATCAATTGGTTTACTAAAATAATATCCTTGAACAGCATCACATGATTGTTGCTTAACGATAGTAAGTTGTTCTAGATTTTCAACCCCTTCAGCGACTACCTTTAAATTTAAATCATGTGCAAGGTTTGTGATTGCTCTAGTTAATGCAACGCTACTGGAATTTGTATCAAGGTCACAAATAAAGGACCGATCAATCTTTAATGTGTCAATCGGGAACTCTTTTAAATAATTTAAAGAAGAATACCCCGTCCCAAAGTCATCTATAGAGATTTGAACACCCAGTTTTTTTAATTCCATTAAAGACTTAATTGCTTGATTAACATCATGCATCACCATATTTTCAGTAATCTCTAATTCTAAACAAGCTGGATCAATGAGTGTTTCACCTAGAATGTTCTTTACCTTGTGAACAAAATCATTTTGCAAAAATTGCCCAGCTGATAAATTTACTGCTACTCTCACTGGAGAATAGCCAGCATTTTGCCATTCTCGCATCTTTAAACATGCCTCCTTTAAAACCCAATCGCCTATTGGCAATATCAACCCTGTTTCTTCAGCTATGGGAATGAAATCCCCCGGTGAAATTAATCCAAAATCCGGATGATTCCAACGTATTAAAGCCTCGAAAGAAAGGACTTTATTAGAGCTTAAATTAATTTGTGGTTGGAAGTATAGAATGAGTTCGTTGTTTTCAATTGCTTTATGCAAATGATTCTCAATGAGGAATTTTTCAAATCCACCAGCATTCATTTCTACTTTTGCATTTTCATACCGGTTTCTTCCCTTCTTCTTCGCCCGATACATTGCCGAATCGGCATTACTAATAAGTGTATCCCCATCATCTCCGTCATATGGGTACACACTTATCCCGATACTAGTTGAAATATAAAACTCCATCTCTTTTAATAAAAAGGGCGTAGAAAAAGCTTTTATCACCTTTCTAGCCCAATATTCGGCTTCAACTTCAGTTTTAAGATTAGTAAGGACACAAACAAATTCATCTCCACCCATTCTCGCAAGTATATGCTGACTACCAATTACGTCTTGGATACGAAGTGTACTTTCTAGTAGCAATTGGTCTCCAGCTGCATGACCAAGCGTATCATTGATGAATTTAAAGCGGTCTAAATCAATGAACAAAATAGCAAAGGTGCCACTCTCTTCTCTAGCTTGTTCAATTGTTTCATTTAATTTCTGATTAAATAAAAAACGATTAGGAAGTTTTGTCAGTGGGTCCAAACCGCAAATTTGAAAATCTGTCATAACCCAAATATAAAAGGGATCATTCTCAGCAGATCCAGTATTAATTTGGTTTAGTAGTAGCCATTGTGAAATTTTTACGTGATTTTTCTTTTTTAAAATAATATTTTTTCGCCAATTTCTTTCATGAAATTGATACCCGTCTATAAAGTTATCAATTGAAAATCCACATACTTCTTTTCCCTTGTATCCACTTAAAGTCAAAAATGCCGAATTAACACTAACCACAACTCTATTTTTATCAGTAATTATTGCACCCGTATCAATTTGTTCAAAAATTTCTTTATAGAAACTTGTGTCAAGTCCATGCATGCCAACACCCCATACTATTAATACCTTTAGTTTACTTGCTTTTTATTTTCCTGATGATGATTTGAATCAAGGTTTCTAAAATTATTTTCGAATATAATAAGACTACAATTGCAATCTTCTGTGGCATGGTGGAGAAAAAAGATTTATAGAAACGTGTTAAAGAGCTATTCGTCCCTTAACATAAATGGGGAAACATTAAATCAGGAGGAACAGTATGAGCTTGTTTTCATTTGAAGATATGAAAAGCATAAAACGTGAAACCTTAGGTAATCTTGTACCACTGGAGTTATTTCGTTCAGTACGTTTAATTGGGATGTATCAAGGTCTCCCGATGAAAGGGAAAAATACGACACTAACAGTTGGGCGAGAAATCGGCAAAAGTATGTCAATCTCCTCGATTGACGACTTACTGCAAATATTTGAAGACCTAAAAATAGGTATTCCAAAAATTGTCCGACAGACAAAAGAAGAAATGCATCTCGTCATTGAGGATTGTTTCTGTGAAGGGCTCCCTGTCGCGGAAGGGAACATGGTATGTGATTTGGAAGGTGCCATATTAGAAGGTGCACTTTCAACAATTTATGAAGGGAAAATTAGTATTCGTGAAATAAAATGTAATGTAAATGGCGATGAAAATTGTGAGTATATGATTAAGTTTTCGTAATGAGGGTTTTAACTCTATGTTTAACACTTAAAGCAAAAAAGTAGATGGCATTGCTACCATCTACTTTTCCGCTATTTACCAATTAATCTTCCAATCTCCTCGGATACAATCTTAATGAGCAAATCAACTTCTTCTTTATTAATTATTAATGGAGGTGACAAACTTAGAACATTATTATATCCAGCAACAGTAGCCCCATTTTTCCCAATCAATATGCCTTTTTGTTTACACCCGGCAATCACTTGATTTAAGGATTCAACATTAAGTGGAGATTTTGATTTTCTATCGCTAACCAATTCAATCCCTAGCAATAACCCCTTTCCACGGATGTCACCGACGAGAGGATGGTCACGCAACGCTTCCACTAACCCATTTTTTAAGTAAGCACCCATCGTTTTTGAACGAAAAAACAGATTCTCATTTTCCATGATTTCTATATTTTTAATCGCAAGTGCACAGGCGGCTGGGTTTCCTCCAAATGTATTAATATGGCGAAAATAATCATATTCTTCTGTCCCTTTGAATGCTTCGTAGACCTCCTTCTTCACTGCCGTAGCTGATAACGGTAAATAGGCACTCGTAATTCCCTTTGCCATGGTAATGACATCTGGTTTGACTCCGTAATTCATAAAGCCAAACGGCTCACCAGTGCGTCCAAACCCACAGATTACTTCATCAACAATAAGCAGTGCTCCATGCTTTTCACATACTTGTTTAACACCCTTCATATATTTTTCAGGTGGTATCAAAATCCCCCCACCTGTGATAATCGGTTCCATGATGACTCCTGCCATGGTTTCACTTAATTCCCAAGTCATCACATTATCAATATCCTTAACAGATTGTAACTCTTCTGGATTAGCTTCTTTCTCATCAGAAGATCGATATAAATCTGGAGGCGCAACATGAATGAAGCCAGGGGATAAAGGTTCATATTTATATTTTCGTTGTGCTTGCCCTGTTGCAGCTAAGGCCCCCATCGAATTTCCATGGTAACCCCGATACCTAGAGATAAATTTGTAACGGTTAACATCTCCCTTTTGCTGATGGTATTGCCTAACAATTTTAAATGCTGTCTCATTGGCTTCCGATCCACTATTTGAAAAGAAGATTACATAGTCTTCACCAAGCATTTTGTTTAACTTTTCAGCTAGCTCAATGGCAGGACGATGACTTTGAGTAAGCGGAAAATACGCCATGTTTTTTAACTGCTCGTAAGCAGCCTCTGCCAATTCCTTTCTTCCATAACCTACATTTACACACCAAAGCCCGGCCATTGCATCTAGATAACGTTTTCCATTTTGATCGACTACCCAAGCTCCTTTTGCCTTCTCAACCACCATGGTAGTATCCGGACTATACGCCTTCATTGAATGCCAAAGATACTCTTTATCCTTCATCAAAAGAACATCGTCTTTCTTATTCTCCATCTACTTACCTCCTGTTCTAAAATGAAAAAGACTGGCTAGCCCCTTCCGGTTTACCAGTCCTTTCCATATTCATATTTAATAAAGCAAATGACTAGAACTGTTATTAAACGGTTCCTATTCCTCATTCTTTTAAACAACTTTTTATAGCCCGGAGCCCTTTTCCTCGGCTACTTTAAACTTTTTCACTTACAGTCTCGGGGACAATAGATACTTCTTCCTCGATAGGGATCTTCCAATCACGTCCAACAGTGATTCCTAAATATTTTTCATCACTTGGATTTTCAATCTCAGCCTGCTTATATTTTGCAAACCACCAGTTTTTTGCTAAGAAATAATAAATTACTGCTCCCACAACAAACCCAACGATAGACGAGTATGTCGGAAGTAAATTTGCTACAATACCACCAATGATCCAAGCTATCAGACCAGCTAGGTTGAAACCACCTAAATACTTATATTGACCTTCCGTTTCATAAAGTTCCTCTACATTTACCCTTCTCTTCCGAATGACATAATAGTCGACAAAGAGAATCCCAACAATGGAAGACAAAATACCACCGATGATAAGGAGAGCCGAATTTAACACACCAAACAAGCTCCATGGCTGAGCTAGGATCCCAATAATCCCCGCAACAACTACCCCAACCCAAAACGGAACCCTAGGTCCACCCACATTCGAAAAAATCGTCGCAGCGGGAATGACATTTGCTGATGTATTTGTTGACCATTGTGCTAAAACAATCATCAATAAAAGTATCCCCAATATAAAACCGCCTGCCGCTTCTTGAAGAGCGACAATAGGGTCTGCATTTGAAACAGCAATATAAGATACAGCTCCAATGATGACCATAAAAGTGTTGAAAATTGGCATAACAATTAAACTACCAATCAGTTGTGTTTTATTTCGTTTAAACCAATTTCGTTCGTTCTTTGGGGCCTTGAAATATCTCGATAAAGAAGGCATATCTGCAGCAAGTGTTGCCCAGAAACCCATATTTGCCATTATAACAACCATGAAGGCTGTAAATGCAGACCCTCCAGCTACAGGCGTTTCCACCCAAGACCAAATGTCCTTCCCTTGTGCCGCGGCTTGGTCTGATAATGTCACGTACATCCAGCAAGAGATTAAGATGATAATGGGTGCTGCCAAGTCGGCAAATCGTTCAATAGATTTTATCCCAAGTGATGTATTGAATAACTGTAATGCAGCAAAAATCAGAAAACATACAAACCAATTATCAAAACCAAATAATAAGTTCAAAATTGCATTCATTGCCGTTGAACCAAAATAGGTGTTAATCCCAAACCAACATGAAGCTGTTACACCTCGGACCACTGAAGGAATATGGGTCCCTATTGTACCAAATGGTGCCCTCATATAAACTGGGAAAGAAAGCCCATGTTCTACTCCAATATCCCCAATGACGACCATGAAAATACCAATTGCAACCGAACCGATAATGGTTGCAAGAATGACCAAATCGAGCGGGAGATTGATAATCCCGCCACCACCAATGGCGAAGGCTGCTAACACAATGGCCATTCCAACCCAAATCACTGCGAACCCTAATGGTCCGATTTTTCGCTCACCATGAGTAATAGGGAGCAAGTCTGGAGATTTTAAATAATTGCTGGTTTTTTTCATATAAACACTCCTTATAATTTATTTGAATATTCTGAATAAAAACTGTAAAAAAATTCACCTTCTTAAACAGTAATGGTGTTGCAAAGTTAGTTTGTGTCTCAATCCCTCCCCACAGAAGATGGTTTCGACCTATTGTTCAGATGGTTAAGCTCCTAATTTTGATGGTTTCCACCATTTTAAGTAATGATTCCATTTTGAATAGGGCAACCTTTTTGTTATGAATTGGTTACCGGTTACAATTGTCCTATTTCACAAATAGTTTTCTTCATAAGTTTAGTTAAATCCTCCTCATATTACAGAATATTCAGATATTTAGTAAAAAAGCGTATGCCTAGCCTGTTGTTTACTTTTAATCCTGCCCTACTTTCACCCTTATCTATTTCTTAGTTTTAGTAAAGAGCCTTATAAAAAGAATAAAACAAGTTGACAGGGTTATCCTCTGTTCTGTGATTATTTCTAACATATTTTTTGATAATTAAAATAATACGTTTATAATAGAGAAAATTTTATATACCTATTTAAAACAGCCACCAACATATTCTTTTAGGAATAAGAAAAGACTATTATTTGGAGGTGATTTGATATGAATGATAAAGAAGCAAGCTATCCAAATGTTCAATTAAAAGGAAAATTAAATAAACAAAAAGGGGAAAAAGAAGCCGGTCATTTAAGATATGGGCAGCCGAAGAAATCTAAATAAAAGAGAAAAAAAGGCATCGGTCCCTAGCCGATGCCCCTAAACTTTTCTTTCTCTGCAACCACAATCAATTCTTTACAACGATAGAATAAACATTTCTTACTTTAAGTTCTCCAATAGTGGGTAAAGCTCCTCAAGATGCTTGATCTCATACGTTGGAATGATTTCATTTCGCTCTTTTTGATGACGATTGATCCAAACCGATGGCATTCCAACTTGGTTTGCTCCTAGGATATCTGTCATTAGGTTATCCCCAACCATAATCGCTTCATTTTTGTGGACATTCATGAGTTCCAAAGCATGTTCGAAGATACCTGTGTCTGGCTTCCCTTTACCATAGTCACCCGATATGACAATTTGGTCAAAATATGGAACTAGCTCTGATGTTATTTTAAGTTTTGTTTGTTGCAAATCCGGTGAGCCATTTGTTAAAAGCAAAAGCCGGTAGTCTTTCTTCAAAGCATCTAATACCTTAAAGGTTTCTTCATATACAAATGGAAGCTTCCTTCGATTTTCCGGAAAGGTCTCTGCTAACTCCTGGGCAAACTCTGGATCATTGATTCCCATTTTCTTCAAACCATTTGTCCAAGCATCCTTGCGATAGACAGGGACGATCTTTTTCATTTTCCGAAATTCGTCATGGTCGTCTAGAAAGTTACCCCACAACCCCTCAAAGGGGTTAATGCCAATCATTTGAGTGAACGGATACGTCTCATAAGAAGCGTATAATTCTCTAGCAGCATCACGTACAGCCTCTTCTAACTGTAATGAATTCAAACCATATCTTTCTTCCGCTAGTTTACAGGTAACTACAAACGCTTGCTTAATACTTTTTTGATCCCAAAGAAGGGTATCATCTAAATCAAAAAAAACTGCTTTAATCATGATTAGCCTCGCTCTTTTCTTCAGTTTGTATTGTTTACTAGTTTACCATTTTTCAAAAACAATGAATATATGAAAACTCAAACTAATCACCCCTTAGTGTATTATCTTTTTAAAATAAGGCCACAACAATTTTTACAAAAACAACCTATAATAAAGATATGTAAACAGAGGTTGTTGATTTCGGTTCGAATCAACATGATACATTTCAAATAATTAAGGAGTATACATATGGGCAAAAAGAAAAGGAAGACCCAGAAAAGGAGAAAGATAAAATATCTTGGCGATAGCTCTTCTGAGCGGATTGATTTATCCAAACAAATGAACTTTTTAAGAGCTAATAAACGGCGTATTCTGACAGACCAAGAACTTTATTTTAGTGAAAAACAAAACCAAATTGATATCAATCATTATTATGACTCATTATTAAACCATCATTCTATTGATTATTTATCTATTAATCTAACGAGACTATTAACACAAACTCATAAAAATCATGTACCCTATTTTATTAGTAAAGATTTGTACTTATATACATGGGTAGACTTATATCCAGATGGAACGGTAAAAAGTATTTACTCAGGAGAAGAGAAAGATCCTGCTTCCTTAATCGTAAAAGATCACGAAATCATTCAGGAAAAGTATGACGAATTTATGCGAGCACTCCGTCAAGTGGATCAGCACCAATTCCTATCCTTAAAGGAGTTAAGATCTATTGAATGGAAATACAAATTTAATACTGAACATATTGTTCCCCAATCGTGGTTTCATTCACTTGAACCTATGAAAGGGGATCTGCATCATCTTTTTACATGCCAACCTGATTGCAATATAGCGCGTTCGAATTTCCCGTACGCTGATTTCACCTTTTATACACCTGAATCAGAAACGGAATCTATTCAAAATCATTGTGGAGTTACAATGAATGAACGATTTGAACCAGAACATGGCAAAGGGAAAATCGCTAGGGCAATGTTATATTTTTTGTTGCGGTATCCTCTTGCCATAAAGAAATCTTTTAGAGGCTTAATTGATATCCCTTTACTCATTCAATGGCACCAACAATTTCCCATAACATTGTATGAGAAGCATCGTAATCAATCAATATACATGATTCAAGGGAATAGGAATCCCTTCATAGACTTCCCTGAATTAGTTGAGGCAGTACATTTCAGATAAAAAACAAAAAGGTATCGCTAGTCAATAGCGATACCTTTCCTTATACATGAACATCAAGATCCAACCCGTAATGATCTGATACTACAGGTTTGTTTTCACCGTTAAAAATCACCTTTGATTTGACTACTTCAAAAGAATCACTCGCCAAAATCAAGTCAATTCTTAAATCTCTTTTGTTCTCGTCCCATCCTTGGATTTTTCCTTTTACTGTAGCACCAGAATCTTTTTCTAACGCTAACTGATAGGTATCATAAATCCCCTTGCTTACTAGATAGTCATAACCTTCATTTCTGGTTTTGGCATCATTATTAAAGTCACCCATAAGAAAATACCTCGTTCCTTCCCTATCTGCAGCTTTAATTAAGGATTCAACCTGATGCTGATAAGGTTCCTCGTCATCCCCCCACCAGCCAAGATGGCAGCTATAAAACGATAATAAATCGTTACGATATTGAATCGTAGCACCAACGATTTTTCTTGTTTTCCAATAATTTGTATCATGTGATTGGGTAATAAAGAAAGAATGCGTCTTCATAATAGGATGCTTTGTTAAAATTGCCAACCCTTCTTCATAGATTTCAAAACCAATATGTGAGAAATCCCATGTGAAATGATAATCTGTAACACCCATCTTTTCTAGTTCTTGGAGAAGCACAACAACAAAATTATCTACCCTTAAACCGTCAATCATTTGCTCTGAATCCTTTTTCTGACTGACTTCCTGAAGAGCAATCACATCATAGGATTGCTCTATTATGGTTTCAGCCAATGTTTTAATTTTTTCAAATTGATTCTCTTCCTGCCATGAATGACAATTTAATGTTAATAATTTCATCTTCTACGCTCCTAATCGGTCCTGGATATCTGATTTCAAAACATCCGCTTTTGGGCCATAGATTGCTTGAACACCTTTATCTTTTAGAATGAGACCTAATGCTCCATTTAACTTCCATTCTTTTTCGGAAGCAACTGCCTCGATATCTTTTACCGTTACACGAAGACGTGTCATACATGCGTCCACATCTTCAATATTCTCTTCTCCACCTAGTAAGGAAATAATTGTAGCAGCTTGAGAATCATCTGTTTGCTTTGAATCTGTATTAGTCGTAGAAGTAGTAGCACCTTCGCCATTTTCATCTTCAATATAGTTTCCTAGGCGACCTGGAGTGGCATATTTAAACTTTTTAATAATAAAGTTTGCAACCGTAAAGTTTAACCCGAAGAAAAGCAAACATGCTACAACAAAATAAACAAGGTCAAGCCATAATCCAGCTTTAAGAATCATTGGTGTCCGTGTGATAAACTCAATGATTCCAAAGGAGTGGACACGAATATTCACGATATCAACAATTGCAAATGCTAGTCCTGTCATAATCGCGTAAGCTCCATAAAGAACTGGTGCCACAAACATAAACATAAATTCAATTGGTTCAGTTACTCCTGTTAAAAATACAGCCAATCCAGCAGATAGGAACATTGACTTATATTTTGTTCTCTTGTCTTTATCTACATTTCGGTACATAGCAAAAGCAATCCCGATAAGCGCTGCAGTTGATAGAATCATCTGACCAACCTTAAAACGTGCAGGTGTAACGTCGTTTAATAGGGCTTGATAACCAGCTGTGTCTCCAGCGGCAAGAAGATTATTCAAGTCAGCAATCCAGGCTAACCATAGTGGATCTTGACCAGCCACGGTTGTTCCAGCACTTGTACCCGTTAAAATTGTATAAGTTCCACCCAATTCTGTATAGTTCATTGGGACTGTAAGCATATGATGCAACCCGAATGGTAATAGTAAACGCTCTAATGCTCCAAAAACGAACGGAGCTACTACTGGAGCTGTATCACGAGAAGTTGCAATCCAACGACCAAAGTCATTTAATAATCCTTGGATAAATGGCCATACCACAGCCAAAATAATGGCCGTTACGATGGATCCACCAATTACGACAAATGGTACGAACCGCTTTCCATTAAAGAAAGCAAGCGATTGAGGCAGCTTGTTAAAGTTATAGTATCGATTAAAGAGATTCGCCCCTAAGAAACCAGAGATAATCCCAACAAAAACACCCATATTTAAGGCAGGTGCTCCTAGTACCGAGATAAAATAGTCACTAACAACTAATTCGCTTCCAAACAAAGACGTAACTGTAGCTTCAGAGTCCGCTAACATCCCACTATTTACACCAAATATGGCACCAGTGATTCGATTAATTAGAATAAATGCGATTAATGCTGCAAAGGCTCCACCAGCGCGTTCTTTTGCCCAAGAACCACCTATTGCAACAGCAAATAGAACATGGAGGTTTCCAATAATTCCCCAACCGATTTCCTCCAAGATGACTGCGATGGTATGAACAAAGGCCATATCTCCACCCATCATCCCAACTAATTTTCCTAAAGAAATCATAATACCAGCCGCTGGCATAACTGCTACAACAACGAGCAATGCTTTCCCAAATTTTTGCCAAAAATCAAATGACATGAATTTCATTTTCCTATCTCCCTTTATAATCTATGAGCAAACGTTTGCACTTATTAGCTAAACATTACACTAATTGGTAGACTATTGCTTCATAAGGTCTTAGATTCATATTTTCTAAAGTGTCTTTTACCTCGAGATGGTAATTATTTAACAGAACCTTCACTGTTTTCTCTTTAAATTCTTCTGGAACAATAAACTGAGTATCCTTTGCAAACATGTTTACGATGATAAGCATTTTCTCATTCTCTAATGTCCGCGTATAAGCAAATATTTGATTATGTTCAGCTAGAACGAGTTTAAAATCACCATACACAAACACAGACTGTGCTTTTCTTACTTCAATCAGTTTTTTATAGAAAGCATAAACAGATTCTGGGTCTAGAATGGCATCTTGGACATTGATTTCATTCTTATTAGGATTGACTTTCAACCATGGTTTTCCAGAGGTAAAGCCTGCATTCTCTCCTGGTGTCCACTGCATCGGGGTCCTAGAGTTATCGCGACCGTTTTTCCAGATGATCTCCATTAATTCTTCATGGCTTTTCCCTTCCTCAATCCCATTATGATAGAGGTTCTTGATTGCCACATCATTATAATCTTCAATGCTTGAGTACTTTACATTTGTCATGCCAATTTCCTGACCTTGATAAATAAAAGGTGTTCCTTGCATTAAGAAGTATAGTGTAGCAAGTGCTTTTGCTGACTGTACTCGATATTGTTCACTATCTCCCCAAGTCGATACGGAACGAGGTTGGTCATGATTTTCTAAGAATAACGCATTCCATCCAATCCCATTTAATCCCGTCTGCCAGCGATTAAAGGTTTCTTTTAATGCTTTAATATCAATTCCACCCGTCACACTTGTACCCCAAAGATCCAAATGCTCAAACTGAAAAATCATATTAAATATCCCGTTTTCTTCGCCGACCCACTCTTCTGCCTGGTTCACTTTTACTCCGTTCGCTTCACCAACGGTCATGATGTCGTATTTAGCAAAGGTTTCCTTCTTAAGTTCTTGAAGAAACTCTTGGATTCCTTCACGATTCATATGTCCTTCAAAGGAGGGGACATATTTTAAATTTTTAGGATTCGGTAAATCTGGAAATCCATGAACCTTCTTAATATGAGAAATAGCATCTACACGGAAACCATCGATCCCTTTATCTAACCACCAGTTTATCATCTCATAAATGCCATGGCGAACCTTTGGGTTCTCCCAATTCAAGTCCGGCTGGCGGCGTGAAAAGACATGCATGAAATATTCCTTTGTTTCTCTATCATACTCCCATGCAGATCCGCCAAATATCGATTCCCAGTTATTCGGTTCCTTTACAGGTTGACCTGGATGCCATATGTAATAATCTCTGTATGGATTTTCTTTTGATGAACGTGATTCAATAAACCAAGGATGCTCATCCGAAGTATGATTAATCACTAGATCTAAGATTAGTTTCATTCCTCGTGAGTGAACAGCCTCCAATAGCTCATCAAAGTCAGCCATCGTTCCAAAGTCTTCCATTATATCTTGATAATCACTGATATCGTAACCGTTATCATCATTAGGCGAGGTATAAATTGGACAAATCCAAATAACATCAATCCCTAGTTCTTGTAGATAATCGAGCTTAGAAATAATGCCTTGAATATCACCAATTCCGTCCCCATTAGAGTCCATAAAACTCCGCGGATAAATTTGATAGGCGACGGCTTCTTTCCACCATACTTTTTTCATAATTGCCTTCCTCCTCTTTGCACTTTACTAAAATATCACACTTTCATTTTATGTGCAATCGTTTGCATTTTCTTTTTTCATAAGTAAAGGATGGCGTAATTGTGTGCCATCCATAAGGGTTTTGGTTATAACCGATATTATACTTCATGTTCTCTACCATTCTTTAATCAAATGCAAGCCTGTATGCCTTTACGTTTATACCATCTCCTGCTGGTTCAAAATCATGTTCAGGCACCCGTATAAACCCTAGCCGTTCATATAGCTTCATTGCACCTTCCATAAATTCACCCGTATGTAACCCAATCGATTGATAGCCCTTAGCCCTCGCACGTTGAATACATTCCGAAACAAGTGCTGTAGCGACGCCTCTTCCTCTTACTTGCGGTGAAACGGCCAACATCCGTATCTCCGGATAGTTCAACTCCTCTATACTTCCTTCGTAGGCATCCGTGTTAGCAGGAAATAATACCACACTCCCTACTATCTCTCCATCTATTTCACTAACAATCCGTTCAACTCCTGGCCTAATATCTACCTCTGAGGATATCGCTTGTTGTAAGGCCAGCCAATGCTCCATCGGAACCCTGCTAGCATGTTCTTCATATGAAGTTAGTCTTTGTTCTCGAATAAATCTCAGCTCTTGCTCCTTTGCATCACGAATAATCATCGTTTTTCCTCCACTTCCTGACTTTCAAAGGCTCTCTCTTTACTTAAACATTTTTACCCTTGGATATAAAATAGGTTGTTTGATTAAGCTTTATTTGAAACCCAAAATAGACTTTTAATTATGAGATAAGAACGTGCCGGCTTTAGGGTTTTTAACAACACTCATTCCAAATGTACTCTTATCAAATGATTAGAAATTTACTCTTATGCTTACTTAAAGCTTGACGTCCATGGTCAGAAAGAAGTCCTGACAAATCTGGTCCCTTCGGTAGGATGTTTTCTCCTTTATGGTCATTACTCCCAATATGGTTTGAAAGATGATAATGAACCTTAATCGCATGAAAATCAGTAGTATCACCAAAACCAGGTGTTTGATATAAATCTCGCAAATATCCCCATAAATGATGAAAATCTACAATTCGATTTCGATTGGTCTTAAATGCAGAATAATAGGCAACATCAAAGCGAATCAATGTGGCGTATAGACGTACATCTGAATCTGTAATAAAATCACCGAACAAAAAGCGCCTTTCACCTAAATGTTCCTCTAGTTTATCTAAGCGGGTAAAGAGTACATCATAAGCTTCTTCATACGCTTCTTGAGATTGAGCAAAACCACATTTATATACTCCATTGTTTACTTCGTTAAAAATAACGTCGTTTAAGTTAGAGATTTCTTGCCTCAACGATTCAGGATATAATTCTGGAGCATTGTCTTTATGGTAGGGTTTCCAATCGTTTTCAAGATAGTTTGTCAGTTTAAAATAATCATTGTTTACGACCTTTTTCTCCTTTATATCAACGATAACAGGTACCGTGGGACGTCCCTGGTAAGTAGGATCTGTCTTTAAATAAATTTCACTCATGTATCTAATTTTTAATATTGGGTCCAAATTCCCATCGTCTAATGAAAATTCCCAATCAACATGTGGGAGTTTAGGACGCATGGGGCTAGCTGTTCCTAAACTTATCACATCCTCCAACCCTAATACTTTTCGTACAATCACAGAGCGGTGTGCCCATGGACATACAGCCGACCACAACAATCGATATCTTCCTTTCTCAACAGGTAGATCCCCTTCCTTATTTCCGAAAGGCGTTATAAAGCGATTTGTCTGTCGATTAAATGAGCCATCTTCCTTTATTTCAGTAGAAATAGGGTTATTTTCTGGATTTTTCACCTACTGTTCTCCCTTCTTCACTTCACAAATTATTATTGATACACTATCTATGTATGCAAATACATCCAAAAACCATGCCTAACTATTGGGCATGGTTTTATCGCGAACATGCTACTATTGATGTTAATTTTTCACTTTCTTTCTATGCTTCCTCCCCAAATAATACGGTTAAACTCTACGACTATTTTCGTCCACCAAAGCCATCGAGAAACACAAGGCGACTTTCTCTCGTCATTTAATGAATGGATATTTTCATTTTCGAATCGTTTTTCTTCGTTATTGTCTCCCTCTACTTGTACTGCTAATAAACCTTCTTGTAGAAATTCATCGTGATTTTCAACCACTGACATCGACTTGATTGCTTCTGAGATTACATCTGTTAACTGTTCTTTTGTAAATTCTTTAATCGGAATCCAACCACGAGAGTCAATTTTGTACCCATATCGATTGATGGTATCAGGTGACATGTATTTCCCAATCACATACCCATTCCCATTGGTATGCAACTGTGTCCCTACCACTTGACCCCTTTGTTTACTTTCTGGATAATGAAAATTAATTCTTCCATTGCTAGTTTGCTTTTCTTCTAGATTAAACGAACGGAAAATAGCTTTTTTCTCTTCAAAAGTTAACATCGATTAAACTCCCCCTCCCGATAAAATTTGACTTTAAATGGTCTCAACAGCTTAATAATAAAGAAAATTAATAAATTTCTACTATTGACAAAATAATAATCCTTTATTTAAACTTCCTTCTAAAATGAAAAATCCCTGCTTCCTTTTTTAAAATAGTTTTTAAATATTTGGTTATTATTAAAATACCAATTAATCAAAACTGTTAGGATTGTTCGTATTTGGATAAAAAAGGTATAGTAGAGAGATAGAATACTCTTCATTCTTGAAACCACGCTTTTGGGAGGGATTACCCTGGGGAAAAGAACATTACTCATTACTCATAATCTAAACGAGAGGCTTAGTGAAGCTGTTGAAACATTAATACCTGATTGGACGCTGATTTCTGGTAAAGACTCTTCAATTTGGCAAAATCACTTATACGATGCTGAAATCATTGTCGGTTGGAAAAAAGAAATGACAGAGATGTTTGAATACACTCCTAAATTACGCTGGCTACAATCATGGAGTGCAGGGGTAAACAGCATGCCTCTAGACAAATTTGAAGCTCTTGGCATTACGTTAACAAGTGCCAACGGAGTTCATGCCTACCCCATTAGTGAAACCATCTTCGCTTTGATGCTAGCCTTAACCCGCAAAATACATACTTATATTAGAAACCAAACCACAAAAACATGGCATCATTCAGGACTAAATTTGGAGATTCACGGGAAAACAATTGGAATTATTGGTGTAGGAGCTATAGGGAAAGAAACGGCTAAAATTGCAAAAGCTTTTGGTATGAACGTATTAGGTGTTCGTAATTCCGGCAGACTAGATGAGTTTGTAGATAGAATGTACTTTTCACATCAATTGGATGCGATCCTTCCAAAATGTGACTATGTAGTTGTTACTCTTCCGCTGACACAAGAAACTCATCATTTATTTGGAAAAAAACAGTTTGAGTTAATGAAGAAAACAGCTTTCTTCATTAATATCGGGCGTGGTCCCATTGTTGACGAAGGATCACTCATTACCGCTTTAAATGAAGGACAAATTGCAGGTGCTGGCCTTGATGTGTTTGAAAAAGAGCCTTTAGCCAAAAAAAGTCCATTATGGGATTTGGAAAACGTCATTGTGACCCCCCATACAGCTGGAGCCACCGAACATTATGCTCAACGTGTTATTGAACATATTTTTATCCCGAACCTAAAACTTTACCTAAACCATCAAACTCCTTCCATCAACTTGGTCGACTATAAAAAAGGCTATTAAACATTTCAAAATAAGAAAGAGCTGGAGGCCATCCAGCTCTCTCTTTATTCTATATGATAACGAAAACCTTGTTTTTTAATGCAGGTGCAACTGCCTTTTGGTAAGCTTCAAAACCGTTATCGTAGAAATGAGCAACCTTTGAGGACCAATTTGAAATATCCTGTCCGTTTGTACGTTCTGCCATATAAGCTGAGACGGTTTGATCATAATCATCCATCAACGCTCGCTGTTGCTCTTTGTTGTATTTTTCTTTATGATGAACTGCCTCGAGAGGTAAGCGCGGCTTTTGTTCTGGAATTGCTCTCGGATGACCGACAACAAGACCTGAAATTGGGTAGACGTACTCTGGTAAATCTAGGATATCTATATATGTATCTGGATTTCTCCTAATTCCTCCAATCGGGACAATACCAAGTCCCATCGATTCAGCCGCCGCCGTTGCGTTTGCTATGGCAATTCCAACATCCGTGGATCCGACGATAATCGCCTCGATACTATCAGCGATTTGGAACTTATTGCCATTTTTATCTGCCGCTACCTTTGCCCGGTAGAAATCAAGACAAAACACAAAGAATACCGGTGCCTCCTCAATCCACTTTTGGTTCCCAGCAGCATACGCTAATTTAGATTTTCTATCCTTGTCACGTATTTCTATCACACTTACTTGCTGCCCATTGATCCAATTTGGTGCAGCCATTGCTGTTTCAATGATGGTTTTTGCCTGACTAACACTTACACCCTTTGTAGGGTCAAATTCACGGATAGAACGGTGACTTTTTAATAATCGAATGGTATCGTTCAACATAATCACTCCTCACTGTCCACCTTAACCTAATGGAGTTGGCAGAATCAACTGATAACAATTAAATAATAGTTTTCAAAGAAATAATAAATGGCTTGGGAAAAATTCTTTCCAAGCCATTTATTGGAATAGCCATTTCAATATTACCGTAACTAAGCAGAGGCCTATCTCCTTTCACTTTAGGCAAGATTTGGGGGAATGTCATCATTACGGAGGACAGCTGGTAGCGTGTCATGAATATATTTAGGCGCTGGCATTAATTTCGGCTTTTCCCCATACGGTTGAGGGTTTTGTACATACTTAAATGTTCCTTCCCCATCCATACTTGGTCCATTAGCCCAACGACCTTTTGCACTTTGGTCACCTTGGGAATAATTAAACAGAACATATGACACTTCTCTTTTTTCTTTTTGACGTGGGAATGTGCTTGGAACAACTATGTTTTCTTTTGCTTCTAATTCACAAATAGCCGCGTACCATTGGTTTTGATGCATCGTATCGCGGGCAATTAACCATGATAGCATATCTTTTACGCCACGGTCATTTGTTGCCTCGTACAAACGAACAGCCTGCAGTCGTCCCTGCGACTCTGCATTCAAATTTGCGCGAAAATCAGCGAGCAAATTTCCACTAGCAATAATATAGTCGGCTGTCCATCTATTACCTACACTGTCGGCTGGCATCGCACCTAGACCTGACACAATAGCGTGTTGAGGATTCATTCCGCCAAGAATCGCCCCAATGATAGGATCCTTCGCTGCTGTTTCAAGGTCACCAACCGGTGCCCCATCAAGAAGTCTTGCAATCATTGTGGCAAGCATTTCGATATGGGCTAATTCTTCAGCACCTGTATCCATAAGTAAATCTTTATATTTACCGTTGCCGCGGACACTCCATCCTTGGAACAAGTATTGTAGAGCTACTGAAATTTCTCCAAATTGGCCACCTAGGACTTCTTGCAATTGTTTGGCAAAGAGGGGGTCTGGACGGTCAGGCTTAGCATGGTATTGAAGTTCCTTAACATGATAGAACAATACTAATCACCTTTCTCCCTTTAAGTTTCGAATACTAAATTAGCGTATTCAGAAAGTAAGAGATAGGTGAATGCTATAGGGTATTTCCTTACTTAAAACACAACACATCATGAAGAAGGCTTTTGGCTTGTAATGATTGGGAGAGGGCCCAGTTGGAAGAACAATGTAAACCATTTAAAGGAAATTCCAATTAAGTCAGCCAATTAGGGTTACTAGGAGTTTTTTCGTTATTTATGGTTATTTATTTCGATTTCGACAATCTCTCTGTTTCCACAATGTTCACATTTCTCAGCTTCCTTGGTAAAACCCATACACTTTTTACAATAAAACTTTGTCATGATAACTCCTCCTCGTATAAATATAGCACTGTACCAACTTGGCGTTGATTCCCCCCAGGAAATTAACACGAAGGTAAGTGAATAGTTAAAATAAATAACACTAAATTCTAATGTTAATTTGACGTATAGCCTAATAACTCCTGCATTTAAGGAATATTTTTTTAAAATTCACAACTGTCGTTGCAGTACAAATCTATTCCCTGAATTTAAACATAATAAACACTCTCATTTCTTGCCAGAACCTATACAAAAATCAAAATATTCATTATAATAGTGCGAATAATGAATTTACATTTCCATACCCATTTTTTATAAGGAGGGACGATTGTAAATGAATTCTACCCGTTGGGGAAAAGTATTATTATTTATGGGAATTATCTTTGTATCTTTTAACTTACGTCCTGCGATTACTTCTGTCGGACCCCTTATAGGCTTAATTCGTCAAGATACCGGGATTTCAAATAGCTTAGCGGGTTTAATCACAACGTTGCCGCTCGTGGCGTTCGCAGCCATCTCTCCATTAGCACCTAAAATTGCAAAAAGGTTTGGGAGTGAACGAAGTATCCTTTTAGGGTTAATTGTATTGGGTACGGGAATACTTATCCGTTCAATTGGAATCCTGACGCCATTATACATAGGTACGATTCTTATAGGCATCGGCATTGCCATTTGTAATGTTTTATTACCAGGAATAGTAAAGCATAGATTCCCTGGCAAAGTTGGCTTATTGACTGGAAGTTATACATTGTCGATGGCTTTTTGGTCGGGCCTCGCACCAGGACTAAGTTTTCCCTTGGCTGAAAAGCTTCACTTAGGGTGGCAAATGTCGCTAGGGATATGGATTGTTTTACTTCTACTAGCCATTGGATTTTGGCTGCCTCTGATTACGCGGAGTAATGACGGGGGCTCAAGACCGGCGGGAAATATTACAAATTCATCCATTTGGACTTCAGCTATCGCATGGCAGGTCACTTTATTTATGGGGTTACAATCTATGGTGTTTTTCAGTTTTTCGACCTGGCTTCCAGAAATCCTTCATAACCAGGGTCTTAGTATCACCGCAGCTGGTTGGGTTGTTACCTTAATGCTTTTTTGTGGACTTCCTGCTAATTTTCTCATTCCAGTTCTTGCAGATCGTCTTCCCAATCAGAAAGGAATTGCACTGGGGATTGGGCTCTTTTGTTTTACTGGTATTCTTGGTCTACTATTCGGGGGAAATTCTTTCATTCTCATTATTAGTTCGATATTAATCGGAATCGCTTTAGGTGCAGCCATAAGTCATGCATTAATCCTAATCAGCTTACGAGCAGAAAGCGCCTCACAGGCAGCAGATTTATCAGGGATGGCTCAATCTGTCGGATACATACTAGCAGCTATTGGTCCGTTTATTCTTGGTTATCTCTATGATGTGTACACGAGTTGGACCTTTCCACTCGTCCTATTAGCTATTGTGTCAATTTTATTCACGATTGCAGGAGTTGGAGCTGGGCGTAACCAGTATGTACATCAAGAAAGTAAGGAAATCATGACAAGAAATACTTTATGAGTAAAGAATGATATTGAGGTGAAGAACATGTGTGGTCGTTTTACGCTAACAGCAACGTTTGAACAGCTAATTGACCGATTCGATATAGCATCCTTTGTCTTGGATGAAGATTATAGCCCCAATTATAATGTTGCACCCTCTCAATCTGTAATAGCTGTTCTAAATAATGGTTCCATTAATAAAATGGGGTATTTAAAGTGGGGACTAATTCCACCATGGGCTAAGGATCCAAAAATCGGATATAAAATGATTAATGCAAGAGCAGAAACGCTTGCTGAGAAACCTAGCTATCGGAACGCTTATCGAAATAAACGTTGTTTAATTGTGGCTGATAGTTTTTATGAATGGAAGCGGGATGAACAAAAACAAAAAACACCTATGCGAATTAAATTAAAATCAAATGATTTATTTGCGATGGCTGGTCTCTGGGAGAAATGGACGTCTGCTGACGGGCAGTCCATCTTTTCTTGTACAGTTGTAACCACCAAAGCCAATGAACTTGTTCATGAGATTCATGACCGTATGCCTGTCATATTAAAGCCTGAAGATGAAAAAGTTTGGCTTAATCCTAAAAGTACCCTGAACGACCTGAATCATTTACTTCATCCATTAGATAGGGAACTAATGGATGCATACGAAGTAAGCTCGCTAGTGAACTCTCCGAAAAATAACTCAGTAGAATTGATTCAAAAAGTGTGTTAAGAAGATATTTTCTTAATGAATGCTGTTTTCGTCGAGATCGTATTTTAAGCTAAATTTAACGTAAACAAAGAGCCAAAATAAAACAGCCTAGAAGATCTAGGCTGTCCCCGACTTACTCAAAAAATCTTTTGTGAGATTGTTTTTCTCTTTTCAAACCCGCTCGATTTAACATTTCATCCTTCATTGCTCTTTCCATGAATTGATCTAATTTTTCCACCTCATCATTCAAGCCTTCCTCCATTTTTCGATAGGCCTTAGATAAAGCTGTTGCACTCACTCCATACCTATCAGCTAACTCTTTTTGAGTAAGGATACCCAGTCCTGGGATATTGGTATCAATAAAATAATGAAGACCTGCTGCGTAGACTTCTGGCTTCCTTATACTAGGCTTCTCTTTTAGACAATAGATATTCCACATGATTGCCCCAAGATCAAGAAGCTGATTGGAGTATTCGTAATCTTGTGTCGCCCTCTCTGCAAAGAGATCCACGACTCTAAAATAGGCAGGATCATCCCAACGCAATTCTTCAACAGGATCAAAATCAAACAATACCCAATTTAATATATATGGAAACTCAATAGAGAGGAATTCTGAGAACTCTTTATAGTCACTGTCACCATATAACTGAGATAAGGTATCAGCAACAATGTCTCCATCTCCCTCTCCAAAATGTAGGGCTAATAAAAAGTAGGAATAATAACTACCGTATGGCAATAGGAATCCTAAAAGAGACATCCCTACTTCTAGCTCTGGAGCATTATCAAATACTTTCACTCGTTTTATTTCCTTCGTAGCGACATCTTCAACTTCCATCCAGTTACCATCGGTCATGTTAATAATCTTAGAAAAACTTGGAGGGATATTACTCCATTTCTCTAGCTGAGTCATAACTGCAGGACGGAGCTGCTTTCCTCGGCGCTTATCTTCAATGAATTGTTGGACTAATGTTATTTTCATAAAAGGCTTTTCTAATGTTGCCCATAATATTAGGAGTGTGGTTAGAAGAATTCCCTCTTCCTCCGAAATTTCATCTTCCGGAAAATAATGATCAAGTATGGAATAAAACATTTCGGCGTCTTTTTGTTCAAAATATCCGTAAAGCTGTTCCTGAAGATGATTCAATTCTTTGCCAATAATTTCATCCATAGAAACAACCTTATTTAAGCAGCATTTTTTATACTTTTTCCCACTGCCACAAGGGCAATCATCATTACGGCCTCTAATCATACTTCCTATCCTTTCTGTGGTACTCTGTAAGTAAAGTTTCTTATACTTTCTATCTGCATGTCAAGAAAAGATGGGTGTATATAAGGAAGGACACACCTTGACGGTATGCCCCTTTGATTCACATAACCAATTTATCTATATTGATGAGCTTTAGACCGATATGCATCAATCAATAGGAGCAACCCAGTAATGATATGCAAAACCATCCCTACGACCGGAATCCATGCAAGCACTGATGTAATGATTCCCATTATACTGCCGTATCTATTTTGAAACTCTTTGACAGAAAAGATTAAAGTAACAATATGCAAAACAAGCATCACAAACAACGGAGTCCACCCAAATCCAATAACGATTGCTCCCCCAAGGATTGGTATTCCTAAGAATGCTTCCAAACCACCAGTTATCCACTTTAAAATTGTTGATGTAGCCATACAGTTATCCCCCTTTCTTAAGTTGGCTTTCTATCTTTAACGATAGTATAGTTCCTCGTACAATGTGAAGTTATTTGATTTTCAAACCGTCTTTTTGCTCAATCGTCATTTTTTCTAGTTCAAGTTTCATCTTTTCGGTTTCAATTAAAAAGTTTTGATTCTTTAATCTTTCAAGTTCTAACTCGTCTTTCAACATTTCTTGTTTCATTTTTGTTTGTTTTTGAAAATGACTTGTTACGATTGCAACTAGCGGAATCGAAAAGACCATTATGATCGTTATTGTCCCAGTCAACCTTATCACCTCTTTAAATATCTTCTATCCTCTAATTATACGACTTTTCCTAAAATACAAACAGTTATAAATTTTTATGTAGAATAAGAAAAAAGCCCAAATCCGCATAATTTGGATTTGAGCCCTTACCTGTTTTTGTTTTATGGTAACAAAGTGCTTCCCATCAAATAACGGTCTACTTCTCTAGCAGCTTCACGTCCTTCATTAATTGCCCAGACAATCAGGCTTTGGCCTCTTCTTGCGTCTCCTGCTGCAAAGACACCCTCAACATTGGTTTTATATTCTCCATAAGTTGCCTTCACTCTGTTATTGTTGGTTTCTACCGCAAATTGGTTTAATAGTGATTGTTCTGTCCCCTCGAAACCAATTGCAATAAACACATGTTGCGCTGGCCAAACTTTTTCCGTCCCTGGAATTTCTTTAAAATAGTAGCGCCCGTCCTCGCCCTTGTATTTCTCCATTTGGATCGTATGCAGTTCTTTCACTTCGCCATTTTCATCTGCAACAATTTTCTTAGTTTGAATCGAATATTGGCGTGGGTCTTCACCAAACTTTGCATTCGCTTCTTCATAGGCGTAATCCAAGGTAAATACATTAGGAAAGGCCGGCCACAAATTATCTGGTGTTCTTGAGGTTGGGAGTTGCGGATGTTTGCCAAACTGTATCACACTATTGCATTTCTGGCGCAGCGCAGTGGCTACACAGTCTGCACCCGTGTCTCCTCCACCAATTACAATAACATCCTTGCCTTCCGTATTAATGAAATGCTTGTCTCTAAAATTAGAATCTAATAGACTTTTTGTTGTTGTCGTTAAATAGTCCATCGCAAAATGTATTCCTTTTGCCTGTCGACCTTCAATCTCTAAATCCCGTTGTTTTTGCGCACCTGTACAAAGGATAACCGCATCGTAATTCTTACGTAACTCTTCAGCGGTAATATCTTTCCCAACTTCTGTATTGGGAACAAAGTTAATTCCTTCTTGTGTTAAAAGACTAATCCTACGTTTCACCACTTCTTTTTCCAACTTCATATTCGGAATACCATACATCAGCAAACCTCCAGGACGATCGGCACGCTCATAAACAGTAACAAGGTGCCCCACTTGGTTGAGTTGATCAGCACTTGCCAGTCCTGCAGGTCCGGAACCGATAACGGCAATTTTCTTTCCTGTCCTTTTCGTTGGAATTCGCGGAGTTATCCAGCCGTTTTCAAATCCTTTATCAATGATGGTTCGCTCAATGCTTTTAATTGCTACAGCAGGGTCATTGATCGCTAACGTACAAGACCCCTCACAAGGGGCAGGGCAAACCCGCCCTGTGAACTCCGGGAAATTATTTGTTTTGAGCAAACGGTCTAGTGCTTCTTTCCACCGACCATGATAAACTAAATCGTTCCATTCTGGGATTAGGTTATTTATTGGGCAGCCTGTTGTTGCTCCTTCAAGCTCCATGCCCATATGACAAAAAGGAGTTCCGCAATCCATACATCTTGCCCCTTGTTTCTTAAGTGCTACATCAGATAAAGGAGCGGAATATTCTTTCCAATCGTTTATACGCGTAATAGGGTTCCGTTCTTTCGTCTTTTCACGGGTATATTCCATAAATCCAGTTGCTTTTCCCATCTTCCTCTCCCCTTTCCTACTATACTAGCGATTCTGGTTGTTCAGTTTGTTTTTTCTGCTTTGCGTTCGCTTCGAAGGCACGCATAATTGCTTGTTCTTCCGTTAAGCCCGCAGCCTTTTGTTCTTGAATCTTACCTACCATCCGCTTAAAATCATTTGGAATGATCTTAACAAATTGTTTAGAGACATTCTCCCAGTTCTCAAGCACATAGTTTGCTTTGGCACTGTCTGTATAGCGCAAGTGGTTTTCCACCAATTCTTTAACCTCATTCATTTCGTTTTCTTCGGTTATTCTTTCTAACTGAACCATATCCATATTGCATAATTCTGTAAACTCATTATGATTATCTGCAAGGACGTAAGCAATTCCACCAGACATACCAGCTCCGAAATTTTTCCCTACATCACCTAAAATAACGACACGACCACCAGTCATATATTCACACCCATGGTCACCGATCCCTTCAACAACTAAATTAGCTCCACTGTTACGGACGGCAAAACGTTCTCCAGCACGACCACTGATATATGCTTCACCGCTTGTTGCTCCATAGAAGGCAACATTTCCGGCAATGACATTTCCAGCTGAGTATAGCTTCGAGGGCTCGTGAGATTTAACAGCGATTTTCCCTCCAGATAGTCCTTTTCCGATGTAATCATTCACATCACCAGTTAATAATAAAGTCATTCCTTTTGGTACAAATGCACCGAAACTCTGCCCCGCGGAACCAGTAAAACGCAGGATGATTGTATCTTCTGGTAAGCCCTCTTCTCCATAGAGCTTGGTAACTTCACTTCCGACAATCGTTCCAACTACACGGTTTACATTGGTAATTGGAAAATGGACATCAACTGGGTTCTGATGTATTAACGCCCCTTGAACAGCAGGCAACAATTTTTGAATATCAAGCGATTCATCAATTCTATGATTTTGCGGTATACTGAAAATTCGTTCACCTTTTGGTTGATACACCAACGTGGATAAATCTAGATACTTTGCTTTCCAGTGTGCTTTTGCCCGTTCTCCTACTGTTAACACATCTGTACGCCCTACCATTTCATCGACACTTCTAAATCCCAGCTCAGCCATGAATTCCCGAACTTCTTCGGCAATAAACCGCATATAGTTCACAATATAATCAGCTTCACCAGCAAACTTCTTCCGAAGCTCAGGGTTCTGTGTGGCAACACCGACTGGGCAAGTATCTAAATGACATGCTCTCATCATGACGCAACCTAGTACAACAAGTGGCGCGGTTGCAAACGCAAATTCTTCTGCTCCGAACAGAGCAGCCATGACAACATCCTTACCTGTCATTAATTTACCATCTGTCTCCAACACGACTCGATTACGTAGTCCGTTTAACATCAGTGTTTGATGTGCTTCAGCAAGACCAAGCTCCCACGGAAGACCTGTATGTTTAATACTCGTTTTAGGTGAAGCACCTGTACCTCCGTCATAGCCACTAATAACAATCACGTCTGCTGCACCTTTTGCTACACCAGCAGCAATCGTTCCAACTCCAGCCTTAGAAACAAGCTTCACACTGATTCTTGCATCCCTATTGGCATTTTTTAAATCATGAATTAGTTGAGCTAAATCCTCAATGGAGTATATATCATGATGCGGTGGCGGTGATATTAACCCGACCCCTGGAGTTGAACCACGGACATCAGCGACCCATGGATATACCTTGTTTCCCGGAAGTTGACCACCTTCCCCTGGCTTTGCACCTTGGGCCATTTTAATTTGCAATTCATCAGCATGAACTAAATAATGACTTTTCACCCCAAAGCGACCAGAAGCAATCTGTTTAATCGCACTACGCCGCAAATCACCATTTTCATCTGGAGTAAATCGACTTGGGTCTTCTCCACCTTCGCCACTATTACTTTTACCCCCTAAACGGTTCATCGCAATCGCCAAGGTTTCATGAGCCTCTTTACTTAAAGAGCCAAACGACATCGCGCCGGTTTTAAACCTTTTCACGATGGAATCAACAGATTCCACTTCCTCCAACGGAATTGACTGTTGTCTGGAATTAAATCTAAATAAATTTCGGAGGAAACCAATTCTTTCTTCATCGGCAGCTTTTGAGAACTGTTTAAACAGCTTATAATCATTTTTCCGCGTTGCCCATTGCAAAGTGTGAATCGTTTTCGGGTTGAAGGCGTGGTGTTCTCCCGTTTTACGCCATTGGAAGTCACTCCCTGATTCAAGCGATGGATCATCATCGGAAAAGGCTTTATCATGAATAAGCTTTGCTTCCTTCTCTATGATTTCGATATCGTTCCCACCAAGCTGAGATGCTGTTCCTGTAAAATAGCGATCAATTACGCTGTGGCTGATTCCAACAGCTTCGAAAATTTGCGCCCCCCGATAGCTTTGTACCGTCGAGATCCCCATTTTTGACATTACTTTTACAACGCCTTCTGTCACTGCTTGAATATATTTCTCAACAGCCTTTTCGTATGTGACCGAAATTTTCCCTTCCTGTACAGCCTGGTGATAAGTTGCGAATGCTAGATATGGATTGATGGCATCAACTCCATACCCAATCAATGCTGCAAAATGGTGGACTTCCCTTGCTTCACCCGATTCAACAATAATACTCACTTTTGTCCGAGAACCTTTATGCACAAGATGCTGATGAAGAGCACTCGCTGCTAATAAAATCGGTACAGCCGTCTCTTCTCTAGTAACCTTTTTATCTGAAAGAATAATTAGACTAACTCCACTAGAAATGGCCTCTTCAGCCTCTTTGAAAATCCTTTCTAGTGCCTCTTCTAATTTTCCAGAAAATAAAGTGTATATCTCTTTACTCTCAAAACCTTCTAATAAGTTCGTTTTTAATAAAGCTAACTGCGCATTCGATAAGATTGGCGTTTCGAGCTGAATTCGCTGACAATTTTCTTCGTTCGGATGGAGGAGATTCCCCTCTCTACCTAAGTACGAGACAGTAGATGTAACAATTTCCTCACGAATGGCATCAATCGGTGGATTGGTTACCTGTGCGAATAGTTGTTTAAAGTAATTGAATAAAGATTGTGGCTTATCCGATAAGATCGCTAGTGGACTATCATTTCCCATTGACCCAAGTGGGTCTTTTCCTTCTGCAACTAATGGAATTAAGTATTTGTTTATATCTTCATATGTGTACCCAAAAGCTTTTTGACGCATAGAAAGGTCTGTTACTTCCTCCTCGTCTATATGAAACTTTATATCTTTTATACGAACAAGCTGTTCAAAAAGCCATTGTTCATACGGGTATTCCCTTGCTAAATCAGCTTTAATTTCCTCATCAGATATGATCCGCCCTTCCTCTAGGTCAATTAACAGCATCTTACCTGGGCTTAAGCGGTCCTTGAACACAACATTCTCCGGTTCAACGTCAATGACTCCTACCTCGGAAGAAAAAATAATATAATCATCTTTCGTTACATAATAACGAGCTGGACGAAGTCCATTTCGATCTAAAATAGCTCCAATTTGTTTCCCGTCCGTAAAGGAAATAGCAGTTGGTCCATCCCACGGCTCCATCATGGTACTATGATACTCGTAAAAAGCTCGATTTTCCTTTGACATATGAGGATTTTTCGCCCACGGCTCAGGGATTAGCATCCTTGCAGCATGTGCTGGTTTTCGCCCAGCTAACACCAAGAATTCTAAAGCATTATCTAAAACCGAAGAGTCACTTCCGTCTATGTCCAAAACAGGTACAACCTTTTCTAAATCTTTCCCAAAGGCCTCCGATATAAATTGTTTTTCACGAGCTTTCATCCAGTTCATATTTCCACGGAGAGTGTTAATCTCGCCGTTATGAATCAAATACCGATTAGGATGCGCACGCTCCCAACTTGGAAAGGTATTTGTACTAAACCGAGAATGTACTAATGCAAACGCCGAAACAAACCTTTCATCTTGTAGATCTAAGTAGAAAGCATCAACCTGTTCAGGAGTCAAAAGCCCCTTGTATACAATCGTTCTACTTGAAAAGCTTGCAAAGTAAAAAGACTTCTGTTCTTTTTTCCCCCAATTCTCAGCCTGTTTTCTAATAATATATAAATCTCGTTCAAAAGATAATTCATCATGGCCATTGCCATTTGCGCCAACAAACAGTTGGCGAATAATAGGAGCCGATGACTGTGCATTTTTTCCGATTTTTCCGATATCAACAGGGACAGTCCGCCAGCCTAGTACAACTTGCCCTTGTTTTTCAATTAAATGGTGAAGATAGGATTCGATCTCTTCTCTATTTGGGTCGTTGCTTGAAAAAAACAGCATCCCTACCCCATAGCGCCCTTCTTCGGGTAGATTCATCTCCGAGCATTCTTTACGAAAGAACGCATCTGGTAGTTGTACCATTAATCCTGCTCCATCACCTGTCAGTGGATCACTCCCCTGTCCACCACGATGATCAAGTTTACAAAGCATATCCAGTCCCTTTTTTACAATCTCATGTGTTGCGTCCCCTTTTATGTGGGCATATAATCCAATTCCACATGCGTCATGTTCAAATTCAGGACGGTAGAGACCTTGTGCTTTTGGTATTTGATGCAATGTCATATTCATCTCCCCCAAGATTTCCGATTTTTTTCACCTGAGTAATATTTTAATTTTCAGATTGATATTAAACAATATATAGTTATAATAAAATCAATCTATATTCGATATGAATTATAGGAGGGATAAAATGGAATTAAGACAATTGCAATACTTTGCTGAAGTAGCCAAGCGTGAACATGTAACAGAGGCCGCTGCCCATTTGCATGTTGCCCAATCAGCCGTTAGCCTACAAATCTCCAAGCTTGAAGACGAGTTAGGAGTTTCTCTGTTTGAAAGAGTGGGTAGAAACGTAAAGTTAACACAAATCGGCAAAAGCTTTCTGACCCATGTAAAAAAAGCCTTGAAGGAATTAGACAATGCAAAGCAACATGTAGAAGAGTTTTTAGATCCTGAACAAGGCACAATTAAGGTTGGTTACCCTACTAGCCTCGCCAGCCATCTACTTCCAACCATTGTTTCTGCATTCAGAGAGAAAAACCCCAAAATCAGCTTCCATTTAAATCAAGGTTCATATGCTTCCTTAATAGAAGCTGTCAAAAACGGAGATCTTGACTTAGCCTTTCTTGGTCCCGTTCCAACCAATGAAGCTGATATAAAAGGAACCACATTGTTTACGGAAAGTTTATCTGCACTTGTGCATATCGGACATCCTTTAGCAAAAAATAAAAGTCTCTCTCTAACCGATTTAAGGTCCGATGACTTTGTATTATTTCCAAAGGGTTATGTCCTTCGACAACTCGTAGTAGATGCATGTAAACAGGCTGGCTTTAGTCCTAACATCACGTCCGAAGGGGAGGATATGGACGCCTTAAAGGGACTGGTATCAGCAGGAATTGGTATGACTCTTCTTCCAGATAGTACGATTTCAGAATCCGTTCCCCGTTTTACTGTGAAGATCCCCGTCGTTGATCCAAAGGTAACTAGAACAGTTGGAATTATCATTCCTAAAACAAGAGAAATCGCTCCATCAGAAAAGATATTCTACCAATTTGTCATTAACTTTTTTGCTATACTTGAGCAATATAAATAAGGTTTGTATAGACAAAAAAACAGCCTCGGCTGTTTTTTTGTCTAACTAATTCTTCTCTCTGTCTTGTTCAATTTGAACATGTTGTGGTCGTTTGGGATAATTTCGTTTCTCTTTATCGGGACCTGTAAAATCATTTCTTTGATCTAAATACTCATTTCTTTTTTTCACTTGCACATACACCTCTCATTTAATGGGTTTTACTAACTATCACTTAATTTGAATACTTTATTTAAGGTTTTAGGTGTTTATCAAAGAAACCTTGAACAAGATTAATCAACTCAGGAGTTGAAAAACCACTTCCATGACCTCCACCTTTCACTTTATAGAAGGTAACATCGACATTTTCCTTTTTCAGTGCTTCATATAATAGTTCACTTTGATTAAATGGTACCCTTTTATCTTTGTCTCCATGCATGATTAAAAACGGTGGAGTCTCAGCTGATACGTAAGTAATTGGATTCGCTTTTCTGACCTTTTCTTTGTTATTTTGTAAGGGACCCCCTATCAGTAAGGATTCAGCTGACTCCGGGTCCTCTGCATTATACTTAATTGGCGCTTTACTCATTTGCAGGAAATCGGTTGGTCCATACCAGTCAACAACGGCTTGAACACAGGAATTGACTTTCGATGTTCGCTTACTTCCTTCAAGTTCAGGTACATGACAACTTGTACCTACTAGTGCTGCAAGATGTGCCCCTGAAGAAGTTCCCCACACCCCCACTAATTCCGGATTAATCTGATATTCTGGTGCCTTCTCTTTTAAAAATACAACAGCAGCCTTAATATCTTGTATTTGGGAAGGAAACTTTGCTTCATGACTTGTACGATGTTCAACACTCGCTACAACATAACCACTTTTTGCAAGCTGTACCAATTGAGGAATAAAGGCAAATGTATCTTGTGGTCTATCCTTCCCCCAGCTGCTGCCTTTAATAAAAATGATGAGGGGTTTTCGTTTACTTTTATGATCATCGGGAATAAGTAAATGTAATTTCAGCTCTTTATCCCCATATTTGTAATAGGGTATATTCGCTTGTAATCGTACATTAAAGTGGGCACTCTTCTTTGGTTTTATTGTTCTTGTCTCTGCACTACCTATATTTGATGAACTACTTGATAAAGGGTTGGTAATAAAAATAACACTAAACGTGATAACCAACACACTGAAAGCTGTCAAGGTCATGTATTTCTTCATGATTAACCCTCATTTACTTAATTTCAATTTACCATTTTAGTATTTGTGAAGGCATTTTTTCTATTCAAAATGATATAAAACATTCCGCAATAAAGGTTCTCATTATTAAGCCCAAAAAGTGCTTATAAATCAAAAAATTATTACCCTTATTCACAGTGTTTTTCCGTTGACATCCGGTTATTCATGTGGAATACTTGAACTACGCTTCATGTTTGATAAACAAAACTTGAAACCAGCTATTTAGTTGATAAGTTTAAATAAAAACCAATGGAAGGTGATAACAGATGAAAGCAGAAAACCAAGAAAAAAATAACTTATCTGTCGATTCGACTATTTCTCTTAAAGGAATTGTTAAAGCAATTTTTAAAGACACCATCCATGTTCAGATTGGCGGAAAAGTCATTTCTTTGCCTCTTACAAACCAAGACACTAAAAACCTATCCTTATAGTCTTTAAAGAAACAAAATAGATTTCATTCAAAAAAACACCTTTTTACAAGGTGTTTTTTTAACTCCACTTTTCAAAAGAATGTTTTTATGATTTCTTTTTGACTATGAAACCTGCACCTGTACACATCAAATTATGATAAGATTATCTGTGTTTTATTAATTTGGTAAGGTGTGATTTTAACTGAGTTTATTTGAGAAGTTATATCCTTTTATTATTCTTCTTGCAGGTATTATTGGAATAAGTCTTGGCCAAATTCAAATGATTAGAGAGAATGCAGAAAGCTTCATTATTCCTTTACTTATGGCCATGTTATATATTTCTTTCTTACAAATCCCACTAGAAGACTTGAAGAAAGCATTTAAAAATAAGAGGTTTACACTCACATCAATCACTATAAACTTCATTTGGACACCTTTTATTGCTTGGTTACTTGCAATGCTGTTTTTAGGTGATCAGCCAGCATTATACATAGGATTTATCATGCTATTGGTCACGCCTTGTACAGATTGGTATTTAATCTTTACAGGAATTGCAAAAGGAAATGTTTCATTATCAGCAGCAATTCTACCATTAAATTTAATTCTACAAGTGATATTGCTACCTGTTTATCTTCTAATCTTTGGTGGAACTACTGAAGTTATTCAGTTGAATTTTCTTTTGGAAAGTATTTTGTTCGTTCTATTAATCCCATTGACTTTAACTATACTGACTAAAAGATTATTAAGAAGTCAGCCTCAGTTAAAGGAAATAATTGTAGTCAAACTTAGCATGTTCCCGATGATTTTCCTTAGCGTTGCAATCGTAGCTATGTTTGCTTCACAAGGGAAGCTATTGCTGGATCATCTAGACTTATTGTGGCAAATCAGTATTCCCATTTTATTATTTTTCTTTGTGAACCTTTTTGTTGGTCAAAAAATGGGGAAATGGATGCAATTTTCAAAAACCGACAGAGTTAGCTTAAGTCTTACTACTTTAGCAAGGAATTCACCAATCGCATTAGCGATGGCGATGACCGCATTTCCAGAACAACCATTAATCTCTTTAACTTTGGTTATTGGTCCATTGCTAGAACTCCCAATTCTTGCAACGATCACTCAGGTACTAATCGGTATTTCTAAAAGGAAATAGGTGAAAAGCAATTAAAAGCACACAACAAATGTGTGCTTTGTTACGTTATTTTTACTTGGAATATTTCAAGAGGTGAAATCAAAATAATTCCGCTTCAAAAGCCTCGGTAATGATAGTAAATCTGTATACATTATGGTTTTAGTGATCTTTTTTGTATCAACTAAGAGTAACTGATCCTCAATTTCTTTCGTTACCTCATCGGGTGGATAAACCATCCCACAAGCTGAACAGATTATGGATGGTACATTTGTAATTTCCACAGCTCTCGTGCCATCTGGCAGCTCCCAATATACGGTGTTCTCCCCCATTTCTGCTTCACTTAGACACCATTCGCACGATACGTTAACCCCAATCCCCTTACTCATTTGACTTTAACCCTTCAGAAGGTTTGCTTTGCTGCTGAGAAGTACTTTTCTTTTGTTCGGCCTGAAACTTCCTTTCCTTCAATTGATCACGTTTTTCACGCTTATCTTTTAATGAGGAACGAGACGGATCAGTTTCATATTTTTGTCGTCTATCAAGCCGCTGCAGATCATCTGGTATTAAATTAAATTTGCTATCGTTTATTACGGCGGCAATCCCAACATTTGATTTTTTCTTTTCATAATCAGGATAGATTTTTTTATAATATTCTTCTGCACGCCCTGGAACATAGTTTTCCGGCTCAGGGTAAGAAGTGATTACCCCTTCAAAATTACGCAGAACAACCTTATCCGGACTCTGAGATATTAAATAATTTGGTTGAAGCGCAATTTTCCCACCGCCACCTGGTGCATCAACGACAAAAGTCGGGACTGCATACCCACTCGTATGTCCTCGTAGTCCTTCGATGATTTCGAGGCCTTTTGAAACAGGAGCACGAAAGTGGCCAATCCCTTCAGACAAATCACATTGATAAATATAATATGGACGAACCCGAATCTTTACTAAGTCATGCATGAGCTTTTTCATAATAGCTACACTATCGTTGATACCAGCAAGTATGACCGCCTGATTGCCAACAGGAACACCAGCATTGGCTAACATCTCACAAGCCTTCTTAGATTCTTCGGTAATTTCAATTGAGGTGTTAAAATGCGTATTAAGCCAAACTGGATGGTATTTTTTCAAAATATTGCAGAGATTTTCAGTAATTCGTTGGGGAAACACAACAGGAGCCCTTGTTCCTATTCGGATTATTTCAACATGGTCAATTTCTCTAAGGTTCTTCAAAATATATTCAAGAATAGTATCATTTATGAGTAACCCATCTCCACCTGAAATGAGCACGTCTCTTACTTCTTCCGTATTTTTGATATAATTTATTGCCGCATCCAATTGTTTTTTCGGAACTCCCATACCGATTTGGCCTGAAAACCTTCTTCTCGTACAATAACGGCAATACATAGAGCATTGATTCGTAACCAGGAACAGCACTCTGTCTGGATAGCGATGGGTTAGACCCGCAACTGGGGAATCCTCATCTTCATGCAACGGATCTTCCAAGTCATATTTTGTTTTTAATATCTCTTTTCCAATTGGAACCGACTGCATCCGTACTGGACAGCGGGGATCATCCGGATCCATTAAAGAGGCATAATAAGGCGTGATATTAAGTGGGATTGTCTTTGTAGAAATTCTGACTCCTTCTTCTTCTTCTGGAGTCAGATTAATCACCTTTTTTAAATCCTCCAAGGTTCTTATCGTATTCGTTAGTTGCCATAGCCAATCATTCCATTGCTCTTCTGTGACATTCTTCCATAACTCAATATCCTTCCAATGACGAGAAGGTTTATATACAAATGATTTCATGTGAAATCCCCCTCAAACCTATTTAATTATCTAATATGCAATTATTATGCCAAAGGGAACAACTGGAAGGGGGATTAGCAGAATGAAACCATTAGGGAATAACGCTAAGTTTCCAATAAAAATAGCCTGCTAAAATTTCGGCAGGCTGTGTTACTTTTTTAATTTGTACTGCAGCGTTTGCCTTGGAATACCAAGAATACGTGCTGCTTTTTGGACATTTCCCTCACTTTCGATTAAGGCAGCTTCAATTAACTTATTCTCATATTGTTTTAGCTGCTGTTTTAAATTGCTTCTCTGATGCGAGAGAGAAGATAAGGATTTCTTTAACATTGGAGGCAAATGGGCTAGAGACAAGACCTCTGTTTCACTGACACTCATCATATATTCTACCGTATGCTTTAACTCACGAACATTCCCTGGCCAGGTATGTGACTTGAATAGTCTTGCAGTCTCTTCCGTTAATCCTACGACGTTCTTCCCCATTTGGTGATTGAAAGTATGAATGAATTTAGCTGCTAAAAACAGAATATCCTCTTGCCTTTGTCTTAGTGGTATTAACTCAAATGTGAGAACATTCAGCCGGTAAAATAAGTCCTCCCTTAACTGCTTTTCCCGGAGTGCTTTTTGTGGGTCGATATTCATAGCAGAGATTACACGGACATTAACCTTTTGCACACTTAAACCACCTACTCTTCTGATCACCCCATCTTCAAGCACTCGTAATAACTTTGCCTGAAGTAACATTGGCATGGCATGCAACTCATCAAGAAATAGCGTTCCTCCGTCTGCAAGTTCAAACAAACCGGGTCGATCAACTGCATCTGTGTATCCCCCTTTGGATGTTCCAAATAGGATACTTTCCAAGAGACTTTCAGGAATCGCTGCACAATTTTGCGCAACGAATGGTCCGTTACAACGTTTTGAAGCTTGATGAATCGCGTGAACAAACAATTCCTTCCCCGTTCCGCTTTCCCCGAATATCAAAATAGGAGAAGAAGATGGAGCAAGTTTTTCAGCTCTTTTCTTTGTTTGATTAAAGTTTTCATTTTTCGTGAGGAGATCTTCGAATGTATAGCTTGCCTGTTGCCCGTCGTTTTTTACGGTTACTGGTTTAATGCTCCTTTGGATATCAACAAGTTTCTCTGCTAACTCCTTCAACCTCGTGTAATCCTTAGCAATCTCAACTGCCCCCATAATCTGGTCATTCACAACAATAGGGAGTGTTGTATTGACTGTCTCAATCCGTTTCCCGTGCAGATTTACAAAGGTTTGAGTTTTATTATACAACGGTTCTCTACTCTTTAAGACGTTTAGAAGTGTACTCGATTTTTCATTTAAAGAGGGAAAAACACTTAAAAGAGGTTTGCCTAATACTTCCTGCTTTTCTAAACCATCATGCTTTGCGGCTACTTCATTATAATAAATCGTAATTCCATCTGTATTGACTGCATGGATGGCCTCATCAATGCTTCCTAGAATGGCACCAAGAAACTCCTCAGTCATTATAGGAATCCTATCCACTGTCTCACCTCCCTTTCCTTAATCATAAGTGTGCCGATAAATCGGCACCTATTGCTAAGAAATCGGCAGTTTATTGGTTTTTAGACCCTAAATTTAAGGTTAAAAACAGATATAGTCTTTACAGAAGGAAATTAAATAGTTGGTACAAGGTATGATATCATGTATTATAAAATTATGAATTTTCTAAACTAAAGCCATACTTTAATAAAATGGCTGTGTTAAAGGTGTGTGTTGATTTAAGCACCAGGCGTGTAAGCTTTCCCCGGGCGTGCCTGGCGCACAAGCGCCGGCGGTGTCTCCCCTGCCCCCGTACTGGGTTTTGTCCGGACCAGGGAGAAAAACGGAAAGTGAGTCCGAATGAGAGTTGTGTTCGGACAGCAACAGATTAAGAAACGAAATCTGAGTCTGAATGAGAGTTGCGTTCGGACAGCAACAGATTGAAAAACGAAATCTGAGTCCGAATGAGAGTTGCGTTCGGACAGCAACAGATTGAAAAAACGGAATCTGAGTCCGAATGAAGGATGTGTTCGGACAGCACCAGATTGAAAAACGGAATCTGAGTCCGAATGAAGGTTGTGTTCGGACAGCAACAGATTAAAAAACGTAATCTGAGTCCGAATGAGAGTTGCGTTCGGACAGCAACAGATTGAAAAACGAAATCTGAGTCCGAATGCGAGTTGTGTTCGGACACCAACTGATTGAAAAACGTAATCTGAGTCCGAATGCGAGTTGGGTTCGGACAGCAACAGATTGAAAAACGTAATCTGAGTCCGAATAAGAGTTGGGTTCGGACAGCAACAGATTGAAAAACGTAATCTGAGTCCGATAAGGTTAAAGTACGGACAGTGCCAGGTAGCAAAAAGGAAATGTAGTCACAATGTACTCCCGCAGGAGTCATTGTGACTTCCACTCCAATTAACGCATGAAAAACAACAATGTACTTTAAAAAAGAGGTGTAGAATTTGGACCATTATAGTAAAGATGGATGCGACGTTTATCCAATCATTGTCCCTGCTCAAAATTTAAAAACAATAAATTTCTTTTTAGTAAAACACGAAAATGGTCTTTCGTTAATAGATGCAGGACTTGACGATGAAACATGTTGGAATGCACTGCAATTAGAATTGGAAAAGAACGATCTAAGGTTAGAGGATATAACAGAAATTATCCTCACGCATCACCATTTTGACCACGTTGGGTTAGTAAATCGAATCGTATCCTTACACCCAATTCCCGTTTTTGCATCGCCTCTTTCGGTTCCACGCCTAAAAAGAGATCCTCAGTTCTTGGAAAACAGAATAAGCTTTTATGATAACGTATATAAAGAGATGGGTTGTGGTGAACTTGGTGATAAACAAATCCAATATCTAAGAAAATCGATCAAGAAAAATAAACATCAAGCGATTCAAACTGATATTAAGGAAATCAAAAATCCACATTTTTTACATTATAATGTGCTAGAAATACCCGGACATGCGCCTGATCACATCGCATTTTGGGATAAAAAAAGGAATTGGCTATTTTCTGGAGATTTGTTACTTGAGCATATTTCAAGCAATGCATTTATTGAACCAGATGAGAATGGGAATCGACTTTATAGTCTTGTGCAGCAAAGAGACTCCTTAATACAATGTTCTTCCCTTCAAGCTGCTATCGTTTTTTCTGGCCACGGAGATATGATTGAGAATCCAAATGATTTAATCGCAAAAAGGTTGGAACGAATTGAGGACAAAGCACATCGATTTCTCAAGTTAATTCAAAATGGAATAGCAACGGTAAATGACCTTGCTGAAACCTATTATAAAAAGACTTACTATGAACAATTTCCACTTGTTGTCTCAGAAGTAGTTAGCCATTTGGATTATTTAGAGATACAAAAAAAGGTTAACAAGGATTTCATTAACGGAGTGTGGCATTATTCCCTTCCCAGTAATATTAAAGTCTAACCTCGAGATCCAATTGCAAAATAGCTCACTGAGCACTCACAAAGAGTGCTTTTTCTTATGGACCTTATTAACTATTCAAAGATAAGTCTTTAACCCAAATATTCATGTCTTCCAACTTATCAAATATATAACAATTGTTGATTAGCCTTCCCTGATATCGATAACCAAGCTGTTGCAAGGCAGCATTCATTCCAAACGAAAGAGACCTTGCAATTGAATAGGAACAATAAATCCCCTTCTCCTTCAGCTCCTTTTCAAGCCTGATAAGCAAAACCTTCATTAATCCGTATTTTCGATGTTCTGTTAGAGTCGCACAATCAGTCAATTCGGCATTTTTATAAAAAATATTAACTTCAGCAGAGGCTGCACTGACAATCGTCCCGTCATACTCAAAGCCATAGTAAATAGTGCCCTCCTTCATCGTTTTTCTTATATAATTTGACTCATTTAACGGTGTCGGATAGATTTGGAAAACCTGCTGATAAAGTTTCGCAAGCCTACTTGCATCCTTCTCCTCCATTTTTTTCAGCGTATACTGTGTCGGTGGATGAACATAGTTTGATTGACTCTCTAATAGAGAAACACTGTGCATAATGGCTTCTTCCTTAAGCCAATGGTTGGTTTCTTTTCGTTGGACGGAATAAAACTTTGTGAAAAACAAACAATCTGAACCAAGGAAATAGCCTTCAATTCGCCCTTCACACCTGAATCCCTTTTCCAAAAATATGCCAAAGTGTTCCATCCTTGATTTCACAATTAATTTTTCAGCATTGTTTTCTTTTGCAAGGATATCACTCTCAGCAATGATTTTATCGATATTTCCTTGATAATCATCAATTCTTACTCTACGGTTATATGGATCTAGAAATACTTCCATTGTGAAATCAGCGTGTTGTTTCTTAATACTTTTACTTTCCTCCATGGTTTCACCCCTTTCAAAAGCCTGGTATCTATGGATGTACCAGGCTGTCTCGAAAGTTCAACTAATATATTCATACCAAATAGATACTCTTAAGTTGGTTACCCGTGTTAGCAGGTGGAAAATAGTAGCCACACCTTATTCTGTTCCACACCATTTCATAATCGCAATCGCAATGATTTCAGCCGCTTCAAATACATCCTTAAGTTCAATATACTCATTGGCATCATGCGCCATCTTGGTAACACCTGGGCCAAAAACAACAACGGGGACACCACCAACCTTATTTAGTATCCCCCCATCGGTTGCCCAAGGTGAAGCTTCAATAATCGGACTAATGGATTTCACTTCAGTAAAACTTTCACTCAAGACCCTCACTAAATCATGATGGATTTCTAAATCTCCGGGAAGCCAGCTTGCTCCGAACCATTCCACAATTGGAGGGTTCTCCTTAAGCCAAGAATCCCCGTTTGAAGTCTCCTGTAAAGCCTGCTCCAGTTCTTGTTTCGCATGTTCCATCGTTTCGTCTGGTGCTACGCCCATCCTTCCCTCGATAATGGCTATATCTGGAACTGAGGATGGCCAACTTCCACTACTAAATTTGCCAATATTGATTGGAATAGGAATTGGAATACTTGAAAAAAGTGAATCTGTGATTCTACTGTTTCTTTTATTCTCCAAATTTCTTATTTCTTGTAATAAGATTTCTGCCTTCTCGATGGCACTGACCCCTTCATACCTTGTTCCACCATGCGCTTGCTTTCCTTTCACTTTAATTCTGAACCACATTGAACCTTGTTGTTTCGGGAAAAATTTCATATTGGTTGGTTCAGGAATAATTGCACCGTCTGCTTTGTAGCCTCTCAGAACTGCTGCTAGTGTTCCGGCCCCTCCACTTTCTTCCTCTATCACACTTTGAAAAATGACATCGCCCTTTAAGGTAATTCCACTATTAATAATCGCTTCTAATGCAAGTAGTAGAGAAATCGTGCCACCCTTCATGTCCGTTGATCCTCGACCATATAGTTTTCCACTCTCTACATGGCCACTGAAAGGATCATGTTCCCATGAATTTAAATCCCCGACTGGAACAACATCGATATGGCCATTTAGAATAAGGGATCTCCCCCCTCCGGCTCCTTTTAAAATACCCACAGCATTCGGATTCCCTTTAAAGTCGTTCCGATCTGAGCAAAAGACTGGGTGGTTCGTTAACGATTCTCCCCCAATCTCCCAAATGTCCATCGTCATCCCGAGTTCACGACATTTCTCAATGATAATAGCCTGCGCACTGCTCTCCTGTCCTCGGATACTCCCTTCCTGAACCACCCTCTGTAGGTATCTTACTCCCTTACTCTGATGACGCAAAATATATTCTCTTACCTTTCTTTTCTCCTCCTCCACACAGTTGCCTCCTATCTATCTATTAACTTAGGCTGTTTCCTAAAGATTTGTTGTTAAACTGAAAACACATATGTTTTTCCACCAGAACTATATCTTGAAACTTAAAAGTCAATGACTTTTAAGTTTTCCGCTATTAAAATATCACATGCCGTTTTAGAGATAATTTCATCAACAGTGGTGGTATGAAAGTGCTGAATTAACATAAGCTTCTCATTGACAATCTCAAATACTGCCAACTCAGTTATGATTAAATCCACGCATTTTTTCGCAGTAAGAGGAAGCGTGCATTTTTCTAAGATTTTCGGTCTCCCTGTTTTATCTGTGTGGTTCATTAAAACAATTAACTTGTTCGCTTTTGATGCCAACTCCATGGCGCCGCCCATTCCTGGCACCTTTTTTCCTGGAATAATCCAGTTTGCTAAATCTCCTGTACTACTTACTTGTAAAGAACCAAGAATAGAAACATCAATTTTTCCTCGACGAATCATGCCAAAGGCTGTCACACTGTCAAAGTAAGAAGCTCCTGGAACAACCGTAACTGGAAAACCACCTGCATTACATAGATTTCCGTCTTCTTTGCCTGTAGCAGGAGATGGACCCATCCCAAGGATTCCATTTTCTGCATGGAACATGACCGTCATCGTTTCCGGAAGATGATTGGGAACAAGAGAAGGGATACCAATTCCGAGATTAACAACCATTCCGTCAGTTATTTCCTCAGCTGCCCGTTTCGCCATCTTGTTCCGAACATCCAGGTTCAAGCCCATAATCTGCGCCTCCTACTCAACCGGTGTCTATTTCTACTCCCATGCCCATTTCCAGTTCACTCCACTTGAGAGTATGATCATATCGACAAAAACTCCTGGAGTTACGATTTCCTCTGGACTTAGACTCCCAAGAGGGACAATTTCCTCTACCTCTGCAATCGTGAAATTTCCTGCCATTGCTACGAGTGGATTCGTATTCCTAGCACTTTTATCATAGATTAGGTTGCCATAGGGGTCCGCCTTCTTTGCATAGACAATTGAGACTTGAGCAGTTAAAGCTGGTTCCACTAAATATGTCCTACCATTTAACTCTATTCGTTTTTTCCCCGCAGAGACTATCTCGTTGTCAATCCCTACATCTGATAGTATAGCTCCTAATCCCATCCCCCCGGCCCGGATTCTTTCGACAAGGGTTCCTTGAGGTGAGAATTCAACTTCTAACCGTCCTTCGTTCATTAGCCTACCTGCGATAGGGTTTGACCCGATATGGGAGGCAATGATTTTTCTTACTCTCCCTTGACTTACTATTTTTCCAATGCCGATTTGAGGAAATCCGGTATCATTCCCTATTAAGGTCAAGTCCGTTAAATTCTTAGCAATCATTCCTTCTATTAAAGTTGGTGGCGACCCTACACCCCCAAAACCACCAAACATAATGGTCATGCCATCGTGAAGCTGTTCGAGTGCCACATCCAATGAAGTAATCTTCTTAAAAGGATTTTGCAACTCTACCATTCTGTGTTTACCCCTTCTGTTTCTAATTCTTGTTTTACTTTTGTAAGGGCCATTTTAAACAAGCTTACAAGCTCCTCTATTTCCCGCTTCGTGACGATAAGGGGGGGAGAAATGATAATCGCATCTCCACTTTTCCCATCCTCCCCTGCTGTAGCAGGATAAAGCAAAAGACCCACATCCTTTGCTGCTCTTACTATCTTTTCCGTCATATTCAACTCACTTGCAAAGGACTGCTTTGTTTTGGGATTCCGAACAAACTCTATTCCAATTAACAACCCCATCCCTCTTACATCCCCAATAAATGGAAAAACAATCTTTAATTTTTCAAGTAGATTTTTTAAATAGGTTCCTTTTGCATCAACGTCATCTATAACGTTGTTTTTTTCCAAATACTCCAATACACTAAGTGCAACCGCTGAAGATTGCGGATTTGCACTTAAGGTATGTCCGCTCATGATTACTTTAGAGCCTTTCCTTATTGGTTCCATAACCCTTTCCGTTACAAGTGTTGCAGCAATAGGGGCATAACCAGCCCCCATTCCTTTCCCAAGGGAGACAATGTCAGGAACAATCCCCCAATGCTCGCTTGCTAACATGGTTCCGGTTCGGCCAAACCCCGTCATGACTTCATCCGCAATAAATAAAATATCATGCTTCTCACAAATCTCTTTTATGATTTTATAATAATCCTTAGGTGGAGTTATCGCTCCTCCAGCAGCCCCGACAATTGGTTCTGCAATAAAACCAGCGATAGACTCAGGTCCAATCCTTCTAAAAGCTACATCCAATTCCTTAGCACATTCATAGCTACAGTTTCTAGGGTTTTTATTGTATGGACATCGATAACAGTAGGGTGGCGAAACCACAGGAAAGTCTGCTAATAGTGGCACAAACCTAGATCTTCGGGCAGGATGACCTGACATTGATAAAGCACCAATCGTAATTCCATGATAGCTAACCCATCTAGAAAGTATTTTGGTTTTAAGTGGACGCCCCTTTTCTTGCCAGTACTGAATGGCGATCTTCATAGCAGTCTCCGTCGCTTCCGACCCACTGTTCACAAAGAAACTCCAATTCAGGTCACCTGGCATGGTTAAGGCTATTTTCTCTGCAAGTTTTTCAGCTGCCTTACTAGTGAATTGCGATCTGTAAACAAACGAAACTTTTTTAGCTTGTTCCATCATGGCTTCATTAATTTCTTCGACACCATGGCCAATATTAGCCGTGACAGCACCAGAGGAGGCATCAAGATATCGTTTGCCGGCAACATCAAATAAATATACCCCCTTGCCGTAATCAATTACCGGGTAGTCTTCATCCAAATCTGGCTTAATCAAATAGGTTCGACCCATTTATCTCACTCCGCTTCCCTAGAAAACATGCTAAACCTATATAGTTGTTCTCTAATTTATATGAGAAGAGAGTAGAAATCTTTCTTAATGATTGTTATTGAATTTACCGTAAAAACCAGTAGGCTTGCCCCCTTTCAGGAAGTCAGAACAAATAAAAACTGGCACCCCTTCCTAGGTACCAGTTCATCATTATTCCTATATTTTACTTTGATCAATACTTATTTCAATATGATTGCCAACCGCAGTAATGGATGCTTGTGACCCTATTGGAATTGTTGCAAATGGATGAACATGACCTATATTTACATTTGCAATGACAGGGATTCCACGAAGTTCCTGTTTAGTTGCTATGATTTTCTCCAATGCGGGTTCAGTTATTTGCGAGTTGTTTTGAAACCTTCCAATTAAAATCGCACGGATTCCCTTAGCCTCTGGTTGATGAAGGAGGGATTGAAGTTGTCGCTCAAAAATTCTTGCGTGCGTCTCTTCATCATCCTCAATAAAGAGAATGCTGTTTGCTAATGATGGCATATATTCAGTTCCTTGAAGAAGGTTGATTGTCGAAAGGTTTCCTCCAATCAGGTTACCTGTTGCACTCCCCTCCTGTAGAATCGTATAACCATCATTTTGAACAAAGGTCCTTTGATCTTGCTCTAAAAACCATGCGTCATCTGACCACTGTTCTGACGGTTCAATGTCAAATGGAGCATCATTCGTAACAGCTTCTAAAAAATATCTTAATGTGTATTCAAAGCCATGTTTCATCCCAAAGCTAGAAAAATGAGGGCCTGAATAGGTAATAAGACCCGTTTTATGATAAATAGCCAAAAGGAGCGAAGTAATATCACTATAGCCACAAAGGATTTTCGGATTCTCCGCGATTAGTTGATAATCAATATAAGCTAAAAGCTGATTGGAATTATAGCCACCTATCGAGGTTAATACCGCTTTAACATTCCGATTTGCAAAAGCCTCATGCAAATCACTAATCCGGTCTTCGATAGAGGTACTAAAAAATTCATCATGATTTTCACAGTGTCTCCCAAATGTTACATGAAACCCTAGGTCACTTAGGCGATTCATGGCAATATCGATTTGTTTTCCCTTAACAAGTGCCATACTTGTTGAGGGAGCAATAATTCTAATTTCGTCACCAGGTTTTAATCTTTGTGGGATCATTTCTTTTCCTTTCCAGTGTCTTTTGATAAAAAACATGCGACTAGATGATTATGTCGTATATTCTATTTCATTTTCTTTAGTTTGATAGAGTGGCAGCAAAATGGATACAGTTGTTCCTTCACCACTTTTACTATCAATGTCCATTTTTCCCTGATGGCTCTCAACGATGCTATAACATACCATCAATCCTAAGCCTGTCCCTTTTTCTTTCGTTGTAAAAAATGGTTGTCCAATTTTGGAAAGAACCTCAGGAGCTATTCCACTCCCACCATCGATAAATTTAATTTCAACGTCCTTTTCACGTCTTTGAACCGAAATCGTAATTTCGCCACCTTCTTGCATTGCCTCAATTGCATTTTTCAAAAGATTGATAAAGACTTGTTTGAGTTTGTTTTCCTCTCCGTGAATGATAAATGAAGGAATCTCCTCACAATCATTGCACTTAATTTTAACCCCATATAGATTTGCTTGGGCTTCCATAAGCGTAATGATTTTCTTTAGCACTATTCCAATGTTAAGTTCCTTAAAGTCTAATTTTCTCGGTTTTGCTAATAACAGAAGTTCACTCACAATTGTATTAATCCGTTCAATTTCTGTAATCATGATATCCATATAATCTTGATTGGAATCAATCTTATCTCCCAATAATTGCGTAAACCCTTTTAAACTGGTCAAGGGATTGCGAATCTCATGGGCAATACCCGCAGCAAGCTCTCCGACAACCGTTAATTTTTCCGTTTGGTGCATATATTCTCGACTTTGCTTTAACTCTGTAATATCTCTCACTAAAATATGTAAACAGGGTTCACCTTGATAATCAAATGGGATGCTTTTGACTTCGACATGAAGGATTTCCTCATTCAAGGTAAGAATCCGACATTCATAGATATTATGCCCTTCCCTATTTTCTAAGAATATCCTTCGAACTTTGTTATGATCTTCAGGGTGGACATAATCAAATAATGAACGATTTTGAACCTCTTCTTTTGATGCAGCCTTTAACAGTTTAACAGCTGTTTGGTTAACAAATGTAGGTTTTTCATGACTTTGCTTTGTTAAAATAATGGCTTCTGGAGATTCCTCAACCAACCTACGATACTTTTCTTCACTCTCCAATAGTTTATGATTAATGGTAGTTAATTCATCTGTCCTTTTGATAACAAGTGCTTCGAGCATTTCTTCATTTTTCTTTAATGCTTGATTTGCTTCCTCTAATTCCCTTGTTCTAGCAATAATAATTTTAGCTTGTTCTTCTACTTTTTTCTGATTTAAGAATAAGGATACAAATCCATTCACTTTGCATTTCAAAATAGTGGGATCAAATGGTTTAATGATATAATCAATTGCTCCCACCGAGTAGCCTTGCATCACGTTTTCATTGGTCTGACTTAACGCAGTCACAAAGATAATTGGGACATCCTTCGATTTCTCTCGCTTTCGTATCATTTTAGCTGTTTCAAACCCATTCATATCAGGCATTTGTACATCCATAATAATAACCGCAAATTCTTCCCGTAGGATACACTTCAAGGCGTCACTCCCTGAATGAGCTTTAATTAAGCGGTAATTAGGGGAAGTGAGAACCGCTTCCAGTGCAAGTAAATTTTCTTCTCGATCATCAACCAATAAAATATTGACCATTTGATTATCCATTTTCTCACTGCCCTCCTTTCATTCTCCGATAAATCCTTTCTTCATCATCAATAGGATAATAGTACTGTTCATTATTTGGAAAAGAAAGTCCTTCTCGGTTCCCCAAAGCCAAAAATCCATTTGAACTTAAACTATTAAGAAATAGATGATGAACCCTTGCTTGTAATTCTCGATTAAAATAAATCAGCACATTCCTGCATACAATGAGATGAAACTCATTAAAAGACCCATCGGTAACTAAATTATGTTGAGCAAACACAATATTCTTGGATAGTTCTTGATGAAAAATAGCATGATTGTCCCGGACGGTATAGTATTCAGAGAAGTCATTTCTCCCATCCGAATGCACATAATTACTAGTATAGTCCTTCATTTTATGAAGAGGGAAATACCCAAGCTTTGCTTGTTTAAGGACATGATTATTCATATCCGTCGCATAAATCCTCGTTTTCCCCAATATTCCTAATTCATGAAGTAAGATAGCCATAGAATAAGCTTCTTCACCGGTTGAACATCCTGCATGCCAAATTCTAATACTTGGTAAATACATTAATTTAGGTAACACCTTTTGTCTAAGCGCTTTAAAGAAGGATGGGTCTCTAAACATTTCTGTAATATTGATGGAAAAATCAAGATACAACTTTTCCATCATCAACGGGTCATGTAAAACGTTATTTAAGAGGGCAGTGATAGATTCGAGTTTTTCCCTTTGAATTCGATGCCAAACCCTTCTTTGAATCGAAGATAAAGAATAATTTCTAAAATCATACCCATAGTATCGATAAATTCCTTCTAGCAATAGATCCAATTCTACACTTTCTAAATCTGTACTCGTGTTGTGGATTAGATTTTTTTCATTACTAAGAATGCTATCAATGGCTAAAACCCCCTGCTTCTTTATAGGCTGTTTCGGTAAAGATTGTATCTAAAATCCTAAAAGCGATTTTAACGTAAGATATACTCTATTGTACGTCGCAGGAAGTTTGCACTCTCTTTTCTCCTAATTCAAGGCTACTTTGTAATCAACGAAGCTTATTCCAACCTATTTTATCCAAGATCAACAATGTTTGAGAAAAGAACCTATTTATATAACCATACCTTCAGTAGGGATAGCAGTTGTTCTAGATTTACCGGCTTGCTAATATAATCTGAGGCACCAGCTTTCAAACATTTTTCCCGATCATCCTTCATTGCTTTAGCCGTTAAAGCAATAATTGGTAATTGCTCATACTTATTTATGGCGCGTATCCTTTTTATGGCCTCATATCCATCCATCTCTGGCATCATTATATCCATAAGGATTAAATCAATCTCTGAAGTCTCCTCCAAAGTCATTAATGCTTCTCTACCATTCTCAGCGAATAATACCTTAATCCCGACTTCCTCAAGTACAGTTGTCAGTGCAAATACATTCCTCATATCGTCATCTACCAAGAGAACACTTTTACCAGAAAGGATATCTTCTTGTCCCTTACTAACATCCTCCGGAACCAATAAGAATTCAGAGTCAGGACTAGCAGAGGAACTTTCTTCAACTGTAGCAGCAACTTCTTGGTTGGCACTACTTGTGGCTACACTTTCATTGAGATTAAGAGGTAAGTAGAAAGTAAACGTACTTCCTTGACCTTCAACACTCTCAACTGAGATTGATCCTCCTACAAGGTCAGCCATTCCTTTACTAATTGAAAGCCCCAACCCAGTGCCACCAAACCTCCGACTGGTTGTACCATCCGCCTGTTGAAACGCTTCAAAGATCAAGTCTTGTTTCTCATCAGATATTCCGATACCCGTGTCACTAACAGCAAAAGCAATGACATCGTTTTTTTCTGGAATAGGTTTAAATACTCTTAATTTCACACTTCCTATTTCTGTGAATTTTATTGCGTTTGAAACTAGATTTTTCATAACTTGATAGATTTTCTGTTCATCTGAGTAAAGAATTGCAGGTACATCTTCCTCAATTCTTACTTTAAAATCAATCCCCTTTTTTTCTGCAAGGGCACTAAATTGGTTATTAACGAAGGTTACAACGCCCCTTATGTCAATTTCCCCTATATTGAAATCTAGTTTACCTGATTCAATTTTCGATAAATCTAATATATCGTTGATTAATTCTAGGAGGTCCTTTCCCGATGAATAAATCGTATTAGCATATTCCGTTTGCTTGTCTGTTAAATTTCCTTCCTTGTTCTCAACTAGGATTTGAGCTAATATTAATAGACTATTTAGCGGCGTTCGAAGTTCATGAGACATATTTGCTAGAAATTCTGACTTGTATTGCGAACTGAGCAGTACCTGTTTGGTTTTCTCCTCAAGCGCCGCCTTTGCCTGCTGTAAATCACTTGTCCGCTTTTCAGACTGACGATATTGTGACTCTAATTCTTCATTCATTGTTTTTAATTCTTCTTGTTGTAATTGTAATTCCTCCGACTGATTTTGTAGCTCATCGTTCAGCGTTTTGGTTTCATCTAAAAGCTGTCTCACCTGCATTTGCTTTTGAATTCGATTAATAATGCTCCCTAATTGGTCACTAGTTTGCTGGAGGAAGCTTTCATGTGTATTCGTAAAATCATATAAGCTGGCGAGTTCAATGACCGCAAGTATTTCTCCATCTAGCTTAATTGGCAAGATTAACATACTCCGTGGTTTTGTTTCCATTAACCCTGAGGAAATCCGAATAAAATCCTTAGGAATGTCAAAAAGTCTTATCGGCCTTCCATCCTGCAAACATTGTCCTAGTAAACCCTCACCTATTTCTATTTCCTCTTTTGCCTTGTCATTGGCATAGGAAGCGAGCTTTTTTAGATATGGGCGTTTTTCCTTTTCTATTTTCAAGTAAATCACACCAGAGCAAGCGTTAACAGCAGGGATAATGGCTTGAATGTATTCCTGCCCAAGACTCTTTAAGTCATGTATTTCTTGAGAAAGCATTGATAGCTCAGCAAGCTGTGTTTTTATTGCATTTTGGTTTTCTATACTTTCCTTATAGATCCTTTCTTTTCGCTCATGACTTTCTAATTCCCCAGCCATTTCGTTATAAGCATTTGCAATCTCACCTATTTCGTCATCCTTTGCTACGATTATGCGTGGTAGCTGCTCCGAGCCATTTCCCACACTTTTCATCACTTCCTTGAGCTTCCTTAGCCTAGTAGTAATCGTTTTAATTGACCAGAAGGACAAAGCAATACCGATAATAATTCCTAAAGCGATTGATATAATCCCAGTATTCACTGCAGCATTCAATCTTTGCTCTGTTTCTTCGATAGTATTGTCCATAACGGTTTCTTGATTCTCTATTAAAATTGTAATATTTGATAGAATCTCATCCCTCCCCTGTCTAGCCATACGAAGGGAACCTTCTATATTTTCCAATTCAATTTTTTTCTCATCAATTTTATCAATCGTCTCTTTGAAACTTTCTATTTGTAGTTTCAATTTAATAAAATCCTGCTTTTCTTGTTCTCCTGAACTGAATTCAAGAAGTGTATCCATATTCTGCTGAAGATCAAACATAATTTCATGAATGGATTTTAGGTTATTGTCAGTCGCTGAAACATATTCTCCCTCTATATCTGCATGAACATAAAATGCATCTTCGCGGATTTCATTAAGGAGTTTGATTTTTTGGTAACGCTCTTTTACCAGCTCCTTAACATCTTCTGACTGTTTACTCTGAATATTAATATTAACCAAAAGCAGTATCGTCATCATGATAATGAGGATACCAAAACCAACATATAACCTAGTAGCAAATTTCATTTTTCAACCCTCTTAATTGGATAATTACACCCATTTTTGTAAAAGATTCTGATTTATATATAAGCTTTTTACTAGGGGATGTCAATCAAATTCTTAATTCTATGATATCAAAGATTATGAAGTACCTGATTGTTTCATAAGCAAAAAAAAAATTGTCCGAGATACCGGACAATTTTTTTTATCTATATTACCAATTTCCACAGCTACATCCAATAATGATAAGCAAAATAAATAGTACCACGACTAAAACAAATGTGTTGTTAGTCCCCACACCTGCAACACCGGCATAAGGGTATCCACCGCAATAACCGTAGTCAGCAACAGGTGACATAGGTGCTGGTTGATTTGCATAATGATGCATGAAACATCTCTCCTCTTTACTATATTTCTTACACTTCTACCTTATGCCGTGGGTACTTGACCTGTTTGTGCATTCGCCTATATTTCTTTACAACATCACTCGAAACAAAAAAGGTGAGTACCTGAATAGGTACTTCACCTTTTTCCTACTATTAATTAAATGTCACTTCAAGCACTGGGGTATTGCCTTTTTCAACTTGCCCTTGTGCCTTCGCTTCAAGCGATGCAGCCTGATCTGTATTTGTAATAATAATTGGCGTTATCGTGCTCTTTGCTTTTGTTTTAATAATATCAAGGTCAAATGAAACAAGTTTATCCCCAACCTTTACTTTGTCGCCCTCTTTTACAAAAGTCTCGAACCCTTCGCCGTTTAGAGAGACTGTTTCAAGGCCAATATGGATTAGAATTTCTGCACCATTTTTTGCTCGGATCCCAATGGCATGCTTAGTCGGAAACACTTGGACAATTTCACCATCTACCGGAGACACAGCTAAACCTTCCGTTGGATCTATCGCTATTCCATCACCCATCATCTTTTCTGAAAAAACAGGGTCAGGAACCTTATCAAGCGTTACAGCATTACCAGTAATTGGAGCAAATAATTGAACGGTTTTAATTACTTCCTTTTTGCCAAATAACTTTTTTAACATAGAAGAACATTCCTTTCGGTGACTTTAAAAAGGTAATGTTAAAACTACCCACAATTAAAGTCAAGTAATATGGCTTGTTGGAATTATAAAAGCACAATACTTCTCAGATTCACGCCAAAAGCAAACCTACCTTACTGTTTTGGTTAACTCGTGACTTTTACACAATCCTATTTTGCCTAACAATCCTCATAACAAACCTAAATTTTACTTCCTCTGAAGCAACCAGATTTAACCTTTTTATCTTTTTTCGCAAGGGTGTACTACTTGCTTTGGGCTAATATTTAGTACATAACAAGGAATCATTTATCTCTTGGGCACATGTCTGCCATCCCAACCATAATATATAGAGATGAATTCGGCTATGTAAACAGATTCTAAGATTATTTGTAAGGGAGAAGGATATGACCGTGAAAGAAAACCTGCCAAATTATATATCCAAAGCGGCCATGTACCAAGAAATTGCTGATTTTTATAAATATAGAAATCCGAGTCTCCATATTTATTTTTATTTGCTGCACATAAAAAACCTTAATAAAGAAACACAAGGAATTCTCAAAACATATCATTCACAACTTTTACCAGCACAATTCAGAATTTTCCATGTTGATAAAACAAACCAAAAACTAGATATCTTTTTAGATGGCGCCCCTTTCATAACCAATTATTCTTGTAGCGATATGAATCATTACCTTTTAGTTCCTCCTGGCAAACATCAAATAAAAATAAATGTAGCAGGAAAAACTAGTCAACAGCTTCTTAAAAAGAATATGTATTTTGCTGCTGGAAGATATTATACCTTGGTAACGACTAATGATTCTCGAAATCAGAGGCTACTAGCTTTCGAAGATCAGCCTGCAGTTCCTAAAGGGGAAGCAAAAATTCGGTTCCTACATCTGTCACCTAATGAGCAAGAGATTGATATTGCCGTAAAAAAAAGAGACGTAATCTTCCCTAAGCTTACTTACTGTTCTGCTACTAACTATCTTGGCGTTACCCCGATGAAGCTTGAACTTGAAGCGAGAAAATCTGGAACAAATGAGGTAACCGTCCATTTACCAATCCTCTCGCTTGAACCCAATACAGCTTATACCGGTTTCATTTTAGACAATGATATTCTTTTATGGAGTGATTCCCACCCTCGTTAGGATTTCTGGCCTTTAGTGGCTCTTTTTTCAACCAGTTGATTATGCACTGCTAAATTTCAAGGGTGTCCCTATGGAGACACCCTTTTAGTTGGTTTTATTTCACAGGCACCCATAGCGTGAATGAAATATCATCCCGCTTTAAATTAAAGGAATTTGCCCTGACTTTTATATCACTTTTAAGTTCCATTTCCTGTAGAGAGACATAGATACTTTCATTGTTTGGCTCTATTACTACCCAGTTTGGAAGCTTATAATTTTGCTGAATGATCTTCATGACATAAGTTACAGGAAGGTTCAAAGCCCCGATAGAAATCGACTTCTGTTTTAACAAGAGATCTCCATTTTCAAGTGCTTGTGGTTCAAAAGTCAGCAGCATTTCTAAGTTTTGCCCAAAAACAGGAACCGTCCCATATAACTCAACATGATCTTTCACAAATACTTGATATTCAATCGGTCCAGTAAAGCCTTCTTCGACCAGATAATGATTAATGACTTTATTCAAATCCGCTTTATTCGTTCGAACTAAAAACGATACATGTTCATCTTCTGTAATGCCGACATCCTTGTAATCTGTTTCCGGCCGATTAAATGGGGTACTAGCCATTATGAATAAGGTTACGATAAGAATTCCAACAACTCCGAGTAAAATAAAAAATGCAACTTTCCATTTATTCTTCATTAATACGAAAGCTCTCCTCTTTATGGACTTTACAAATAACCCTTCAATTATTTTTCATAATATTATATCATTCATTTACTACATTGACACATTCTCTTGCTAATGAGCAAACTTCAAATCAAAAAAATAGACCTTTAAAAGGTCTATTTTAATGCTTTTATATCATTAATAATTTCCTCATAAGGGATATCATTTAAACCAGAATATTGCTTCATAATTTCCCCTTCTTGGTTCACTAGGTAGAAATATGTCTGATGAACCACCTGATCACCCTCCTCTGGTTTAACAACTAATGTCTTAAAGTTGTCCATAGCAAAGGTTTCGATTTCATCCTGCGTATAACCAGTTAACATATTCCAGTTTTCAAAATCAACATAAAAGCGCTCGCCATATTCTTGAAGGACTTCCGGAGTATCCACTTTTGGGTCGACGCTAAAAGAGACAAACTCCACATCTTCAAGCTTCTCTTCGTTTACCATTTGTTGCAGTTTTTTCATATTCGCAGTCATTGGTGGACAAACATCCGCACAATTTGTAAAAATAAAATCTGCCACCCAGACCTTTCCCTTTAAATCATCAAGTGAAAAGTCTTCACCATTGTGATTAATTGAATTGAAATTCTCAATTGGCCAGTTTAATGCCCCTTCTATCCCTTTTTGTCCACAAGCAGCCATTACCAATATAGCTGCGAGCAATACAGCATACACTTGTTTTTTCATGACTTTCCCCCACTAAATTCAATATGATACCATCCTCATTCTAGCAAAGGTCTTTCCATTAAGGAAGAGAAAGTGCTCCAGGTAAAGTTAGTGCTACCCTAGAGGTACCTGTCCTTTTATGAAAAACGAGTCCCTGAGGATTATTCTAGGTAATACATGAATCCAATAGCACCAGGGCCTGTGTGCGTGCTAACAATAGGAGTTGTATCTTCAATATGGATATCACGATAGCCCGTAAATTCGATGATTGCTGTCTTTAATTTTTCAGCAAGTTCAGAACCATCTGCATGAACAAGACCAACACCTTTTATCATTTTCCCTTTTGCATCCTCGGCAAATTTTTGTGCAAGAAACTTAACAACCTGTGAATGACTTCGGGCCTTTGAAACAGGAGTATAAACTCCGCCTTCAAGTGATGCGATTGGTTTAATATTTAACAATGAACCAATCATTGCTTTTCCTTTTCCAATCCTACCACCCTTAACTAAATTCTCAAGAGTATTCACCACAACAAAGAGCTGGGTCTGACCTCTAATTTCATCAAGTCTTGCCACAATTTCATCCATACTCTTCCCTTGTTTAGCCAATATGGCTGCCTCTATCACTTGAAAAGCTAGGGCCTTAGAAATAAACCGCGAATCAATGACCTTCACATGACCCGCAACCATTCCTGCTGCAGTTTCTGCAGATCCCACAGTTCCACTCATTCCGCCCGTCATATGTATCGAGAGAATTTCATAACCTTCCTCAGCATATTGTTCATATACTTTTACAAATTCTCCTACTGGAGGCTGTGAACTTTTCGGAAGCTCTTTAGAATTCTTCATTTTTTCCATGAATTGACTTGGGGTTATATTTACACGATCTAGAAAGTTCTCCTCATCAATGGTGATTGCTAAGGGAACCACATGTATACCGTATTTTTGAAAATCCTCATCACTTAAGTCCACTGTAGAATCTGTTACAATTTTAACTTTCGCCATACCTATCCCTTTCTAAAGTACAATTTTTTTCAACTTGATGCCTCGGCTTTGATTCTGCTCCAAGTACTTTGCTTCTATTGAAGACTTACCGTTAAAGAATCCATCTGCCATGATTGTTGAAACGTTGCTTGAATAAAATAAAAGGTGCCTAGTAGGCACCTTAAGAGGAAAGCGTTATTTTTCATCTCTTATACTTGAACAACAAGTTGTCTAACAAAAAATCTATCCGCTTTACTTACCCATAATATATTATACCTTATTGTACTCTGAATTTGTGTCTGATCTTTTTACTAGTCTTAAAACTTTTAGATAATTTCCTTAAATAACCCGAAGACATCCTTAATCTTGATTTTCCTCATCATAGCCCATTTGCTCTTCCCATTCTTTTTCCTTTTTCAGCTTTCTTCTATAGACAACTTTCGAAAGATTAATACTGATTTCATATAGGAATAACAATGGGATGGTTACAAGAAAATCAGACATCATATCTGGCGGTGAAATGACAACCGCAACAACTACTAACACAAAATAAGCATATTTACGGATTTTCGCAAGGAAATAAGGATTAATAATCCCTAAGGAAGTTAGGAACATAACGACTACAGGCATTAGGAAAAGCACACCAAAAGGTATGGTCATATTCAAAATAAAACGGAAATACTTATCAGCTGTAAAATTCGTGGCTACCATGTCACCGCTAAGTTCAACTAAAAAGTTTAAAATTGTTGGGAAAATGACAAAATATCCAAACAAAAGACCTACAATAAAAAGGATGAACAAAGCCGGAATATAGGAAAGCGTCATTTTTCGCTCAATCGGTTTTAAAGCAGGCTTAACGAAAAGCCATATTTGTGTTGCGAGCACCGGAATTGTTCCAGCTACGGCAATCACCGTGGCAATCATAAAATAAATCCAAACGATATCACTTGGTCCAAGAACTACTAGTTTGACATCCAAGTCCCGAACAAAGAAATGATAGATTTCTTCAACAAAGACAAAACCCACGACGAAAAAGACTAAAAAGGCAAAAACGGTGATTATCAATCTTTTTCTTAGCTCATCCAAGTGATCTACTACATTAAGTTCTTTATCTTCCATAAATCTCCCCTACCAAACGTGGTTGCGTATTTAGAAAAGCTACAGCACTTTTCACGCGCTGTAGCTTGTATGCGACATTTTTTAGACTGAGGGATGTAAAATCGAACCGTCCTACACCTATTTCAATGATTTTTGAATATCTTTCTTCTCTTCTTCAAGGTCTTCCATAACATCACTTGTCAACTCACGAGTGGACTTTTTAAATTCACGAAGGGTTTGACCAAAAGCTCTACCAATCTCAGGAAGCTTTTTCGGGCCAAATATGATTAAGGCCAATACAAGGATTAAAATTAATCCAGGAACACCGATGTTTGATAACATTGATCAACATCTCCTTTCACATTGTAAATCTACCATAATTATAGTGCATTTGTTACATTTTTGGTGGTTAAGCAATAAATGTTCATAAGACTTTCACATTATGAAATTTAGTTTGCTACATGTAACATTTATACTTGATTCCAATACACATTTTATCTCTATTATGATTATTAAACAAGTAAATTAAACAATTGGTTATCTTTGTTCAATTCGAGAAAGGAGAAGCCTTTTCTTTCAAGACTTGCTTTTAGACGTGGATATTCATTTTTATCCTTTAGTTCAATGCCTACAAGCGCTGGGCCACTTTCTTTATTATGTTTTTTTGTATATTCAAATCTAGTAATATCATCTTGTGGGGCGAGCACGTCATCGAGGAATTCCCGTAATGCACCTGCTCGTTGAGGGAAGTCCACTATAAAGTAGTGAAGCAGTCCTTCAAATAAAAGAGAGCGTTCCTTAATTTCCTGCATCCGGCTGATATCATTATTTCCTCCACTTATGACACATACCACAGTTTTCCCTTTTATCTCATCTTTGAGGTAATCAAGAGCAGCTATTGGCATAGCTCCAGCGGGTTCAGCTACAACAGCATGTTCATTATAAAGCTCCAATATTGACGTACATACCTTTCCTTCGGGAACCACCACAATATCGTCGAGTAATTCATTGCAAATCTCGTAAGTCTTGGAACCCACACATTTCACCGCGGCTCCATCAATGAAAGTATCAATTTTCTCTAGTGGCAAGACACTTTCATTCGCGATAGAAGCCTTCATTGATGCAGCTCCTGCTGGTTCTACCCCAATTACTTTCGTTGCGGGAGAGACACTTTTTATGTAGGTTCCAACGCCTGACATTAAGCCCCCGCCACCAATACTTCCAAGAATATAGTCAACGGGTTCTTCACAATCGTTCATCACTTCAACCGCTACTGTTCCCTGTCCAGCAATGACTTTTTCATCATCAAACGGATGGATAAAAGTACGTTCCTCTTCCTCGGCGCAGCTCACTGCTTTACTATATGCATCATCAAAAGAATCACCAGCAAGAATGATCTCGACAAATTCACGCCCAAACATTTCAATTTGCTTTACCTTTTGCTTTGGAGTAGTAGCTGGTACGAAAATTTTCCCTCGTACTCCGAGTTGTCTACATGCAAATGCTACACCTTGAGCATGATTTCCCGCACTGGCACATACAACCCCATTTTCTAAATGATTACCTAAGAGTTTCATTGAGTAATAAGCCCCTCTTAGTTTAAAAGAACGGACATGTTGCAAGTCTTCTCTTTTGAGGTAAACATTCGCCCCATATTTTTCAGAAAGTCGCTCATTTTTCTGTAGTGGTGTATGGGCAACAATTTCTTTAAGATGCCTGTAGGCAATCAATATATCTTCAACTTGCACCCATTTTTTTGCTACTGTTTTTTGTTCCATACAGCACCCTCGTTTCATAAAATAATTAATTGGTACATTATATCATGAAAAAGCGTTAATCGATGAAAGTTTTTTAACATTTCACATTAATGCGTCGAATGAGAAAAGTCCAACCGCCCTTTGCTATAGTAATGGATGGTCTGGAGCGTTCCAACTTAGATAAAGCTTATTAAGGATTCGGCCCCTGTAAACATCATCGAGTTCGAACAGACTATTAAGTATTAGGGGCCATTTTAGAACAGGATAAAGGAGCATGAAGAGCCTGAGGTACGTTCCGTGTTTGAGGCAATCGTTGTGGTGGTAAATTCCAAAAGCCGAAGTTTTTACTCGGTGACCAAAGGTCGTAGCCGCTAGTGCACATGCGTCAAACCATTTTTCAAGCTAAGACTGTGTACTTTCTGAATTAAAAAACCCTGCGCAAAAAATGCACAGGGATTATCATGAGGAAATTTTATATTCTTTTCTATTCATAATAATGAGTTCTCTCAGTTCTTTTGCGACAACTTTTAGTTCTTTCTCTTGATACTCTTCAAAAGAGATTGGTGGACAAATAGTCAATGTAATGTTGGCGGGTTTGATTAGTCTCCCATTCTTCTCAAATACTTCAGCCGTTCCTTCAATTGAAACTGGAACAATCGGAACACCCGCATCCTTGGCAAGTCTTAGGCTGCCTGATTTAAACTCCTCAATTGGCCCACCCTTGCTTCGGGTCCCTTCTGGGAAAATTAATATGCTATGCCCTTCCTTTAACATTTTAACTCCTTCTCGAATGGAACGCACAGCTTGCCGCCGATCCTTTCGATCAAGATAAACACAGTTCATCACATCCATCCATTTTGACAGAACCGGCACTTTTTTTACTTCTATTTTTGAAATAAATCCAAACGGTTTGTTTAAAAAACCTAACAACAACGGGATATCGAAATCCCCCTCATGATTGGCTACGATTAAAACAGGGCCATCTGGCAAATTATGATTTCCACGAACTTCAACCTTTGAACCAGTCATTTTCATAATGGTTTCCGACCATTTCTTGGGTGTCTCCTGAATAAGGATATCTTTTTCTTTTACAGACATCCCCTTCGGTAGGGCCTGCATTTTTCTTAGCTTTGGGATACTATACACTAAATAGCCACTCATATATAAAAAAATAAATATCAAACGTAGCATTGCCTTCCTCCTCAACCTATTTTACCTACTATATTATAACTGAAAGATAAGCTATTAACCTGCCATTATATGAATTTGTTCTAACACAACATAGTTAAATCCCATAAAGAATAAAAAAGACAGCCTGGGGCTGCCTTTTTATGCTTGCTTGCGTTTATAGATGAGAAATTCATAGTCGTACGGATTTTTTTCATCCTTAACACCCATTTGTCGAGATTCTAGTTCCCATTCATCAATATGAAATACAGGGAAAAGGGTATCTCCCTCAAACTGGTGATGAATCATTGTTACATACAAGCGATCTGCATGTTGAATGAGATCCTTGAAGATTTCAGCTCCACCAATTACAAACACTTCTTCATCTTCAGAGAACTTTTTTGTGTAGTCTAAAAATTCTTCTACTGAATGGAGAATTGTACAGCCTTCACTCCTATATTGCCTGTCACGGGTGATGATAATATTTTCACGACCAGGAAGCGGCTTCCCAATTGATTCATGAGTTTTACGCCCCATTGCAATCGGATGACCCATTGTAACACGTTTAAAAAACTTTAAATCCTCAGGTAAATGCCATGGAAGCTTATTATAGCTCCCAATAACCCGTTTTTCATCCATCGCCCAAATTAATGATATCATACACTCACGACTCCTTTAATATGTGGATGCGGGTCATAATCTTCAAGAGTAAAGTCCTCAAAACGGAAACCGAAAATGTCTTTCACTTCTGGGTTGATTTTCATTGTCGGCAACGAACGTGGGGCCCTTGTTAATTGAAGTTTTACTTGTTCAAGATGATTTGTGTAAATATGAGTATCACCCATCGTATGGATGAACTCGCCAGGTTCAAGATCACACACCTGGGCAATCATCATCGTCAACAGTGCGTAAGAAGCTATGTTAAAGGGAATGCCTAAAAAAACGTCCGCACTGCGTTGGTAAAGCTGACAAGAAAGTTTTCCGTTGGCAACATAGAACTGGAACAGGCAATGACATGGTGGTAAAGCCATATCGTCTACATCCGCCACATTCCACGCACTAACAATCAACCTTCTCGAATTAGGATTATTTTTGATTTGATGAATTAAATTAGAGATTTGGTCAATACTTCCGCCATCAGGAGTCGGCCATGACCTCCATTGATGGCCATAAACTGGACCGAGCTCACCATTTTCATCTGCCCATTCATTCCAAATCCGCACACCATTTTCTTGGAGATATCTCACATTTGTATCTCCACTTAGAAACCAAAGTAGTTCATGTATGATACTTTTGAGATGTAGTTTTTTAGTTGTGACTAACGGGAATCCTTCCTTTAAATCGAATCTCATTTGATACCCAAAGGTACTGATTGTCCCCGTGCCGGTTCGATCTTCTTTTTTTGTCCCATGTTCTAGTACATGCTTACACAAGTCTAAATATTGCTTCATAGAAAATCCCACCTTTAAATTAAAACAGTCTATCTTATTTTAGAATACTGAGAGCATTAAATCCACACAAAAAACGACAAACCTCAGTTTGTCGTTCCTATCACTTATTCAAGTCTATCCATAAACCAATATGTTTCCGGAGCAACTTTTCGTAACAACTCTTTATATTCCCCACCTAGGTAGTACATGGCGAAGGTCTCAGCAAAATACTCTTCCGGATAGTTCAAAAAGTAATCTCTTCCTGGAAACAGATATTTGGTTTCCCTTTTCCAAATTTCAAGAAATTTTGGATCTTCACGAATCAGCTTATATACGTGACGATCAATTGAATGAGCTAGTTCATGTAACTCTAAATTAACAGAACTATGGCCTAACCCTTGTTCACTACTTCCAATTTTAGCTAAAACTAGTTTAGATCCACCAACTCCCGGTACCTCGTCCCATGTTTTATCAGATTTATAGCCCCTAGGGATCACACCTCGAAGATCACGAGCAGACGGATTGTCTGTGAGCTTTCCGTTAAAAAGAGCTAAATAGATTCTCTCTTCTGTAATTTTCCTCAACATCTTTTCTGGAAGGGCATCAATTCTTGAGATAATTTGGGCTACTTCTTCATAATCAAAGGACTCTTCAGGTAATAAAATAATTTCGCCAAGTAAGTCGAGATGGTTTAGGTTCAAATTTTCATATAGTAATGAATGTTTAGGGTAGTTTTTTAATGGCGTTCCATTCACATTCGCATGTAAACTACCTGGAAGTAAAAAAGTGAGGACGGCAATGAGGAAAAATTGACTCAACCTGCGCATCTCATCGTCTCCCTTTTAAATGGTGTTCTATTATGAAGCTATTAAAATTATATCATATTTATTACATTTTCCCGTTTATCCTAGCAATTTACAGAATAAGGAATACCCTTCGTCCTCTCACACTTTTCAACTCTGATGCATATAGTTCAGTACATAGTGAAGTAGGTGAAATAACATGTTTTTCACGGGATCGAAACGCAAGCAGTTTACAGCTTCTGATCTAGAGCTGTATCAGCAAGTGGTCACTTCCGGTAAATTAATCCTGCTAGACTTGTTTTTCTACACATTGTTCTTTGTTGTGATGTTTTACAGTGTACCAGTGCAAGTCTATGTTTCTACTAGTATCGTGTTCGCGCTTTATCTTCTAACATCTTTGTTCCTTTATCTGCAAACAAGAAGAAAGAGAAAAAGAGCAATCGATAACTGATTGCTCTTTTTCTCTTATCACTAATTGAGTTAATTACCGTACCAATTTAACGTTCTATCTTTATGAGAACAGCTTTATCTTTAACTTTTCCACTTAGGTGGGGTATTTTTATCCCAATAGATGGTACCTAATTCATAATGCGTTTGAAATTGGTCATGGTACGTATGGTAATGGAAATTAAACCAATATCCTTCTTGAGGAGGGTTATCCCTTCGAACATGGAAACGAATGATATCGCTTTTTTGCTCATTTACAATATGAAATATTTTTTCGGAAAATCCGCCGCCAGGTACTTCCGTAACTTCAAGGTTTACTAGAACTTCTTCGGGGAATTGTTCAGAAACTGTTGCGATTGCAGCCTCCATATTTGGGAGAATAATATCACGGAATTCGTCTTCTATTATAGGACCAATCCTAGTTCCAAATTTAGCAAGTGATTGTTCTTCTGCTTCTTTCATCATTCTACTCACGAAGCTTTCATGAGTTTCTTGACTCGTCGTTAAATGATCTGCAGGAATTGATACGTTTTCATAAGTATCGGTACGGTCAGTATCTTTTTGATCAATTGATAGTAATTCTGATGCTTGTGCAGGTGAAACCAAGCCAAATGTAATAATGGATATTAAAACAACGAGTGAATTCCTCAACCACAACGGCATAATGACTCCCCTTTCGTACAATGTTTCTATTAAACGTTCCTATTATTCTAGTTTATCTATTAAGAATATTATACAGTTTTTTTTGGGGGGGAGAAAGGTTTTCCATCTTTTCATGAAGGTTAAATTTTAAATACAAGTATTACGGTACATCGATTGTACATAGTCTTAAGACAGAAGCAAAAAAAAGGGGGAATTCGCATGACTTGGACAGTCGCCATAATCAGTTTAATCATGCTCGGATATTTTATTTACCTAACAGCGACAGATTAATGAGGGAATTTCGGAGAAGAATCTATTGTAAATTCTCTTTTACAATTAACCACATAAAATTTCAGCAACATCTTTTAGGAATGCTTCGGACAGATTTTCCTGCGTTTCACCTGAGTCTGTCCGAATCCCTACATATCACAACGAAAGTGAAAATGTAAAAATTACTTTCCGTTTTTTTCAATAACCCCAAAATGGAACTTAGCTGATTTTCTTCGATGGACTGTAAAATCAAACTGCGCAAACCTTAAACTACGAAAATGATCTTTTAAAATAATTCGTTTTCGAGCCACTCGATGAGCCTGTTGCATCATTTCAATAGAAAGACCTTCAGCTCTAGCAAATTTTGTTAACCCTCTAATTCCATCTGATTCAAGAATGGTTTCCTCAAACATTGGGTCAAAGTATACACAATCAAAACTGTTGTCATTAAGCTTTCGTAGTACTTCGAGTGATTCATTCTGTTGGATTGTAATTCTTCTCATTGCCTCATTCATAACATCTATGCCTGAGTTCCACTGTTTCAAACCTTTGTTGACAATATAGGCCAGATACGGATTTCCCTCAATCCCGACGACATTTCCGGTTTCTCCAACCGCAAAACTAGCTACGATACTATCAGAAGCAAGTCCTAACGTACAATCCAGGATACTCATTCCAGTCTTTAGTTGAGCTGCTTCTATAAATGGATCTTTTTCACCTTTCAACAACCGTTTAATTCGAAACATAGACGAATTAGGATGAAAGAAAAAAGGGACTTCCTCCCCTAAAGGATAGAGCTCCAGTCTGTCCTTCCCAACAACAATACAATCTTCCTGTTCAGCTTCCATGACGGACAGAACGGAACGTTTTCTTCTAGTAACATACCTTGATTCTAATGCAAGTGCTGTTTGCTTTGCTTGCTCAACCATTTCTTCGGTTGTTCGTCCGGCCGTTGTAACAATCACCTCTATGCCACCCACATTCTTTTATAGTTGTAAAATGAGCCCAAGAACAAATAGAAAAAAGGACGTCATCGACATCCTTTTCTTCTTTAAAAATTCTTCATTAACAATTGGTTTCAAACGCAGTCTCGAGGTTTTCCATTACTTCTTCCATTGATCTACCTTCAATTTCATGGCGAGGGATGAAGTGAACTACTTCTTTTCCTTTTAAGAGTGCCATAGACGGTGAAGATGGTTCAATTCCGGTAAAGTATTCACGCATTTTCGCGGTAGCTTCTTTTTCCTGCCCTGCAAATACAGTGACAAGGTTATCTGGTTTTTTCTCTGCACGAAGCAATGCCTGATTGACAGCAGGACGAGCTAAACCAGCAGCACAACCACATACTGAATTTACGACAACAAGGGTTGTACCTGATGCATTTTCAACATAATTTTCAACATCTTCAGGTGTTAATAATTCTTTAAAGCCTGCTTGAACTAGTTCCTCACGCATTGGCTTTACCATTTGTCTCATATATTCTTCATAAGCCATTGACATCTATATCACTCCTATCATTAGTTGCAGTGTTAGCATACTATCTTTTACCATTGATTGCAATTTAGACGCGCCACTTGAGTGTGTCACCTTACTGTCGGTTTAGGATCCTCCTGTCATTGATGCGAAGGATATTGCTGAAAGATTCATTAAATTTAAGATTGCTATCAATGACTGTGTTGCCATTAATGACCGAATTTTCAATTTCCACATTCTCTTTGATAATTGTATTTGGCAAGATAACAGAGTTTTTAATCACCGACCCTTTACCTATTGTGACATTATAGGAAATAACCGATTTTTGTATTTTTCCATAAATTTCACACCCTTCCCCTATTAGCGATTCAGTAAAAGATGAGTTTGCATCAAAATAGGTGGGGGGCAATGAACAGTCTGCTGTAAAAATAGGCCAATCCTTTTGGTGAAGTAGAGGATTTTTCTTTCTTGAAAGCAAATCCATATTTGCCTCCCAATAGCTTTCAACAGTACCTACATCCTTCCAGTATCCATTGAATTCATAAGCGAACAAACGATAGTTCGACTTTAACATGAAAGGGATAATGTCCTTACCAAAATCATTTAAATAATCTCGTTCATCTTGAAACTGCTCAAAAATAGTCTTCAAAGTGCGCCAATTGAAAATATAAATGCCCATGGATGCAAGATTTGAATGAGGAATTTGAGGCTTTTCTTCGAAGCCGAGGATACGTTTTGTTTTCGAATCTACATTCATCACACCATATCTTGACGCCTCCTCCCAAGGTACATAGGTTACTGAAATGGTTACATCGGCTGCATTCCTTTTATGTATATCAAGTAACTTGTTGTAATCCATCTTGTAGATTTGATCGCCTGAGATCACTAAAACAAATTCAGGGTTATGGTACTGGATATATTGGCGATTTTGCGCAATCGCGTGTGCGGTCCCTTCGTACCACCGATCCATATCATCGCATTGGAACGGAGGAAGAAATGTAATACCTGAATCTCTGCGATTAAGTTCCCAATTCTCACCGTTGCTAATATAATTTTGCAGTGTATGAGGTTGGTACTGGGTAAGGATTCCAACCGTATTCATTCCCGAATTCCGACAATTACTCAGAGCAAAGTCAATAATTCTATATTTCCCTCCGAAAGGGACTGCTGGTTTAGCCATTTTTTCCGTTAATTTCTTTAGTCTTGTTCCTCTTCCCCCCGCTAATAATAAAGTTAAAATTTCCTTTTTTTTCATAAGAATCTCCTTTGGCACTATTTTTCTGGTGAATGTCACCTTGTTTTTCTAACCAAAGCTTCCTAATCTAAAAATCCTTTATTTATATAATCATTTTCAACTTAACAGACCCTCACTAAGAATTAAACCTCATTTTACCGACTAATTTTCCATTTTTTTGACAACTTTCTAAATTATATCCCAATAAAATATAAAATAACGTTGTACACTCAACTCTATTCGGTTTTTTTGTCACTAATGCTCTTAAAAACAGTTCAAAAGACCTATCCACACAAAAAAAAAGCCTGTCTCATATAAGAAACAGACTTTTTCGTTTAATTATTTTTCCTTGCTTCAGTCATTTGCTTCCAAACGGACCCCTTCGCTTCTTCTCCATGTTCAATCCGAGCAATCGCTAGTTTTACTTGGAGGCTAACTTCAAATTCCGGGTCTTGCTCCGCTTTTTTTAGTGCAAGAAGGGCGCGTTCATCACCGACCTCATATAAAAACATTGCAGCACGCCAACGGACGAGCTTGCTAGAGTCTTCTAGTGCCTCCATCATCGCTTCCATTGCTTCGGGATGACCCAGGTCGGAGAGACAATCCCCCGCTGTTCGTCGAACAGTTACACTTTTATCCTTCAATGCTTGGTAAAGGTAAGGGAGTGCAGCTTTATCTTCAATCATCCCAAGATAAACAGTAGCAAGTCTTCTAATCGATGCCTTTTCATCGGATAACGCTGCTTTCAATAAAGAAAGATCCTCAACTGTTGGATCAGGCATTTGTTCTAATAACTGATAACGAACCCGCCAGTCTGGATGATTAAAGTCGGCTAAGCTGACTTGTTTACGTTCCTTCCCAGTCATTTGTGTTCCCGGGTTTTTTGCTTGCTCAATAAGTGTATTCAATCTTTCAGGCGGGTAGGCTGCCATTAGCTCTTCTTTCATTTCAGCTCCAATTTCATCCCACTCACCATAGCGGACACCATAATCCTTCCATCTTCTAACCATTACAAGATTATCATCTGGTCCTTGAACCTCAAGCGCTGCTTTAGCAAACGTTTCAGGAAGAGCATAGCGCTTTTCCTCTGTCCCATCTGTCAATTTGATTTGCACAGGGACTCCTTTATACATATGAACCTGAACCTTAATCTCACCAAAATGTTCGTCGATTTCAGGATTAGGTTCGCCTGCACCTCCTTGTTCCTGGCCAAATGCTTTGCGAACTTCAGGTAATATCACCTTCCAGTCATATCGTGCATTCCGCTCTACAGCAAGGAAATCTGCGACATGGTATACCCCTTTTACCCCTTCTATCTCAAGGATCTCTTGAACAACTTCAGGCGCCCCATCTTGCGCTTCCTTTTTATAGTTATTGCTTTTCCCCATCGGAAGCTCTTCATCAAGATTGATTTTCATCGTATTTGGGCTTGGAGTCGGTTCGATTGATTTTATTTTCATGATTCCACCCCTATAGTTTCGCTAACAGTTATTTTATCATAAGAACATAGCGAGTTCATGGACTCTGCTTATTACACTCGGATCCTGAGGAAGAAACCTTAATCAGCGAATTCAGATAAATAACTCCAACGTTCAATTAACTGTTCGAGTTGTTCATTTAACTCTGCTTCTTCCTTCATCAGGTTCTGACCTTTTTCAAAGTCACTGCCAATTCCAGCCATCTCTGTTTGAATTTCTTCTATTCTTGCTTCAGTTGCAGCAATTTTGTCTTCAATCTCGTCCCATTCTCGTTTTTCCATATAGGATAGTTTTTTCTTCTTGGGTTGTTTGTCCTCATTAACGACTACTTTATCTTTTTTTCCTTCGACCACTGGAGCAGCTTTTTCTGTCTGTTTTTCCAGGTAATCCGTATAATTGCCATAAAACAAGGAAATTTTTCCTTCGCCCTCTAGTACAAGCAAGGTATCCACGGCTTTATCAAGGAAATACCGGTCATGGGAAACGGTGATGACAACACCTGGGAAATCTTCGAGATAGTCCTCTAGCACTGTCAATGTCTGGGTATCAAGATCATTTGTAGGCTCATCAAGAAGAAGGACATTTGGTTCTTCCATTAGAAGCTTTAAAAGATATAAGCGACGTTTCTCTCCACCAGACAGCTTACGAATTGGCGTACCATGACTAAATGGAGGGAATAAGAATCTCTCAAGCATCTGTGCTGCTGAAATCGTTTTTCCATCAGAGGTGTGGACGATTTCAGCCGTCTCCTTTAGATACTCAATCATACGTTTATTTTCATCCAAGTCTTCGTTTTCTTGTGTATAATAAGCAATCTTTACTGTCTGCCCAGTAATGAGTTCACCAGTGTCAAGTGGGAGTCTACCTGAGAGAATATTTAGTAAGGTTGATTTTCCTGTCCCATTTCGGCCAATAATGCCTAACCGATCTTTAGGTTTAATAAGTAAGTCAAAGTTACGAAGAATGGTTCTGTCCTCAAAAGACTTTGTGGCTTCTTTTAACTCAAGGACCTGTTTACCTAACCGACTACCACTAAGGGAAATATCTAGTTTTTCAGTTGTCTTTCCTGATGCAACCTGTGTTTCAAGCTCTTCAAACCGTTGAATTCTTGCCTTTTGTTTTGTCGATCTCGCCTTTGCGCCTCTACGAATCCATTCGAGCTCATGACGAAAAAGATTCTTTTGCTTATCAAGTGTGGCTGCCTCATTTTCCTCTCTAATTGCTTTTGCTTCTAGAAAGCTTGCATAGTTCCCTTTATAACTATAAAGGGAGCCCCCATCTAACTCAAAAATGCGATTCGTCACACGATCAAGAAAGTAACGATCATGGGTCACAAGCAGCAATGATCCTGTATAACGACTTAAATATTCTTCGAGCCACTTAACCGTTTCATAGTCTAGATGGTTGGTTGGCTCATCGAGTATTAGTAAATCAGGTGCTTCAATTAATACTTGAGCAAGTGCAACTCGCTTTTTTTGTCCTCCAGAAAGCTCAGCAGTTTTTTTAGAAAAATCAGTAATACCCAGTTTCGTTAGTATTGTTTTGGCGGCAGTATTGGCATCCCATGCATCAGCACTATCCATATGTTGTTGTAGGTTCATTAGTTCATCTTGGACTTTCGGGTTTGCAGGATCATTTTCTAATCTTAACAATGTCGTTTCATATTCCTTCATTAACTTAAGAATAGGTGCTTCCCCGTAAAACACTTGCTCTAGCACAGTTAATTCAGGTTCAAGATCTGGCTGCTGTGATAAAAAGCTAGTGTGATAATCTTTCCCTGAAACGATATCCCCGCTATCTGCCTGATCGATACCTGCAACTATTTTTAATAATGAGGACTTCCCTGTTCCATTTACACCAATTAGCCCGACCCGCTCACGCTCCCCAATCGTACAATTGATATCATGGAATAAAACCTTTTCTCCATATGACTTTGTAATATTTTCAATCGAAATCATTTTCAAGCCTGACCATTCCATTCCCTGTAAAATTGTTTTAGAAAATTTTCCATAAACTCATGTCTCTGTTCCGCAATCTGACGAGCGGCATCCGTATTCATCAATTCTTTTAACTTAAGTAATTTTTCATAAAAATGATGAATGGACGAACTTTTCCCTGTTCTGTACTCCTCATTCGTCATCTGAGTACGAACATCAATCTCTGGATCATAAAGAGGCTGCCCTTTTTTTCCTCCAAAAGCAAAGGTTCTCGCGACGCCAATTGCACCTATCGCATCAAGACGATCGGCATCTTGAACGATTTTTGCTTCAATACTCTTTAAATTCGTTTCACGCCCCCCTTTAAAAGAAACAGATTCAATACAATCAACAATATGTGATACTACAGACCCTGGAAGACCAAGACTGTTTATGTACTCATTTAACTTCCTCCATCCAGCTTCTTCAGAACTATTCAACTTCTCATCAGGAATATCATGAAGCAAGGCGGCCATTTCTATCACAAAGAGATTTCCTGCATCTTCCTTCTGCTGAATTAAGAGGGCATTTTTCCAAACTCTTTCTATATGGTACCAATCATGTCCTGTTGCTTCATCTTCAAGCACCCTTCGGACAAAATCTTCTGTTTTCTTTATTGTTTCATTCATTAAAACACCTTCTTCCTACCGTGCTATTTTAACACGAATAGTACTTCAAACTATAACCTTCGTGAACTTGCAAATAAAAAAGTGCCAATCAATATGGCACCTAGATTTCTTCATTATACCAACTAATACCGATAGTGTCTTCACCAGCATGAACACCAATTACTGCGCCTAGTGGATAACAACTAAATTGAACCTCTTTATATTCAGCTTCTAATTCTACTTTCCACTGCTTAGCCGTTTCTGGATGCAATCCGTAAAGCAACCACGCTTCCTTGAACTTATTCTTCTGATATGCATTTCGGAATTGGTCGAAAATTTTCTCTTTCGCCTTCTTTTCACTCCGAGCCTTATCCCTAACTTCTAGAGCACCGTCTTCAATTGAGATAATTGGCTTAACCTTTAAAACACTGCCTAGAAAGAACTTTGCACTGGACATGCGACCACTACGGTGCAATTGTTCTAGACTCCCTATTAATACGTACGTTTCATTGCGCTCACAAATTTCTTCCAACCTACCCTTGATCTCCTCTACGGTAGCTCCCTGTTCAGCTAGTGCTATTCCTTTTTTTATCAGGGCAGTCTGCGGGTATGTTAATATTTTCGAGTCAATTGTCGTAACGGGCTTATCAAGGAGTTTGGATGCCTGCTCACTGGAGTCTATCGTCCCACTTAGCTTTTTTGAAATAAGTACAGCAATAATTTCATCATATTCCTTACTTAACTGTTCATAGAGTTCCTTAAATGCTCCTATAGCTGGCTGAGAAGTTTTTGGAGGCTCTTTTAACGTTTTTAGCTTGGCATATAACTCTTCTGCAGTTAAATCAACGCCATCCGTGTAGGCTTCACCGTCAAGTATTATCGATAACGGAATGAAGTAAATATCTGGATGATCTTTCAGTTCTTCATCTAAAATTGATGTACTATCGGTAACCCATGCTATTTTTGTCACAAGTAGCTCCCCCTTTAACACATGTAATTTCTTATAAAAACTGTGTAACTTGGAGTTGATTCATGCTCTATTCACCATGAAGAATCAACGTGTACATTAACACAGCCTATTAAAAAGATGTAGAAAGTTTTTCCCCTTTTCCCTGTTAAGAACTAATTATTGCAAGTTATTTGTCACTACTCTTACTATACTTATGTAATTGTCTTACTTTATGACGTTTTCCAGTTGTTTTAAAGTTAGAACGATGTAGTCAATCATCTCTGTTAGGTCCTCTATTTGGTCCTCTAGAACGAGCCTATTGAAATGGACGGTTGCTTCGTTGACGATTGTATCTGCTCTTTTTAGTGGGTTTATTTTTACAGCTTGTTCTATCTTTCTACCTTTACCCCAAATATCCTCCAAAACTTTCTGAATGTTTAAAAATATTTTCTCGTCATTACCGTGAGTTAAATGAAAATGAATCGTAACCATACAACCTGCTAATGTGCTTGCATGGTCCATTTCTAATAGTTCTGAAGCAAGGTTTTTTAGACCCGCTTGAAGTTTAAGTACCGCATAAGATTTGCTTTTGTCCGATTGAACGATTGAGAAAGCAAGGTTACATGTTCGTGATAAATTTGCCAAATCGACCAAGTCTTCACGATTAGTAACCATTAACTCCCCATCAAGGTCTTTGTCATAAATTGCTCCTTCGACTACTACCTTAATATTATCGAAAGCTGTTGGATCAAACATATTTCATCCCCACACTTCCCTGTTTTTAGTATCGTTATTTTACCATTTGTCTTTGACTCATCCAAAAAGTTCGATTTATCTAAAAAGTTGGGATTCTTAAATTGCTAGAAAGTACAACTGCCTTTATAATTAATCATACGGAAATGATGTAAAAGGAGGGGTATGGATTGCCAATTACAATTCCTAGGCTTTTGCCAGCGCGGGAGATACTTGAAGAAGAAAATATTTTTATTATGGATGAGGATCGGGCGAGTCAACAGGATATTCGACCATTAAATATCTTAATCTTAAATTTAATGCCTGAAAAAGAAAAAACAGAGGCACAATTTTTACGTTTACTCGGCAATACGCCACTCCAGGTTAATATCACGTTTTTAAAAACGGCTACATATGAATCTAAAAACACCAGTAGATATCACCTGGAACAATTTTACACAACCTTTGATGAAGTTAGACACAAGAGGTTTGATGGAATGATTATTACAGGGGCACCAGTAGAATTGATTCCCTTTGAAGAAGTAAGCTATTGGAACGAACTTAAAGAGATCTTTGAATGGACAAAGTCAAATGTTACGTCGACCCTGCATATTTGCTGGGGAGCTCAAGCTGCCTTGTATCACCATTACGGGATTGGTAAGCAAGAACTACCAGAGAAGTGTTCTGGTATTTTCGCCCACAGAATTTTTGATAAAACGGAAAAGATTTTGCGAGGCTTTGATGATGTATTTTTTGCACCCCATTCACGCCATACTGGTACATCAGAAGAAGCCATCTTGCATTCACCAGATTTAAAATTATTAGCTTCTTCTGAGGAAGCAGGGGCCTTTATTGTTCAATCTTTAGACCGCAAGCAGATTATGGTAACTGGCCATTTAGAATACGAAACCGACACGTTAGCATTAGAGTACTCACGTGACCTAGAACGTGGTTTAACCGTTCCTGTGCCAGCTCATTACTTTCCTGGGGATAACCCAAATCAAATGCCAATTAACTGTTGGCGTTCTCATGCGCATTTATTTTTCTCGAATTGGCTAAATTACTATGTGTACCAAGAAACACCATTTGAGTGGAAATGAAAGAACCAAAGGAGTATTCTTTTTTGAAGAATACTCCTTTTTTTATATAAAACTTTAAAACTTCGTTTATTTTCCCCCTAAAAATGAAACACTAGGATTAGAAGGGAAGTGAAGAGTTGAAAGAAGAGCAGCTAACAGGTGTATATCGTAATAATGCTGGAGACATTATTTCTTTCTTAACGTCAGAAGGAAGGGTCATTTCTTATCGTAAAGCGTTGATGGAGGCTGAGGAAGGTATGCTCACTGGATTTAATATTGCAGAAACGGATGCCAGCGACCCCTCTGTTGGTTTTGAATCCACATTTGTAAATCGACTACCTGAACTCTATTAAAAAACACCTGACATATCAGTCAGGTGTTAGGTTTATTATGCTTCATTATCTTCATTTTTCCGTTGAACTTCTCTAAGAGATTCAAGTCTATTTTCATCTTCCTCGAAATATTGAACTAAATCACCGATACGATCAATCGCATCCCAACTTAAATGGTGCTCTATCCCTTCAACATCCTGATAGATATTCTCATCTTTCACACCGATTATTTTCAATAATTGTTCAAGCAATTCATGACGGTAAACTAATCGTTTCCCCGTCTTCTGACCCTTAGCAGTCAACACTAAGCCACGATACTTTTCATACACCAGATATTGATCTTTATCTAGCTTTTGAACCATTTTAGTTACCGAGGAGGGATGGACGGACAATGCTTCAGCGATATCTGATACCCTCGCATATCCTTTATCCTCAATTAAAATATAAATCTGTTCAATATAATCTTCCATACTAGGTGTCGGCATCCCTTAACCTCCAATATTGTTCCATGACCACATAAATTTTACTATAAATGCTATAGTTAGACAAGGATTGACCCATATTTCACCCATTGTTGGCGAAGTTAAACTTTGTTTTCCCTTCTTTTTCATCCCAAGCAAGCTTAGCATTAAAAGACTTCTCTTTCCCTTTGAAGCCTTCGATTACCTCAGTAGTTCCATCCTTTAATAATTGTTTAATATGTTTTTGTGTAATGTTTTTTCCAAGGATTTTCTTCGAGATGCTGAAAGAGCATTTTGTTTTTTGATAGTTTGAACATCCGTATAGGCTTCCTTTGTCCACAACACTGCCGCCACATAATTTACAGTCCCCCAGACTGGTATTCCGTACTTTTTTTCCATTCTTTTTACCAGGTATAAAGGCATCCTTTATATCTGTCTCGAAGCTCCATGAGGCTGAAGCTTCCGTTGTTTGCATGACTAAATGGGCGACCATTTTTTCTGTCTGTTCAATAAATTGTTTTGGTGAAGCTTCACCTTGACCTATCTCTTTTAGCCTTTTTTCCCACTTTGCCGTCATTTCAGGTGAGGCTAGGACTTGTCCACCTAAGGCTTGAATGAGGATTTTCGCTTTTGCAGTGGCATAAACGAGGTTTTTTTTGATTTCAATATATCCTCTGTCTTTAAGCATCGTAATGATGCCCGCTCTCGTGGCTTCGGTCCCGAGTCCTTCGGTTTTCATTAGCACTTTCTCTAATTCTTTGTCTTCTATATGTTTCCCAGCGGTCTTCATTAAAGTGATTAATTGACCTTCTGTATAACGCTTTGGCGGCTGTGTTTTGCTTTCCTTCACTTCCGCTTTCCGGACTTCACCTGTATCTCCTTGGATAATCTTAGGTAGCTCAGGTTCTTTGTCCTTTTCTTTTTGAGGTAGAACTTTACGCCAGCCTTCTTCAAGTTGAACCTTTCCTTTTGAAATAAATTCAGCTCTTCCATCGACTTTTGTGCGAATTGTTGTGTATTCTGAAACTGATGCAGGGTAATGGGCAGCGATTAGGGTTCTGGCTAGTAGATCATAAAGCTTTTTTTCATCCGGCGTTAACCTATTTAAGTTAGGGACTTGTTCGGTGGGAATAATCGCATAGTGATCAGTTACTTTCTTTTCGTTTACATATCGATTGTTGTTCTGAATAGATTCAATGGGCAACGGGAAAAGCTCAGTATACTCCTCACTTGCCTGGAGCTTAGATAAAATTGTAGGAAACCCCTCCGCCTCTCCCGGAGTAACATACCTAGAATCAGAACGAGGATAAGATACAATCCCGCGTTGATAAAGTCCTTGGAGAACATCTAGCGTCTTCTTAGGCGAAAATTTATACCTTTTGTTTGCTTCTGCTTGGATGGCAGACAAATTATAGAAAAGCGGGGGTGAAAATTCTTTTTTCTCCGATTTTACTTCCACAGCTTGTGCTGGTTTGCCCATACAAAAACCAGCAATCTTTTCAGCTAGTTCTTTTGACTTAATCCTTGAATCGCCGTCATTCTCCCATTTTCCGTTGTATTTTTTACCATTAAGATTGAAATTAGCGATAACTTCCCAAAACGGCTCTGAAACAAATTGGTCAATTTCTTGCTCACGCTTCACGATGAGCGCAAGTGTAGGCGTCTGCACACGTCCTAAGGAAAAGACATCGGAAAATCCTTGCTGTTGCAGAAGCAATGTGTAAAGCCTTGAGGCATTCATACCCACAACCCAATCTGCACATGACCTTGTATAGGCTTCAAAGTAAAGGTTTTTTGTTTCTGATTCATTAAGGAGCCTTTGAAATCCATCAGTAATAGCTTTTGGGGTTAGAGACGAAATCCATAACCTTTTCATTGGTTTTGAACACCGTGCAAGTCGTAGTATGTTACGGATAATCAATTCCCCTTCTCGCCCAGCATCACCGGCATGAATAATTTCCGTAATTTTTGAATCAGAGGATAAATTTTTTATGATAGAAAATTGTTTTGTTTTAGATTTAACGACCTCGTACTGGAACTGCTCTGGAATAATCGGCAATGTAGATAGTGACCACTTTTTCCAAGAGGCATCATATTTTTCTGGAGCAGCTAGTTCGGTTAAATGACCAATTGCCCATGTGACGTAAGCTCCATCAGGGAAAATCTCATTTGGAAGGATCTCAATAAACCCTTCTCGTTTTCTCGTTTTAAAAACGGAGGCAAGCGTCCTGCCTTGGTCAGGCTTTTCCGCAATAATTAATTTCATAGTTCCTCCTACACAATTCTAAAATAAAGTCTCATCTTATTTTAGCCGAGCATATCTTAAAAGGTAAAGACACAAATAAAAAGAAGCAGCTTTTTCCAGACTGCCTCTGCCTTTATTCATTCCCATTCGCTTTGTTCAACAAAACCTCTTATTTATAGGGGTTAATAAGCTCCCCATTCTTCCTATACCACTGTTCTTTGGGAACTATTGTGGATACGGTTAAGATAAATGAAGGGACCGTTTCAATGTTAAATACAATGACTCCCATTTCTTTATCACATAGTAAGAACGAGTCACCATGAGAAAAACCCTTCAGTTTCGGCCAATTGATCACCGATTGGATAATGCTTTCTTTTTCTTTCTCTTCTATTTCAAGATGTTGAGAAAATCTTAAGATCCATTCACGTCCGTCAATTGAGAATCGGTACATCCCCTCACCCTTTTCTCTTTTAAATAAAAGTATGAGAGAATCATAATTTTTATTCTAATTCCTTGGTAACAATTTGTCCAAAGATCTGTGAACTTTATGGTAATTCTTGAATTGTCATCTTGACTGGCGGGGGCCCATCATGTATATTAAAAGCATCATTTATCAGAATATATTATTATTTTAAAACAAGTTATATCTCTGCTAAATGAAAATTTTTACTTTGACACATCATTTGTGTCTCGAAAAGGCTTAGGAGGAAAAAGTAACATGCAAAACGGTAAAGTAAAATGGTTCAATAATGAAAAGGGTTTCGGTTTTATCGAAGTTGAAGGCGGAGACGATGTATTTGTACATTTCACTGCTATTCAGGGAGAAGGCTATAAGTCTCTAGAAGAAGGCCAAGAAGTTTCTTTTGAAATCGTTGAAGGAAACCGCGGACCTCAAGCTGCAAACGTCGTGAAATTATAATAGATGATCATTAAGCGATTGAACTGAGGCTGGCCTAGTGCCAGCCTTTTTTAGATTATCAGCAAGAAAAAAATTTAGATTGTAGACAATCCTGTTCGGTGCCTTCTTTTCCATGCTTCTATTTTCCCTCACCGTGTTAAATTCCTTTCATCCAATAACTTTTCCCCACATCCCCTTATTTTTTCACCAACGGTGCAGTTCTTAATGCAAAATTGGTGTGCATACCGCTTTCCATAGTCTTTTTTAAACTGTTGCTTTAAAAAGCAGCCACTGCAATAAGTATTGATGAGATTTTCTACTTCTGCAAGTACCTGTTTTCTAGACAAAATTTCTTCCACCTTTCTTAGAGGATTTGCATCTTACTATAAATTGATTTTCCTTCTAGGGCCTGAGTCGCCAATTTATCTGCTTCTTTGTTTAACTTCCGTTCAATTGGGATGTATCTTGGATGAATGCCCAGTTTTTTCATTTTTTCTTCAATCCGATCTAACCAACGATTAAGCGTTTCCTCATAACACGGCCATTCACCTTCAAGTTGCTTTAGGACGACCTGTGAATCCCCTTTAAAATCACATGGAAGATGGTGAACATCTAACTCCTCTAACAAATTCAATGCAAAGTAAAAGGCTGCGTACTCGGCCTCATTATTCGTGTCAAGTTCCTCAATAAGTTGATTCGCTCGCAGTCGATATTTCTTCTTCCCTTGTTGGTAATACACGATTGCCCCTAATCCTGCTTGATTGCTTTCCCTTTCAAACCCACCATCAAAAAAGACCGTTAGATTATGAGGTTCCTCTTCAATTTCACTTAAAAGCTTCTTCATTTCTTTGATTGACCAGGATGTACCAATCTCATCAGCGAAAGAAATATCAATGGCCTTTCCAGAACTTTCGAGGGCTTCTCCAGTAGATAAAGCATGGTCCCCCTCTAGCCAGTCAGAAGTAAAGGATACCGGTTCTTTTCCTTTTAGTTTATACTTCCATTCTAATTTATATTTCACTTTATTCGCCTCTCATTTCAGAAATATGCTATGTTGTTTTATACTGGTTTTATTAGCGTTATCATCTAAAATATTATGATACACTGAAATTATACAATATATGAATAGGGGAAATGATTCTTGATTGAAGTTTATATTGATGGGGCAAGTGCGGGGAATCCTGGTCCAAGTGGAGCTGGCGTCTTTATTAAAGCGAATGGAGAAGTGTTTTCGTATTCTATTCCTTTAGGGAGCATGTCGAACCATGAGGCCGAATACCACTCTTTTATTAAAGCATTGGAAATCTGTCATGAAAAGGGGTTTAAAACGGTATCATTTCGAACCGATTCGGAGCTTGTCAATAGGGCCGTAGAAAAGGAGTTTGTTAAGAATCAAACCTATAAACCATTGCTTGAGAAGGCATTAAGTCTATCAAGTCAGTTTGACCTCTTCTTTATGAAATGGATTCCCTCCTCGATGAATAAAAGTGCTGATGAGCTTGCACGGAAAGCAATACGCAGCAACAAACCCGAGGGAGGAACACAATGAAATCTTCTTCTCTTGCTGATTTTTCTTTATTATTTGTTGCTTTGATTTGGGGTGCCACATTTGTTGTCGTCCAAAATGCGATTTCATTTTTGGAGCCCTTAACCTTTAACGCGGTACGATTCACAATCGCAGCCATACTTTTAGCTGTGTGGTTATTGTTATTTGAACGCAAACAATTAAAAACCTTCAACATTAAAATGCTCGGAGCAGGACTCGTACTTGGTTTTTGGCTTTTCATTGGTTATGGCTTTCAGACATTAGGTTTGGCGTACACCACCTCCTCTAAGGCGGCCTTTATTACAGGACTTAGTGTTGTGATGGTCCCATTGTTTACGATCTTGCTCTTACGTAAGCGCCTTTCTTTACACGCTTATATTGGCGTAGTTACGGCTACACTCGGACTTTATCTATTAACCATGACCGATGTATCGGGATTAAATCTTGGTGATGGGTTGGTATTTATCTGTGCAATTGGCTTTGCCCTTCAAATCCTTTTAACAGGTAAATACACGAATCAGTATCCGACTTTATTTTTGACCGTTATCCAAATTTCAACCGTAGCAGTTTTATCTACTATTTCATCTCTTTTGTTTGAGAATTGGAAGCAAGCACTTGAACCATCGATTTTATTCACTACCGAGGTTACATTGGCTTTAGTTATTACTGCCGTTTTCGCAACAGCGATTGCTTACCTTATCCAGACAAACTTTCAAAAATACACCACTCCTACCAGAGTTGCACTCATTTTTGCTATGGAGCCTGTATTTGCAGCGATCACAGGCTATATTTGGGCAGGGGATCGTCTTTCTTTAAGTGCCATGGTAGGTTGTTTACTTATTTTTGCAGGGATGATTTTCGCTGAAATCCCTGCTAATAAAGGGATTAAACTAAGGACCAAAACTGATGTCCGGGCAAAAAAAGGAGCTGATTCAGAGGTGTAACAACCTCTAAATTAGCTCCTTTTTCAGGTTATGACATAGGGAGGATCTGCTTATCCTGTACAAAAGCAATTGCTTCACTACGGTCTTTGATCCCATTTGCCGTAAAGCTTTCCAGCAATGAAATATAAAAACTTCCATCAAACTCTTTTTGTATTTTTAATGTCAACTCTATCGCTGTCTTGATTAATACGTCTGATGCTTCAGTATATTGTTTTCCAAAATAAATGAAGCCAATTGCATCTTCGCCAAAATGAAAGCCCTTGCTTCTTAAAATGAGCAAGTATTCCTCTAATGTACTCATTTACCGGCCAACCCTCTCTGGTGAATCTCCATTTCCTAAATAGATATTACCAGATAATTCGACATACTTCTATGATTTTTTCGAAAATTGATATCCAAGTATTCCTAATGCGATTCCAACAGCTGCACCTGCAATTACTTCCCCAGGCTTATGCCCAAGGACTTCTTTCAGGGGCTCAGGGGTTTTCTCTTCATACTTGACTGTCTCATGGTCATGAATTTTATCAATCAATTCATCAAGGTCATTTACCTTTAATGTTAGTTCACCTGTCTGCCTTCTAATTCCTTGTGCATCATACATAACAATCATTCCAAACACCACTGAAAGAGCAAAATCAATTGTTGGTACTCCTCGTTTCAAAGCAACATACGTACTTAAAGACGCTACTCCCGCAGAATGGGAACTAGGCATACCTCCAGTTGCAAAAAACAAATCCGGTTTCCATTCCTTATTCTTTAGATAATGGATTGGGATTTTTAACGCTTGTGCGATTCCGATACTTGATAATGCGATAGCTACACCCTTATTCAAATCGCTCACCTCTTTATTAATTTGAAAAAAAGCGGCTGTTTTTATTCTTTCGAAGCATAATAAGGATGAAATAAACTGAAATAGCCCTTTTTATTGGGCATCTGTTTCAGTAAGGCTGTAATATTTCAGCCACTACTTAATCGTAAGGAGTGAAAAAGGATTGAGTAAAAAACATGGACGAGGAACGAAGGCACCAGGTGTAAATCCTCAGGGATATGGTCAAGACGCTGAATTTACGGAGAGTCCCAAGACAAAACTTGAAAACGCTGCAAAAAAGAGTAATACGAAGTAAACAAACAGCTTTTGTATCCTTTCAACGAAGGCCCTCTAGTCGCAGTGTGTTCGCGCTAGACAATTTTCAAAGTGATACGTTTCCATGATAATCCTTAAATAACAAAAAAACGGCCGAGGTATTTCGGCCGTTTCTTCTAAGCAAGTTCCTTTTCATTAGGTATAAATTTATGCAAACCTTTAAATTCCACTTCCTGAAATTTGTTTAGCACTTTTTCACGATTTATTTGAAGTGATGCTGTTTCTAGAGAACAACTCACCTCAACATCGCATTTAATTTCAGCGAGTTGGCGACTAAGATGGAGCATTTCCAAATCTTGCTCAATTTTCGCTTTTTGGGATTTCGTTAATGAATCAAGGTTTTCTAAGATCCCCTCAACGTTCTCAAATTGCTGTAATAGCTTTATCGCTGTTTTCTCCCCAATCCCTTTAACGCCTGGATAGTTATCACTAGGGTCTCCCATCAATGCCTTTAAGTCAATCATCTGTTCTGGCCAGATCCCCTTTTCATTATATAGGGTATCACGATTATGAACTTGATAATTTCCATACCCTTTTTGTAATAAAATAACAGAAGTCCGATCATTAATGAGTTGGAGGATATCTTTATCGCCAGTTAAAATAGAGACTTGAACGTCCTCATCAGAGGTTCGCGCAATCGTTCCAATACAATCATCAGCTTCATAGCCAGGAACGCCAATATTAGGAATATCAAAAGCTTCTACAACTTCCTTAACGAGTTCAAACTGAGGAATTAATTCAACCGGTGCTTCCCCACGGTTCGCTTTATACTCTGGGAACATCTCTGTTCTAAATGTTTTGCTTCCCATATCCCAACAAACTGCTACATGACTAGGGTTGAATTTTCCAACTGCTGTCATCATATGCTTTACAAAACCCTGGACGCCATTCGTCGGGACTCCTTTAGTATTAATCATAAATTGCCCTGTTACTGCAGTTGCATAAAAGGCACGAAATAATAAGGCCATACCATCTACTAACATTAAGTTTGAATTTTTCAAATTATACTTCCTCCTTATTCTTCTTCAAGCAATTCTATCCTTGAGATTTCAGGTGGACTTTACGAAAGACAACCTATCCATTATAACATGCTTAGGAGAATTTTGAGGAAAAGAGAATAAATTGTTTCCTAGAAACATAAGGAAGCCCGAGTAATTATAATGTTCCGGCACCTATAGTGAGTTTACCCTTTTCTTTTTTCCATCAGCCTTTTAACCTGTGGTTTGGGCTCCCAACAATTAAACTTATATGTGGTTTTCGTTTCATACCCAAGTCGACGACAAAAATATTTCATCCCATCATCCGTTCGAACTGCTTGGAAGTTGACACAGGAAGCACAGACATGAAAACGTTCTACCATGCTATTCCCCCCATAGGCCAAGTATATCCCATAACCACTCATTTAGTGGTTTGGTTAGATTTGTTCCTTTTGCCAATGCACTTATTTCCGATGAATAGTCACAGATTAATTGTTCGATTAAGCTATGAGCGATTTTTCTATCTTCCGCTACAATCAGTTCGTCTTTCCTCTTAGCGTTTATTAATTTCAAATAAACCCTTTGTTCAGAAACAGACCCAATCATCTTTATATTCTCTTCAGTTGGTATAAGTTGCCTAGAGACCGTACTGGAATGAGTTAGACCTTTAACGATCATTAACGACCTAAGACAATAAAGAAGATGTTTTTGCTCTTGGTTTGTAAATTTATTTATGTCAGTGTCTTTAAAAATACGCTTAGCAAGGTTTAAATAATGCATCCCCAAAGAATAAGAAGAATACCCGGTTTCTACGATATGCTGCAATTTCCTCTGAAATTCAGATTTATTTTTATAAACGTTTGGAGAAAAGGACCACTCAAACAAATTAGGATTTGATTTCCGTTGTAAGTGAAAAGCTTTCTGAATATCCCAACCTTGAGCATCATACGGGGATTTAACCGTAATGACCTGAAGGGGCAGATCAAGTGAGAAATACTTACGTGTGTCTCGGTGTTTATAGATGAAACGGATATCCTGATCCGAACTTACCGAGTCATATCCCCATGCTCGACTTCCCACTTCACATGCAAACAAAATTTCAATCTCGTATTCTGTTTCAATCTGCTCTAGCCAATCTTCCATTCGTTCACGTCCTTAAGATAGAGACTTTACCTTATTATAAGTATTTTTTAGTTCTTCTATTGGAAAATCGGTTGAAAGGGTCGACTTGACGCCTGTGTAATATTCTTCTGTCTGTTCCTGCCATTCATTTCGTATGTGTTCAAGATGCTTTTCTAAAGCATTGAGATAATGTTCCCTCAAGAATTTGCCTTGAACTTGCAAATATTCATCTGCTGGCAGCTGTAGAAGCCTTTCTATCTCTTCACTCATGGCTCTTTTTTCGTCTTTTTCAAAGAATGCTTTTGGATTTTTAAACATACCAAGTGCTTTCCTGAAAATCTTCTTATCTAGTTCTTTGAAAGCAATGTTAAAATCAACTTTTTCATAGTTCGTTATTTCCAATTTTGAAATAGCTAAATCAGCAGACATTTTTTGTAGCTCATCACTCAAACGATTCTGAAATTCCTCTAACAGTTTTGTGATGAAGGATTCAACCCTTAACGTTGTAGCCCGCATTTCTTGAAGAAAATCAAACCCTATTGTTTCGATTAATTCATTAAGAGCGGATTGTAAAGCTTGTTTTAAGTCACGTCCATCATCTTTAATCACCGAAGGATTAAACGATTCTCGGAAGAAATCACTAAACCTTAAGAAGACTCTTTGTTTAATATAATAAACCAGTTCATCTGATTCTTGAATGAGTTGTTTTTGTAAAAAGTCAGTATCTTTCCCTTTGATATGCTGAAGGACTGTTTTCCTTTCTTCCTCAAGCGCTGCAAGTTTTTCCTCTTTTGCCTCCTGACCTTCTTCTGCAGATTGAAGAAGTTTGCCAAGAGTCTGCAGGGATAATTGCCACTTTGCTTCCGCAGAATCCATTGCCATTTTCATTAAATCATCAGAAATAAACGAATAGAAGGATTGTTCAAATTGGTCAAATCTTGAATTTCCTCCCTTATTTTCAGTTTTTTCCTTCAAAGCTTGTAGACTTGACACAGGGTGTAGGTGTGGATTCTTTATCCCATATTGCACAAGTTGACCTGTAACATATTCTAGAACGTCTTCCAATTCTTTTTCTGAATTGGCCAAATCAATAGCATTAACAATAAAAAACATTTTATCAAGCTCAAACGTATCCTTCACCCTACCGAGTTGAATAAGAAATTCTCTGTCTGCTCTAGAGAAGGCGTGATTATAGTAAGTAACAAACAGAATTGCATCAGAATTTTTAATATAATCAAAGGCAACACCTGTATGTCTAGCATTGATCGAGTCAGCCCCTGGTGTATCTACAAGGCTAATCCCTTCCCTAGTTAACTCACAATCATAATAAACTTCTATCCATTCAACAAAACACGACTTTTCTTCATCGGCTACGTAACCTCGGAATGAATCCAAATCAGTTGAGAAAACATTGCCCATCCTATTTTCAAATAGGTAATACCCTGTTGAGAAGGCTCGTAAAAAGGAATGATGAAGTTTTTCTGCAGCCCCCGTTGTGGCTTGACTCAGTTGAATGGAATCAATACGATCAATCGCCTGGGGAAAATCAGCACTTTCAAGATTAAACAGTTTTAAGGAGCGGTTTATTTCCTCAAGCAATTGTTTATTGTCTTTAACCTTCACTAGAACAGTCCCATGTGGGTGCTCATCATCAATTGGTTTAATTTTGTTAATCGCAGCGGTGGTTGGATTTGGCGACACAGGAAGCAGATTTTCTCCAATCAAGGCATTAGCAAACGAAGATTTCCCAGCACTAAATGCACCAAATAACGCAACAGTGAACTGCTGATTTTCAAGGCGCTGAGATTTATCGATGAGCTCTTTTCGAATCCTTTTTAATCCAGGTAAGCTTTCGACTTCATCTGCTGTCACTCGTAATTTTTCGACCAGCTTGTTTACCTCGGCATGGTAGTTTTCCAGATTCTCTTTACTAACACTTTCACCATTAGGCTCTTCTTTCTTACTGGCTTTCCCTTCGGAAGGCTTCTTGAGTATGTTATTTCCAGAATTCAGTACAACCTCTTCATCAATCTCTGAAATAAACAGAGAAGCAGCTTCTTCCAAATGTGGAAGGGATTGTACGTCTCCAAATAACACCTCAAAGACGGCCTTTTTCCTAATAGAAAGTGATTCTTGTATTTCCAGCAACTCCTCATAGGAGTCAACCAACTGCCGAAGTTTTACTTCCTGCTTACTTGCTTCTGCCATTTCCTTTTCGGATAATGATCTAACAGCATCTAGGTATGACTCTCTAAAGATTCTAAGTTGCTCACGTGCTTGTTTCTTTACCGCTTCTGCAACATCATTGGTATAATTTAGGACGTAATCCCCTGATACAACTGCTCCCGTTTTAATTGTTTGTTGAAGCAGTTCCTTGGGGAAATTCACTTTAAAGGATTGAGCCATTCCCCGAAGACCATCATTTTCAATCCCTTGTTCCTTCAAATTAGTAAGAAGGAATTCCTTCAAGTGCCAATCCAATTGAGCTTGGACTTTCTCTGCTAAATCTAAATAAAATAGTTCGAGCCTATCTGCTCGTTCTTGAAGGGTCTTCTGTTTTGCAAAGAATAAACCTACTTTAAAATCAGGTTGCATGGACGTAAGGTAAGATTCTGCGAGTTCACGCGTTTTAAACGGCATTAAATAGGCATTCTTTAAGATATCTTCCATTCCATTAGTAAAGTTCGAAAGTACTTTGTTTTCCTGACTCTTTAGCTCATTTATTTTTGATTTTATTTTTTGATGTTCTTCCGTTAACTGAGCCCAATTCGCTTCTGGGACCTCTTGTAAACGGTCCGTTCGGACTAATATCTGATCCTCAGCCTTTTCTGTCAAAAGCTTCACATGATCTTCTGAGACCTTAACAAGTGATTTATATACAGACTCAGGAAGCATTTCTTCACGTTTTTGGATTCGTCCTTGAAGAAACTGCTGAAGTTCATTAAATTGGTTATGCTTCAGGCCCGGTTTTTTGAGCGATGTAAAGTAAATTCCTTTCGGGTGGACTCCCCATGCAGCAAATGAGTCAACTACACTCTTCTTAAAATCTTCGAACCGTAGTTCCTCTTCGCGATGCTTATCAATCATGTTTACAACGAGGTATAGCTCTTTCCCTGCCTCAGTTAATTGCTTTGTAAACAGAAAGTTCAACTCGGATTGGACATGATTATAGTCCATCACATACAAGACTAGATCCGCTAGGTGGAGAGCAGACTCGGTTGCGATTCGATGAGCATCATCTGCGGAATCAATTCCTGGTGTATCCATGACGACCACATCATTTAATAAGCCTGAGCCTTTATGACTAATCTCTAAAGATTCAATTTGGTCTCCATCCTTACAGTAATTTTTTACTGTGTCATAATCATATGGGGCAGGATATAGTCTTGGTTTTCCTTCTTTAAAGTAAACACGTGCGTATTCTTCACCAGATTTAACTTTTACCAAATTGGCACTAGTAGGAATCGGACTAGAAGGAAGGATGTCTTCTCCAATTAAAGAGTTGATCATGCTTGATTTTCCAGCAGAGAAATGACCGCAAAAGGCAATTGCAAACTCTCTTTCCAATGTCTTTCTTCCTAGCTCCTTTGATTTTGCCGATGCCTCGAGATCTTCATGCTGAGTGAACAAATGGTGAAGCTTCATTATTTTTCCTAGAAGCTGTTTATCTTTTTGAGCAACTAATAGACCCATAAATTAAACCCCTTGTGACGAATTTGTGAACACCTTCATTTTATATGATTTTTCACTTTATTCCCAGAATAAAGTGAAACTTCTTATAATAAAAGCTGACTGTATGTGGATGTTGATTCCCGCCCGTGGTACGAAATGTTCGCGGGGATTATGGAATGCCTAGACTGCTTTAGATCACGATATCCAAATTCTGAATGAAAAATTTGACAAAATAAAAAACCCGGTTCCCCGAGTTTCAAAAGTAAGAATAAAATTAATGCGCTTTCACAACGTTGTCTAATACATATTTCATAACGACAGAGTACACAGCTACAGTCGAAACCACAAACAATGTTGTCATTGTTTTCCACCATCCTTGTAGATGATACTTAATTGAGAATAATTTTCATCTTCAATTGAAATTTTATCATGTTTCAGATTAATCTTCAATAATCTGTTTTGAATTGTCACACTTCTTTAACAAATTCCTTACGTGTCATGACCGAGTTGGCGTTTTCTTCAACAACGGGAGGAATCGTCGATTTCCTTCAAGCTCAATCTCATAACTAGTCCACTCCGTTAGCGCTCTTTCTTCAGCACGTATTCGCACAGTTAGAATCATCATATTTAATACTGTAAATAGTGCCGCAGTGGTATATGCACTAAATAACAACGGAATCAGGATAATTTCTAAGGTTACAATGACATAATTCGGATGTTTGATAAATTGGTATGGTCCCTTTTTCACGACTTCAGCGCCCGGAAGCACAATAATCTTTGTATTCCAATATGGCCCTAGAGACCGCAGAGCCCATACTCTTATTGCCTGTGTGAAAAGGAATCCGATGAGCAATACCCCCCACAAAGAAGATAGCTCCCGATGAAAATACAATACTTCAAAACTCAATGTCAGGATGAAAGCTGAATGAAGCAAGACCATGATTGGGTAATGACCCGATCCAAATTCAACCGCTCCTCTCGCTTTCATCCAGCGTTCGTTTCTTCTAGCGATGATTAACTCTGTTAACCGTTGAGCAATAATAAAACCCACAAACACATAAAAGTCCATCCTACTCCCACCTCATTAGCAACATTTCTGAACTAAATCCTGGTCCTAACGCTACAGCAAGACCTAAATCTCCTAATGTGGCATGCTTCATGAATCTGTTTAAGACATATAGAATCGTCGCAGAGGACATATTTCCATATTCCTTAAGAACTTGTAAGGGAATTTCCGTCATGCCTTTAGACAAACCTAATGCCTTTTCGTAGGCATCTAACACTTTCTTCCCACCCGGATGAGCAATGAAATGGGATACATCCTTAATAGTCACATTCTGTTCTTGTAAAAAGGACTGAACATTAGGCTCTAACCAATTCTCAACGATTGTAGGAATATCCCTTGAAAAAACCACATGGAGTCCTTCATTTTTCATCTCCCACCCCATGACATCCAGAGATTCCTTCATCAATGTTGACTTTGTACCGATTATTTTAGGTAAAGCTTGTAGCTTTTGGTAAGCATGAAAGTGGGACTCTTCTCCACAAACAACTACCGCTGCAACACCATCAGCAAAAAGAGAAGTACCCACAAGGTTGCTCTTTGATCGATCATTTCTTTGAAAAGTTAGGCTACACAATTCTACCGAGAGAACAAGGACTTTTGACTTAGGGAAGGCTAGGCAATACTCATAGGCCCTTGATAGCCCAGAGGCTCCTCCAGCACAGCCCAATCCCCAAATTGGAATACGTTTTGTATGTGCGGAAAAAGGAAGGAGGTTCATAATCCGTGCTTCCAAGCTCGGAGTTGAGATTCCAGTACTCGTTATCGTAAAAATGGCATCAATTTCTTCATAAGGGATATTTTTGTTAAGATATGTAGGTGTTGATAAACATTTCTTAATTGCCTCAACTCCTAAAGCAACTGAAGATTCAAGGTAAGCTTCATTTTTATCCTGGAGAGAAGAGTCTTTCTTAAACCAGTCTAATTCTTTGGCGAAATGACGCTTCTCAATTTGACCGTTCAAAAAAACCGGTAATAGCCTTTTAATATCTTGAAAAGACTCTGAAAATAACTCCTCTGCAAATTCCATCACCTGATCTTGTGAAATAGAAAACGGCGGTATAGCTTCAGAAACAGATAGTATCGTTGGCATCCTATAACTCTCCTCATGTCTAATAAGGTTACTTTTTCCATTTTTTGAGAGAGTATACACAGGCTAGGCCCAAAATAAAAAAGGCCTCCCCAAGAATTGGGAAAGCCTAACGTTTTGAAGGAGTTGCTGTGCTCTTTTATTATATCTGAGTCTAACCCTGATTACAGTAGATAAACTTTTCCAATTTCAATCCAAGCATTAAAATCCATGAATGGTCATTCCACCATCAACAAATAGTGTTTGGCCAGTCACGTAGCTTCCTGCATCAGAGCTCAAAAACACCACTGGACCAACAAGCTCCGGTAGTTCCCCAACACGCTTCAACGGTGTTACAGCTAAAATGTCCCCCACATAGTCTTCATCTGCTAGTAATTTCTCTGTAAGGGGGGTTTTAAAATACCATGGACCCACTGAATTTACATTGATCCCGTATTTTCCCCACTCCATCGCCAGGACTTTCGTCATCTGAATCATCGCTGCTTTTGTAGATGCATAAACAACGCCAGTTCTTAAGGCAACGTGACCAGCTACTGAAGAAATGTTAATGATTCTACCCCCTGTAGCCTGTTCTTTCATGATTTCACCTATTTCCTGCGACAACATAAATGCCGACTTTAGGTTTGTATCCATAATCGTTTGCCACTCTTCGTCGGTTACTTCTAGCGCCTTTGAACGAATATTCATTCCAGCATTATTAATAAGAATATCGATATTTTTCCACTCGCTATGTACCTGTGCAACAGCCTTTTGGACTTCATCTCTTTTTGTTACATCTGCCTGGAGAATCAGCGTACGTCGCCCTAATTCATGGATGGTAAACGCCGTCTCTTCCAAATCCTCACGGGTACGAGCGATTAAAGCGATATCTGCTCCCGCCTCAGCAAGTCCAATTGCAAGCGCTCGCCCAATTCCTCTCCCAGCTCCAGTGACGACGGCGATTTTTTCATCCAGTCGAAATGAAGGTAAAAACATATAGATCACCCCAATAGATAAATTTTTCTTTATTCTATCATGTTTTAGAATGCAACAAACAAATGAGCACCGATTAAATCGGTGCTCACGCTAATCGTTCTGTTCAGATTGGTTTTGAACTTCAATCCAAATTTCCTTTAATTCAGCCGTGCCACAACACGTACAATTGTTTGACTGGTTGTATAAACGCCGGCAACGGTCACAATAATATTTACGCATTTAGATACACATCCCTGACATCATCCATTTACTATTAGTGTATTAAACAAGTCAGAAATGGTCCTTAAAATGACTAAAAAATTATGATGCTTTTTGCTCGTTCAAAACGGTACTTGCCTTCTTCTTATATGGGATTACATTAAATAGTATGTTTAACATAATGGCTGTGATACTTCCTGCCACAATCCCGTTACTTGTTAAGATTTGAAGACTACTAGGAAATTCAGAGAATAAATTGGGTACGGTTGTTACCCCCATGCCCATTCCCACCGAACAAGCGATAATCAATAAATTTTCTTGTGCTGAAAAATCTACTTTCCCAAGCATTTTAATTCCATAAGCCATAACCATTCCAAACATCGCTACCATTGCTCCCCCCAGAACTGCTGCAGGAATAACAGTGGTTAATGCACCGATTTTCGGCATGAGACCTAATACGATTAATAACCCCGCCGCTGTATAAATGACGTTTTTGGTTTTAATACCTGACAACTGGATAAGACCGACGTTTTGCGAAAAAGTTGTGTAAGGAAATGAGTTAAACAACCCACCAAGTATAATCGCTATCCCTTCTGCACGATAGCCTTGTTCCATATCTTTCCCAGAAAGCTTTTGTTTGTAGATATCACCTAGCGCTAAGTAAACGCCAGTTGCTTCAACCAACCCAACTAATGAAACTAAAATCATCGTTAAAATAGGCGTTACCTCAAAAGTTGGCATTCCAAAGTATAATGGGGCGGGCATATGGAACCATGATGCTTCCGCTACCGATGAAAAATCAGTTTTCCCCATAAAAGAAGCCACTATCGTACCCGCTACTAAACCTAGTAAAATCGCAATTGAACGGATAAATCCAGCAGAAAATCGAAACAGTAGAATGATAAAAGCTAAGGTACCAAATGCTAGAGCAATATTTGATAATGAGCCAAAGTCTGCACTTCCCTCGCCACCGGCCATATTGTTCATCGCTACCGGAATCAAGGTAATCCCAATGATGGTAACAACGGAACCCGTTACAACTGGTGGAAAGAAACGAATTAATTTCCCAAAGGACTTGGATATGAGAACAACGAATAATCCTGAAACTAAGATTGCCCCATAAATAGCAGAGATTCCATACTCCGCCCCGATTGTAATCATTGGACCTACGGCCGTAAAAGTACATCCAAGAACAACTGGTAGCCCAATCCCAAAATATCTATTTTTCCAAACCTGAAGCAATGTGGCAATTCCACACATTAAAATATCAATCGAAACTAAATAGGTTAGCTGTTCACCAGTAAGTCCGATTGCTCCTCCGACAATAAGGGGTACAACAACCGCACCTGCATACATAGCTAAAACATGTTGAATCCCAAGGGAAGCGATTTTCAAGGGGGTGTTTGTCATTTTAGTACTTCCTTTCTATTATCGATTAAAAACTCAACCTGTTTATTTTTTAATGACTTAATCCGGGCAAGAGATTCTACCTTGAACCCCATTTCCCTAAGTCGGTCTCCTCCATCTTGAAAGGATTTCTCGATAACGATGCCGATACCAGCGACGGTTGCACCAGCTTGCTTGGTTAAATCAATCAGTCCAAGCGCCGCCTGACCGTTCGCAAGAAAATCATCCAGAATCAGAACTTGGTCACTCTTTTGTAAAAAAGAACCCGAAACCGAAACCTCGTTATATTCATTCTTCGTAAATGAATATACTTTGGTACTTAAAAGGTTATCTGTCAAAGTTAGCGATTTTCTTTTTCGAGCAAATATGACAGGCACATTCATATATAAACCTGCCATCACTGCAGGGGCTATTCCTGATGATTCAAGGGTAAGAATTTTCGTAACAGGTGTCTGACTAAATCTTTCCGCAAACTCTTTACCAATTTCCTTCATAAGTTTTGGATCTACTTGATGATTTAAAAAAGAATCTACTTTTAAAACATGATCCGATAATACTTTACCCTCTGTAAGAATCTTCTTCTGTAGTAATTCCATGATATCCCCCTATTAATAATAAAAATAAAAAATGCCTGGAGGTCATTGCTCACTCATTTAATGAATGTAGCAATGACCCCCAGGCATCTAGCACAAAGGTAAGTAGAGACTCCCAATATAGAAGTACTCCTCATTACTCACTCATAGTCAGACTGTTTACGGTAGTCTGGTAGAAACTTGCAGGCCATATCCCTGCGATTATATGAGAGAAAAATTAATTTATAAGTAATTATACCATTAATCCTGTTTATTTCAACAAGAAAGACGAATGATTTTAAAAGAGAATTATTAAAAGTTCGGAATAATAACCGAACCTTCTTTCAATAACCTGTCAATGCGTCAAATCACAGTTTGAATACCCTAGATAAATGTTCATATTTTCACACTTTAGCGTTCACATATCTTTCACAATTCCACCATTATTAATGTGACAAAAATCACCGTCATTTCAATTTTTTACTATTATCATAGTGAATATATAACGAATGAACAATTTGTGAACTGCCAGAAACAGTCTGGAAATATGCGAATTGTTTTGTATGATGAAAATGTAATCATTCTAATTTTAAAACAAAAATTAAAAAAATCACCTGAAAGGAGTGGTCATTGTGGCTCAGCCAGGACTCGAAAAAAAAACGAGTACGAAGGTAGAAGATCAATCCTCTTTAAAAGGAACACTAGCTTCTGTTTTCTTGTTGGGGTTCTTCTTAATTATTACATGGGTAGGAGTATTTTTATTATTTGTAAATCGTTTCTAAGAGAAAAAGGGGAGAAAAAACATGCATATCCACAAGTTTGAGAAAATTTGGCTTATCTTTGGAGTCACGACACTACTCGTTTTCTTATCTGTCATTGGTGTAAGTGCCTTTTACCTTGGAAATCAGCCACCTAGTTGCCTAGCTACGATTAATCCAGAAAAAGTCGATACAACCGCCCCCTTCGATAAGCCTGGTTTAAATAAGGTTGAAGGCAAAGAGTGGGATTATGAACTAGTTTACGTTGCATCTGCTTTTAACTATACGCCTGGTGAGGTGGAAGTTCCACTAGGAGCAAAGGTTAAAGTCCTCGCGACAACAAAGGATGTTGTCCATGGCTTCAATGTCGCTGGAACAAACATCAATATGATGCTTGAACCAGGGTATATCTCTGAGTATGTCACAACTTTTGACAAAGCTGGGGAATACTTGATTGTTTGTAACGAATACTGTGGTGCAGGACACCATATGATGTCTTCTATGATTAAGGTGGTGGAATAATGAATTCTTTCGTTGAAAAGATAAAAAAGGTTGATTCTCGCGATGCTAAACTAGGAATGGCACATTTTTATGTCGCATTCATTGGTCTTTTCATTGGTGGGATGGCTGGGTTACTACAAACACTTGTTAGATCAGGACAGTTTACTCTACCGGCTGGGATTGGTTATTACCAGCTCCTAACCTTACACGGCGTTGTGTTAGCTCTTGTTATGACCACTTATTTTATTATGGGATTCCAACTTGTATCCGTAAGCCGTACAGCTGGGACACTAACGAATAAACAGAGAAACACTGGTTGGGTAGGTTTCTGGTTGATGACAATCGGAACCGTCATGGCAGCTGTCATGATTCTATTAAATGAAGCATCTGTCTTATATACCTTTTATGCTCCACTTCAAGCTCATGCCCTTTTCTATGTCGGGTTAACCCTTGTCATTGTTGGGAGCTGGGTTAGTGGATCGGCGATTATTATGGCTTACGTGGCTTGGAGAAGGAAAAATCCTGGGCAACCAAGTCCATTGCTCACGTTTATGTCTCTTGTAAACACACTTATGTGGATTGTTGCAACAATTGGGGTAGCTACAACAGTATTGTTCCAGCTATTACCTTGGTCTTTAGGACTTGTTGAACGCGTCGATGTTGCGATTAGTAGAACCTTGTTCTGGTATTTCGGCCATCCACTTGTTTACTTCTGGTTATTGCCTGCCTATATGGCGTGGTATGTCATTGTACCGAAAATAATAGGTGGAAAGATCTTCTCAGACTCGCTTGCACGTTTATCGTTTATCTTATTCCTACTGTTTTCAATTCCGGTAGGATTCCATCACCAATTAATGGAGCCTGGAATTGATCCTGCTTGGAAGTTTCTACAAGTAGTACTTACGTTCATGGTTATCATTCCATCATTGATGACAGCATTTTCTTTATTCGCCACCTTTGAAACCTTTGGTCGTTCAAAAGGTGCAACCGGCTTGTTCGGCTGGCTTAAAAAGCTTCCATGGGGTGACGCTCGCTTCCTTATACCATTTATTGGTATGCTAAGCTTCATTCCAGGTGGAGCAGGTGGAATTATTAATGCTTCGAATCAGATGAACCAAGTTATCCATAACACCATTTGGGTAACTGGACACTTCCATTTAACTGTGGCTACTGCCGTTATTTTAACGTTTTTCGGAATTAGTTATTGGCTCATCCCGCATTTAACGGGACGCACATTGACGAAAGCAATGAATAAGCTTGCAATCCTTCAAGGTGTTTTATGGGCGATTGGAATGACTTTTATGTCCGGTGCAATGCATTTCGCTGGTCTTCTCGGAGCGCCTCGTCGTTCTGCTTACTCTGAGTACGGTGGAGCTGCACAAGCTGCGGAGTGGGTTCCCTACCAAATTGCACAAGCAGTTGGAGGTTCTATTCTTTTCATCGCTATTATTCTTGTACTATACATCTTTATTAATTTAGCGTTCTTTGCTCCTAAAGGAGAAGAAGAATTCCCAGTTGGAGAGGCAGCTAACACTACAGAAAAGGCACCAATGATTCTTGAAAATTGGAAGTTATGGCTTGGGCTTGTTGTATTATTAATCGCATTTGCGTATACGATTCCATTCATAGACTTGATTGAAAATGCTCCTATTGGATCTAAAGGATATAAACTGTGGTAGGATGTTACATGTAAAAACGCTCCCTCAAAAGGGAGCGCTTTTTTGATGGTCCTTTTTTTAAATTAGATATTTTCCCTTTGGGAGATTAACCAAGGTAACAGATGCAAGAATCAGTACAATACCCATTCCCTGAATAAAAGAGATTTTCTCCAGATAAACCATTACTCCTAATATCGTTGCTGCTACTGGTTCAACTGTAGCAATAATAGCGGCACGACTACTCTCAACTTTCTCAAGCCCCCAAGAATAGGCAAAATAAGCCAACACGGTAGGAACTAGCCCTAAACCAACAGCATACAAAAAGACATCCTGTTGAATGAGCAGGTTTACATTAGGCTTCCCAATAAAGGAAGGAATTAAAAAGAGTGCAGCAGTTAAAAACGTATAAAAGGTTAGAGTAAAAGGATGATAGCTTTGTAGCGCAACCTTGCCGAAAATGCTATAAAGTGCGTAGCCGAGTCCAGCACCTAACCCAATAAAAATGCTTGAAGTTGAAAAGCTACTGCTCTGAGTTAAGGTGATCTCGGCAACTAAAGCAGAACCAAGGATTGTTCCGCCTACAGCCAAAAGCTTTCTAAGGTTAATTTTTTCCTTTAAAAAAAGTACGGATAAGGTAATGACAAATGCGGGTGATGTGTAGAGCAACGCAGCCGCAACAGGGATATTCATCCTATCAATTGCCGTAAAGTAACACCAGTTAAAAAACACAATACTAAATAAACCAGTCCCAATAAACAATGGTACATCTCGTAGTTTAATTTTCAAGCGTGTTCTAAAAAAGCTCAATCCAACAATCAAAAGCATAATGGCCGCTGTGCCTACTCTTATGGTGACAATCTCCATCGCACTAAACCCTATTTCTGATAGACCTTTCACAAAGAAACCAATAAGTCCCCACATCGTTGCCGCAAAAGCAATCATCAAATAAGCCAAGAGCCAACATATCCCCTTTTATTTAAGTAGTGAATCGAAAACTTTAAGCTAGCTGATAGACGTCTGTATACTTCTTCAGTAAATAATCAGCAAGATAATCAGCATTCAGGCCTTCCCCTGTCACACTCTCAAGAATCTCAAGAGGCTGTTTTAATTTGCCATATTGGTGGATATTCTTCGTTAACCATTCCTGTATAGGCTTTAAATCTCTATTTTCAAGCAATTGATCAAATTGCGGGATATCCTCTAGCATGGCATGCTTGAACTGAGCAGCATACATATACCCAAGGGCATAAGATGGGAAATAACCAAAACTACCACCAGCCCAGTGAACATCTTGCAGCACCCCTTCGGCATCGCTTTCAGGACGAACTCCGAGATATTGATTATATTTTTCATTCCAGATTTGTGGCAGGTCCTTCACTTCAATCTCATCATTGAATAATCCCTTTTCAATTTCATAACGAATCATAATATGAAGTGGGTAGGTCAATTCATCTGCCTCAATTCTAATTAACGATGGTTTTGATTCATTAATTGCTCGGTAATAATCTTCCAAAGGAACGGAAGAAAACTGACCATTTGAGTATTCCTTCAACAAATCATAATTCTTTTTCCAAAAAGCAAGGTTGCGTCCAACAAAATTCTCGAAAAATAACGACTGCGATTCGTGAATTCCCATTGAAGTTCCTGTACAAAGTGGAGTACCGATGAGTTCTTTTGAGAGATTCTGTTCATAAAGGGCATGCCCACCTTCGTGAATCGTACCAAACACAGCTGTTCGAAAATCATTTTCATCATACTTTGTCGTAACACGTACATCTCCAGGATTCATCCCAATTGCAAAGGGATGGACAGTTTCATCCAGTCTTCCTGCTTTAAAGTTATACCCCATTTGTTCTAGAATCTTGAGACTAAAATCACGTTGCTTTGATTTAGGAAAGTGTTCATATAAAAAGTTCGTTTCTGGTTGGTTAGGTGCATCACCAATCTGTTTTACTAATGGGACAATTCGCTCCCTAAGTTGCCCAAACACCTTGTCTAACACATCAACCGTTACCCCTGGCTCATACATATCAAGCAGAGTATTATACTTATTCCCTTTATAACCCCAATACTCAATGAATTTCTTTGTTGTAGTTACAAGCTTTTCAAGATATGGTAAGAACAAGTTGAAATCCGACTTTGCCTTCGCCTCTTCCCAGACGCTTTCAGCCTTTGATTGGAGAATAACGTAATCCTTGTATTCATTGGCAGGTATTTTTTTATTGCGGTCATATTCCTTTTTACACTCTTCTACCGTTTTTTTCACAAGTTGTGATACTGAATCATCTGATGATAACTCGGTTATGTATGCTGCCATTTCTGGAGAAGTTGACATCTTAAAAATTTCCGAAGATAAAACCCCAATGACCTCTGAGCGCTGTTCCACTCCCTCTTTCGGCGCTCCAGTTCGTAAATCCCAAAATATAACGGATAATGCTTCTTGATATGCAGTCATTTTCTTTACATACTCAAGAAATTTTTGTTCAGTAGTCTCAGAATTCATGTTTTTCCCTCCATTTCTTTTCTCAAACCATATTATCATATTTTTCTAAGAACTGTTATTGATAGCGTAGTTTGCCCCCTGCTATTACCGAAATCATGGTAACATGATTACAAAGGAAAATCAGGGAGGTTAAATAATGAGGGAACTTGTTGGCAACTGTATAAAATGCGGGAAAGAAATCTTTTGTCTAGATGGCTTTTTCAACGGGGTCCTTCTAAAAGGGAACACAATTTATTGTTTTGATTGCGTGAAGAAAGATAGTACGTTGCCTGATCAATCATCTACAGAAAAAAAATAGCAACTTATCACTCGATATGATGAAGGTCACTTAACTTTTGTTCATCTCTTGTTAAACTTGTATTAATGCAAACCACAATCTATTTTTTCAGGAGATGTTCAGATGGAAACAAAAGTGATTGAACTAGATGTCCGTGAAGATATTAAAAATAACCAAGACCCTTTCGAAACAATCATGTTGACGATTTCCCCCTTTCAAGAAGGAGATACCCTTATTCTTCATGCGCCCTTTCAACCTGTTCCTTTGTACAGTGTATTAAAATCTAAGGGCTTTGGATACGAAACCGAAGAGATAAATGGAAAGCATTTTAAGATTACTTTCACAAAAAACAATTAAAAGCAGCCCTACTCAAAAGAGTAGGGCTGCTTAATGATTATTTAGTTAGATAGAAATCATTACCGTATCGCCTTTTTAGGCTGAACTGGTAAGACAGAAAGGATTCGATCCATCACTGAAGCCTCTAGTTGAGTATCCAAGAGTAGATGCACAGTGCCTCGATCTGCATGACTTCGAATTAACCTGCCGATTCCTTGCCTCAATCTTAGAATCATATACGGCATATCGACTTCATTAAATGGATCCTCAGCTTCTTCTCTTTTTGCCGCAAAAACAGGGTCATTAGGTGGGAATGGCAGATCAAATAAGATGACATTTTCTAATGCTTCTCCAGGTACATCCAGTCCCTCCCAAAGATTTACTGAACATAATACGGTATCAACATCATTTTGGAACCGCGAAACTAGGGTAGAAATCTCCGCATCCCCTTCAAATAAAATTGGGAAATCAATATTGTATGCTTCTGTGTATTTCTTAAACGAGTATAATTCGTTTTTATCTGTAAACAAGACAAGTGCTTTCCCTTTAGTTGATTTCAACTGTTCTAATGTGTACTGAGCTTTTGATTGGAAATCACCAGAAGCAAAATCCGATAAAAAGATTTCCATCATTTCCTCGTATTCAAATGGTGAATTTACCGAAAATGAAGCATATTCATCAATCCCGAGACTCTTTGCTAGGTAATCAAAGGATTTATTATCAGAAAGAGTGGCCGATGAAAAAACAAACGGCTTGTCCTGAGAAAATACCTCTTTGCGCAGAATTTCCTCTACCATTTTCGGCATGATAACCAATGTTTTCTCCCCATTGTGATTTTCAAGCCAGTTGATTCCTACAGAGCGGCGAGCAAACAATGTTAAGGAATAACTAATTTGGTCAAGGTACTCTTCAACAATTTTTAAATTATAATCATTGATCACAAACATTTCACTCTCAAAGACTAACTCTTCTTGAAGAGATTCGAGGGTCCAAAGTAGATTTTCAGCTAAACTATTAATGGAAGGTGTCTTTTTGACGGTCATTTTTTCTGAAGATTTACTCTCTGAACTATATTTGACTAACTCCGCAAATAACTGTTCATTAATCGTAATTGCATTCTCCATCAAACCAAGCGTCTTATCTCTTATGTCGTTGTCCATTATTCTGGTTAAAAGAGTTTCAAGTGTTCGTTCCGTATAACGATACGTTAATGCCTTCTGACTGGCAAATTCTAGTAGGTGTCCTTCATCAAAGACCACACAGCTACCATCAGGTAAAAAAGGCAATTCCCCTTCTCTTTTCCGTGATTCCTTTGTCCAAATATGCTCCATGTAAAAATCATGGGAACATACAATCAAGTCTGCAGCATTGCGGTAATGTTCCCGCTGTAAAGTCAACCCACAGCGATGACGGCGACTACAGGCTAAACAATCTTGAAGCGCATCCCACCCAATATTTGACCATTGTTCATCCGTTAGATGTGGATAATCGGTTCGCTCACCATATCGATGAAATTTTTGAAGCGTTGAACTTTCGTGTACGAACCTTGGTAGGGATTCATGAACAGAGTTATAGGCCTCATTATCATCATTAATGAGTGCATCCAACTTGTTCAAGCATAGATATTGGTCACGAGATTTTGCTAATCGAACGTCCACATTTAAATCAAGTGCCTTTTCAAGTTTAGCTATGTCTCCTTCCTTCTTGACTAACTGTTCAATTAAACGCTCATCTGCACAGGCAATAATCGCTGGCTGGTTTGTATAACGTGCATAACAGATCGCATATAAAAGGTAGACGATGGTCTTCCCAGTACCAACTCCTGCTTCAGCAAAAATAACTTTTTTATCTTTAAAGGCTTTTTCAAGTTGAAACGCCATAAAAACTTGTTCGTCTCTTAAATCAAATCCAGCTTCAGGCAAGATGTCATAAAAAACATCCCCAATCCACTCATTTAATTTTTCAAAGAATGATTCTGATTTTGATATCGAAAATGGCAAGCTGCCAGGCAAAGTAAACCCCTCCAAACAATAGTAAAGCGCCGCATTCGGCGCTTTATAGGTTATTTAAATGTATCAATTCATATTCAGTTTATACTACTAGCTACGTGGAGGTCTTTTTCCCCAATACTGATAATAATCAGTACGAATAAAGCCATTGAACAATTTTCGTTTTTTTGTCGCAGGTTTTCCATACACTTTCTCAAAGTCTTCATTTGAAGTCAAAATGTATACGGACCAAGTATCAAGTGGAATCAAGACCTTGCCCATTTCTTTGTACATTTGTTCAACTGCCTTCTTGTCTCCTAGACGTTCACCATATGGTGGATTACTAACAATAACACCATAGTCCCTTTTCGGATTAAAATCCTGAACCCGCATTTGTTTAAAAGTAACAAGGTCGCCTAGGCCTGCTTCAAACGCATTTTCCTCAGAAATCTTCACCATACGATGATCAATGTCGGAACCCACAATATCTAGTGGCTGGTCATATTTTGCTAAATCCTCCGCTTCCGTCCTGACCTGATCCCAAATAGCTGACGGAATCCAATCCCATGACTCAGAAACAAACTCACGATTAAATCCTGGAGCGATATTTTGACCAATTAGCGCAGCTTCAATGGCGATTGTACCAGATCCGCAAAACGGGTCTGAAAATGGACGGTCAGGGGTCCAGTTGGTGAGCTTAACGAGAGCAGCAGCAAGTGTTTCCTTTAATGGTGCTTCCCCCTGATCAACTCTGTACCCACGTTTGTGAAGCCCACTGCCGCTTGTATCTATTGTTAGAGTTGCAACATCTTTTACAAGAGCTACTTCAATTTTAAATAACGGTCCATTTTCTTCAAACCAGCTTGTTTTTTTATAATGTGTCCTTAATCGTTCAACAATTGCTTTCTTTACAATTGCCTGACAATCAGACACACTAAATAACTTTGATTTTTGTGATTTACCACTTACTGGAAACTCAGCGTTTTCCGGGAGGAAGTGTTCCCATGGTATAGCTTTCGTCTTTTCAAACAATTCATCAAACGTATATGCTTTGAATTCTCCGGCTTTTATTTTTACTCGATCTGCGGTACGTAACCACATATTACTTCTAGCGATGGCTAGCTCGTCCCCCTTAAAGGTAATACGGCTGTTCTCAACCTCGCATTCATACCCAAGCTCACGTACTTCCTTTGCCACGAGAGCTTCAAGCCCCATTGCAGAAGTAGCTATTAATTCATATTTCATCTATTTCACCCTTAGTAATAAAAGTCAAATTCCTTTCATCATCATACCAGTTTTACTTTTGGGATACCAATATGTAAGAAAAAAAGTGCAAGCGCGCCTCGTTAGCATTAGTTAGACTCCTCAAAAAGCTACTGCTTCTTCTTCCTGAGATGCCTTATGTGGCCGAAAATTCTATATGGAGCTCTCTAACCAAAAGAAAGAAACACGAAGAGCATTAGCGCATTCGTGCAAACTAAAGAAGAAAAGCGAAGTCCCTAGCATCTTGCCAATAGTGATAGCTAATTCTTAAGTTACTCCATTTATACATTATATTCTTTTAAAAAACAAAAGCTCCCCCGAAATAGGAGAGCTTAAAACACTCATACAAAATCGATTAATAACGTCCTGTAAGCCATGTTTTGTTCCTTTGTGCTGCAAACGACAATGTCTCGCACTCCGGTGGTAATCATCTATCTACAGGTGAATACTCACCTGTCCTTCTCTTCGTTCAATTCCTCCGAGAAAGTGCCCCTACCATAGTTTGGGTTTCTCGCTCGCGGGGTTTACCTCGTTCCACCCTTCCCATTTCTGAGAAGGCTACGTCACTGTGGCACTTTTATAGGTATTAATGCCATATCGAAATCGACTTAGGCACTTTCCCTGCCGTCAGCCATGCTAAACACGACTGCCCTGGCTTATGAATTGGCCAGGCACGAACACTACGGGCATCTCAGCCCGTGCGAGCATGGACTTTCCTCTGCAGCAGAGCTACAGCGATTACCCGAACGTTATTAACGACTACAAAACATATTATAAGTAATTGTAGGAAATATAGCAATGGTAATCAATTTGAAAAAACGGAAGAAAATGGGTCAATCTGATAATTTGTTCCCAAAAACATGTTTTTCGAGATTAGATAATCTCTTTAGAATATCAAAATTAGTGGTTCCTGCAGGCTGCGTTGTTGGACGTTTCGCTACTTCCTCTAACTGCTTTTTAAGCCTCAAGTTTTCTTGTTGAAGATCTTCAATTTCCTGTTGGAAGCTCTCGTAATCCTTAATCACTAAATCCAGGTACTTGTCCACTTCCTCAGGCTTGTATCCTCGCATACCTGTTTTAAATTCTTTTTCTAAGATTTCTTTAGCTGAAAGTTTTATTTTATCGGATATCATTTCTTATTCACCTCATCTTACCCCAATCATCACTTTATATTCTTTCAAAAACCTTGTAATTTGTCAATTTTCAATACACTCAATATTAGAAATCTTGTTGTTTAAATTGCTCATCTTCTATAATTAATTGTAAATCAGAAAAGTTAATCATCCGAATATCGTAAGCTTCTTTTAATTTCCGTTTCTTAGCCTCTTCTAGTATAAACCTTGGGCTTCCTTCTTTTTCATCATCATAGAGCAACACTAATACATCACTTTTTTGAATTAGAAATTGATTGCCCATTTTAAGCTGCCAAGGTTTTTCATACGGCCTCTTGGTAATGGAATCCACATGATCTGCTTGTACAAGCACCGATTCATACCACTCTTTGTTAGCATCGCTCCATTTTTCTTCTTGATTTAAAAACGGCGTGAGCACGGATAATTTTAGGTCCGGAAGATATTGCTGCAACTCAAAAACAACCTCTGCTGCCCATAGCTCTACACCTGGTTGACCACTTATAACTACCCATTCAAGTCCTTCTTCAACCAATGTAGTCAACTGGTTTAACAACGCCAGCTTTATATATTGAACAGCTGGATGGCTTTGCTTAAATATCCCGAGCTCATACCCTTTATAACCAGATATCACAGCAACCTTTGCCATATATGTACTCCTTTTGACTCGCCTTAATAAAAGCTTTTTTCTCAATAACTTGCTGTTATTAAATCAACCGGCTTTTGGATTTCAACATTTATTAAAACAGCTTAATTAAAAAGAACAAGGGCTTGAAGAAGAGCCCTTGTTTTTTCTTTATCGTCCGAAACCTGGTCCAAATCCTGGACCTGCTCCGAACCCAGGACCTGCTCCAAATCCAGGGCCTGCTCCAAATCCAGGACCTGCTCCGAATCCTTGGCCTGGGCCACCCATAGGTGGTCTAGGACCTCCATAGAAGTGTTGATGAGTCACCTCATTCACATTCGATTGAGTGTGAGTGTTGTAATGAATGTGGTCAAAGTTTTCATGATGAACATTTGTTGTGTGTGACGGGTGAATATGAGGGACTACGTTATTCGAAAAAGTGTGATTTACACAGCATTTTGTCGGATGAACAACTGCTGGTAAAACTTTATTAGGTCTACAATGCATCTTACATTCTCCTTCCTCAAATTAGTTTTTTAGTTATTACACTAATAGGCTATGTCAGGAGGGAGAATCTTGTACTAATGAAAATACCTAATTTTATTTTAAAAAAACAAGAAGTTAGTTCTTGTTTGTTTTATAAGAAAGCATAGAAATTATCTTTTAAGTTAGTAAAAATAAACGCTGTTAAACAAACTACAATGAAAAACATGACTAAAATTGCTTTATACATCTTAACATCCCCGCTTAAAGTTTATCTCATACAAATTAACATTTTAACGCCGGGATCGCGGATATACAATATAAATCTCAAATTTTCCCCCTCGAAAATATTAAATTTTTGTGACAAACTGTTGTATTTTAGGGAAAGCCGCATAATTTGTTCAGTTATCAACGAATATTGCGCTTACCCAGGAAATTACACAAGACATTTATTGCCTATTCAATTTAGATAGTAGTCTATTTTTACGTTTCTGCAAATCTTTTTGCAACCTAGCAACTTTTTTCTCATTTTCTACCTCTATTAACTGGGAAACTGCCTCTTCGCAAGAGGTTAACGCTTGTTGATAGTCTTTGCTTTTATGTTCATAGTATTTAGCAAGTTCAATATACGCTTCGATTCTTATATCATGATTCCCGTACTTCGCCGTTTCCTTCCAAAGATTTACAGCACTCTTATAATTGCCATTCCTTTTATATTCAAAAGCTAACGCATGCTTTGCAAGTATCGCATCCGTTTCGTTTCCATCTGCTATTTGTGCGAAGTTCTCTTCCGCTTTTTGTCTATCTCCTAAGTAGGAATACCATCTACCAACTTCGAATGTTTCCCTGACACTCCTGTTATTATCCACACCTAGCAATTGAAAAGACAAATGGGTATACAATGTAATCAATGAAAGAATATCTAGTTCATTGTGTTTCATGACTCCCAGTAGTCCTTCAGGGTGTTTCCGTTCTACGAAGTCAAAATAGATCATTGGAGCAAGAAAACCAGGAATATCATCCTGCCTTTCAAAGCCAAGTATTTCTTTTTCGACCATTGAAAGCTTCATTCTTTCAATCTTATGTTTCCACATTCTCCTAGCGGCATGATAAAGGTCAAAGTGCCCAAATGAAGGCAACTTTGGTACATGATTTCGAACAAGGGTGTGCCTTGTCTTTACCTGTGGCCAGTCAAACGCTTTGCCATTATAAGTGACCAATGTTGTATAATCAATTTCTTCCAGAAAGCTTTGATATAGCGCCACCTCTGCCCCAGGCTGTGGGAGAATATGTTGTTTTAACACTACTGAATCTTCTCGTAAGCTTGCATATCCAAGTAAAAAAATGGTATTACCGGCTCCACCTCCAAGACCGGTTGTTTCCGTATCAAAAAAGAATAAATCTCCTGGGGTGTGACCTGAAGCAGATAATGGGTGATCGAAATTAACTTCATTCCATTGCCTTACCGCTTCGATTGCCTCGGCAAAAAAATAGTGGCCATGTTTATACGTTAATGGATATTTTACTTCTCTAACAAGACAGTACTCATTATCTAAAATATACGGTTTTACATTCTCACTTTCCCATATTTCCTTATAGGGAATGTCCAAATCAAAAGACTCAGATTGCTGAGCCTTTTCAATGACACCTTGCCTTTCTTGATGAGTAACTCCACTTGATAAATGAGGCTTTAGTCGATTCAACTTATTCTTCAGAGACATGTTATCCCCCCTTTTCCCCCACATCCCGCCTGCATCCTCAGATCCTTTGGATGAACTGGAACTATTTACTTTGTAAAAATAAGTCAATCATTTTTATTACATCTACCTTCCCTGTATCAGATGTATTTTCTGAACCGATACAGGAAGGACAACCTGACTGACATTGACACCTTTCAACCATGCTCTTTGTTTCTGAAAGGATCGCATCCATTCCTTCATACACTTTCTCACTAAGACCAATCCCACCTGGATAACGATCATAAAAGAATATGGTCGGCTTTTCATTATGTGATGCTTTTACCTGTGGAACAACATGCACATCTTGAGGGTCACACATAACAAATAAAGGGATTATATGTTTTAAAGATTGGGCTGTACCTATTAATCCCTGTTCAAGCCTCTTATCACTTAACTTTGAATGATCCTTATCAAGCGATATCCAGGAAGAGCTTGTATGGAGTTCTACTTCTGGAAGGTGAATAGGTCCTGAACCAATGTTTTCGTGCGTTTCAAATTTTATTTTCTTAAAAATGGTCGCCATTGCTCGAACGCTGACATCACCATATCCTATTTCTACTTGTTCCAGGTTACGGTGCTTATCCTCTTCTAGAACGTTTAATTGAACTGCCAAATTCGCATCAGTAAAATAATCTACCGTTACCTCTCGAACAAAGGCCTTTTTCTCTTCCCAGTCAAGCTTCTCAACTTGAAACTGTCTTCCTTGATGAAGGTAAATGGCTTCATCGTGCAAGAGTGTGAGCGCTGAAAAAGTATCCATTTCTCCAATGACTCGAGCATTTGCCACATCGGACTGATCAATGATTACGACATTTTCTTGAGAAGCAGATCTTAACGAAATATTATGGGCAGGAAATGCATCGTGCATCCAGTACCACTTATCACCATTTTGATGAAGGATTCTCTCTTCAGTCAAGTAATCTAGAATTTCTTCTACTTCTGTTTTTCCAAACCGCTCTCCTGCTTTAAAGGGTAATTCATACGCTGCACATTTAAGATGATCAATTAAAATAATTAAATTATCAGGATTAATTCTTGCTGTTTCTGGACTACGGGTAAAGAAATAATCAGGGTGCTGGATAATATACTGATCTAGTGGGCTAGAACTAGCCACCATTATCACTACTGATTCTCCATGTCTTCTGCCGGCACGCCCTGCTTGTTGCCAAGCACTAGCGATTGTTCCGGGGTAACCGTTCATAATACAAACTTGAAGTTGCCCGATGTCTACACCGAGTTCAAGTGCATTCGTACTTACAACTCCATAAATGTCTCCCGTTCGCAATCCTTTTTCAATTTCTCTGCGTTCCGTTGGTAAATATCCACCTCGGTAGCCCCTAATGGCTTTAGTTCCCAGTTTGTGTTTGACCAACTCTTGAAGATACGTTAATAGAATCTCCACCCTCACTCTGCTCCGAGCAAATACAATGGTTTGAATTTTATTTTTCAAGAATTCGCCCGCAAGCCAGCGTGTTTCAAGTGTAGCACTTCTACGAATATTAAGTGGTTTATTGACAATTGGTGGATTATAAAAGAGAAAATGCTTTCTCCCCGAAGGTGCACCGTTATTATCAATTAGCACCATCTTTGTTTCTGTTAAATGTTCTGCCAATTCAAGTGGATTGGCAATCGTAGCTGAAGTACAAATAAAGACAGGGTTACTTCCATAGTACTCACATATTCTTTTAAGTCTACGAATTACATTGGCAACATGACTACCAAAAACACCACGATAAATATGAAGTTCATCAATGACAACAAACTTTAAATTTTCAAATAGTGAGACCCATTTTGTGTGATGCGGTAGGATCGCTGAATGGAGCATATCTGGATTGGTAATCACAACATGCCCAGCTTTTCGAACCTTTTGACGAATATTTGCAGGCGTGTCCCCATCATATGTATAGCTATTTATGTTCAAACCAGATTCCTGAATAAACTCATTGATTTCTGATTTTTGATCTTGCGCTAGTGCCTTTGTCGGAAATAAGTAAAGTGCTCTTGAATTAGGATCATTCATTATCCCCTGTAGAACAGGCAGATTATAGCAGAGCGTCTTACCCGATGCAGTAGGTGTAACAGCAACAAAACTCATCCCGTTTTTAGCGGTTTCATACGCGGTCCTTTGGTGTGTATAGAGCTCCCCAATGCCTCTTTTTACCATAGCCTGTTTTAATAATGGATGAATATCTGTAGGGATATCAGAGGTATTTGCACTCTTTGGCTCAATGGTTTGCCAATGAATAATATTTTCTTTGATTGTATCATCCAATTTTAATTGCTGGATGACGTCTTGCATATTGCTTATAAACTTCACATCGCTCACCTCGGTAACTCTATTTTAGCGAATAAATGTTCGTTCAAAAAGATTAATTTCAATCTTTTTTTCGTTATTTTCTTCCATTTTACATTTCGGCTCTATTTTCTTTAAAGAAATAAGTACAATCACGACAGCAAGAAACATTTTTTTTTGTTACAATGTTTAAAGTGGTCCTTACTAGAGAGGTGAAAAAAATTGAACAAAAACGAGCTAAAAACATTTCTGTCTAATTATGCACTTTTTCGTGACTTAGATGATATGGAAATAGAAAAAATTGCCGATATCTCTATTACTAGAGAGTGGAATAAGAATAGCCATGTTTTCATGCAAGGAGATCCAATTGAAAATGTTTATTTTATTCATCAAGGGAAAATAAAGATTTACAAAAGTGACATCAATGGACGTGAGCAGATTGTGAATATTTTAAAAACCGGAGAAATGTTTCCACACGTTGGCTTCTTTCGCAAAGGAGGGTATCCAGCATTTGCCGAAGTATTAGAACCTTCCATTCTTGCTGTTGTCCCCATCTCCCATTTTGAGAGAGTTCTGGTAGAGAATCCGGAACTTAGCATCAAAGTGTTTAAAGTTCTAGGTGAAAAAATTGTTGACCTACAAGAAAGGCTTGAAGCACAAGTTCTTAATAATACGTATGAGCAAATTATTAAACTGCTTATCCGCTTAGCTAATCTGTATGGGGAAAAACGCGAAGATGGTACGATTTTATTAAAGGCTGAGTTTACAAATAAAGACTTAGCCAATATGATTGGCACTACCCGTGAAACCGTTAGTAGGACCCTTACAAAGATGAAAAAAGACGAGCTCATTGAAACAGATGCAAATGGAGATATGATTCTTGAAACAGAGGTATTATTAAATGAATTAATCTAAAAAACCCACTAAAATCAGCGGGTTTTTTTATTTTTAGAGGCTTTGCTTAGCATTGGTTGTTGATTTCCACTCCCCGTGTAAGGTGTAATAATCAACAATGGATTTTTTTGTGTATAATAAGCATTTTTCGACCACTTCACTAACCAAATTATGCATTTGTTGTTTGAAGTATTGCTTCCAAAATTGTTCAAAAAATGTTGCCTAAATTAAGCTAGGTCCATTACAACAAAATAAACCCTCAGAATTATCACTGAGGGTTCGTGACCTAATCTACTCATACCTTTATGTCTTCAGAATCCCACCTAGCCCCTTAACCATGGATGATACTTGTGTAACAGCGTTCATCATTTGACCAGCTGTATCAACCATTTTATTAATATCCAGATTTCCATCCTGACTTTTAAATGAATTCATAATTGATTGTATGCCCCCAGTCTGTTTAGGCAGAAATGCCTGCTGTGGATAGGGGTTCATATTTTGGTAGGGTATTTCTTGTTGATAATACCCCCCATATGAAGGTTCATTTGTTGGCTGCAGAGGGTTTTCAAATAAAAGATGAGAAAGATTCTGTTGTTGTCCGTAGCCACCATTATAGCCGGAGTCTATTTGACCCGCTGCATACGGCTGATGATAAAAGCCTGAATATTGAGTTGGGAAATTTATTGGCACACCATTCCAATATGGATTATAAGGTGTTTGGGTATTTGGTTGAGGCATAACCCGTTGGTCAAATCCATTCACGTTGACCGGAAAAGCATGATAAGGTGTTGTGTAATTCATGTATGGGGCATACATTTGCCTTTTTCTTTTTCGACCAAACATTGAGACTTCCTCCTCATTTCTTCGCTACAACATTTTATGTGTCAACCGCCTAGATGGTGATATCTCTGGAAAATTTTTCACACTTTGTCTAACCATGGAGAATGTTGTCTGAAATTTCATTTTTTAAAAAATAATAACAACCTGGATATTCATGGTAAAATAGGAGAAAAGCTGAGGGAGGAAAAGTCATGACTGTGCAAGAATTAACATTTATGTTTACGCAGGCACGAAAACATACACCTGAGCATGTAAATGAATTGCTAGACTTCGCCAAGAGAGCTTATGTACAAAATGAAATTTCCTTCAATGATTATCGTAGCCTTATGCGAGAGCTCGAGCTTCAGGGAGCTGTTATCCCTGAAGACTTCAAGCAACTTTCCTAGGTTGTTTTTTAAGTACCCTAATAAGGGTACTTTATTTTTTAGGAAAACATTCCCTTTTATTCAACTTTTCTGGTCCTCAATCGCACTAACCAGACCCTTTAGGACATATTCAATCGATTGGACATGATCTAAGAATTTCTTCTTGCTCGTATTCGGGAAGAAGGCAGATACGGAAACCATTTCCAGGTTTTCAGCGGTTGCGTCTATTTGGCGAGCATGTAAGTGACGCTGTGGGTTCTGAGACAGCCATGATAAGGTAAGACCTCTCCAGTCATCAGTCATCTGCTTAACTTCATCAGCAAATGGCTTTACCTCTTCATAAAAGTCTCCCTGTTCTCCTGTTTTTTTTGACTGTTCAAATCGTTCCACGATGAACTGTCTATATTTTAACAAGTTATTTGTCATCTCTAGCAAAGCTTCGTTCGATTTCATGTTGAACCTCCTATAGTGGCTATGTCCTTCTCGGATGTTGCTTCCCGCTACATACACTTCTCTCGCAGTATTTCGCGGGAACCTTTGTGATAAATGGTGAAAAAGCAAAAAAATAAAAGCAGCTTCTTGAAAAGCCACTTCTCTTTCTTTCATTTTATTTTGTTTAGTACCCTAGTTCAAGTTTTACCACTTTCTTGCTGGGGTAAGTCATTTTCATTTCTCGCTTTCCTGCATCAAGTTTGTCTATGCTTTCCTCAAGAGCGGAAAGTTTTTTATCACATTGATTTAGACGTTCTTCGTGTGATTTGTACCAACTGTTACAGAATTCTTCCGTTGAGGAGTGCAATTCAACTTCCAATTTATTAAGCTGTTGATTAATATCCGCGAGCATTAGAATAATGTCTTCCCTCTCAATACCGTTTGTTTTCATATTTGCAAACCTCCCTTGTGAACTTAAGTATCTTTATTCGTGGTTTTGTCTCTATGTCCTCTACTAGTGACAAAACTAGTAGGGATTCGGCAAAGAAAGTGAATTTTTGAAAAGCTAAGCATGATTCGACAACACCTAGAATGAAATAGCCCAATTTGAACAGACTATAAATCGGAGGTGTTATTTGTGAAAAAACAGGAAAAGTCAAATAAGCAAGAGCAAAAACATTTAGAAGAGAAGAAAACTGGATATGGGGACAAAAAGCTCGAAGGTCCAGATCGTCCATCTACTTAGAAAACAAAAAGCAAGGGGAATCCCCTTGCTTTTTTATCTGTCTTCTTTTGACAATAGTTCTTTTAAAGAGATTAACGTTTGAAATTGCTTTTGTTTATCGAAAAACCACTCCGTCAAAAGGATTGGATGTTTATGATAGATATCAGGGTTCAACCATTTTTTATTAAATTTTCTTTCTAGAAACCAGTCTGGCTGCCATTTGTCATGATGACTAATCACAGGATATGTCATCCTAAGAAATGGAGTTTCTCGCTTTTTATTCACCATATACTGTTCATAGTCATGTCTCGACCCTGTATGTTCTGTTCGAAGGGAAAATTCTAAAAACTGAGGATAAAGTTCTGGATCAAACAAAATAGATGCAATTCTTTGACCAAGATTTATTCTTTTATGTACAGATATAAAACCATTTACGCTCGCACCATAAATCTCGCCCCTCATTGTTGGGAGCAGCACTGCGCTAAAATGGAAAAAATCTTGAAAGAGAAATCTTAATGTATGAAACACTTTCTTTTGGTATTTGTGATGCTTAATAACCGAATGGTGAATGACATTCTGTTCATTTATGATAAGCGCATTCATCAAGCGATATTTGTCCCTTTTTCTCCAAAAATACTTCCATTCTGTTTCCATAAAAGAAGATATATTAAAATGTGTTAAAAGGTGAAACAAAGGCTTGCCAACTTTCGTCGAATAATGGTACAGAAGTAATTGGGGGAATGCATCATGAAAAATTGTCCAATTAGCCCGCTCATAGGTAAGAAAAAGTTGTTGTCTTACGGGAGGATCGAGAATTCTCGGAAACCAATCACCTTCTAGGTCGCACATATTGTATCCTCCGTTACGCGAGACCATACTGGCTAAGAAGGACCAAATAATTTCAGGATGTTTTAAGTAATAATCAAAATATGCGTTTGTTCTGGAAACATTGTCCACATTTAACTCGCTTGTTTCCAGGCGGATCTTAAAAATAAGCTGTTCCTCTGTATCCGATATTCCTGCTTTTCCAGCTTTAGCTATAGGTTTCAATGCGCTCCCCCCTTGGTTACTTTTTAGGTTAGGATGAAATAGGGCTAATTATTCAACCATTCCAGCCAAAGATTTGGTATGATAGGTATTAGTTTGCGAGGTGGACAATATTGAAATTTCATTATCCCAACGGAAAACCATATGTTCCGAAAACTAATTCTGTTGAACCACAATTAAAACAATTTAAGAACCAGACCTATAGCAACCGTGGGATGACATTAGAAGAGGACCTTAATGAAACAAATTCATACTATTTGGAACGAAAGATTGCCATTATACATAAGAAGCCGACTCCGGTCCAAATAGTGAATGTAGATTACCCGAAAAGAAGTGCTGCTGTAATAAAAGAAGCTTATTTTAAACAAGCTTCCACTACAGATTATAATGGAGTTTATAAAGGGAAATATATTGATTTTGAGGCTAAGGAAACTAAATTTACAACATCTTTTCCACTCAAAAACTTTCATCCCCATCAAATCCGTCATATGGAGGATATTTTAAAACATCATGGAATCTGTTTTGTTATTTTACGGTTTACGAAGATTGAAGAAGTGTACCTTCTTGAGGCAAAGCACTTATTAGCTTTTTGGGCAAGAATGGAGGAAGGCGGTCGTAAATCCATTACAAAGCAAGAAATTGAAGATTTGGGATATCATATCCCTCTAGGACTTCAACCCAGAATTGACTATATTAAAGTAATCGATTATCTTTATAACCTTAGTTAACTATTAATTTAGTTCTTTAGAAAGGAAGGAAATATATATGGCAGATAAACCTCAAACAAGGGAGGAGCGCCGTAAACAGCAAACCACTAAGAAACCTAAGGCGAAGGGAAAGAAAACCCAAAAAGGTTTATTTAAGAAGGTATTCTTAGGCTTAATTATCCTTGGAATTCTTGGCCTTCTTATCGGTGCTGGTACTTTTGCTTTCATGATTCAAGATGCGCCTGAGCTAGACGAAGCAATGTTAAAAGATCCAATTATTTCAAAAGTATATGATATGAATAGTGAATTAATCACAGAGATAGGTTCTGAAAACCGCGATTATATAGAATATGAAAACATACCTGAAGTGGTTGAAAATGCTGTAATAGCAACGGAAGATGTACGATTTTACCAACATAATGGATTAGATCCCATTCGCCTAGCAGGAGCTGTCATTGCGAACTTTACCGACGGCTTTGGCGCAGAAGGTGCGAGTACGATTACCCAGCAGGTGGTTAAGAATTACTTTCTTACCTTTGATAAGACATTAGATCGTAAAGCGGAGGAAGCATGGCTCTCCTTCCAACTTGAACGAAAATATACAAAAGAAGATATCTTTGAAATGTATTTCAATAAAATCTTCATGTCAGAAGGCAGTCATGGAATTGGTACTGCAGCAAAAGTTTATTTTGGAAAAGAATTAAAGGACATTGAATTACATGAAGCTGCGTTATTAGCAGGGATTCCGCAGAGTCCTAACAATTACAATCCTTTTACACACCCTGAAAATGCAGAAAAACGTCGCAATATCGTCTTAACGCTCATGCACCAACATGGTTTTATCTCAGAGGCTGAGATGACGGAAGCAAAGGCCGTTCCGGTCACGTCCTCACTACTCCCTGAAGAAGAACGTGAAAAACGGAAAGAAAAACCTTTTGATGCCTTTATTGATCAGGTTATTGACGAAGTGGAAGAACAAGGAGATTTTGATATTTTTTCCGATGGACTAAAAATTTATACTACTTTAGATCCTAACGCGCAAACTTATGTAGAAAACTCATTAAATACTAATGAGATTGTTGATTATCCAAACGATGAGGTCCAAGCTGGGATTGTCCTTATGGATACACAAACAGGAGAAATCCGAGCAATTGGAGGAGGACGGAACAGAACTGGCGAGCGCGGCTGGAACTACGGTACCGATCTTAAGCGTCAAACTGGCTCAACAATCAAACCTATCCTTGATTATGGCCCTGCCATTGAACATTTAAACTGGGGAACATTCCATATGCTTGAGGATAAACCATACCAATATTCAAATGGTGAGAAAATCTCGAACTGGAATAATAAATATAATGGACCAATGACAATGCGAGATGCATTAGCACAATCAAGAAATATTCCTGCTTTACAGGCACTTCAAGAAGTAGGTTTGGTTAAGGCCCGTGATTTTGCCGAAGGTCTTGGTCTTGGAGAATCCTTACCATCAGAACTTACAGAGTCAGCTGCCTTAGGAGCCTATGAATTATCACCATTGGAAATGGCTGGTGCCTATGCGGCATTTGGAAATAACGGTTACTATACCGAACCTCATGCTGTAAAGAAGATTGTTTTGCGCGACAATACCGAAATTGATATGTCTCCTGAAACAGAAGTTGCAATGAAAGACTATACTGCCTTTATGATTACCGATATGCTCAAAACGGCTGTTACGAGCGGTACAGGTGGATCTGCAAATATCCCTAATCTTCCTGTCGCAGGAAAAACTGGAACAACAAATTATACAGATAAAGAAATGAGAGAAAATGATATTCCTGACGGCGCAGTACCTGACTCTTGGTTTGTCGGATATACGAGCAGATACACAGCCGCTATATGGACTGGATACGATAAAAGGAGTAAAGGATTACTTGCCGATGGGTTTCAACAAAAAATCCCACAAATATTATTTAAAGGGATTGTATCAAAGGTATCCGAAAATATTGATACTCCTGACTTCACGACGCCTAATAGTGTAGTTCAAGTAGCGATAGAAAGAGGTACCATTCCTGCAAAATTAGCTAGCGAATACACACCAAGAGATCAAATAATAACCGAATATGCTGTTAAAGGACATCTTCCAAGTGAAACTTCGAAAAGATTTGAGAAGCTTGCTGCGCCAAAAAAACTTTCAGCAAAATTCGATGAAACTACAAATTCAATCGTAATTACTTGGGAATCAAAAGAGGAAGGTGCGAACTTTGAGGTTAGTGCCTCCATCGACGGTGGCCCATCTCAAGTCCTTAAATCAACAACTGACACCAGTCTAGCAATCGCCTCACCTGACCCAGGGAGTACTTACTCCATTTCAGTAACGGCTAGCCGTGGTGAATTGCGAAGTGATCCAGCTAGTACAACGATTAAGATTCCTGAACCTGAATCTGAAGTTCCCAAAGAGGAAAATGAGCTTCCTGAGGAAGAAAGCAATGAAAATGAGGATGGGAATAGCAACGAGGATGAGAACGGGAACGGAAACGGCAATGAGAATGAGAATGAAAATGGAACCGAGAACGGAAATGGGAACAGCAATGGAAATGGAAACGGAAACGGAAATGGAAACGAGAATGGGAATAACAACGGAAACATCAATACTGAAGACCCTAATACAAATGTAGAAGAGACTCCTGAAGATGAGAGTGAAAACCAATAAAGAAACGTCCGGGAATTTATTCCTGGACGTTTTTCAATTTACTCTTTAATAGTAACTCTCTAGTAAAGTGTTTCTGTTGTTCAATGTATAGTTCCGAAAGCTGTGCAAAGGAATGATAGAGCTTTGGCCTTGAAATGATAAACTCTATTCTCTCTTGAACATTAACAGGCTTTATATTTAGTTGCTGGATATTGTGTAATGGGAAATGAACAGGTTGACCATTTGTCCAGAACAGCATTTCAACGAAAATCGCAATAGCATGTTTCATTGGACCCAGAGCCGATGAAGCATCCCTAGCTGAGAATATTGATTCTAGTTGTTTCTTATGTTTCTTCCATTCTTCCAGAAGAAAGGGAATTACCTTTTCTGGACTCTCCCATGGCCTTATCATGTTTAACCCATGATAAAAGCCTATTTCATAAATAAATGGATCGCTAGAAATAAACTCTACGGGTAGTTTGTCCTCTATTTCCACTATATCTTTGGGAAAGAAAAAAGAATGGTCCAGTTCGCTTGGTACCTTAAGTGTAATCCCCATTACTTTCCTTTCTCCTTACTTTTCATTCGTTTTTTCCCTTCCCTACATATATCCAGTAATGGGCAGATTTCGCATTGGGGATTTTGAGCTTTACAATGATATCGACCAAAGAATATCATTCTATGGTGAGTAATGGACCATTCTTCCTTTGGAACCTTTTTCATCAGTGTTTTCTCTACTTCTAATACGGAATCTTTCCAACGACATATTCCAAGTCTTTTACTTACACGTTCCACATGTGTATCGACCGCTATCGCTGGAACATTATATGCTACAGAAACGACAACATTGGCTGTCTTTCTCCCGACACCAGGAAGCTTCGTTAATTCGTCCCGATCATTGGGCACAACTCCATCATAATCTTCTATTAACAATTTACATAATTTTTGAATATTTTTTGCCTTATTTCGAAAAAGCCCTATTGATCTAATATCGTTTTGAAGTTCATCAAGGGATACTTGGAGATAATCTTCTGGAGTCTTGTATTTTTGAAAAAGATTTTTGGTTACTTTATTTACCAATGCATCGGTACATTGCGCAGATAAGGCTACCGCAATCACCAATTCAAATGGATTGGAATGATTTAATTCACAATGTGCATCAGGAAATAACTTCCCCATTTCATCTAAAGAATATCGGATTTGATTTTTATTTAGCATGTAGATTCACCTATAGTTTTATTTATATTATTGTCTGTGTCTATCGTGGGGGGGCAGACTTCCGTTCCAAGCATTTCGCTTTCATCAAGCAAGTCAGGAATCCCCAGGAGTCTTCGTGCACCCATTCCAATTATACTGTGAACATTATCACAACCATATTAATAAAAACGAGAGATTTTTTCTCTCGTTTCGTCACTTCTTTATTGTTCCAACCAATTATAAAATGGCACCGGTCTTGATTGTACTTTAACATCCTTTGGAGCTGGTTTTTGTTGTCCCTGGTGTTGTCTAAACTTCCTGCCATAGCTTTTCGCCTGTTCAATTGTCTTAATTCCGTTTTTCTTCCATTCAAACAAAATTCGGTCAATATAACGAAAGTTAAGTTTTCCAGAAATAACAGCCTCTCGTAAAGCGGCTTTAATAATAATAGGATCATGATGATCATCATCCATCCACATTGCAAGTGTTTCACATTCAAATGGAGATAAAGGGCGACCAAATTCCTTTTCAAAACAAGTATATAAATCGGTCTCTTCTACCTGCCGTGCCTGCACGCGCTCTTGCTTCTGATTCTGCATAAATCGATCAATTAATTTTTCCCAGAGCGGATCTAATGAATACCGTTCAAATCGAATCCCATCTGCAGAATCTCCATCTATAATATCAATAAACCCCTTTTGTATTAAAGCATGAAGGCTTTCTGTACAATCCACTACTGAAACTGCCATCCGAGCCGATATCTCAGCAGGAGTAGGAAATTCATTCCCCTTTTCTGCAAAATGAATAACTTGGAGAAGCAGGACTAGTTCTTGCTCTGATAAATGCATGTTTTTGTATTCTGTTAATAAAGCTGCCGGGATTGTAATCGTACCTTCCCGAAGCCATTGGATAAAATCAGATTTTTGCATAGCGGACACCTCATTTCTAAGTATAACATGAACAAAGACACCAGGTAACAGAATACAAGAAGTTTAGGGTTGGAAATAAAGTGAAATGCGCTGTTCCCAAAAACGTTACATTGTACCAAAACGAAGCGCCCTCTCTAGCCATGCTAGAAAGAGCGCTCTTATTAGTATTATTAAGGATATAATCTATTTAGTAGACGTGGGAAAGGAATTGTTTCCCTAACATGCTCAACGCCAGAAATCCATGCAACTGTTCTCTCAAGTCCAAGGCCAAAACCAGAATGAGGAACAGAACCGTATTGTCGCAATTCTAGATACCATTTATACGCTTCTAGTGGCAAATTATGCTCGTCTAAGCGTTGCTGTAACAAATCAAAGTCGTTAATTCGCTCCGACCCCCCAATGATTTCACCATAACCTTCTGGTGCAATCAAATCTGCACAAAGGACTAACTCAGGACGCTTAGGATCAGGCTGCATATAGAATGCTTTTAATGCGGTTGGATAGTGTGTGATAAATACTGGTTTATCGTAGTTCTCAGCAATTGCCGTTTCATGTGGAGCACCAAAGTCATCTCCCCACTGAACATCATTAAAGCCTTTTTCATGTAAAAACTTTAATGCTTCATCATAGGTAATCCGTGGAAATGGAGCTTGTATTTTTTCTAATTTCGACGTATCTCTACCAAGTATTTTAAGCTCAATTTGACAATTTTTCAAAACAGATTGAACGATATATGAAACGTATTCTTCTTGAACCTTTAAGCTGTCTTCATGGTCATAGAATGCCATTTCTGGCTCGATCATCCAAAATTCAATTAAATGACGGCGAGTCTTAGATTTTTCTGCTCTAAAGGTTGGCCCGAATGAAAATACCTTACCTAGAGCCATTGCAGCTGCTTCTAAATGAAGTTGACCACTCTGTGAAAGGAACGCATCCTCGTCAAAATATTTTGTGTGGAAGAGTTCGCTACCACCTTCAGGTGAGCTTCCAGTCAAAATAGGCGGATCAACTTTCGTAAAACCATTATCATTAAAGTATTCAAATGTAGCACGGATAATTTCATTACGAACTTTCATAACCGCATGTTGGCGTTTAGAGCGTAGCCATAAATGGCGATGATCCATTAAAAATTCTGTTCCATGTTCCTTTGGAGTAATTGGATAATCAACCGCTTGATGGATAACTTCAAGCCCTGTAACCAATAATTCAAAGCCCAGTGGAGAACGTTCATCTTTTTGGACCTTACCGGTAACATAGATAGATGATTCCTGTGTAATTGATTTTGCTAACTGAAATACTTCCTCTCCAACATCACTCTTTGCTACAACACCTTGAATAAAGCCTGTCCCATCTCGCAATTGCAAGAAGGCAATTTTCCCGCTGGAACGTTTGTTTGCTAACCAAGCGCCAATCTTCACTTCTTGATCAACATATTTATGTACTTCTGAAATAGTTGTTTTATTCACTGATTATTTCCCTCCAAAACTAAGTAAAACTCACTTGGTGCTATGTACGTGTTCTATTATAACTTTGGTTCAATCTAAGGGCAACTATGAAAAGTGGAGCCCCTTTATCACCCTACAGGAAAAGCCTAGCTCATATAAAATAGGCTGACGGATAAAGAGCAGAGGCACAACTAACTACAAATAAAAAGGCAGGACCACAAATTCATTAGCCCCCGCCTTTTTCATTTATTTTTGATTGGTTTCAATAAAGTTTTTCATGCGATTAACTGCACTTTCAAGTAAGTCTAACGACGTCGCATAGGATAATCGGATGTTGTCAGGTGCCCCAAAACCTGAACCAGGTACTACCGCTACTTGTTCCTCTGTTAGGAGTCTCTCAACAAATTCATCAACATCTTTACAGCCTGTTGCAGTTGCAGCTTCCTTCACATTAGGAAAAAGATAGAATGCTCCTTGCGGCTTAAGACAAGTAATCCCGGGGATTTCAACTAGCTTTTGATGAATGATATCCAGACGCTGTTCGAAAGCTTTACGCATCTCTTCAACCGGCTCCTGACTACCTGAATAAGCGGCAATTGTCGCGTACTGAGCATTTGAAGTTGGATTTGAAGTACTATGGCTCGCAAGGTCTGTCATAGCTTTAATTACTTGACTATTTCCAGCAGCATAGCCAATTCGCCACCCCGTCATGGAATGGGATTTGGATACTCCATTAATCACAATTGTCTGCTCTTTTAATTCAGGAGAGATTTCTGCAATTGAGACATGCTCGTGACCACCATACATCAGTTTTTCATATATTTCATCTGATACAATAAGTACTCCATATTCTAAGCAAACCTCTCCAAGAGCCTTTAATTCTTCTTTTGTATAAACCATACCAGTTGGATTACTTGGGGAGTTAATAATAACTGCCTTTGTTTTTTCAGAAATCGCTGCTTTGAGTTGGTCCACTGTAATTTTAAATTCATTTGCTTCTATGCCCTCAATGAAAACTGGGGTTCCTCCAGCTAATTTCACCTGCTCAGGGTAACTCACCCAATAAGGAATTGGGATAATTACCTCGTCTCCTTCATCAAGAAGAACTTGAAACAAGGTATAAAGTGCATGTTTAGCCCCACTGGTAACAATGATTTCATTGGCTGCATATTCTAATCCCTGGTCCCTCTTTAGCTTTGCAGCTACTTCTTTTTTCAATGCAGGAAGACCGCCTGCAGGCGTGTATTTTGTAAGACCAGCTTCCATGGATTGGATCGCTGCATCAATAATATGCTTAGGCGTGTTAAAGTCAGGTTCCCCTGCCCCTAAACCAATCACGTCATAACCCTCAGCTTTCATTTCTTTTGCTTTTGCGGTAATCGCCAATGTCGTAGATGGTGTTAATGTTCCTACCCTTTGTGCAAGTTTGATGTTCATTCTAGTACCTCCCGTAGGTGTTTTCTATATCTAAAAATTATCAATTGCTCGCAGTTTTTCACCTGTTTCAAAATCTACATAAAAATAATTTAGATGGTCATTATCGGTACGATAATAAATCTCCCATGCAGGACGTGTTGTTTTTTGGATTTTTGTCATACCCAAACGGACAGAAATAATTTCCTTTGGATCTTTGTTTGCGTAAACAGTCTGGATGGCTTCTTCTTCACTCACACCACTATTTACCTTCTTTATAACCGTCTTTCTGTCATCTTCTGAGATCCATACATAAACTTCTTCCTCGTTCGTGTCTTTTGCCTGTAAGACATAATATGTACTTTCACCATTAGACAACTGAAAATTATGGAAATCCGTCAAATCGGTATCTTTTTGAGCGATTTCAATTGCTTTCTTTTCAGCAGTTCTAAGTGGTTTTGTCGCATTCAGGTATACTGAAATTAACCCAATACTACCTGCTAGTAAGATGACAATGCTAATAATTATCCATTTTTTCACAGCGCTCACTCTTTATGTTCAATATATAGTAAAGATTACCTTTTCCTGATCTTCACGATCAAGGGCTAATCCAAACATCAAATCTTTATGTTTTATTCTACCATTTAGGCATCAACAATTTTAAATAAGATGGAGCATTATTGAATGGGAACTGTAAAGAGAACTTCAACCTTACCTTCCACTAAGTATTCCTCCAATAACACGACAAAATTTGTTACTAATAGCAAACAGCATTACAGTGAACAATAGGAATACAATTTTCTTATCTTTCATTACACCTATTATATCAGGTGTTTCCAATTGTAGATATGACAGTTTGCAGTAAAATCAACCAAATTTCCTTCTGGTTCACACACATCTTTTAACTGCGCAATTTCTTGCGCAGTCTTTTTTTGACCGGTATCGCCATACAGTTAGAGCCATTTATTGATAAAGTTGATCATCTCATCTATAGTGGCTCTTTGAATAGGAACCGTAGGAATTGACTGCAAAAATGCCTTCCCATATGAAGTCGTAATAATACGCCTATCAAAAACAAAGATGATGCCCCGATCAGTTGAAGAACGAACCAACCGCCCAAATCCTTGTTTAAATCTCAGGACTGCCTCGGGTAGTGACAACTCATTAAAAGGATTCCCTCCCTGCTGAAGAATCAAGTCCCGCTTAGCTACTGCAAGAGGTTCATCTGGTGGTGAAAACGGTAATCGAACAATCACAATGCATGATAAATCCTCACCAGGTATATCAATTCCTTCCCAAAAGCTACTTGTACCAAATAGAATCGCTTTTTCAAAACGTTGAAAGTTCCTTGTCAATCTACTTCGACTACCAGCTGTAATCCCTTGCGCAATTAACGCAAAATCGTCAAGTAGGCCGCTCTCCTTTATTAGTTCATATGTTTTTTTCAACATTTCATGAGAGGTAAATAAAGTAAGCATCCTTCCACCTGTTGCTTCGGCGATAGAAATGATATGTTCAGTAATCGCAGCGATATATTCTGTTTCAGGTACAGTTTTGATATCTGGTAAATCCTCTGGAATAATGAGTTGAACTTGTTCTTTATAGTGAAAAGGTGACTGGATTTGACTTTCAATAATCGAAAACTCACTAATTCCTAACTCGTTTTTTATGTATTGAAAGGATCCATTGACAGTCAGTGTGGCCGAAGTAAGGATGATACTTTTCTTTTTTGCAAAAAAATCATTCCTCAGATGATTTGCAACATGGACTGGCCGTCCATAAACAGTGGTCATATTCTGAACAGACCGTAGATCCGTTTCAATCCAACGAATTTCCTGACCACTAGGAAATAAAAACACCTCACGAGTTTTATTTCTAACTTTGTTCATCTCTTTTAACAAGAGACTAATTTCCTCGAGAAAACTCTTTTCTACTTCCGTCAATCTATGCTTTTGATTTTCAATAAACATTAACCGATCTTCAATTGCATTAATGACATCCTTGAGCAAGAAAGAAAAGCGTTCTGCGACTGCAAATAGCGCCTTCCATTCTGTACTGTTATCTGTTTGTGTGAGCATGGTTTGAAGTTTATTGTTGTTGGAACTTTGTCGTTTCTTTCTTTTTGCAAATATCGTAACAGTTTTAAAAAGTTCATCCGTTTCATACTGCAAGTTAATCATTGCTTCATTCAATTTTTTTGTTGGGACTTTTATGTTGGCACGACCATCAAGTTTTTCAATTAATTTTTCTAGTCTATGGAAGAACTGCCCATGATCAAATTGACCAAATTGATTAAGCATCAGTCTAATCGATAGATAATCTAGTGCCCTGCCATAATATTTACCGGCAACCTTTTCAAATTGATGTGCTTCATCCAGGATCGCAAACTCATAAGATGGAATGGACGTCTCTTCCGAAACCAAGTCCATCAACAACATTGAGTGGTTGGTTATGATAAGGTCCGCTTCCTCAGCTTCTTTTTGGGCTCTCAAGTAATAGTCTCTAGAGTCCCATTGTTTAGTCTGTAAGAAGGTAACTGGTACATTTTTAATTTTATTCCAATAGAGCATGCCACCACTAGATAAATTAAGCTCATCAAAATCTCCAGTATTGGTTTCTAATAGCCAGACAAGTATTTGCATCTTAGTCAAGGTCGTATCATAGTTATCATCTTCTTCTCGAAGTGTATGTTCAAACCTTGCTAAATTAATATAGTGACTGCGCCCTTTTAGTAAAATTGCTTTGATGGGGAACCCACAAACATCTCTTAATATAGGGAAGTCTTTAATTAATAACTGCTGCTGAAGTTGGGTTGTATATGTTGAAACAACAACCCTTTTTTGCGTTTCCTTTGCGTAAAAAACTGCAGGAACTAAATAAGCCAATGTTTTACCGATACCTGTTCCAGCTTCTATTAATGCATGCCTTTGATCTGAAAAGGCATGATAAATGCTATTCATCATTTCCAATTGTCCATCTCTTACCTCAAAGGAAGGGATGGCTTTTTTAAGTAACTTTTGCTGTTCTTCTTTCTCTTCAGGAAAGAGGAAAACTTGCTGCTTTTCCGGTGTTTCGGAGACCTCTTTTTTCCTTAAGGCAATCCCCCGGTATACTTCAATTGAACGGAAATATTCTTCTACAACTTGCTCCTTCTGCTGCAATATCTCTTCAAGTAGAAGGTAAATATCACTTTTCAATCCGGCAGATAGCTTGGTAAGACTCTTAATGGTTACAGTAGGAAACGACTCAAGTTTATCAAGAAATAGTAACAATAGCTCTCCAGTTACATAGGCATCGCTGTCCGCCTGATGTGGTCGGTCATGAGAAAGACCTTCTCTGGCCGCTAAGTCTGAAAGTTTATAGCTGTCAGCTGTAGGAAATAAAATTCTAGCAAGTTCAACGGTATCTAGGACAGACCCATAGAACCCTTCATAACCGGCCATTTGCAATTCATCCTGAAGGAATCCAAGATCAAACAGTACATTGTGAGCTACAAAAAAGGCCTCATCAAGTAATTCCATAATCTCTCCAGCAATTTCAGAAAAAGCGGGGGCACTCGACACCATTTCATCATTTATCCCAGTCAATTCCTCAATAAAAGCGGGAATCGGTTTTCCAGGATTCACTAGTGATGAATATTTTCCAATTATCTTTCCATCTTCAATGATAACCGCTCCAATTTGAATAATGCGGTCCCCTTTTCTAGGGGAGTTTCCTGTAGTTTCTAAATCAACGACAACAAATTTATTGCCCATTATGTAACACCTCAATATCCAGTCTTATAACGGTATCATAAAAATTGAAAATAAAAAAGATAAAACTTATCTATAAGAAAAGCTTCCGCTTAAGCGGAAGCTTATAGTACCGTGCTTTCTGGCTCTGCGTGTAGCATTTCAACAATCCGATTATTTTCATCCATGATTGCTACTTTTGGTTGATGATACGGGACTTTATCTTCCGCAACGAGCGCATAAGAGATAATAATTACAACATCCCCTTCTTGCACCAATCGAGCTGCTGCACCATTCAAGCAGACGACTCCACTACCTCGTTGACCAGGGATTATATACGTTTCAAAGCGAGCACCATTATTATTATTAACAATTTGTACTTTTTCATTTGCAACTAACCCAACAGCATCAAGAATATTTGAATCAATCGTGATGCTACCAACATAATTAAGATTGGCTTCCGTCACACGAGCTCGGTGGATTTTTGCATTCATCATTGTTCGAAACATTAGCTCTTTCCTCCTATTATACGATTTCAAGGATTATATTATCAATTAGACGTGCTTTCGAAAATTTCACCGCTACTGCTAGAATCACTTTTCCAACGATGGTTTCAATCGGTCGTAATTGAGGGTATGAACGGAGCTCAACATAATCTATAGTAGCCTTACAAGTCTTGTTTATATGCCCTTTTACCAATTGCACAATCTCCTCAGGGTTCCTTTCCCCCTGTTCAATCACTGTTTTGGCAAGCTGTAAGCCCTGGTACAATTCCTTCGCCTGATCTCTTTCCAATGGAGAGAGATAGACATTTCTCGAACTTTTAGCTAGTCCATCCTTTTCTCTTACCGTTGGCACAGGAATAAGTTCGATTGGGAAATTAAAATCTTGAATTAAGCCATCAACTACAGCCACTTGCTGTGCATCTTTTAAACCAAAATAAACTCGATCCGGCAAAACGATATGAAATAATTTTGTAAGTACCGTGGCAACACCATCAAAGTGTCCCGGTCGAGACTTCCCACATAATACATCGGTTCGGTCCTGAACCATCACTTTAACAGTGGAAGAATTCGGGTACATCTCTTTGACAGTAGGATTAAACAGGATGTCAACGCCTTCTTGTTCAGCGATTACCCGATCTCTTTCAAAATCACGTGGATAACCATCCAGATCCTCTCCCACTCCAAACTGAAGAGGATTAACAAAAATACTTACTACAAGAACATCGTTTTCCTTTCTTGCTTGCTTCATGAGGGTCTGATGACCCTCATGAAGATATCCCATTGTCGGAACAAAACCAATTTTTTTTCCGGAAGTTTTTAAGCTTGTGATGATCTGCTGCATCTCCCTAATAGTTTGAATGGCTTTCATACTTTCCCTCCGTAGAGAACTTGGAGTTCTTCTTCCTTCATTGTAAAACTGTGCTTGTCTTCTGGAAACTCTCCATTCCTTACTTCATACACATAGGTATCCAATGCCCTAGCCATCTGATCGTTAACGTCTGTATATTGTTTTACGAATTTTGGTACACGATCTACACCATAGGTAAGGATGTCGTGGTAAACCAGAACCTGTCCATCTGTGCCCACTCCAGCTCCAATCCCAATCGTCGGAATACTTAACAGATTGGAAATTTCATAGGCCAATTGCTTTGGAACACATTCTAGCACAAGAGCAAAGGCACCTGCTTCCTGGCACTTTTTCGCGTCCTGTATTAATTTTTTTGCGGAGTCTGCATTTTTCCCTTGGACTTTATATCCCCCTAATACGGCTACAGACTGAGGGGTTAAGCCTAAGTGTCCAACAACAGGTATTCCTGCTTTCACTAGTGCTCTTATATGATCAATAACCTCGTCTCCACCTTCAACCTTAACAGCGTGAGCACCTGTTTCCTGAATAATTTTAGCAGCATTGATTAACGTATCTCTAACGGAAAGGTGGTAACTCATAAACGGCATATCAACAACAATAAATGTATTAACCGCCCCTCTTTTGACCGCTTTTGCATGATGAATCATGTCTCCCATTGTAACAGGGACCGTTGAATCATAGCCAAGTACCACCATGCCAAGTGAATCCCCAACCAGGATCATGTCCACACCGGCTTGCTCGGCTTGCTTAGCAGCTGGATAGTCGTAGGCTGTCACCATGACAATTTTACTCTTGTTCTCCTTCATTTTCAGAAAATCAGTTGTCTGTTTCATTCTTTCTCCTCCTTGTTTACAGGAGAGGCGATAAAACAACTAGGTTCATGGTGTACACAAAAAGGATCCTTCTAATATGCAGAAGGATCCCGTTACGTCCAAAACTTGTTTCATCCCTCTGTCCCGGTCCGTTTTCGGATCTAGGCAGAACCTTTTATATTTTCCGCAATTTCCAAAGGTGCGGTTCTTACGATACCGCCCAAAAAAATTATAACAAAATTCTCACATTAATGCTACTAAGCATTTTATCTATTCATTTATAAATATATCGGCAGAATAAACCTGAACGATTTCCCCATTGGCCTGTTGGATATTCAAAACACCATCTTCTGTGATTCCAAGAGCCTTGCCGTATATATCACCCGTTACAGTCCTAGCAATAATTTCTTTTCCTATGCTCAGAGCATAGCTTTCCCATAATAATTTGATAGGAAAAAAGCCCTCTTTTAAATAGGTTTGATAGAGTCTTTCTAAACGTGCAAAGACAGCTTGCATTAGTCTCGCTCTTGACATATTTTGACCAGATTCTGCAGCTAATGAAGTTGCAATCTGTTGAATTTCTTCTGGGAAATCGTCTTGTTTTTGATTCACATTAATCCCAATGCCAACGATAATCGCGTTGATCCGATCTGCATCCGCCTGCATCTCAGTTAAAATACCTGTCACTTTTTTTCCACTAATTAATATATCATTTGGCCACTTTATTTGCGGAAGAAGACCGGTGACTTCCTCAATTGCCTGTACAACTGCCACTGCAGTCACCAACGTTAACTGAGGTGCCTTTTGCATTGGAAGATTTGGCCTTAGGATAATACTCATCCATATTCCTGAGTACTTCGGGGAATGCCATTTCCGATCCAATCTCCCTCTACCTGACAACTGCTCTTCAGCCACGATGACGGTTCCCTCAACTGCTCCTTCTGTGGCAAGACGATGAGCAATTTTTTGGGTAGAATCGACTTCTTCTTCATAATGAATCGCACGGCCAATAAAATCCGTTTTTAATCCAAAACTTATTTCATCAGCCGTAACATTTTCAGGAGCTTGTATAATTTTATATCCCTTTTTTTTAACAGCTTCAAAGACAAAACCTTCTTTTCGGAGCTCCTCAATATGCTTCCAAATGGCCGTCCTTGAGCATCCGGCTATTTCTGCAAGAAATTGTCCTGAAAGATACTCATCACCAGCATTCGTAAACGCCTCTATTAGTCTTTTTCTAATTTCAGATTGCAATTATCTAGCCACTCCCTTATGTCCGCCTTTACATTCGCGACCTCACCGGTAAGAACCTTTTCTTCGACCAATCGAAGATAGTGATTAACCCACGGGCCAGGCTTTTCTTTAAACCAGGATAACAGGTCGGCACCGGTTAGAGTTAATTCTGACCGACTCTTAATTGGCAATTGATCAAACACCTTAAATAGTTCTGCTTCTGAAGATGTTTTTAGTTTGGTAAGTCTTTGAAGCAATCTTTCTGCAGAAACCATAAATTCTTTTCCAGCATCATATGCAGATATTCTTGTCCACTCGTTATTTAAGCGATAACGTAACCAATATAATGTTTTAAGAATCTGCTTAATCTGTTTCAAGGGGAGCTTCCATTCTCTAAGAAATCCATTCGCTTCACGGTCATTTAACCCGATTTGATGAATTAACAAAGCCCACAACTCCGCCTTCGCAAGGCCCACTAAGTTACACCTTGCCATTCTACTAACACAATCACCATTTCCCGATAAACCCGGCAAATAATTGAAAAGCCCTGTTTGAACTAAAATTGAAATAGCCTCGTTGTTAGAAGGACCTACTAATAGTTTTTCAAATTCCGTAAGCTTTCGTTCAACAGCAATGTTCTCAAGTAAATGAGGCATATGCGAAAGTGCCGCTAGCGTTCTTTCTTCTATTGTGAAACTTAATTGACTTACAAAACGTACAGCTCTCATCATTCTTAGGGCATCTTCTCCAAATCGTTCGTCGGGATCCCCTACCGTTATAATTTGTTTCATAGTGATTGCTTGTTTACCATTAAACGGATCAATTAATTCCCCCGTTTTATCCATGGCAATTGCATTCATCGTAAAATCTCGCCGCTGTAAATCCTCTTTTAAAGACCGGATAAACCTTACTTCGTCTGGCCTTCTGTAATCACTATACCCTGATTCTGTTCTAAATGTGGTAATTTCATATGGCTCTCCGTTATAAATCACTAATATCGTTCCGTGTTGAATCCCAATATCAGCCGTATGTGGGAAAATTGCCTTTAGTTCCTCAGGCAATGCAGAGGTTGCGATATCCACATCCGATATCTCTCTTGCTAACAATGAATCTCTTACAGAACCTCCAACAAAATAGGCTTCAAAACCTGCAGCTTCTATTATATCAAGCAAAGGAGTTGCCTGTTTAAATGGAGCTAACATCACTGATTCCCCTGACTAAGTACTTGATTGTAAACCGCTTCATATTCACTTACTATCTTTTCTGCGCTGAATTTCTCTTTTGCTGTTCTTACGGCATTGCTGACGAAGTTTTGATAGAGGGAAGAATTACTAAGGAGTTGTATTGCTTTGTTCGCAATTTCCTCGATATCCCCCAACTTACAAATATATCCATTCTCACCATCCGTAATGACTTCAGGGATCCCTCCCGTATTTGTCCCAATACAAGGGACACCACATGCCATCGCTTCCAGCGCAACTAATCCAAAACTCTCTTTTTCTGATAAAAGTAACATTACATCACTAATAGCATAAAGTTCCTCTAAATTTTCCTGTTTCCCTAAAAATAATACTTTCTCACGAATTTCAAGCTCATTGACTAGGTCAGAGACTACTTTCATTTCTGGACCATCCCCAACCAATAGAAGCTTTGCTGGAATTTCTGCAGAAACCTTTGCAAACGCTCGAACTACATCAGGGACCCGCTTAACCGTTCGAAAGTTGGAAACATGGATAAGGACTTTTTCATGTGATTCAATATGATAACCTTTTCGTAAGTTACTGGACCCGTATTGATAAACACGATCATCCACAAAGTTATAGATACATCGAATGGCTTTGTCAGGCTTAATTAAATCATATGTTTGAGCAACCAATGAATTAGAAACAGCTGTTACAGCATCGGATTTTTCAATCCCAAACCGAATCGCATCACTTAAAGATGAGTCATACCCTAAAACAGTGATATCTGTTCCATGCAAGGTTGTGACTATTTTCAAGTCTCGCCCGCTCATTTCTCTTGCTAAAATTGCACAAACAGCATGTGGAATCGCATAATGAACATGTAGCACATCTAAATTTTCTCTGACAGCTACTTCGGCAATCTTACTTGCAAGCGCGATATCATATGGAGCATATTGAAAAACAGAATATTGATTCACCTCGACCTGATGATAATAAATATTATGGTACATCTTATTTAACCGAAATGGCAGGCTTGAGGTAATAAAATGGATTTCATGTCCCTTTTCCGCTAAAAGCTTTCCTAATTCTGTAGCAACGATACCTGAACCTCCGACAGTAGGATAACAGGTAATACCGATTTTTAATTTTTTCATCATCTTTCTCCTAACAAATCACCAACAACCAGTGGAGTTTTTGCCATGAAGCCTTCTGCGTAGGCTACACCCGCATCCTTACCAAACAATCTTTCCCGCGCTTCCACGTACTCGATATATCCATTTACAAGCGGAGTATCATAACTAGAATCACTCTTTATAAACTGACTTTTGTATGCTTGTAGAGACATTTTCTTCGTTTCCATATGGTTACTAATATCAATTAAAAAATCAGGCTTATGGAAACCGTTAATCAGATAATAATACGTACTTTCAACCCGATGCGGCAAAAGTCCATCCTCAGTATCAAATTTCCTAATTCCTGCAGAAAAAACCGCCTCTTCGACCAGTCGAGCACAATTGCCATGGTCCGGATGACGGTCTTTAAAGTAAGGAACAAACAGCAATTTTGGACGATACTTTCGAATCACACTGGCCACTCTTTTTATGTATTCTTCTTTTATGTATAAGCCTCGATCAGGCAAATCCAAGGATTCTCTTACAGAAACCCCAAGAATCTCAGCAGCCCTTGCTGCTTCCTGCAACCGAAGTTCAATTGTTCCGTTTGAGGATAGCTCCGCTTTCGTTAAATCACAAATCCCGATAACTTTCCCCGCCGATGTATATTTTGCAATGGTTCCTCCCATGCCAATCTCAACATCATCGGCATGGGCTCCTATTGCTAGAATATCTAATTTCGTTTTACTCATCCTTTTGGTCACGATCCTCTTTCACGATATTTCTCCAATCTAAATCTCCTCGCTCTAGCCCTCTTACTAAAATTTCAGCTGTGCCCATATTGGTAGCAAGCGGGACTGCATATACATCGCACAGTCTCACAAGTGCTGTAACGTCAGGTTCATGTGGTTGGGCAGTTAGAGGATCGCGAAAAAAGAAAATGGCATCCATTGAATTCTTGGCTATCATCGCGCCGATTTCTTGGTCTCCCCCTAGAGGACCTGATTGGAAACGATGGACTGGAAGCTCAGTCGCTTCCATAATTCGTAATCCCGTTGTCCCTGTGGCATAAAGTGTATGTTTTTCAAAGATTGGCTTATATGCGACCGCAAAGCGAACCAAATCATCTTTTTTTCTATCGTGGGCTATTAATGCAATGTTCATTTTAACGCTCCTATTCAATTATATTTTCTAGTCCATAGACAAAGCTGTTATTCTTCATTACTGTATCAACCGCCAATCTTACTCCAGACATAAATGACGCACGATTATATGAATCATGGCGAATCGAAAGAGTTTGACCATCTGAGCCAAACATGACCTGTTGATGGGCAATTAATCCAGGTAAGCGGACTGAATGGATATGCATTCCATCATAGTTTGCTCCTCTGGCTCCGACTATCGTTTCTTTCTCATCTTTATGTCCTTGTTGTTTTGCTTCGCGCACTGATGAAATCATTTCTGCCGTCTTTACTGCTGTACCGGATGGTGCATCCAACTTTTGGTCATGGTGTAGCTCAAGAATTTCAACATCACTAAAATATTTTGCAGCCATCTGGGAGAATTTCATCATCAGAACTGCTCCGATAGCGAAATTCGGAGCAATAATACAACCTAGTCCAGTTTGCTTACTCAAATTTTCAAGTTTATTCAAGTCTCCAGATGAGAAACCAGTCGTCCCAACAACAGGGCGTACCCCATACTCTAAAGCTGTAACTGTGTGCTCCATCCCAACTTCAGGAGTAGTCAAGTCAACCAAAACATCAGGTTTTTGTTCCGTAAAACATTTATGTATATCTGTATAAACTATAGCGTTCTCATTTGTAAAGCCCTCGACATCAGAAAGACTTTTTCCTTCATTCTTGCGATCAAGGACGCCGACTAGTTCATAGTTTTCATTTTCCATGACGAGTTTAACCGCTTCTTTCCCCATCCGCCCCCGGGGACCAGCTACTACAATCTTTATTTTTGCCATTGGTGTTACTCCTTTACTTTTCTTCAATTTTTGTCCATCTGTCTTTATCCCGTGTATTGAATTTATGCATAACAAGGTCATGCGCTTCCTGTAAATCAATATTTAAGGAATTTGCAAAGCAAATCATGACGAACAACATATCCCCTAGTTCTTCTTCAATTGTTTTTTCTTTTTCACTACTCTTTTTTGGCTTTTCACCATAATAATGATTTACTTCTCTAGCCAATTCACCTAGTTCTTCAGTCATTCTGGCCGTTAAGGCAAGAGGGCTGAAATATCCTTCTTTAAATTGACCTATATATGTATCGACTTCCGTCTGTATATCCCTTAAAGTCTTTTGTTGACCCATTTACTGGTCCTCCCTTCTTCTTATTTATAATGTTGAATTACCTCTTCTTGATGTTAGCTTACAGAAGGAAATTTGACAAATATTTTTGTTAGGGGCAATACCTATTGTTTTCCTTTTTTCCGTTAACAGGTAGGAGCGATAAATTGTGAATAATAGGTGATACTGTTAAAGATTGCCCTTACCCAGGTTATTTTATATAATTAATATCGTTTCACGCAATTATCCAATTACAGCTGGGAGGTAACAGATTGTTTTTAGGACTAAAACTAAAGAATATCTTTTTCATTTTAATTGGGTCAGCGATATTCTCTTTCGGTATTGTTCATTTTAACATGCAAAATAATCTAGCAGAAGGTGGCTTTACCGGAATTACTTTGCTTCTTTACTTTGTATTTAGTTGGGATCCAGCAGTTACAAATTTAATTTTGAATATTCCACTCTTCTTTATTGGCTGGAAGTTATTAGGTAGAAGCGTATTTCTCTATACGATTATTGGCACATTGGGTGTTTCCTTATTTTTAGCCATTTTTCAAAAGTATCAGATTGAGATGCCACTTTACGAAGACCTTTTTCTTGCTGCGTTATTCGCCGGGGTTTTCATCGGGATAGGTTTAGGAATTATCTTTCGTTTTGGCGGAACAACTGGTGGTGTCGATATTATTGCTAGATTGGCACAGAAATATGCTGGTTGGACAATGGGGCGAACCATGTTCATGTTCGATTTTTGCGTCATTGCAATTTCTCTTATTACATACTTAAATTATCGCGAGGCCATGTACACTCTCGTCGTGGTATTTATTGGTGCAAGGGTCATTGACTTCATGCAGGAAGGGGCATATTCAGCACGAGGGGCTATGATTATTTCTGAAAAAAATGAAGAAATCGCCGGTAAAATTCTAAGTGAAATGGATAGAGGCGCGACAATGCTAAAAGCTACAGGTTCATTTACAAAGAAAGAACGAGATGTTCTTTATTGTGTTGTTGGAAAGAACGAAATTGTTCGGCTAAAGAGTGTGATTAACTCCGTCGATCCCCATGCTTTTGTTTCTGTTACAGTTGTTCATGATGTTTTAGGTGAAGGGTTTACTTTAGATGAGAATAAAGTTCCGATTGAAAGGTAAGGAATAGCATTAGAGATTGAGTTAGTGGTGTACGGCTAGAAGCTGAACAATTCTTAAAAGAAAAAAGAGCTGCAGACAATGCAGCTCTTTTTTCTATAATTTTAGTCTTCACTCGTCATCCCAGTGTAAATCAATACAAGACGTAATAGTTCCATTACCGCAACAGCTGCTGCAGCTACATAAGTTAAAGCAGCAGCATTCAGAACCTTCTTAGTTTCGCGCTCTTCATCATTTCTGATGATTCCAGCACTCACAACCTGCTCCATCGCTCGATTAGAAGCATTAAATTCAACTGGTAAGGTAATTAATTGGAACACAACTCCCGCTGCCATAAAGATAATCCCTAGTAAGACCATGTTGCTCATTTGAGCAAAGATCCCGATTAATATAAAAATCCAGGAAAAATTAGATCCAAGGTTCGCGACAGGAACTAAAGCATGACGGAACCGCAAAAAGGAATAATCTTCTTGGTCTTGGATGGCATGCCCCACTTCATGTGCTGCAATTGCCGCAGCTGCAACAGAATGCCCGTGGTAGTTTCCAGATGATAGACGAACAGTTTTTGACCTTGGGTCATAATGGTCACTTAGTACGCCTCTAGTTTCTTCTACACCGACATGGTAAAGTCCATTTTCATCAAGAATCTTTCTAGCAACCTCAGCGCCACGCATATGGGAAGATGAAGCAACTTGAGAGTACTTTTTATAAGCACTTTTCACCCGCATCTGTGCCCATATTGGGACAATAATAAGAATTGCAAAGTAAATCAGTATACTCAACCGCAAAGCCCTCCTAAAGATAAACTACCTGATAATACTATTTTATTCATGAATTGAAAGAGTGTCAATTTTTACGCTCTTTCATACGGTTTCTTCGCCTTTCCATTTCTGCTTGGTACTTTTTCCACCCGACAAATGACAAAGTCATTATGATGATACTTCCTGTTGAAATAATTACCCACCAAAGTGATGGGTCAGCTTCATCTTCAGTCATATCATCAAAGATATTCATCAAGTCAGCCTCTAAGGCATCCAATTGAGCTTGACTCGTCGGTTGGTTTAGAATATCAGGGCGATATTGATCAATATACGTTACACGAGCGTTAAGCTGCTGGATTCTATCTGCTGTAACATCTACCCTTAAACTTGGATAGATTACTTCATACAAGGATAAGAACGAATCAAGATTGCTATAAAAATCCTCATTATCGCCATTGTAAGCTGCAGACTTCATTCCATTAAACACGGTCATAATCGGCTCTTCCATTTCCGTCCAAAGAGGTTGGTGCATCGATTGAAGTGCATCCATGACTAGGCGGAATCTGGTCACTTTATGAATCCGCTCCTCATGATCCATTGTTGTGCTCTCAGCTGCTGTAGCCTTTAACGCAGCTTCATGGGCTGTTGTAACAATCCTTAGCTCGTCCATTGAGAATAAATGCCCTCTCCTAGTTGTCTTAATAAATTCCCCTTCAAAATGCTTGAGTAATTTTTGGGCATCTTCGTATCGATAAATCTTGACCATCTGCAAGGCCTCATCTGAAATGTCGTCAAGCTTTTTTATTGAAGGGTCTATTTCAGCGTTTGCAACTACAGGTGTGAATAGCAGCAGCAACGATAAGAGTAAAACAATTCCTTTCCCTGGCTTCATTCTTGTCCCCCCTTAAATACTAAAATGTATGAAAGAGTGGACAAGGTTAGACCAATTTTATCCTACCCAACCTTTTATCGAATGGACGAAAACAAATGAGAAACTTAATTAATTGACTTCGAGGTTATCTTAGGAGTTTCAACTCAAAAGTTAAACGGTTTTTTCGCAACCCAAGGAAATAAGCAATTCCAATGGATAAGATACTTAGCCAAAATGTGAAATATCCAATCTCATTTCGGAAAAAGTCCAGTTGCTGATAATTCGGCATCATCATAAATACATAATCGATGATTTCATTATGTAAGGCAATGATAGCTGCGACGGCTAAATGCCATAACTTAAAACGATAATAAGGAGCATACAACATCCCTTCTAACGCCATCGCAAAATGGGAAGCCATTAACATATATCCCGTCCAGTGTAAGTTTCCGGTAACATTTAAGACGAGGAGGTTCATAATAACAGCCCAGATTCCATATTTAAAAAGTGTGACGATAGCTAGGGCTTCCATAAGTGGCCAATTCTTCTTGAGCAAAAAAGCAATCAATACAAATACAAAGAACAAGCTTGCAGTTGGACTGTCTGGCACGAAAGGTAGGAAGATGGCTGGGGTATCGACTAACTGCGGGACATACCAATAATATCCATAGACTGTTCCAAAAACATTAATCACTAACAGCATCCATAAAAACTGTTTGTTTCCTAATATTGCATATAGTTTCGAAATCAAATGGAACTGCTCCTCTCCTTATGTATGAACAAATGTGCTCTTTCTAAAAAAAAGCTGACGGGTTTCAATCCCCGCCAGCTTGATTGCACTATTCTAAGTTAGCAATAAATTCAGCCATCTTTTGTAGTTCTTCATCTGTACCTTTAAATACGTCAGCTGGCATAGCACCTTGACCATTAACAGCAATTTTAGCAATTTCTTCAGCTGTTAACCCCGTACCGACTAAGCTTGGTCCACTTGCGCCCCCAAGCTCACCACCATGACAACTTAAACATGTATTTGCTTCGGCAATTTGATACCCTTCAGAAGCTTTATCAATTTCAACCTCTGAAATTGCACCAGCTTTATTAAATGCTTCCCAGTCAGTTTGGTGCGCGGACTCCCATGTTAAATAGAAAATCCCAGCAATAGCAAGGAGCATAAATCCAGTTGCCATTGGTCGTTTTGCTGGTCGGCGTTCTGGCCCACGATCGATAAATGGAGCTAAAAGCAATGCGCCAAAAGCAAGTCCTGGAATAACTAAAGCACCAATAACTGTATATGGTCCAGCTGCATATTGATATTTCAGTAATTGGTATAAAAACAAGAAATACCAGTCAGGCAGCGGAATAAACGATGTATCAGTTGGATCCGCAACACGCATAAGCGGTGACGGATGTGCAGCAGTTAACACTAAGAACCCTACGAGGAAAACGGCACCCACTAACCATTCTTTCAAAAGAAAGTTTGGCCAAAATGCTTCAGTTTTTCCCGGGTATTCTGAATAATCTTTAGGAATAAAAGGCTTTCTTTCGGCAGATATCCGTGAGTCGCCAACAAATTTCATCCCTTTACCACGATGCATCGAGCAATCCCCTCCTTTTTCGTGAAGTTGAACAGACTTTATTATCCGTACAACATTTTCTTTTCTGGAAGATATATCTTTTTACAACGGACCTGAGATACCTTGCTTACGAATCATAATAAAATGTGCTGCCAACAATCCAAATAGAACAGCTGGTAGGAAGAATACATGAATCGCAAAGAATCGAGTTAGCGTTTGGGCACCGACAATATCGGCACTACCTGCCATCAAGATTTTTAAGTATGGCCCTAATAATGGTACAGCCTCAACTATCTGCAATGTAACCTTTGTTGCAAATAGTGCTTTCATATCCCATGGTAAGAGATATCCTGTTAGACCTAGACCAAGCATAACGAAGAAAATTAAAACCCCTACAACCCAGTTTAATTCACGAGGTTTTTTATAAGCTCCCTGGAAGAAAACACGCAATGTATGTAAGAACATCATGACAATTACTAAGCTTGCTCCCCAGTGATGCATTCCGCGGACAATTTGTCCAAATGCCACTTCATTTTGCAAATAATAAACAGATTCCCATGCATTTTTAATATCTGGAACGTAATACATCGTTAAGAACATCCCTGATAGAATCTGAATGACAGTAATAAAGAACGTTAAACCGCCAAAACAGTAGACAAATGCGGAAAAGTGATGTGCCGGATTCACGTGCTCCGGAACTTCATGGTCAGCAATATCACGCCACAGCGGCGTAATATCTAAACGTTCATCTACCCAATCGTAAATTTTGTTTAACAATTATTACGCCCCCTCTCGTGGTTGTGCTTTACCTAAATAAAGGATTCCGTCTTTTTCTTGATAAGGATAGACATCTAGTGGCGCCAATGGCGGAGTGCCTGGAACGTTAGTACCATCCTTCTCATAAAGACCGTAGTGACATGGACAGAAGAACATATTTTGATTCTTTTCATCTGCATTCCAGTCAACAGTACAGCCTAGGTGCTTACACACCGGTGATAGAGCTACGATTTCTCCGTTTTCATTTTTGTACACCCAAGCCGTTCCAGTTTCCTCAGATTCATACCAGGCATCAACCTGATCAAATTTGAAGTCAACTCGTTGCGGTTCTTCCGTAATATCAGCAACCTTTACTTTAGTTGCAACGAAGTCACCACTCGCATTGGCTTTTAGGACAGGATCAATCGCAAAACGGGCCATTGGCATTACCATTCCAGCTGCCATGAAACCGCCTACACCCAACAGTGTATAGTTTAAGAATTGTCGTCTTGAAACGCGATCTTTACTCACGCTTTTCCCCCCTCTGTTCCCCAATTTTACGTACATCGGACATAATTTGTACACACAATTAAGACTAGGACATAATCATGATATATCAATCTCTTTATAAAATCAATATAATACTATGGTAAAAACATTTTTATCAGTGATAAATATTACTCTGCTTCTGCATCCCGCCATTTCTGAATAAACAAGTTCATCAGTTGTCGAATTTGATCCTCCATAACCGATTGTTTTGCTTTTTCATCCATATGTTGAAGCGGGAGCGATGGAATCCATAACAGCGTTCCTTGTAACATGGCTTCATGTTGTTTCCAATCAGAATCAGATGTTACATAGAATACATGGTTAAACTGCTTGTCCAGCATGTCTGTCTCCCAATCCTTTAGCTGTTCTACTACGGGAAACCTCGAGCTTTTTAAATATGAAAAGCCAGGGGTAAGAAGGATTCTACCTTGTAGCTGCCTCTCAAGCTGACTGGTAAGCAAACTGGTGAATTCAGTCATTGCCGCCGTTTCCTTCATTCCGTTCGCAAAGGAGACTGGGAATAAAGGAACAACAGCTGTATCCACGTATTCCGGTGACTTTTCAAATTTTTCAATATCAGCTGGTGTCCATTTCATCTGTTTTCAACTCCGTGTAATCATATTCCTTTCCATCTTACCATTATAAACAATAAAATGCCCAGAAAAAACCAAACAAAAAAGCTTGCTTTTAGTAAGCAAGCTTTCAACGGATCGGTTCAAGCTTCTTTAATTTTTCTGTCAGCTCCACAAATGCTTCCTTGTCTTGTCTGTCTAAGGCTTCATCAATTAAATTCGTTAATTTTTCTTTTTGGAACTGATAAAGACTGTCGACCAAGAATTTTTCAGCAATTAGCCGATCCTTCTCATCGATATGCAGCTTTTTAGGCATAAAGGGATTTTCCTCAAGAACTGCCGCAAACTGGGGCGCCTTATTCGAGGCATGGAAGTTTAGTTGAATATAAATCTCCTCTTCACGGTTTAAGCGGATATCATGAAAGGACTTTTCGGCATCCGTTGTCATGATGTTCTCCTTATAAAAACGGAACGGAACTTCATCAATACAATGTGTTGACATTACCAGACCTCGAGGACAAAATTGCGCGTTTTCAACAAAATGCACTTTCTCCATAAGCTGATCATGGCTCATTAAATAATTAAGTATCCATACACACTCTCGCCGCTTTAATTGATAATGATTTAAAAACCAACGGATAAAATCTTTCTTCTCGTTGACAGAAACAGGGGTTGTCATTTGTGAATCCCTCCTCTGCATAGATGGTCAAATTTTAGTTTGTTTTCAGTGTTCTTCAGTTAAGCGCTCCAGAAGCTCCTGATACTCTAAATTCGTTGGATCCATCTTTACTAGTATACTTAAAATTTCGGCAGCCTCGGCTATTTTTCCTTCTTCAATTAGAAAATAACCGTAATCTGAGAGAAATTCTTTATTGTCTTTAAAAAAAGTATATGCAAGTTGATATTTGTTTAATGCCTGTGAATATTGCTCAAGATGTTGAGAAGATATGGCAGCATCCCATAAAAGCTGAGGTTCTTCCTCTTCATTTATATCAGTGTTAGAAATGACATCAAGAACATCTTCATATCGCTCTTGTTTCAAGAGCAATTTATTTAATACGAGTGCTCCCTCTGTAAATCCTGGATCAATCGCGAGCGCCTCACGCAGCAACTTTTCGGCTTCATCTTCCTTATTCAATTTTAAGGCAATTTTCCCCCCATAATAATATAGGTCCTTGTTGAATTCATCTTGCTTGATTCCCGCCTTAATGGTTTCAAAAGCTTCTTCAAGCATCTCCTCATGTTCATATGCATGTGAAAGATGCAAATAAAGCGAATGGTATTCTGGATCAAGAGCTTTCAATTCTTCAAATTTTTCGATTGCAGTTTGATTTTTCCCTGCTTGAAGCGCTGTAAAAGCATAACCGAATAAAGTATTAATCTCTAATCGCTCTTCTAAAGCTTTTTCATAGTAGTTTAGCGCCTCTTCAAATGACCCGCCTGAACTATAAGATTCAGCCAGTCTCTGATGTAAGCTTACGCCACCAACTTCTGTTCTTTCTTCGAGAACTTTTTCATACGAATTGATTGCTTCTGTAAACCTTCCTTGATGTGCATATAGTTCACCTAAAGCAAAGTCGATAATGACTTCGTCTGGTAGGAGTTGTTTGGCTTGTAGCAACTTCTGTTCACTTACCTCAAATAATCCATTCATTTGGTACAAGTCTGCCATTAATAACAATGCTTGTGGGTATTCTGCAGCGCCCGGACCAACTTTTTCAAGGATAAGCATTGCTTTTTCTTCGTCACCAAGTTCCAGCTCTGTTTCAGCTAAAAGTAATAGAAGTTCCCCTTCATTTGGATAACTCTGTAATAAAACCTCGAGTAGCTGTTTGGTTTCTTCAAGAAACCCAAATCTGAAAAGTTCCTCTGCAAGCAAGAATTTTTCCTCTTCTGAGCCTACACTTAGAACACGCTGAAAGTTTGACATTGCTTCTTCAATATTTCCATCTTCTAATAAACTAGTGATTGCTTCAATATTCATCGTTCAACCTTCCAATCTCATGTGGGGGATTGATAGAAAGATGGAGTTTTTATTTCAACATATTCCCCGTAACCTGGATGATAACTTACCTGCTTCCCCGCTCGAATGATCTTTCCTTTATGCATAGTGATTAAGAGGCAAGAGTCATGTTTCATAAATAACTCGCTTTCTACCATATTAACAGTTTCACTGTCTTTTAAATAGAAATTGTAACTCACTTCCCCACCATCATGCAAATTTGACTTCTTCGGAAATATACCAATTTTCTCCATAACATGTCGGTCGAGTGGTTTGGACTCCTGAACTTCTTCCTTCAAGCTAGGGAGATTAACTGAATCCATTATTTCTCCCCATACTCTCTTGAGTTTTTTATCTTGATTCTGAAAAATTGGAACAAGAGGACAATTGTAAGGAAACATCGCTTCCTTAATCCAGCCCCAAGGAATGTTCTTAAGCTCACTCACGCTCGCTACTTCAACAAAGATAACGGGTACCTTCTCTCGTTTACATTTCCTTATAAAATTGCTAGTGAGCAGTGTAGTCGGTATTCTTACTCCGATGATATAGTCAAGCGGACAATCCAATAGAGCAGAGTGTATTTTTTTAAATTCTGAAGATAATTGTCTTTCCCTGTTAATGTGTACACAGGTGAGGACAGTCGTACAGCCCTTTTTTATGAAATTCTCTAAATAGTAGGCCTTTCTTTGCTCAAATGTTGAGGTTAGTGGGAGATTAAAATCCAGGAGCACATGACTAGGTGTCATGATAAAATTGCCTGCATCCATTCTAAAGTGCTTGTACATCTTAAATGAAGCTCTTGAAGAGGATATACGATTATCCTCAATTAGTAGGCATACGTCTCTTCGCTTCTCCCCCCTTAAGACATGTGCATTCTCAATAATATAGGCCATAAAACCACTCCTTAACGGTCTTATGACAAGCTATGATACTGTACTGGGAAATATACCGATATTAAGAGGAATACTGCCCAAACTAAAGAGCCTCCCCAGGTTTCCAGAGAGACTCTTAAATAGTATTACAAAGACTACTTTCGTAGATTGTAGTAAAATGACGATTTTACCTTTACTAAAGCTATTTTGTTGGAAGTTTCTTATAAAAATAACGAATGAAGATCAGTAAAAAACTCGGGGTAAGACACAGCTATTGCTTCGCTTTGTTCAAGATATACCTCTCCGGTACACACTAATGCTGCCACAGCCAGCATCATCCCGATACGATGATCACCATAGCTTGAGACTGTTTCACCTTTAAGCTTACCAGACTTTCCATGGATGATCATTCCATCCTCTGTAGCAACGATGTTTGCACCGAGCTTCTTCAACTCATTTACGACGGTATCAATCCGGTTCGTTTCTTTGACTTTTAACTCGGCCGCATCTTTAATAACGGTCTTTCCTTCTGCTTGCGTAGCTAATAGGGCAATAATTGGAATCTCATCAATTAAACGGGGGATAAGGTCACCCGAAAGAACGGTCCCCGTTAACGAAGAGGTTTTAATGGTAATGTTTCCGGCTGGCTCTCCAGTCGTTGACTCATATTCTTCAATCGTCATGTCCGCACCCATCGCTATTAATACATCTAAAATCCCTGTCCTTGTTGGATTTAAACCAACATTCATTAACGTGATAGTACTATTTAGAACGATTGCTCCTGCAACCAGAAAAAAGGCCGCTGAAGAGATATCTCCAGGAACGTTAACATGCGTAGCCGTAAGGTGCTGACCACCCTTAACAGAAACAGCATTTCCATTAGAAGAAACCTCACCACCGAATAATCGTATCATTCGTTCCGTATGGTCCCTTGTCTTTTCAAGTTCAATGACCGTCGTCTCTCCATTTGCCTGCAAACCAGCTAATAGAATCGCCGATTTCACTTGCGCACTTGCAACGGGGAGCTTATATTCAATTCCCTTAAGGGATCCTCCGGAAATGGAAAGTGGCGTATACTCTCCATCCCTTCTCCCCGTTATTTTCGCCCCCATTTGTGCAAGGGGTCGAGTAACACGCGTCATCGGACGCTTGCCAATTGATTCGTCCCCTATTAAAACTGAGTGGAAAGGCCTACCAGAAAGTATTCCCATTAATAAACGAATCGTTGTTCCAGAATTCCCCACATCTAAGATAGTCTCAGACTCTTGGAGTCCACCGAGGCCGTTCCCTTCCACTGTTACATTACTTCCATCCTGATGAATCTTTACACCTAATTTTCGAAAACAAGCAATGGTACTTAAGCAGTCTTCACCAGGCAAAAAGTTTTCTATCGTCGTGACCCCAGAAGCAATTGATCCGAACATGACAGCCCTGTGAGAAATGGATTTATCTCCAGGTACCTTTATCGTCCCATTAAGGGATGATTTAGTGGATATCAGCTTTTTCGCTCCCATAATGTACTCCTTTAAGTTAGTTTTCAAGGTTCTTAAAAATTATCCCATGGATGTTTCAAAACTCGTGTATAGTTGGATACATTGATCAGCACGAGTTCGGTCATCTTCGTTTTGAAAACTGATGACAAGTACACCGTAAACATCTTCTCTTGTCTCAAGGATACGGATGTTGGTTATGTTTATTTGCTCCTTCGCAAGATAGCCCGTTATTTCCGAGATACTCCCTGGATAATCGGGAACATCGACAAATAAGTCATAAAATGCCGGAATGGCACCTTTTTCCTTTGTCGGAAGACCATCACGAAATTTTTTGGCTTTATCAAAATACTGGAAAATACCAGAACCATCATTTGATTCCAAAAGAGTAATGACTCTTTGCATCTCATCTTTCCATTCTAGAAGTAAATCTAATAGAACATTTCGATTATGAAGCAAAATATCACGCCACATCGTTGGACTGCTAGAGGCAATCCTCGTAATATCTCTGAAGCCCCCTGCTGCTAGTCTTCCAACAAGGCTAGAGCGTTCTTCCGCAGCCGCTGCTTGATGAACAAGGGAAGCAGCAATCACGTGCGGAAAATGGCTAATCACACCAGTAAGATAATCATGCTCCTCAGGAGATACCGTTAAAAACTTTGCGTTAGTCCCTTTAAGCCAACTTTTAAGAACCTCTATTTTTTCTGGTTCAATTGCTGATGTTGGCGTGAACAAATAAAAGGCATTTTCAAAAAGGATTTTTTTGGACGCCGTTATTCCACTTTTGTGCGAACCAGCCATTGGGTGCCCACCAATGAAACAAACTCCTTTTTCATACAAACAAGTAGCCTTTTCAGTAATTGTTGTTTTTGTACTTCCTGTATCCGTTACAATAACGCCACATTTTAGAGGAATTTGAGCAAGTAACTCAATGATTCCTTCCGCAACAGTAACCGGTGTACTAATGATGATTAAATCTGCTTCCTTTGCACCTTCTTCAATGCTTGAAGTACACTCATCAATAACTCCCATCATTTTCGCTAATCTTGCTTGTTCTTCATTGATGTCATATCCAATTATGATCGCTTTGCGATGTTCAGCTTTAATACTGAGGGCCAAGGAACCTCCTATTAAGCCTAAGCCAATGACAAACACGCGGCCTTCCAAAAAATCACCTTCTTTTTACGATAAAGTTGCTTTCACCTCGAGGAATTCTTTCATTTTACTGATTACCCCTTCGTTTTGTTCGGTTGAACCAACGGTTACTCTCACAAAGGTAGGAAATCCTAGCGGAACACCTGAACGGATAATATATCCTCTCTCCATTAAAAACTGAAAGACTTCATTTCCATCGCATTCAAAATCTATGAGGACAAAATTCCCTTGCGAGGGAAAGTATTTTAGTTGTTGGTCTTCGCAAAATTGATAGAATTGCTTTAACCCTTCTTGATTAGCCGCTCGACATTCATCGACAAATGCTTGATCTTGTATTGCCTCAATAGCAGCAGCCTGTGCGAGTGCATTGACATTGAAAGGCGGTCTTGCAGGATCCAGCACTTTGATAATATCTTCATTTGCTATTCCGTATCCAACTCTCAAGCTAGCTAATCCATAAACTTTAGAGAAAGTCCTTAGAACGATAAGATTTTGATATTCCTCTACTAGGGAAAGTGCATCATAATAATCCTCAGCATGGACATACTCATAATAAGCTTCATCTAAAACTATTAGCACGTCCTTAGGAACTTTTGACAAGAAAGCATAAATGTCTTCACGTTTTATGTATACTCCGGTAGGATTATTAGGAGAACAAAGCCAAACAACACTCGTCTTTTCATCAATGGCATTTAGCATAGACGGTAGGTCATGGGCACCATTCATTAATGGTATTTCTCTAATTTCACTACCCTCAATGACAGCATTGTGTTTGTATTGTGAGAATGTACCTGATGCCATCACTGTATTTGTCCCCGAATGAAGAAGTGCCCTTGAAATAATCTGTATTAATTCATCGGAACCATCTCCAAAAATTAACTGTTCAGGCCTTACTTTTAAGTGCTCAGAAACGGCTTCACGGAGCTTCGTTGCATAACCGTCTGGGTATAGTGATAAAAGCGGAGAATAGTCACGAATAGCAGCTGCTGCCTTAGGAGAACAACCGAATGGGTTTTCATTAGAAGCTAGTTTCACAATTTTTTCAAGACCAAACTGTTTTTTTACTTCGTCAATTGTCCTTCCAGGTTGATATGGTTTTAATGATAGTAATGGCTTTTTCCATTTCATTGTTTTCACCTCTATTGAACTCTTTGTGTTGCATATTTCCTATTTAAGTAGATCCGGCCGTAATACCTTAGCTCCTTCAAGATAAATATGTTTGATATCCTCTTGTCGAGCATCTGTGTTCACGTGAAACATAATCCGGATACATTTTGAAAGCGAGCCTGGTACAGGAATTTCCTGCATGCACATGACCGGTACTAATGACCACCCATCAATTTGACGTAGAGCCTTAGCAGGAAACCCAGCAGTTACATCTTCCGTCACCGAAATAAACACGGATGCTACGGATTTAGGATCGATTCCATTCTCTCTGATTACTTCCTGTGCTAGTTTTTGAGTAGCAGCAACAATTTCCCCTTCATTGTTTTCAAGAACTGTAATTGCTCCTCTAACCCCTCTAATCACTTATAGCCCCCCCTGTCTTTTGAAGATTTCCAGGTTTTCTATTAAAAATTCATCTGCTACTTCACTTACGATAGGTTGCCCCATTTCCTTTAGAAGCACAAAACGAACACTTTGTCCGTACGATTTTTTATCTTGCTTCATCCTCCCAAGTAGACGTTCAATTGATAGCCCCTCAGGTAGCTCTGTTCGATAGCCTAAATGCTTTAACCACTGAATAAATTCTGTTGTATTAAATTCAAAATTGTATGTTTGTGAGCTCAGTTGTAATGCAAAAACCATGCCAATAGCAACAGCCTCACCATGGGTTATTTTCCCATATCCAACTTCCGCTTCAATCGCGTGGCCCAAAGTATGCCCAAAATTCAGATAGGCTCGAACGCCAGCTTCTTTTTCATCCACTTCTACAATTCTAGCTTTTACTTTTATTCCCTTGGTCAAACATTCAATCATTAATGGGTTAGGAATAGTAGCATCTAAACTCTCGACCTGCTCTTTAAGCCAATCATAAAAAGGATGATTACTTATTAACCCATGTTTAATAACTTCAGCAAACCCGGATCTTACTTCCGCTTTAGGAAGTGAAGTCAAGTAGTTCAAATCATAAAAAACACCTACAGGTTGATAGAATGCTCCAATCATATTTTTGCCTAGCGGATGGTTGATTGCTACCTTTCCGCCTACCGCACTGTCATGAGCAAGTATGGTTGTCGGGATTTGAATAAACGGTATGCCCCTCATAAAGCTTGCTGCCACAAAACCAGCTAAATCGCCAACAGCACCGCCCCCAAACGACAGTATCATTGATCTTCGGTCAAGTTTCTTTTCGAGTGCAAAGCTCAAACAATCATAATAAACTTCAAACGTTTTGGCCTTCTCTCCTGCAGGAACAACTTTACTGTATATTTGTTTATACCCAATGGCATGTATCAACTCTTCTAGATAAAGTTCACCAACTGTTTCATCGGTAATAATCAAAATAGAAGTAAGCTGAGGATATTCACTTTCCAAAAAGGATTGCAAATGATCCAATATCCCGTACCCAACGTGCACAGGATACCTTTGATCCCCAGCCTTAATTGTGATGGTTTCCATTAAAATTCCCTCGCATACCGGCGCTGTTCCTCAATTGCTGCTTGAAGGACATCTAGTCGATCCGAAGAGAATTGATCTACGATTGCGGCTGCAATCTCCCAAGCAATAACACTTTCTGCAACAACAGCTGCTGCAGGCACCGCACAGCTATCAGATCTCTCAATGCTTGCTGCAAATGGTTCCTTTGTATCAATATCTACACTTTGTAATGGTTTATAAAGAGTCGGAATAGGTTTCATTACGCCTCTAACTACAATCGGCATTCCTGTTGTCATTCCACCTTCGAAACCACCTAGACGGTTTGTTTTTCGGTAGTATCCCTGTTCAGGATCCCAAGCAATTTCATCGTGTACCTCACTACCTGGTTTTCTAGCAGCTTCAAATCCAATCCCAAATTCTACACCTTTAAAAGCATTAATACTAACCATTGCTCCTGCAAGTTTCGAGTCAAGCTTACGATCGTAATGAACATAGCTCCCAACGCCCGCAGGCATTCCTTCAACAATAACTTCAACAATCCCACCAATTGAGTCACCATTTTTCTTTGCTTCATCAATGGCATCCATCATTTTCTGCTCAGCAGTTGGATCAAAACAACGAACTGGTGATGCTTCTGTTTTTTCTTTCAACTCTGCTAACGAGGAATATGGTAGCTTTTCTGCTTGTACCCCACCAATTTCTAATACGTGACAAGCAATCTCTATTCCTAATTGAGATAAAAGTGTTTTCGCAACAGCACCTGCTGCGACCCTCACTGTTGTCTCACGAGCTGAAGAACGTTCAAGAACGTTTCTCATATCGCGGTGTCCATACTTTAATGCTCCATTTAAATCTGCATGCCCAGGTCGAGCCCTAGTTATTTTTCGTTTAACTTCCTCTGACTCATCCTTATTAAGTGGTCCTTGACCCATAATTTTAGTCCAATGGGTCCAGTCTTTGTTTTCGACAACAAGTGCCACTGGAGATCCAAGTGTATACCCATGTCGAATGCCTCCCATAATTTGGGCAGCGTCTTTCTCAATTTGCATCCTTCGCCCTCTGCCGTGACCTTTTTGTCTTCTAGCGAGCTCAGTGTTTATATCTTCTGCCGTTAAAGGCAATCCTGCCGGCAGACCTTCAATAATTGTTGTAAGCTGCGGACCATGTGATTCACCAGCTGTTAAATATCTCATACTCTTTCCCCCTTCAACTCATTAAAGGATTATGGATTATGTACCAATATATCATACACGTTTAAATAAAAATAGCAAAAATTTAAAAAATAAAAAGAAAAGCGGAAGCGCCCGGTTAGCGACGTATGGCAAGGAGCCCTTCAACTGAGATAAAGGAAACGAAAAGCGGAAGCGCCTTGTTTACCGATACAATTAGAAAAGGCATCTGCTAAAGCAGACGCCTTTTTCTTTATCTTAATAAATCCACTCGTTTATATTTTTATTGTATTCTACTAATTCTTCGTTCTTAAAGAATAGACCGATTTCTCGGACAGCGCTTTCAGGAGAGTCAGAACCGTGAATGATATTTTTCCCGACTATTAAGCCGAAGTCACCACGGATCGTACCAGCAGCAGCATCTTTTGGATTCGTGGAACCCATCATTTGACGTGCTGTAGAAATGACATTCTCACCTTGCCATACCATTGCAAATACTGGACCTGAAGTAATAAAGTCTACCAATTCTCCAAAGAATGGTCGTTCTTTATGCTCGCCATAGTGTTGCTCGGCAAGTTCAGTTGGAATAGACATCAACTTCGCACCAACTAATTGAAAACCCTTTCTTTCAAAGCGGGAAACGATTTCACCAATAACATTGCGTTGAACTCCGTCAGGTTTGACCATTAGAAACGTTTTTTCCACGATACTCCACTCCTAAAAAATCATTATGTATAGTTAGCAGCTATCTTGAACAGCCATCTAAAATAATAACATTTTTTAGAAAAATTAGCAAGTTGTCAATATTTGCGTTTTCCAATGAACTTGGCAATGTCTCGTAATGTTTTCTTTGCTTTATTCTGCGGAAGTTTTTCAAGGATATCCAGCGCTTTAGCAAGATAGCGATCACTAATATCAAGTGATTTTTCAATTGCTCCTGACTGCTTAATCATGGTAATAATTTCATCCATTTCTGCTCTCGAACTATTTTCATGAACATTTATTATTTTGTTTCGTATTGCGTCGTTATTCATTGCGTACAAAACCGGTAGTGTAATATTTCCTTGGAGCAAATCACCACCAGCTGGCTTCCCTAATTCTTGCTCTGTCCCTGTAAAATCAAGAACATCATCCGTAATTTGGAAGCTCATCCCAACATAATAACCGAAACGATATAAGTTTTTATGGTCCTTTTCCTCAACACCCGATGCAACGGCTCCTAATTGACAGCTTGTTGCAATTAATAGAGCGGTTTTTCGTTTGATTCTTCTAAAATAATTTTTAAGGTTTTGGTCAAAGTTATATTTATCTTTGATTTGCTCAATCTCACCTACAGAAAGTTGAACAATCGTATCCGCTAAAATCCTATGAGCTATCGGCTCTTTAATTTCCCCTATTAACTCAAGGGCTCTAGCAAAAATATAATCGCCAGTATACATGGCGATTCGATTGTCCCATTTAGCCTTTATCGTCGGTTGACCTCTGCGGAGTTCAGCATCATCAATGACATCATCGTGGACAAGTGAAGCCATGTGAATCAACTCTAAGGGCACAGCCACATTTTTTATAACATTAATATCATAATCGCCAAATTTCCCCCCAAGCAACACGAATACAGGTCGGATTCGCTTCCCTCCTGCGCGTAATGTATGAAGGGAGGCTTGGCGGAGTAACGGAGATTGAGCTTCAATCGTTGATTCAAGCTCTCTCTCAATTATGTTTATATCTGAATTTAAATATGAATACATCATCTTTAATTTCATCGTTTCCACCCAGCACTATTTTTTATGTCCAAAATGGACAGCAGCTACTCCACCGGTGTAAGGTTTGTAGTTCACATCAACAAAACCGGCTTTTTCAAACATCTTAGCAAGCTCTTTCATGCCAGGGAAACTCCGCGCAGATTCCTGAAGCCATGAATATTCTTTATAACTTTTAGCAAAAAGTTTTCCAAAAACAGGCATAATAAATCGGAAATAAAAATAATAAACCTGCTTAAATCCAAACATTTCAGGTTGAGAGGTCTCGAGACACACACCAATCCCCCCTGGTTTAAGGACACGATTCATCTCTTTTAATACCTGTAAATAATCAGGAACGTTCCGAAGACCGAAACCGATTGTTACATAATCAAAGCTGTTATCTTCAAACGGAAGATCCATGGCATTTCCATGTATTAGAGTAACTTGTTCAAGGTTGCGTTGCTTTACTTTTTCTTCACCAATTTTCAGCATATTTCTACTGAAATCTAAACCAACGACTTTTCCTTCCTTGCCCACTTCATCAGCAAGAGCAATCGTCCAATCGGCAGTTCCACAACACAAATCCAATGCACTCTTCCCAGGTTGTACATTCATCTTTTTCATTGTATCTTTACGCCATCTAATATGCTGTTTAAAGCTAATGACGGAGTTCATTTGATCATAATTTTTATAGATGCTTTCAAACACCCCGTGAACGCGTTCCTCTTTTGACTGCCCCATGTTCACCCTTCTTCCAACGTTTTTTTATTTATCGAGCGGTTCTGACCAAGAATCTCATCCAGACGTTCTTTCGTGAGATTTTCCATGGCAGGCAGCTTTTTGATCGCTGCTTCAATGATGTTGATGGAAAAATCTATATAGCGTTCACAAATGGAAAGCAGGTATTTTTGCTGTTCAGAAGAGATTTTAGCCAATTCCTGATTGTTTCTCGGAAAAGATAGCTTTTTAAGCCCGTCGAAAACTATGGACGATCCCGACTGTAGAAAGCGATTCTCCTCATCAATCATCCGTTTTACAAACATCACATTAGTAAGAAGATCTTTCCATTCCACAACTCCAAATTGATCTGCTATCCGAGAAAACAGCGAGGATTCAACCAATTTAACACTATTCATTAGTTTATCAATTGCATCCGAGTCCTTACGATACACAGAAATCTTATGTTCGTTAACCTCTTTTACACCTGCTGCTAGAGTTGTAATCATTTCAATGTCGTTTGCATGTGCAAGCTGTTGATAGAATAAGCCACTATAGTAAGTACCCGCCAATACAGTTAGTTGTCGATGTTTTAATCCAGAAGATTCTTCTTCAGGTATTGAATTCTGGACATTTTCATGAGTATCAAGGGCTATTTGCAAAAGCATTGTAGTGACACTGTAATTATCTATCTCATCCTTAGAAAGCCCAAGTTGATGAAGAAACGAAACAAGAAAGAGAAGCTTGTCCTCGTCCACCACTGGAGCTTCAATATTCTGAAACAAATACGAATGAAATAATTTTTTCGATAATTGATCCCTTACGCGCTCTATTGTTGTGTGAAAGTCTTGCAAATGAATCACCCTTGTCCTGAAGTTGGCTTACTAGCGAATTGCTAGATTACCCAATATCGCATCTATTTGTTGGTTCTTTTGTCTTAAAATATTCATACCTTAAAGCAGTCACAATTATATCATAAATAACTGATAACTTGGGAATGAAATACAAATTAAAGGTGATTACCAATAATTTCAGTCCAACATTGTATCAAATTTGTTTATTTCGAAAATCTATTTTTTATCACTGGTGATCTCACCGTAAGAGGTTATGATACTTGCATTTCCACGAATCTTTATTGCTGAAGTATGCTCAGTAAACTGGGCAATCATAACTTCCCCTTGATCAAGCTTTTCGGAGTGATGAAACCTTGTATCTGTCCCACGTGTTAGGCCAATTACATTAACCCCATCATCATTCGCCTTAATAACAACATAGTCTGAATTTTGCATAGGTTTTTTTTCCATTCTCATCACCCTTTATTCTTTAATTAACGTCAAGATTTCAGCTCGTGCATTCACGTCTTCTGCAAGCGTTCCTCTTACAGCGGAGGTAACTGTCTTTGAGCCAGGCTTCTTGACTCCTCGCATCGTCATGCACATATGCTCCGCTTCAACAACGACCATAACTCCATGTGGTTCAAGTTTATTCATGATTGCATTAGCTATGGTTGAAGTTATTCTCTCTTGTAGTTGCGGTCTCTTTGCTACTGCATCAACCGCTCTTGCAAGTTTACTTAATCCAGTAACCTTTCCGCCTTTAGGAATATAGGCAACATGCGCTTTTCCGTAAAAAGGAACAAGGTGGTGTTCACACATGGAGTAGAACGGGATATCTTTGACAAGGACTAACTCCTCATGATCTTCTCCAAAGATGGTTTCAAAATATTCTTCAGGATCCTGGTCTAGCCCCGCGAAAATTTCTTCATACATCCTCGCAACCCGCTTTGGTGTGTCTAGAAGACCCTCTCGGTTTGGATTTTCCCCTACAGCTTCTAATAATAAACGCACCGCTTCCTCAATTTGGGCGTGATTTACCTCGGCCATTCCTTTTCCTCCTAAAAAATACACAAGATTTTCTTTTTACTACAAATTATATCATTTCCATATTAGCATAATTTTTTGTATGCAAGCAAAATAATAAAAAGTCAAAGGGGGATTTCCTAGTATAAAGTTTATCCATAAGAAAAAGGCCGCTTATTTTGCGGCCTTTTCTCAAAGTATGCTTTAGGATATCTATATGTAATTATTTTACTGCATCCTTAAGAGCTTTACCTGGTTTAAAAGCTGGCACCTTGCTCGCAGAGATTTCGATTTCATCACCTGTTTGTGGGTTGCGTCCTTTACGGGCAGCACGCTCACGAACTTCAAAGTTACCAAAACCAATTAATTGTACTTTATCACCACTTGCTAGTGCATTTAAGATTGAATCAAAAACAGCGTCAACTGCTTTTGTTGCGTCCTTTTTAGAAAGTTCTCCAGCTTCTGCAACTGCATTGATTAGTTCTGTCTTGTTCATGCCATTCACCTCCTCCCAAAATCCTTTAATAGTGCTCAGAAAATAACCTATTATTACATTTCTAAACAAAACTACGGGATTCTATACGTTGCTAGAACATTTTTCTTACAATGTTTGGCATATCGTCGTTAAAAAAATGAATTTACCGACAAAACCTAGATATAACAAGGGTTTTCGGCCCTGCAACGTTAATCTGTTAAAAGATTATCACAATCATTTAGGGTTATCAAGATAAATTCAAGAAATAATGGTAATCTTTTCATTCAAGCCAAAGAATTGTTAGTAAGATACCATTTTTTATATGTTTTTTCCAATTTATTTGCAAAGAAACAAAAAAGACTCCGAATCGGAGTCTGAAAGTTTACAATATAATTGCAATTAAGCCGCCTGAACCCTCGTTGATAATTCGTTCTAACGTCTCTTTCAATTTGTATCGGGCATTTTCCGGCATTAGGGAAAGTTTTGCGGAAATTCCCTCTCTTACAATTGAACTTAAGCTTCGACCGAAAATATCTGAATTCCAAATGGATAGTGGATCATCCTCAAAGTCCTGCATCAAGTAGCGGACAAGTTCCTCACTTTGCTTTTCTGTACCAATAATCGGAGAAAACTCTGATTCTACATCTACCTTAATCATATGAATAGATGGAGCCACTGCTTTTAAACGCACACCAAATCTTGAACCTTGGCGGATAATCTCTGGTTCTTCAAGACTCATATCTGTTAAGGACGGGGAAGCAATTCCATAACCTGTTTGCTTTACCATTTTTAACGCATCCGCAACTTGGTCATACTCTGCTTTTGCATAAGCGAAATCCTGCATCAATTCAAGAAGATGATCCTTTCCGCGAATTTCTACCCCTACAATCTCTTTTAGGATATCGTCATATAGGTCATCCGGTGCAAACAAATCGATTTCTGCTACCCCTTGCCCCATCTCAATTCCTGCTAATCCAGCATTTTCAATAAACTCGTAATCACTAAATTGCTGGACTACCCTATCTACATCACGCAATCTTTTAATATCTTTTACAGTCTCTTTCACCGCTTCTTGATAGCTCTCACGAAGCCAATGATTTTCCCTGAGCACCATAACCCAACTAGGTAGGTTTACATTCACTTCAAGTACAGGGAATTCATATAAGGCCTCACGAAGAACCGTTAACACGTCACTTTCACGCATACTTTCAACACTCATGGAGATAACAGGGATATCATATTTCTCTGCTAACTGTGTTCTAAGCGTTTCCGTGTTAGGGTGATGAGGCTGAGCACTGTTAACCACCATTATGAACGGTTTTCCTACCTCTTTTAGCTCCTCAATGACCCTTTCCTCTGCTTCAATATAATCCATCCGCGGAATATCCCCAATAGTACCATCTGAGGTAATGACAACACCAATGGTTGAATGTTCTTGAATAACTTTCCTTGTGCCAATTTCCGCTGCTTCATGAAAAGGAATTGGTTCTTCATACCACGGGGTGTTTATCATCCGCGGTCCATTTTCATCTTCATATCCTTTAGCACCCGGTACCGTGTACCCTACACAATCTACTAGCCTAATGTTAACATCTAGGCCTTCGTCTACGTGAATCGAAGCAGCCTGATTTGGTACAAACTTCGGCTCTGTTGTCATAATTGTTTTACCAGCAGCACTTTGTGGCAGCTCATCTTGACAGCGAGCCCTATCCGCTTCATTTTCTATATTCGGTAAAACAACTAGCTCCATGAATTTCTTGATGAAAGTGGATTTGCCTGTTCTTACTGCACCGACAACTCCCAAGTATATATCGCCGCCCGTTCTTTCGGCAATATCTTTAAAAATATCTACCTTTTCCAAGTGATCCCCTCCCGATCATAGAGTTAGTGGGAAAAAATATCATCCTTATTGGTAATCTGGGACAATATATATTTATGATGTTGTCCTATACCTCTATGACATTTTTTTTATTTTTTTAGTGTTATTCTATCCCACAGATGTGTGGGTTCTATTCCCACTACCACTCCCTGAAGGTAAAAAAAACCCTTCTTCCACAATATATTTTGCAGAAGAAGGGTTATGCCTAATTATCCAAAAAGATTGGCTCACTATTAGCAGAATCAACTGTATAAGGTAGAGAGTAAGCAGGTACAAACATAGAGTCCTCAGTTAGAATATACCGAATATCCTCCCCAGGAGTCATACTCTGTTCACTGTCTTTAAGTAACTGATAAAGATCGCTACGATAATCCACGTAGATTTCTCCTTCACCAGAAATCACGAAAGGAAGATTCGTTCCTGTATACGGACTAACAGCTACAGGATCCTCAGAAAAACCAAGTTTACTAAAGTCAAGCGTAAAGACATTTTTGGAAAGCTGATCTTTAAATGGTGGATATTTATTTGTGCTTAATCTCAAGTTTATATCTCTAATGGTATCAGCAATCCTAAGATCCAATAATTTAACTGTTGGATCTGTTTCGACATCAATAAGGACGTATTGAAAAACGCCCCCGTTTTCAAAAGCATTCCCAGGTATTTCTGGTATGTATCCCGGTACAATTTTTTTAAAATCAATTAAATATTTTTGATAAATAGGGGTTGATGCATCCTTAGTTTTAATCGGCAAAATACCGCCATTTTTCTCTTGGTATTGATCCACAGCTTTTTGCACTGATTCAAGTTGAGCTTCGTACGGGATATTATTTTGCGCTAAATTTTCTTCCGGATACATGCATCCCGATAAAAAGGTTAAAACAAGTAATAGACTAGGCACGATTTTCTTTAATTTGTTCATAACAATTTTCCTACTCTCATTTCCAGTATATCTTTAACCACTAGTCGGTCCGCTAAATACTACAAAAAAGATAATTAAGCCCGCTGTAGCCATGAAGAAGTATGCAATGACAGCAGTGAATAATTTAAAAAAACCTTTAAGTTTATATCGACTAAAATAAAGTATTATAAGCGATAAAAACATAAACGCCATTCCAGCAAATGACACATACATTTTTAATAAAGCTGGTGACATTGTAGACCACTCCCCTTTTCCGAGATGTATTATAACATAAAAAATGACGGCTTGGACAAATGCAGGACTTTCTCGACATAAAAAAAAGCTGAGATAAAGAAGGGGCAGATTCTTTATCTCAGTATAAATGTGACTAAATTACCCAAACACCCGGTTCAAACCACCAGTTGCTTCGTTGCATTGTATGCAACGTCTCAGCGACTCGCATCCTCGAATGCCTATATTTACAAATTAATTATTATTTAGCTGGATTTGAGTCAAGAATATTTGCCAGATCCTCTACTTCATGAGTTTTTTCACGATTCATCAATCCATCAACAGCATCTTTTGGATTGACCTCATTAAATAAAATACCATGTAAGGCAGAAGTAATTGGCATCCTCACGTCAAATTTTTCCGCTAACTGATATGCCGCTTTGGTTGTTCGCACACCTTCGACAACCATCCCCATTTTGTCTAACACCTCTTGAAGATGATGGCCTTTCCCCAACATATTCCCAGCTCGCCAGTTTCGTGAATGTACACTTGTACATGTCACAATTAAATCACCGATTCCAGTTAAACCAGAAAAAGTCAGTGGACTTGCACCCATTTTCACTCCAAGGCGAGCAATCTCAGCTAGCCCCCGTGTGATTAGGGCCGCTTTGGCATTATCCCCATATCCAAGACCGTCTGAAATTCCAGCTGCTAAAGCAATAATATTCTTCAATGCTCCGCCTATTTCTACGCCGATTACATCAGGATTGGTATATACCCGAAAATTTTGGTTAATAAATAAATCTTGTATCCGCTCTGCTGCAAGCATATTCTTCGCACTAACAGTTACGGTTGTTGGGTGCCTCAAACTTACTTCCTCAGCATGGCTTGGCCCTGACAGGACAACAACCTCACCTAGCAGATTGGATGGCATTTCTTCTTCAATCATTTGTGAGATTCTTAATAACGTATCAGGTTCAATTCCTTTGCTAACGTGAACAATCGTAAGTGGTTCCTTTTGAAATTGAACAATTTTTTTCAGTACTTCTCTAATTGCTTTTGTTGGTACTGCTAGAATAATGGTTTCTACACCTGATACAGCCTCGGCCAAATCACCATATCCCTTTACTAATTCTGGGATGGTGATGCCTGGAAGATACTTCTCGTTCGTGTGAGTTGAATTGATTTCTTCGACTTGGCTAGGATTATGGCTCCACAACCTTGTATGGTGGCCATTATCTGCCAATACCATTGCTAGGGCAGTTCCCCAGCTCCCAGCTCCAATAACAGACACTACCTCTAGTTTCCGTTCCACTCTCATCACAACCCTTTTTAATAAAAAGTTTTAACTACGTTCCCTTGCAAAAATCTTAATTGGAGTCCCCTCAAATCCAAATGCATCGCGAATACGATTTTCTAAAAATCTCTGATAAGAAAAATGCATAAGCTCGGGATCATTAACAAAAACAACAAAGACAGGAGGCTTCACAGCGACTTGGGTAGTGTAATAAACCTTTAGACGCTTACCCTTATCAGTAGGTGCAGGATTCATCGCGATCGAATCCATGATTACCTCATTTAGAATCGTTGTTTGAACCCTTCTGGAATGATTTTCACTAGCAACATCAATCATCGGCATTAAGGTATGGATGCGCTTCTTCGTTTTTGCAGATAAGAAGACAATTGGTGCATAACTAAGAAATTGGAAATGCTCACGAATGTTTTGTTCGAACTCCTTCATTGTCTTTTCGTCTTTCTCAACTGCATCCCATTTATTTACGACAATGATGACAGCTCGTCCAGCTTCATGTGCATAACCAGCAATATGCTTATCTTGTTCAATGATTCCTTCTTCACCGTCGATCACAATAAGGACCACATCTGAGCGTTCAATAGCTCTCAACGCACGTAATACACTATACTTTTCTGTTGTCTCATATACTTTCCCTTTTTTTCTCATCCCTGCAGTGTCAATGATTACATAATCTTGTCCGTTATACTTGAAGTTTGAGTCAATTGCATCCCTTGTTGTACCAGCGATTGAGCTAACAATAACCCTGTCTTCACCAAGTATAGCATTCGTTAATGATGACTTTCCTACATTCGGACGGCCAATTAAAGAGAACTTAATTATATCTTCATCATAATCCTTTGCACCAGATTTAGGAAAGTGTTTTGCAGCCTCATCAAGCAAGTCCCCTATTCCTAAACCATGGGATCCTGAGATAGGGATAGGCTCGCCAAACCCTAATGCATAAAAATCATAGATTTCACTACGCATTTCTGGATTGTCAATTTTATTGACTCCGAGAACAACAGGTTTTTGGGATCTGTATAAGATCTTAGCCACTTCTTCATCTGCAGCAGTGACACCTTCTCGGCCATTTACTAAAAAGATAATTACATCAGCTTCTTCAATAGCAATTTCAGCTTGTAGACGGATTTGTTCAAGAAACGGTTCGTCGCCGATTTCAATCCCACCAGTATCAATGATGTTAAAGTCATAAGCGAGCCATTCAGCTGAACTATAAATTCTGTCTCTTGTTACTCCAGGAATATCTTCCACTATTGAAATGCGTTCCCCAACAATACGGTTAAAAATTGTTGACTTCCCTACATTTGGACGCCCAACAATAGCTACCACAGGTTTCGCCATATATTTCACCCTTTCAAATACACAATTGATAGGACTTTAAAAAAGTCCGAATTTTCATTTTTAGACAAATTAACTTCCTATTAGCTGTGATAAAATAAAACCCTTCTTTTATAGAAGGGCCTAACTTACTTATTCTATCAAAAATGTTCCAATACAGGCAACGAAAACCTTTTTAATGCTTAACTATGACATAAAGTTCATCAGAAAGCCCATGGGCGATTCCATCTAAAATCGCTTCCAAATTCGCCGTCACACTTTCCATTTCCTGTTTTGAATCACAATAGAAGACACCCGTACCCGCTGCTACCTTATTTTTATTCGTTGTGATTACAGCCAATATATATTTTTCAAGATTCATTCTTCATCCCAACTTTCTCAGTTGACATTCTAATGGCATTTTCAAGAGTAGGTACATCCCCAATCACTTTAATTGCCTTCTCAATATCCCTATCCTGAGGAAGAACAAATACTCCAACACGTCCATCATCGAGGTCCCGTTTAGCGAGGGGAACAAGTGCAGGTGTGCCTGAATCCCGATAAACTCCTAAGGCTGTGGATACATCATGAAGAATTGCTTGCCTTTGTCCAAGATTCGCAATGGTAGCTCTTGCATTAAATGATTTAGGTTTCAATATGAACCCCATTCCATACCGAAGTACTTCTTTTTGCCTTTCAGGCAACCCAATATTCATAATATAAATATTGTCTACATATAAACCAGCGCCATCAAATCTCGGCTCAACATACTCAATGTCGACGATTTCTTTTAATTTCCCACCGGACATCAAATAATGAGAGAGAATCATTGATGCTATGGCCACAATGATTCCAATCCATACGTTAAATAAAAGATAAGCAAGAGTACTTACAAGCGCAGTTAAAATCACTAAATAATTACGACTTTCAAAAGCGATTGCTATTCCTTCAATATAAGTTTTACCTCTTGTAACGAGTTCGTAATTGTCTAATTCCGTCAATGTATTTCTTTCCATATTCCTTACTTCTCGGAACTGAGAAGCAGCAACTGTAAGAAACGTAATGGCTGTAAACTCTTCCTGAATAATTGCTGGTCCAAAGACAGCCCCTAATCCTGAAGCGATAAACCCGAGTGCGACGTGGATAATTTTCCCGTGTAGATATGTAGGGTATTGCCGGTAATCCGTCCGAAGCATTAACAATCTTGAAAATGTTCCTGTAAAAATTCCAAATGCTATCGGAAGCGTGAACTCTGTCATGACGATTTCTGCTTCCCCCTTCCTTGATTCGTATAACTCCCTATCAAATCAGCAAAATACTGAAAGGACACCCATCCCCCTAAAATCACTGTCGCTAACGAAACAATATCTAAGAATGCTGGCGAGGCAACAATGTATGGAAATGTTAATTTCTTCATAATGAATGAAAAGAGAAATTCACCAAGCAACATCCCGAATCCCATTGACAAAATTTGGAAGCGTCGCTCAGATTGCAGTGCTGTGGCTAATAAAAGAACACTCAATGAAATTAACCATTTTCGGTCAAAAATGACCCATACTGGATCAAATAATTCAAAAAGCAAAAAACTAACATAACCAAGCATGATAATAAACGATGTAACGAATACACTAAGAAATATTCTGTTCCTAAGCTTTGCAGTTTCAATCAAAGCATATGCCAGAAGCACGAAGGCAGGTATGTATACCTCAATCCCTAGGAATTCCATTTTATAGGGAGAGGAAATAATCAGTATGAGTAGTACGAAAGCAATGGTGAATCTATATTTGTTTTGTTTTGCCGTAAAAAAGGTAATCCATACCCAACCCAGCCAAGAAAACCAGTAAAATAATGCCCCTTCCATCGCGTCCCCTCCTATCATTTCCATTATGTCTGCATCCTATGTACTTTAATCTTTCTTGAATAAACTTTTTTACTAGTTCCATGTTAAGAGGAGGAGGTGGAAATAATGGGACGCGATCGACAGGAAAGAAAGTTAAGAAAAAGCGGACAGGTTGAATCTGACCGGGATCAAGCACTTCATTATCCTGGGTCTTCAAAGCTACAAAGCCCCGAAGAAGCTCATCGGCTCAACGATGGTAAACAAAGTGAATAAGGAAGACTTACTGATTGAGCCCTTGTAAAGGATTAAAGGTCCATTATCAGGCTACATTTCTGCAAAAAAATGCTATTTTTGAAAAAATCACGCTAACATCCTATAGCAAATTTTTACGTAAGCTCAGCTAGTTAGAGTTTCAATTAATTTGCCAACTCATTTCAAAAAAATAAGCCTCTGCCAAAGGCAGAAGCTTATTTTTTTCTTATACTATATTGTTTTGTATCAATGCCTCTTTGAGTAAGCCAGTGCCATGTTGCCCCAGAAATGATTAGTGGGGTATGATGTAATTCCTTCACTGTTTCCGCCCCTAAGGCAGTCATAATTATCGTCAACTCTTGTTTAATATTATTAATTTCTTCTATAAGTACCTCAGGTCCCTGGTCGGTCAGTACTCTTAGAATATATCCAGCAAGCGCTACGGCATTAGCACCTAAGGCGATTCCCTTGACTACTTCTAAACTAGTTTGTATCCCTCCAGAAGCAATGATTGGGTAGGTAGGGCTCATATATCTAGCCTCGGCGATTGAGACTGCCGTTGGGATTCCCCAATCCTCAAAGAAGGATAGTTTATTCAACCTACGTTGATTTTCGATTGCAGCAAAGTTTGTCCCACCAAAGCCTCCTACATCGACAGCAGATACTCCTATTGAGAAAAGTTTTTCTATTGTTTCTTTCCCCATACCAAAACCTGTTTCCTTTACTATGATGGGGACATTTAACTCATTTATAATCCTCTCAATTCGCAAAAGCATACCACGAAAGTCACGATCTCCTTCTGGCATTGCTAGCTCCTGGACAACATTTAAGTGAATTTGTAGAGCGTTGGCTTGAACCATGTCTACTGCAGCTTTAGCTTGATCAACGGTGGCCTCACTCCCCAGGTTAGCAAAAACAATCCCGGTTGGGTACTCTTCACGCACCACTTCAAAGGTACGTCTTTCTTCTTGATTCCGTAAAGCTGACATTTGAGAACCCACGGCAATGGCAATATCCGTTTCTTTTGCCACCTGTGCAAGGCTCCGATTAATTTCTAGAGTCTTTTCGCCGCCTCCACCCGTCATTGCGTTTATAAAAATTGGCGAACTTAATACAAGTCCGCCAATTTCTGTTTTTAAATTAATGGAGTTAAGTGAAGACTCAGGAATACTTTGATGAACAAATCGTATATCATCTAAACCTGTTTTACGTTGCTGACCAGTCTCAAGGGCAAGCCTTATATGATCTGATTTCCGTTCACTTCTTGACACTATACATCACCATTATTGTTTTAAATTCTTTAGCTTGTCTCCAATCATTTCACCCAACTGGAATCCTTTTGATTCTTCCGGAAGTTCATATTCAGATGCATCAGGTTCTTCCTTCGGCTCAAATTCTTTCATACTTAGCGATAAACGTTCATCCGCTTTATTTACATCTAGAACTTTAACCTTTACTTCCTGACCTTCTTGCAAGACTTCATGAGGAGTTCCGATATGGCGATGGGAGATTTGAGAAATATGAACGAGACCCTCAACACCCGGGAACACTTCAACGAAGGCACCATATGATACTAAGCGTCTAACTACACCTTCCAGCGTACTACCCTTAGGAGCCTTTTCTTCAATATCTGACCATGGCCCAGGAAGTGTTTCTTTTATTGAAAGAGAGATTCTTTCATTATCGCTGTCAACACTTAAAACCTTTACCTGGACTTTTTGACCTTCTTGAACAACATCTGAAGGCTTCTCAACATGCTCATGAGAGAGTTGAGAAATATGAACAAGTCCGTCAACGCCGCCAACATCCACAAAGGCACCAAAATCTGTAATACGTTGAACAGTTCCTTCAATTACTTGTCCAGCTTGTAATGACTCGAGAAGGCCCTGCTTTTTCTTACTTTGTTCTTGTTCAACAACAGCGCGATGGGATAAAATCAGGCGGTTTTTTTCTTTATCGAATTCTACAATTTTAAAGGTTAAATTTTTCCCTTTGTAATCAGAAAAATCTTCCACAAAATGAGCTTCAACTAATGAAGCAGGTACAAACCCACGAACGCCAAGGTCTACTACAAGACCACCTTTAACAACGTCCTTCACTTCTGCTTCAAATACTTCTCCACTCTCAAATTTAGCTTGTAACTCGTCCCAAGCCTTCTCTGCATCAACCTTCCGCTTAGAAAGAATCAATGCCTCTTCTTCAACCTTGAGCACTTCTAAATCAAGCTCATCGCCTTCTTTGACTGCATCTTCTGCTTTTTCAATATGAAGGCTCGAAAGCTCGCTTATCGGGATAATCCCGTCTAACTTGCTATTTTCAATGTTAACAATAACTTGCTTTTCTTCTACTTTTGTTACTTGACCCTTTACTCGATCACCAGCTTCGAAACTTTTTACCTCAATTTGATTCATTTCTTCTGACATATGTACTCCTCCTTAATCCATGGACTACTCTAAAATATCGAGATGAATTCATCCCATTGAAAATAATAGATAGAGAATATTCTAAAAAAGTCTCTTTTCACTAACTTCTTATAAATCCTCTTTTTTGTCAAGCGATAAAGCACAAACACGCAGTAGTAGTTCTTATCTTAGTTTGTGAAAAGATTATTTGTATTCGTTTAGTAGTTTACGGATTTCACCCATAATTAATTCAGTTGCTTGTTCAGCATTCCCTTTATTTTCCTTAATTATCGTCATATCGATTGGTTTCCCATAGACGACCTTTAATTTACGCAAAGGTCTGTACGGCCCGACAATTGCACAAGGAACAATATGGGCTTCTGTTCTAAGTGCAAAAAAGCCAGCCCCTGCAAGACCTTTTCCTAGCTCTCCGTTCTTACTTCTAGTTCCCTCTGGAAATAATCCGAGGACCTTTCCTTCCTTTAGGACTGCAAGACCTTTCCTGAGCGCCTCACGGTCACTCATTCCTCGTTTTACAGGAAAAGCATTCAAATGGGGGACCATCTTTCCTAGAATAGGTACTTTGAATAGTTCTTCTTTCGCCATGAAGTGAACAGGTCTAGGAGCCATCATTCCAACGATAATCGGATCGAAATTATCAATATGGTTCGAACAGAGTAACACTCCTCCTTCAGCAGGAACATTCTCTTTTCCAATGACCTCAACGCGATAGAGGGGTTTGAACACACCGTATACAACCGATCTAGCGAAGTCATAAAAAGTCACGTTCATCCAATCCTTTCAAGAGCAAGTTTCATGATTTGATCAACAACCTGCTGGATGGATAGAGATGTTGTATCGATTTCTATGGCGTCTTTGGCCTTTTTCAAAGGTGCAACCTCACGCTCAGAATCAAACTTGTCCCGTTGCGCAATCTCTTGCTTCAAGATTTCCAAATCGGATGGGTATCCTTTTTGAATATTTTCACTGTGCCTTCGCTGTGCTCGTTCTTCAACGCTAGCCAGCAAAAAAACCTTAACTTCAGCGTTAGGTAGCACATGGGTACCAATATCTCTCCCATCCATCACGACTCCGCCTTGTTCGGCAAAACGCTGTTGTCTTTTTACCATTTCTTTCCTGACAGCCTCATGGGCTGCGACAACAGAGACGTTATTCGTGACTTCTGAAGTTCTTATATCATTTGTGACATCTCCACCATCTAATAAAACAATCTGTCCCGCTTTTCCTGGCAACAATTCGATAGCAGAGTCATTAAGGATTTTCATTAACTCCGTCTCATTCTTAATATCGATTTGATTCGTAATTGCCTTGTACGTGAGTGCCCTATACATTGCACCTGTATCTATATATATGTACTCTAGTCCTTCAGCCACAATTTTAGCAACGGTACTTTTACCAGCAGCTGCTGGACCATCAATAGCAATTGAAATTTTTTTATTCATAATGCCTCCTATAACCCTAACAGTATATACAATCATTCTCTTTATTTTAACACAAGAAAAGCTAGTGCAACCAAGAAAAAAGAAAGCAGGTTAATTCCCCGCTTTCTGATTTTCCCATATCGTTTCCACCGATTCAGTATTTTTTTCTTTCACAACCCCTTCATATTGGGTAATGACCTTAAGCTCGGGTAAGACATTCAACTGATGGAAGAAAAGCTGAGTAATGAACAGAAAAGCAAACTGAATAATAACCAATTTAATTAATATTCTTTCAAAGGTCTTCAATCCTATCCCACTCCTTCCCATTTATTATGGGAAGATTTCTCTAAATTTAGTCCCAAGGACTTATGTAAGAGGAAAAGCGTTGCTCTTCCTCACACTACGTCTTCATAGATTTGTTCTGCATTATCTAATTTTTCAACCTTTTCTTCCATGCCACTGTCAGCATTGATATAGATTCTGTATGTGTCGTCCCCTAATACGCCAATAAATTCGTAGCAGAATACTTCTTTACTTAAATCATTCAGGATTACCCCTTGGCCTTCTTCCATAATCTTAACATTTGGATTTACCTTTTTCTTTGCTTCTTCAGCTGAAATGGATGGCTTTGGGATTTCTCTCTCATGATGTGATTTTAAATAGTCCTCAGCTGAGAATCCAACGATGTCTCCATTATCTAGAGCCACCTTTACCCTCATGGCATCTGGATATATTCGGACATCACCCTTGGTCCCAACAAAAGTGAAGACTCCCATATTTTCATACTGTGCACTTTCAAAGAGATCAAGGTCTTCAAAGTCATTTTCCTTTAAAAAGGCAATGGCCTTTTCTGCTGCATCATTTAAACTAATCCTCTGTTTCTTTACATCTCGAGAAGAAAGGTACCAGATTGGATATCCTCCTTTTTTGGTAATATCCATTGAGGAATGGGTTTTATTTTTTTTGTCCTCGAGATAAACACTGAAGAAGCCATAATCTGAACCTTCTCCATTCTCCGTTACCTTTATCTCTACCCCATCCTTTGGTTTAGCCCATTTCTTTGCAATTTTCTCTGCTTCCTTTTTATCTATTTTATTGCCCTTGAGATATTGAAAGTTTTCATCTTGATTTTTCATCGTAACCATGCCAGCACCGAACTCAGTTTCTGAATAGCTTTCAACTGTTTTCTCTACTGTTTTGAAACCATCAATAATGGTATTGTCCTTAGGTGCTCCTTCAGTAGCAAGTGCTAATTCAACATCCATCCAAGTTAAGCGATTCTCTAAAACCATATGTTGAACCTGTCTAAGGTCATTTTGGATTTTAGCAGATTCTTGGTACAAAGACTTCAACTGACCATATTCCTTATCAGTTAGAGGCTCCTTATCCAAATCTCGAACTGCTGTTTTGTATGCGAAATCCCCTACATTTGACAAAAACTCTTCTGTTTTATTAAAAGGTACCAGGGTCAAAGGGAGTTGTCCCACGTCATTATGTGCTTGGGAAGTAATTTTCCAAACTTCTGCTAATGCAGGAGAAAGTGAACTCCGGGAATTCATCGCTAATGACGTTCCAATTTTATCGTTCAAGAGGTCCATTTGAAACGATAAATCATGAAAGGCTCTTTGATAATTGTTTTCTGCATTTTGAAGAATTGCATTTTTTTCTTGGTGTTCTTGGTAGCCCCAAAAGGCTGCACCAGCAACGCCTAAAGCAAGAACCGTAATTAAGATGCCTCTTAGCAAAATTCCTCACCTCTATTTACAAAAAATATGTTTACCTATTTTCTTAATCTGCGGTCTGCCCCAAATCCAACTGCTCGTTGCAGTATCTGGATTAAAATAATATAAAGCATCCCCTGTCGGATCCATGCCATTAATGGCATCGAGGACTGCTTTCTTTGCCCCTTCATTTGGAGTTAACCAAATTTGACCGTCAGCAACCGCCGTAAAAGCTAGTGGTTCAAAAATAACCCCCGATACGGTATTAGGAAAAGTAGCACTTTCTAGTCGATTCAGAATGACAGCTGCTACTGCTACTTGGCCTTCGTATGGTTCACCACGAGCCTCACCATAAACTGCATTTGCCATTAATTGAATATCATTTTGTGAAAATCCGTTAGGCGTATTTGCGGCTGTTACCTTTGATGGTTTATTATTATTTTGTTGTGGTGCTGCATTGTTTCCTTTTGCACCAGATTGTCCATTTTGATTACCCTGAGCACTTGGTTTCTCTTTCGCTTGGCCACCTGATTGATTGTTTCCTTGCGCTCCAGATTGGTTCTTTGCAGGGGCTTTAGAACCACCTTGTTTATTAATATTCGTTCCACCGTAATGGGTAAATTTATTACCTTCTTTTATTTGCTTTTTCACATGATCCTCGTGGTATTGGGAGGCTTTTGCTAGTTTCGCTTTTGTCTCTTGCCCTGCCAATCCATCCACCTTTAGACCAAATTCATATTGGAAATTTCTAAGCGCCCAATAAGTTCCCCAACCAAATACTCCATCGATCTTGCCGTTGTAAAAGCCGAGATACTGAAGCCTTGACTGTAATTCTAAGACATCATCACCAACAGCTCCCTGCCTAATAACTTGATTTGAAAACGCCTCAGCACGTTGCTCAAAGTTGCTACAAGGAATCAGAGTGATGATTAAAACGAGTATTGCAACCATTTTCAAAAACGACTTGATTTTCACGACTAACCCCCCTGATCTATACTAGTAACCTTTAAGATTAATCCTATTTTTTGTAACTATTGTGCTTTTATGCAAGAAAATAGAAAAAACCCCTCATTTTCCTGAAATGAAGGGTTTTTCATAAATTATTTGTTGATTAAAATGCTTATCACTCATTAGGCGTGCCTTTTTTACTTTCTTCAATCCTAGATACCATAGGAAAATCATAAAAGGAATCATCATGGTCAGCCAATCCTCCAGAGTAATTAGAATATAATTATAGCTCCCATGAAGGATGAAAGGAATCAGCAAAGATAAAACTAACCATTTCTTATTGGAGTCAGGAGAAAATTTGCTCTTTCCTAGATAATAGCCCATTATGACACCAAACAAAGCATGACTAGAAACCGGGAGGAGCGCACGTCCAAAGGCATATTCTAGCCCATTAGCAAATAAGTAAAATATATTTTCAACCGTGGCAAAGCCTAATGAAACAGAAGCACCGTAGACAATCCCATCATAGGGCTCATCAAAAGATACATGCTGATAAATTGTATAAAATAAAATAAACCATTTAAAAAACTCTTCTAATAAACCCATTGAGATGAAGGGCTCATAAAACAAACCTTGTAGCACGTTTTCCACTTTAAATACGTATTGGATGAACATAATCGGGAAAACAAGGAGGGCACCAAAGATAAATGTCTTAAAAACAATCGCAAACGGCTCGGAACCATATTGGTCTTTCAAATAAAAATAGCTCATTAGTGCCAAGCCTGGAGCAATTCCAGCAGTTACAATTCCAAGCATTAGCTATCCTCTTTTCAAATTGTTTTATTAATCGTATCATGATATGGGTAGAAAGAAAATGAATTCTTCTAAATCTAGGAGAGGAGGTTCTATTAATGAAAAAAACAATATTACTCATACATACTGGCGGGACCATTTCTATGAGCGAAGATACAAGTGGAGCCGTTAAGCCTGGGGCTAAAAACCCTTTAACAGAAGAAGGACAGATTCTAAGTAGTCTAGCCAATTTAATTGTTGAGGAGCCTTTTAACCTGCCTTCCCCACATATTACGACGGATAATATGATGGAGCTTAAACAGCTTCTCGAGCGATACAATCATAGTACAGAAATTGATGGCGCTGTGATTACCCACGGTACCGATACACTGGAAGAAACAGCGTATTTCTTAGATTTAACAGTTCAGGCAAATTTTCCAATCGTGGTCACTGGTGCAATGCGTTCAAGCAATGAAATTGGTTCTGACGGCTTGTATAATTTAATTTCTTCCATAAGAGTGTCTTCTAGTAAGGAGGCTTATAATAAAGGTGTTCTGGTTGTTTTAAATGATGAAATTCATACTGCAGAAAATGTAACGAAGACGCACACTAGTAATGTTTCTACTTTCCAAAGTCCACAATTCGGACCAATTGGAATCGTTACAAAACAGGGGATCTTTTTTCATCATATGCCTACCTACCGAGAGAATTACACTATTTCTAATTTATCAAAGCAGGTTATCCTTATTAAAGCCCATATTGGAATGGATGCATCCCTTTTCTATGCTGCAAGGGATCTAAAGGTTAATGGTGTAGTCATAGAGGCCCTCGGCCAAGGAAATATGCCTCCCGCTACCGTACCAGGTATCAAAGCTTTACTTGCCAACAACATACCCGTTGTCGTTGTTTCACGGGCATTTAATGGAATTGTTCAGGACGTTTACGCCTATGAAGGCGGGGGGAAACACCTTAAGGAAATGGGGGTCATCTTTTCAAATGGACTTAATGGGCAAAAAGCTCGGATAAAGCTTTTGGTTGCCCTAGCTAGAACAGATGACCTAAGCGAAATAACCGAGATGTTCAGGCTTTAAGAAGAAGCGCTAGGGCTCTAGAACTGTGAACTAGCCTCTAAATTAAAACCCATACTTTCTTAGTGTAAAAAAACAGGCTGGTGCAACCCCAGCCTGTTTTTCTCTTTCTTACACCTGTTCTTTTTCTTGAATCGTAGCAGCAATATGCTCACCATGAAAGCGACCATTCTCAATAAAAATTTCATTAGCATTATTTCCCGCAGCAATCACTCCGGCTATAAAAATACCTGAAACATTCGTTTCCATAGTATCAGGGTTAAAGGTCGGTCTCCCCGTATCGTCATCCATTTCAACCCCCATTTTCCTCAGAAATCCGTGGTCTGGATGATATCCTGTCATCGCAAAAACAAAATCGTTTTTAATTGTTTTCAGATTGTTTTCTTGTTTATAGTCAAGCTCTTTTTCTCTAATTTCCGTTACTTGAGCATTGAATTCCATTTTGATGATTCCATTGCGAACTTGTGCTTCAAACTCTGGGAGAATCCAAGGCTTGATACTGCTTGAATATTCATTCCCTCTGTACAAAACAGTTACCCTTGCACCTGCTTTCACAAGCTCGAGAGCTGCATCCACACTAGAGTTTTTACCGCCTATTACGGCAATATCCATATCGAAATAAGGGTGTGCCTCTTTGAAATAATGTGAAACCTTCGACGAATCTTCTCCTTTAATTCCCATATAATTTGGATGATCATAATAACCTGTTGCGACCACAACATAATTTGCGCTATATTCTTTTTTATTCGTAATTATCTTAAATTCCCCATCTACAGTCTTGTCCACACTTTCCACCTTTTCAAAAGCATGAATTCGAAGGTTCTCTCGTTTGACCACTTCACGATAATAAACCAATGCCTGATTTCGTTTAGGTTTATGCTCTTCTGTAATAAACGGAACATTCCCAATTGACAACTTTTCACTACTACTGAAAAAGGTTTGGTGTGTTGGGTAATGATAAATGGCGTTAACGATGTTTCCTTTCTCGATAATAAGTGGGTTTTTCCCAATTTTCTTTAGGGCAATCCCGGCAGCTAAACCGCAAGGGCCACCACCAATAATAATGATATCTTCTTTTGACATTTTTTCATGTCACTCCTTCTCTTGACCCGAAAACATTGTTGTAAATAGCGTTTAATTTGTAGACCCATGGCTGTTAAATTCCGCGAATACGACGGAGCCCCACCAACCTTGTACTTTATCACAGCCTACAGATAAAAAAATCCCCTATCTTAAATGATAGGAGATTTAACAGAAAGATTCAATCATAATCATTATTCCTTATATCCATCCTCTAAATCTACTTGCCTCAGCCATTTTTCGTACGCCTACCATGTATGCCGCTAAACGCATGTCGACGCGGCGACTCTGAGATGTATTATAGATATTATCAAATGATTTAACCATGACCTTTTCTAACTTGGATTCGACCTCTTCTTCCGTCCAATAATAACCTTGGTTATTCTGAACCCATTCAAAATAGGAAACTGTTACACCACCAGCTGACGCCAGTACGTCCGGAACAAGCAAGATTCCTCGATCTGTAAGAATTTGTGTTGCTTCTAAGGTAGTCGGGCCGTTTGCTGCCTCGACAACAATACTTGCCCTAATATTATGGGCATTTTCTTCAGTAATTTGGTTTTCAATCGCAGCTGGTACAAGGATGTCACAATCAAGTTCTAGTAACTCTTTATTCGAAATCGTATTATTGAAGAGCTTTGTAACTGTACCAAAACTATCACGTCTGTCTAGTAAATAATCAATGTCAAGGCCATCTGGATCGTATAGAGCACCATATGCATCGGAGATACCGACAACCTTAGCTCCAGCGTCATGCATGAATTTTGATAAGAAACTTCCTGCATTTCCGAAACCTTGTACGACTACTCTCGCGCCTTCAAGTTCAATTCCCTTCTTTTTCGCTGCTTCACGAATACAAATGGTAACGCCTTTTGCAGTAGCTGATTCTCTTCCATGCGAACCACCAAGTACTAATGGTTTACCTGTAATAAATCCAGGGGAGTTGAATTCATCAATTCTACTATATTCGTCCATCATCCACGCCATAATTTGAGAATTAGTAAAGACATCTGGTGCAGGGATATCTTTTGTTGGGCCAACGATTTGACTAATAGCCCTAACATATCCACGACTTAACCTCTCTAATTCCCGAAAACTCATATCTCGCGGGTCGCAGACAATGCCACCTTTACCACCACCATATGGCAAGTCTACAATTCCACATTTTAAACTCATCCATATTGATAGCGCTTTCACTTCTTTTTCCGTTACATTTGGGTGAAACCGAATGCCACCTTTTGTTGGACCAACTGCATCATTATGCTGAGCTCTGTATCCAGTAAAGACTTTAACTGTACCGTCGTCCATTCGAACTGGAATTTTGACTGTCATCATTCGTAGCGGTTCTTTTAATAACTCATAGACTTCGTCCGGATATCCTAGCTTCTCTAAAGCCTTATGAATAACAGTTTGCGTAGAACGCAGGACGTCAAGCTTTTCTTCTGTATTTGCATTTCCGTCATTTTGTGCGGCCACCATTCTTGAAATCCTCCTAAAATTGCAATTGCAGTTATAGACGCTTTCAGACAATAGTATTACACTTTTAGATAGTTAATGCAAGGATAATAAACGGTTCTTAATAATCTTTAAAACGAAACAGCAGTCGATCATGACTGCTGCTCTAAAAGAAGTAATAAACCATTGTGTCAACTGCATTTTCATCAATGATTTCCCTACCATATTCGATTAAACGGTGGATGCTAAAAATCGATGGATTACCATATTCCGCTAGCAAAGAAACCGTTTTATCAGGGTCAGGCTGTAACCCATTCATTGATAGGTAATAAGTATCGTTTAAAAAGTATAAGCTTCCTCCACCAATTCCAGCATCATATAATCGTTTGGACAATTGGATAACATCTTCAATGTTGGCAAATTCAAAAAGAATAATTTCACGGCCTTCCATTGTAACCTGCATCTCAATGAACCCATCATCGTCATCATCAAAGGGTAACTCATCCTGCTCCTGTTCTTCAACGGTCACAATCATAACCATGCCCTGGGCCTGCAATGAAAATACTTCTACCGCGACTGTCCCAAGTATCTCAAGACCAAATACGTCACTTGCTTCCTCAAGCATATCATGAAATAACTGATTCCACTTCATCGAGTCTTTCCAAATATCTTCCTTGGATAACCCTCGATCCGAAAGGTCATCAGTCGTTAAAAATATTTTTATTTTGTTATATGTTAACCTCTCTAAGCGCATATTCGTGCCCCCTGCCGTTAACGAAGCTCTTGTTTACAGTGTATGAGATAATTTCCGGAAGGTGAGTTTTTTCTTCTACGAACCAGCGATTCTGTTATTTTCCAATTTTATCATTAACTCGGGAGCGCGAAGGGTTGATTGTTATTAAGTGCGTTTCTGCTTTAGCTCCTAACCTTAATGGGAGAGTAGTCGTCCCATACCCATTACTGACAAATAAAAGGGTATTCCCCACTTTTTTGATTCCCCCTTTTTCATACGGCCCGAAACCAAAAATTCTTATTTGACCTCCATGGGTATGACCACTGAGAATTAGCTGAATCTGATGTTCAGCTGTAACCATATCGATAACTTCTGGATTATGACTTACTAATACTCTGAATGATGATTCAACTGAAGAGCTAACTGCGCCTTCAAGGTCACATTGACCCACGGTAAGATCATCTACTCCAAGGAGTGCAACCTGTGACTGCTTATACCCCTTCAAAGATACAGCAGTATTTTCTAAGATTGTTACTCCTAACCTATTCATTAAAGCCCTTAGTTCAACTGTATTGATCTCGTAGTCATTATTTCCCCAAACAAAATAAATGGGACCAATCTGATTTAGTAGCTCTAAATTCTCTTTGATCTGATTTAATCGAACCCCTTTTTCCGCCAAGTCTCCCCCAATAATCACAAAGTCTGCCTTTCCCTTAGCATTTTCTATAATGGTGTCCGAAACCCTTCTTTTGTGAATGTCAGATATAAAAAAGATAGATAATTCTCCAAAATCGATAGGTAATTCTTGAAAATTCAAATTATGAGTGAGCGTTCTATCCGCATGAGCTTCTTTGAACATATAATAAATGAGGATACAAGCAAAAATAATGATTACAACTAGCATCATGCCTAAAAGGTATTCCATGTCTTTACCCTTTCTTAATTAAATAAAAACCTCTCATACAAAGTATAAGAGGAACTAAAACTAGTACTAGACTAGCATGAATCAGAAATAATTTCCAGAAACTGTTTGATAAAGAAATAGTAATGTTTTAGCACACCTTACTTATTCTCATGATATAAGTTAATATCAAATTTTTCTTTCATCATTTCAAAGACAATATGACGACTTTTCCATTCATGTTCTTTTTTCCATAAATCCTTACTCTTATCGATAATTTCACATCTCAGGGCATGAAATTCTTTTTCCGCTTTATCTCGTTTATCTCTCAGAAGGTTCATTAACCCAAAAAGACCCCCAGTTAAAACAAACAAATATAAATTACCCGAATGACTGAAAAATGCAGAAAAAATTTCATAAAATGAATAGGAATAGGGTTTTATAGTCGTTTGATAAAGATAAAGGAAGAATAGGAAAGTCATACACATAGTTAGAATCATGACAATCAAGTGTTTTCTCTTAAAATCATCATACTTCCGCTTCCTTTTTACTACATTATTCAGCATTTGTTTTGTAGCCTGATCTGTACGGTCATCAAGGTGTATGATTGAATTCTCCATACTCACCCCTCCTCGTAAGGAATATATGACCTTGTCCTACTAATTATGTGATATCCAAATAAAATAAGCTGGAGAAACCAGCTTATTTTTAATTCTCTAGCGGGATTTTCAATACTTGCCCTAATTGGACCTCATCCCCTTGAAGATTATTAGCTTGCCGAATTCGTTCCATCCCGTGTTGTGAGTTGTAGTAAGCAAGCGAAATTCGAAAGAGATTATCCCCTTCCTTGACTGTATGGTAGACAATCTTTTCATCTGTCGTTGCTTCCTCTGAATTTGGTTCACTAATCTCTTGACCTTGGTTAGGTACTAAATCTTGAGATTCTTGGGATTCTTGAGATTCTTCAGGCTCTACAGGTGTGACTTTGGTGGCGACCTGTGTTTTGGGTGTTAGAGCAGGAGGATTTTTATTATCAGCTGGTGAAGGGACCGAATCCTCGGCCAATGGCGCTGGCTCAACAGGCGCTTTCCCCTCTGCCTCTATATCCTTCTCCTCAAAACGAACAGGTAGTGAGGTTTCTGTGGTACTGTTGTTTTTTTCTATATTAATTTTCTCGTAGCCTCCCGTTTTCATTGACCCATTCTCTCCGTCCCCACCTTTGTTATTTAGATAACTATAAGCGCTAAAAATGGAAATGGGCAATAAAATAAAAAATACAGCGAGGAGCCTAATAACAGGATATTTTAGCTTCCACTTATTTTTATTTTTCTTTTGTCTATGTAGTTTACTTCTCGGTGGTAGTTCCTCCATTTCAGGACTAGTATTGTTCCCTTTAGTCCTGACTATTTTTTTTCGTGTACGTTCTGCTTGATCACGGTAAGGCGCTTCCTTATTCATTTATATCCCTTCCTGTTCCTGCTTATTTCTCACACTTATAGAAAGACCCAGGAGAAAATCAATGATAAAATGCATGGTAATGGTTACAGCTAAATTCCCAGTCTTCATGTATATATATCCAATCACAAAACTTAAAAAGATAATATTTATAAATAGGAACCAATTAAATAAGTAACGATAATGGACAAGGGCAAAGATTACACTCGAAACAATTAAACCAGTGTGTGTTTGTATAATCCCCCGAAATAAAATTTCTTCACTAAATGCAACCAAAGCTGTAATAACAGCAATTTGATACACGTTTTTATGACGAAAGGTTCTTTGATTCAATCCACCATCATCATATAGCGATGGTGGGAGTAATTTCATCAGCGTCAAGTCGGCTATTACCACAGCTACACCAGCCGTGGCACCTACTTGCCAAGTTAAGGGATCATTCCATCTGAAAAGTTCAAGAAACTCCTCGAAGCCATCAAATAAAAAGATTCCTAAAATAAATGCTACTGCTAACAGCAATATTTGCGTTAAAAAAAGATGGAAGGACAACTCTTTATCCGATAAACTATTTATAAGTTCTCTATATTGATCTTTTTTCATCGATAATCGCCTACTTATTTTAATGCTCATTTCTCAAAATCAGATACTTTCCAAATGAAAACGGATTGTCAGAAAACAATTATGAGAAGAGAGTGTTCAAATTTGTTTTTTTCATAAAAAAGTCTTCTTTAAAGTCGCAATTGTACCCACAATCGTGGGCAAAACATCTTATTTTAATAGCATGCTGGCCAATTCTTGCTCCCAGTTATAGTTTTGGGTATTAGCGTGAGTTAAGTTGGTATTTTTCTGAAAATCATTCAAATCTAATCCACAAGAACTGCAACAATTCACCTTAACTGATGCGGCTTTTTCTTTAAAATAATTCAGGATAAACGTTCGCTTACAGCCTCGATATTGAAGATATTCTAGAACCATAGCAATCTTTTCTTTTTTAATCCTCAGTCTTTCAGTTATATAGTGGTAAAACTTTTCCTTAACCTCCGAAGGTTTCATGCTTTCGCGACTAGCGATGTAGTTTGCCACTATTCTCCATTGAGTCTCACTAAAGCCACAAGATCGAATGAACAATTCCTCATTTTCGGTTATTTTCGTTAAACTAAGCTGCTGTTGCTCAATCACATGAAAGAGCATGTTGATTTGTTCTCTATCAGGGATTTCCCCTTCTGCCAGTTGAATGCTTAACTGCTCATCACCAGGTGTATAAAGAAGAATGGCTAAACTATTTTTACCATCTCTCCCCGCTCTGCCAATTTCTTGTAGGTAGGATTCTAATTGTAGTGGCATATGATAATGAATGATATACCGGACATTTTCCTTGTTAATGCCCATTCCAAATGCACTCGTTGCACAGACAATGTTGAGTTGACCATGAATGAACTGTTGTTGAATTAATACCCTTGCTTCTTGGTCAAGCCCACCGTGGTATGCCATCACTTGTTGGCCACGGTCACGTAGCTTTGAGGCCATTTGTTCTGCAATTTTTTTACTAGAAAAATAAATGATCCCTGGACCTTCGAGACTTTCTACTAATTCAACAATCCTTTTTTGTTTTTCCTGATGTCCAACGATTTCCATTCCAATTGAAATTTCTGGCCGGTCAACCGAAAAAACAAATTCCTTCCATTTTTCAAGCTGAAGGTACTTTGCTATATCATGTCTAACTTCTTCAGTAGCCGTAGCAGTTAAAGCAATTGTCAATGGTCTATTTAAAGCCTTCCTTACTTGACCAATCTTTAAATAATCAGGTCTAAAATCATAACCCCACTGCGAAATACAATGTGCCTCATCTATAACTAGTAGAGCAATGTCTAACTCCTTCAATTTGCTCACAATAAGTTCTGTTCCAAGCATTTCTGGGGAAACAAATATAAATTTGTAGCGATCAAGTTGTTGTAGAATTTGTTTTTTTTCAAAAGGTAATAAAAAGGAATTAATGGCTACGGCACGTTTTTCACCTAATGCCTTCATCTGCTCCACTTGATCTTGCATCAATGAAAGAAGTGGAGAAATAATAATCACTTTACCTTTTAACAGATAACCAGGTAATTGATAACAAAGTGACTTCCCAGTACCCGTAGGTAACATCGCAATCGTATCCTGACCACTGAGAATAGAATCAATCACTTCGCGCTGACCTTTACGAAAAGTGTTAAATTGAAAATAATGGAATAAAGCCTGTTCTAATTCCACTTTTGACCACCATTTCTAGCTAATACAAGCCTAATTTCAAAATAATTTGCTCCATCCACCTGATCGCGAATTTGTTTTAGCTTTTTTGCTGAAGTTTTACTAGCTACTTCCATTATTCGCTTTTCTATATCAGGGTGGACGTACCTATTTAATTCAAATTCCTTTACATGAAGTGCGATTTCCACTATATGGTCCTCAATCGTACTCATTTTAAGATTCCTCATCGCCGCTATTTCATTAGGTACATATCCCTTATCAAGAAGCTGAAAGGTTTTTTCCGTTGATAAAGTTAACGGAACTTCCTTTTGAACGTCTTGCACTAGACTACTTAAGAGAGGAAAATCATTTCTCATTGTAGACACGGTTTTGATCATATAGTGCAATATATTCAGGAATTCTAAATGATAATGAGTTGTAGTCATATCAAGCCTCTCAGCTGCTTGTTCGGATGTTAATCCAATTTTATTATGTCCGGTTAACCTGAGAACGAGCACAGCAGGCTCAATGCTCTTCTCCTGATGCAAACACTCCGTAAGTTCAATATATAGCTGCTCAGCTAATTCATATCTATTTGCGTTTTGCATTTTCAAAAATTTTTTAAACCACTCTTGGGTTTCTTGTTTGTTTTGAATTGGTATGAAGCCTTTGTTTTTATTAATTAAATTTGAAGAAACTTGGACTAAAAGGGATAACCGTTCCCAAAATAATGTTGTAAGGTGATGGTACTTCCATCCCTCAAGGAACTTAGGTGGGATAGTCACACATTTTTGAAATACGTTGAGCTCCGTTTCTCCTTCTATTGTTAGCACAAAATTTTCGCTCGCCACTTGTTCGAGGAATCCCCTGCTTACAAATTCCTTTACTATGGTTTCCAGCTCAATTCTTGTTATCAAAGGCAGGGCTCGAAAAAAAGGTGTAAGTTTATATAAATGTGCATCCTGAATTGTCTGTGACGACTTTTTCCCTTGGAACAAGTGAAAAAGTGAGTAAATAGATCGCTCATCTTTAATTTGTTTCAAACAATAAAGAAAAACTGCATCCCTATAAGAAATTGCCATTGGATCACCCAAACCTGATGTGTCTAATTTTTATTATTTCAACAAATACTATGTTCCTACCCTCATTTTATCATGAATCGACAATTAATGACGAAAACTTCTTATAGGATTATGGAGGATTATGGAGAATTTACCATAGAAAATTATTCTCAGTCTTTTTTATATTGAAAAGTTGGTGATACAGTTTTACAATAAACATGAGGCTTACGTTTTCACAAACATATTTTCGAAAACGATACCAAACTGTTTAAAATACGGGAGGTTTTTTTCATGGCAAAGTATACAATTGTTGACAAAGAAACTTGCATCGCATGTGGTGCTTGTGGCGCAGCAGCTCCAGACATCTACGATTATGATGATGAGGGTATTGCGTTTGTAACACTTGATGATAACGAAGGAATCGTTGAAATTCCAGACGTATTATTAGATGACATGATGGATGCTTTTGAAGGATGTCCAACTGATTCAATTAAAGTAGCTGACGAACCATTCGATGGTGACGCACTAAAATTCGAATAGTAGTTTGCTATAAGAAAAACTGAACAGTTATCAAAAGTAATCTTTTAAACTGTTAGGTTATAATAAAACCTCTACCTATTAGGCGGAGGTTTTATTTTTTACTGAATACAAAAAGCAGTGGTACATTAACCACTGCTTTTTAATTATGCACTTTTATACTGTTGGCTACTAATCCACGTATACATTTTCGAAAACAACAACATAAAGACCAATGAAATTAGTAATCCTTTAAAAATATTAAACGGCAAAATGCCTGTTACAATCATCGTTTTTAATTCAGGAGCAGCTATAGCAGGCGCATTTAAGAACAATGTATAAGCTGGCATGATTACATAGTAATTGAGGACACTCATGACAACACTCATGACCACAGTTGCAATTACTAGAGCAAGAGTCATCCCTTTTTTGGTTTTTAATTTCGTATAAATATAATAAGCAGGTAAGACAAACAAAATACCGGCTACGAAATTAGCAATATGACCAACGGGTACCCCAGTAGCACTTCCTGTCATAAAGTAATCCAAAATATTCTTAAACAATTCAACAAGCACTCCCGCAGCAGGACCAAAGATTAACGCTGCAATTAACGCCGGTATGTCGCTAAAATCAATCATTAAGAAGTTTGGGAATGGCGGTATCGGAAAATTTAATAACATTAACACATAAGAAATACTACTTAACATCCCAATTGAAACCAACGCTTTGACACTAAATTTTTTCATTTTCTTCCTCTCTCCTTTTTGAGATCCACCTCAAAGAAGAAAGGTTCAGCAAACAAAATGCACCTAAGAATTGAAAAACCCTCAAACCAAGGCTTGAGGGAGAAATTCAAAAGGAAGGTACACCTAATAAACATTCAAAAACATTGCATTTTTTGAATGCCTGCAGAACCTCCACCTTCTCCCATCCAGACTTTACTGTCGGCTTTGGAATCGCACCAAATCCTGCCTTTCGGCTCGCGGGCTTAGAGTTTGCACTCATCACCGCCGGTCGGGAATTTCACCACGCCCCGAAGATAGATCATATTTTTTTATTACAACTCTATTATACTTTAAAAACAAAAAATTGGAAAGTGTCATATCCGTGTCTATTTGTAATTTACAATACAGATAGGACATTAATATGTTAATCAAATAATCTCTATAGTTTGAAAGGACGAGGATACCAATCCTCGTCCTTTCGGTTTTATTGAAATCCTAATCAATAATCAGTACTTGTTTGGGGTGTATGACATTGGAGTCAAGTTTATTTTTATTAATAATTTCCTTTACACTAATTCCTGTTTTCCTAGAAATCGAACTCAGGGTATCTCCTTTCGCTACTATATAATGCTTTACCTGATTTATTTTGTTAACAACAAGTTCTTGTCCAACTTTTATATTGTTTTCCTTAATCTTATTAAGAGCTACAAGGGTGTCGACAGTCAAATGATATTTTTGGGCAATAAACCACAGTGTTTCTCCAGGCTTGACTATATGTGTAGTAACTAGTAAGTCTTCATGGTTGCCCCTATTCTCCTGTGCTGATAGTAATTTTTCTGTATTTTCTTCTGTCAGTGCTTGACTTGAAGTTTCTATTGAACCACCCGGATTTGCCCTACTTTGTGCAACTACTGCCTGTCCAACTTCAGTCAATCCCAATGCATGATCAGGATCAATCACATTTTCTTTACTGTATGTCCATTCATCTTGATGAACCTCGAAATGCAAATGAACTCCTGAGGAATCACCTGTATTTCCCATTACACCGATTTGTGTGCCTTGTTGGACGCTGTCCCCTTCATTAACATTTCTTTTATGTAAGTGTGCGTATACCGTCTCGTAGTCATTCTGATGCTTAATGAAAACGACATGACCGTATGTATCGGAATAGTAAGACTTGCTAACTACACCACTATCTACCGCATATATCGGGGTATATAACTCTGCCGCTATGTCAATACCCATGTGCATTCCATTTCTTGTACCAAAGGTATCTGTAATCTCACCATCCGCGGGCCAAATCCAATGCTCAGTTTGACCGGACACTCCTTCTGCCTTAGGACTCTTTCCCCCAAGAAAAAGTAAGCTAATACAGAGTGCAATCAACCCTGCTATCAGAAGACGCCTAATATAGTCTCTCATTATGATCCTCCCTGACCTTTGTACACTACTACCTCATACCGTATGAAAGCCTGTCCCAAAATAGAACTTTTTATCCAGACGAGAGAGATAAATAACAAACATGGAGTTATTATTTGGTAATCAGCGGCGACTTTATGCAAAAATTTGAGAAAAAAGGTTGTTTAATAAAGAGAATTGCTAAATTCCTAGAAGAATTTCAGTGACAGAACCTACGAGTTATGGGGCTTCCAACCGTTTGCAGGTACTTTTCTTTCATCATTGAAGGTTTGTTTCAAAATCAATGATGTCCTTGATGTCCAAAATAAAGTTCGAGAAAAGAGAATAAAAAAAGAGCCTGAAATCAATTCAGACTTAGTTTAGTTGTATTAATTTTTTGTTCGGGCCGACTGGTAAGAGAACATCTTCTGTTAAACTGAACGGTCCAATTTGTTCTATCCCTTGTCCTTCAACTCTTATTTTATCGTAACCAAAGCTTTTAGCCGTCAGCATGATTGCCTCAAAATTATATAAAAATTGATTATCAAGGGCAGACTCTTCTGCTACTTTAATTATTAGAGTTTGAGCATCATCTTCTGCAGTAGTAAAATCCATCTTGATACCTGTTGGAATTGAGGCTTGAAGACCAAGTTCAGCCTCATCCTTTTCCATCGCCGAGTATGCTTCCATAATGGAAGCAAATTTCTGCTCTGATGGAACCATATAGGGACGTGGATTGCTTCCCAAGTACGTGAAATAATAAGCACGGTTTTGGTATTCTTCCGTTTGAAGCTCATATATTTCACCATAATTGCCTAATACAATTCCTTTTTTCCCTTCAGTAGTAAACTTAATCGTTTTTACCTTTTCATTCGGAAAAGATTCCTGTAGAGTTTTTGTAAACATCGTTTCAGCAGCTGAACCATGCCCGTATTGGTGATTAGCCGGGACATCAACAAGAACTGTTTCACTTGCTTGGTCGTAGCTTAGGTTTACATCTAGTGGAAAGTATTCCGCAAGTCCCCATTTTTCCTCAGTCAACTTTGGCATCATCTCTTCAAACAGTTCGAACCAAGTTTTCTCTTCCATTTTCTCTATAAGCACCGTTACAGGTACTGTTAATAAAGCATTAGGATCAGGTATTGCGATCGTGAATGCCTGGTAAACATTTAAATCTTCTGGATATACAGCACTTGGCTCTTCTACTAGCATTGCCGTAAGCTCATTGATTTGTTGATCATTTCCCTCAGAAATCTCCAGCTTTTTTGCACCATACTCGCTGTCAGTAGACTTATTTTCAATGCTAGTCGAAGAATCATTTCTACTATTATCGCTAGCTGTATCATGTATCCCTGTCAACTGTGGGGAAAGAATAAAAATTAACAAAAGAACGATTCCAGTCGCGACCCCCGGGATAAGCCAAGTTGGTAAGCTCCTTCTTCTTTTCTCTTTGTTGCGTGAGATATTACGGTAAATTTCTCGTGGATGACGATTATCATTAACTTTTGGTAATTCTCTTAGTAGGTCTTCAAGGTCCTTATCACTTAATCTCGATTTTCCCACTAGGCATCACCTCCTTATCCAGGTCTTCCATTTTCTTACGCAGTGTCTTAATCGCTCTATGCTGCGTTGTTTTTACTTTACTTTCTGTCCAAGTTAGTGCCTCTGCTGTCTCACTTATTGATAATTCATGAATATACCTGAGAATGACGACCATCTTTTGATCCATTGTACATTCATTTAAACACTGATAGATTAACTTTATCTCTTCACGTTGTTGTGCGATTTCCTCAGGCAAAGGGACATCATCGCTTATCTGCGTGGTTGAAAAGTCCATCTTTTCAACCAACCACCTTTTCCACCCTTTTTGCTTACGAAAATGGTCAATTGCTACATTTTTTGCAATTGAAAATAACCATGTTTTTTCACTACTTTTCCCTTCAAAACGATCATAAGCTTTAAGAACTCGAATATACACTTCTTGGACCAGATCCTCAGCTAATTCTTTGTTCTTTACCATATAAAATAAAAACCGGTACAAGTCCTGGTGGTATTTTTGATATAAACCATCAAAAACGGAGTCCATTTCTTCACCCCTCCGTATCATATAAGTAGTCGTCGATTATGTATAAAAGGTTTCAATTTTACTATATTCTTTTAAACTGGAAATGGAAAGGATTAATTTTTCACCCTTTAAACCCTAAGAAAATAAAACCCCCTCTACTATTAGTAGAGAGGGTAGGTAATACTATCTTTTGTTCCTTGTGAATCAAGATAAGTCGGCAATATTTTTACAGCAGTTCATTATTTCGTGGAATAAAAAAGGAAAATGTCGTTCCTTGTCCCAATTTGCTTCGCACTGAAATATTGCCTTTATGCGCTTCAATTATATTGCGTGCTATAGCAAGACCAAGTCCTGTACCAGCACGTCCTCTAGTCCTAGACTTATCTCCCTTATAAAAGCGTTCAAATAAAAACGGAAGGTCTTCTTCATGTATCCCTGGTCCGTTATCACTTACCTCAAATAAGAGCTCTGGCCCGATTGATTTTACTTTTACTGTAATTGAACCCGATGTTTGAATATGTCTAATTGCATTATCAAGCAAGTTCGTTAGTACTTGTTCAATTCGATCAGGATCAAAAGGAAATTCTGCAGTTTCCGTTTCGATTACGGTGTTCAATTGAACATCTTTGTCCTTTGCCAAAGTTTGAAACTTCCGTGTAATCCTGTTAATATATGATTCCAAATCTACTTCTTCCAACTCTAGCTGAATATGACCGGATTGCATACGAGCCAAATCCAATAGTTCATTTACCAGGCGTCCCATTCTCAGAGACTCATCATATATGATCTGAGCCATTTCTTGTTTTTCTTCATGTGTTTCTGCTATCCCATCCACAATCGCTTCACTATAGCCCTGCAACATCGAGATTGGAGTCCGCAGTTCATGTGAAACATTTGCAATGAAGTCATCACGGAGCTTATCAACTTTCCGTTCTTCAGTCATATCACGAACGACGGCTACGGCTCCTCGAATTGTTTTCTTATTAAACAAAGGACTAATAATAATGACAAATGATCGCCCTTGAAGGGTAATCTCCCCTACCTGCTCATTGACAGTATTAACAGCAAGTTGAAAAAGCTCCATCACTTTTGATGGTACGGCGTCTGTATTTTCTGAGGCGCCCTGTTCATAATACCAATATCGTAAAAAACGTTCAGCTGGTGGATTCGTAATTAGGATTGTTCCGTCCCGGTTGAAGGTTATTACACCATCTGCCATACTACTTAATATGCTTGAGAGCTGCTCTTTTTCCTGACTCAAAGCATTCATATTAAATTTTAATTGGCGCCCCATTTGATTAAAAGCTGTTGCCAACTCACCAATTTCATCATTCGTAAGAATTGGTACCTTTGTATCAAACTTTCCTCGCGCAACCTCGAAGGCTGCTTCACGCATTTTTCGAAGTGGGGCATTTATTCTTGTTGATAGAAAGAAAGCAAAAATTGTTGTTAGGACCAGACCCACACCTGCTGATATCAAAATAATCTGTGTAGTCTGTTGCATCGTTTTTTCCATTACTTCAAGGGATTGATATACAAAGACTGCTCCATCTCCACCCTCAAAATTTTGGAGCGGGACACCGATAATTAAAAACTGAGTTTCAGTTTGATTGTCTAATGGATAGGTAATAATCTTATCGATTCCTTTATTCTCTTCAAACACAGACAGCATTTCTTGATCATTTAGAAAATAAGGGACCGGGATTCGCCTTGTTTCATCTTCCCCAGGAGAATTATAGTAAGTGGTCTCATCCTTAATTACTACTGCATTCGTTACTTCATCTAAGAGACCCCAGGTTATTTCAAGCCCTATCCCAAGTTCCTCTCCACCATGTTGCTGAAGATTTGCTGAAATCTTTTCTGCTGTATACGTCAAATCTTGCCTTGTTTCGTTGATGTTATAGTTCTCAAAGAACTCTAGCAATAAAACGGTTAAGATGGAAAGTACAAAGGCTACAAGCAAAAGAATGGTAAACCATAGCTTACCTACAACACTTCGCAAGAACATCATTCATTGACAACCTCGAATTTATATCCGACACCCCAAACCGTTACAATCATTTTTGCAGCTTGTTCGGATACCTTATTTAGTTTTTCTCGAAGTCGCTTCACATGGGTATCAACTGTTCTCAAATCACCAAAGAATTCATAATGCCAGACTTCTTTTAATAATTGTTCTCGATCAAAAACTTTATCTGGAGCTTTTGCCAGAAAATACAGTAATTCATATTCTTTAGGAGTTAAGTTAACCTCTTTGCCATCAGCGGATACCCGATGGGCGTCATTATCAATGGTCAAATGAGGGAAGACAATAACATCCTTTGTCGTTGTCTCTGTTTGTAAATAGCTTGTACTTGATGAACGGCGAAGCATCGCTTTCACCCTTAGTACAACTTCTCTTGGGCTAAAAGGTTTTACAATATAATCATCTGTTCCTACTTCAAAGCCTTGAACACGATTCACTTCTTCACCTTTAGCGGTTAGCATAATAACAGGAGTTGACTTTTTCTCCCTTAAATCCCTACATACTTCAATCCCATCTTTACCAGGCATCATCAAATCAAGCAGGATGACATCATATTCATTCGTGAGTGCTTTGTTGAGAGCCTCATTACCGTCTTCTGCTTCGTCAATGATGAAATTTTCACGCTCTAGGTACATCTTTAATAACCTTCTAATTCTTTCCTCATCGTCTACTATTAAAACTTTAATATCCTTCTCCATTTGATTAATCCCTCCTGTGAATAATTTTACTTAATGAATTCCCATGTTGCTATTGTTTTTTATCTTATTCATAATGTTAACCTGTGTCTTCGCCTTAAAATAGACATAATTTCAATATTGTATGTATTTTCCAGTGTTTTTTATAAATATGGCTCTATTAAGTGCTTTTTCACAATCAAGTTTTAGTTATCTATCTGTTCATTAAAAGAGCCTTTGGTTGTTTTTCTTAGTTCATAATAAAAGCCTTCACTATAAATTAATAGTGAAGGCTCCGGAAGGAATGGGCATTAAGAGCCCGCATAAGAGTGTAATCCAGCAATCACTAGGTTCACGACAATTAGATTAAACATGATAATGAAAAATCCGATAATAGCAAGCCATGCCGATTTTTCTCCATGCCAGCCTTTAGACAAGCGGAGATGCAAGAAAGCCGCATAAAATAGCCAAGTGATTAGAGCCCAGACTTCTTTTGGATCCCATCCCCAGAACCTCGTCCAGGCAATTTGAGCCCAAATCATTGCAAAAATGAGCGCTCCGAGTGTAAAAACAGGGAATCCTATTAAAACCGACCGATAGCTAATTTCATCCACCAAATCCAGATTGATGTTTTTCACTAGAGGTTGTAAAGATGCAGCAATACGCTTCCGTAATATTAATCTTAAAATCCAATAGAGAGCAAGTCCTACTACTAATGACCAGATGACCGTATTTAATTTTTTCGAATTGATGATAGCAGGTGTTTCAATGAGTGGCTCAAATCTGCCTTCTGTGATTAATTTCCCCTCATTTGGTCCAATTATTGCAGGAATTTGGTATTCATAAACTGCTTCTACACCCTCTTTATCAATATAATTAAATGTTGCTCCATAATTAGCCATTGAAAAGCCTGATGTCACCAGAATAAACCCTACAACACTTACTAAGGAATACATGACCATTTCTAGCCAAAACGTTCGCTTGCTTCTTACAGACTGATCAACCGCTTTAACTAGGTAAATAATACCTGCTGCGAAGGAAATGGCTAAAATGGCTTGTCCAAGTGCCGCTGTTGTCACGTGAATATGAAGCCAGTCACTTTGGAGTGCCGGGATAAGTGGCGAAATATCCCGCGGGAACATACTTGCATAAGCAATAATTAACACTGCTACCGGAAGCGTGAATACTCCGAGCCAAGGTGTTTTGTATATATAATAGATAAAGATGAATGCCCCCACTAAGCACATCCCGAAAAACGTTGTAAATTCAAACAAATTACTTACAGGTGCATGTCCAGCTGCAATCCATCTAGTAATAAAATATCCTACTTGTGAAACAAAGCCAATTATCGTGATGATTATGGCTAGTTTTGCCCATTTATTTTTACCTTCAACTTTTTGGCCATCTTTTTTCGCTTTAATTGAGCCTCCAAAAAAAGCTGTGGCAACTAAATAAGCAATAAAAGCGACATAAAGTAAATTTCCGCTTAATTCAACCATGGTTCTCCCCCTTAACCTTTCCTTCCATCTTCATCTTGCTGTTGGTCCTTTGGTACATTAAGACCAGTACCTTCAAATATTACCTCAATTTCCCTTTTAAGCCCATGCCAATTTTTATTCGTATGACCTGCTACCCAAACCTTGTCTCCTATTCTTCTAATCCAAATACGTCGGTGGTTCCAGTAAGCACCTTGGGCTACACCAATCATAAAGATGATCCCACCTATGCCAAGAAACCAAAGAGTTGAGTCTTTTCTAACTGTCAACCCAGAGACATTCTTGGTTTCTACGGATTTAAAGGCCATTTTATACTTATTATCACCGAGGGGCTCTATTGTCTCTTGGATTGCAACAAAACTTACTTCCCCTTCAGGCTTATCTGGTGCGGTCATTTCAAAGACAAACGCAGGGTTATTCGGTACTCTAGATTTGGTCGCTGGTTCGCCGTCTTCGTTAAATTCAAAATCCGGGAAATAGCTTTTTACGTGTACAGAATATCCATTTTCGAGATCATACTTTTTTTCTGGATTATTAAGGTCAATGAGAATTTCACCAAACTCCTCACCCGTCTCTTTATTTTGTAGAGTAAACGACATCTTATGAAGTTCGTTCAATTTATAATCTACTTGATAAAGCGCAAGTCCCTCTATTTTAAGAGGTTCATTCACCCGAATTTCTGCGTCTCTAACCTTTTCAAGCTCTGGTTGTTCTCCAGCTACAGTTTCTCCCTGCCGCTGATAAAGAGTGACATCTGCTTGATAGGTCTTTACAACACCACCAGCACGGTCGAGAGCTTGTTCAAATACTTCTCCATCCTCTTCCTTATCGTACAACTCAACAATAAATTGATTGTTCTTTAAATAATATTGTCCATCTGTCGCTGGTATCGTTTTCGTTTCACCTTCTCTTAACCAAAGGGTCTCATCGACATACATTCCAGGCACGAAGCGTAGCATTCCACCTATTAGGAAAATAATAAGACCTATATGGTTTATATATGGACCCCAACGAGCAAACCGGTTCTTTTCGGCAAGGATGTTTCCGTTTTCTTCACGGATTTTATATCGTTTGGATTTCATATTTGCAATAACAGTAGTAACCATTTCCTGATTTTGCGGTACATCAGAAATGCCATATAAACGCTGACGTTTCAGAAAACCTTCATGTCTTGCAACGCGCTGATTATTAAGTGCTCGATACAATGGAATAACACGATCAAGACTACAAATTACAAGTGAAACACCTATTAGTGCAATGAGTAGTAAATACCACCATGAACTGTATAAATTATGAAAACCAAGCTCATAATAAAGTCTTCCAAACCATCCATATTCATTTTCATAATGTTCTACCGCTGGGATCGTTTGTGGAATATACATGGACTGAGGCAGGATGGTCCCAAGAATGGAAGCCAACAAAGTAATAACAATTAGCCAAACACCGACTTTAACAGATGAGAAAAAGTTCCAGATTTTATCAATTATCGTTTTATTATAAGTTTGGGACCTTCTTGCGCTCCCCTCATATCTCATATCCAGAAGCTTCTTATCTTTTTCTTTTTCCTCTAGTACCTTCCCACACGATTCACAAAGAACGGTCCCATGTGGATTCACGTGACCGCATTCGCATTTTACATTCATCTCCAAAAACTCCCCATTTTTCACTGGTTAGATAAAAAATATTCTTAGAATTTTCCGCTTTTCTTATTGTCCAGCTCCAGCGCTTAGGGGCTCGGGTCATAAGCCATTCCATCAAGCAGGTTAAAGAACAACCTCCCTGCTGGCTCGTCTTATGCCTTTCGCCCCTGGACAAAGCGCTTCCGCTTTTCTTTTTGTCCAGCTCCAGCGCTTAGGAGCTGGGTCATAAGCCATTCCGTCGAGGAGGTTAAAGAACAGCCTCCTGGCCGGCTCGTCTTATGACTGTCGCCCCTGGGCAAAGCGCTTCCGCTTTTCTTTGTCCAGCTACAGCGCTTAGGAGCTGGGTCATAAGCCATTCCGTCGAGGAGGTTAAAGAACAGCCTCCTGGCCGGCTCGTCTTATGACTGTCGCCCCTGGGCAAAGCGCTTTCGCTTTTCTTTGTCCAGCTCCAGCGCCCAGCGACTAGTGGACTTCGCCGAACGGGCGCTTTCGCTTTTCTAGTTTAAGGCTGTATTTCTTCCATAAATTCATTGACGGTAGCTTGAGTAAGCTCACCTGTATGTGAACGCACTACTTCTCCATCCTTATTTATTAAAAATGTTATTGGCAGTGGATTAATTCCATAAGCTGTTTGCACTTGTCCATCTTTATCAATCATAACTGGAAAGCTAAGATTATGCCTTTCAATAAAATTACTAACTGCCAAGTCTGACTCCCCAACATCTACAGTAAGTACCTTAACTCCCTTTTCCTTAAACTCTTTGTAGGACTTGTCGATATAAGGCATTTCCCGCTCACATGGCTTACACCAGGTTGCCCAAAAATTAAGGAAGACACCTTGGCCACGATAATCCGAAAGTCGATGTTTCTCCCCGTTCATATCCACCAACGCAAAGTCAGGTGCTGTTTTTCCAATCGCTACCTTTTGAACGGTATCCTTGGTAAAGTTTGCGTATAGCGTGTAACCAACCGCTGCGGCAAGAATCACTAGTATAACCGTTCGAATGACTAGTCTTCTCTTTTTCATTCTCTCTCGCCTCCCCAATCTCAAAACATTATATCATTTGCCTTTTTGAAAAGATGAAGTTATTTATTCTTTTTTTTCATTGCTAATACTCTTAACTGCTTAACCTCATGCGGAGTCAATTCCTTTGCTTCCCCTGCATTCAATCCATGTAACGTCAAGGTACCATAACGTTCTCGTTTTAGTTTCAAGACTGGATGTCCAATTGCTTCAAACATTCTTCTTACTTGGCGGTTTCTACCTTCATGAATAATTAACTCAACAATTGCTGTCTCCGCCTTTTTATCAAATGACATTAGTTTCACTTTTGCAGGGGCTGTTTTTCCATCCTCTAGACGAATTCCTCTTTCTAAACTTTTTAATTTTTCCTTTGAAGGAATTCCTTTTATTTTCGCTACATAGACCTTTTCAATTTCACTACTAGGATGCATTAATAAATTAGCGAACTCACCATCATTGGTCAAAAGAAGTGCTCCTGATGTATCATAGTCCAGTCTTCCCACTGGGTAAATTCTCTGTTCGATATGCGTAAAATAATCAGTAACAACTTTTCTACCTTTGTCATCACTAACACTAGAAATGACTCCTCTTGGTTTATAAAGTAAGAAATAAACCGGTTGCTCTCGTTCCAACGGTACACCATTGACCGAAATCTTGTCAGATGCCCCTACCTTAACGCCTAATTCTTTTACTACACTTCCATTCACCGAAACTTTTCCCTCAAGAATCAATTCTTCCGCTTTTCTTCTTGAAGCAATTCCTGCATGTGCGATTACTTTCTGCAGCCTTTCCATGCTGATCACTCCTATATCGTATCGACATTTTTAGATTATTTTCCTACCATAGCTATCCTTAAGAATTATGACACAAATTCACCTGTTTTCAAAGTAACGACCCCTAACAAAGTAAAACAAAAAAAAGATACCCTCAAAAAAGGATATCTTTTGTGTTATTTTACATTCCAAACATTAATGTAACAACCACTATAGCCGCGGCGAAACCAGCTAAATCAGCAAGCAATCCTACCTTAAGGGCATCGCCCATTTTCTTAATGCCTACCGCTCCAAAATAAACCGTTAGTACATAAAACGTAGTGTCTGTACTCCCTTGAATAGTGGAAGCAAGCCTTCCAATAAACGAATCAGGGCCATGGGCTGCAATTAAATCACTTGTCATTCCTAATGCAGCGGTGCCGGAAATGGGTCTTATTATCGCGAGTGGGAGAATGTCAGCTGGGATTCCGAATTTCTCTAACCCAGGGCGCATCCAGTCAATCATAAAATCGAGCGCTCCGGATGCACGAAAAATGGATATAGCTACCATCATCCCTACTAAGAAAGGGATGATCGAAAAAGCCATTTTAATTCCCTCTTTCCCTCCCTCAACAAATGTTTCATAAGTTGGTACTTTTTTTACTGTTCCGTAGAGGAGAATAAATCCAATTAAAACTGGAATAAACCAAAGAGAGATTATCGAGACTATATGCATAGGGCTGTCATCCTTTTCTACTTCTTCGATAATAAAAATACCTATCTATTAAAATAGCAGCAATGGTCGAAATACTCGTTGCGATTAAGGTTGGTCCAACAATTTCGGTCGGAGATGCCGAATCATACGTAATCCTAATAGCAATAACTGTTGTTGGGATAAGAGTAATACTTGAAGTGTTAATCGCCAAAAATGTAATCATCGAACGACTAGCAGAATCTTTGCCACCATTTAACCTTTTCAGCTCTTCCATTGCTTTAATTCCTAAAGGAGTTGCTGCATTTCCTAGACCAAATACATTTGCCATCATATTTGAAAGGATATACCCCATAGCTGGGTGTCCAGCCGGCACCTCTGGAAACAACCTTGTGATGAATGGTTTAAATAGATTTGCTAGTTTCTCTAAAAGACCAGCATTTTCAGCTATCCGCATCATACCTAGCCAAAATACCAATATACTGATTAATCCGATACATAAGGTAACAGCTTCCTGAGCCCCTTTAAAGACGGCCTCATTGACCTCCGACATTGTCCCATTCACGGCTGCAAATACTAAGCCAATTATTGTCATGCCTACCCAGATATAATTAACCATTTTCTTTCAGACCTATAACTGTAGTGAAGATATTTCTGAAGAATTCCAAGAAAGACTTGTTCTCTTCCTTATGCTGATGCTTATAGTAGACTGGCAGTTCTTTAATTTTATCTTCCCCTAGATAAATCTCTGCTTTACCGACTACATCTGGAATTTCTCTTTCATCATTTTCCACCGGCTTAAGTAACTTATACTCTACCTTCACTTTCTCCTCTTCCTCGGAGGTTAGTGGATATTCAAACGAGTGATCCAGATAAACCTTTCCTTTATAGAAAGTGTCTTTTATCTGCTTAATGTTCCCCTCTGTAACAATTTCAGCGATATCGTACTGGTCAAACCCACCTTCGAACATATAGATATGGTCATTCCAATCGTCTGGACCATTTAAGGTGACTGCTATTAGCTCAAAGTCATCCTTTGCAGCTGTAGAGACTAAAGTTCTTTTCGCTCTCTTTGTATAGCCTGTTTTCCCACCTGTTGAGTGCTTATATAGTCCAGTTAATAGTCTGTTCTTATTCTTCCAGACTCTATCCCAAGACTCATTTGGATTTGGGGCACGATGAACCTTTGTACCAGAAATTTCCCGGTACGTATCATTATTCATCGCGTATCGAGTTAACAATGCCATGTCATACGCAGTGGAATAATGGTCTTCATGATCATCTAATCCATGTGGATTGGCGAAATGACTGTTTTTCATCCCAATTTCCTCCGCCTTTTGATTCATTAAAAATACGAATCCATCAAGGCTCCCACCTACATGTTCCGCTATTGCAACAGCAGCATCATTTCCCGACCTGAGCATCAATCCATAGACTAGGTCCTCAAGTAGAATTTTTTCACCTGATTGTAGATACAAGGAGGATCCCTCCGTACCCGCCGCACGTCCACTTACCTTAACTTGGTCCTTCATCTTCCCTGATTCAATCGCCAAAATTGCAGTCATAATTTTGGTTATGCTCGCTATTCGTTCAGGCTTATGGGCACTTTTCTCATAAAGCACGCGTCCGCTTTGCTGTTCCATTAGAATAGCGTTTCTCGCGCTAACTGAACCTACAGCCTCTGCAGATACAGGAAAATGACTTAAAAGTAACATACTTAATAAACATACAATTATCCATTTCCTCTTCATTGAACAGACCTCGTCTCTCTTTGGGGAGTTTGTACAAGTTTATGCAGGACAAGGGTGGTTATGACTCCAAAATAAGAAAAGCGGAAGTGCCCAAGGTCAGACTAGTAACGGGTTCCGTTACCTGTCGCATAATACGAAAATGCAGCCTAATTTGAACTGCTTTTAAAAAATAAAATAGCTCAGTTCACTGAGCCATTTTAAATCCATATTTGGTGCCCAAACCAATAAAAAAATGAGTGATCAATTTTAATAAAAAAATTGATCACTCATTTTGACTTATTATTTAGGATTAATATGGTATCCGTTCGTATATCGCACTTTGATTTTATTTAGAATGTAGCATCTTCGTGCGATAATCTGTCTCATAATACTCAAGTTCTTCTCTGATTCGCTGAAAGTCACCTTCAACTGAGCGGATTAATTCCTTTATACTCAATGGAACATTCTCTCTGAATTTAATTGAGTTTTTACCTGTATAAGCTGACCTGCTATCTTCATACCAGACATCACTTTTCGGTGAAAAGAACTCTTCTATACAATGATTATAAATACTATAAAGCGTTCTTTCAGCTGCTGCCTTCGAAAATGGTTTTGCCTTGTCAATAACCTGACAAGCCTCTAAGCCTTCCTCACAGAACACCGTGAGCTTTCGGATGGTTGAAAGGACCCGCTTATAATATTCAGCAGTCCCCGTCAATTCTTCCGCTTCTAACCCTTTTATCGTTGTAGAGTTTAGAAATCCCTCTAAATCTGTGACAGTTTGTCCGAGAAAACTCTTGACATCCTGTAGTTGATTTTCAAGTAGCTTATTGCCCATAAAAAATGCACCCCCAAAATTTAAAAACAACAAACCCTTTTATGCTGGTTGAATCATAAATTCCATGGAAGACCGGATTTCGTACTCCTTTTTTTGTTCAATCTGGTTGAAAATTTCACCGATTTTATTGAAATCAAGTCCTTGAAGGATAGAAGCGAACTCTTTTTCTGAATTTATATATATTCGTTTACGATTACGTAATTCTGGATTTTTCAATAAACAGGCAAGGGCAATGAGGTCTTTGAAATATATGTCACGGGTTCCTGCCTTATAAATAGGATCTTGTTGAAAGGGTGTGAACGTACTAATCATCTCGTCAAAATACCGCAAATATAATACGTAAATTGTCTTTTCTTCATCACCTTCAGTACGATAGGTGACCTCACTGCGATTGAAAAAATCCTCAGATGTATTCGATTTTTCCTTTTCAAGTTCATATCCACTGCAATGTCTAATAAACATACTTATCCTCCCTGTTAGTCTGGAGGTCCAAACGGTACCTCTAATATGATAAATATGCAAAAGCCCCTACTAAAGCACCTAATGCCTTTTATAATAATATTCTAATTTTACCATATTCTCTGAACTTTGTCTTAAACTAAATGAACCTACTGAAATCTATAGTTCATTAAATTTTTCAAAGAACAAATCGGCTTCAGCCTGAACTTCCTCATCTTCAATTTTTTCTGGAAGTGGTGGCAACTCGGCAATGTTTTTCAGTCCAAAATAATCTAAAAACTCTTTTGTTGTCCCATACAAATAAGCACGACCGGCGCCTTCTGCACGACCCACTTCCTTTATTAAGGCTCTAGAAGCTAAGGTTTGAAGGGGTCGTTCTGTTTTCACACCACGTATTTCCTCAATTTCTATTCTTGTTATTGGCTGTTTATAAGCAATAATCGCAAGGGTTTCGAGTGCAGCCTGTGAAAGATGAGAGGTCCCCGGCGATTCTACAAGACGCTTTAAATATTCTGCATGTTCCTTTTTTGTTGCAAGCTGAAACACTCCTGCAATTTGTACAAGCAGAATGCCACGGTTTTCGTCCTTTTCGTATTCATGCTGCATTTCACTAATGATTCCTTGGGCCTTAATTTCATCAACTTCTAAAACAGTGGCGATTTGTTTTAAGGAAAGTCCCTCATCTCCGGCAGCAAATAAGACACTTTCAAGTATGCCTTTCCAATTAACGATTTCCAACCTTACCTGCTCCCTTCTGTGATGTCACAAAAATCTCTGCAAAGTTCTGCTCCTGTTCAACATGAACTTCCTGGCGTTTCATAAGTTCCAAAACTGCAAGAAAAGTTACCACAATATGGCCGCGATCATGCACAGGGAAAAGCTCTTGAAACCTCTTTCGTCCGCCTGAAGCTAGTTGGTCAATGATTTCAGCCATCCGTTTCTCAATTGGAATTTCCTGCCTAGTAATTCTTGTCGCTAACGGCTTTTGAAGTTTCTTTCGTCGCATGAGCTTTTGTAATGCTGCGAGCATATCATAGATACTCACATCCACATCACTTTTCTCAATTTGTGTATCCTTCGTAAATTCAGATAAATCACTAGGTGGTTTTGTATACATTAAACCACGGTCCTTTTCAAGCGACTTAAATTCTATTGCCGCTTCCTTAAACTTTTTATACTCAATTAATCTCTCGACTAGTTCATCCCTTGGATCTTCTTCATCCTCATAACTAAAAGCTTCTTCTGATTCATCCTCATGCTTTGGTAGAAGCATTTTACTTTTTATAGCTAGCAATGTGGCTGCCATTACAAGATATTCGCTCGCTATATCTAGCTTAAGCTCTTTCATCGCATGGATAAAAATTAGATACTGTTCAGTTATCTCCGCAACTGGAATATCATAGATATCAATTTCTAGTCTATTTATTAAATGGAGGAGCAAATCTAGCGGCCCCTCAAACGCTTCTATTTTGACATTATATTCATTATGTTCCATTGTTTCCTCACCAAAATCTGTAGTAGTTTGTCTAATGTCTATGTAGTTCTTCCTTAGTATAGAGGATTGGATGGGTCATATCCATAAATTTATTGGGATGAAGATACATGACGTCTGTTCCTTTTACATAAATATGTTAAGCTAAAGATAATTTTATTAAGAGGGGGAAGATGCGATGGTTCCAAAGGCTTTTATTCAATATCTTGTCCACTTTCATGGCGACCGAGATTACTTTGAATGTCATGAAGTCCTAGAGGACTATTGGAAAGAAGTGGACTCTGGAAATAAAGAATCTATTTGGGTTGGTTTTATTCAGTTAGCCGTTTCATCCTATCATTACAGAAGAGGAAATTTTTCTGGAGCATTAAGAACACATAATAAATCTGCAGCGATTTTGACCAGTCAACCACAAAAGTGTACTCAACTCGGAATCAATTATTCCGAACTAATAAAGCTGATGGAAGAAAGAAAAGCAAAAATAATTTCACGTCAGCCGTACAGGAGCATTGATTTACCTGTAGACGATCAGGTTTTGATGAAACAATGCTTGAGTGAATGTGAAAAACTAAAGTTACATTGGGGAAAGGGTAGCAATACTCTAGATAAAACCTTGGTGGACAAACACTTAATGAGAGATAGAAGCGATGTAATCCTTGAGAGAGAAAGGGCAATAGAGGAAAGAGAAAATAAGAAAAGGCAGTGATTCAACTTAATCACTGCCAAGCTTATTATCATTACTTCGAATCGCTCCGCACTTTTCAATAAATCCTGCTGTTTCTGCATTTGGGACTACCAACTTATCTGCATATAGTTCCTGCAATGCACAGACCATTCTTCTCCCTATCCCTTGATGTCGATGGGAAGGATTAACAGAAATATGCTGAATTTGCAGCGAGTCCTCATTCACAAACTGGACGCCTAACAGACCAGTGATATCTTCATCTTTCCATAAGAATAACTGCCAGCGCTCATCTGATTCATATTGCTTTACCGTTTGCTGTAGCTTCTTTAATTCCTTCTCATTAGGCATAAATGAAAGAAGGCCCATTGCTATTTTCTCAAATGCTTTTTTATAACGAATCAACATATTAATCCCTCATTATTGAACTATACATAAAATAATACTTTAATAAGCTAAAATTTTTTATTATAACAAATTCAGTTTTCCCACAACTGGATGATTTTAAACCTTATGTAGCTTATGCATGAACTAGATAGCAGGTTCACTAAATGGAATAAATCCACTCATCTTAATCAACAATTTTTTTATTGATTAGGAACGATAACAAACCAGTAAAAAACACCCCAAGCCAATGTAAAAATGAGCAGGAGTACAAACAACAGCCAATTATTCCTTTTCATCTGTCCAACCTCCCACAGATATTCTACCGCAACATTATCGAAAAGCCAATTAATAAAAATAATGGTACTTGAGCACATATTCTAAAAACTGCTATGTTATACGAGGGGTTGACTGCCACCCTAGGGAATAGTTATTAAACACAGATAAAAAAATAAAGCCACCAAGCGGTAGCTTTATTTTTTTATAATTTCTTTAAGTGGCAAATCAAGGCGAACCATATCCTCGTATGATTCACGTTTAACCACAAGTCTCGCTTTTCCATTTTCAACAAAAACAACTGGTGGTCTAGGGATTCGGTTATAATTATTTGCCATGGAATATCCGTACGCACCTGTACAAAAAACGGCTAAAATATCAGCACTTTCTGATTTAGGTAATGGCAAGTCCCAAATTAACATATCCCCTGATTCACAACATTTCCCAGCAATAGACACCGTTTCTTCTGGTTCTTCAAGGGCCTTATTAGCTAGAATCGCTTCATACTTTGCCTGATAGAGTGCAGGGCGTAAATTATCACTCATCCCACCATCGACAGCTAGGTATTGTCTCACATTAGGAACTTCTTTTCTTGACCCGACCCGATACAAGGTGGTACCAGCATCTCCAACCATCGAACGGCCTGGCTCAATCCAAATTTCCGGCATAGTCATCTGATAGCGATCTGCATGCTTCCTTACCTCACCAATGATCTCCTCAACATATTGGGAGGCTGGAATTGGATCATCTTCACTAGTATAGCGAATCCCAAAACCACCACCAAGATTTAACACCTTAGCCTCAAAGGATTTTTCATCTTTCCATTCCTTGAGCTTTTCGAATATCTTTTTAGCAGCAACAAGGAAACCAGTTGTTTCAAAAATTTGCGACCCAATATGACAGTGGACGCCCAAAAGGTTTAAGTTCTTTGCACTCATCGCTATACTAATCGCTTCATCCGCTTGCCCGTTTAACAAACCAAAACCAAATTTTGAGTCATCTTGCCCTGTTAAAATATAGTCATGAGTATGTGCTTCTATCCCTGGTGTTACGCGAAGGAGAATGTTCACTACTTTTTCTCTCGCTCTACAGAGTTCATCTAATAGTTCTAATTCATAAAAATTATCGACGACAAAACAGCCTATTTCTTTTTCAATTGCCATGTCTAATTCTTCAAGGCTCTTATTATTTCCATGAAAATGTATTTTCTCAGCTGGAAAACCTGCAGATAATGCTGTAAAAAGTTCCCCACCTGAGACAACATCAAGGGATAACCCTTCTTCGTCTGCAAGCTGAACCATGGCCACAGTTGAAAAGGCCTTACTTGCATAAGCCACCTGAGCTTTTACCCCTAGTGTCTCAAACGTTTTTTTAAAGCTTTGGGCACGTTCCCGAATTAACGCAACATCATAAACATACAGCGGAGTTCCAAATTGTTCTACAAGAGCTACGGTATCCATGCCGCCTATTTCGAGATGCCCACGATTATTTACTTTTGCTGTTCCATGCAATTGCATGTATCTCCCTCATTTCTTTCTCCCTAAAATTATGAATAAGAATAAGAATAAGAAATTCCCCCTCCTATTCCTTATTCTTTACTACGGCAACTAATTAAAAATTAAAATTACTTTACCATAGTTTTAGGGAACACGCAATTAAGCTAATCTAGTTTTTCGCAGGCTGTCTTGATCGATTTTGTGCATGAACAATGCTCGGACGGATCTTAGCACCTGGAACAGCTCGACGGATAAGAATTTGCATAAATGCTTTCGGTGCAAAAGGTAAAAATGGCCATAGGTATGGTGTGTTTAAAGATCTGATACTTGCGAGTAATAGTAACCAAACGGTTATCCCTACAACGAACCCTGGAATGCGGAAAATCGCAGTTACAATTAGCAAAAAAATTCTACCGATTTTATTTGCCATACTTAATTCATAACTCGGAGTAGCATAGGTGCCAATGGCTGCCAATGATACATAGAGAATAACCTCTGGTACAAACAACCCTACATCGATGGCAATCTGCCCAATTAAAACAGCAGCAATTAAGCCCATTGCCGTAGAAAGGGGGGTGGGAGTATGTATCGCAGCTAGCCTTAAAAATTCAATTCCAATATCCGCAAAAAATATCTGTAAGAGAATAGGGATATTTGATTTATCATTTGGTCCTATATAGGATAGAGCATCTGGCAAAAGGTCTGGGTTCTGAACAAATAAATACCAAAATGGCAGCAGAAGCAGTGATGCTGCAACTCCCAAGAAACGTATCCATCTTACCAATGTTCCTACACCCGGAGACTGTCTATACTCCTCGGCATGCTGCAAGTGGTGGAAATAGGTAGTCGGTGTAATGATGACACTTGGTGATGTATCAACATAAATAAGAACATGCCCCTCTAATAAATGGGTAGCAGCAACATCTGCTCTTTCCGTATATCTTACCAGCGGAAAAGGGTTATAGCCTTGTTTTACAATAAATTCTTCCACTGTTTTATCTGCCATAGTAAGACCGTCAATGTTAATGGCGTTTAGTTCTTTTTTTATGACTTCGACTAAAGTAGGATCTGCGACATCCCTTATATAGCCGATAGCAATATCTGTTTTTGACCGTTCTCCCACTTTCATAATTTCGAAACGGAGACGCTCATCACGGATTCTTCTTCTTGTCAATGCAGTATTGACAATGATATTTTCAACGAACCCATCCCTAGAACCACGTACTACTTTCTCAGTATCAGGTTCTTCAGGTTGACGACCAGGGTAGCTCCTAACATCAACAACTAGACCGATTCCTTCCCCCTCTGTAATAACAACTACTAATCCCGATAAAACCTGGTCAACCACTTCGTCCATCGTTTTAACCTGTTCAACAGATTGGTGGACAATTCTATTTTCAATAATACTCTGTAACTGTGTAGAAATTCTTTCACGATCATTTATCCCTACTAATTCTTTTACCATTTCAATAATAAATGAGGTATCACATAACCCGTTCACATAATAAATATGAACGCCTTTTTTTAGGATGGTTAGCTTCCTTACACCTAAGTCAAAGCTGTTTCCTAAACCAATCCGATTTTTCATATAGGATTCAACTTCTGATAATGATTTTGAAATTGGCAACATGTCATTCGGTTTACTCACTAAACTCCACTCCTTTCAAGAACTTGCCTTTCTTGAACAATCTCCATTGTCCTCTACTGGTCGATAAAATACATCCATTGAAAAAGTGAACCCGCTATCTTTCCAATTACGATGGCCATAATAAGAATAACGATTCGATCCTCGACTCGAATACGTTTTGCAAGGATTGGAAATACATTTAGCGCTTCGGTTAACCCCGCGGCTAACATCCCAACAAATGTTCCAGCGGCTAGACCAATTGGAATTGTGATGAATGCAGTAGTATGGAAGATTGGATCTCTTAGACTGCCTAGTGTCCCTCCTACTGCACCTAAGACAACTGCCCATTCATACAGGTAAATCATTTTCATGGTTTTGGTAAGCTGTGTCAGCCTTGGTATCACTCCAAGGACGACAAGAAAAGCAACAAAGCCCGCTCCCACCGCAAGCCCCCCTGCAAGTCCAACTAGAAAAACAAGGAGAATACTAATCGTCATCTAGACGCTTCAGGCTTTCCTTGTTTTCATTTAAAATGACATATTGATCAAGAGCTTGCTGATAATTAAACATCTCAACCTCCAGTGGGCTAGGTTCTTCATTGATCCTTTTCTTAAAAAAGTGGTTGAAAAATAAAATCATTCCAAGACCCAACCCGAATGAATACGGTATCTGAAGTAGGAGCGGTTTGCTTTCCTGTTTCCCAGTAATCATTGTATAAATTCGTTGGTGAACAGCCTGCATACTTACATCCTCATGAAAGTTCATAATGGTAATCGCCGAGCCAATAAACAGAAGGAACCATACCACCATAAAAAGTGAATAAGATACGGGTCGCCTCTTAATCATCACTTCAATGATTGTTTGGGGCGGACCAATCGCTTGGACCTCAACAGATGGATATTGTTTTGTAATCATTCTAACGACCATCATGGCATCAATAATAATGATATTATTGTCCTCTAGTGAAACCTTGTGAACCGGTAGTTTTTCTAGTGTAGAATGGATTTCTTCTCTTGAGATGATTTGAGCAATATCCTTTAGGGATATCGAATCATTTGGTTTTACCTGAACACGGTTTCGCATCCGAATGTAGACTGTATTTTCCATCCCTTTCACATCCAACACATTGTTTTCCTTGTATAACTAGTATTGGTTGGTAAGCAATTTTCATGAAGTCCAAAAAATGGATACATACAATTTCAAAATCTTGTTGATAATCACTCTAAATTACCCGAAAATAATGCACAAAAAAACCCGTATGGAGTTATTGATCCATACGAGTTTTCATTTGCTGTAAAATTTTCTTTTCCAACCGCGATACCTGTACCTGAGATATTCCTAATCTTGCAGCTACTTCAGATTGAGTCTGGTCTTTGTAGTAGCGAAGATAGACGATGAGTTTTTCCCGCTCATCTAGTTCCATAATAGCCTCCTTTAAGGCTATCTTATCGAACCATCTACCCTCTTCTCCATTATCAATTTGGTCAAGTAAAGTAATGGGGTCTCCGTCGTTTTCATAAACGGTTTCATGGATGGATGACGGAAGGCGACTAGCTTCTTGGGCAAGAATGATTTCTTCAGGAGAGAGTTCTAAGAACTCTGCCAGTTCGTTTACTGTGGGAATTCTGCCAAAGTTTTTAGATAACTCATCCTTTGCTTTTCGAATTTTATTCGCCATTTCTTTCAATGACCGACTAACTTTTACCGTACCATCATCTCTGATAAAACGTTGAATTTCTCCAATAATCATTGGTACTGCGTAAGTAGAGAATTTTACATCATAAGAAAGGTCGAATTTATCAACGGATTTAAGGAGACCGATGCTCCCTATTTGAAACAGATCATCCGGCTCATAGCCCCGATTTAAAAATCGTTGCACCACTGACCAGACAAGACGCATATTCTTCTGAACAATTAAATCTCTAGCATCTTGGTCTCCCTCATGACTCCGCTTAATCAGTTCCTTGACTTCATGGTCCTTCAAATAGGCTTGACTGCTATCGTTTTTTACCTCAACATCCATAAGCAGGACTCCTTAATTGCACAGTGCTTTGCTTTTTAGTAAGTGTTTCTTCATACGGATTTCAGTGCCGAAGCTAGACTCCGATCGGACCTCTACCTCATCCATGAAATTCTCCATGATGGTAAATCCCATCCCAGATCTTTCTAGTTCTGGCTTGGATGTGTACAATGGTTGTCGTGCTTCTTCAATATCACGAATGCCCACACCCCTATCCCTTATTACTAATTCAACGGTACTATCTTCCAGCAACACAGAGATATAGACTTTTCCATCCGGATTATTCTCATATCCATGGATAATCGAGTTTGTAACTGCCTCTGAAACCACTGTTTTGATCTCTGTCAACTCATCCATTGTTGGATCAAGCTGGGCAATGAATGAAGCAACGGTGACTCGGGCGAAAGACTCATTTTGGCTTAAAGCACTAAATTGAAGATTCATTTCATTTTTCATCTCTGTCACGCAACCCCCAATCTTTCTAAAGCAAATTCTTCTGACTCCTCAAGCCTTACAATTTTAAAAAGGCCTGACATATCAAATAGCCGTTTGATTGGAGGGGAGACAGCACATACGATCATTTCTCCATGTAGTTGCTTAATGTGCTTATATCTTCCTAAAATGACCCCGAGACCCGAGCTATCCATAAAGGTCAAGTGCTCAAGATTAAGAACAATATGACGCACGTTTTGTTCCTCTAGGACACTTGTTGCTCGCTGACGTAATTCATCGGCTGCATGGTGGTCCAATTCACCGCCCAGACGAATGCATAAGACGTCATTTCTGATTTCCATATTAATGTTAAGACTCACGGATTCATTGCCTCCTTATCTGGTATAAGGAGTCAAATTCGCCATAGTAGAACGAATTCCTTCTCTACGGACAAAACTAGTTACTATTCGATAAAACTAGTTGCTAGATTTGTCTTTTCGACAGTATCACCCATTATCACAGTAAAAAGGAGGAATCTATTCTCCTGTTCTTGTAAACATTCCAAACGCGCGTTTATATAACTGCCACCAACTAGCCTTTTCAACTGTTTCGTTGGCTACTAGCTTTGTTTTAACAAGTGTCTTTCCATCTTGAACAAGCTTTAACGTTCCAACTTCATCGCCTTTTTGAATAGGTGCTTTTATGTTTTCTTTTAACTTAATCTTTTCCTCAATATTTTTAATATCTTCTCCTTTTTTCGTCAGGATGGAGATTCTTTCAGACGTAACTGCTTCTATGTTCTTTTCACTTCCTTTGCTAATTTCCGCTTTTCCTAGCACACGCCCCTTCTCATACATTGGGTGTGACTCATATTGACTAAAAGCATAATCTAGCATTTTGGTTACTTGAGCGTTCCTAGATTTCGAAGTAGGGGCACCGAATACTACGGCCACCACCCGCATCCCATCTTTTTGAGCTGTAGCAGTTAAACAATATTTCGCTTCATTAGTGAAGCCTGTTTTCAAGCCGTCAACGCCTGGATAAAACCTTACTAAACGATTTGTGTTGACTAACCAGAATTTCTTATCGGTATCCTCGCGAAGATAATCTTCATATTTTCCTGTAAATTTGGTGATTGTTTCGTATTTTAAAAGTTCTTTTGCCATGACCGCCATATCATTTGCTGTGCTGTAATGATCTTCTGTTGGGAGACCAGTTGCATTTCTAAAAGCGGTATCTTTTAGGCCGAGTTCCTTTACCTTTGCATTCATTAACTTTACAAATTCTTCCTCTGAGCCAGCCAACCTTTCTGCCATCGCAACAGAAGCATCATTTGCTGAGCCAATTGAAATTCCTCTAAGCATTTCTTCGACTGTCATTTCTTCCCCTGGTTCAAGGAAAATCTGCGACCCACCCATTGAGGCTGCATATTCGCTTGTGCGAATCTTTTCATCCATCTTGAGTCTACCCTCATCTAAGGCTTCCATGATTAAAAGCATTGTCATGATTTTAGTCATGCTAGCCGGTGGGAGTTGTTCATTGCTGTTTTTCTCATACAGAACCTTGCCCGTGTCCCGTTCAATTAAAATCGCTGAAAGGGAATCATCAGCAAGTTGTACCCCATTTTCTTTTGCAAATGCTGGTGAAGCGAACATTGATGTAATCAAAATGGAAACGATAATCAGACTGAATATACCTTTATGTCTCATGGCCATAAACCTCCTATCTTTATAAGGACTATTTTTTCCACGAAAACCATTTTTATACAAATAATTGGAATAAAGTACTACTTCCTTTAATTACGAATGATTACTTGCTCTTTTGAGGCAAAAAAAAGAAGCGGAGACAAACTTAATGAAATTCGAGTTTGCCTACAGTCTTTTTATTTGGGTTTATCGAGGTAAGGGGGCTGTTGATTTCCGTTCCAGGCGCTTCGCTTTCCGCGGGGCTGGCGCTGAGCCTCCTCGTCGCAAGCTCCTGCGGGGTCTCACCTGTCCAGCTGATCCCGCAGGAGTCTGCGCGCCTTCCACTCCAATCAACAGAGTTTAGTAAATTAGTGTAGTTGAAAATTCCACCTTGTTTTAAATTGAATTATATAATCCTTGAGGTGATAAAGACGCTTTCGAAAAATACTCCAATCCAAAGAGCACAACTAGAAATGGTAGCTTTAGACCAGCTTGTTCCACTGGACCACTTAGTCCGTAAGATTGAAGTAGCCCTTGACCTCATTTAGGTTCTTTTCTCAGACTTTGTTGCTTTTGGAGACAAAATTGACTTGGTAGAGGATGGATATTCGGAGAGTAGGGCGCCCAAGTATTGACCCTGTTATCTTAATTAAACTCACTTTCATTCAATACACTTTTGGGATTCGTTCAATGCGTCAGACCATCTAAAGATAGCAAAATGGACATGGAGAGATCCGGAAATGAGCTACAAAATGGCTACGGGACCCCTTTATAGGATAAAAACTCATAATCTCCACTAAAAAACGAAAAGGGGTTCGGAATGAGACCATTCCGAACCCCTTTTGTCTACAAACTGAAGCGAAGACAAGTCTTCGCTTCTTTTTAACTTATTCTGTTATTTCTTCATGGATAAGGATAGGCGCTTCCACAGCTTCCTTTGAAAGTCGAATATTCTCATATAGGATTTCCTTCACTTCTTGTACATCCTCGAAATTACTATGGATCGTTAGAAGCGACTCTCCTTTTTCCACTTTATCACCGATTTTCTTTCGCAACACAAGACCAACAGCTAAATCAATTTCCGATTCTTTTGTAGCTCTTCCTGCACCTAAAAGCATGGCAGCTGTTCCAATCTCATCGGCAACGATTTCAGAAACATAACCTTCTTCTTTTGCTTCTAGCTCGATTTTATATTTTGCTTGCGGTAGTCTTGACATATCATCAACTACCGAAGCATCTCCACCTTGTGAGCTTAAGAATACCTTAAACGATTCAAGGGCAGAACCATCAGAAATGGCCTTTTCAAGCAATGCTCTAGCTTCTTTTAACGTTGCCGCTTTCTTAGCTAGGAAAACCATATGACTTCCAAGCGTTAAACATAACTCAGTTAAATCTTCTGGCCCTTCCCCTCTTAAGGTATCAATCGCTTCTTGAACTTCGAGAGCATTTCCAATCGCAAACCCAAGCGGCTGACTCATATCAGAAATAACTGCCATTGTATTTCGGCCAACATTATTTCCAATCTGGACCATAGCTTTCGCCAATCGACGTGAATCCTCGAGCGTCTTCATAAATGCCCCTGCTCCTGTTTTTACGTCAAGCACAATCGCATCAGCGCCAGCTGCAATCTTTTTACTCATAATCGAGCTTGCAATTAGTGGAATACTATCAACAGTTGCCGTTACATCACGAAGAGCATAAAGCTTTTTATCAGCAGGCGTTAAATTTCCACTTTGACCAATAACCGCAACTTTATTTTTATTCACAAGTTGGATGAACTCATCGTTATCAATTTCTACATGGAAGCCTTCAACCGCTTCAAGTTTATCAATCGTGCCTCCTGTATGACCAAGACCTCTTCCTGACATTTTAGCGACAGGAACTCCTACTGATGCAACAAGCGGCCCCAGAACTAAAGTAGTGGTGTCTCCAACTCCACCAGTAGAATGCTTATCAACTTTTACGCCCTCAATTTTTGAAAGATCAATCTGATCCCCCGACTCAACCATCGCCATGGTTAAGGTGGCCCGCTCATTTTCAGTCATTCCTTTGAAGTAAATCGCCATTGTCAATGCGCTCATTTGGTAATCAGGAATAGAGCCATCAGTGTAGCCTTTAATGATATACTTGATTTCTTCTGAAGAAAGTTCTAATCCATCACGCTTTTTCTCTATTAAATCAACCATTCTCATTTATATCACCACTTACTAAGTATTTTTAGTCTGTATGTTTTGATTTAAGGTTTAAGCTTTTCCAATTTCTTTTACAAGTTCTTTCACATATAACAGAAAGGTTGCTTTCACTTTTTCAGTTGTTTCAATAACTTCATCATGGGAAAGTGGCTGATCTAGGATTCCAGCTGCCATGTTTGAAATACATGAAATCCCCAACACCTTCATAGCTGAATGACGTGCCACAATGACTTCCGGAACAGTTGACATTCCTACAGCATCTCCACCGAGAGTACGTAGCATGCGAACTTCTGCAGGAGTTTCATATACTGGACCTGAATTCCCTACATATACCCCTTCTTGAACAGAAATATCTAAACGGCTAGCCGTTTCTCGCGCTAGCTTTCGTAAATCCTTGGAGTATGCTTCGCTTAAGTCAGGAAATCTCGGTCCTAATTCCGAGTCATTCGGACCTACTAATGGGTTAGTGCCCATATTATTAATATGGTCTGAAATCAGCATTAAATCTCCTGGTGAAAAGCTTTCATTTACGCCACCAGCTGCATTTGTAACAATTAAGTTCTCAATTCCTAGCTCTTTCATAACTCGAACTGGAAACGTCACTTTATCCATGCTATAGCCTTCATAAAAGTGGAAACGCCCCTGCATCGCTGCAACTACAACTCCGTTTAACGTTCCAAACACTAATTGCCCTGCGTGTCCTTCAACGGTTGAAACCGGGAAGTCTGGGATTTCACTATAAGGAATCTTTACTGGATTTTCAATTTCATCCGCTAAAATCCCTAGACCTGATCCTAGAATCAAGCCTATTTGAACTTTTTGATTAAACTTTTCTTTTAAAAAATCTGCTGCATTTTTAATTTTGCCTTTATCCATCATATCCACCTCTTACTTTATTTCTTTTAAAAAACTTGTGCCGTAATCCGGCATCTTGACTTGAAAATTTTCTGCGACTGCTGCCCCGATATCTGCGAACGTCTTGCGTAGAGGAAGTTCTTTTCCTTCACTCATTCCCTTTGAATAAACAAGAAGGGGTACATATTCACGAGTATGGTCGGTTCCATGATGCACAGGATCATTCCCGTGATCTGCCGTAATAATTAGGAGATCATCTTCCTTTAAGTTTTCGAATACTTCTGTAAGCCTAGCATCGTATTCCTCTAATGCCTTTCCATAGCCAATCGGGTCACGACGATGGCCAAATAATGCATCGAAGTCAACGAGGTTTAAGAAACTAAGTCCTGTAAAGTCCATATTCATTGTATCTAGCAACTTATCCATACCATCCATGTTCGAAACCGTCCGTAGCGACTGAGTTACCCCTTCTCCGTCATAGATATCTGAAATTTTTCCGATTGCTAGTACGTCTAAACCTGAATCTTTTAATTCGTTCATCACTGTCCGCCCAAAAGGTTTCAAGGCATAATCATGGCGATTTGCTGTTCTCTTGAAGTTTCCTGGTGATCCTAAGAATGGACGCGCAATTACACGACCAACCATATATTTTTCATCAAGTGTTAATTCTCTTGCTATTTCACATATTTTATAAAGTTCATCTATCGGAACAATCTCTTCATGGGCTGCAATTTGTAAAACAGAGTCTGCAGAGGTATAAACGATTAATGCACCCGTTTCCATTTGCTCGGCGCCTAATTCATCTAGAATTTCAGTTCCACTAGCCGGCTTATTTCCGATGACCTTTCTTCCTGTCCGAGACTCAATTACCGAAATTAATTCATCCGGAAACCCATCAGGAAAAACCTGGAAAGGCGTATCGATGTTCAGACCCATTATTTCCCAATGGCCAGTCATTGTATCTTTCCCTACTGAGGCCTCTTGCATTTTCGTATAATACGCGAGCGGCTTAGTTGCCTTTTCGACACCTTTGATTTCGCTAATATTGCTTAACCCGAGCTTAGCCATATTAGGCATATTTAACCCATTCATTCGTTCTGCGATATGCCCTAGTGTATTAGAGCCTAAATCTCCAAATTGTTCTGCATCGGGAGCCTCTCCAATTCCTACGGAGTCCATCACAATTAGAAAGACCCTTTTATATGTATATGACATTTTTATCTCCTCCTTATAAGGTTTGGATTCCAATAATCTGAAACGTCTTTGTTAAAACCTCATTTTATAATGCCCCATTTAAAACACACCTATAAAATTTCTATACGTCGGAAGTCTGACAACTAAATCTTACTAATCTTCCTTCAAAAAAACAAGAAAAAGCTGCCTTTCTTTTTGGCAGCTTTTCGAACTTTTCACCATCTCTCTATATTCCCAACAAAAAATATGGTCTACATTTCTATTTAACTATTAAGCTCGCGGATGAAATTTACTATAAACATCTTTTAATCTCGTTTTCGTAACGTGCGTATAGATTTGTGTTGTAGAGATATCAGCATGTCCCAACATCTCTTGTACTGCTCGCAAATCGGCCCCGTTTTCCAGTAAATGTGTTGCAAAAGAATGTCTTAATGTATGTGGTGTCAATTCTTTTTCAATATTCGCTTCTTTGGCAAGTCGTTTTAAGATTTTCCAAAAACCTTGTCTTGTCAATCTTTTCCCATGATGATTCAGAAAGAATGCCTCGTCTTTATACCCCTTTGATACGAATTTTGGTCTCCCTTTTACAAGGTACTGCTCCAAAGCCGTTGAAGCTGTTCTACCTAACGGAATGATCCTTTCCTTATTCCCTTTTCCAATACAGCGAATAAACCCCATCGTTAAATGGATATCATCCATATTAAGACCTATTAGTTCACTTACCCTAATTCCAGTTGCATACAGTAATTCGAGCATCGCCTTGTCTCGATAGCCATAATGATCGACCAACTTTGGAGACTCTAACAGAATTTCAACCTCTTGGAGACTTAGCACCTTAGGCAAATTCCGTTCCAACTGTGGACTTTCGATATGGACGGTCGGATCTTGTCCAACCACTTTCTCCCGCAATAAAAATTGATGAAAAGCACGCAAAGAAGCGACATGTCTGGCAATGGTTTTTGCAGACTTGCCACTGTCTTTTAGGTGAGCTAAAAAATGGATAATCTGGCTCCGTTGAATTGCATCCAATTCAGTCAATTTTTCACTGTCTTGCAGGAAGCTCAGATAGCTTTTCAAATCACGTTTATACGACACCATTGTATTTCTCGAAAGTCCTTTTTCAACCACCAAGAAATGAATAAAATCTTTGAGATGCTCATTCATTATGATTACTCCCCATTCAAATAAAACAAAATCAGCCGGTCAATCATTCCAGTCTCTTCGGATGAATTCCCACCGGAAACCTTTATTGCCGCGCCTTCTGGTTCATCGTAACGATGATAGTTCTGATATTCTTCATTTACCCACATAATACCATAATAAAAGAGAATCGTGCATCCAGTGAAGAACACAAACACCTTACACGCATGTAATATAACCGAAATCAGTTTCATATAAATGCCCCCGAAAATGCTTAATAGTACAAGGTATGCCAAGGGAGACAAATTATATACATAAAATTTACAAGAATGGGCAAGCCTCAATAATTAACTATCTGAAAAATTACTACTAACAAAAGATACGAAACCTCATTCGACTCTCATTTCTATTTTTCAGCCTCATTCTGTCCGAATCCTTTCCAACCTATAATTATGTTTATGTTACATCTTTATTGAACAACCTAGATCCTCTTTTACAACCGAACGTTACCCACAATAGATACCTTACTAAGTCCCTAAACAAAAATAAAAACCCTTCCTCTGGTTGGAGAAAGAGTTTGTCATTTATGCTTGTTCAGCTTTTTCATTTAGTTCGTCTTGTGTTTCACTATCTTTTGCTTGGCAGCGGTGGCAAATACCGTGGAACGTCAAACGATGGTCTTTTATTTTAAATTTCCAGTCCCGTTCTACAATCTCCTCAACATCATCAAGCAAATCTTCTTGGATTTCATCCACTGCACCACATTCAATACAGACAAGATGGTGGTGAAAATGGGCTGCTCCTTCTCTGCGAAGATCATATCTGGAAACGCCGTCGCCGAAGTTAATTTTATCAACAATTTTTAATTCTGTTAAAAGTTCAAGAGTCCGATACACCGTTGCGAGACCAATTTCAGGGGATTTTTCTTTTACAAGTAAATAGACATCCTCTGCACTTAAATGGTCTTCTTCATTTTCTAAAAGGACACGTACAGTTGCTTCACGTTGCGGTGTTAATTTATAGCTGGACGAATGCAGCTGCTTTTTTATTCTTTCAATTCTACTTTCCATTTCGATAGTCTTCACTCCCCCGCCCACTGTCATTTACATTATAGCAGAATGAAAAGGAGATGCATAATAAAATTATTACAAACTAGGTAACACAATCATTCTCACTTTAAAATCATTATTAGCTACCAGAAAGGATGACTGCTTTTAGCAGTGCAGGAGAGATTAACGCTTCAATTCCCGCAGCACCAGCAACGATTACCAGAGCAGCTAGGAAAGAGAAAACATACCTAAAAAACAAGGGCAAAACGGGCTGACTGATCTTTTTCATAAACTGATTGCGTATCATTCTCAATGAAAACATGACACTTAACGCCGCCATAATAATGAAAACAGGAATGATAATCAAATTTTGAGGCAAAATCGACACAAACGAAAGCAAAAAGCCATTCCACCCCATTTGATTGACAAGAAAACCGACTGTAAAGCCGACTGTCACTCCTTTTATAAATAACATAATGAGGATAATCGGAAGTCCTATAATTGAAATCCCTAAAATCCAAATTAAACCAATAAATTTACTGTTATGAAAAAAGCTCTGGAGAAACAAATCTCGTGCTGCGTTGCCTTCTCCCTCGGCTGCCTGTCCAAAAAATTGCGAAAGATAATAAAATAAATCTTCTTTTTGCGTAAAGCTAAGACTATTGACAATAACCGCTCCAAAAATGACTCCCATCAAAAATAACACAACAACAAACAGATAAATAGAGGAATATTCACGGAGATGATTTGCTGCGACGTTTTGGTATTTTCTTTTCTTCATAGCTCTTTTCCTCCTGCACGATTGGATATTAGATTTTATGCAGGAGATGAGGTTCTATGACTAGCATTTGAAGATGCTACTAGAAAACTTTACTAGAGAGAGTCTTTTATATTTCCTCTTATTCGCATTTCATCATACCTATTCTTGAACGATTTTCCCATACTTTCCACCACCCCCAGCATGGACTTTTAGCTCTCCACTACGGGCTTTAACAATTAAATCCGCTATTTTTACGGGAACAACCTCCTTCAAGGCTGAATAGGGAACCTCGTGTAATACGGCCATTTCTGTCCCAAAATGATTCATTAGCTTTTCTAATAGTTTTGGTCCTAGACCTGGAATAAATTCAAGCGGAACCTGATGGACATATGATGGTCTGGTGGCTTGTTGGTGATCTACAGATTTAAGCTCAGAGATTCGGTCTGCTACCCCTTTAATAAATTTGCTTTTCCCACATTCTAGACATGCTTCTCCTTCCGATACGGGAATAAGACAGTTTGCACAAACTGTCCGATGGTACTTCCCTAATAGAGGGTCCAGCCCGTAATTGGCAAGAACCTTTCTTCCCTCTTCCGTTTTTAATGCTTTGGTAAACTCTTTAAATGAAATCTCTTCCATGTTGATTTTCTGGTATTCTCTAGCAATCTTTGCAAGAGAATGGGCGTCTGAATTGGTTAAGAACGTATAGTCCTCTAACTCAGCTAACTGTTGAGCCATAGAAGTATCTGAACTTAACCCAAGCTCTACAGCATCAATCTTCTTGGGATCAAAAACTTCTGTTAGAGACCGCTTCACACCTTTTCCATATAAACTCTTAAACGGTGTGAACACATGTGCTGGAATAAATAATCCATCTAATTCCTTTGTTTTCTCTTGAAGTTCTTTTCCAGTAACATAAACACGCTGAGAGCTTAAATGAACATTTTTCAAGTGAAGCTTCAACCATTCTGAGAATGCTGCCATTGTTTTAAGGTATGGGAAAAAGCAGAGCACATGGATTGGCCCTGTTGTTTCCTCACTATTGATTTCTAACTCTGACCCAAGGAATATCCCTAATGTACCGTACATTAATCCCCCATCTGGGTGTTCTGTTATTTCTCCAGCGGCTATTAAATCTTCTAATTCAGTGATTACTTCAGGTGAATGACAGTCGATAATTCCTACTATATCCAACCCTTTTATATCCCGTGCATGTCGAATAATATTCGTTAGTGTTAATGTCCTCGCTCCAGTAATTTTCACGGCCCTACCTGAATTTGTCCTTCCGATATGGATATGTAAATCAGCGTAAAATTCACTCATTTTATTTAAGCGCATCCTTTAACTGTAAATATTGAACGGCAAAGGCGGTTTTTGCGTCATATATTTTTTGCTCCTTCATGAGCTCTAACGCCTCTTCGAGAGATACTTCAACTAAGTTTACAAATTCATCCTCGTCAAGTGTTGCTGCATCTAGCTTCTTTTTCAACCCTGTTGCCACATATAGATGGACCAATTCATCAGCAAATCCTGGTGATGTATAGAATGAAATTAACCAATCCATCTTTTCGCATTCATAACCTGTTTCCTCTTCTAATTCACGAATCGCACAACCCTTTGGTTCCTCCCCTTTTTCAAGCTTTCCGGCAGGAATTTCAATGATTGTACGTTCCAAAGCTTTTCGATATTGCTCAACCATGACAATTTTCTCATCTTCGGTGATCGCGATTACCGCTACTGCACCAGGATGCTTAATAATTTCCCGTTTGGAGGTTTTTCCGTTTGGAAGCTCAACTTCTTCAACCTGAAGACTGATTACTTTCCCTGAAAAAATTTGTTCTGTACGTAACGTCTTTTCTTCAAGTGATTTCATTTTTCCACTCCTGTTCTATTCCGATACTAAATGCTCATACATTTTATCATACTCGCATATAAGGTGGGATTTGAGATGAAGGTTTATGTATATGAGAATGGGTTTATGATGACCGGTAAAGCTTGGGAAATTAAACGGAAATTAAAAGACTATGGCAAAGAATACGTTCTAGTAAAAGATTGGGTAGAAGCAGTCTCTAAGAGCGTGCCCCGTTCATAATGGTTGTAGTCACCCTGTTTTCTTCGATAGAATAATAATTAGATCTCTAAAGTAAACAAAAGACAGGGTGAGTAAAAATGAAGAAAGTGCAATTAGGAAATTCAGATTTGACTGTTAGCCAAATAGGTCTAGGCTGCATGTCTCTTGGAACGAACGAAAAGAAAGCGCAAGAAATCATTGAAGCAGCCCTTGAAGAGGGAATCAATTATTTTGATACCGCCGATTTATATGATTTTGGCCAGAATGAAAAAATAGTAGGTCAGGCCTTAAAGAATGTTCGGGACGATATCATCCTTGCAACAAAAGTAGGCAACCGTTGGAACAATTCAAAAGATGGTTGGAGTTGGGATCCATCGAAGGAATATATTAAGGAGGCTGTTAAAAAGAGTCTTCATCGTCTACAGACAGATTATATCGATCTTTATCAACTACACGGGGGCACAATAGATGACCCCATTGAACAAACGATCGAAGCTTTTGAGGAATTAAAAGCAGAAGGTTTGATTCGGTATTACGGAATCTCTTCCATCCGACCAAATGTCATACGAGAATACACAAAGAAATCAAACATTGCATCCGTGATGATGCAATACAGTATGTTAGATAGGCGACCCGAAGAGGAGGCTCTTCCTCTACTCGAACAAAATGGAGTCAGCGTCGTCACTAGAGGATCCGTTGCAAAAGGATTGTTAAGTGATCAATTTCGTAACAAGCTATCCGAAAAGGGTTTCCTTGACTACACCCATGAGGAACTAACAGAAATTCTCCCCATGTTAAAAGAAAAACTAGCCTCTTCAAAATCTCTTGAGGAAGTTGCTTTGCAATATAATTTAGCACATCCAGCTGTAGCTTCGGTTGTGACCGGTGCAAGCTCTGTTGAGCAGGTTGTAGCAAATGCGCGAGCAGTTAACCATCAACAGTTTACTGCCGAGGAAATTACCTTGATTCATAAGCTAACCAATGCAAACCGGTATAGTGAGCACCGATAAAAAAAAGGATTCTCGCCCCAAATAATGGGTTGAAAATTTAAAATAGCAAATAAAAAAGGCAGCTCCAACTGCCTTTTTTATTGTTTTAGTCTCCATCTCAACGCCTCTTGCTCTAGTTCTTTTATAATAGGCTCTTTCTCAATCATATAGGTTTCAATATCATAAGGGTTTCTTGCGGCTGCCTGCTGCTTCACTTCTGCATATTTGGCCGCTTTTTCCGGGTGGATTCGTAAATAATCGCGGAATACTAGATGGCGATTGATCTCTGGATTGCCTTTTTTAAAAGCATGTACATGATAAAGGCGCACCCCATTCTTGTTGCTTTTTTGAAAAAAGCGGCGACCGGCTATCCCATTTTCCCCTTTCGCTTCGTAACCCGCTCTTTCAATATCCTTCGTAATCAAATCAATCAACTCCAAGGTTTCCACCTCAATCAAGACATCGATGATTGGTTTAGCACTTAAACCAGGGACTGAGGTACTGCCAATATGATAAATCCCAACCTCGTTCTTTCCGAACAGCTCCTTTAACAGAACCTGTTCCCTGGTAAAAAGATTTTCCCAAACCGAAGAATAGGGGACAACTTCCACCTTCCGCTTTATCATTATTTATACTTCTCCCAATTCATATCGCTTTTTTCCAACAATTCCTCAAAAGACATATTTTTCTCTCGTTGTCGCTGTTCTTCTCGCCTCTTTTTTGCTTCTAGCTCTTTTTGTTCTTGCTTTTGTTTTTCTTCTACTTCCTTAAGCTCTTTTTGTTTTGCCTTTAGCTGTGACATGAGGTCATTGTTCAGTCTATCTCCTAAGGTTACCGGTTTATCTTCCTTTTTCACTTGTTGTCTTGTTTGCTTTTTCTTCTTCATGCTGTTTCCCCTCTTTCTCTTTTTTGTTGATAGTAAAATTATAACAAGCCAAATAAAAAATAGAAACGCCTCAGCTTGAGACGTTTCTATAATTAAACTGACACCGTTTTCAAAAAGGAAGTTAATAAAATTTATGCAAGTTCTACGACTGTCGCAACTCCCTGACCGCCCCCAATACATAGAGTTGCTAGTCCCGTTTTTGCTTTTTGACGTTGCATTTCATGGATTAATGAAACGAGAATTCTTGCTCCACTTGCCCCTATTGGATGTCCAAGCGCAATTGCTCCGCCATTCACATTTAATCTTTCTTTATTAAAATTCAATTCGCGGTCAACAGCGAGGGATTGTGCAGCAAAGGCTTCGTTGGCCTCAATTAGTTCAATATCCTCCAGTGTCATTCCCGCCTTTGTTAGAGCCTTTTTCACTGCCTTCACCGGTCCAATCCCCATAATACTTGGGTCCACACCAGCACTGGCATTAGCTTTTATGGTGACAAGCGGTTTGATGCCTAATTCATCTGCCTTCTTTCTACTCATAACCACCAACACAGCTGCCCCATCATTAATTCCAGAAGCATTTCCCGCTGTTACACTTCCATCCTTCTTAAACGCCGGACGAAGCTTTGATAATTTTTCAGCTGTTGTTCCTTTTTTAGGGTACTCATCTGTATCAAAAAGGACCGGTTCACCTTTTCGTTGTGGGATACTGACTGGGATAGTCTCTTCACTAAACTTCCCAGCTTCTATAGCTTGTACTGCTTTCTGCTGACTCTTTGCTGAGAACTCATCTTGTTCCTCGCGGGTGATTTCGTATTTATCACAGAGATTTTCCGCTGTTATCCCCATATGATAATCATTAAAAGCACACCATAATCCATCGACAATCATGCTGTCAACCAGCTTCTGGTCACCCATTTTAAAACCTTCACGTGCATTATTTAATAGATACGGTGCTTGGCTCATATTCTCCATTCCACCCGCCACAACAACCTCCGCATCCCCTGAGACGATTGCCTGCATGGCAAGGTGGACCGCTTTTAATCCAGAACCACATACTTTATTAATCGTCATGGCTGATACAGTCTCTGGAAATCCTGCCTGTATTGCAGCTTGCCTTGCTGGATTTTGACCTAAGCCAGCTTGTAGGACATTCCCTAAGATTACTTCATCTACTTGACTAGCTTGTAATCCTACTTTTTCTAAAGCTCCCTTCATAACAGTTGCTCCAAGCTCTGGTGCAGAAATATTCTTCAAGCTTCCATTAAAACTTCCAATTGCTGTTCTTGCTGCACTCACAATGACTACATCATTTTGTGACATAATTTTCCCCTTCCCCTCTTTTGTCTTTTTTATTCTTACTATTTCGACTACACTTTCCTTTTTCCCTTTCATATTTAGGAGAAAGTTTGTATCCTCCTAATTCTAATAAGTAGAAAGGAAAGCGCACTATTTAATTCATATGCATAAGCAGACCGCTAGAAGCCATCTTATTAGTGAATGATTTAAAAGAAGGGGGTTCTTATATGAGTAAAAAACAAGACAAGGGCTACAGCCAGTCAGGTAAACCTAACGCTGATAATGTTAAACAAAAGATTGCTGCCGAAGAGCTTGAACGTGCGATTCATCCAACCAATCGCCAAAGTAGAAGTGAAGGGTTTGGAAGGCCAAACCTATAAGAACAAATACTTTAATAAAAGCCGCCCCCCAAGGAGCGGTTTTTTTTGTTTTCGTTTCCGCTCTAAATGATAAAATGAAATAAAAGCTCTTCCGGAGGTTCATGATGAAAAGATTGTTTCGTTATATCCTGACTTTTTTCACTTTAATCACGGTAATTGGGATTTATTTTACAAACCGTATTATGTTTATTAAACAGAAGCAGGAGGAAGAGATTCTTAAGCGTGATGAAGAAGCAGGGTTCCTTAAGCCCACTGAATTCAAAGCCCTCCCTAAAAGAGAGGTCATCATCCCATCCCCCTTCGGCTATTCTTTAAAAGCGATTGTTGTTGAGCCCTGGCAAACGAATCGGTACATGATCTTCTGTCACGGGGTGACGGAAAACAAAATGTCTTCCGTTAAGTATATGAACCTCTTTATAGAAAGAGGTTTTAATGCCATTATCTATGACCAACGTCGACATGGAGATTCAGGTGGAAAAACAACTAGCTATGGGTTTTATGAAAAATTCGACCTAAAGGCGGTAGTCGATTGGCTAAGAAAAGATAAGGGAGCAAAACTCTTCCTTGGAATCCACGGAGAATCAATGGGTGCAGCAACGATGCTACAATACGCGGGCATGCTTGAAGATAGCGCAGATTTCTACGTTGCCGACTGTGCCTATTCAGACTTCGGAGAACAGTTAGCCTACCGAGTAAAAGAGGAGGTAAAATTACCTCCTAAGCTGATGCTTCCGATTGCTGTGCTATTTTTGAAACTCCGTGATCGCTATCCACTCAAAGAGGTTTCACCCATTTCCGCTATTGATCAGATTGAAAAACCTATCTTGTTCATCCATAGCAAACAAGACGACTATATTTTACCGGATATGACGGAAAAGCTTTTCATGCGCAAAAAGGGTCCAAAACAACTATACCTTGCTGAACATGGTGTTCATGCTAGATCCCTAACTGAAAATCGCGAAGAATATGCGCAAGTTCTTGATGATTTTCTTCAAAACCTTGTCTATAACAATCATCACTAATAGAAAAGTGGGCCTCCATTATTGAGACCCACTTTTCTTTCTTTTAAGCTTTAATCGTTTTGTCAATTAAACCCATGCTGGGATTAAAATACTGATTTGCGCTCTTCAACTGAAAGCAGCCCCTGCTTTCAACATAATCAATCTTCATTTCCTCATCAAAGAAGATTGTCTTTGCTTTTTCAATATAAACAGGCAGTCCATTTGTCTGCACCTCTTGGTCTAAGTCACTTGGTTGATCAATAAACCACAGCATTGCAGTTCCATTAACAGAACAACAATTTTCTGTATCATACTCTATTTTCAAAACGCCTTGTTTTCCGGCTGTTCGTTCTGTAAGTTTTTTTTCAGCTGTTTCTGTAATGATTATCTCCATTGTTAACCCACCCTTTTGTTTTCATCGTTTTATTTTACCATGAGATTGTATACGAATCCTTATATTGCGCTTGCATTTTGTCGTATTCAATTTTACCATTGAAGGAAGTACAAGATGGAAATTATAGGGAGGTATTCTTATGTCTAAGGTTCAGATTAAGGTAAATGATAATGGCTCGCTTAGGGTTACAGGAGATGTTGAGCTAATTGATGGCGAGGGGAATGTATTTGAAACGAAGCCAACCTTTTCACTATGTCGCTGTGGAATGAGCAACAATAAGCCATTTTGTGATGGTACCCATAAAGGAAAATTTCAATCGACTGTCCGCGCGCCAAAATAAGATTTAGATTACCGTGTGAGCAATGGTTCTTGCCATTGCTCTTTTCGTATTTAATAACCTCATAACTAGCTGTTCTTACGCTAAAATTGGTTTTTAGAGAACTATCTTTTACGAAACTTATTCATCCACCACTCTAACGTCTGCAATACTCGAAATTCCAATGCGGTGAAGCTCTGAAAAGCTGTCAACAATATGAAGCTTGTTTGTGAGTGGGTCCCAATAATGAATTTTACCTATGAGAATTTCATATTTCTGCTGCCGATAGTGGGTGATCGCAACTTGCTGGTTTAACTCCATAGCTTCCAGAATCATTTCATTCATCACTTCTAGCTGTTGCTCATCCACCTCCTTCTCCTTTTCGTTCTCATCTTCTTTCGTCCAGTCTCTTAGCATTTTCACATGTTCAGGTAACATCATTGATGTCCATTTTATCCTGCCTCTATCACGAATCATTCGCTTTTCCTCCATAATCTATTGTTCATTTGAAACGTCTTAAAAGGTAACTAAGGAAAAATCCCCCTTCGTTCGTTACCCTTTATGACCTCCAACTAGCTTTGCTCTGTGTAACGCTGTGCCTGCCGTAGTATAAGAAACAGCCCGAAGCAGTGCCGTTGAACCATGCCGAGCGCGAATTTGGTCCATTGTGTAGCCTAACTTATGTCTCCGCCAACCATCTGGGTCAAAAAGATCGAGTTGAAATTGAGTATCTGGAGCTAGGTTTCCAAGTGAAATCGCAATGCTCCGCACCGTCTTGCCAGTGTAGTTTTTTGAAAATAAATCGAGACATACTTCGTAAAGCTCCATGGTAATATTGGTTGGTTGTTCAATTGTTTTTGAGCGGTGAAACCCTCCCCCGAATTCATCTTGACTATACCCAATACCAAAACTTATTGTCCGCCCGGCTTTTCCGTGGTTTCTAGCTCGGCGAGCAACTTCCTCACATATTTCGAGAATGACATGTTTAATTTCCTCTTTGTCCTTGTAATCACGAAGGAGTATTTGACTTTTCCCGAAGCTAATCTGTCCCTCAATGATAGGAGCGCCGATTTCCGAGAAGTCAATTCCCCAAGCATGGTGGTACAGTTGATTTCCCATAATCCCGAATTTTTTCTCTAGCTTTTCAAGGTCATACCGTGCAAGCTGACCAACGGTGAATATTCCCATCCCGTTTAGTGTTTTTTCCACACGTCGGCCAATTCCCCACATCTCTCGTAGCGGTGACACCTTCCAGAGCTTTTCTTGGACATCCTCGTAGGTCCATTCCGCAATCCCGTGCTTTTTCGCCTCGAGGTCCAGGCAAAGTTTGGCTAACAACATATTAGGACCGATGCCGACAGCACATGGGAGCTGAAATTCTCGTTCAATATCGGACCTGATTTTTTGGGCAATCGTCTGGGCACCACCAAAAAGCTTTGCTGTTCCATCTACTTTTATAAAGCTTTCATCCACACTATAAGTATGAATGGCTTCTTTGGGAGCATAGCGATTAAATACCTTAGAGATTTCAGTAGAAATTCTTAAATAGGTTGACATTTTAGGATCAACAATTTGAATCCGTGGATCTTTTGGGATTTCAAATAGCCTTGAACCCGTTTTAATGCCAAACTCTTTTTTCAATCGGGGCGAAGCAGCGAGAACAACACTGCCAGAACGGTCAGTATTGCCGACAACTGCCAGATAGCAATCTAGAGGGTCGAGCCCAAGCATTACCGCAGAGCAACTCGCATAAAAGCTCTTCATATCCACACATAGAATTTGATTTTGCGGCATGTTGCTATAATCAAACATTTCTCTGACTCCTCTCTGATGCTTTTCTGTAATTGCGAAAGAACGTTTGTTCTAATATTATTATACTCATTATATTAAGCGAATATGCGTTCGGTTTCAACGGGAAATTTCAGCCAATAAGAAAGCGCAAGCTCCCTAGTCAGCGGCGTATGGCCTGGATCGCTCCAACTGAGATAAAGTTTTTCTTAGGCTTCATCCCTTAGTTACGGGCAGTTCTATAAGCTACTGCCGTTAGAAAGTGATAAAGGAACACGAAGAGCAATACGTTATCGTTGCGGAGAAAAGCGAAGGACACTAACCGCATGGCGCTGGAGCGGACAAAAAAACCAGCTGGCACCTCCAGCTGGTTTTTTGTCCTATTTTTGATTAAAGGCACGCCTCCCAATTCGTTCAAACATCCGGGGAAAAAGTGCGTAAATCACACTGCCGGCATTCATCCAACGCGGCAAATTAATTTCTCTTGTATTGGTCATCATCCGCTCGACCACTTGTTTGGCGACATACTCAGGCTTCAGCATAAAACTTTTGATGTTTTTAACATAGGTACCTTGCTCATCGGCAATTTCAAAAAAATTGGTTGCGATTGGACCCGGGTTAACCGCAGTAACAAAAATACCCACCTCGCGAAGCTCCATGCGAAGGCTATTCGTGTAGCCAAGGACTGCATGTTTAGTCGCCGAATAAACACTAGATTTGGGTGTTGCAATTTTACCAGCTTGGGAAGCAATGTTGATAATGTGCCCACTGCCTCTCCTCCTCATGCTAAGCAGAACAAGCGAGGTGCATGCCATCAACCCGATTACATTTACCTCAAACATCGCCTTAATTTCGTCCAAGTTTGCTTCGTGAGCATGGCGGAAAACACCAAACCCTGCGTTATTAACAAGAATATCAACATGACCCATTTCAGCCATAACCTCAGTAAAAACATCAGTAATCGCATCGGTGTTCGCAACATCAAGACTTCTAACAATAATTGAAACTTTATATGATTGTTCGAGTTCTGTTTTTAAACTCTGAAGCTTATCCACACTACGGGCAAGAAGAACAAGATTAGCACCTTGCCTAGCAGCCAGACGTGCCATTTCTGCTCCTATTCCCCCAGAAGCCCCAGTGATGATAACATTCTTCCCTTGCAAACGATTCTTCACCAAAAAACCTTCACCTCATTTTGCAACATAGAGGAGAGATGGGCCTTCCTCGACTACGGCAATTTCTTCAAGAGACATTAAATAATCTAGTTGTGCAGCCGTTTCTGAAATCGTCAAGTTTAGCTCCTTCTGATAAACTGTCGGGAAGAGACTTTGGCAAATTTCAAAAGCGGTCTTTGGTTCCTCTTCAACCATAGATTTCACCTTCATGGCTCGGTCATGCTGCCTGGATAGCCTGTTATCTATTAAAGGCCCTGTGCCAGTAAAGTCTTGACCATGTCCAGCATAAACTAATGAAATTGGGTATTCTTGCAGCTTCTTTAAGGTCTGATTGTATTGAAGCTGTGGTTTAGGACGTTCCGTTTCCCCTGGATAAGGCGGTTCTAATATGGGGTTAGGCGAGATATGGGCAAGCAATACATCCCCACCAATCAATATTCCATCTTCTTCACGCCAAAGAGCGATATGCCCTTGAGCATGACCATGAGTCTCAAGTACCCTCCACCCCTCAAGGCCAGAAGGAACATCGTTTTCAAGCAAATAACCCGCTAAAGAACACTCACTAGAATACCGAAGATTCTTTTTCATTTCGTTAATTGTTGGTGCCAGATATTCCCGTGGGACCCCAAATTGTTGGTACAACCTCAAATAGAAGTCATCGTGCTCCGCTGAAAAGCTTTCAGTCCGCTTTAACCATCGTTCATTTAACGGATGAGCGTAAACCTCAATCGTTTTAGGGAGGTAATGAAGCAGTCCAACATGATCGGGATGATGATGAGTCAGAATGACTTGCTCAATATCCTCCGGGGTTAACTTAAGCTCCGCTAACTGCACTTGTAATGCTTCCCATGCTTCGTCAGTCTTGACTCCAGCATCCACAAGAGTCAACCTATCTCCCTTAATTAAATAACAATGAACATCACCCACCGCAAACGGGGTCGGCACTGTTAATTTTGCAATTCCATTTTTCCACTTTTCCATACATATACCCCTTACCATTATATTTCCATAAGGCTTTTCTTATCATACGCATCTGAATAGTCAGTAAAATAAGTTTAACGAAAAAGTTGTGTGCTGTCATTATTTTAACAAAATATTTTCTGAAAAAACAAATAATTAACCAAAAGTACCTTGACAGATTTCCTGTTTTTTAGCAAACTAAGTAATTATTCAAACAAAATTTTAGAGGCAAGCTCGTTATTATTGGAGCGTTCAGTGTGCCGAAACAAATAAGCAGACTAGGTAGATACTAGTCTGCAGTGTCTTTTCTTAGTGGGATAGGTACCTCTAAAAAGTCTTCCGCTATAATGGTCTCGGGAAAAACCGTTCTCGCCTCTTGAACAAGTCGTTCCCACGCTTCCGGATTATAGCGGGAACTAATGTGGGTAAGACAAAGCTTCTTCACCTTCGCATTCCGAGCAGCTTCTCCTGCCTGAAGGGTTGTAGAGTGGAAATATTCGTGAGCAAGCTCCGAGTCCTCTCCCGAAAAGGTTGCTTCATGGATGAGCAAATCGGCATGAGCTGCAAGTGATTCTACGGCCTCACATGACCTTGTGTCGCCAAGGATGGTAACCACCCTTCCTTGTTGAGGAGAACCAAGAAATTCACTTGCTTCAACCCTTCGTCCATCTGGTAAATTGACCGGTTCTCCATCCTTAATGCTTTTATAAATCGGCCCTGGTGGAACCCCTAAGGCCTGCAGCTTATCAACCAGCAGTGTTCCAGGACGGTCCTTTTCCACAATCCTATACCCAAAAGATGGAAGACCATGTTCCAACAACTTGGCAACAACGGTAAACTGATCGTCATCAAAAATAATGCCTTCTTCAATTTCAACAATGTTAAGTGGGTACTTCAAGTAGGTTTTACTTACTTTCAGACTGACTTCAAGAAATTCCTTTAGCCCTTTAGGGCCATAAACCGTTACAGGCGATTCTCCGCCCTGAAAGGAACGACTAGCCAAGAGTCCTGGCAAGCCATAAATATGGTCTCCATGCAAGTGAGTGATAAAAATTTTTTCAATCCTACGCGGCTTAATGCTCGTATGTAAAATTTGATGCTGGGTAGCCTCCCCACAATCAAATAACCAAATGGACCCTCGTTCCTCAAGAAGTTTTAAAGCAATGGCTGTCACATTCCTGAGTTTTGCGGGGACTCCAGCTCCCGTTCCTAAAAAAAACACATTCATCTTGATAACTCCTTTTAAGCTAGGCACTCTTTGTCGAGGTTTCTTAAACCTCAAATGATGCTATTACTATAACACAATTGTCAGGATAAATTAGAACAAGTAGATGAAAACTATCCTTAATCCTATTGTTTGCTAATTTACATCAAAAAAGTTAAAATTTTATACTTGTATGATGCATGTTACATAACATATCAATTACAGAAAAAGCGAGGTTCTTGACTTTGGGACAAAATAATAAGCCTACAGCATTAATCATGATTTTCGGGGCAACTGGGGACTTGGCAAAGCGAAAGCTATTCCCTTCCCTATATCGGTTATTTAAGAAAGACAAACTCGGTGATTTTGCCGTTATCGGGGTCGCAAGAAGATCGTTAACAAATGATGAATTTCAAGCTAGTGTAACGAAGTCCGTTGGCTCTGAGGAAGATTCGAATGGAAAGAAGGCCGAATTTGTATCAAAATTTCATTATCACTCTCATGATGTTACCGATTCAGATTCTTATTCTTCCTTAAACACTCTTGCCAAGGAACTAGACAACACCTACCATCTAAACGGAAACAGAATCTTTTATTTAGCAATGGCTCCTGAGTTCTTTGGAACGATCGCCGAGCACTTAAAAACCGATGGATTAACAGATACACACGGATTTAAAAGATTGGTGATTGAGAAACCATTCGGGCACGATCTTGAATCGGCTAAAAAACTAAATAGCCAAATTCGTACAGCCTTTACCGAAGATGAGATATACCGAATTGACCACTATCTTGGGAAAGAAATGGTCCAAAACATTGAGGTCATTCGCTTTGCAAATGCGATATTTGAACCGCTTTGGAACAACCGTTTCATCTCAAATATTCAAATCACATCAAGTGAAACACTAGGGGTAGAGGAGCGAGGGCGTTACTACGAGAAAAGTGGTGCGTTAAGGGATATGGTACAAAACCATATGCTTCAAATGGTCTCCCTTCTAGCAATGGAGCCGCCAATCAGCTTAACAACGGATGAAGTACGCTCTGAAAAAGTGAGAGTGTTCCGCGCATTAAGGCCGATTAAAGGGAATGAGGTCAATGAATATTTTGTCCGTGGTCAGTACGGAAAAGGAATTATCGCTGAAAATGAAGTTCCTGGCTACCGTGAAGAAGATATGGTTGATCCAGAATCCAATACAGAAACGTTTGTTGCAGGAAAGCTTCTAATTGACAACTTCCGCTGGGCTGGAGTCCCTTTCTACATTCGTACAGGAAAACGGATGGAAGTAAAAACTACAAAGATTGTCGTAGAATTTAAAGATATCCCAATGGACTTATACAACAAGCAAGAGGGTTCTGTTAGCCCTAACCTCCTTGTAATCCATATTCAGCCTGAAGAAGGGATTACCCTTTATTTAAACGCCAAAAAGGCCGGACAACATATGAATTCTACTCCAGTAAAGCTAAGTTATGCAAACAAAGGAATTGATGGTCTCAACACGCCTGAAGCCTATGAAAAACTTATCTATGATTGTCTTAGAGGAGATGCAACTAACTTTACTCATTGGGATGATGTCGCCCTATCATGGAGTTTTGTTGACAATATTTCAGAAGTATGGGAAAACGAAAAAGAGAAAAATTTCCCTAACTATGAATCAGGTTCAATGGGGCCAAAAGCTTCCGACGCGTTGCTTGAAAAGGATGGCTTCTTCTGGTGGCCTGTTACTAATTTAGATGTTGAAAAATGTTAAAATAAGCCCGGACGGACAGCATCTGCTGTCCGTCCGTTTTTTTGATTTTTCTCAACCTTTGTTGTTTTTCAATACATAAGAGGAAACGAATAAAAAAAACAGCGAACACTTCTGTCCGCTGTTTTTCTTTTTTCTTTGCTTGATTATTTTAACCATTCTGTGTGGAATACGCCCTCTTTGTCTACACGTTGATACGTATGGGCACCAAAATAGTCTCTTTGTGCCTGCAGCAGGTTTGCAGGAAGAGTTTCAGTTCGGTAGCTATCATAATAAGCTAAAGCAGACGCAGTACAAGGAACAGGAATTCCTTGCTGAGCTGCAATGGAAACAATTTCTCTTAATGCGCCCTGATAGCTCTCAACAATCTCCTTAAAATAAGGATCTAGCAATAGATTCTTAAGTCCAGGTTCGCGGTCATAAGCGTCCTTAATCTTTTGTAAGAACTGCGCTCTGATAATACATCCGCCGCGGAATATCATCGCAATATCCCCATAGCGTAAATCCCAACCAAATTCGTCTGATGCTGCCCTCATTTGCGCAAAGCCTTGCGCGTACGAGCAAATTTTACTCATATAGAGTGCCTTGCGAATCGATTCAATGAATGCTTCGCGATCTCCAGTAAATGGTTGTGATTCAGGGCCACGGAGCATTTTACTTGCAGTAACACGCTCGTCTTTTAACGCTGAAATAAAGCGTGCAAACACAGATTCTGTAATTAGAGGCAGTGGCACTCCAAGGTCTAACGCATTTTGGCTCGTCCACTTCCCTGTGCCTTTCTGACCCGCAGTATCCAAGATTACATCAACTAATGGCTTACCTGTTTCTTCATCTGTTTTAGTGAAGATATCCGCAGTAATTTCAATTAAGTAGCTATCGAGTTCACCTTTATTCCACTCAGAGAATACTTGATGAAGCTCTTGTGCGGATAAACCTAAAACGTTTTTAAGTAAGAAATAGGATTCAGAAATTAATTGCATATCTCCATATTCAATTCCATTATGTACCATTTTCACAAAATGACCAGCACCGTCCGGACCAATATAAGTGGTACATGGCTCATCATTTACTTTTGCAGAGATATCCTTAAAAATTGGAGCAATTAAATCATAGGCTTCTTTCTGGCCACCAGGCATAATGGAAGGACCTTTTAAGGCGCCCTCTTCGCCACCAGAAACTCCTGTTCCAATAAAATGCAAGCCTAATTCACTTAACTCTCGGTTTCTTCGCTGAGTGTCAGTGAAGAGCGTATTTCCTCCATCGATTAGAATATCGCCTTTATCTAAGTAAGGTTTTAACTCTTCAATCGTTGCATCAGTTGGAGCCCCTGCTTTAACCATCAGCATAATTTTTCTTGGTTTTTCCAATGAATTCACAAATTCTTCAATAGAAAAAGTACCGAAAATATTTTTTCCTTCTGATTCTTTTAGCATTTCGTCGGTCTTTTGGCGGGAACGGTTATACACAGACACAGAATATCCTTTGCTTTCCATGTTCCAAGCCAAATTTTTCCCCATGACCGCAAGCCCAACTACACCAATTTGCTGTTTCGCCATTCTACTACGTCCCTTCTATTCAATCAATACGATTGGTGGTCAAATAAACAAACTCTAATTTAGCAGTAAAAAGGTAAGTTTGCAAACATCTGAATTTTCTACTCTTATATTTTGACTCTTTGCTAAAAAAATACCCTTTGGTTAGTCTTTTCTAGGTAATCCATTTGATTTCTTTTCTTGTAGGAAATCTTTATTAAAACTCGTGTCATGACCAGAATCAGTCAGCAAAGGTTTCCGATTCAATCGACTGCTTGCAGTACCAATAATATTTTTCCCGTATTTATTTTTCAACTTAGACATGGTATTCAAAAGCGGTTCTTTTTCTGCTTCTTTCTCATAAGAAAAAAGATCAAGTTGTTTGACCGCTGTATCAAGCTCCTGTAACCCTGTCATGGTGATACCAAGGAGTCTAACAGAGTTCCCCTCCCAATGACGTTCAAATAAAGCCTTTGCAGCCTTAAAGATTTCATTCTTTTTTGCGATTGGGTTATCCAGCTTCTGGCTCCTTGTAATGGTTTGCCTATTTTTGTACCGTATCGTAATTCCAATAACGGTTGCCACAACTTGTTTCCGGTTCATTCTTGCTGCAACCTGTTCGGAAAGTTTATCAAATACTCCAATTAACTCTCGCTGATTGGAGATATCTCGCGGCAATGTCGTCGAATTTCCAATACTTTTAAAATCATAAACAGAGTCAGGATCCACAGATCTCTTGTCAATGCCATTGGCTCTCTCTCTAAGTTTTACGCCATTAATCCCAAGCAACGCCTTTACCTGTATTTCGTTTGATTGAGCTAAATCTCCGATTGTAGAAATGCCGATTCCTTTGAGTTTATCAGCTGTTTTTTTACCAACGCCATGCATCTCTTCAACATCTAATGGCCAGAGGATTTTAGGTACATCACGTTTTCTTAAAATAGTAATTCCCATAGGTTTCTTCATATCGGAGGCAGTTTTGGCAAGGAACTTATTAGGGGCAATTCCGATACTACAAGGTAAATCTAGCATCTCAAGAATACGCTTTTGAATCAGCTCAGCAATGAGAGGTGGTGACCCTAGCTCTTGACAGTTGGTTATGTCGACATAGCCCTCGTCAATGGAAACGGGTTCAACTAAGCTTGAGAATTGTCTGAGAAGATCAAACATAGCCGCAGAAACGGTCCGATATCTCTCAAAGTTCGGCGTTTTAATGATTAGATTAGGACATAGCTTTTTAGCTTCCCAAAGGGGCATCGTCGTTTTGATTCCGAGCTTTCGCGCTTCATAGCTACATGTGATGATAATCCCTCTTCGCTCCTCTGGATTCCCAGCAATCGCTAACGGCTTTCCCTTTAATGAAGAATCATAAGCCATTTCAACCGAAGCATAAAAGCTATTCATATCCACATGAAGTATCACTTTTCCGTTTTTAGGATACATTTCGTTTATTTTCACCACGTCCCAAAATAGGTTCGAGCTTATTTTACCATTTCTGAATAAAAAAGACCCACATCGCTGCGAGTCATTGAATTCCTATAGGGATATCGTACCTTTTGCCATTTCTTTTGCAGATTTTACAGCTTGTTCCTTGGCTTTTGCCATGATTTCAGGAATTTGCTTAGGGAAATGGTCCATGCCCTCTGCTACAATTGTGTCCATGACGTCCATCCCTAAGAAGCTAAGAGCCTTTCTTACATATTGGTCGCCCATTTCAAACTCAACCATTGGTCCAGTTGAGTAAATGCCTCCACGTGTCTGGATGTGGATCGCCTTTCTATTTGTAAGCAACCCTTTTGGTCCTTCTTCTGTTGTAACAAAGGTTTTATTAATTAGGAACATATTATCCATAAACTCTTTTAAAATTCCTGGTGCACCTAAATTCCAAATCGGGGTAACAAACACATAATAATCAGCTTCAATAAAGCGGTCTGCTAGCGTATGCATCGCAGTAATTTTTTCTCTTTCAGCATCAGAAAGCTGGTCGAATGTGTAACCCATAAAAGACAGCTTAGCACGTGCATATAAAAGGTCCATGTCAATACGCGGGATATCCATATCATATAAGTGCATTCTTTCAATTTCGGTTTCCGGTTGTTCTTTTTGGAAGGTTTCCAGAAATATTTCACCAATTTGTGCTCCTTTAGAAAGACGCACTTCTTTCTTTGGATTGACGGTTATATAGAGTAACTTCGACATTTTAGCATCCCTTTCCATGTTAATAAGCTTAACCTACTCTAATTTTACTTAAAACATCCATGTGCAGGGTTGAACAAACAAAGAAAGTATTGAACAATTTGTGACAAACAAGGAAGGAGTATACGCTCTAATAACCAATGAGAGGACATAATTAAATAGATAACGAGCAAATAGAAAGAGGCTGTCGAGTTTTCTCGACAGCCTCAGAGTATCCAAAATACTCTGCTTTTTTCTTATTGTGCGGCTACTTCTTCAATAATTGCTATAACCATTTCTCCAAGCTTTTCGAGCTCTTCAATCGGCATTTTTTCATTCGTTGTATGGATATCTTCGTAACCAACAGCTAGGTTGACGGTCGGAATGCCAAAACCGGCAATCACATTAGCGTCACTACCGCCTCCACTTTTCAACAACTCACAGCTGCGGCCAATTTTTCCAGCAGCTTTACGCGCAATCTCAACCACCTGATCGCCTTCACCGTATTTAAACCCAGGATACATTACGTCAACCTTGACATCTGCCTTACCGCCCATTTGTTCGGCAACGGTTTCAAATGCTTCTTTCATTTTAGCAACTTGGGCTTCCATCTTTTCTGGTACAAGTGAGCGTGCTTCAGCCAGAATTTCAACATAATCGCAAACAATATTCGTTTGGGTTCCACCTTGGAAACGACCGATATTCGCTGTAGTTTCTTCATCGATTCGTCCAAGCGGCATTTTAGCGATCGCCTTAGCGGCAATTGTAATTGCTGAAACTCCTTTTTCCGGTGCGACACCAGCATGAGCTGTTTTCCCATGAATGACCGTCGATACTTTCGCTTGCGTCGGCGCGGCAACGATGATGTTTCCTACCTTCCCATCACTGTCTAAAGCATAGCCATATTTTGCAATGAGGCGGGATGGATCCAAAACCTTCGCCCCAACTAAACCAGACTCTTCACCAACCGTGATAATAAATTGGATTGTTCCATGCGGAATTTGCTGTTCTTTTAAAACTCGCACAGTTTCCAACATAACAGCAAGGCCCGTCTTGTCATCTGCACCAAGGATTGTCGTTCCATCTGTAACAACATATCCATCTTTTATCGAAGGTTTTACACCACGAGCAGGAACAACAGTATCCATATGAGAAGTGAAGTAGATTGGATCTACGCCCTCTTTTGTACCTTGAAGCGTACAGATTAAATTACCTGCACCATGACCTGTCTGATCCTTTGTATCATCCTCAAATACTTCAACACCAAGATCTCTAAATTTCTGCTTTAATACCTTAGCAATTTCAGTTTCGTACTTAGTTTCTGAATCTACTTGAACCAACTCAAGAAATTCATTTAACATGCGTTCGTTGTTTATCATCTATGAGACCTCCAAGTTTATGTATATACCATAATAGTATACATTTGTAACTTTCTCCTAAGCAAACTTTCGATTCGAATCGTTACAATGGAATATTCCCATGTTTTTTCTTTGGACGGCTCTCTTTTTTCGAACGTAACATTTCTAATGATTGAATAATTTTAATTCTTGTTTCTCTTGGATCAATCACGTCATCGACCATCCCTCGGCTTGCAGCCACATATGGGTTCGCAAATTTTTCACGATACTCATCAATTTTTTGCTGTCTGGTTGCCTCTGGGTCATCACTATTTTGAATCTCTTTAGCAAAAATAATATTAGCTGCGCCTTGTGGTCCCATAACAGCAATTTCGGCATTTGGCCAAGCAAACACTAGGTCAGCTCCAATCGATTTACTGTTTAAGGCTACATAAGCACCGCCATATGCCTTTCTCAAAATAATAGTCAGCTTTGGAACAGTTGCTTCTGAATAAGCATAGAGAATCTTTGCACCATGACGAATGATTCCACCATGCTCCTGCTTAATTCCTGGGAAAAATCCAGTCACGTCTTCAAAGGTAATGATTGGAATATTGAAAGAGTCACAAAAACGGATAAATCGCGATGCCTTATCGGAGGAGTCAATATCCAGACCACCTGCCATAAATTTTGGCTGATTGCAAACAAGACCTACGACTTCCCCTTTAACTCTAGCAAGACCAATCACAATATTTCGTGCAAAGTCTTTTTGAATTTCCATAAAGGAATCAGCGTCCACTACCTGCTCAATGACAATTCGAACATCATAGGGTCTGACGGCATCAAATGGTATTAAATCTGTCAAATCAGGTCGATAATCATCCTCATGGTCTACTTCGAGTCTCGGTGGTTTTTCCTCTTGACTCTGCGGCAAATAGCTTAGTAGTGCACGAACCATTTCTAAAATCTCAGCCTCTGTTTCTGCTCGAAAATGGGCATTACCACTTACCGTGTTATGTACCTTTGCTCCACCAAGGTCCTCAGCAGAAATTTTTTCCCCTGTCACCGTTTCAATTACCTTTGGACCTGTAATAAACATTTGACTTGTTTTTTCAACCATGAACACAAAGTCGGTAATCGCAGGAGAATAAACAGCACCACCTGCACAAGGTCCCATAATGACAGATATCTGCGGAATGACTCCCGAATAAATAGAATTTCGGTAAAAAATCTGTCCATACCCATCTAGAGAAACAACGCCCTCTTGAATTCTTGCTCCTCCCGAGTCGTTTAACCCAACAAAAGGCGCTCCATTTTTAGCTGCAAGGTCCATCACTGTAGCGATTTTATGTGCATGCATTTCTCCTAGAGCACCACCAAACACAGTGAAATCCTGAGAGAATAAATAGATGGGGCGGCCATTAACTTTCCCATATCCAGTCACGACACCATCTCCGGGACCTTTTTGGTTTTCTAACCCAAAGTCAACAGAGCGATGCTCAATAAATGGATTGAGTTCTACGAAACTTCCAGGGTCAACTAGCAATTCAATTCTTTCTCTCGCCGTTAGTTTTCCCTTTTCATGTTGCTTCTCAATCCGCTCATCTCCACCGCCAAGTTCAATTTCCCGCCTACGGTCATAAAGATCATTAATTTTTTCATAGATGTCTGTCATTCTACTCTTCCAATCCCTTCTTTTCACAGAGTTCAACAAGAACGCCTCCAGCGGACTTAGGGTGCATGAATGCGACTGATGCATTGCCCGCTCCGTTTTTTGGCTTATCATGAATCATACGAATCCCTTTTTCTTTCATTTCATTGATTCTTTCTTGAATGGAATCAACCCCAACAGCCAGATGGTGTATTCCTTCGCCCCTTTTTTCAATAAAACGCGCTACCGTGCTCTCCTCTGAAGTGGGTTCAAGCAATTCAATTTTAGATTCGCCAATTTTTAAAAAGGCCACCCGAAGCATCTCACTTTCAACCTCTTCAATCCCTAATAAAGGCAATTGCAAGACTTCCGTATAAAAAGGCAGGGCTTGTTCAATGGATTTAACCGCTACACCAATATGGTCAATCTTTTTAATCATCTATTTCCCTCCATTTATGTAAAATTGAATTTACTCAATACTCTTTATATTCGCTATAAATCGTCATAATTCCTGCAAAATAAGGAGTTGAACAAACAGTCATTCAGATGTAGTATAGTAAATAGAAACGATGAGCCATTTCGAAAGGAGAATGACACTTGGGTAAAAGAAAAACCCGTAAAATCATTATTTATGTCATGCTATTTGCGATGCTTGCCTCCACACTCTTTACGGGGATAGCAGCTTTTCTATAATCTAATCTAAAAACCAAAAATACATTTACTACAAAAATAAAAAGGACTATTCCGTGAGAATAGTCCTTTTTGCTATTTAATCGCTCCATATTCTATTGCTAACTGTTGGAAACTTTTATCGGTAGTGATAACCAGTATTTTCGTACCAAGAGGGATATAATCATATAAAGATTCTACTGCTTCATTCTGCAATCGTATACATCCTTGTGAAATGTACTTCCCGATTGAGGAAGGATCATTCGTACCATGGATGCCATATGTCCGACCATCAGTATCCCTAGCATTAAAACCAATCCATCGTTTTCCCAAAGGATTACGAGGATCCCCACCAGGTATATCTTTTTTCCTATAATAAGGGTCAATGGCTTTAACCGTAACAGTGAACAAACCTTCAGGCGTCATTTCCCCTGTTTTCCCAGTAGCAGCACCTACAACGGTTTGAACTCGGTTCTCATTAATAAAAGCTACTTCATTTGTTTTTTTATTAATAATAAGAAATGGATCTCCTGGGAGTGGGTTAGCACCTAATGGCCAAATTGGTGAGACAACTAAGAGAATGGCAAAAATAAGACCTTTCAACTGTATCACCTGCCTGCTTTTCCCTTAGTTTACTACCTTGCTTGGATTCTGATTCGTTTCCTCTGGAGTTTTTAACCCCTTAAACGAACGTTTTAACAGGAGGTATTGCTCCATTTCCTGAACAAAATGCAACAGAGCAGCCCTAGCTTCAAACTCTTCCCTTGTTTTCGGCAGCTCCATCCCCTCAAATTCAGTCCTCATCCTGTACAATTTTTCTAGATAATAAACAACAGTATTTCCAGGTTTAACGCCCTTAGAGAGTTGCTCTACAAACTCAGCTATTAAATGACCTTGTTCCACCTGATGAGGAATGGAGGTAATTGATGGAAGCACTCTTTCAATGATTTCAAATTGTTTTTCACGAATCTTAAAATACTGATAATACAGGTTTTCATTACGCAACAAATTATTCTCGACATCTTGTGAAGCGAGTGCTTTTGCCCTCTCTAACCACTTAGCCGTTTCTGTTAGCTCCTCTCCTCCCCAGTCACTCTCCCCATTTCGTAAAAAAGTAGCAATTTCAGTGAAAATTCTTTTGAAATTTTCTTCAATCTTGATTTGATACTCTTCTAGCTTTGCATCGGAACTAGGCATATACAGATTCATAATGAGTGCAATGCCAATCCCTATCAGAACAATCCCAAGTTCGTTTACTAACAAGCTAGCAGTGACCTGTCCGGCGGAGTAAATATGTAGCATGATAACACTGCTAGAAACAATCCCATCTGCTGCCCTAGCCATGACCGCTACTGGAATGAAGACAAGAAGCATAAGTCCAATAACAAGAGGATGATACCCAATCAGTTCAAAAAACAGTGACGAAAAAAGCATTGCAATAAGACAAGCTAGAATACGATCCCAGGAAGCACGCAGTGACCTTTTTTTCGTCACTTTAATACAAAGGATTGTTAATATCCCGGCGGATGTGAAATTATGCAATCCTATGTATTGCGCTAAAATAATGGAAAGAGCTGTTCCCAAAGCAGTTTTAATGGTACGGTAACCAATTTTAAATTTCATTTGCTTATAATCTCCTAATAAATAAATAAAAAGATGATTTATGCAATCATCTTTTTATTCTACCAGAACTTTTATTTAGTTAAACAAATCCTTAAACTTCTTCACAATATTGTTCGAAAGCAGTTTGTAGCTTTTGAACAACAGCCATTGGGTCATGCCCTTCAATATCATGACGTTCAATCATCGTCACAATTTCACCGTTTTTTAATAGAGCAAAAGATGGAGAGGATGGTGGATAACCCGTGAAAAAGCTACGTGCTTTTTCAGTTGCTTCTTTATCCTGCCCAGCAAACACCGTAACAAGTTGATCTGGTCGTTTATCATAATGTAAAGCATGTGCTGCTGCAGGACGTGCAATTCCACCAGCACAACCACACACAGAATTGACCATGACTAGTGTTGTCCCTTCTTTCTTAAGAGTCTCTTCCACTTCTTCTGGTGTCGTTAACTCCTTATATCCTGAAGCACTGATTTCTTGACGTGCTTGGCGAACAACATCATTCATAAAAAAATTAAAGTCCATACTCACCAATAATCACTCCTTTTAGTAGGTTTATGTTATAAACATACCTATATCATACCAAGATATAGATAATTTTTACAAACACTAAACTTTTTTTCAAAAAAGATGTTTACTTTAGCAAGATTCGGGAATAGTAACATTACAGCTAGATCCATACCCCTAAACTCCCTAGATGAAAGACAGCGCATGATGCGCTGTCCTTTTTTTTGCTGTCTGATTTCTGCTTAATCATTTTGTCTATTAGTGGTGGTCTTTATGGACATTTTCCTTACTGCTCTCTGTCGTTTTGTTCTTGAGCCGTGGTCTCATAGACATTTTTCTTCCTGCTCCCTGCCGTTTTGTCCTTGAGCGATGGGCTCATAGACATTTTCCTTACCGCTCTCTGTCGTTTTGTCCTTGAGCGATGGTCTCATAGACATTTTCCTTGCCGCTCTCTGTCGTTTTGTCCTTGAGATGTGGTCTCATAGACATTTCCCTTACCGCTCTCTGTCGTTTGTCCTTGAGATGTGGTCTCATAGACATTTCCCTTACCGCTCTCTGTCGTTTTGTCCTTGAGC
>NZ_JACWFH010000008.1:126351-229833 GCF_019749255.1 Mesobacillus maritimus | reverse complement strand
TGAGCGATGGTCTCATAGACATTTTCCTTCCTAATTCCAGTCTTTTGTCCTTGAGCGATGGTCTCATAGACATTTTCCTTCCTGCTCCCAATCATTTTGTCCTTGAACAACGCCGGAATAGAAATCCCTATCCTCAATATGTGTGGTTTTAAACAAAAAAGGCGTGAATCACATAGGATTCACGCCCGACCCGATACATTACTGCTAATTACCAGAATAGCTGAATATTTTCAGCTATTCAAGAACTAGTCAAAAAAACTTTGTCCCGTCCGATAGATTTCAACTATATCGAAACGCTTCGTGCTGTCGACCCCAATAAAAACAAAGAATCTAGCTAGCACTGCCTTTCATACTAATCTCTTTGATAATAAACATTAAACAGCTCGTCCACGGCTGCAGCGACTGGTCTAGTCCCTGATATCACTTCATTTTCAATTTTAGGAAGGAGGCTTTTGATTCTTGTATCATGAAAAAAGCTCATTTGTAATTGATCGACAATCATTGAATGGATCCATTCTTTCATTTGCAATCGCCTACGATCTGAAAAGACACCAGAATCCTTTGTCGTTCTTTCAAATGTTAAGATCATATCCCAAATCTCAGAAATTCCCGTTTCTTTAAGCGAAGAACACATGAGCGCTTTTGTTTCCCAGCCCTTTGTAGCGGGTTGTAGAAAATGGAGGATTCGATTGTATTCCCCCCTAGTCTTCTTAGCAACTATTTCATTCGCTCCATCTGCTTTATTAATAATAACCGCATCCGCCAATTCCATAATTCCCTTTTTCATTCCTTGAAGTTCATCGCCTGCACCTGTTAAAACAAGGAGCATGAAGAAGTCGACCATATCTCTAACAATGACCTCGCTCTGACCAACACCGACGGTCTCCACTAAAATAACATCAAAACCAGCTGCCTCGCACAAAAGCATCGTTTCTCTCGTCTTTCGGTGAACACCGCCCAACTTTCCCCCTGATGGAGACGGACGAATAAATGCTTTAGGGTTTCTTGCTAACCTTTCCATCCGGGTTTTATCTCCTAGGATGCTCCCACCAGTCAAACTAGAAGTAGGATCTACAGCAAGCACAGCTACCTTTAATCCTTTGCTACAGAGATAGCTACCAAAGGCTTCTATAAACGTACTTTTCCCTGCACCTGGTACCCCAGTGATTCCAATTCGGATTGCCCTGCCTGTTTCCGGCAGTAGCTTTTCGAGCATTTTCTGTGCTTCATGGAAATGATGCTCTGAATTACTTTCTACAAGCGTGATGCCACGCGCCAAGGATATTCTGCTTCCTTGAAGGATATCCTCGGCAAGCATCATCGCATCAATATCTTTATGGTTTGATTTTTTTATAAACCTTCCCATTTAAGGAGTCACTTCCTCATAACCTAACCGTTCGTAAATGGTTTTAATAACCTTTTGGGCTGAAACTGGAATGACGGTCCCTGGGCCAAATATTGCACTTGCTCCTTGGTCATAAAGGTATTGGTAATCCTTTGCTGGAATGACTCCTCCTACAACAATGACAATATCTTCGCGTCCTAGCTTTTTCAGCTCGTTAACAAGCTGAGGAACGAGTGTTTTGTGGCCAGCCGCTAATGAGCTGATTCCAATTACATGGACATCGTTTTCCACTGCTTGCATAGCCGTTTCTTCAGGTGTTTGAAATAGTGGACCAATATCGACATCAAACCCTAAATCAGCAAATGCCGTTGATACCACTTTTGCACCACGGTCATGGCCATCCTGACCCATTTTGGCAATTAAGATTCGCGGTCTTCTGCCTTCATTTTCAAGGAACTCATCCGTCATCTGTTTTACAAGAGCCATTTCTTCTTCATTGGAATAAGAGGAGCTATAAACCCCCGTGATGGAGCGAATCGTAGCTTTATGCCTTCCAGCAGCCTTCTCAACCGCATCAGAAATTTCACCTAAAGTGGCTCGAACCCTTGCAGCTTGAACAGCCAGTTCTAAAAGGTTGCCTTTCCCTGACTCTGCTGCTTCAGTCAGTGCTTCTAACGCCTCTTTAACTTTATCTTGATCCCTAGTTGCCTTTAATTGTTCTAATCGTTCAATTTGCTTTAGTCGTACGGCAGTGTTATCAATATCTAGAATTTCTAATGGTTCCTCATCAGTAGTTTGATATTGGTTAACACCAACAATTGTTTCCTTTCCAGAATCAATTTGTGCCTGACGACGCGCCGCCGCCTCTTCAATTTTCATTTTTGGAAGCCCTGTTTCAATTGCCTTCGCCATTCCACCGAGCTCTTCAATTTCTTCGATATGACTCCAGGCACGCTCAACTAATTCCTTTGTTAGGGTCTCAACATAATAGCTTCCGCCCCATGGATCAATCACATTTGTAATACCGGATTCTTCTTGTAAAAACAACTGGGTATTACGGGCAATTCGCGCTGAGAAATCTGTTGGCAATGCAATCGCCTCATCAAGTGCATTCGTGTGGAGAGATTGCGTGTGCCCCATAGCAGCAGCATGTGCTTCAATTAGAGTACGTATGACATTATTATAAGGATCCTGTTCGGTTAGACTCCAACCAGACGTTTGCGAATGAGTTCGCAGTGCCATCGATTTTGGGTTCTTCGGATCAAAAGATTTCATCATTTTCGCCCAGATTTGGCGAGCTGCCCGCATTTTTGCAACTTCCATAAAATAGTTCATTCCAACAGCCCAGAAAAACGACAATCTTGGTGCAAAAGAATCAATATCAATCCCAGCCTCTAAACCGGTTCTCACATATTCAAGTCCATCTGCAAGCGTGTAGGCAAGTTCAATATCAGCAGGAGCCCCAGCTTCTTGCATATGATAGCCTGAAATACTAATGCTATTGAACTTTGGCATATAGTTGGACGTGTATTCAAAAATATCTGCAATTATTTTCATCGACATCTCTGGTGGATAAATGTACGTATTTCTTACCATGTATTCTTTTAAAATATCGTTTTGGATTGTTCCAGACAATTTTTCTTGAGAGACTCCCTGTTCCTCGGCCGTTACGATAAAAAAGGCCATAATCGGAAGAACAGCTCCATTCATTGTCATCGAAACAGACATTTGATCGAGTGGAATCCCATCGAATAAAATCTTCATATCAAGGATTGAGTCAATCGCTACTCCCGCTTTTCCAACATCCCCAACGACTCGAGAATGATCCGAATCATACCCACGGTGTGTGGCTAAATCAAACGCAACAGATAGACCTTTTTGCCCCATGGCAAGATTTCGCCGGTAGAAGGCATTGCTTTCCTCTGCTGTTGAGAATCCAGCATATTGCCTAACCGTCCAAGGCCGATTCACATACATGGTCGGGTAAGGTCCACGCGTATACGGGGGCAAGCCCGGCTTGTCATCTATATGAGATAAGCCTTCCAGGTCTTCTTTCGTATACAGTGGCTTCAACTTAATCCCCTCATTTGTTTCAAAAAGGAGTTCATCAATGGTCTGATCAATTTCTGCCTCTACTTTGCTCTTCCAATCCACTGGGGAGGAAGGTTTTTCTTCTGCAAAAAGAGAGACTTTGCTAAAATCAGGCTTATTTGGCACCGAGAGCCACCTCCATTTCCTTCAATAAATTAGCAAGAATTTCATAGTTATTGCTATTTAAATGATAAAACTGTTGAATTCCAGCATCGGAAAACTCTTTCCTCATTGCTGCATCAGGATTACCCGCAAGGCTAAGCTTCACTTCAGGAAATTTAGATTCTATTTCTTTCACAAGGGTTACACCAATTTCTGCATACTGACTATTGTCGCCACATATACAGAAATGATTTAAGCTAGACAACTGAACGAATTCAAAGACAGCTTTAATGTCACTTAATTCACTACTTCTAAAAGTTTCAATTCCACCCGCCGACAAAAATCCCTGAATGAAATCGGCACGCGCTTTATGTTTTTTTAATTCTCCAAGACAAATTAAGCCAACAGTTGGATAGGCTCCACTTTTCTCCCCTATTTCCCTTGCTTTCTTGCGGAGAATTTCGTAAGGTTCTGCTAGTCTCTTAGTCTCAAGCCTTTCGAACTCTGCTGATGCAGCTATCGATTTACCTTCCCCTTTAAAACTTGCCTTTTCAGCTACATTTGCATATACATTCGTACCAATGATGCTTTGTTTCCTCATGAACACATCTTTTTCCCTTTGAACTCTTACATCAGCTATTTTCTTTTGAAGGTTGCTTGCTTTTAATTCCTCAACAATTCCACCTTTATTGTCAATCTCGAGGAAAAACTCCCAAGCCTTTGTAGCTATTTCTTTAGTCAGTGCTTCAACATAATAGGATCCACCAGCAGGGTCAGCTACCTTTTCGAGATGAGCCTCTGCTTTTAAGATTAGCTGTGTATTGCGGGCAATTCGCTCAGAAAAAACCGAACTTTCTCCGGCTGCCTCATCTAGTGTCCCTATGCTTAGATACTGCACTCCACCAAGTACAGCAGAAAAAGCTTCATTTCCAGCACGTAGCAAGTTTACATACGGGTCAAAAACAGTTTTCGTTAATTGCGAGGTTTCTGCTGAAATCACCATTTTACGTGACTCATCATCGGCTCCATAGGCTTCCATTGCCTTATCCCATAGAATCCTTGCAGCTCTAAGCTTAGCTGTTTCCATGAAAAAGTTTGCACCAACTGCAAAATGAAAGACGAATTTTTTAAGCGCTTTCTCTAGTTCCCAGCCGTTATCTAGGAGCTTTTGGACATAGTAAATACCTGTCGCAAGTGCAATACCCACTTCCTGAACGGCATTGGCCCCACTATTTTGATAAGGAGCAGCATCAACAAGGATGGTTTTAACATTTGGTATTGAGGAATCAGCTTCCTTAACACTTTCAAGCCATTGATTAAAAGTTTCTTTTTCCCTTTGATTAAAACTTCCTTTTGTTGCTGCCTCTGCAATAGGGTCAGAACCAATAAAACCAGTCATCTTGCCCGTTTCACTTTGTTGTTCCAAAACCACCTTCATAAACGGAATAAAAAATTCTTTTGTATGAATACTCATTGTCCCTAACGCAGAAAATTCTTTGAGTAGTTTTTTTAAGCTATCCTTATCCGAAAATACTTCCTCTGTTACCTCAAATGCTAGCGCATTTTGCCCAGCTGAAAAAGCCAATCGCGATTTTTCTATTAACTGATCTAATGTTTTATAAGGTAATTTATTCGCGATATGCCAGCTTTTCAGTTTGTATCCAACTCTTTCAATTCCTCGACTATAGTTGGACTCTCCTGGGTATTGGGCTAAACTGTTTGGGTCCAGATCCTTCTTTGTATAGAGAGGTTTAATTTGAATCTTCTCATATGTAGATTTGTAAAGGTTTTCAATACTTTTGCCTCTCAAAGACTCTTCCGCTTTTTTTGCCCAGTCATTATTGTCACTAATTGGGAAAGTTATTTCTTTCATTTTCTCTAGTTTCATAAGAGCTACTGCCCTTAAAAAGGACAGTATTTCCTCCTCTCTTTTATTGGGAGTAATAAATAAAAAAATTCTAACTATTCTTCATTCATTTTAGTATACATAAGGCGAACTGGCAATAAAGCTATTCTCCTTGTAAGGTATATGTTCATTTCTACATCAGCAACCTATCATCTTAATAAAATTTCCATAAACATTAAAAAAGCATTACCTACACAAGATCTTAAAAAAGGAATCTATTCCTCTTACAAGATCTTGTGTAATGCAATGCTTTACAGCTCTTAATAGATTGGTGTCTTATCTTTTGAGGTGCCTTCTAGAATCTCTTTTATACGCTGAAGGAAACGTCCACAAACTAGCCCATCTAGAATGCGGTGATCAAGGGACAGGCATAGGTTCACCATGTCTCTGACAGCAATCATTCCATTGTTAACCACGACTGGCCGTTTAACAATGGATTCCACTTGCAAAATCGCTGCTTGTGGGTAATTAATGATTCCCATTGACTGAACAGAACCAAAAGATCCTGTGTTGTTAACTGTAAATGTGCCACCCTGCATATCTTCTGAACGAAGTTTTCCGGATCGAACCTTTTCAGCGAGTTCTGTAATTTCGCGGGCAATCCCTTTAATTGTTTTCTCATCTGCATTCTTAATAACCGGAACGAACAGAGCATCATCGGTTGCAACGGCAATAGAGATATTAATGTCTCGCTTCTGAATAATTTTATCCCCAGCCCACATCGAGTTTATTTCTGGGAACTCTTTCAAAGCCTGCGCAGCTGCTTTAACAAAAAAAGCAAAGAAAGTAAGGTTAAAACCTTCCTTTTGTTTAAAGGTATCCTTTAAACTATTACGATATTCTACTAGGTTGGTTACATCTACCTCCACCATCGTCCATGCATGTGGCACCTCTTGCTTACTTCTCATCATGTTTGTCGCAATAGCCTTCCTGATACCTGTAACCGGTATTTCGATATCTCCAGCCCCAACTGGACTAGAGTGTGTTTTAAGTGGTGCTTGAGTTGGAGGTGTCGATTCAGACTTTTCTCCCTTAACGATCTGAGAAACCGTTTCAAGTTCTTGTATGGATTCAACCTGTGGAGGAATAGTACCAGATTCAATGACTTTCATTAAATCTTTCCTCGTAATTCTCCCTCCAGCTCCACTTCCAGATACAAGAGAAAGATCGATTCCATGTTCTTGAGAAAGTTTAAGAACAGCCGGTGAGTACCTTCCACTGTTTACACCCTTTTTGATATTCGTATCTGTTACATTTACAGATGGAACTTCTGTTTTTTCTTCAACAGTCTCTATATCCTCTGTTTCACTATTTCCATTGCCGCTACCTGCTACTTCTATCAATAAAATCACTTCACCAATTGACAATGTATCCCCTTCGTTCGCGATTAACTCTTTAATCGTACCCGAAAAAGAGGAAGGAATCTCCGCATTTACCTTATCTGTCATGACCTCAGCTAGTGGGTCATATTTTTTCACTTTGTCACCTAGTCCAACAAGCCATTTACTAATTGTACCTTCCGTAACACTTTCCCCTAGCTGAGGCATTGTGATTTGTTCAACTGCCAATGGATTTGTCCTCCTCACTATCAGAATTCTGCAAGTTCTCTCATTGCTTTTTCAACTTTATCAGGGTTAACCATAAAGAATTTTTCCATAGTTGGTGCATACGGCATAGCCGGAACATCCGGTCCTGCTAGACGCTTAATTGGAGCATCCAATTCAAATAAGCAATTCTCTGCAATAATCGCAGAAACCTCGCTCATGATGCTTCCTTCTTTATTATCTTCTGTTAAAAGGAGGACCTTTCCTGTCTTCGAAGCCGCCTCAATAATGGCCTCTTTATCTAAAGGATAAACTGTCCGCAAATCAAGAATATGGGTAGAAATCCCATCCTTTTCCAGTCTTTCAGCAGCTTGTAAGGCAAAATGAACACATAATCCGTAAGTGATAACGGTAAGATCTTCCCCTTTTCGCTTTACATCTCCCTTTCCAATTGGAAGAACATAATCGTCACTTGGAACTTCGCCTTTGATGAGGCGGTAAGCTCGCTTATGTTCAAAGAACAATACAGGATCATCGTCGCGAATCGCCGCCTTCAGTAATCCCTTAACATCATAAGGAGTTGATGGCATTACTATTTTTAATCCTGGCTGATTTGCGAACACTGCTTCTACCGACTGAGAATGATACAATGCACCATGAATTCCTCCACCATAAGGAGCCCGAATCACCATTGGACAATTCCAGTCATTATTGGAACGGTAACGAATTTTTGCAGCTTCTGAAATAATTTGGTTAACCGCAGGCATGATAAAATCAGCAAATTGCATCTCCGCTATTGGTCTCATACCATACATCGCTGCACCTATCCCGACACCTGCAATAGCTGATTCCGCTAAAGGAGTGTCAATGACACGTTGTTCCCCAAATTTTTCATAAAGGCCGGCAGTTGCCTTAAACACTCCACCTTTTTTCCCTACATCTTCTCCGAGGACAAAGACGTTCGAATCTCTTTCCATTTCTTCTCGAATTGCCTGTGTAACTGCTTCTATATAAGAAATGACCGCCATAATCGTTCCCCCTTACTCTTTAGCGTAAACATATTTTAATGCTTGCTCTGGATCCGCATACGGTGCATTTTCCGCATAATCTGTCGCCTCGTTAACCAGTTTCATGACTTTCTCGTTGATTTCTTTTTCCTTCTCATCATCTAGTACACCGGTCTCTTTCAAATAGGCTGCAAAGGTGATGATTGGGTCCTTCGTTTTAGCCTGCGCCACTTCATCTGGTGCTCGATAACTCCGGTCATCGTCATCGGAGGAATGAGGTGTTAATCGGTAGGAAATCGTTTCAATTAATGTAGGGCCTTCACCTCTCCGTCCCCTTTCAGCAGCCTCTTTCACAGCTTTATAAACCTCAAGAGGGTCATTCCCATCGACTGTAAAGCCCGGCATTCCATAACCAATGGCACGATCAGACACCTTTTCACATGCTAGTTGCTTTTCAAGTGGCACTGAAATGGCATATTTATTATTTTCACACATGAAAATAACGGGCAATTTATGCACACCAGCAAAGTTTGCTCCCTCATGAAAATCTCCTTGGTTGGAAGAACCCTCGCCAAAACTTGTATAAGCGACTAGATTTTCACCCTTCATTTTGCCTGCTAGCGCAACACCAACAGCATGAGGAACCTGCGTGGTTACCGGGGAAGATCCAGTAACAATTCGATTCTTTTTCTGGCCAAAATGACCAGGCATTTGGCGTCCACCTGAGTTAGGATCTTCTGCTTTCGCAAACCCTGATAACATGATTTCTTTAGGAGTCATCCCAAAGGTTAAAACAACACCAAGATCTCGATAATAAGGAAGAACATAATCTTTTTCGCGGTCAAGTGCAAAAGCTGCGCCAATTTGTGCGGCTTCCTGACCTTGACACGAAATCACAAAGGGAATTTTTCCTGCACGGTTTAAAAGCCACATACGCTCATCAATCCGACGTGCTAGGAGCATTGTTTCATACATTCCCAACACCTGGTCATCACTTAAACCAAGCACCTGATGACGGTTTTCAACCATTCTTTATACCTCCTTGAAATATCAGTCCTTTTTCTATCCATCAAGAGTGAAACTTACGCATGAATCGCTTTCCCATCTACTGCTAAAGCTGCCTCGCCTATTGCTTCGGATAGGGTAGGATGCGGGTGAATCGTTTTTGCGATTTCCCAAGGTGTAGCATCTAAAACCTTTGCAAGTCCCGCTTCTGAGATCATATCTGTAACATGAGGTCCAATCATATGTACCCCAAGAAGATCATCTGTATCTTTATCAGCCACAATTTTTACAAATCCATCTGACTCTCCAAACACAAGTGCCTTTCCAATCGCTCTAAACGAGAATTTTCCTGTTTTCACCTGGAAGCCTTTTTCCTTTGCTTCTTCTTCCGTTAGCCCTACACTCGAGGCTTCTGGAGAACTATATATACATTTTGGAACAAGCGAATAATCAATCGGTTCAGGGTTGTTTCCTACAATATGTTCAACTGCACATATCCCCTCATGTGATGCAACATGCGCTAATTGTAAACCCCCAATGCAATCGCCAATACCATAGATATGAGACTCTTTTGTTTGATAAAATTCATTTGTTACAATCGTGCCTTTCTCAACTTGGATATCGGTGTTTTCGAGTCCAATTCCCTCGATATTTGCCTGACGCCCTACTGATACCAATAATTTCTCTGCACGAAACTCCTTCTGTCCACTAGAATGTTCTGCACAAATTCTCACATCATTTTCTTTTTGAAGAGTTTCTGGCAGCACCTTTGCATTCGTGATAATTTTTATTCCCTTTTTCTTCAACAACCGATGCATTTCACGTGAGATTTCTTTATCTTCAGTTGGGAGAATGGTGTCTGCGTATTCAATCACCGTAACTTCAACACCAAAGTCACACATCATCGAGGCCCATTCAATCCCAATCACTCCTCCGCCAACGATTAAAATCGATTTAGGCAATTGCTCAAGAACTAACGCCTCATCAGAGGTAAGGATAAATTCCCCATCTACCTCAAGACCAGGTAGCGTCCTCGGTCTTGAACCTGTTGCGATGATGACGTTTTTAGGGATAAGCATCTCGTTATCCTGACCATTGTTCATTTCAACGGATATCGTTCCGGGCATAGGCGAGAAAATGGACGGTCCTAGAATTCTCCCCATTCCTTGGAACACATCGATTTTCCCTTGTTTCATCAAATGCTGTACACCTTTATGCAATTGTTCAACAATTCGATTCTTCCGCTCCTGAACTTTATTAAACTGAACTTTCACTTCGCCAGTAATAACCCCAAACTCTTCACTATTTTTTGCTGTTGAAAATACTTCTGCACTTCGTAGTAGAGCCTTACTTGGGATACACCCTTGATGAAGACAAGTACCACCTAGTTTTCCTTTTTCCACAATTGCTGTTTTTAACCCAAGCTGTGAAGCTCTGATTGCTGCAACGTAACCGCCCGTGCCACCACCTAAAACTACTAAGTCATATTCTTCAGCCATAATGTCCTCCTATTAAAAAACATTTGATTCCTAACCTGGGTACTCTTTCCCATCCTCTTCTCCACGCAACACCCGTAATGCCCCTTCTGCAAGTGCTTGTAATTCATTTTCCCCAGGATGAACAATCACATCGGCAATCCAATTCACTCTTTCAGAAATCTCATTCACAAACTTATGGGCAAATGCAAGCCCTCCTGTTAAAACGATTGCATCAACTTTGCCAAAGAGAACTGCACTTTGAGCACCAATTTCCTTTGCAACCTGATAAGCCATGGCTGAATATACGAGACTCGCTTTCTCATTGCCCTTTCCAATCATTTGTTCAACCTTAAGAGCGTCGTTTGTGCCTAGGTAACCGACAAGTCCACCTTGCCCAACTATCTTCTTTAAAATTTCGTCGCGATAAAATTCTCCGGAATAGCATAAATTTACAAGGTCCCCTGCTGGGACTGTACCTGCTCTCTCAGGACTGAAAGGTCCGTCTCCATTAAGCCCGTTATTCACATCAATGACTCGACCATTTTTATGAACACCAACCGTAATTCCACCGCCCAAGTGGGCAATGATGAGATTCAGTTCTTCATATTTCCTTCCTAATTCACTAGCGACACGACGTGCAACAGCCTTTTGATTTAGGGCGTGAAAAATACTTTTTCGTTTTATCAAGGAGAAACCGGAGACCCTTGCGATTTCATCTAGTTCGTCTACGACGACCGGATCAACGATATAAGAGGGAATATTTAAAGCGCTCGCAATTTCGTAAGCCAGAATACCTCCTAAATTGCTAGCATGTTGTCCAGAGTACCCCATTTTTAAATCCGCTAACATGGCTTCATTTACAACATATGTTCCACCTTGTATGGGACGCAGAAGACCCCCGCGTCCACACACAGCATTTAACTTAGAAACATTAATCCCTTGAGTATCGAGAGTTTCTAATATTGAAGCTTTACGAAATTCATATTGGTCAATGGTGGTTTCAAACGAGTCTAAAGTCTCACGATCATGACGAATACTTTGTTCAAAAAGCGGGACTTCATTCGAATATACTCCGATTTTTGTAGATGTTGACCCGGGATTAATAGCAAGGATACGATACTCCATATGGTGCAATTTTATTAAACCTCCAGTGAAATTAAACAAGCGAAGCTATGTCTATTTACTAAAAAAATATGGATGTTAACTTATAAAACTCTTAAGTTAAAACTTACGTCGACTTAAAATGTGATGCCCATTTTGCAAGAACTGACTGCGGGAATTTCGCATTCTCTCAATTCGTTCCTCTGCCATTCTGTCTGCTGCCATGTAAGTCGGGATTTGGTCTCGCTTAGCAATACCAATTACTTTTTCTATGTTTGTGTATATCTGTTCGACTTTTTTTAGTGCACGCTCTTGGTTATACCCATAGAGTTCATCCGCTACATTGATTACCCCACCAGCATTGATCACATAATCTGGGGCATAAACAATCCCCATCTCATGAATAATGTCACCATGCTTTGTATCCTTAAGCTGATTATTAGCTGCACCAGCAATAACCTTCGCTTTGAATTGTGGAATTGTCTTATCATTGATAACCGCCCCAAGTGCACATGGAGCATAGATATCACATTCAACACTATAAATTTCATCTGGGTTTACAACTTTGGCACCGAACTCCTCCGCCGCCCTCTGTACAGCTTCTTTATTTATATCGGTTACAATGAGCTGCGCACCTTCCTCATGTAAATGACGACATAGATTATATGCAACATTCCCTACCCCCTGTACCGCAACCACTTTGCCTTCTAGGCTATCGGTACCGAAAGCTTCCTTTGCAGCTGCCTTCATTCCGCGATAAACACCATAGGCTGTTACAGGGGATGGATTTCCCGAGGACCCGAATGCTGGGGAAATTCCCGTCACATAGTCGGTTTCCTCGTGAATCAGATCCATATCTGCAACGGTCGTACCGACATCTTCAGCCGTAATATAGCGGCCATTTAGACCTTGAATGTAACGCCCAAAAGCTCGGAACATTTCTTCATTTTTATCCTTCCGCGGATCACCAATAATGACTGTTTTTCCGCCACCGAGATTTAATCCCGCGGCAGCATTTTTATACGTCATTCCCTTTGCTAAGCGAAGGGCATCTTCAATTGCTGCTTCTTCTGAAGCATAGGTCCACATTCTGGTCCCTCCAAGAGCAGGACCTAAGGTTGTATCATGAATGGCAATAATCGCTTTCAAACCAGACTGTTTATCCTGACAAAATACTAATTGCTCATAATCATACTGTTCAAGGTAAGTAAAGATTTCCATATTGAATTCCTCCCCAGATTATCTTATATCGTTCATACTAGTAATAGATTCTATAGCAAGCGCAAGTGAATACAGCTTACTTTCTGCTGAGTCCGCCCTTGACGTTAAAACAATGGGCGCAGCTGCACCAGCTAGTACTGCTCCCACTTTAGCGTTCGCAAAGTAAACGAGAGACTTATACAAAACATTTCCTACTTCAATTGCAGGGACTAAAAGAATATCGGCATCTCCCGCCACCTCGCCTTTAACACCCTTATGTTCTGCAGCTATGGCTGAAATCGCGTTATCGAGTGCAAGCGGACCATCCACAATACAATTTTCAATTTGCCCTCGTCTATTCATTTGGGTTAAAACAGCTGCATCAATGGTTGCACTCATGGCTGGATTAACCAATTCAAGTGCAGCTAGTGGCGCAACCTTTGGCATTGTAATCCCTAATGCGTTAGCAACTGATACCGCATTCCGAATAATCTCTGCCTTTTGTTCGAGGTCAGGCGCTATATTCATGGCCGCATCCGTCAAAAAGATCCATTTTTTATAATTAGGCAATTCAAATACTGCAACATGCGACAGGACTCTCCCTGCCCTTAACCCATTCTCCTTATTTAAAACCGCTTTCAAAATAATCGAGGTCGAAAGATTTCCCTTCATTAACACCCGGGCTTTTTTATCATGAACAGATTTAACCGCCAAGAATGCCGCTTCTTCATCTGATTCTGTATGAATCATTTCAATTCCCGGATGTTGAATTAAACTTGGGTAAACATCTTCTAAAATACCTTCAACTTCCGGTTTGTTTCCAAACAAGAGAAAGTCTGCCATTCCTACTTCGATAGCCTTCGATACAGTCTCCAATATGTCAGGGGCTGCAGCTGCTGCGATTGCAATTGTCTGTTTGCTTTTTTTGGTTGCATTTTCAATAAGTTGATCAAAATCCATTTATCCTGTTTCAACCCTTTCCCAACTGTACCGAACCTCAATATCCCTATTGCAAGAAGTGTGCCAAATGCAATGAACCGTAAAGTCAGAAACTAAAAGAGTAAATTCCTGCAAGTTCTTTCTCGGTGTGCAATAATTTGCATGCCACATTATTCATACCCAAACTTTTCTAATTTGTAATATAGACTTCTCACAGAGATACCCAGGCACTTTGCGGCCAGTGTTTTATTGCCATTCACCTTTCCCAACGTATCCTTAATAATATTCATTTCATATTCGTGCAATTGGTTCGCAAGTGTTTCCACCTGAATGGAATCCGTCGAAGCAGCTTGATTGATTTCTATTTGTCCTCCAACAAATTCAGGGAGGTGGTATTCTTGAATTTCAAGCTCATGGTAGTTCATAAAAATAATCGCTCTCCCTAAAACATTTTCTAATTCCCGAACATTCCCTGGCCAGCTATAACTTAATAATTTCCGAGTCGCACTAGGTGAGACCTTCTCAATATTTCTTCCATAATCTTGGTTGATTTTATGAATAAGCCGGTCACATAAAAGGGGGATATCCTCTTTTCTCATCCGTAGTGGCGGAATATGGATTGGCATTCGATTTAGTCGATAATACAAATCCTCTCTAAATGTTCCATTCGCGATTGCCTTTTCTAAATTTATATTCGTCGCTGCAATTACACGGACATTAATCGGAATCGCTTTCGTTCCCCCAACTCGAACAATTTCTTTTTCCTGTAGAACACGGAGTAGCTTCGCTTGTGTATTCGCAGGAAGTTCCCCGATTTCATCTAAAAAAATACTACCGTTATTTGCTTCTTCAAAAAATCCCCGTTTCCCGCCACGTTTTGCCCCTGAAAAAGCTCCTTCTTCATAGCCAAATAATTCACTTTCAAGGAGAGATTCAGTAATAGCCGCACAGTTAACTCTAATAAATTTATTAAACTTACGATCACTTTCATTATGTATAGCATGAGCGAAAAGCTCCTTACCTGTTCCTGATTCTCCTCTAAGAAGGACAGTAGCCGGTGTTTTCGCACCAAGGCGTGCTTGTTCTATCGCAAGGTTCATTTCTTCTGAATTCCCAATAATATCTTCAAATGTATATTTCGCCTCTAGGGTTCGAATGATTTGTCTTGCCTTTATTAACTCACGGTTCAAGCTTTGAATTTCGGACATGTCATGGATTACCCCGACACTTCCTTTTAGTTTTCCATCAACAATGATTGGTGCTACATTAACAATTACTTCTTTTCGGTTTGGGCCGACCCGCATCGCCACACCTCGAACAGGTCTTCTTGTTTCAAGGACCTTCATGTGCATGCTTTCACCCTCATATATATCGGCTGTAGCAGGCTTCCCAATCACTTCCTCTTCGGTCAATCCAGTAATTCGACTATAAGCACGGTTTATCATAATTCCCCTGCCATTCTCATCCACAACTGAAATTGCCTCATCACTTGATTGAATGATTGCTTCTAGCATCGTTTGAATTTCTTTTAAATTCGTGATTTCTCCAGCAAGTCGAACAACTTCCGTGATTTCTTTAAATACAGCAAACGCACCAATTACACGGGCTTTTTCATCAATCATCGGAATACGGGTAGTAATTACTTTTAGTTCATTCTCTAAAGTTAATTCCTGGTTGGTTTCGATTCTTTTCGTTTTCATGATGTAGGGGAGACGGCTACTAGGAATCACATCATGTATATGTTTACCGATGACCTCCTCTGGGGATATACCAATTATTTTCGCAGCACTTCGGTTAAAAAGAGTAACCTCTGCAGCTGCATTCACCACAATCATTCCATCGCCACTTGAGTTAAAGATAAGGTCATGCTTATAGGTTTCATTTTTAAGTTGGTGAATCAACTCTTCCCTTTCTTCCATTAAAGTAGAAATCATATAGGCAACACCACCAGGCACAACAATGGTATCTTTTCCTCGAGCTTCATTTATACTCTTGAATACTTCGATATCCCCAGTGACCTCTATTACTAAGTCAATCGTATCTGTTAAAAAGTCTTGCCAATTTGCCCCAGTTGGAATCCCCAATTCTTTCGCACGTCTTATACCCGGGGCATTGGCGTTACGATCAATGACAGCAATTATTTGAGAGGTCTGCTGTAACATTCCTAATATCGCAAGACCACCTTTCCCTGCACCTACAATTAAAATCTTCTGCATATTCTCTCCCCCTATACTGAGAATAATTTTGCACACACGCACATATACACGTGCAATATTCTGCACACAACCATTCTATTCCTATTTCAATCCCTTGACAAATTTCTTCAATGTTTTATGATACTTTTGAAGGTAATACTTTAATTGAAGGGAATTACTATGGTCAGAATTATTGCACTTATTATAATGATAATACCTGGGGCACTCGCAGCCTACGGGGTTAAACTTATGCGGGATATGGTGTTTGGCATTTTACACCCCCCCTTTTCCCTTCTGTGGCTCCAATTTTTAATTGGACTCTTCCTATTTTTAGCTGGACTAGCTTTTATCGCTGGGTTCATCTTACGGCGTGACCGAAAAAGGAATAAAGTACAAGCAAGATTTCGAATTCCAACAGGAACGGACACAACAAAAGGTCGTGACGAATAGTCACGACCTTTTCATTATTTCCAGTCTTATTTGTACCCCCTTTAATGGATCATCTGTAATCATTGCGGAGCACCCCACTTTTATTAGCCTCTCCATTTCCGTTTCTTTATTCACTGTATAAGGCCGAACGGCAATACCTGAATCTATTGCCTGTTTAATAATTTGGTCTGGTGCGGCACGATAATGCGGGTGAAAACCACTAGAGCGGATTGATTTTGCATAGATCCATGGCATATAAAGACCTTCTGCTAATAATGGAGCTGTTTCAATTTCAGGTGCTAAGCTCGTCGTGTGAACCACACTGTAATGATTAAAAGAAGAGAAAATAATTCGACTTTCAAGCTGATAGTGCCTAACAAGAGCGATTACTTTCTCTTCCATCCCTTTATACGGAAATAAGCCATTTTTAAACTCAACATTGCACACCATTGAATTTCCCATTAGCCATTCAAAAACCTCTTTTAATAATGGAATTTTTTCTTTCTTGGATAATGATTTATTCTGATGCCCAGCATCAAGCTTCCTTATTTCCTGTGCAGTGAAGTCTTTAACAAACCCCTTCCCATCTGTTGTTCGATTTACCTTTTCATCATGGATTACCACTAGTTCTCCATCTCTTGTCATCTGTACGTCTAGTTCCAATCCATCCGCTCCCACTTTTTCTGCCTCCACAAAAGCAAGCATAGTGTTTTCTGGATAGAGGGAAGAATACCCACGATGGGCTAGAATAAGCGTCAAAAAACCACATCCTTAAAAGAGTTATCCAAAAGCTAAGGAAAACAAAGAAACATCCTTCTATAGCTAATTAGAGAAGGATGTTTCTTATAATTCCATCATACGGAAAATGATTTTAATTTATTCCTTGCCCTCTCAGGAAGCCTTATGCTCTAAGCGAAGTTTATCTGCAACCATTGCAATGAATTCGCTATTGGTTGGTTTTGCTTTTGACATACTAACCGTATATCCGAATAAAGAAGAAATCGATTCGATATTCCCTCTACTCCATGCCACCTCAATCGCATGACGAATTGCGCGCTCAACACGACTAGCCGTTGTATTGTACTTTTTCGCAATGTCAGGATATAAAACCTTTGTGATTGAACCAAGTAACTCAATATCATTAAAAACCATAGAAATTGCTTCTCGTAAATATAGGTACCCTTTAATATGTGCCGGAACACCTATCTCATGAATAATGCTTGTAATGCTCGCATCCAAATTTTTCGGTTTTTGCTCTGGTGCTGCTTTATAGCTAGTTAGTGGCTTACGCGAAGCCCCTTTTGCTTTACCGCTAACCTGACGAATATGGTTCCCTAGATTTTCCATATCAAATGGCTTTAAAATAAAATACGATGCACCAAGTTCTACAGCGTTTTTCGTAACATCTTCCTGCCCAAAAGCAGTTAGCATAATAACATGTAAATTGTTTCTACCCATCTCACGAAGCTTTTCAAGAACTGCTAAACCATCAAGATGAGGCATAATGATATCTAAAAGCAAAACATCAGGGTCCGCATCACCCAGCATTTCTAGGCAATCCTGCCCATTATGAGCTACACCCACAACTTCCATATCCTCTTGGGAAGAAATGTACTCTTCCAACAGTCCTACTAATTCCCGATTATCGTCTACGACGCAAACTTTTATTTTATTCACTTCCAAGGTTCCTCCTCTGTCCCAAATGTTCTCTCGTCTGTCCTATTAACTATTCTAAATGACTAATTCGACAATGCAACAGGAAATCCTTTTATTTTTTATATTTTCTTAAAAAAGGAAGTTTTTCTAGCATATGCTCTTATTTACTCTTTATTTCGACTTATTTCGCTTATTGACAAATGATTCAACGTGATTTTGTCGAATAATCTTTCCTTTTCCCATAAAAAGCGCCCTGCCCCATTAGGACAAGGCGCTTAACCCATGTTTATTTTACCTGTTTCTGCTTACTTAGTCACTATCTTTTATCACTTTAACTCGCATTTTCACGAGGTTTTTCATAAATATTAATTCCTGCTTCATTCAGCATCCATTCAATGTGTACCCCGTATCCACTTGTTGGGTCGTTAACGAATACATGGGTGACAGCCCCAATAACTTTTCCATCTTGGATAATTGGGCTACCGCTCATCCCTTGAACAATGCCCCCTGTTTTAGCTAAAAGCTTAGGGTCCGTTACTTTAATAACCATTCCCTTAGTAGCAGGAAATTTTTGCGGAATCGTGCTTACAATTTCTATGTCAAAAAGGTTCACTTTATCGTTTTCAACTACTGTTAAAATTTGCGCAGGGCCTTCCTTCACTTGATGTGAAAGAGCGATTGGCATCGGTTTATCAAGGATACCATTCTGAATACCTTCATTCAGTTCCCCAAATATCCCATAAGGGCTATTTCGTGTAATGTTTCCAATTACTTTGCGATCAGATGAAAACCGAGCAAGTTTTTCACCTGGATCTCCATTTGCACCTTTTTCAATAGAAGTCACCGTTGAACGAACAATTTGTCCATCTTCAACAACGATTGGCTTTTTTGTGTCCATATCGGAAATAACATGTCCCAATGCTCCATATTTGTGTGAATCAGGGTGGTAGAACGTCATTGTCCCAATTCCTGCAGCAGAATCACGAATGTAAAGCCCAAGCTTATACGTATTCTCATGTTCATCCTTTTTTGGTTCTAGGGTAGTCTCAATTTTTTTTGTTTCTCTCTTGATCACAACTTTCATTGGCTTGCCGGTTTTCCCTGCTTCTTGAACAAACGGACCAACATCGGCCATTTTTTCAATTCGCTTTCCATTTATTTCGGTAATGATGTCACCGACTTCAATTCCTGCGGTTTCACCAGGTGATACTTTTCCTTCAATCGTTTGTACCTGATGATGTCCTACTACAAGAACGCCTACTGTATTCAGTTTAACACCAATTGATTGTCCCCCAGGCATTACCTTGAAATCCTTTAATACATTAACATCCACCTTTTTTATTGGCAGACCTGCAAGTTCAAGTACCAATTCATCTTTACCTGGATCTCCTGCTTTGACTGAAACTGAATCATTATCCTGCTCCGTATTAATTTGTTTACTATTTGAATCAACACTTGCTGAGGCGGGGAGGGAGTTGGTAAGAGCGAACTCCTGACCTTCAAATAAAGTAATTTCCTTAGGGATTGAGATGTAATCCTGTACAGGTTTCGAAAAACCCATAACAATTAATGAAACAAGGAGAATTCCACCAATAACTCTTCTGAGAAATTCTTTTTTCAATCTTTTCACTCTCCTCGCTTCTAGTTCACACACATCTTATGGCTACAGTTTTAATTTTGCCTTGACGCCTATCATTTATAACCGGAAGAAAATAAAAAAGCTATCCAATAATTGATAGCTTTCATTTTGCGGTCTTCATGTATTGAGCCATATTAAGCAATTCTTCTGCATGTTGCCTTGTTAAATCGGTGATTTCAACACCAGAAATCATCCTGCCAATTTCACGAATTTTTTCTAAATCTGTCAGAGGTGCCACAGAAGTCCTAGTACGCCCATCCTGAATTTCCTTATTTATATAAAGATGTGTATCCGACATCGCGGCCACTTGAGGCAAATGCGAAATACATAAAACCTGCGAATTTTTTGCCACTTTATAAATTTTTTCTGCAATTGCTTGGGCAACTCTTCCACTTACACCTGTGTCCACTTCATCGAAAATAATCGAAGTGACTCCCTGATGTTTTGAAAAAATGCTTTTTAACGCCAACATAATCCTCGATAATTCCCCACCAGAGGCAATTTTAGACAATGGTTTTAATGGCTCACCAGGGTTTGTGGAGATATAAAATTCTATCTTGTCCCCACCATTTCTCATAAATTGATTCCCATGGTTTTCAATTTTCACTTCAAAAACAGTCTTACCCATATAGAGCTCTTTTAATTCCTGATGGATAAGGCTGGTTAGTTCTTTCGCCCACATCGCCCTTGCTTTGTGAAGATTTAAGGCTTCTATTTCTAAATCCTTTTTAAAAGAAGCTAGTTCTTTTTCCATCTGGCCAATGTGAACTTCTTTATTTTGAAGGGTTTCAATTTCCCCCTCAATTCGTGCTGCATATTCCAAGATATCGGAAATGGTTTGTCCATACTTCCGCTTTAACTGATTTATTTCAGTCAGTCTGTCCTCAATATCGTTTAATCGTTGAGGATCAAATTCTAGTATATCCAATTCACTGCTTAATACCCTAGCTGCATCCTCAAGAATATAGAAACAATTGGTAACAGACTCATGTAATTCCTTATACTCTGGATTAATATCAGCCGCATTTTCAAGATGATCCATAACCATCCCAATCCAATCAAGACCTCTTTGATCTCCTTTTAATGCAGTATAGCCTGATTGAATACTTTCAAAGATTTTTTCGAAGTTATTCAGTTTTCTCTTTTCTTCTGTTAATTCTTCATCCTCATTCAACTTTAATTCTGCAGACTGAATCTCCTCATATTGAAATTGAATTAAATCCAGACGATGAGCAATTTGTTGCTCATTTTCACTAAGGTTTTTTAACTTTTTCAGCGTGTGTTCATAAGACTTAAAAACCGCTTGATATTCGGATAAAGCTGGATAAATATCCTTAGCACCAAATTGATCTAACAAATTGATATGTTTTGTTTCATCCATTAGTTCCTGGTGTTCATGCTGACCATGAATATCAATTAGCGTTGAGCCAATTTCACGCAGTATAGCGATTGTCACTAACTTCCCGTTCACTCTACAGATACTCTTTCCGTTTTTAGAAATATCTCGACGCAAAACAATCATTCCATCTTCAACTTCAATCCCAAATTCCTTTCCTTTGGCATAGCAAGGGTGGGTTTCAGAATCAAGAAAAAATAAGCCTTCTATTTCAGCTTTATCTTCACCATGACGAACAAACTCCGCTGAACCACGTCCTCCCACGAGAAGGTGGACTGCGTCAATAATGATTGACTTCCCTGCACCAGTTTCTCCTGTCAAAACCGTTAATCCCTTTTGAAAAGAAACAGAGAGGGACTCGATAATAGCAAAATTTCTAATTGATAATTCGCTTAGCAAACCATGTCACCTCTTCTTAAAGCATCTCGAGAAAACGATTTTTTATTATTTCTGTATCTTCGTTCGTTCGACAGATAATCAGGATTGTGTCGTCACCGCAAATCGTACCGAGTATTTCTTCCCAATCAAGTTTATCGATTAAAGCTCCAATCGCATTCGCATTCCCTGGCATGGTTTTCATCACTAATTGATTTGAAGCATTATCTATCCGAACAAATGCATCCATTAAAGATCGTTTTAATTTTTGAAGTGGATTAAATCTTTGATCTGCTGGAAGACTATACTTGTATCTTCCATCAATGAGAGGCACTTTCACTAAATGTAATTCTTTTATATCTCGTGATACTGTTGCTTGTGTAACATTGAACCCATCCTGCTTTAGACGGTCAACTAGCTCGTCTTGAGTTTCAATATCTTCATTCGCAATTAGTTCACGAATTTTAATATGACGCTGTCCTTTATTCATCAATATCACCTCTAGTAATACGAAAACATAATAATAAACTACTTCCTATGTTAGCTGATTTTCCGACAATGTACAATCATCATTCGTTGTCATTCTACAAAGTCAACTACAGTTTAATCTTTTTGTCCCTTGATATGTAACATGTGAACGAATCTCTTTCCATGCACTTCGGTTTTCACAGGGGCTGCCTGTCGGAGAACCGTAGGACTTTAGAACCTCCCCCGATTATCTTCGGCCCAAATTAAATACGTCGTCTGCAAATTCCACACAAGATTCTTTCCAAAATAAAAATTGCCGAGAAAAAGTTTCTCGACAATCTTAAAACAGGCTAGTCCTGTTCTTCTGTTCGTTTTGTTTTCAGTTCACTATGTGCTTGGGCAACAACCTGCGAAGGTTCCAAGGCTAGTAGTTGGTCTCCCGGTCCTTCAGTCGATTTCAGGCTTAAATGAAGCAAAAATTCTATGTTCCCATCCCCACCCGTTATAGGGGAAAAGGATAAATCTTTAACATTAAAACCGGATTTCAATGAAAGTTCAATAGTATTTTCTAGCACAGACAGATGGACTTTAGGGTCCCTCACAATCCCTTTTTTTCCTACTTGGTCCCGACCAGCCTCAAATTGTGGTTTTACCAAGGCAACAACACTACTACCAGGAACTAGCAGGTTTTTTAGTACTGGCAATATTAATTTTAAGGAAATAAAACTAACATCAATCGTTGCGAACTCTGGCATGCCATAAGTCAAATCGGATGCTGTCACATAGCGGAAATTTGTTCGCTCCATAACCACCACTCGATCGTCCTGCCGTAACTTCCATGCAAGTTGATTATAACCTACATCCAAAGCGTACGACAGCTTTGCCCCATTCTGTAGAGCGCAATCTGTAAAGCCGCCAGTAGAGGAACCAATATCTAACATAATCTTATCTTTCACATCAAGATCAAAGACCTTTAAGGCCTTTTCTAGCTTCAGACCTCCTCTACTAACATAAGGAAGAACATTCCCTTTTACAGTTAGTGGGATATCGGCATTTACTTTTTCTCCCGCCTTCTCCAAACGCTCCTCGTTTGAAAAGACAAGCCCTGCCATAATGGCTCGTTTTGCCTTTTCCCGCGTCTCCACAAGACCTCTTTCTACAAGCAGCACATCTAAACGTTCTTTTCTAATTTTCATTCCTTACGCCCTTTTTTCTTTTTGCCTAGCAAGCTTTGTCACTTTTTCAACGACAGCTTTTGTCGTCAGATTAATTTCTTCTAGGAGTTCATCTACATTTCCATGTTCAATAAATTTATCTGGAATGCCAATCCGGTCAATTCGCGCTTCATGGAACCCTAGTTCATTTGTCGTTTCGATAATAAAACTACCGAATCCACCTTGAAGCATAGCCTCTTCAACTGTTAATATTGGCATTTTTCTTTCCAGTAAATTAGTAAGCATTGGAAGATCTAACGGTTTCAAAAAGCGACAATTAATCACCTTTACAGATGTCCCTTTTTTCTCTAACTGCTCTGCCGCTTCTAACGCCATTGGAATTGTTGTCCCAAAGGTTAGGATCGCCGCATCTTCCCCATCTTTAAGTTCTTCCCATGTTCCAATAGGGATTTCTTTTAACTCTTTATCCAATGGAACACCTAGGCCGTTTCCACGTGGAAAACGAAGAGCGATTGGTCCATCATCGTATTTTAAAGCTGTATGAACCAGATGCTGTCCTTCATTCTCATCCTTCGGCATCATTAGAACAAGATTCGGAAGGTTTCTTAGGAAGGCTATATCAAAGACCCCTTGATGGGTCTCACCGTCAGCACCAACCAGACCCGCACGGTCGATTCCTATAAAAACATTTAAGTTTTGACGGCATATATCATGGACAACCTGATCATAGGCCCGCTGCAGGAATGTCGAATAAATCGCTAAGAATGGTTTCATTTTTTGTGTGGCAAGACCTGCAGCAAAGGTTGCTGCATGCTGTTCGGCAATCCCGACATCAAACATGCGGTCTGGAAACTCTTTTGCAAATCCTTCCAATTTAGAACCTACAGGCATCGCCGGAGTAATGGCAACCACTCGGTTATCTTCCCTCGCCACTCTTCGGACAGTCTCACTTACTAAGGAACTCCATGCTGGTGCAGTGTTAGCGGATTTTACAAAATCACCGGTTTCAGTTTTATACGGGCCAGTTCCATGCCAGGTCCCAATTTTATCATTTTCAGCAGGACGGTACCCCTTCCCTTTTTTCGTTAGGACATGAAGTAATACGGGACCATCATATTTTTTAGCATACGCTAAGTTTTCTAGCAAATCTTCATAATTATGGCCATCTACAGGACCCAAATAAGTAAATCCAAGCTCTTCAAAAAACATTCCTGGGACTAACATATACTTAAACGTGTCTTTAATTCTCTCTGCAGTGCCCGCAAGTTGATTCCCGACTGCAGGAATCTTTTTCAAGAGCAATTCAAGTTCATCCTTAGCCTTATTATACTTCCCTGCTGTTCTCATACGACCTAAGACATTATGGATTGCTCCAACATTCGGGGCAATCGACATTTCATTATCATTTAAAATAACGATCATTTTTTCTTTTTCATGTCCGATATGGTTTAAAGCCTCTAGGGCCATTCCACCTGTTAGAGCACCATCACCAATAATCGGAACAATATGCGATTTTTCTCCCTTTAGGTTCCTAGCTACAGCCATCCCCATCCCAGCAGAAAGAGAAGTTGAACTGTGTCCAGTTTCCCAAACATCATGTTCACTTTCTATCATCTTTGGAAAGCCACAAAGGCCTTTATACTTGCGTAAAGTATCAAATTGACAAGCCCGTCCAGTAAGGATTTTATGCACATAAGACTGATGTCCTACATCCCAAATAAGTTTATCCTTTGGACTATCAAAGCATTTATGCAAGGCAATGGTAAGTTCAACAACACCTAGATTAGGCCCAATATGGCCACCGGTTGTAGACAGCTTTTCAATTAAAAATGTTCTGATATCTTTACTTAGTGATTCCAACTCTTTGATGGAGAGATTTTTTAAGAACGAAGGGTCTTTTATTGATAAAAGATCCATTCCGGATCACTCACTTTCATTTCTGACTTAATAGCACGTTCATTTAGGTAATCAGGATGGATTATAGCATAATCAACCTTGTGGCTCAATGCCTTCCCTATTTATGAGTTCCTTAGCCCGATAAGGTCGGTTATTTGTTCTAGAAGAGTTGTATCCAATTCAGTAGTTGTTAGCGACTGTTTCGCCAGCTCTATATGTTCGGTTAATGCTTTCTTTGCTCCATCAAGTGATAGTAGCGATGGATAGGTATTTTTATCATTTCCGGTGTCACTACCTATCGGCTTTCCAACAACCTCTTCGGTACCTTCTAGGTCTAGGATATCGTCCCTTATTTGGAAAGCAAGTCCTATATGATGAGCAAATTTTGATAATTTTTCTTTAACACTTCGGTCCGCTTGTGCTATTTCTGCTCCGGCTAATACACTGTAAGCAAGTAAACGCCCTGTTTTATTGATATGGATATACTCTAGTTCCTTTAAAGTAAGCTTTTTTCCTTCGCCTTCCATATCAGCTACCTGACCCCCGACCATTCCTTCTGCCCCTGCAGCTTCTGAAAGGGAATTAATTAAAGCGAGCTTTACGTTTGCATCGGCGATGTCCGGACTAATACTTCCAATCATTTTAAATGCTAAAGTTAATAGTGCATCACCAGCAAGAATTGCGGTTGCCTCTCCATAAACTTTATGGTTGGTTGGCTTTCCTCTACGAAGGTCATCGTCATCCATACTTGGTAGATCATCATGGATCAAGGAATATGTATGTATCATTTCAATGGCAGCCGCCGTGTCAACACCCAATTCAGGTTTAATTCCAAACGCCTTTAAGGTGGCAAACAAGAGCAACGGTCTAATCCGTTTTCCACCCGCTTGAAGAGAATAAAGCATAGAATCTTTTAATGGCTCAGGTGCCACTAACTGAGTAACAGCATCTCCAAGGCGACTCTCAACTAGTGGTTTATAGCGACTTATGAACGTTTCGAGTAGGTCGGTTTGCAAAACTTATTCCTCCTCATTTATGGAGAAGTCAACAACCTGTCCATCATCCGTTAGAATTTGCGTAAGCTGTCCCTCTACATGTTTTAACTTATTATGACATAGCTTTGAAAGCTCCATCCCTTCTTTGTAAAAAGAAATAGCTTCTTCAAGAGGTACATCACCTTCTTCTAACTTTTCAACAATTACTTCTAACTTTTCCATGGCTTCCTCAAATGTTAATCCTTTTTCATCAGCCATTTCCTTCACTCTCCTCCACGTTTCTGACTATACAGTTGATTTGTCCATCTGATAGTTGGACCCGAATGGAATCATCCTTTTTAACTTGTGAAACCTTTTTAATTAACTTTCCATCTTCAGAGTACGAAAGACTATAGCCCCGTTCCATAATTTTTAATGGGCTTAGAGCCTCCAGCGTTGCAATGACAGCAGTAAATTCTTTTTGTTTTTCAGAAAGAATTCCTGTCATGGCCCTATCGAGTCTTTTCGTAAGGTGTAAGTGTTTATCCTTTGAAATCTTTAATAGTTCTTCAGGATGCCTTCGTTCAAGTCTTTTTGTTAATTGTAAGTGTTGCTCTGCTTTTGTTTCAGACAATTTACTTGCATTTCGTACAAGTGATTCTGTTAGGCGGTCAACTTGTTCTAGTTTTTGTTCATAAAGCCTTTGAGGATATCGAAAGGCGTAGGACTTCTTCAATCGATTGTATCTATTCTGTTGAGCAGACACTTTCTCTTTCATTGCACGGATCAATCTTGCTTGCCGGTTCAAGACTTTTTCCATTAAATCATCTATATGTGGAACGGCAAGTTCTGCCGCAGCAGTTGGAGTTGGTGCCCGCATATCTGCTACAAAATCAGCAATCGTAAAATCAGTCTCATGCCCGACCGCAGAGATGATAGGAATGCTTGATGCGAAAATAGCCCTCGCTACAGTCTCTTCATTAAAAGTCCATAATTCTTCAATTGACCCACCACCACGACCAACAATTAACACATCAATTTCTTGGTTTTTATTGGCCGCTTCAATCGATTTCACAACGGAGGGTGCCCCTTGTTCTCCTTGAACAAGAGCTGGAAAAATCAAGATATTTGCAATCGGGTATCTCCGCTTAATCGTAGTAATGACATCACGAATTGCAGCGCCTGTTGGCGAAGTAATGACACCGACGGTTTGAGGAAATTTCGGAAGCGCCTTTTTATATTGTTGCGAAAATAGCCCTTCCTTTTCAAGCCGTTCCTTTAATTGCTCATAGGCTAAAAATAAATCTCCTATACCTTCAGGTGACATTTCTTTCACGTATATCTGGTATTGACCACTCGGCTCATACACCGTTATATCTCCTTGAATCAACACCTTCATTCCGTTTTCCGGACGAAACTTCATTGATCGACTAAAGCTCGAAAACATCACAGCAAGAATTCGGGCTTTTTCATCCTTAAGTGTAAAATACATATGACCACTTGAGTGTTGCTTAAAGTTTGAAATCTCACCTTTTACATATATCCCCTGCAAATGTGGGTCAGCATCAAACTTCCTTTTTATGTATTTTGTTAATGCTGTTACAGTTAAATGATGTTGTTCTTTCATATAAAACCCCTGCCTATCGCTAAGTGCTGGCTGGTGTTGCCTATATCTCACACGTAAAATATTTATCATGCAGTAAAAAACTGCCTATATCTATTATAAGTTTTGGAACCCCATTCGTCACTATCTTGTGGAAAGGAGTAAACAAACTTGCCAGATATAGGCAGTATGATTAACTATTTGTTCTCTGGAGTTTGGAAAGGGAATCTCTAGCAGACTTTAACGTATTATACATTAACACCGTAATGGTCATTGGTCCTACACCACCAGGTACAGGTGTAAGATAGCCTGCCACTTCCTTGACCTCATCAAAAGCGACATCTCCACATAATTTCCCTTCGGAATTACGGTTTATTCCAACATCGATGACAACCGCACCTTGCTTTACATGGTCTTTCGTTATAAATCCTGCTTTACCAACAGCGGCAATGATAATATCAGCTGCCTGTGTCAATTTTTCAAGTCCTTTTGTTCTAGAATGACAATATGTAACTGTGGCATTTTCATTAAGTAATAATTGACCAACAGGCTTTCCAACAATATTACTCCGGCCAACAACGACAACATGCTTTCCTTCAAGTTCTATACCTGACTCCTTAAGTAAAACGAGAATTCCGTAAGGAGTACACGAGAGAAATGCTTCCTGACCGATCATCATTCTTCCAATATTTACAGGATGAAATCCATCAACATCCTTCTCTGGTGAAATGGTTTCTATTACTTTCATTTCACTAATATGGTCTGGAAGAGGAAGCTGAACAAGAATTCCATGAATCGAACCGTCTATATTTAACTGTTCAATTTTCCTCAGGAGTTCTTCTTCACTAACAGACTCATTGTACTCAATCAAGACTGAGTGCATGCCCAGTTCCTTACAGGTCTTTTGTTTACTTCTTACATAGGTTTGGGATGCCTGGTTATCCCCTACTAGGATTACAGCCAAACCTGGCGTTACTCCCGATTTCTTTAACTCTTCGACCTCTACAAAAATTTCTTGTTTTTTTCTTTTTGCAATTTCTTTTCCATTAATGATTTCTGCCGTCATGTCTACTCATCCCCTTATTCCCTTAAAGGACTAACCAGCGTTAGAATGAAGAGCAATTACAAAGCCTGTTTAACTTTTGATAGTACCCCATTGATAAATCTACTAGACTGGTCATCCCCATAAATTTTGGCTATTTCAATTGCCTCGTCCATAGCAACATTTGCTGGTACTTCTTCTTTACAATACATCAATTCATACACGGCTAGACGCAATATGCTTCTGTCCACATGAGCGAGACGTTCAATCGTCCATTTCTCTAAATGCTCTTTGATTATTTGATCAATCTCTTCTTGATATTGAATGACTCCTTCTACGAGCCCTGTTAAATACTGATCGTTCGGTTGATCTTCAAGGACATGTTGAATTGCCTCGCTTGATTCAACTTTACTGATATCGATTTGAAACAAGGCCTGTAATGCCTTTTCTCTTGCTGTTCTTCTTTTCATTATGTTCAAAACTCCTTTATGGTGTCAGCGCTCACTAACAAGATAATAGCATACCATTGGCATTATGCGAATGGCTTCTCTATTATTTTTACTATTATCAAGGAACTTAAACAGCTTGAATACAATTTGCTGAATTTTTTAACAAGGCTCTTTTCTGGAACTTTGTTGCACTTGCATAGCAACGACGATTATTTCAAGTTCATTTATTACCTATAAAATGAATTCAATTATAAAAAGACTGCAAACGTATTGAAGACCACATAACTAGCTGTTTTTACGCTAAAATTGGCTTTTGGATTATTAAAAAGTCTTTAACAGAAGACTATTAATAAATTTGAAAACAAAAAACCAAAGACAGAGAGACTGTCTTTGGTCTTCCTTTTACATATCTACTTCTAGTTCATTCTCAGGTTTCTGATTTTCAAATTGTATTCCTACAACATGAATGTTTACTTCTGACGCTTCAAGAGCGGTCATATTTAAAAGAGCCTGACGAATATTGTCCTGGATCTTTTGAGCAACGGTTGGAATGGATAATCCAAACTTCATCAAGCAGTAAACATCTACTTTGATGCCATCCTCTGCAAGTTCCACCCTAACCCCTTTGCCATGATTTTTTTTACCAAGACGTTCAACAACACCTGCCGCAAAGCTTCCACGCATTTGTGATACACCCTCTACCTCTGAAGCGGCAATCCCTGCAATGACTTCAATTACTTCAGGAGCAATTTCAACCTTTCCAAGACTGTTATCACCTTGACTCATTTCTAGTACACGCTGTTCACTCATTGCTTGCACCTCCTAATTTATTCTTCTGACATCACATCATACATTTCTAAAAACTTCGTATTAAACTGCCCTTCAACAAATTGCTCATGGCTAAGCAATTTTAAATGGAAAGGAATCGTAGTATGAATCCCTTCAATGACAAATTCGGACAACGCTCTTCGCATACGGCTAATCGCTTCCTCACGTGTACTTCCGTGAACGATAACCTTTGCAATCATCGAATCATAGTATGGTGGAATTGTATAACCCGGATATGCGGCAGAATCAACACGGACACCAAGGCCTCCTGGCGGAAGATACATTTTAATTTTACCAGCTGACGGCATAAAATTTTTGGATGGGTTTTCAGCATTGATCCGACATTCGATTGCCCAACCATTAAAAGTAACTTCTTCTTGTTCTAAGCTAAGCCTCTCTCCGGATGCCACTCTAATCTGCTCCTTAATGAGGTCGACTCCTGTTACCATCTCAGTAACAGGATGCTCCACTTGGATACGGGTATTCATTTCCATGAAATAAAATTGACGATTGCGGTAATCATATATAAATTCTACCGTGCCAGCGCCTGTATAAGCAACAGCTTTTGCAGCTTTTACTGCTGCATTTCCCATTTTTTCTCGGATTTCCTCGTCCAAAGCTGGAGATGGGGTTTCTTCAAGTAGTTTTTGCAGTCTCCTTTGGATGGAACAATCTCGTTCACCTAGATGAATGGTATTCCCATAATTATCGGCCAACACTTGAATTTCAACATGTCGGAAGTCCTCAATATATTTTTCAATATAGACTCCTGGGTTTCCAAAAGCTGTATTTGCTTCCTGTTGCGTAATATTAATCCCTTTAATAAGTTCTTGTTCGGTCCTGGCAACACGAATTCCTTTTCCGCCGCCCCCAGCAGTTGCCTTAATGATTACAGGATAGCCAATTTCACCCGCTAGTTCAACTGCTTCATCCGGACTGTTTATGATTCCTCTAGAACCTGGAACAATCGGAACACTCGCTTCACGCATCGTTTCTCGCGCTACATCCTTCGTACCCATTTTCTGAATTGCTTCTGGAGTAGGACCAACAAAAATGATGTTAACCTCTCTACATAGCTCTGCAAAATCAGCATTTTCGGCCAAGAATCCATAACCAGGATGGATAGCATCACAATCCGTTAACTTTGCGACGCTGACAATGTTTGTAAAATTTAAATAGCTATCCTTCGATGCTTTTGGTCCAATGCAGTATGCCTCATCGGCCAACTGTACATGTAGGGATTCTTTATCTGCTTCCGAATAAACGGCAACAGATTCAATCCCAAGCTCACGACATGCACGGATGATACGGACAGCAATTTCTCCTCGGTTCGCAATCAATAGTTTTTTTATCATGCCATTTACCCTCCTTATTCAGGCTTTACAAGGAATAAAGGCTGGCCATATTCCACAAGCTGTCCGTCCTTTACAAGTATCTCGACAATTTCACCATTCACTTCTGCTTCAATTTCATTAAATAGTTTCATTGCTTCGACAATACATACAATTGAATCCTTGCTAACCTTAGAGCCAGGCTTTACATAAACATCGGCATCTGGTGATGGTGATTGATAGAAGGTTCCCACCATTGGAGAAGTGATTTTATGTAAATTTGTTTCCTGAACATTTTCCTCTTTTGAAGTTTGTTTTTGCTCATCTACTTGTACTACAGGAGCTGCAGGAGCTGTTTGAACAGGTTGGATTGGCGCCGGTGTTTCTGTCACAACTCTCGCCGGCTCAACAATTACCTGTTGTCCAGCACTCTTCTTCTTCATTTTAATTTTCGAACCTTCGACCTCATAACTGAATTCATCAATGCTTGATTGATCGACTAGTTTAATTAATTCTCTGATTTCCTGTACTTTTAACATTTTACACACCCCTTGGTTAATTTTTGAGCAGACAATAGTAATAAGTAAAGTCTAAACGTTGTAAATTTAATTCGTTTTTTAAAAATAGGATAGGTGCTCACTTTTAATCTAGCCATACTGCATAAGTCTTTCTCGAAAGATAAAAGAAAGTCTAGCATCAAGCTCCTTACAATAAGAAACGGAACAGGCTCCTGTGCTTTTACTCTATCGTTTTATGACTAGATACTAATACTATACGATAATACCATGTGAAAATTCAATATGTACGATTATCCTATCTACTTAACGACAATTCAGACTATTACTTCTATTTTATACCTCACTTGAAGAAATGTGAAACTATCATTATGATTTTTATACAATCTTTAAGGAAACGTCTATTTCATATGCAATTACACAGAAAAAAGGCCGGGGTTTTGGACTACCCGGCCTTTCTAATCCTTTTATTTTTCAGGTTGGAAGGTTACTGCAACCGCCTGTAATGAACCTAATTCATTTCTAACCATTTGAATAATTTCGTTTGCCTCGGCTGCGGAATGTTCTTTCGCTTTAACGGTAACACGGACTTTATCGCCATCTGCTCTTACTAGTGCATCATCATAACCCATTGTTTTGATCAATGTTTCAAGGGTTCCTTCTTTCTGAGAAACATTATCTAATTCCTTCATTTTTTCATAAGCATCATTTCTTTGTTCTACAGGAAGATCTGTAGAGGCAACAATTTCTTGATATTCTTCTTTCATTTCACTTCGGGCATCTTCAAGATCTAAACGAAGCGCCTCAAACTGCTCGTCACTAGCAACACCAGAGATAATTGTTTCTCCATCTTCTGATTTAACTTCTTCCATAGCCTCTTCATTAACCGCATTTTCTTCCTGTTCCTCAACGGTTGCTAGATTTCCCTGATTAGGTTCCGGAGAGGTAATATAATAGACTGATAATACAACCACCAAACTTAGCATTGTTAATAACCAAACTGTTTGTTTCTTTAATAACATTCGTTAATCCCCCTTAGATTTTTTAGGTAGCACTGAAACCCGGTGACTAGGGACATCAAGTGTTCTAGTAACCGCTTCAGTAATCCATTTTTGGACCTGTACATTTTCTGCTCCTTTTGCGACAACAAGGACTCCCCTAATAGTAGGTTTCTTCGTTTCTAGAACTATTGGAGTTTCATTTTCCCCCTCACGAATGATGACGAGTTGTTCGTCCTTTGAGAGGTCCTCAACCCCTCGTTTCCCACCCTCTCGATCTGTTTCCTCGGTTGTTTGCGATTGGGTAACGGTATTTTTCTCTAACACTTTTTTTTCGGTTGCATCAACGTTCACGATTACCGAGACCTCATCTACTCCAGCAATTGTCTCCAAAGCCTCTTTTAGCTCTCGTTCATATTCATCTTCATAATCGGCAATCATGTTGTTTTCAGCTGTTTTCTTTTGTCCGAAAGCCGGCTCATCTTCTTGACTAGCATTATTATTAAAGGCTGGAATACCATCTGTTTGGGTCGTATCTCTTGAAAATAAATTGCCGACCAGCATGATGGCAACCCCAAATGCAACGACAATTAGTAAATAGGGGTATTTGGCTGCCTTTTTATCTTGTGAGTCCTCTTTTTTGGTCAGCTGATCTTTTATCCAGTTTATTGGCCCTTTATTATTGCCCATCGTTACGTTATGTCCCCCCTTCTATGACAATTTCGATTGACGCATTTGGAACATTCCACTTTTCTGCAAGAAAAGCACTAATTTCTTCCGTGTTTTGTGAGTTTTGTTCTGATGGAAGGGGCTCGGCAGTATCAATTTTAATTTCCTTAACTACAGCGACTGCTTCTTCCTGATCTCCTTCCTTTGCAATTTGAACAGTAATAGATTGCAAGCTTTCCGGAGACAAGTTCTCGTCCATTTCTTCTGCTTCTACTTGGATCTCTGCAATTTCCATCCCGTACTGTTCCATCAACTCCTCCTCTGCGTCCATCTTTAATTGGACAGCTGTTTGTTCTAAAATATATGCATGTTGGGAGGCTTGTATTTCTTTTTTCTGCAATTCTATTAAATTTTCCATTTTTTCTTCATCAACTTTGCTATTGTAATTGGAAATAGAGGCAATTGCCGATTCAAAATCACTCGAGAAAATTTTCATGATGGGTGATAATATGATTGAAATCAGCAGTAAGCTGATGACCACTTTAACGTATTTTTGCAAGCTTGAATTGGGTAAGAGCATATCGATGATAGTTGCTAGCAAGATAAAAATGATAATATTCGTGATCCACTCTGTTAAAAAATCCAAACCTCGCTCCTCCTATCGAACCATCATCGTTAAATTTCCAGCAGCGACAATTACGGTAATGCACAGGAAAAACATGAATGAAACGATGGCAAGTGCTGCAAAAACATATATGATGCTTTTAGAAATGACATCAAGACAGGCTATTACTGGGCCACCTCCTAGCGGTTGGAGAATAGCCGCTGCAAATTTATATGTGAAAGCAATCAGCAAAATTTTCACAGCTGGAAAAGCCGCTATTAAAAGGACGATGGCTACTCCTGCAATCCCAACCGTGTTCTTTAACAATAAAGAAGCACTGATGACTGTATCTGTTGCATCTGTGAAAAATCTGCCAATCACTGGAATAAAGTTACTAGTCATGAATTTTGCTGTTCGTAATGTCACTCCATCAGTTACGGCTGTCGCTGCTCCTTGAACCGAAATCACACCTAGAAAGACCGTTAAGAACAGTCCTAGAAGGCCAATGCTCCAGTTCCGAAGTAAACCAGCAAGCTGCGTGACCTTATAGTGATCGGTTAAAATACTAACAATGCTTAGTAGAGCAGATAGCATAAGTAGAGGCAGGACGATATATTGAATGAACATCCCACTTGTATTCATTAAAAACAAGATAACTGGATGAAAGAAAGCTGCAGACACAAATCCACCGGATGAAACAATTAACGCTAACAAAAGGGGGATTAACCCTAGGATAAAATGGATCATTTTCGCGATTGTTTCATTTGTATAGTCAAGGACAATGTGAAAACTGTTTAAAGCAATGATGATTAATACCATAAATACGATCGAGTATGCTACCTTACTGATGGTGCTTTTTTCAAAGGAGTTCTGAAGAGTTTGAAGAAAGATACTAAAAATTGTTAACAAAACAAGTGAACCTAGTAACTTTCCATTCGCAAGAAACTCATGGAACATAAATTGTAGAATTCCTTTTAACCAGTCCTTCAAACTAAATTCCTTCTCACCACTAATAAAATCATATAAGCTTCCCTTTTGGCTTTCTGGTAAGAATCCTCCATATTCAGTAAGGATATCCTCCCAAAACCTTTGAAGCTCGTCTATATTCAAGGCATCAAGTTGCTCTTTAGCTATTCCTTCTGTTTGGACGAGACCTTCTGGCTTGTCCTCATCTGTATTAGCTTGTACACCTGTGCAGGATAAGAAAAAAAGGACAAGTACAATACTAAAAGTTAGCTGCATCTTTTGCTTGATAATTTCCCCAAACATGATTAGCTCCTCCTCCCTGCTTATCCAGGGATTAACTGAATAATCGTCTCAATCATCACAGTTAAAATTGGAATGGCTGTAGCAAGAATAAGTATTTTTCCCCCTAGCTCAATTTTCGAAGCAATCGACCCTTGCCCAGCATCCTTGGTAATTTGTGCGGCAAATTCTGCAATATAAGCGATGCCAATAATTTTCAAAATCGTTTCCACATAAATGAGGTTCACTTTTGCGTTCGTAGCTAGTTGCTCAATCATATTAATAATTAAATAAATCTGATCGACTAGAAAAAGGAAGATGGCACAGCCTGTAAAGACAATCAGTAAAAAGGCAAAATTAGGCTTTTGTTCCTTTAGAATAAGGGCAAGAAAGGTAGCGACTAAAGCAACCCCAATAATCTGTATGATTTCAATCTCTAAGCCCTCCCTTATCCTTGAAATAGAAACACAGATTTAATTTTCTCGAAGAGGTCATCTACAATCGATGCAACCATAAAAAGGATATATATAAAGCCGAATAACGTTACCCATTGGGCATATTCTTTTTTTCCCATTTGATCAAGAATCGTATGGAGAAACGCCACAACAATGCCTACACCGGCGATTTTGAAAATAATATCAACATCCAAACCCATCTCGTCTGCCCCCTAATCGTTACATCAATAAAATAATTAATAGCAATCCAGATAAAAAGCCTAGGCTTTTAACCATTTTTTCATATTTCAACTGCCTCTCGTAGGCATCTCCTTCCTCTCTTTCTAAATGTGTAATGGCTAGGTTGATTTGTTTTTGTTGGGAATACTTATCATGACGTCCTAGCGTCTCCCCAAACTGTCGTAGAATCTCATATTCCCCCTGTTTAAGGGCCGTCTTTTTCCAAATTTCATTTAAGCTTTCCTCCCAAGCGTTCCTCACCGTTGTCTCTGATTCCATAAGTTTTTCAGCAAAGGATTCGAAGAGCAAAGCGATAGGTTTAGATAACTGAGAGGCAAGTTTTCGTGAGGCCTCATGAAGCGGTGTATGTCCGTACATAATTTCAGCCTCTAACGACTGTAGTGCAGCTTTTAAATGACGCAATTGCTTTGGACGCTCACTTAATTGCTTGGCTGCCTCCATGCCCGTCCAAGATGTTGCAACAATAATAAGGGCAGCTCCGATTAATTTGATCATTTAAGTCACGCTCACTTTTCGGGCGATTTCATGACCCTTTTCATTTTTAATACAGGAAATTGTACCTGGACCTAATGACCTTGAAAGCTCAACAAATCTTGTGAATATCCCCATATCAATGATTGGCTGTAACGAAGGGCGTTTCCGAATCTCTGCTAGGCTATTACCGTGGGTAGTCATCATTAATTTTATCCCCGCATTAACGGCTTCCATGATGGCTGCCGCATCTTCTTCTCTCCCTATCTCATCCACTACCAAAACATCAGGACTCATGGAGCGGATTAACATCATCATTCCTTCCGCTTTTGGACAGGCATCAAGAACATCAACTCTAGGTCCAAATGTAAGTTGTGGAATTCCGTGTACACACCCCGCAATTTCTGATCGCTCATCGACAATCCCGACTTTCATGGGAGGGACGTTCTCTTTTTCTATCCCTGTAGAGATTACCCTGGCGACATCACGAAGTAAGGTTGTTTTTCCCGTTTGTGGCGGACCAATGATGATTGTATGCTGCCAATCTTTCGTATATATGAAGGGAAGTAACTGCTCTGCGATGCCGATTTTCTCCCTAGCAATCCGGATATTAAAGGATGAGATATCCCGAATCGCTTTTACCTTCCCATTCTCAAGGATGACCTTTCCTGCGAGCCCCACTCGGTGACCACCAGCAATCGTGATATAACCCCTTTTTAGTTCTTCTTCAAGGGTATACATCGAAAAGTTCCCTAGTTTATTTAAGAGTTGAACTCCGTCCTCATGAGTAACAAAGTATGGTAAGAAACTTGGAAAACCTTCTGCAACTACTTCAAGAGGTCTGCCAATCCTAACCCTAATTTCCTCAACTTTATCTCCTTGAACTTGAGAAATTGCTTCCAGAGCTTCCACAATCCGTTTTGGTAAAAAAGACAGAATCTCCTGCATATCTACTCCTCCTGAATAATCCCTCTCACTACTTAAAATGTATGCTAGCTTGGACACATTATGACTTACATGTGAGAAAGAGGAGACAATAAAAAAAATCCTTCCTATTAGGAAGGACTACACAATACCTTTTGGAAACAAAAAAGGAGGAATATGGATGGTAAACGAACACAAACACTTTCAAGAGGAGCAAAGAGACTTGAAAAATAGGTATATCGGCGATGACCATAACAACCGAACGAAGGGATTAAATCCCAAATATAATAGTGGAAGAAATACAGAAAAATCTCCAGGAGCTACAGGTAGAGAACTCTAAATAAACACGAGGGCAATTGAAGAAAGAAAAGAACCTGCTCACATAAAAGTGTGAGCAGGTTCTTTTGCTTATGCACGCGATACATATGAACTGTCTGTTGTGTTAATGATTAAACGATCTCCCTGATTGACAAAGAATGGTACGTTAACCGTTAAGCCCGTTTCGAGAGTAGCAGGTTTTGTACCACCTGAAGCAGTATCACCTTTAATACCTGGTTCTGTATCAGTTACCTCGAGTTCAACTGTATTCGGAAGCTCAACCCCTAAAGTTTCCCCTTGGTACATCATGATTTGCACTTCCATATTTTCTTTTAGAAATTTCAATTCATACTCAATAGCCGATGCAGGTAACTCAATTTGCTCGTAAGATTCATTGTCCATGAAAATATGTTGGTCACCACTTGCATAAAGATACTGCATTCTGCGGTTATCAATTTGTGCCTTAGCAACCTTTTCACCCGCACGAAATGTCTTTTCTTGAACCGCACCAGTACGTAGATTACGTAGTTTAGAACGCACAAATGCCGCACCTTTTCCTGGCTTAACATGTTGGAAATCCATAACACGCCAAATACTGTTGTCTACTTCAATTGTTAAGCCTGTACGAAAATCATTAACTGAAATCATAAAATAAATCCTCCTAGCCTTTATTAAAGAATGATTAGCTCTTTAGGTGAATGGGTTAGCCTTTCATTATGGTTCTCCGTGATGATGATATCGTCTTCTATTCTCACACCACCAAGGCCAGGTATGTATATTCCAGGTTCAACTGTTACAGCCATTCCCTTTTCAAGCACAATGTCTGATTTCACAGATAAACCAGGGCCTTCATGCACCTCTAGTCCAATTCCATGGCCTGTAGAATGACCAAAATATTCACCATACCCTTTTTCGGTAATATAGTCTCTTGTTAATGCATCAGCTTCTTTGCCAGTTAGACCTGGTTTAATCCCATTAACTCCACGTAGTTGAGCTTCCAGAACAATCTCATAAATTTCCTTAAGCTTATCTGTTGGCTTCCCTACAGCAACTGTTCTCGTAATATCCGAAACGTACCCTTTATAATAAGCCCCATAATCAAGGGTTACAAAATCGCCTGTTTCAATTACTTTATCACTAGCTACTCCATGAGGGAGGGCTGAACGAAAACCAGAAGCAACGATGATATCAAAAGAAGAAGAACTAGCTCCCAAAGATCTCATAAAGAACTCTAATTCATTCGACACTTGCAATTCTGTTTTACCAGGACGAATGAAGTCGAGAATATGCTTAAACGCAGCATCAGCGATGTCTGCAGCTTCCTTTAATATCTTAATCTCTGTCCCATCCTTTATCAAGCGTAACTTTTCAATTTCGCCAGAAACAGGAATAAGTTCCGCTGCTATCTCCTTTTCAAATACCTTGTATGCAGAAAAAGTAACATGGTCTTCCTCAAACCCTATTCTTTTCAAACCCATTTTTTTAGCCTGCTCAGCTACTTCAGAAGCAATGCTACCACTCTGTTTTACCACTTCGTACCCTGCACATTGTTTTTCTGCCTGCTCTGTATAGCGGAAGTCTGTGATAAATAGTCCTTTCTCAGTTGTAATTAATACAGCACCTGCTGTTCCTGTAAAACCAGTCATATATCTTCGATTGTAGTTACTAGTAATTAGTAGCCCATCTAGCCCTAATTCTTTTATACGATTTTGGATTTTTTGTAATTTTCCCATTATAAATCCCCTCTCCTCACACTTCAAAAAAGAATGTTCAATAAGAACATTCTACCATAACTATTTTCTTTGCAACTACCTCAAGATTTATGCGGGGCTTTCCTTTTGTTTTTCATCAGTGGCACTTCGCTCAGCTTCTTCAAATGAAATTGAGTAACCAATAAATACCCCATATAAAACATAAATACATGCTGTGGTAATCAATGTATCCCTTGATAACTTCCAAAATGAGTCAATCCCAGGGAAAATTGGATTCAATACATAAAAAACAAGCAAAAATAATCCTGCACCGTAAATCAAACCAACCCAGAGATTATTAAATTTTCTTAATAGTGCATAATAAATTAAGGATGCCACAATAGATACAACACCAATGATTAAAATAGAAAAAACAGTGCCAATCCATCCTTTCTTCCAATCTCCAAGTGCCCATGGTTCAAGAATTAAATTCGGACGCACATCTGTAAAGTTAAACACATAAGCGAGTAAAGCGATCGAACTCCATAAAATCCCCCCAAATAAACCCGTTAAGACAACCATAGAAATAAAGGACATGGGCTTTTCATGTTTATTTTGTTCAAGTCGCTTTTGATTTTCTGCCATAGCTAGCACCTCCGTTTGTTATTATGCCCATGACACCTTAAACCTTACATTCTTTTCCTAGATAATTTGCTATGTCATTATGCAAATAGACCTAGAGGTTTACGCTTTTATTTGGTAAAATATAGATAGGAATAAAACAGTTACCAATTTAATTTCACAAAAAAATTTCTTTACCTGAATCTAATAGCAGGAATATATCGGGAGACTGAAGAAATTGTATAAAAATAATTATTCGACCAAGTTTAAAAGTGAATAAAAATGCTCATGATGCTTTTAGGGAGGTGGCTTTTTTGAAAAATCAAACTTCATTTTATATAGTCTTGGGTTTAATCGTACTAGCAGCAATCGGAATCATTTCAAAGCTCGTTTCAGACCCAGGTGGTTTTATTAAAATGATTGCAGGGATGGCAATAGTTGTCGGAGTAATCTTTTTCTTAGTAAAGCGATTTTCACAAGCTAGCCCTTCAAAGAACCATGAGCAAAGGGCCTTTAAAAAAGCAGCGAAACGGTCAAAGAAACGCTATCAAACGAAGGAACAATCAACTCCTACTAAACGTACGTCAATTGGATCACTATCGGCAGCAAGAAAAAAGAGAAAAGATACCTCGCACCTTACCGTAATCGAAGGAAGAAAAGGAAAGAAAAAAAATCGGGCCTCGTTTTGAGTCCGATTTTTTTAATACCCCCAGCTCTTAAGAAAGCGATTTGCATAATCCCTCCCCACCTGTATTAACGCTTGTTTCTTTTCTTCCGTTAATTCAAACTCGGTCGTCATAATTCCGTCAGTTGGAATAAAAATAATGTTTCTCTCATGTTTACGTGATATATATCTTGCATCATGGGCATCTTTCATTGTTTCAAATAGCGCCTCAAACATATGAATCGCATTATTAATTTTATGACGAGGGTGTTCGCTCAAATGATGACTAAGTTTTAATCCGAGCACAGGCCTAACTTTTTTGACATTCTCCTTATCAAACAGCCACATCGGAAAGTTACTAAGGACACCACCATCTACGATGACAGTTGCGCCTTGATAATCTTTAATCTTGACTGGTTCAAAGAAGAAAGGGAGGCTACAACTCATTCTAATTGCTTTTGCAATGGGAAATGTTTGTGGGTTAATCCCATACTTCGGTAAATCATCCGGTAAAACCATCATCGTCCCATTAGTTAAGTCAGAGGCAATCACTCGCAAACTTTCAGGAGGAAGGTCCCCAAATCTTCTTAACCCTTTAGCTGAAAGCTTTTCCTCAATCCAGCGCTCTAACTCTTTGCCTTTATACAGCCCCAGTCTCCAATAGATAAACAACCATTTTGCTAATCCCGATGGAAGGAAGGTATTTCGGGAGTCCAAAAAACTTTTTAAATCTAATTCATCAACCAGCTCAGCCATCTCATTACTTGTATAACCTGCTGCAATAAGGGCAGCCACGATGGACCCCGCACTCGTACCTGCAACCCTTTTAAAGCGTAAGCCCTTTTCCTCTACTGCTTGACAAGCCCCAATGAGAGAGAACGCCTTTATTCCTCCCCCTGAAAAAACGCCGTCTATATACATACAAGTCCACTCCAATCAGTAACTTGCTTGTTACATTTTTAAGCGACTTGTGTGTAAAATAGTACGGCGTACAAGCAAAAAAATCCCATCAAGTGAAATACTGTATTTCTGCTTTAGGGAAAAAGTGATGGATCGACTCTCGTATAGAGGTCTCAAGTTCCTTGGCCTCATCCGTCTGATACACATATTTGCCAATTCCATAACGACCCCATTTATATTTACGTTTTTCTTCATCCATCTCCAATTTTGTTTTGGGATATCGTTTCATAATGACCTTTTTCGCTGGTTTTGTGAAACGATGTTGAATCAGTTCGAACGTTATATCATCGTGATTAATTCCTTCAAGAGACTGATGGAGACGTTCAAACAATTCATGATATCCTTCCTCCCAGCCTTCGTGACGATAAATCGGAGCAACAATAAATCCTAGTGGGTATCCAGCCCCGGCTACCTTTCGCGCTGCCTCAATTCGTTCATCAAAGGAGGAAGTTCCAGGCTCAAAATTCTTAATTACATATCTGGAATTAATGCTAAAGCGAAAGCGAGTCTTTCCATTATGTTTAGCATCAAGTAAATGGTCAACATGATGAAATTTTGTTACGAATCTAAGTTGCCCATATTCTGATTCTCCAAAATACTCAATTGCTTTCTTTAAAGAATGTGTAAGATGATCTATTCCGACGATATCAGAGGTACATGCGGCCTCAAACCTTGTAAACTCGGGCTTCCTCTCCTCCATATACTTTTCAGCTTGTTCGAAAATTTCATCCAGATTTACATATGTTCGGATATATGGCTTACTCCCAAGGGTTGTTTGTAGATAACAATAATGACAATGTCCCATACAACCAGTCGCAAGCGGAATGGCATATTCAGCCGATGGTTTGGAGGTATCAAACTTTAGCGTCTTTCTTATCCCCACAACGAGAGTTGATTTTGCATTCCGATATTTTTGGAGTTCATTGTCCCCAGGAATCCCTCTTACTTGATTGTGGGATGTAGTTTCTCTAATTTCTACCCCCATCTTTTCAAATTTCTCTTTTAACTCTCGCCCGAGAGGATATTCTAGCGCACGAGGCTCTATATAAACCAGCTGTGGTAAAAATGGCTCCATTTTTTATATCCCTCATTTCTCCGTTCTTCTGTACCGTTAGTATGAGCTAGAAATGAGAAAAGAGGATGGAAAATTTTTTCCATCCTCTTGTAGCTTTTAAAAAAAGTTTGATCAAAAATACCTCACAAAGCCACATCTTTCGCAACTAAAAAAGAACCCGTTTTGAAAAAAGATTGATCAAAACGGGTTCTTTTTCTGTAAAATATTTCACAAATTTTACAAAAAAGTTTGATCATTTTCTGCGATTAGCTCTTCCACAAACGCCCCCGTTTATTGAAGGATTACTTCAAAAATTTTGATTAGAAAACATCTCTAATCAATATCATTTACTCGATATAATTTGCTTTTTTCTAAAATCGAATAAGTTTTGATTGTCATATTTTTTTGCTTTACGATTATTCAGCATCAACACCTAAGTAAGAATTTAACAGCATCATTTTACCGCAGTTCTTATTTAACTAAACTCTCTCTCTTTAGGGCATTCAGTTCAACAATTCTTGCTCTTTTGGTATTCTGAGATTTTCCACCTACATTTCATAAATAATTGGTTGTCTTTCAATTCCGCAGAAAGATTTCCATTCATTTTTTCCATTAAACTTTTTGCAATGGATAATCCGAGTCCTGTTCCTTTTCCCTTTCTTGATTGATCTGCCTTATAAAAGCGATCAAACAAGTGAAAAAGATCTTCTTCCTTTAATTGCGAAGCTGGATTGCTAACCGTAAGCTCAATAAAGGAATGGGTACTTTTCAGAGTAATTGTTACATTACCAGTGGAATGCTTTAAAGCGTTTGTAACCAAGTTTTCAATTACCCTCTTTACTGCAGAAGAATCAGCCTTAACCCTTATATCGTCCTTTGGAATATTAATAGTCGGCTGAATATTTTTTTGATTGAATTCTTCATAAAACCCTACCAAAACCTCCAGAACTAAATCATTTAATTGAATGAATTCTAGCTTTAATGGATAATCTGTTGACTCGATAACAGACAGTTCAAAAAAGTCTTCTAGTAACACTTTTAGCCTTAATGCACCATTTTTTACAATCAAAATATACTCTTTTCTTATTTCAGAAGGAATATGATCATCTTCCAGAAATTGAATATACCCCAAAATAGAAGTCATCGGTGTACGAATATCATGTGAAATATTTGAAATGGCTTGCTTTAACTCATTCTCTGTACGTCTTTTTTGTGCGTTGGCCTTCTTCGTTTCATCTATTTGAACATTAATTTCCTTCGCCATCTTTTCTAAATCCTTATCAAAAAAAGAAAGCCTTATTTTCTTATCTATTTCATCGTGGTGTCTCTCCTGTAATTGTTCAGTAACACTTCTTATTTCTTTTTTCAGGAAAATAAGGCGGATGAGAATAAATAATGCAATAAAAATTAAAATCATTGTCACATAGATCATTTCTCTCACCCACCATCCGTTATTTTATTTCCTTTTTATGGAATAAAATACTCCCCAAAATTCCGAAAGCTACAAAAGTTACAACTGGAGTTAGAATCAATTTAATCATTTCAGCACCATGGACTGTGTCTAGATTTACTATATCTAAAAATAACTTAAATACAGAATAGTTAAAAATGGTTTCAAATACCGGGGATACACCACTCAATAAATATAAAATACTATCAAAAATAATGAAAAAGATAAGCATAAAGCCGATTGCCTTCCCACTATCAGTAAAGATTGTGGCAAACAAAGCCATCATTGACGCAAATGCTATTGTATAAAGAATGGTTAATCCAATTGTTCCTGCAAAGTATCCGATTCCCGGCATTCCATTAAATTGAAGGGAAACTGAGACAGCTCCCGTAAAAATAATGGGAAAAATCAATGAAATTAAAATAGCACCAATGGAGTAGACAATCAATTTTGCAAAATAAAGGCGGACCCTACTATTTCCAGAAGCAGCAATACTTTTCATCGTTCCAATTGAATATTCGCTAGATATAAAGAAGCCGGCTAATATACAAGGAACAAGTCTTATGACATAGTTATTTCCCTCGAGGATGGTATTTCGATAAAAATCCATTACCTTAATTGCACCTGCTCCCTCATCAAATACAATTAATAAAGGATAGGAAAGACTAACAGCCGTTAGAATGATGATTAATGTCCAAAGTGATCGATCTTTCTTCAATTTAAACCATTCTGCCTTAAATAGATTATCCACGATGAATACCCCCAATACGATTCATAAAATAAGATTCCAAATCCTGTCCAATTGGCATGAGTTGCTCAATGACCAGTCCCTCATTTACAAGAATGGAGGAAACCTTCCCAGGGGTATCAACATAGTCGAATAGTTTAATACAACCATCTGGCATGACTTCAAAGTTATTTGTTGAAAGCATTGTTTCAATAATAGTGGCAGCCTTTTCAGGATTATTTACTTTGATATGCAAAAATTGCTGACATTTTGCATTTAGCTCATCTACCGTTAATTGTTCCAATAAATTACCTTTATGAATAATCCCATAATGGGTGGCAAGTAAATGTAATTCACTCAATATATGGCTGGAAATTAAAATGGTCATACCATATTCCTGATTTAATTTTTTCAATAACTCACGTATTTCAACGACCCCCATCGGATCTAGGCCGTTGATAGGCTCATCAAGAATTAAAAATTCAGGATCTCCAAGTAAAGCTATGCCTATTCCAAGCCTCTGTTTCATACCTAATGAAAAGTTCTTTGCCTTCTTTTTCCCTGTATCCTGAAGACCTACTATTGCAAGCGTTCTTTCTACACATTCGTTCCCCGGAATTCCTTTTAAAAGCCGGTGTGCTTCTAAATTTTCAGCAGCAGTCATATGTGGATATAATGCCGGTCCTTCTATGATTGTGCCAATCCGCTTCCTAGCCTTAATGAGTTCCTGACCGTTGCTTTGCCCGAATAATTCAATGGACCCAGTAGTTGGACTAGCAAGACCTGTAACAATTCGAATAAATGTAGACTTTCCAGCACCATTTTGTCCAATGAAACCATAAATGGAACCTTTTTTAATGGATAGGTTCACTTTATTTAGAGCAACTTGATTTTTAAATTGTTTTGTTAAGTTACTTGTTTTCAGTACATAATCGCTCATGAATTTCCCTCCTCAACATGATGCTTTTAGCATAGAAAGGAAACCTTAACAGACTCTTAAGGAGAATCTTAAGAAAACCTTAAGTTTTAAGTCGATACCCCATTCCCCAAATGGTCTCGATATATTGCTCATCTGGGTTAATGGCTGCCAACTTGTTTCGTATGTTGCTTATATGTACATTAATCGTATTGTCATCCCTATAGAACGCCTCTTTCCAAACACTTTCAAACAAATTTTTCTTTGTGAAAACCTTCTTTGGTGATGACATTAAAAGAACCAATATCTCGTATTCACGTGCTGTAAAATTTAGTTCCTGCCTTTGTACACATACAGTTCTCGCTTCTGAATCAACTTCAATATCCTTATGTATTAGTTTCTTCGTGTTTGGTAACTTATTTATTCGCTGGTATCTTCTTAAATGAGATTCGATTCTGGCAGAAACCTCCTCATTATCGAAGGGCTTTGTAATATAATCGTCTGCTCCTGTTCTTAACATACTTATTTTTGTTTGTTGATCCAATTTTGCAGAAATAATGATAACTGGGATATTACTGTGTTCAGCAATCTTTGTAAGAATTACATCTCCAGACATCCCTGGAAGCATAAGATCGAGCAATACCATATCCCAATCCTTCTTTTCCAAATAGAGCATTGCTTCTGTACCAGAAAATGCAAGCTGAGGAGAGTAGCCACTTTTTCTAATAATGTTACATAGTAATTGATTTATATCATTATCATCTTCTACTACTAAAATCCTTATTTGCTCAACCATAAGCTTCTTCTCCTTCACTTTGCGAATTATTTTTACCAATAATAAATCAGTGTTATTAATTTTAGATATACATCGATTCCTTATTTATTCAATAATTTATCTTAAAAAGAAAATAAGTGCTAATCCTTGTTATTAGATAGCACCTATTAGTCGATTTATGATTTATGAACAACTTTCCCTCTAAAAACATTTGGGATTGTTAACTTTTTATTAATTAGTCCTTTTAAATCGATTGGAATATGCATATAGTTTTCTGCTAAGTTACAATCCATCCACGCAACTTTCTCATTTCTTCAGGGTATGTTATATTTATTTCCCAACCAACCATCTTCCCAATTAAAGTAAAGAAGATAGTCATGTATATAACTAATATTACGTGCCTTCGTTTTTGCAATTTCTTCTTCTGTTACAATACCCCAATCAATATCTCTTCGCTGCCAATACTCTCTTTCTATTTCATGCTTCTCAAGAACCCGCTCATTTAACAATTCTTCTTTCATCTTGATTGTTCGAGCAACCTCAAACACGACTTGTCCTTTATCTAAAGTTTATAAAAAATCAGTTGTCATCACAATTGGTTCATTCGTTTTAGTATCTGTAGGATGTTTAATACCTAACTCATCTGCAATGACCATTGTTTCTTCCAACGGAAACCCCAGTATTCAGATAAATAAAAGTAATTTCGTTCAAACTCGGACAAGAATTCGTGCTGCCTTCTTGTTTTTGATTCCTTTCAATCGGGAGAGCGTTCTAACGAAGGAACCATCTTGAATATTCAACCACGTTTTATTCTGAGCCAATGCCAGGTCCACGACCTACTTTAATCCATTTGTCGATTTTAGACGTTCTTGTTCTTTTAGACATAAAAAAACACCCCTTTAGACAAAAATATCCAAAGAGGTAATTCTTCCCAACTTTTTTATAAACATCGTGATTTTTTAAAATATCGCAACTTTATTTCAAAACTACACATTTGGGTAAGATATATTTTTTATAGGCCACATTTTAACTGAGCATTACAGTTTGTGCATGTATTACAGCCACCAATATCTTTAACTTCCCCTTTGCGACAAACTGGGCATGTATCTCCTACCTCAGAGCCGATTGTTACATTTGTAGAGCGAAGTTCGTTAATGGTATCAACTAAAACAACATGCTGTTTTGACTTTTCTTTTTTCGTTACCTTATCTTCCTCAAAGCTGTTTTCTTCAGCTTTTAACGTTAGAACCTGGGTATCACGGGAACCGTCAACATAGACTGTCCCTCCCTTTGCGCCACCTTTGTACAGGCGCTCATACACTTTTTCAACCTGTTCAACACTGTATCCTTTTGGTGCGTTTACCGTCTTGCTGATGGAGCTGTCGATCCAACGCTGGATAATACATTGTACATCCGCGTGGGCTTCTGGAGCTAATTCCATTGCCGCAACAAACCAGTTTGGCAGATTCTCTGCATCAGCTTCTGGATTTGCATCTAGATATTCTTGGACAATATCTGCTTTTACTTCGATAAATTTACCAAGACGGCCGCTTCGGAAATAAGAGAAGGAGAAGTACGGCTCAAGTCCTGTTGAAACGCCAACCATTGTTCCGGTGCTCACGTTTGTTACTCTCTATTCGCAAATAGAGGGCGGGATTATCAGTACCCGCTCCGTATGTCGCCATATGGGTCAGACTATATCATCAACCGAATGAATACGGCTGCTCGGCATGTAGTCGTTGAGGGGTCAGCCACGACTTCCCTGCGGATTGTCTGGTAAGGTGTTTACCTACACTCTTGCATTTTTACCTGTATTACGAGCTGGCAAGGCTCAGGTAGCAAGAGATACGCCAGAGTTTCCCGCATATAGCCAAGTTTACGCTATATTCTTACGAATATATGGGGCAAGCAATTTACCCGTCGGAGCAACAGTTAGCAAATGTGAATTACGAATTCCATTTTCAAGAATAGATTCACGTACATCTTCAGGCATTTTCTTCATGAACCCTGTGTTAATGAAAGCATTTCTTAAACGATTTGTATCTTCAGCTGTTTCTCCATCCAAAAATGGGAAGCTTCCCTTTTCTTTTGCAAGCTCAACAGAAGCACGATACGCTGTTGTCGCAATGGTTTCGAAAACCTTATCAACTAGTTCATTTCCTTTTTCTGAACCATATTCAGTTTCACAGTAGATGAGAAGATCATGAAGGCCCATAACCCCAAGACCAACTCGACGCTCACCAAGAGCTTGCTTTTTATTCTCAGCAAGGAAGTATGGAGTGGCATCGATGACATTATCCTGCATTCTTACTCCAACTTCTACTGTCCGTTTTAATTTCTCAAAATTAACAGTTTTGTTCTCCTTATCAGCCATTTCCGCAAGGTTAACCGCTGCAAGGTTACATACACTGTATGGTGCTAGTGGCTGCTCCACTCTGTTTTCTCCTGTCTCCAGGAGTGTCGGACTGTCGCTTGCGGATATCCGCCCTTTTCGCTCAGTCTCTCACCGTCCTAAAGGAGTCATCTCCACCTCTACTTAAGAGTGGTTCGGCCCTGTTGCCCTCGTCTTTACGTTAGGGTTCCAAGTCAATCAGAAAAGGTTTTTAACGTGAGGCAAGCAGTTTACCACACGGGTTTGTTGCTACAACTTTCTGTCCATAAGCTTGTGCATTGGTCATGTCATTGGCATTATCGATAAAGAAAATGCCTGGTTCTGCCGAGTATGTCGCACAGATATTGACAAGATTCCAAAGCTCTTTTGCTTTGATTTTCTTATATGTGCGCACTTTATATCCGAGCTTTTCCCACTCGCGAACATCGCCTACTTTATGCCATTCTTCATTGTAGATTTTCATTGTTTTGGCATCATAGGATTCAACATCAGGGAAGCGTAACTCAAATTCAGCATCGTTTTCGACAGCTTCCATGAATTCCTTTGTTAAGGTAATTGAGATATTAGCACCAGTAAGGAACTCTGAATTGTGGACTGTATAATTTCCACCTGTCTCAAGCTTTTCTTCAGCTGCTCTGATAATATCTGCACTGAAACCGCCTAAACCAGGAATATTTTTATAATTAACAATCCCTTGGTACATTGCTTCTTCTTGCAATGTCAAAGGAGTGAATTTTAGCTTTTCTTTTGCATGCTTTTTAATCGTTTCGTCTTGAGTATTTTCAATCAAGAAGCGAAGGATTCTTGGATTTTGCATTTTTGAAATAATGAATTCAATGATGTCTGGATGCCACGTACCTACCGTTCCTTTCGGAATATTTCACTGCGTTTTAAGCAGCCGGACTAGACTATATCATCACCCTCAGCTTGAACTGTTAGGGGTCGGGCGCTTATGAGAGTTTATTGTTGGGACTCACTCTCTAGTCGTTTAACCTTCGCCATCACCTAGGCCCAATGACGCTTGGCTGCAGATTGTCCAATGCATAGCAATTTTTATAGCCATCACGCCCACCGTTTCCAGTCACGTTGTGGCTTGCTAGCCTCTAAGGATTTTCCCGCAATTCACCCGATTTACTAATTGCTCATTGTCTGAACAATGCGGACTAGTGCATCTTTTAATCCGCTAACATTATCATCTGAGCGCCCCTGCGTGATCCGCCCTGCTCAACCAAATGTGTCAACTTCGCAATATCATCCAACCAAGATACCGATCCGGATGATTTTCCGTTCACACCTTTTGCAAGCGTATTACGTGGTCTTAAAGTTGAACCGTTTGTTCCAACCCCCCCACCACGGCTCATGATTTCCATCACTTGCTTGCGGTGCTCAGAAATTCCTTCACGAGAATCTTGTACAAACGGCATAACATAACAGTTAAAGTACGTTACATCTGTATCTGCTCCTGCACCATAAAGTACTCGTCCTGCTGGAATAAAGTTCAGGCTCGATAATTCTTGATAAAACTTCTCAAACCATTCCTTCCGCTTTTCCTCTGTTTTTTCAACTGAAGCTAAGCCCGTTGCGTTTCGTTTAGCAATCTGCTCATAAAACACTTCTAGAGGTTTTTCAATGACATCGAGTGACTTTCTAATGATTCCTGTTTTAGCTTCTTCAGAATCATCAAGCACACCGCGAAACTCTTCATCTACGACTACCGTTGCCATTTTGGACTCCCAATCAATATCTAGGATAAATCCAAGTCCACGAGCAGGAAATTTTGGATCTTCCTTGATGGTAAGAACAACGAAATCCCCTTCTCCTAGTGTTACCTTCTCTGTATCCTTAAACGTATACCGATCCAGCATAACAAGTCGTGATACCCCTTTATGGGTTGTTTTCATATCCGGGGTAATCGGATGTACTTGAGGAAACAACTGGATGTCCTTGTTCAGATTTTCAATATTAATATTCATTTTTTGGCCTAGCTCAACAGACATGATCACATCTCCTTCTAGTAAAATTCAGAAATTCCGTCCAGTTTTACAAGGCTGATAGATTTTTAGCGTTGATTCTGGATGTACTTTCGAATTACTTTATACGTTATCATATAGAAATACCCTAAATCAATATATAGTGTATATTTAATTTTCGACAACACAACATATAGATTTTAATTCTAACGAAATAGAATTTGTCAAACTTAAAATTACGTATAAGAGTGAGAGAAAAAGAGAGAAAAGACGAATCCTCCCATAAAATGATATATTTCAACAAATTTCATCACTTGCAATTTTGATTAAAAGGGAAAATAAAAGATAGGAAAGTATTCTCGCTTTCCTACCTTTTAAAATTCCATTCATCACTCTCATATTTTGATTTTGCAAGGTTGTGGACATATTCTAATTCTTCGTCTGTAAGAGTATAAGGCTCTAATTCAATATTAAGTCCCTCTGCAAACCCTTCCTTAAAAGCAGCTTTCGCTTCTTCCATACTTACAGTGCGACCGCTAATCTCTTTAATTGCCACCGCTTTTGATTTGAATGCTTTTTGCATCCGTTCTTTTACCCGATCATTAGGATAGGTGAATAAACTAAAAAGCTTATCCTCATCTAAATCAAGTAAAATGGCCCCATGCTGAAGAATCACTCCTTTTTGTCGTGTTTGCGCGCTTCCTGCCACTTTCCTGCCCTCTACAACAAGCTCATACCAACTTGGCGCATCAAAACAGACAGCAGAGCGTGGACTTTTCAAGGCATTTCTTTCATCATCCGTGCGAGGCACAGCAAAATAAGCTTCTAAGCCCAACTTCTGAAATCCTCTTAAAACACCTTCTGAGATGACTCGATAAGCTTCAGTCACTGTCTGAGGCATTTCTGGGTGTTCTTCAGAAACAATCACACTATATGTAAGCTCGTGTTCATGCAAGACTCCGCGACCACCTGTTGGCCTACGGACAAAGCCAAGGCCATGCCTTTTAACGGCCTCCATATCAATTTCTCTTTCTATTTTTTGAAAATAACCAATCGATAAACTCGCAGGTTCCCATCCATAAAAGCGGATAATAGGAGGAGTTTTTCCTTCACTATGCCAATCAAGCAATGCTTCATCAAGCGCCATATTAAAAGCAGGTGAACCGTTACCTGAATCGATATATCTCCATACCTCTTTGCTCATTTTTAAACCCCACTTTTAACTTTTTTGAGATCAATGTATATGTAAAATCTGCATTTCGCACTTTTACTAGTCTATCAAAAGTGTTGCACAAAACAAAGTAGAGTGCACTCGTTATACAATCGTGAAGGTTACAAATAAATTCCTTTGCCCAAATACCAAATCACTTATATAATAGAATAGGTCTACTTAGCTCGAAAGGAGAAGGAACATTGGAAGCATTATATTTTATTCTTGCCTTAATCGGTGTAATCATTGCTTACTCAGCTTTTAACTATTTCTATCAACGCCGGTTTTTGAAAACACTAACAGAAGAAGAATTTAAAGCAGGATACCGCAAGGCCCAATTAATTGATGTTCGTGAACCGAACGAATTTAATGCTGGTCATATTTTAGGGGCAAGAAATATCCCTGTTTCGCAGCTAAAAATGCGAATGAAGGAAATTCGACCGGACAAACCTGTTTATCTTTACTGCCAAAGCGGAGCAAGAAGTGCTCGAGCAGCGCAAATGCTACACCGTAAAGGCTACCAGGAGCTTTCTCATCTACAAGGTGGTTTCAAGAAATGGTCTGGGAAAATTAAAGCAAAATAATATCTGTAGCATAAATAAACAGAACCCCCTCGGTCTAAACACCAAGGGGGTTCTAATTATTTTTTATACTTTTTGAAAACGAAGGATAGGCTTTCTTGCTGCGGTAGCCTCATCTACCCTTCCTATTACTGTTGTATGTGGTGCTTCTTGAACAATCTCCGGATTTTCCTCTGCTTCCTTTGCAATTTGAATCATTGCGTCGATAAATTCATCGAGTGTTTCCTTCGATTCTGTTTCGGTCGGTTCAACCATTATGCATTCCTCTACATTTAGTGGGAAGTAAATGGTTGGTGGATGGTAACCAAAATCAAGTAGTCTTTTAGCAATATCAAGTGTCCTTACACCAAGCTTTTTCTGGCGCTTACCACTTAATACAAACTCATGTTTACAATGCTTATCGAATGGTAGGTCGTAATACTCTGCAAGTCTCCTCATCATGTAATTCGCATTTAATACTGCGTTTTCCGTGACTGCCTTTAAACCATCCGGACCCATGCTGCGAATATACGTATACGCGCGGACATTGATACCAAAATTCCCGTAGAAAGGCTTTACGCGACCAATTGATTGTGGGCGGTCATAATCAAAAAGATAACTCTCACCTCGTTTAGTCACAATTGGTTTTGGCAGGAATGGAATTAAATCACTTTTTACACCCACTGGACCTGAGCCAGGACCACCACCGCCATGCGGACCTGTAAAGGTTTTATGCAGATTTAAATGGACCACATCAAACCCCATATCTCCAGGGCGCGCTTTGGATAAAACTGCATTTAAATTAGCTCCATCATAGTACAGCTTTCCACCTGCACCATGAACAATTTCAGCCATTTCAACAATATTTTCTTCAAAAAGACCAAGTGTGTTCGGGTTCGTTAACATCAACGCTGCTGTATCTAGTCCTACAACTCTTCTTAAATCATCTAGGTCAACCAGACCATGTTCGTTAGATTTCACCGTGATAGTATCGAAACCGGCTACAGTTGCTGAAGCAGGATTCGTCCCATGCGCTGAGTCAGGAACAATTACCTTCGTTCGCCTAGTATCACCATTTGCTTCATGGAAGGCACGAATCATCATTAATCCCGTCCATTCACCATGGGCACCAGCTGCTGGTTGTAAGGTGACTTCGTCCATTCCGGTGATTTCAATTAGATGCTGCTGTAAATCGTACATCAATTCTAAAGCACCTTGAACAGAGCTTTCATCCTGAAGTGGGTGGATGTGAGCAAATCCGTTAAATCGTGCAACATTTTCATTGATTTTAGGGTTATATTTCATTGTACATGAGCCTAGTGGATAAAATCCTGAGTCCACTCCATGGTTCCGCTTCGACAAAGCGGTATAATGACGCATAATATCAAGTTCAGATACCTCAGGAAGTTCCGCTTCTTCTTCGCGAAGGTATCCTTCTGGCAATAATTCCGCTAGATCAATTTCTTCTATATCCATTTCGGGTAGACTATAACCAATTCGGCCTGGGCTACTAATTTCAAAAATGAGTGGCATATCTTCCTTATGCATGGCAATCCCCCAATTCTTGCACGAATGTATCAATATCTTCCTTTGTCCTTTGCTCTGTAACTGCAATAAGCATATGATGGTCAAGCTCAGGATAGTCTCTGCCTAAATCGTATCCTCCGATAATTCCTTTTGATAAGAGTTCTTCATTAATCGCTTTTACCGGCCTGTTCATTTTTACAATAAATTCATTAAAAGAAGAACCCTCAAACACAATTTCGAATCCATGTGTTTTAAAAGCTTTCTTCGCATAGTGAGCTTTCTGGATATTGGCAACCGCCATTTCTTTTACCCCATTTTTCCCAAGAGCTGTCATGGCTACCGATGCCGCAAGCGCGTTTAGTGCTTGATTCGAGCAGATATTGGATGTTGCTTTGTCTCGACGGATATGCTGTTCACGTGCTTGTAGTGTTAACACAAAACCGCGTCGACCTTCATCATCCTTTGACTGACCTACAAGGCGACCAGGAGTCTTCCGCATTAATTTTGAAGTTACAGCAAAGTATCCGCAGTGTGGACCGCCGAATGCTGCCGGAATTCCGAATGGTTGGGCATCTCCAACAACAATATCCGCCCCAAATTTTCCAGGAGGAGTTAAAGCACCTAGTGCCAACGGATTACTAGAAACAACAAATAAAGACTTTTGATCATGAGCTATTTTTTGCAACTCCACCATTGGTTCAATTCGTCCAAAGAAGTTTGGATATTGAACAATCACGGCTGCTACAGAGCTATCGGCAAGGTCCGCAAGTGCCTCTAGATCTGTTACCCCATCTTTATAAGGAACTTCAACTACTTCAATATATTGACCTTTTGCATAGGTTTTTACGACTTCCTTCGCTTCAGGGTGAACTGTTGCCGAGATCAAAACCTTTTTTCGCTTTGTCTGACCAGCACTTAGCATGGCTGCTTCAGCAAGAGCTGTTGGGCCGTCATACATTGAAGAATTTGCCACTTCCATTCCAGTTAACTCACAAATCATTGTTTGAAACTCAAAGATAGCCTGCAATTCTCCTTGAGAAATTTCAGGTTGATATGGAGTGTAGGCCGTATAGAATTCTGATCTTGAAATAACATGATCAACAATCACTGGCATATAGTGGTCGTACACCCCTGCACCAAGGAAAGAAGAATATGTTTTTAAATCTGCATTTTTACCGGCCATGCGTGAAAGTTCCTTCATTAAGGCAGGCTCAGACTTTGCTGGTTTAATGTTGTACTCGCCTGAGAACCGTACTTTCTCTGGAATATCACTGAATAATTCATCAATTGATTCTACACCTATGGTTTTAAGCATGGATTGCTTATCATTTTCAGTCAGCGGTAGATATCGATGCTTCATGCTATTTCCCCTCTCTAATTCTTACTTCTCTCTTTTATAAAATGGTGTTTGAACAACAACAGCTTTTAATTTCTTTCCACGAATTTCAACTTCCACTTCGGTTCCAACGGTGGTGTGTTCGACCTCTAACAAGGCTAGACCAACATTCCGTTTAAGAGTTGGTGACTGAGTTCCTGTGGTTACTTCCCCAATCTCCTTGCCGTTCTTAAAGACAGGATATCCGTGGCGTGGAATCCCACGATCAATCATTTCAATCCCTACAAGGGTTCTTTTTAGGAACGTTTCTTTTTGCTTAATTAAAGCTGCCTTTCCGATAAAATCTACTTCCTTGTTTAACTTAACAGCAAACCCAATCCCCGCTTCTAGTGGTGAAATCTCTGGTGATAGTTCTTGACCATATAGCGCAAGATTTGCTTCAAAGCGAAGCGTATCTCTTGCCCCTAGCCCGCAAGGACGAATTCCTTCAGGTTGACCAGCTTTTAATATTTCGTTCCATAAACTAACCGCATCTTCTGGTTGGCAATAGATTTCAAACCCATCTTCGCCTGTATACCCTGTTCTAGAGATTAACGCGGTTTTCCCATTTAATTGAACTGCTTTATGAAATTTAAAAAACCCTATATTCCTAAGGTCAAAATCCCCAGCTAATTTTTGCAATATCGTTTCTGCTGCTGGACCTTGTACTGCAAGTTGGGCCATATCTTCAGAAATATTTTTTAAAGCAACGTCTCCTTCTAGATGTTCCTCAAGCCAGTTGAAATCCTTTTCAATATTAGCCGCATTTACAACGAGAAGATAATGATTCTCCTCCATTTTATAGATGATTAAATCATCTATAGTCCCACCATTTTCATAACACATCGCTGTATACTGTGCACCGTGAATTTTCATCTTTGAAACATCATTCGTCATCATTTTTTGAAGAAAGGCTAAACTATCTGGCCCTTTTAGTTCAAACTCGCCCATATGAGAAACATCAAAGAGCCCTGCCTTTGTTCGTACAGCCTCATGTTCTTCCTTGATGCTCGAGAATTGTACAGGAAGCTCCCATCCACCAAAATCCACTGTTTTTCCTCCATATTCCTTATAGACAGGAAACAGCGGAGTACGTTGTAATTCTCCCATGTATTTACCCCCTTCAAAATTGTCGGCTTTCGCTGATATTTTTCATTTTCTTCCCTCAAACTAGAGAAAAACAAAAAGGACAGAGAACCCCCTTTTTAAAAAGAAGGTCTCTGTCCTTTCACCTGAAAGTTTACCTTATACAAGGCTTTCCCCTTTGGTGGCTCCCTAGTGGGAACACTCTCCAGAGCTGCGTCAAACAAGTGTTCTTTTGCCTGAGAGATTCACATATCTGCTTGCTCCTTCGGCGCTACTACTGTAGTCTCTCCCCTTGTCATCATCCGCTATTATAAAATTCTCATTGTGAGGGCATGCTATACGATAACCACTAAATAATCAGCTATTTCCATTTTCATATTGTAGTAAATTTCAAAACATTCAAATCTACTCCCATCCTACCATTATTAAGCTAGTTTCGGCAATATATTTTACCTTTAAAGGAGTGGACAATTTGACGGTTCAAATTACCTTTGATTCCTCTTGGCAAGATGAACTCATAAACAGAATCACAAATGATGGTCCTTGGGGGAACTGGGAGCTTTATAAGCTCGCGAATGAGGTTGAACAGCACACGCTCATTCCACAGTTTGAAGGCTTACAGGCCCCTAAACATCTTTCACAATTGACTCCTTTACCCCATCAACTTGAGGTAGCGAAACAGGTCGTTGAAAATATGAATGGGAAAGCAATTCTTGCGGACGAAGTAGGACTTGGAAAAACCATCGAGGCTGGCCTTGTTTTAAAGGAATACATGATCAGAGGTCTTGTAAAAAAAGCCCTGATTCTTGTACCCGCTTCACTAGTTTCACAGTGGGAGATGGAACTGAATACGAAATTCTTCATTCCTGCAGTAGCTCAAAGAAAGAGCTATGTATGGGAGCAATGTGACGTAGTTGTGTCGTCCATTGACACAGCTAAACGGAACCCTCATCGAGATATTATCTTCCAACAAAGCTATGATATGGTCATCATTGATGAGGCCCACAAGCTAAAAAACAGCAAAACTAAAAACTATGAATTTGTGCAAAATTTAAAGAAGAAGTTTTGTCTGTTGCTGACAGCTACCCCCATTCAGAATCGGGTATCTGAAATTTTTAACCTTGTTAGTTTATTAAAGCCGGGACACTTAGGAAGTGAATCAGCCTTTTATGGAAAATATAAAAAAGATGCTCGTTCAATTGATGATGATAAGCATCTACAAGAACTCGTTAACAAAGTAATGATCCGTAACAGGCGTGAAGATACGGGAATAGAATGGACGAAACGCCATGTGGAAACAATTCCTATTGAATTCACAAGCGCCGAACAGGAATTATACGATAGTATTCAGTTGCTTAAGGAAAATACAAGCGAAACGGCATCAAGTCCGTTTTCAATCATGACCTTGCAACGTGAAGCCTGCAGCAGTAGAGAAGCCGTTTATTATACATTGAAAAACATGCTAAAACGTCAAGAAACACCATCAGCAATATTTGAACAAAAGATCGCTTCCATTATAAAAAAAGTAGAAGCGGTAACCTCAAATTCGAAGGCCGAAAAGACGTTAGAATTAATTAAAAAGATTGATGATAAAGTGATTGTTTTTACTGAGTACAGAGCCACGCAATTATATTTGCAATGGTTTTTGCAGCAACATGGAATTTCTTCGGTTCCCTTTAGAGGTGGCTTTAAGCGAGGAAAAAAAGACTGGATGAGAGAGCTATTTGAGAAGAAAGCACAGGTCTTGATTGCAACAGAAGCCGGTGGAGAAGGAATTAACCTTCAATTTTGTAACCATATTATTAACTTTGATTTACCTTGGAATCCAATGCGACTTGAACAAAGAATTGGTCGTATTCACCGACTTGGACAAAAAAAGGATGTAATGATTTACAACTTCGCCATTAAAGATACTGTTGAAGATCATATCCTGAAACTGCTATATGAAAAAATCAATCTTTTCGAAAAGGTAATTGGGGATTTAGACGATATCCTAACTAAGCTGGACTTTGGAAAGGTTGAAGAACATCTTGTAGATATTTTCAGTCACTCCTCTTCCGAAGGGGAAATGAAAATTAAAATGGAAAACTTCACCTCAATGATCCAGTTTGCTGAAGAAATGAGAGAAGGGGATGGACATGCAGCAACAGGAAATTCATGATTTTCTTCTAAGATACTTTCAGGCTAATAACTGTGAACTAGTCGCTTCAAGTCCTAGTTATATGACCGTGCAGTTAACAGAGGAAATGGATAAAGAGCTAATGAATCGACCATTTTACTGGCACTACTTAGAAAAAACTGGTGGGGTCCCAAATCCCATGAAACTTACATTGATCACAAATCAACAGCAAGTCCCTAGCGACCTTAAAGGAGAGAATATTCACTTTGGTTCCCCAAGGTTGCACCAAATTTTCTCATCCTCAAAGAAACTTGCTGGCTATATTCGATTATATGAAAATTACCAGGGAGCTCCCGGCAGGCAAACTCCATTGCTCCCTTGGTTATGTTTAAATACAAAAATCTCCTACCAATGTGATCGAAAACGTGATGTATATCAATCCATCGGCTTACAATTAATCAATGGTCGAATGGTTACCGGGTTTCATGACCGTTTGTTACAAGTTCCATTGACACCCAAAATACCAGACTATGCTTTCACACTCTCACCTATAATCATGCCAAAAAGCGGTGTAACCAGAATTGAAAATCTGCTTCGAGCCAACCTTAGTGAAGAGGATCACACCTGGGCAGAGGAAGCCCGACAACGATGGGAAAAAGATTTACAATTATTGGAGCACTTTTATAAAGATATAGAAGATGATACAGAGAGTTATGAAATTGAAAAACAAGCTTTACGAGAGCAGTTTGAACCAAAGATTACTATTTCCGTTATCAACGGTGGGATATTTTACCTTACTGATCAAGCAATCTAAAATAAAAAAACCCGGCATTGCCGGGTTTTCGTTTAGTGTTTACGACGTTTTATCAATAGCATAAATGAATAAGGGATAATCCCGAACCAACGCAATAAGAACGGAGATTTCTCTGATTTTCTCTCCACTCTAATCTTGACTCGTTCTTCCTTAGGTTGCTCGGCATATTTTACCACAGTCTGCGTTAAATATTTAACATAATCATTTGTTTTCATATTTGACACCTACTTTCTCACCTTACAAGTCTGTCCAAAATCCACCCATTTAAACCTGCTACTAATCGCCTATTAGTTCTTCTCGATCCATTTTACAAATTTTTGTTTTACTCGGTCATATTGTACAATGGCAACCCATTGTTCACCTGTATTTAACTTTAGGGTTAAGGTGACCTCCTCAAGCACTTGCGAAAGATGGCGTCGCGTGAATCTTACTTCCCCATTTTTATATTCAAACGTTCCTAGCTGCGCTAGTTCGTCTTTGTTGAATAGCTGCTCAGCTTCTACTACCGAAGCTTGGAAATAGTATTCAACTAACAGAATCGTCTCGGTCTCCTTAAAAAACCTTCTCTCTATTCCATTTTGCTCGACGAGCATTAAAAGAAACAAGCTAATGAAGACCAATACCCCAAGTGACAAAGGGTAAGTAAAACCTTTCTCACCCATTCGTCACTTCCCCTCCGTACTAATAAACGACCTAATATTAGCACCGTATTCAACTTGATCAAGGTCCTGAACGTGAATGCCAAACCCTCCAGTAATTTTGAAAAACCGTACGTTCGTTACATTTTGCAAAAGCGTCTCATGTCCAGTGTAGTTCACCCTCCTCCTGAGAATCGATCCATATTTTTCGTATAAAATGGTTTCGCCATTTTTTTCAATGAGCAACTTATCAGCTGAAACCGTAATTTGATCTGATACACGTGCTTCTTTTTTGAGTTGACTGAGAAACACCTCCCATTCAAGTCTTTGATTTCTTTGCTCTACATCGTTATGAGAAGCTATTGTCTTTATGGCAAGCGGATAAAAAGACGCAAGCATGCAAAAAACCATAAATGCAATGAGCATTTCTACTAAAGTAAAACCTTTCTCATTCTGCAAATGCACATTTTGAACGCTTCTCAGAAAAATAACCATTATACTCGACACACACCTCCATCACTGATTCGGATTCGTGATGAATCATTTTATAATTAAATACCACTCCATTCTTTTCGACCCTATCGATTTCTGTTGGTGCAATTCCTAATTTCATTTCTTGCAGACGCTCATAAACTAAGTGTATGGCATCTGTCCCATGTCGGAGGTCTATAGACTGACCAATCAGGTATATAGCTAGTGGCAGCAGAATAGTTGTTGCAATTAACCAAGCCGATAGAGACAAGAGTAGCTCAGCGAGAAAGAATCCACCATTACTCTTCCACCACATAAAATCGCCCTCTCCCTATTAGTAGCGTCATCCGATATCGTTTATTGCCAATTTCAATAAAAAACGTACCAAATTTATTTGTATTTCCATCCGCCATAAACTGAAAAAACAGTTTAAGACTCCCTTCCCTAACCTTAATTTCTGGAGAATAGGTTCTTTCAATAAGCATAGGGCCATTGAATCTCGTTCGGACATAGTAATAATTTGATTCAGGCATGATGTGAACGGAAACCTCCTCCTGATGGGCAATCGCATATTGTTGGGCAAAATACAGATCTGATTTAAGTTGTGAGAAGAAGACTTGGCTTTGTAGATAATGATGGGTAGGTTTTAAGAGAAGAACAGAAGAAAAAGACATAATCAGAAAAGCAGATAGGACAATGAGTGTTTCAATTAGTGTGAACCCATTGCTCTTAGCATCCATTAGTTTGATGTCGGTTTAATAGCACTAACAACCCCTCCAGCTGTTAAGGTAATTTGTCGCCCGTCAGGACACGTTGTCTCTCCAGTTTTTAAATATCCACCACTGACAAGATCATTCACAGAAGATGGAAGGCTTTTTTTATCTATATTATAAGCTTGAACCTGTCCCTCGACCATTTTTACAAACGCATCGCAGCCCTTCGTATTAATTGTGTTGTTATGCTGCGTAACGTTTGGAACCGTAATAATGAGAAGTACTGAAATGACCATTAAGACAATCATCATTTCAATTAACGTAAAACCCTTTTCATTTTTCATGTCATCATCCATCCTTTCATTCATTACTTACATTAAAGCGCAACGAAACTGCCTTTCATAAACTTTAAATTCCTTGAATAAGTTGAAACATTGGCAGTAAGATGGCCAAATAAAGCGAGACAATAAGAATGCCAATCACGCTAAACAATAATGGCTGAATAATTTTCATCGACTTTTCCGTTTTTTCCTCCAATTTAGAAAGACAATGTCGGCTATAAAAAAACAATTCCTGATCTAGTTTTCCATTTTCTTGGCCATGCTTAATAATTCGCCCAAGCTCTTCTTCAAAAAAAGAATAAGACGATACAGCAACATCCAAATCCATACCAGTAGAAAGACATGCTTTTATTTCTTGCCCTAGTTCTACTGAGAATGGCTCATGGATATTTTTCTCAAAGACCTGCAATGCATCAATGACTGACATCCCTCCAGATAATAGATAGCTCAACTGAGTTGAGAAGTAATGAGAATATAGTAGCTTGAAGAACAGGCCAATCAATGGAATCCGGATGAGCTTTTTCCTCTGATCGAGTATTCGATACTTTTTGAAGACAAACATATGATAGAGGCTAGTGACAAAGAGCAAGGTAAGAAGAAGATAAAAAGCGATGGGCATAAATGTACCGAAGGCACTAATTACCCTACTAAAGAAGGTTGCCTCCACTTCCATGTTTTGATAAAGCACCAAAAATCGCGGTAGCAATGCATTGTCAACAAAATAGAAAAGAAATACTGTCAAGAAGACTAAGAAGATAGGGTAGCTCAATAAACCTTTCAACCTTTTATAATCTGCGTCTCGTTTAAGAACCATCGTACTCCCTTCAACTATCGCATTGGCCAAACCACCATGCTGTTCGGCAAAGTATACATAACTAACCAAGTCCTTATTAAAATTTAGATCTGACAACACACGAAAAAATGGATAACCCTCTTTTAAGCTCGCTAGGCATTCTCTGATCTCACGCTTTTTCTTGTTGTCTAAATAAAGAGAAATTGAATCAATTGCTTCTGCGATTGGATAGCCACGCGATAATAAATCACCAACATGTTTCAAAAAATGGGCCTGCTCCTGCACAGGCCATTTAATTTTCTTGCTCATCCAATATCCACCTCTTAAACTCTTCCTCCTTTATATATCCAAGGGCAATCCCCTTCCTTAAGGCGTCCCTTAATGTTCGATACTGCAATTCTTCCTTTATTCCCTTTGATTCTCTTAGGACAGCATTTAATGAACTTCCACTTAAAATTTCAAAAATACTCCCCCTCTTTCCACGACCAGCTGAATAGCAATGAGGAGGACATTCACCTTCACAATACGGACATACAAGCTCCACTAAGCGCTGTGCGGTTACAGCAATTAAGGTCTGTTCAATTTCTAACCAATTAATCCCGAATTCTAAAAGGCGATAAATCGCCCCTTTTGCATCACGGGTATGCATCGTTGTCAATACAAGATGACCGGTTAACGCTGCACGAACAGCGATTTCTGCTGTTTCTTGATCGCGAATTTCTCCTACCATAATAATATCGGGGTCATGGCGAAGAATGGCTTTTAAGCCGGAGCCATATGAGATTCCTGCCTTTTCATTCACCTGAATCTGAAGCATATTGTCGCTCTGCATTTCGATGGGATCCTCGAGCGTAATGACATGTCTGTTAATAATTTGTGAGGCTTCTGAAAGGAGGGAATACAAGGTGGTTGATTTCCCACTACCTGTTGGACCAGTGAGAATAACTAACCCATGGGCATGCTTCATAAGAGAAATAAGTTTATTGGATGTGTCTGAGAATAGGGAAAGCTTGTAAAAGGGAATTTGATTTTGCTGGGGTAGTAGGCGAATGACCATACTTTCAAGTTTGGCTGCAGGAAGGGTTGAAATTCTTAGACCCACTTCGATACCTTTGTAGCAGTATGAGTGTGCTCCACTTTGTGGACGCCTTTTATCGCCAATATCCATGGAAGAAATAAATTTAAAATGAGAGATGAGTCGTTCGCATACATCCTTTTTGAGATGATATCGATGCAGGAGTTGGTTACCAAGGCGTATCTTTATTACCGTATTTTTCCCTTGAGGGATGATATGGATATCCGAAGCGCCTTTATGCAATGCATCTGTCAAAATACGATTTGCTAATGCTTGAATGGATTGTTCAATTTTAAACACCTCCTAGTTTTTATAAGGATATGAATTCTACTTATTCACTCCCTTTCCTTCATACGTACGCAAAAATATATGGATAAATTGTGTCTGTTAATTGAGTTGATCAATGAATTTTTTCGTTCATTAAATCGTCATTTAGTTGTGAACATTTTCTAAACATATAGTGCAAACAGTGTTAACCCAATTTCCTGCTGTATTATAATAAAAGAAAATTCAGCAGTAAGAGGTGAAGCAGGGTGGAACAAACATTAAAAATAACAAGTGTTTTATCTGATCCCACGCGCTACTATATTTATCAATACATTACGAAACGTCATAAAGATGTGACTGTGCAAGAAATTGCCGATAATTTTGAAATACACCCAAATGTGGCAAGGCTCCATTTATCTAAATTAGAAGATGTGAACATGCTGGTTTCTGAAACAAAGAAAACCGGAAAAGGTGGCCGCCCAAGCAGACTATACCGCTTGTCTGAAGATGTTATACAGTTGAATTTTCCATACCGAGATTATCAATTGCTTTCGAAAATTGCCATGATAACAATGATGTCACTAGGAGAAGAAGGCAAGAAAGCCTTATATCTCACAGGTAAGCGACTAGGCATGGAATTAATTGAGCAAGAAATGGCTGGCCATCACCAACATGTTGAAGACTTAACATTTGAGCAAAAGTTAAATATCGTTAAGGGTGCAGCTACTATTGCAGGTTTTTACCCTGAGTTCGAATCAAATGAAGAGCAAACTAAAATTTACTTTCAAATTTTTAACTGCCCATTCAAGGAAGTGGCAATGGAACATCCTGAAACAGTCTGTACCATGCACGTAGAGTTCTTAAAAGGTATGTTTGAATCATTATTCGGAGATATCGAACTAATTGAAAAAGAGAACCTTATTGCTGGTTGTGAATCCTGCACATACCAGGCATTAGTAACCGTTTAAACAATGCTTATTTACTTTTCCCTCCTCTTTACTTTATAATTGGAATGTGATGGACTTGATTGGTAAAAAGGAGGGGTGGCTATGGATCGGATGTACAGGGTTTTAGGATTCTGGACAGGTATTTTCGCAGTCATGTTTTTTGTAGGGGATATGCATACAGCATCCTTGCTTTTCTTTGGGCAAACTGGGTTTTTCTTGCTATTAAGTTATTTGAAATTATCCGAACGCATGTATATATACATATTCGGAGCATACTTAACGGTTTTCTTTGCAGGATTTACTTATTACACCACATTCTTAATGGTACCTGGTGCAGGACATTAATGCCCAAGCTGCAACCAAAAAGCGATGGAATTTCCCATCGCTTTTTTCTATTGCCTTTTATACTAAACTGATTCATTTGAATTCAAGCCTTTTTCTTGAATGATGACGTGAAAGGCACTACTCATACCGCCAGGTAAAACGAGACTTTTTATCGCCCTATTCAGTTTGCTTTGTTCTGAGAAAGGATCTGGGTCATATGTGTTAGCTAATTCATCCAAAATCCCTGCGGTTAATAAAAATTCATCCTGTCTTTGTTTCACCTTTAACTTCAAGTTATGTTCTTCGCCAGAACGAATGAGGGCATCAAAATGAACATGGCTGGTAATATCCATCATCCCAGGAAACTGTAAGACATCTTCATACATTTGTTGCCGGTAATAACCCCTTAAGCTCCCATTTTTCCTTTCAGGTCTTTGCCATTCTTCTCTTGTGTATCCATAATCAACGGTAAAAACGATTCCACGTGTAAGCATCTCACTAATCGATTTTACCATTTCTTCCATTTCTAACGGAATCTCAATCCGCTGTCCTTCATTTAAGTAAACACCATTTTTTTCAACAAATGTCAAAATCTCTTGGTTTTCAAGCGGCACGAGGACTTCCTTGAGTCCATGCTCTCCCGAGGTAATCATTACCTCGCATAGTTCGCCTCCCCTCTTTTCAATAACATGAACGGAGAGGGCATCAAAAAGTTCGTTAGAAAAGATTAACCCTGTAAAATCACGAAGCTCATTTATATTCTGGTTCTGTACAAAATTATTAAAACCAACGAGCTTCTCAGCCTGCAATTGTCGATGATAGGGACTTGCTTCAACCAGCCAATACGTTAATGGGACGGAAGAATATTGCTCCCATCCTTCCAGAAACGCCTTAGCAAACCGCCCTGTTCCACCGCCGATTTCACAAACAGCTGCTGGAAGCTTATACTTTAAATGATTGACGGCATACCATTTGGCGATTATTTTCCCGTATATATCTGATACATTGCTCGTTGTAATAAAATCGCCTGAGCGCCCTATTTTTATATCATTTTTCATATAATAGCCTTGCTCAGGATGATATAGGGCAGCTCTGATAAACTCTGCATAGGTAATCCTTTTGTGATTACTGTGATTAACCATATCCTTAATGTATGTGGTCATAGTATCTCCTTGTTGATTTCCACTATTGACGTAGTGGATTCGTTATTGTATTCTACAGCTAGTAACAAAGAAATAACCTTCCCTTATTTTAAACAGTAGCATCCCTAAAAAAACCCTTCTTGCCTGAAGGGTTTTTATTTGGGCCTCGTTTCTCTACATTCTAAAATCCATTTAAAAACGGGTTGGAGTCCATTTCTTGGCCAATGGTTGTAGCAGGTCCATGACCTGGAAGAACCAAGGTTTCCTCAGGGAGTACGAGTAATTTTTTATGGATGCTTTCCAATAACTGATCATGGTTTCCTCCTGGAAGATCTGTTCTTCCAATACTAGCTTGGAATAAAGCATCTCCGGAAGCAACAATTCCCTCCTGATTAAAGTAAAAAGAGATGCTTCCAGGAGAGTGTCCCGGAGTTTCAAACACTTCGAATGTAAATCCTTCAATTTCCATACTCTTTTCATTCGTTATAACATAGTCTGCTTTCTTCGCTTTTATCTGTTGTCCAGGTAAAAAAAGCTGCGAACCATTCAATGCTGGGTCTGAAAGCCACTTTTCTTCTTGTTTATGGATATATACTGAAATTCCATATTTCTCCCTAATTGCATCAACTGCTCCAATATGATCAAAATGAGCGTGAGTCAATAAAATGGCTTTAGGATACAGCTTTTTACTACTTATGTATTGAATGATTTTGTTAGGCTCTTCACCGGGATCAATAATTAAACTACTACCATCCTTTTGTGAAAGAATATAGCAGTTTGTTTGTAAAGGTCCGAGTGGTAGCGGGAACCAGTTCATAACCTTGCACCTCCATGGTTGTTTTCTCACTACATCTATCTTACACTATTATTAGCTTATCATTAAGTATGATCATAAAGGAGGTTTTTCCGCCATGCATTTTGCTTATGGTGTCGAGGCTACCCCTCTTATATCGGATATTCAAGAGTTTGTTCCGTTGCTAACCTCTAATTTAAAGCTAATCGAAGCAGTTGACTCTTTTTATATTTACGAAGATGAGCATGATGCAATCAATGTTATGTCTCTACTAAAGGAAGCAGAACTTTTCGAAACACTACACCCCCTCATCGTACTTGATAACGGCTCTACTGGTGAATGTTTCTTTGATAACGGTTTTAAAGGACAAACATGGACATACTTATATAAAGACATCCTAACTGCCTTTTTACTAACCGGAAAGTGTGAGCAATTGGAGATGGCCAAAATCCAAGTTGACGAACAGCTTGTTTACAAAACCAGTATGGAAGGATCTGAGGTTTTTTTTGTAGAAAAACAATTTTCCACCCTAGTGGAAGGTATTGCAGCTGCATATAATTGTAAGCTCAGCTTTTTAGACCTCGACAAATGCTAGAAAAAGCTATAAAATAGTATCGAATATAAGGTAGCGTCTACATAAGGCATATGCCTACCATCGTTAATGATCTTATTTATAATATTTTAAGGGGGATTTTGTATGGGACTGGTTATTATATTTGCATTAGTAACAATTTTGGCTGCATACGGAACTTTTTCAGCTTTAAAAAACAAGAACCTACTTGGAATCGTTTTTGGTGGAGGTTCCCTACTCGTTTTTGGTTGGTTTACAATTATGACAGTAATCCATTCCGGATATCCTGTTGCACATTAATGGAAAAAATAAAAGGACCGCATAGCGGTCCTTTTATTTTTTATCCAGTAAACTCTGTACCTTTTCAACCTTATCTTCCATTTTCCTTGATACATCACGGCGATCATCAATCCTAATATTTGTACAAACCCGTTGAATCCCTTTAGAAAATGGGGCCTCATGCATTTCTTGAATGACCTCCAATAAAACAGGAAGCTCCCCCTCAATAATCGTATTCATTGGGGTGAGCTGAAATCGAATTTTCTCTTGTCTTTCGTAATTAGCTAAAAGCTTCTGGATTTCCGCCACGTATGCACTGACACTAGGTGATTGAGTTCCTACTGGAATCACGGTTACATCTACAATTGCCATTTTTATTTATTCTCTCCTTTTTCTTTCTTCTATTGCTCAACCAAATTTATTATTTCCTTTTCCTTCAAATCAATCAACTTTTCAAATTGATAGCCATAAAGACACAAAGTACCATTTGGCGAACATGAAATCGGTTCGTTCTCAAGGTCATTTAAAAGTTGCTTTCCTTTCTTAGTTTCAAAAGAATACTCCGTTAGCACAAATCCTTCATCGTATAAATCAGCCTCTCCACTCCGAACTGGATGAAGGTAGATTATTTTTTCTTCACGGTCAATGAAATCATAGAAGGGCACAAGCCAACTTGAAAAAGCAGTTAAGTGGTAAACTTCAAACTCTGAAATCTTTTCAAAATCTGTGTTCATAATACTATAGATTGACTCTTTAGAATCCTGTTCACTCGTAGAGATAGCCAAAATATATTCCTTAGAAGAATCAATATGATGCACTGAGTTCATTAAAGTAGCTTCTTTTTTATTTTCTAAGTTTCTTTTAATAAGTGGTGCATTGAGATTTAACCCATTTTCGTCCCACTTTAAGTAAAGCATCTCTTTTGCTTTTGGCCAAACAATAAAGGGTTCGGGAAGGGGCACTTCCGTTAAGCTGCTCTTTGGGATGTTCAGAACATAGGTATTAAAGCTCCAATCCTCGTTAAAGGCCGATAATAATACCTCTTCCTCATTTTCAAAGTTCCATTCATAGGCTAGCTCAAAGGAATCGATTTTCGCTTGAGAGAGAGTTTCTCCGTTTATATCTACAACGATTACCTCCGCCTGGTAACTTGTTGGCGCTGCATGAATGAAAACCTTGTCCCTCAATGGGCTAATATCCGCGCTAACAACTGGAACATCACTTTGATAAAACAACGAACTAACACCTGAGGATAAATGATAAGTGTATAAATTTGATCCTTTATGGAGATTTGTTATGTAAAGGATGGTGTCATCTGTAAGCCATCCCGCAACTTCAGAGAAACTACCTTCCACCTCTGTTATTGGCATGAGCTCTTCTCCAAAAAAAGAAACCCCCGGTTCTTCTTTTTTAATGGGATTATGGCTTGAACCTACATTTGGCTGGGAAAATTGATTGTTTGAACAGCCCATAACCATACCTGTAATTATGAATAATAACGAAACAATAAAGATAAGTTTTACGTTCACTATCCTAAATTTATTAAAATACTCAATCAAGTCTCCCCCACCTTTCTCGCCCATTAAATAGTACGTATTTACTCAAAAAATGTTTCAGACTTTTTAAAAAACCCACGCATTTTCGCGCAGGTTTAGTATGAACATCATATGGTTATTTTGTCCGTAGCGGTTGTCCATAAAATCTAAGAAGATCACCATAAATAATTTGATCAGAATACTCTAGTTCAATTTTAGCTTTTTCTATATAAGGTTCGCACAGAACTTTTTCTACCTGCTCACCAGTTTCATTACTATAGCATGTATTTCTTGTAAATAGATAGTCTTTAGTTATAAAGCTCCCATTTCTGAGAACAGCGATGTCCATTCTTTCTTGACTAAATAAATCAGAGCCAAATTGCATATCACCTTTTGTCTCAATACCTAAAAGGTGGAGAATTGTAGGCTTTAAATCTATTTGACCACCTATCGAAGAAATGGTTTCGCCTTTCATTCCAGGGATATGGACAATTAATGGAACACGTTGAAGTTGCGTACTCACAAATGGAGTAATGTCCTCTGAAAGGAACTCTTTCATGGCTTTATTGTGGTTTTCTGAAATTCCATAATGATCCCCATACAAGATGATAATAGAATTTTCGTACAATCCGGCATTTTTTAATTCTGAAATGAACGTTTTAAGCGACTCGTCCAAATAACGGACCGTTAAAAAATATTGATTAACCGTTTTATCGTTTGAATTAAATGGTTTGATCAAGCGGTCTTGTTCTTCCAATTCAAACGGAAAATGATTGGTCAGCGTAATGAACTTTGCATAAAAAGGCTTAGGTGCATCTTTTAAATGCTGAACAGACTGCCGAAAAAATTCTACATCTTTCAATCCCCACCCAACAGAGTTTTCCTTGGTGATTTCATAATCAGTATAGGAGAAAAAACGATCATAGCCTAGAGAGTTATACATAATATCCCGATTCCAGAAACTTTTATTGTTGGCATGTAGCGAAGCTGTAAAATAGCCATGGTTGTCGAGCACTTCAGGAATTGCATAAAATTCATTCGCAGAGTGTGTAAAAAATACCGCCCCTCTACTCAATGGATATAAAGAATTATCAACAATAAATTCAGAGTCAGATGTTTTCCCTTGTCCTGTTTGATGATAGAATTGATCAAAATAGAAGCTTTCCTCAATGAACTTATTTAAAAACGGAGTGATATCCTCATCGTTTACCTTTGCACCGATTACAAAGTTTTGCATAGATTCCATTGAAATTAGAATAATATTCTTATTTTGGGCAATCCCAAACATTTCTTCACTTGGTGGGATATAATTTGCACGAACATAGTTCTCAATATCTGCTAATTTACTGCCATCAGCCAAAGCACGCTGTGCAGATGATTTAGATTGTAGAAAAAGATCATAAAGATGATAATGATATGTACCAATATTTTTTACGAGCATTTCTCGGTCAAAGGTCCTTGTTAGTAGCTGGGGGCGCTCCGACTCGGCTAGACCAAGATTAAAAAAGGTCATCGCTAAAGATAATAATATAAATGCCCGCTGTTGCACATTTGAAAAACCAAGGTTTTCCATTGGTCTTGCTCGAAACTTCATAAGATAAAATATCAATAAGCAGTCACTAAAATAAAGCAGATCGGTGATGTAGATTAATTCGGTAACACTACTCCCCAAATCGCTCATATTGCTTGTTTGAAATAGGACAGGAATCGTTAGAAAATCATTAAAAAACCTGTAGTAAACAACATTCGCATATAATATGCATGAAATGATAAAGCTGGTAGCAACAATGTAACTTGTCCGATTTCTTGGGCTGATCCAAAAGCTTAGCCCAAATATAAGCATGAGGAAGCTTAATGGATTGATGAATAAAATGAACTCTTGCACGACATTTTCAATTTTGATATCAAAGCTAGTTTTATAGACCATATATGTTTTTATCCAAAGTAGGAAGACTGCCATTGTCAGGAATGAGATATTCAAACTCCCTTTCATTTTCATACGGGCTACCTCCTGTTAAAGCGAACAGCGATGGGACTTTTTTTCTAAACAGAAAACCAACACCATCTAAATTCTATATTCCGTCGTATAAGTGAAAATTAACACATGTTTAAGAAAGCTATCATACTAATGCAAACTTGCTTTTATTCTTCCCACTTCCATTTTATTATTTATTTCTTTTATTATTCCTCTTAAGAACTTAGACCTATTCCAAACTAAGTTGTTTTCTTTATAGAAGGAAATTCTCATAAAAAAAGTGCCCATGAAAATGGACACTTTTTTGTTATGGCTCTTTTATCAAATTTGGTACTTATGACATTGTTACTTTAGAACAAGCTGTTTTAACGCTAAAAATTCTAGATAACGACAATCTTTACGAAAACAGTTTTTTAATCGTTTACCTTTTTCGCTTTATTTTTTACAATCCATGCGGCACCAATAACTCCTGCGTCATTCCCCAATGTTGCTAGGGCAATTTCGGTTGATTTAGCCACTCTCGGAAAAGCGTATCGCAAAAAGCTTTCTTTAACTGGATCTAGTAATACAGAACCAGCTTTAGAAACTCCTCCACCTAGCACAATTTTTTCAGGGTTTAAGATGTTTGCAATGTTAGCAAGGGCTAATCCAAGATGAAAGGAAACGTCATTAATAACCTTTTCTGCAATATCGTCCCCTTCTCTTGCAGCATCAAAAATATCTTTGGCTGTTACTTGTCCTTCTTGACGGAAAATAGTACTAAGAGCTCCCTGTTGATCTCCCTTTTTTAGTTCCTCTACAGCTAAGCGAACAATACCAGTAGCGGATGCAATTGTTTCAAGGCAACCACTCTTTCCACAATTACAAGGAGATCCACCATCTGCAATCGAAGTGATATGACCAATTTCCCCAGCTGCTCCACTTTTTCCATGAACGATGTCGCCATTGGTAATCACTCCGCCACCAACCCCTGTTCCGAGGGTTACACATACAATGTCTTTAGCGCCGTTACCGGCTCCTTTCCACATTTCCCCTAAGGCTGCACAATTCGCATCATTATCAACAACGACTGGAAGTGAGGTTTCAACCTCAAGCAAGTCTTGTAATGGGTACTCATTCCTCCACCCAAGATTAACAGCTTCGTATATCCCGCCTGTGCTCAGATTAACTGGACCAGGAGCACCAATTCCGATTCCAAGGACATTGCTTTTCGCCCGTCCAAGTTCATCTAGCTTTCCATCAATTGCTTTTGCAATATCTGTGGTGATATTTTTCCCCTCATTCGAGACATCTGTCGGTATTTCCCACTTATGTAGAATTTCTCCGTAGAAGTTGAAAAACGCAATTTTTATCGTTGTGCCACCTAAATCAACACCAATTAACCATTTTTCTGCCATCACTCTCACCTAGTTTCTGCTTGTCTTTTTTCCCTTTCCAGTCTGATTTCATGCCTCAACAGCATAATGGCCGACTGAAAATCAGCTGTTTCAATTAATTGTGAGCTATAGAGTTCTTTAATTTCTGTTTCCATTAGCTCAAGGTCTGCCATTCTATCTCCAATATAGATAAAAGTTCCAAACCTTTTTAATAATTGTTGGATTTCATAGATTGTTTTCAATTAGATTCCCTCATATGTGAACAAATTTACATTTATTAAGTATAATCGATACAACGAGGCTTCTCAAGTATGAAACTTTTATAACAATTGTGATTATCGATCTGGGTCCTTTGGATGCATGACTTGCGGTCTTTTATTTTTCAATGGCATAGGTGAACGTACGATAACATCCCGGAAGGCCCTGAAATTAAACGGAATAAATGGCCATAAATATGGAATTCCAAAAGAGTTCATGCGAGTTAAGTAGATGATTAAAAGAACCGTTCCAATCACTAGCCCTGGTGTAGCAAAGGCAGCCGTTGCTATTAATAGGAAGATTCTTGCAAGACGATTCGCAAGACCCATCTCATAACTTGGTGTTGCAAATGTACCAATTGCAGCTACTGAGAAGTATAAAATCACTTCATTTGTCAGCAAGCCAACTTCAATGGCAACTTGCCCAATCATTAAGGCTGCAACAAGTCCCAAGGCGGTAGCGAGTGATGTTGGTGTGTGAATTGCAGCCATTCTTAAGCCATCTAGACCCACTTCAATAATCATAAATTGAACAAATAGCGGAATCTGACCAGGGTCATTAATTCCGATATAGGAAAATTTCTCAGGCAATAGTTCTGGATGAGACGCTAGCAAATACCATAGAGGCAGAAGAAACACTGATGCCCAGACCAGTATATACCGAATCATCCGTAGGTAAGCTCCTACAAGTGGACTATTGCGATACTCTTCTGCATGCTGCATATGATGCCAATAGGTTGTTGGTGTAATCATAACACTAGGCGATCCATCAACGATGATACAAACATGACCCTCGTATAAATGGACTGCAGCTGTATCTGGTCTTTCCGTGTACCGTACAGTGGGAAATGGATTCCAATGCCTCCCTAAAATAAATTCTTCAACGGTTTTTTCGGCCATCGGGAGACCATCTGTATCAATTTTTGCTATCGCGTCCTTTACCTTTTTCACCATTTCGGGATCAGCAATATCCTCGATATAACTGACAACGATATCTGTTTTGGATCTACGCCCTACCTGCATATATTCCATTCTTAATGTCCGATCTCGAACTCTTCTTCTTGTCAAAGCTGTATTAAAAACAATTGTTTCTACATACCCGTCCCTGGCTCCTCTAACCACTCTCTCTGTGTCAGGCTCTTCAGGACCTCTAACTGGATAGGTCCGGGCATCGATCACAATCGCTGTATCTAAGCCATCAACTAGTAGGACTGTAGGTCCTGCCAGTACCTTATCTGTTACTTCATCCAAGTCATCTGATGTTTCCACCTCAACGTAAGGAATATATGTACGAAGAAGCTTGTGCAAGGTATCATTCTGAAGATCTTCTGGCTTTTGTTTAGCCAAGAATTTCATAATTAAATGTAAAAGGTCATCTTTTGCAAAACCATCTATTAAAAAGAATGCCATTTCCTTTTCAGCATATTCTACATCAAGCTGAATTACGTCAAAACTTTTATCAACTCCTAAGGACTCTTTTAAATAAGCGATATTTTTCTTGATATCTGCTTGAACAGGATGTTTTATTTTTTGCTCCATAATCCACCTCGAAAATCTTCTCTTCTGATTATTATTAATCCAGTATTTTCCTTACCACTTTCCCATCATTGCCACACAAAAAAAAAATCATACTCAGTGGATTGTAAGTAAGCACAAAATAAATCTTTTAATAAGAGAATAAGAAAGGTTTGGTTAACTTTCGTAAAGAAAGAGTAACGTGAAGAACAAGAAAACGGTGTAATCATTGGAATCATTGATTACACCGTTTCTTAATTTCAATCATTCTATTATGTGATGGAGCAAACAACATATTTTTATGAGTCCTTCAATTTCATATAGGAAGAAATATCTTCTAGCAAGTCTTTGTATTCCTTTTTCTCAGCGTTCAGCTCAAGCGCTTGTTCCGCATGTTTTTTGGCTTTCTCAAATGAATCTTGTTCTAAATAAACCAATGAAAGATTATAATGTGCTTCGTGAAACATAGGGTCAAGCTCGACCACCTGAAGTAGATAGGATTTGGCACTATCTAGATTACCTCTTTTAATCTCAGTATAAGATAGAAGAAATAGAATCTCAGCAGATTTTTCATCCTCATCTTGATAATTGTGTAGCAGTCGGTAGGCTTGATCATATTCTTCGTTTTTAATATATTCCTGTGCAAGAATTAACACAGATTGTCTATCCACTACAGAAGCATAGTCGCTAAAACCGTATTGAAGCAGACCAACAATTAAAGCAGCCGTGACAACGAGGAAGATTGCTTGTGATTTTAATCTTTTTTTTCTAGGAAAATGTAATATACCTGCCGCAGCAAATCCTCCAAGTAGTCCGCCTATATGACCAGCATTATCAATACCGGGAACCGTAAATCCAAACACTAGGTTAAGAGCAAGCACAAAAAGGATATTAAATCCTAGTGATCGAATAAAAAGCCGTGGAAAAACGACCCCGAAATAGAGTAAGGCACCGAAGCATCCAAAAATAGCTCCACTTGCACCAGCAGACAAGTTTGCACTAAATAAAAAACTGGCTGCTACTCCAGTAAAACCTGCAAAAAGATAGAGGAACAAAAATCGAACATTTCCATATATGCGTTCGACCAATGGACCCAAATAGTATAATGCCATCGAGTTCATTAAGAGGTGGAGAAAACCAATATGCAAAAACATCGGAGTAAAAAACCGCCACCACTCTCCCTCAAGGATAAGTGGGTTAAATTTAGCTCCAAATTTTAACAAGGTAGAAGAATCTGTACTTCCCCCTTTAAATTCCATGAGCAAGAAAACAACTAGTTGGATCGCGATTAAGATATATGTAAAAAATGGAATACCAGAGTGAAAGATTGCTTTCTCCTCCTTCGCTCTATCCGATGCGTTAGTCAAAGCTTGACTCCTACTTTTTTGTATATCTTCCTCATTAAAATTGTTATGTATTTCTGAAGCAAAGTGCTCCCCTAATAGCTGTTTGAGTGTATCCTTTGATCCTGGTAAATCCCTACTATCCAAAACGTAGCTTGATACTTTTACTCGACCTTTATCTGGGCTAAACTTTGGCTGAGTTAGAAGATATTCATAATCATCCACAGGAGGTAAAGCCATAAAATAAAGGTTGTTTATGGTTAAATCCCCTCTAACCAATTTTTTCCTGACGATACTTCCATTTTCTGCAACCAACTCAATGTCCCTTTGTAGCATTTGGCTCCAATCTATGCTAGTGCAAAAGAGCCTATATAATTGTGCACCTTTATTTTCTACTTTTTCTAACCAAATTTCTTTTTGGTCTTTTGATATTTGTATGATCCTATAATGATTATGAACAATTAGGAAGTTCGCTGTTTTCCAAAATAAATATTCAGCTTGCATGTCCAAGTGTTTCACTCCTTCCCTTTCCCTCTTCCTCCGTCCATTATAAACGAATCACCTAGGGGACAGTAGGTAGGACAAAAGAAAAAGAAAAAAAGACCCAAAAGGCCTTTTTACCTGATTTCTGATGGACCTGAAAAAACAGATTGAAAAATCTTCTGGCGAATACCAGGGATTCCCATAAGAGAACTTACCGCAAATCGTCTAAGTATTGTGTTACCTAAAATTCTGTTCATCAATCTATAACGATTTTGGTATACATAAAACCCAGTGATACTTAACAGAAAGACCGATACCAGTTTTTTTAGCATGTTCATCCCTCCACCTATATATTGTGGCAATTTAACAGGTTTTATCCTAAAGGATATGTCAAAAAATAACCCGCCTAAACAAATTTAGGCGGGAAGCTTGATTTAGGATGGAAAGACAGAATCTTTTATCTTCTTTAAAACATTTGCAGAGTGACTGAATTTCTCATTTTCTTCTTCAGACAATGAAAATTCGACTACTTCACGTACCCCATTCCTATTTACAATAGCAGGGACACCAATGTAGAGATCATTGTGATTATACTCTCCGTCAATATAAGCCGATACGGTCAATATAGAATTTTCATTTTGTAAAATTGCTTTGGTCAACCGAACGAGACCCATTGCAATCCCATAATAAGTTGCGCCTTTACGCTCTATAATATGATAAGCAGCATCCCGTACATTCGTAAAAATTTGTTCAAGATCCGCTAGATTATACTGCTCCTGTTCATCGATAATCGTTTTAATCGGTTTTCCGCCAATGTCTGCATGACTCCAAACAGGTAGTTCCGTATCTCCGTGCTCACCAATAATATAAGCGTGGACATTTCGCGTATCAATATTAAAATAATCTCCTAGAAGGAAACGAAAACGAGCTGTATCAAGTATTGTCCCCGAGCCAATTACGCGTTCTTTTGGTAAACCTGAAAACTTCCAGACTGCATATGTTAGGATGTCTACCGGATTCGTTGCGACGATAATGATTCCATCGAAACCACTTGCCATTATTTGTTCGACAATCCCTTTAAAAATTCTCGTATTCTTCTCAACAAGATCTAGTCTTGTTTCACCAGGTTTTTGGTTAGCTCCCGCACAAATGACAACAATATCAGCATGTTGGCACTCTTCGTACCCTCCGTACCATATTTTCGTTGGAGCTGGAGCAAATGGCATCCCGTGATTTAAATCCATTGCATCCCCTTCAGATTTCTCCCTGTTTAAATCAATTAGAACAAGCTCTTCCGCTACCCCTTGGTTTAACATTGCAAATGAATAGCTAGATCCTACAAACCCGGTCCCTATCAAGACAACCCGATTTACACGTTTATTCATGACTAGTCCCCCTTTATTTATTTGCATATATAATAATTTCCCCTATATAAAGACTTTCATTAAATTAGTGAAAACATATTAAAATCCATTAAAAAAGAATAACCCCAACAAGACAGCACTCAAACTAGAAATAAAATTAACGGTGTCATTCCGTATCCAGCTACTCCCTTTACACAGCACAGCTTCCTCATGGCAATGGATGGGTTTTTCAATATGTAAACCGCACTTCCTACATATGTATTCCGCCTGCAGGTACGCACCCAGTATGGTATCAATTAGCATCCCGAAAAATCCAAAGAAAAGAATGAAAAAAAAGAGTTCGAGACTTAATTGGAACAGCAAGGTTGAAACCACAGCTATCAGCAAACTCCCGAGAAAACCAGCCAATGTCCCCCCTAAAGATATAGCTCCAGAGGTACCCGTAGCAACTCTTTTGAAGTTTCTAATAGAGATTGGCGGACGCTTACTTAGCGTACCTAGTTCTGAAGCCCAAGTATCCGAATTAGCACTTGCTAACGAGATTCCAAGTGCAAGGAAAGAAAGTGGGGTCGGCCAAAAGAAGACGGATAAACCCGCTGCTGCTGCAATCCCACCGTTGGCAAGCACTTGTGCCCAATCACGAACTGAACCCTTCTCATGAATCTCTACCAATGAGCTTTTTTTCTTTCCATTCCATTTTGATAATAGGCTCGAACTTACAAAAAAAGTCCCCATTACTATGATGCCTTTTATCCCGAAACCGAGAGTAAGGCAACTTCCCACAAGTACTGCCATTACAGCACCTGAGGGACTTAGCATTTTAGATTTCCAAGCCAATACCGCTCCAATTACAATAAAGGCGAGCACCCCTATGTAATCAGCGTTCACACTCAATCACTTCCGCTTCCGTGATAATCTTGGATACTGGAAGATCATGGGGTTCAACTGGTAGCTGAGCAACCACTTGTTGACTAAATGCTAAGCTCACGGTTTGTTTTTTATGTTCCCCTAAATAACGATCATAATAACCTCCGCCAAACCCAAGCCTGAAACCAGACTTTGTAAAAGCTAACCCTGGAACAATGAGTAAATCAAGTGCATCAGCGTTGACTTCCTCCGTCAGTGAAACCACGGGTTCATAAAGACCTGAGTAGACCATTTCAAGTTGAGAGAACCTTGTAAACGTGCGAAATACAAGTTTTCTTGTTTCTGGATTACACTTTGGAATGGCTATCTGTTTTCCCTGTTCCCACGCTTTTCGGATGATCTGCAAAGTATCGACCTCTGGCGGCTTAGAGATGGTAATTCCTATTGACTTAGCCTCAAGCCAGTTTTTGTCTTTAAACAGCTTCTCTGCTATTTTATAAGAATAATCCTCATATAGAGGAAAGCTAAGATTCTCTAGCTGCTTTTTCATTGAACGTCTAAGCTGTTTTTTTTCATCCACTTTATACATCCTCCTATATTGGAATTTTTATGTAAATTAGTAATGAATCACTAGGAACTGAGCTTAGGTTATTATATAAAAAAAAGCAGTCGGGAAATTCCCGCTGCTCTTATTTTGTTTCACGATGTGCAGTTGCACGTTTTTCTCTTGGGCAATATTTTTTAAGCTCAAGACGATCTGGATTATTACGTTTATTTTTTTTAGAAATATAGTTACGGTCTCCGCACTCTGTGCACGCTAACGTAATATTTACACGCATATTTTTTCCCTCCAAACATACCTGTTTCGTTCATACGACTTTTCTATAATAGCACTTTTCACTCAGAAATGCTAGTGGGTTTTTAATTATTTAAATCATAACGTTTTCCCTTAACAAGATAGAAAACATTTTCAGCTATATTCGTAGTATGATCAGCTGCTCGTTCCAAATAGCGGCAGATAAATAAGAGTTGGGTAATTTGGGAAGACTGATTCGGTTGGGTAGCATTTAAATGCAATAAATCTCTTATTGTTTGCCCGTATAAATCATCTACTTCATCATCCATCTCTGCAATCTTTTTCGCTTTCGTTAAGTCTTCCTCACCAAACGCCTCCAGAGAAAGAGAAAGCATTTGAAGTGTTAAACGGTGCATGTGCTTGATATGCTCAATAGGCTTTACAAGAGGCTCTTTCCCGATTCGAATGGCTGACTTTGCAATATTTACCGCAAAATCTGCAATACGTTCGATATCATTCGCAATTTTAATAGCGACAATAATTCGGCGCAAGTCTACAGCAACTGGAGACTGTTTAGCAATTAAAAGAATAGCAAAATCATTGATTTCTTCTTCGATAATATTAACCCTTGCATCATCCTCCATTATCTTTAAGGCTAATTCGATATCCCCGTTTTCAAGAGCGACTAATGAATTTGTTAGTGCATTTGATGCGAGATTTCCAAGTTCTATCAATTTATGTTGCAACTGGTTTAATTCTTCTTCGAACTTTTCTCTTACAACCATCATCCTTATAAACTCCCTTCAACTAGGCTCTCTATTCTTGAGATTTTGATATTTCTTTTTTGACAAGGAAGCTTATTAACCGAACCGACCAGTAATGTAATCTTCCGTCCGTTTATCAGAAGGATTTGAGAAAATCTTATCTGTTTGGGCAAACTCCACCACTTCTCCGCTTAGGAAGAAAGCTGTTTTATCAGAAATACGAGCAGCCTGCTGCATATTATGAGTGACAATAATAATACTAAAATCTTTTTTCAACTCTTGCACAAGTTCTTCTACCTTTAATGTAGAAATGGGATCAAGTGCTGAGGTTGGTTCGTCCATTAAAATAACATCTGGTTCAATCGCTAGTGCCCGAGCAATACATAATCGTTGTTGCTGTCCTCCAGATAAACCATAAGCATTTTCATTAAGTCGATCCTTTACTTCATCCCAGATAGCGGCACCTTTCAAACTTTTCTCGACAATTTCATCAAGGGTTTTCTTATCGCGAATTCCGTGGATTTTAGGACCATACGCTACATTCTCATAAATAGACTTTGGGAAGGGATTAGGTTTTTGGAACACCATTCCTACTTTAGTTCGTAAATCCTCTACTTTATAAGTTCGTTCAAGAATATTCCTTTCACGATACAGAATCTCACCGGAAATACGAACAACTGGAATTAATTCGACCATCCTATTTAACGTTTTAATATAGGTAGATTTACCACAACCTGATGGTCCAATAATCGCAGTTACTTCATTCTCATAGATAGAAAGATTAATATTCTTCAAAGCATGATCGTCGCCGTACCAAAGGTTTAAATCCTTTGTATCATAAACAACTTTTTTGGTTGACACGTTTTTGGGAGCCTCCTCCATGGATGTAAACACTTGAATCTTATTGTTTTCAGCTAATGCTGGCATAATTAAAACCTCCTAGATTAAAATCTCTGTTGAAATTTATTTCGAATAAAGATGGCCACCGAATTCATAAGGAACAAGACAACTAATAAAATGACAATGGTGGCTGCTGCTAAATTGGTGTACTCTGCTACCAGCGCGGAATCAAGCGTCCAATAATAGATCTGAACTGGAAGAATCGTAAATTTATCAAAAACCCCGTCTGGAAGCGGAATTAATAGTGCTGGAATCCCAATTACAACTAGCGGTGCTGTTTCACCGATTGCGCGGGAAAGAGCTAAGATTGTCCCTGTTAAAATTCCCGGCAGTGACGCGGGTAACACCACATTTTTGATGGTTTGCCATTTTGTAGCTCCCATTCCGTAAGAGGCTTCTCTTAAAAACCCTGGTACAGCTCTTATCGCCTCTTGTGCAGCTACCACAACTACTGGAAGTACAAGAAGAGCCATCGTTAAGCCCCCTGCTAGAACAATGTTTCCTAAGTCCATCCCTCTAACAAACACCGTCAAACCGAGGAGTCCAAAAACAACAGATGGAACTCCTGCTAAATTTGATATATTCGTTTGAATAAGAGCTTGTAGTTTGCCTTTTTTGGCGTACTCCTCCAAATAAATAGCCGTTCCTATACCTAGAATCATCGTGACAGGAGCAACGACCAACATTAACCATAAGGTTCCAAGAATAGCTCCCATAATTCCGGCCCTTTCAGGGTCCGTGGATAATTTATTGTTAATAAAGTCAAAATCAATCCAAGCTGCGCCGTCACGGATTACTCGATAAATGAGAATAACTAATACGAAAAGTCCAAAAAGTGTCGCAAGCAGAAAAAAGAGTTTTGCAAGTTTATTTCGGAGTAAACGTGACCCCATTTTTTTCTGGACTAAATTATTATCAATATACTTCATATTAATATTCCTCCCTGAATCTACGGGAAATATATTGTGCAATCATATTCATGACAAGCGTGAATACAAATAGAGTAAACGCTACGGCATATAGACTATGATAAAGGGTGGTCCCGGCAGCAGCTTCGCCACCCGATACTTCTACAATGTAAGCCGTCATGGTTTGCATCGATTGTGTCACATCGAAAGTGAAATTCTTCGAACTTCCGCTTGCAATCGTTACAATCATCGTTTCCCCAATTGCACGGGAAATCCCAAGTACGAAGGAAGCAATAATCCCCGAAATGGCTGCAGGGAGAACTACTTTAAACGTAACCTCTAGCTTCGTCGACCCCAGAGCTAAAGCACCCTCTCTCATTGCATTTGGAACGGAACTCATGGCATCCTCAGACAATGACGCGACCATTGGAATAATCATAATTCCCATTACAATCCCCGGACTAAGAATATTTGTCGGCTCCAAGCCAGGGATAAATGACCTTAATAATGGAGTGACAAAAGTAAATGCAAAGAAACCATAAACTATAGTCGGAATACCCGCTAAGATCTCAAGAATTGGCTTTAGGATTCTCCGTGCTTTTTCAGATGCATATTCACTTAAATAAATGGCTGTCATCAAACCAATTGGAATAGCTACAAGCATCGCAATCACCGTAGAAATCAAAGTCCCTGTTAAAAGAGGCAAAACACCAAAAACCGCATTGTCTCCAAGAGGTTTTAATTCCGTACCTGTGAAAAATTCTATTATTGAAACTTCTTTGAAAAAGAGGAACGTTTCTGCAATAAGAGTAAATAAAATACCAATTGTCGTAAAAATGGATACACCAGCTATGACTAATAAAATACCGGGTACCATTTTTTCCATAGTTCTCCCAATGCTCTTGGTCTTTTTCTTTTCTTCGATTAGAGCACGAATATTTGTATTGTTTTGACCTGCTGTATTTTGCAAATTAAGTTTCTCCTTTCGCCTTTTTTATAAAGGAAGGGGGGATTGGAAAGATAGAAAAACAGGGAAAAGATGAGAAGGGATGAATCTTCTCACCTTTTAAATAGATTGAGACTTTTATTATTTCAATCCATTTAGCGTATCAACAGCGGCTTGAATTTCTTCTTCAGGAAGCGGTGCAAAACCAGTTTCTTGAGCTACGGTGTTTGCATTTTCCATCGTATAGATTGCATAATCTAATACTTCAGGCTTTTCTTTCGCATGATTCACATTTAGGTATGTGAATACTGGGCGAGTAAATGGTGCATATTCCCCATCTTCAGCAATCGTATCAACTGATGGTTCAACTGGTCCGTTTCCAAAATCAACTTTTACAGCTGTTAACTTATCTGTGTTACTTGCGTAATAACCATAGCCAAAGAACGCAATTGCGTTTTTATCTTTTGAAACCAAGTCAACTAGTACAGAGTAGTCTTGCTGTAAGTTGATACCATCCACTAAATCTTGCTCTTCAAGAATATTTTCAAACATAAATTCGTATGTTCCATGGTTTTCATTCGGACCATAAGTTTTGATTTCTTCATCCGGGAAATCCGCACGAACATCAGACCATTTTTGTTTTCCAGCACTTGCAAGGAAGATATCGATGATTTCCTCTTGAGTTAACTCCGTCGCCCAATCGTTTTCTTTGTTCACAACAAATGTTAATCCGTCTAAAGCAACTTTAAGTTCTTGAACTTCTATTCCTAGTTCTTCAGCCGTTGCCTTTTCTTCATCTTTTATAGAACGGGATGCATCATTAAAGTCTGTACCATCTTCAATTAAGAACTTTTGGAACCCTGCAGACGTACCAGCACGGCTTACCTCAACAGAAACATTCTCCTGTTCATTTGTCATATAGTTTTCAGCCATTTTTGCCATAAATGGATAAACTGTACCAGATCCATCAATCACAACGCTACCTTCTAGTTCTGTGGATTCTTCCGTGTTTGCATCCGAGCCACCTTCGTTTGTTTCCCCACTTGACTCTTCGCCACCTCCACATGCCGCGATAAACATCATGACGGCAGCAAGTAATGCCAGTAAACTAAATTTTTTCAAACTCTTCATTCCGTTATTCCCCCTAAGTAATATCTTTTGTTTTGTCCTACAAGTAATAGAATACAGACCTTTTTTTAATCTTGTTTAAAGGAAACGTAAAGGTTTTGTAAATTCAAACAGAATATATGAATATCTGTCGAAAAAAAGGGAATCCTTATATCCTTTTATAAGAACCTATAAAAAAACTCCTAAATTCGTCTCTGTAATTTCCACGCCAATAATGATGCGCAACCAGTGCCTAAGGCTAAAAAAGAGCATAAAAAAAGACTGCCCAATTGGACAGTCTTTCCATTCTTTATTCATCACTTGCTTCTTCTTCAGTAGATTCGTCTTCTTTATCTGTTTGTTTTTCCAGACGTTTTTCTTTTAGTTCAAAATAGGTATCCAAAACCCTGCGACCAATCGCACTGTTTGCTGAATGGCCACTATTCCCTTCATATGCCCACGGGACCATTACAGCCATAGCTACTTCAGGATTGTTATATGGAGCATACCCTACCAAACTAAGGTTCATTACTGGAGGAGCTTCTTTAAATTTACTCCGCTCTGGCCCGTCATAGAAGGCTTGGGCTGTTCCAGTTTTACCTGCTGGCTTATATTTTGCACTTCCAAAGCTTCCATAAGCAGTTCCACCAGACACCTGCATAACACGTCGGAATCCTTCCTGTACGCCAGATATCCAGCTAGGCTCAGCATCTATCTTGTTAAGAACCACAGGCTCAAACGTTTTTAACACTGGCCCAATCTCTTCATTATTCATAACTGGTTCACGAATCTCTCTAACAATTTGAGGTTTAATTCGATTCCCGCCATTTGCAATGGTTGATACATATTGTGCAAGCTGCATTGTTGTATACGTGTCATACTGACCGATTGCAAAATCAAGCAAGAGACCTGGTCCACGGTCAATCCCTTTAAACCCGGCCATTTCGTTCGGAAGATCAATTCCAGTTCTTACCCCTAGTCCATATTGAGCAAATGAATTTCTAAATGTATCAAACGCTTTTGGACTGATTGAAAGAGGTTGATTATATTGATACACTCCTCCGCCAACATTGATAGCGGTCCTGTACATAAAGACGTTTGACGATACTTTAAGTGCATTTTTGTAATCAAGAGTACCTAGACCAGCTCTCCAAGAACTTTTAGGTTTTGTGCCCTTAATGACAATCGGAGTATCATGAAAAGTCGTTCCCGGGGAAATTGCGCCTGTATTTAAACCTGTTAATACAGTGGCCCCTTTAACAGCTGAGCCAACAGTATAAGATGTGGTGATGTTTCCGAGTGCAAAATCTCTCATAGTATTAGCACCCGTTTCTTCATCTTTAACAATTTGCTTACCTGCCATTGTCAATACTTCACCTGTAAAAGGATCCATTAAAACGACAAACGCTCGATCTAAAAGTCGAGTTCTCGGCTGTTGTTTTGCCTTGGACAATTCTTCTTCAATGATTTTTTCCACGGCAATTTGTAAGTCCATATCAATCGAAAGGACGAGATCTTTTCCTCTTTCCCCTTCAGTAATAATCTCGGTATCCAAAACATTCCCCGCTTTATCGGTAATGTTTTTTACCTTCGCCTTTTGGCCATGGAGAACATCTTCATATTGATGCTCTAAATAGCTTTTCCCTACACGATCATTTCGACTGTAGTCTCTCGATAAGTAATACTCTAATCTCTCCCTTGGCAACCCCTCATTAGAGTCCGTAATCCCACCAAGAACCGTTGCTAACGTTGGCTCAAGCGGATACTCCCGGTCCCAGTCTGTAGTTGTATCTACACCAGGTAGTTGCTCAAGATTTTCACTAACTGCAGCATACTCCGCCGCTGTTACATTTTTCTTAACAATTTGTGGAGTCAATGCATATCCACCGCTAAACTCACGGAAGATGGCAATTATCTCCATGTCCTTATCTGTTAGTTCGTTTAACTCTTTTTCAGTAATTCGCTCGAGCTGGAGATTATAAATGTCTGTGTTATCGAGTTCTTCTTCGTAAAATAAGTCCCATTCTTCTTCAGTAATCTTTTCTTCTGCTAATTCCGGATTCCTAAATAACCAATAATCCTTTTTATCGCGTTCTCTAACGTCTTTTACATCCTTATGAATAAGTGCCGCCAGTTTTTCAGCAACCTCAATCATCTCTGCTGTTCCCGTTCCTTGACTCTTTGTATAAGTAATCGCATTACTAGCGGAATTATCAACAATGGTTGTCATGTTACGGTCATACATTTTCCCCCGAGGTACTGGACTGTTTACCGTTATATCTTCAGTACGCTCAATTTCACGTTTATAATCTTCTCCATAAACAATTTGCACGATCCCGAGCCTTAAAATTAACATTGAGAATAAGACAAACACCGTGAAAAACACTAAATTCAATCGAAGGGAAACTTGTTTCTTTTTCTTTTTCCCCATATCCCCCCACCTTCCTAAACAATAAAGGTTTTCTATGCATTACCTTTTATTTTATAGGAAAAGCAGGTATATTTCTATCGAAAAATCTCAATACCTTTATTTACCGAGGCTCTTTTCTCAGACTTTTTTGCTTGAAGATTCAAATACCATTGACTTTGAGCGTATTTCTATCTTTTAAGATGCTTTCAATTATGAGAAAAGAGCTTCGTGCATAGAACCCCATAACTAGCTGTACTATCACTAAAATCAGCTTTTACCAAAGACCTAGGCAATAGAAAATTTTACTTTGCGTATAAAAAAGTAAATAAGCGTATGACCGCTTCCGATTATCAGAAGCAAGATTGGAATGCTCTTTTCTTGATTAAAAAACCTTATCGCCAACAAGAAAAGAGTAATCGAGATAATCCTCCCGATATTTAAAAACACTTCTTTTACCACTATGTATTCAATTCTCATTTCTGCGGCCTTCCATCCTCGTCCAATAACATCATAGGTAAGCGATGAGTACGGAACCAGCAATAGTGGATACGCTACTGCAATGATGGCAGCATACATAAGAAGCTTCATATAAGTTAATTCAAAGACAAGTAAGAAAATGACCAAATAAAGCAGAATTCCTCCGATAAGGATAGCCTTTTTCCTAAAATCCTTCTTCAGCATTCTTGAAACAAAAAAGTAAGTTAGAAAAGAAATACCTGAATTAATGAGCCCAAAAGTTCCTAATGCCATTTCACTACCCGTTGAAATGAACACAAATACTGAGACTATAAAGGCAAAGGTCCCTTCCCTTAGCCCTTGGAAAATATGGGCGTTTGTAACCATACGCCAGTTTAGGCTTTGCTTCCTTTCTTGCCATATACGCGCAAACCAATACCTGCCTTCAGCCGGACGTCGTTTTAAAAAGAAACTTAGAAATACCGCTACTGAAAACAAAACTAAGGATATGCCAAAAATAACGGTGTATCCGGTAAATTTCTCCAACCTTGAAATAATAATACCGGCGGCAAACGGACCAATCATCCCACCTGCAGATGACAGTATTCCTAAAAACCCATTGAAAAAGTCCCTCGTTTCGGGTTCTGTGATTTCAAAGGTGAGGACATTGAATGCAAGCCAATAAAATCCATAACCGATACCAAGGAGACCACCTAACACCAACAAAAATTCCGATGCCCTTGCCCCAGCGAATAAGACGGCTAAGTAAAAGGCCGCTAAGAATATGACACCAATTCTAAGGACGATGACCCTGTCTACTTTTTTGGCCCATCTGCCTGCCAATATAAAGGTTAGAAGTTGCATAATGACTGTGGATAAATTATAGAGCCCAAGATCTATAAACTCGCCAGACTGCTTCCATAAATAAATGTTCACAAAGGTGTTGGACAAGGCAACACTCAGCGAATATAAACCACCAATTAACAAAAGAAGCATAAGGTCTTTCGTCAGTTCCACATCACCTATCAGTTTTTTTAATTTACTCATTAAGAAACTCCCCTTTTCTTCTGAGTAGTTTCTAACAATCCATACTGAGTTATGCATTATATCCGAAAGCTCTTTCTGAGTATAAAAAAAGAAGACAGGCGAGATTTCGCCTGTCTTCTTTATATGTCATCATTATTTCGCAGCGTTGTAACGCTTATTTACTTCATCCCAGTTTACTACGTTCCAGAATGCGCCAATATAATCTGGTCTTCTGTTTTGGTAGTTTAAGTAGTAAGCATGCTCCCAAACATCAAGTCCAAGGACTGGAGTCTTACCTTCCATTAGTGGAGAGTCTTGGTTTGGAGTACTAGTTACTTCAAGCTCACCGTTATTTACAGCAAGCCATGCCCAACCAGAACCAAATCGAGTCGTCGCTACTTTAGCAAACTCTTCTTTGAATGCATCAAAGCTTCCAAACTTGTTTGAGATTGCTTCAGCAATTTCACCAGTTGGCGCGCCGCCACCATTAGGTGAAAGGATTTGCCAGAAAAGTGAGTGGTTAGCATGTCCACCACCATTGTTACGGACAGCAGTACGTGCAGCCTCAGGAACAGCATCAAGGTTAGCGATTACTTCCTCAACAGACTTAGAAAGAAGCTCCTCATTTCCTGCTAGAGCATTGTTTAAGTTAGTAACATAAGTGTTATGATGCTTCGTATGATGAATATTCATTGTTTCTTTGTCAATGTGTGGTTCAAGTGCATCATATGCATAAGGTAATTCAGGTAGTTCAAAAGCCATTTTTAACATCCTCCTATGTATCGTATGATTTCCCTCTGAAATCTTTCCAACATCCAATTATTTAAATATTGGAATCATTCACAAGGCTCTAGCAATAGATTACCAAACAACGGTAATTGAATCAAATAAAACGCTTAACTTAACGCAACTAAGTTTGTGCTCCAGACTCTTCATTTATTCATGTTTCTTTTAAAAAAACAGACTTTAAAAAATAAATTCGAAAAATCGTCAAAATTTTATAATTCCTATTCTGTCAACGATTTTTATCGCACCTACAAAAACACACTTCCTTTTTCTTCCAAAGCACTATTGACATAGTATCTACAATTCATTTAAATCAAAGGTGTAAAGGCTTTTTATAGGGAGTGATCCTCGTGGAAAAAAGTATTTCCTTGTATAGTTTAATGTTACAAAACTTTATTGATAAAGAATCCATTCAGAAAATTCCAGCAGATACCATTCTCTTTCAAGAAGAGGATCCAGTCGAAAATATTTATCTTGTTCTCAGTGGAACGATTTCGATTGGCCGCGTTCATATGAAAGGCAAAGAATTCATTATGAAGCTATTAAATGGTGAGGAAATGATTATTGAGTATGAGATGTTTAGACACAATCCCCGTTATCACTTTACGTCTAAGGCATTAACAGATTGCGAACTTATCGTAATTAAAAAAGAAGCATTTGAAGAATATGTCTTAAATAACAAAACAGCGATGAATTCGCTGTTAAATTGGTTAAGTACACGGTATCTTAAAGCCCAGATGAAGTGTCAAGATTTAATCATGAACGGAAAAAAAGGGGGACTTTATTCAATCCTAATAAGATTATGTAATAGCTACGGCGTTAAAACCGATGAAGGTATCCTTATCGACCTTCCCCTTACACATCAAGAACTAGCAAATCTAACTTATGGGACGCGAGAAGTCATTCAACGAATGTTAAAAGAGTTGCGTGAACAAGACATTATCACCTATGATCAGCTTAGATTCACTGTAAAGGATCTAACATTTTTAAAGCGGGAAGTCGATTGTCAAAATTGCGCGTTTGAGCTATGTGGACTAAATTAATAAAAAAATCATGCTAAGCATGATTTTTTTATGCTTTCTTAAAAAACCTGGTTGTTTATATAATAGGAAAGAAGTGTTTAGATAAACATTTTACGGAAGTGTAGACTTTAATTAGAGAAACTTGGAATTGTTTTACTCCAAATACGTAAAAACAGCCTGATTGTCTCTTGGATATTTAGCTACATTCTTTACGAGAGCTTAATTAAATCACGAAAAAAAAGTAAACTAACATAAGCACTTGGATGATTCCCTTAGTAATGACACTACTGACAAATCCAACTACTGACCCAAACCCAATTTGCATAGATTCTTTTATATTTCTTTTATGAACGATTAACTCAGCTACCATTGCTCCTAAGAAGGGTCCTATCAGAATACCGACTACCGGAATAACAAACGGGCCAATAAGTAACCCAATTGTACTTCCCCAAACACCTGCCTTTGAACCTCCGTACTTTTTAACACCAATAATATTGGCTGCATAGTCAGCACCAAGTAACAAAATAATAAACAAGACTTGAATAGACCAAAATAGCCAATTAAAGGACTCAAAAGAATAGAAAACCCCATACAGCAGAAAACCACCAAACAAGAAAACCACACTCGGGATAACAGGGTAGACTAACCCAATAAAAGCAACTAAAAACAACAAAATGATGATGCCCCAATATACGTAATCCAAATACATTCACCTCTTCCATAAAATAAAAAAGCAAGGGAGAGATCCCCTTGCCATTTTACCATTAATGATTTTCACCTAAAACATAATCCGCAATATTTACAGCATGGTCACCAATTCTTTCAAGGTTGCTGACAATATCCACGAAAACAATACCAGCTTGACCTGAACAGCTGCCTTCGCTTATACGGAGAATATGCTGTTTCCGTAACGATCTTTCCATTTTATCAATTTCTTCTTCTTTTCTAACAACTTTTTCTGCAATTGTTCGATCGTTCTGATCTAGCGACTGCAACGCATTATTTACTGTAGAGATTGTTAGAGAGAACATAGTATCAAGGTCACCCATAGCAAGATCCGTCATTTTCACCTTATTCGCTTGTTGATATTCAACTAGTTCAAGGATATTTTCAAAATGGTCGCCGATACGCTCAATATCGCGAACGGTATCCATTAAGTTCCCATGCACTTCCGAGTCCTGTTTGGAAAGAGAACTAGACGAGAGACGAACAAGATAATCTGTAATTTTTCTGTCTAAATTATTGATTGCCTCTTCCAACTGATATGCAGTACTCGCATTTTTACTATTTTTTGTTTCTAAATATTGCTTGGTTTCTTCGAGTCCCTGTACTGCAAACTGTCCCATTCGCAACACTTCTTCCTTTGCTTGTCCAAGTGCAATAGAAGGTGACTGCTCGATAAAAATAGGGTCTAAATGCTTCGCCTTGTAATCCACGACTGAATCCTGACCAGGAATTAGCTTGGTCACAATATAAGCTAGTACTGCCACAAATGGCAATTGTATTAATGTATTCGTTGTATTAAAGATTCCGTGTGCAAATGCAATCGTCATTTCAGGATTTAGATTCATTGCCTCCTTAATAAATTCGACTACACGCGTAAAGGGATTTAACAGAATCGTAAAAATGATTGTTCCAACTAAATTAAAGAGAACATGGGTTGCAGCTGCACGACGAGCTGCTACTGATGCACCAATCGAAGCTAGAATCGCCGTGATGGTAGTCCCGATATTATCACCAAAGAGTACTGGCAAAGCCGCATCCAGTCTTATTAGCCCATCACCGAACAGTCCCTGTAGAATCCCGATCGTTGCACTTGAACTCTGTACTATGACTGTAAAGAGTGTTCCAATGACAACTCCTAAAATTGGATTATCACTCATCTGAACTGTAAGATCTTGAAAGGCCTGGAGGCTGCGAAGTGGTTTCATACCAGCGCTCATTAGCTCTAGACCATAGAATAATGCCCCAAATCCAAAAACAATCTGGCCGATGTTATGGATTTTTTGGTTCTTAAAGAAAAATAACAGAATTGCACCTAATGCAATAACTGGTAAAGCAAATTCACCAATATCTATCCCGATGATAAAGGCTGTTACGGTTGTCCCAATATTTGCGCCCATAATGACACCAATTGCTTGCCTTAAATTCATAAAGCCAGCACTAACAAGACCAACTGTAAGAACCGTCGTTGCAGAACTACTTTGAATTAGAACAGTTACGACTATTCCTGCTAGAACGCCCATCACTGGATTTGTCGTAAAGCGGTCTAATAAATCTCGTAAGCGGTCACCTGCAGATTTTTGAAGACCGTCCCCCATGTATTTTATTCCGAATAGGAAAATACCAAGGCCGCCCAAAAATTCAAACAGCATTGCTTGTACATTCAATTCCATTGTTTCAACAACCCCTACATTATTATTCGACTATATTCAACAAACCTCTACAATTATGGAAGATAAGTGAGAAGGTTGTAAATATTTTTTGAAGGAAATTTACAATACCTTAACATTTACGCCTAATGTTACAGAAATATTACAAAGAAAAGGATATCACTTGTGATTCCCCATTGTTCAAGATACAATAATACCCGTTATAACAACGAAGGGTGTGAGTTCAATCAATATTTTTAAACAATTTTATAAAAGCCTGTACTCTCCAAAGGACATCGCTTCTTTTCGAGTACAAGGTATAGGCAAAACCATTCTTTATGTTTTTCTCTTATCCTTATTATCCGTCTTACCTACCATATATTATACAAATTCAACAATGAAGGAAGCGGTCGTAGTTACTGAAGAAACCATTAAGGAAGATCTCCCAGAGTTCAAGATTGAAAACGGTGTCCTTACCTCTTCAGAAGACCAACCCATTACAATTAATAAAGGGAAGTTTTCGATCATTTTTGATGCAACCGGTGTAATGGATGTAGACAATGTATCGAAAACAGGTGACACCCTCGCTCTACTTCAAACTGAAATGGTCTTAAGCTCAGGTGGTGAAGCGAATTCCGTACCTTACTCAATGATGGCAATGGATCCAATCACCAAACAAGATATCATCACATTTATTGAAGGGTCAGATACAGCAATGGCCTTTATACTGCCTATCTTTTCAATTTTGATCTTTCTTTTTAGTAGCGGGTTAGATTTCATTGAAATCTCTATTCTTGCATTAATAGGAATATTACTTAAAAATATTGTGAGAAAGGATCTGAAATATCGCCATTTGTGGAGAATGACAGCTTACAGTGTGACTCTTCCAACTGTGTTCTTTACGATTATGGGTTTATTTCAAACGCACGTTCCATTCGGATCACTCATTAATTGGTTTGTTAGCCTCACCATTTTACTTTTAGCCATACAAGAGGTTCCTAATTCGAACAATGAATCAACATCATCTACTTGAACATTATAAAAGTCGAAGCTGCGCTCACATTGGTTGAGGGCAGTTTTTTGTTCTATTCTTTTCAATCCTTGCATATTAATGGACAAACCTTAACATGGAGGATTGTCCTATGAAAAAGCTAGCTGGATTCCTATTTATCGTTCTTGTAGTTTATTCAATTTACAATGATTTAAATTATGGAAGTCTTCCAACTCCTGTTAGTACGAATAAAATAGAGGCAAAGACAGTCAGCCAAGACACGACATCTTATTATGAACAAGAGATACATCCTGGGGATACAGTTTTATCAATTTTGGAAAGGAATCTAGATGGGCCACTACCTGTTTCAATTACAGAAGCAGTAGCAGATTTCCAAGAGTTAAATGATGGAACACCTCCAGAAGAAATCATAATTGGTAACTCCTATAAGTTTCCAAATTATAGTCAATCACAATAGCATAAGGTAATGAAAGAGAACTTCTTTTCTTGTCATTTTTCCATTCCTCCTGATAGAATGAATATGACTACAAAAGTTAAAGATGAATTTCTTTTTATAAAAAGGAGCGAATCACTGTTGAGTGAATTAACACATCGTACTAAAACTCGTCCAGTACGCGTCGGGAACTTAACCATCGGTGGCAACAATGAAGTTGTTATCCAAAGCATGACGACAACCAAGACGCATGATGTTGAGGCAACTGTCGCAGAAATCAAGCGCCTTGAAGAAGCCGGATGCCAAATTGTCCGTGTAGCTTGCCCGGATGAGCGAGCTGCAAATGCTATACCTGAAATAAAAAAACAAATAAATATTCCTTTAGTCGTTGATATTCATTTTGATTATAAACTGGCGCTAAAAGCGATTGAAGGCGGCGCCGATAAAATAAGAATCAACCCAGGTAATATAGGAAAAAGGGAAAAAGTCGAGGCCGTAGTGAAAGCAGCTAAAGAACGCGGAATTCCAATTCGAATTGGGGTTAACGCTGGTTCCCTTGAAAGAAAGATTCTTGAAAAATATGGGTACCCGACTGCGGATGGTATGGTCGAGAGTGCACTACACCATATCAAAATTCTTGAGGACCTAGATTTCCATGACATCATTGTCTCTATGAAAGCTTCCGATGTAAATCTTGCAATTGAAGCTTATACGAAGGCTGCTCAAGCTTTTGATTATCCCCTCCACCTTGGGATTACTGAATCCGGAACCCTGTTCGCAGGAACCGTTAAAAGTGCAGCGGGGCTTGGGGCCATTCTTAGCTTGGGGATAGGAAACACTGTTCGTATTTCATTAAGTGCTGATCCTGTCGAAGAAGTTAAAGTGGCTAGAGAATTGTTAAAGTCATTTGGCCTTGCAGCGAATGCTGCAACACTTATTTCTTGTCCCACTTGTGGTCGAATCGAAATTGACTTAATTTCCATTGCCAATGAAGTAGAGGAATATATTTCAAAGATTAAGGCTCCAATTAAGGTTGCGGTTCTTGGATGTGCTGTAAATGGTCCTGGTGAAGCGAGAGAAGCAGATATTGGGATTGCAGGGGCTCGTGGTGAAGGATTATTATTCCGCCACGGAAAAACCGTCCGTAAAGTTCCCGAGGAGCAACTAGTTGAGGAATTAAAAAAAGAAATTGATAAAATTGCTGAAGAAAAACTTAGTGAGATGGCACAACAAAAATAATCAATTACTCATGCCTAAATTAAAAGGCCCGGATAAAAACCGGGCCTTTTTACTATGCTCCTAAAGAATGTCTCAATAAAACGGCAATACAAACATACCAATGATAATCGAGATAGCTCCAATTCCGATTGCCCAATTGGCAAGTCCCTTAGCTCCACCACGTTTTCTCGCTACGAAACCAAGCACAACACCAGTGATACCAAGAATAACAGGGAGTACGAATAGTGAAAGAATGGATATAGCAAGTGCAGACATACCCATTATCCCTCCACTCGCTTTTGTCTCCTGATCTTGGTTGGTTGTATCCTTACCACGATTTAGTCCTAGATTAACCGGTGCTGCAATTTCTGCTGCCGTTTCCTCACGATGAGTAGAATCGGACAACATAGTCGCACTAGTGTTTGAATCATTTAAGGTTTGCCAGTCAGTTGACCGGTCGTCTGCTCCCATGGATTGCGATGATTCGGTTGAGGATGGAGACTCAGTTGTCTCTGAAGACCCGGTCATTTGCGCAGATCCTGATTCGTTTAATCCATTTGCACCTGAAAATCCCGACATTTGTGTAGTTCCTGTTGACTCATATGCTCCCGTTGTACCAGAAGCTCCTGTCGCTTGTTCGGTCCTTGTTGACTCGAAGGCTCCTGTTGTACTTGTAGCTCCAGCCGTTTGTGCGGACCCTGTTGACTCATATGCACCTGTTGTTTCAGAAGCATCAATTAATTGAGCAGACCCTATTGATTGATAAGCTCCTATTTGTGTTGCCCCCGCTGTCTGAGAAGGTCTACTTGATTCCTCAGCCATTTGTGCTTGAGACCCAGTATTCATTCCTGAGACTTGGTTATAATCAACGTTATTTTCTCGTGGCAAGGCTGCAGGGGTAGAGCCTATGGAGCTTCCTGCATTCATGTCACTTAGTAAAGAATCTTGTTCTTGCTCATTTAGATACTCGGGTTTATCCTGGTTCCGTTTTTCGTCTGCCATCATAATCCCTCGCTTTCTTAGTGGAGCACTATTATTGTTCACGAGGAAAGCAAGTTTTACGATGTCAATTTTTGTCTTAAAAAATAGATATTTCTTCAAACCCTCTTTATCATCTGATAAGATAAACAAGATAAGAATTTGATAAGGGAGTCTTAGCATGAAAAAAAGATTTGGAATTGACATAGATGGAACTGTTACTTGCCCGTCCTCAATGGTTCCTTTTTTAAATGAAGCATTTAATTTGAACCTTACACTGAACGATATTAAACAATATGATTTAATGCCTCTTGTACCGACAAGTGAGGAAAAATTTGCTGAATGGTTCACTACGAATGAGCCAACAATTTATGCCAATTCCCCGCTAGCACAAGGCGCAAAGGACATCTTAAGTAGTTGGTCTCTAGAACATGAATTATTCTTTATTAGCGCTAGAAGAAAGCAGCTCTTAGATGTCACGAAAAACTGGTTTGATACGCATCAAATTGATTTTGACCATGTTGAATTAATTGGTAGTCACGATAAAATAGCTGCTGCAAGAAAATTCAAAGTAGATATCTTTTTCGAGGATAAGCATGATAATGCAGTAATGATTCATGAAGAATGTGGCATACCAGTGATATTATTTGATACACCATATAACCGAGATCCCATTCCGAATGGAGTTATTCGTGTAGAGAATTGGTTTGAGGCAAATCAATGGGTTCAAAAATGGAAATAGGAGTAAAAAAAATGGTCCATCAATTGATGGACCATTTTTTAATGAAGACATTCTGGACACTTTCCGTAGATTTCAAATTTATGACCGGAAATATCGTACCCCTGTAAGCTTTCATTAATGGTATTCATTGGACAGGTTTCAATCTCTTTCGTTTTGCCACAATCCATACAGATAAAATGATGATGATGATGAGCTTCTTTCGAACAAGCAAACCGAAAATGTTTCTCACCCGACAGCTCTGTCGTTTCGAGTATTCCTAATTCAACAAATATAGAAAGATTCCGGTAAATGGTATCAAAGCTCAAACCTGGATATTGATACTTCAGCCTTTCAAGAACATCACGGGCCGTAAGATACTTATCATTATCCGAAAAAAGCTGGAGCATCTCTTCCCTTTTTCCTGTATGTTTATAGCCGGAATCCTTCAAAAGATTCATCGCTTCATTTACATTCATCTAACCACCCCATTTAAACAGCTCTCCCAGAAACAAGCTTTTTAAGTAAAACCGTAAGAATTAAAATGAGAACAGCAATCATGACAATTGTCCCACCAGGTGCTAAGTCTAAATAATACGATAGGAACAGCCCGCCCAGAACGGATGCTTCTCCAAAAATGACAGAGAAAAGAATCGTCTGCTTAAAGCCTCGAGCAATCCTAATACTTGCGGCAACAGGTAAGGTCATTAAAGAAGAAACAAGAAGAATCCCAACAATCCTCATTGAAGCTGCAATAACAAGTGCGACCATTACAATAAAAATAAAATGAATCGATTTTGCCGCAATACCTGTAGCTTTTGCATATTCCTCATCAAAAGAAAGCAAGAATAACTCTTTATAAATTAATACAACCGTTAATACAACAAATAGACTAATGATAATGATTGTCCATAAGTCTGCGCGACTTACAGCACTTACACTTCCAAATAAATAACTAAACAAGTCCGTGTTAAACCCATCTGCCAAAGAGATGAAAATAACACCTAAACCAATCCCACCCGAAAGGATGATTGGAATCGCCAACTCCTGATAGTGCTTATATACCGTTCGAAGTTTTTCTATTAATACCGCACCGCCCACGGAGAAAGCCATTCCCATATACATTGGGTTTAGTCCTAGAAAAAAAGTTGAATATTTTCCAAGAAATAAACTTGCCGCGATCCCAGCAAGAGTGACGTGACTTAAAGCATCAGCGATAAGAGAAAGCCTCCGTACAACGATAAAAACACCTAATAAAGGTGCGATTGCCCCAATAATAATCCCGGAAAGAAAGGCATTTTGCAAAAACTCGTACTGTAGGATACCGGAAATCATGTATGTGCCCCCTCATGATGTTCATGAGATAATAAATGGACATCATGACCATATATCTCGGAAATCCCTTTAATTTTTTGTTCTTCAAATTCACTCGAAGTTCCATGGAAAAACAACCCTTTATTCAAACAAGCAACATTGGTTACTTTGTCTGAAATAGCACCGATATCATGTGTAACCAATAACAAGGTAATTCCTGTTTGATTCAGGTCTTCCAACATTTCATAAAAGGATTGGACATTTTCTGCATCAACCCCTACTGTCGGTTCATCAAGGATTAATAATTCTGGTTCACTAACAAGTGCCCTTGCAATAAAAACCCTTTGCTGTTGCCCACCAGACAGCTCTCCAATGTTCCGGTTCATAAACTGTTGCATCCCAACCGATTTGATCACTTTCACAATTTTATCTTCATCCTGTTTTCTTAGAAAACGAAACAAACCCATTTTTTTAGTCAATCCGCTTGCCACCACTTCATATACTGTTGCAGGAAAGCCAGAGTTGAATGAATTTGCTTTTTGTGAGACAAAACCAATCTTTTGTTGGTCTCTGAAATGCTTTATTTCTTCTCCAAAAAGTTTTATCGTTCCTTTTTGCGGTTTGATTAACCCAAGAATTAATTTGAGTAAGGTAGATTTCCCAGAGCCGTTTGGGCCAACTATTCCAAGAAATGCCCCCTTTTCTATTCTTAAACTCACATCCTCTAGCACATTTTCCCGATCATATCGATAATATATATGGTTTAGTTCAATAATTGGAAGATTATTCTTCACCTTTACCACCTTCAAAATAAGAATCATTCCGATTTACTCACGTAGTATAACCCAAGGTGAAGAAATTGTAAACAATGGTCTCTTCTTAAATTTTTTTAAGTATTTTAAAGTCACGATTGTGATTGTGTCCTCATACCTTACAAAGAGGAGTGATGAGAATGAAAATATTTGAAAACATCGTGAATCATAAAATCAACAATATCACTGGCGATGAACTCTTGAAGTATGCTGAACCGTTTAAATTGGATATTAATAAGAAACAAGCAGATAAAATTGCCCAATACTTACGAAGCAAAAAGGTAAATATTTTTAATGATAAAGAACGTGTAAACTTGATTAAAGAAATAGCGAAAGTCACTGGCCCTGAAACAGCAAAGGAAGTAAATAAATTATTTGTTTTGTTTATAAAGGATAAATAATCCAAGCCACGCAAGTGCCTTTGTAAGGAACATGATGTTTCGCAATCCTTCAACCTTATGAAAAAAAGCTGTGACGTTAACCGTCACAGCTTTTCGTTTATCCATTCATTATCTGTTCTAATAGGCTGTCTTCAAATTGCTTGTTTTTTAGCATTGCAATTTCATGGCGATAAGGTGCTTTTTTACTATTTTTGTCTTCCCCTACAAAAGGAGTTTCCAAAATCTTCGGTACGTCTGCTAACTGAGGATGATGAACGATATAATTCAATGCTTCAAAGCCAATATGGCCAAACCCGATATTTTCATGTCGGTCTTTCCTTGCACCGCATGGGTTTTTACTATCATTGATATGGAGGACTCGTAAGCGGTCAATACCAATGATTTTATCGAAGTCATTTAAAACACCATCAAAGTCCTCAATAATATTATAGCCTGCATCATGGGTATGACAGGTATCAAAACAGATTGATAATTTATCATTATGAGTTACACCATCAATAATCATTGCAAGTTCCTCGAATGACCTTCCACACTCTGAGCCTTTTCCCGCCATGGTTTCTAAAGCAATTTGAAGGTTTTCCTTTCCAGTAAGAACTTCATTTAGACCCTCTACAATCTTTTTAATGCCTTCTTCAGGTCCTGCTCCCACATGTGCTCCAGGATGCAAAACGATCTGCTTTGCCCCAATGGCTTCTGTTCGCTCAATTTCACTTCTTAGAAAACGGACTCCTAAATCAAATGTATCAGGATTTGTCGTGTTCCCAATATTGATAATATATGGAGCATGGACAACGATTTCTTCAATCCCATTTTCCTTCATATGCTGTTGGCCAACTTCTATATTCAAGTCTTCGATTTTTTTCCGTCTTGTATTTTGGGGTGCTCCAGTATAAATCATAAAAGTATTTGCACCATATGAAACAGCCTCTTCACTGGCTGCAAGTAACATTTTCTTTCCACTCATTGAAACATGTGAACCTATTTTTAGCATTCTCATTTCCCCTCGCTACATTAATCTATTTCTTTCTTTTCTCAATTCTATGAGCTCGTTTCTTTAATTTATCAAGATCAGCTTGCATCTTTTTCTTATAACCAGGTTTTACCTTTTGAGGTTTTTTTACCATCGATTTTGCTTTAACATCTACTTCATTTTCTTTTTTCTGTCGTTTCTTCCGTTTGTTCCGCTCAGAAATTTCAATGAGTTCCCCATTAGTCAGATCCACATTTTTAAAACTTATCCCCATCTTTTCTAACCGGTTTAGTGCATCTTCATCTGAAGATTCGTAAACGGTCAATGCAATTCCGGAATACCCTGCACGTGCTGTTCTTCCCACGCGATGGATGTAGAAGTCTAGGTCTGACGGAAGTTCATAATTAATAACATGACTTACCCCTTCAATATCAATGCCCCGAGCGGCTAGATCTGTAGCTACGATATATTGATATTCTAAGTCTTTTACTTGCTTCATTACTCTTTTCCGTTCACGAGGCGTTAAATCCCCATGAATACGACCAACTTTAGCTCCTTGAGCAATTAGTCCATCTGCCACCTCATCCGCTTTTTTCTTTGTATTGGTAAATACAATCGCTAAATATGGATTGAAAGCAATGAGCGCGGAATGAACAAGACTGACTTTATTTCGGTGTCTTGCAGGCATCAGCATATGTTCAATATTTTCAGCAGTCGCTTTTTTAGGATCAATTTGAACGTATTTAGGGTTTTCCATGTATTTTTTCATGAAAGGTTTTAGTTTCTCAGGAATTGTCGCCGAAAATACTAGCATTTGTAATTTCTCTGGCATTCTTCCTGCAAACTGGTCGACATCTTGGATAAAGCCCATGTCGAGCATCAAATCAGCTTCATCTATGACAAGAATTCCAGCTTTATGGACATGTAACGCATTTTCTTTTACAAGGTCATTGATTCTACCAGGCGTCCCTACCACGATTTGTGGTTGGTTTTTTAGTTTCTCAATCGCTCTTAACTTATCTGTTCCACCTATGAAAGATCGTGCAGTGTACTTTTCTGCTTCATCAGCGTGTTCTATCACTTTTAAAATTTCTTGATAAATTTGGTTAGCAAGCTCTCTCGTTGGGGCAGTGATAACTGCTTGTACCTCATTTAGATTAGGATTTATCTTTTCAATGATTGGGAGGATATAAGCATGTGTTTTTCCCGTGCCTGTTTGAGATTGCCCAATGGCACTCTCACCTTTTTCAATGATGGGAATTAATCTCTCTTGTATCTCAGTCGGCTCAGAAAAGCCTAATTTGGTGACAGCCTCAATGATAAACGGCTTAAAATTATATTTCTCGAAATTGGTTGAATTCATTAAAAAGCTCCTTTTTTTCTACCTACTTATTCTGGATTTATATCGGCCAGCGTGCAATCGGCAACATGTCCATCCTGTTATTATAATAGACAAACTAAAAAATCTCCATTTAAGCTTATTTTAACCAAATTTAACATAAATTTTTCGATGCACGCGAAATTTGGATTAATCCAAACCAAATGTGTCTCCATGCATATTCTAATCATGAGAGTAATTTGTAAAGGAGGCCATATTATGCGTCCAGGACCAAGAGCCCCCTATCATGGAAGGGGAATAAGAATGATGGGACCAGGACCTACAAGACAGGGACCTAGTCCCTTCGGGGGTTCATTTATGGGACCAGTGGGACCACCATACCCTCAAATGAATCCAATGATGGGGGTTCGCCAGCCTGCTAAACAGGGGGGCATCCTCGCCAGAATTTTAGGAAGAGGACAGGGGCAAGGAGCAACCGGATTCCCGGGTTTTGGAGCTGCCGCTCAGGGTGCTCAACGAGCTTCCGGTGGAGGAGGGCTACTAAACGCACTTACGAACCCAGGTTCAATTAATGGATTTTTAAACAATACCCAACAGGTGCTAAAAACAGCTCAGCAAGTTGGACCGATGATTCAACAATACGGTCCACTTGTAAAAAACCTTCCGGCAATGTGGAAGCTTTACCGCGGATTAAAAGATCTTCCTGACCAAGAAGAAGCGGTTGAATCAAGTGCAAACGACAACAACCCATCAACAGAAACAACCAGAAAATCCAAATCCACATCTAAACCTAAGAAATATTCAACATCCACAGCTTCAGTGCCAAAAGAAACGCGACCAAAGCCTGTTACAGGAGGTTCGACACCAAAGTTATTTATTTAATTCCGTAAAAACTCTCTGCTGGAAAAAAACTATTTTTGTAATCTGTTATTAAGTTTACTATAATAGAGAAATAGAAATAGAGCTTTCTGCAGGAGGATGACTGATTTGAAAGTAATTAAAATCTCACCGCGTGGCTACTGCTATGGTGTTGTAGATGCCATGGTCATTGCCAGAAACGCGGCTCTCGATAAAAGTTTACCCAGACCTATCTATATCCTAGGGATGATTGTTCATAACAAACATGTAACAGATGCGTTTGCTGAGGAAGGGATTATTACATTAGACGGAAGTAATCGGAGAGAAATCTTAGAAAAGGTTAACGGTGGTACCGTTATTTTCACCGCACATGGTATTTCTCCAGAAGTGCGTGAACTTGCAACCAAAAAAGGACTTGTCACGATTGATGCAACTTGCCCTGATGTAACGAGAACTCATGTTTTAATAGAAGAAAAAGTTCGGGAAGGTTTCCAGGTTATTTACATTGGCAAAAAAGGCCACCCAGAACCTGAAGGTGCAGTTGGTGTTGCACCAGGTAAGGTTCACCTTGTGGAAACTGTGGCGGATGTTGAAGCGTTGAACTTATCTGACGACAAACTTATTGTGACAAACCAAACAACAATGAGTCAATGGGATGTCGCGGATATTATGAAAAAAGTACAAGAGAAGTTTCCAACTGTTGAGGTTCATAGAGAAATCTGTATGGCAACTCAAGTTCGTCAAGAAGCTGTTGCAGAGCAGGCAAAAGAGGCAGATGTCCTTATTGTCGTCGGAGATCCAAAGAGTAACAACTCTAACCGCTTAGCACAGGTATCCCAAGAAATTGCGTCTACAAGTGCTTACAGGATAGCAGATGTATCCGAACTTGACCTTGAGTGGCTAAAAGACGCTGAAACAGTTGCTGTGACAGCAGGAGCTTCAACCCCTACCCCAATTACAAAAGAAGTGATCGCATTCTTAGAACAGTATGAGCCAGAGGATGAACAAACTTGGAATAGGGAAAAGAAAGTACCGCTGCATAAAATACTTCCAAAAGTTAAAAGAACCACTTAAGGCGAAAATTCTCCATAAAGATGGAAATAGCATACCTATCACAAAGTGATGGTATGCTATTTTTGTTGTTTTATATTTATGGTTGTTCGTACTCTTCTTAATGGGGGTAGAAATTTGGACGGAATTGCTCAACATTTCTGTCCGAATGAGACCAGGATTCGGACTAGCTTTGGCTTTTCTCTATCTCCTCTGTCCGAATGAGACCAGGATTCGGACTCGTTTTGGCTTTTCTCTTCCTCCCCTGTCCGAATTAGACCGCTATTCGGACT
>NZ_JACWFH010000008.1:0-126253 GCF_019749255.1 Mesobacillus maritimus | reverse complement strand
TTTTGGCTTTTCTCTTCCTCCCCTGTCCGAATCAGGCCCTTATTCGACTAGCTTTAGCTTCTTCTTCCACCTCTGTCCGAGTGAGTCCACTATTCCGGCTAGCATATGCACATTTTAGACTTTTTCTGTCCGTATGAATTCAGCTTCCTACAGGTTTAGCCTTAACCAAAAAACCCAATCCATATTGGATTGAGTTTCTCGATATTAAATAAAAATAAAAGGATCTGTTTGGACCTCGGAAGAAATAAACTCGACGTCAAACCCCTTCTCTTGACATCTTTTTTTCATTATTTCTGCCACACCAGACTTCATCACCTTTTCAACATTATGACCTGGATCAATCATGTTTAGTCCTGCCATCCATGCATCATGTGCCGTATGATAATAAAGGTCACCGGTAATATAGACATCAGCCCCGCGGAATTTTGCGGTAGAAAAGTATTTATTACCGTCCCCACCTAGGACCGCAACCTTTTTAATTCTAGCCTCTAAATCTCCCACAACTCGAACGGTCTTAACATCAAGAACCTTTTTAACATGTTCAGCAAATTCTCTCAATGTCATTTCACTAACCGTACCGATTCGTCCTAGACCGAGCTCTTCTCCCTTATTCTCCAATGGGTAGAGGTCATAGGCAATTTCCTCATAGGGATGTGCTTTAACCATCGCTGAAATCACTTGTTTTTCAAGACTTTTTGGGAAAATCGTTTCAATTCTTACTTCTCCTACCGCTTCAAGGCGCCCCTGTTCCCCGATATGAGGGTTAGTTGAGTCCCCCGGAAGGAAACGCCCTGTGCCATTAACACTAAAAGAACAATGACTATAGTCACCAATTGCACCAGCCCCAGCATTCCCTAAAGCATCGCGAACCTTTCCTGCATCTTCTTCAGGGACATACACAGCTAGCTTTATTAATTTATCCTCAAATGTTGGTACTAACACCTTCGTATTGCTTAGTCCAAGTGCTTCTGCAAGCAGGTCATTCACCCCGCCCTTTGCAACATCTAAATTAGTATGAGCTGCATAGACAGCAATATCATGCTTAAGTAATTTGGTAATGATTCTACCAGAAGCTGTATCTTCTGTTATTTTCCCCATTGGCCTAAAGATAGGAGGATGATGTGCAATAATTAATTGAATACCTTTTTCAATGGCTTCATCAACCACTTCCTCAAGCACATCTAGTGCAACCATGACCTTCGTTACCTGTTTATTTAAAGCACCCACCTGTAGCCCAATTTTATCTCCCTCCATGGCATAGGACTTTGGAGAAAACTGTTCAAATACCTGAATCACTTCATAGCCATTGACTTTTTTCAAGAAAGGACCTCCTCTACCATTTTGAGTTTATTCTCTATTTCTCTTTTCTTTTCCAAGGTTGAATCATTTTGCTCTGCCTGCTCTAGTTGATTTAATATTCTTTGCCAATTTGTCTTTTCAAGTGCCCATTTTTCACAGAAGGCATCATTTTTTTCTTTTAATAAAAATGGCCCAAATAATAACTCTAGTTCTTGCATGTCACTTTTGATATCTTCCCCTGTTCCATTTTGTGCTACAAGAACCTCATAAATTTTCCCGTCTTCTTTTAGAATACTTTCCGAAACTAGTCTCCAGTTATTCTCGCACAGCCAACTTCTGATTGCATGTGCACCTACATTTGGTTGTAGGATAAGCCTCTCTACATTCACAAGCTTGTCTTTCCCTGCTTCCAGAATACTCGTAATTAGGGTACCTCCCATTCCTGCAATGGTTATACACTCCACTTCTCCAGGCTGGATTACCTCAAGTCCATCTCCTTTACGAACATCGATGCTCTTTGTGAGGCCCTCAAGCTGCACCTGCTTAAGCGCGGACTGATATGGACCTTCAGCTACCTCTCCAGCAATTGCGTACCGCACAGCCCCTTTTTTGACCATATGGCAGGGTAAGTAGGCATGGTCTGATCCAATATCAGCAATTCTACTGCCCTTAGGTATGTAATTTGCAACTGTCGCCAGTCGATCTGACAGTTTATCTGTATTCATCTGTTCACCTACTAATATTATTTATGATGCAAGCAATTTTATTTTCATTTGCCCTTATAGGTCTTCTAGCCTTTCTTACACTAGTATAAAAAAAGTCCTTTGCAGATGCAAAGGACTAGCTAGTACAACTATTTCATTTCTGCAAGCCATTGAGCCATTTTCTCTTCATTTCCTGCCACTAGGCCTCCAGGCATTCCACCTGGTGTTCCATTGGTAAGAATATCCTGAATTTCTTCCGGTGAATATTTGCTGCCAACTGCTGTCAATGCTGGGCCAGATACACCTTGGTATTGATCACCATGACAACCGATACAGCTCTGCTGATAAATTTCTTCAGGGCTTGCATCAGCCACTTCTTCAGTATTGTCTCCGCCTTCACTTTCCTTAGCAATTTGTTCTGCATCCCCTAAACCTTTGAAAGAAAGGAAAAACATTAGGCCAATACCAAATACCATAATCAACACAAATGGAATAATTGGATTCCGGTTCATATATACCCCTCCTTATGTATAAGTTATAAATTCTTATAACTATAGCAAACAACTTTATTTTACTTGAAAAATGTTATTAGATAAAGTAAAAAAGCAAACTTTGTCACATGAATCCACAAATTAGACACATTTTCCACTAAAGCACTCCCGATTTCATCGCCCATTTATGGAAAATTAATCCTAACGGCATTTGCAAAGTGAGAGACAATTCAGTAAAATAGCTTTATATAGTGTTAATTAAGAAATTCATATGAGCCTGTTTAACGAAGTATATTGGTTATTCTAGGTTGAGACCTTCCCTTTGTCAATCTGATGTCATCGAACATTGTATAAAAAAGGAATAATTTACCCTAGAGTAAATTATTCCCAAGAAGTTTATTCTAAAAAGTCTTTTAGACGTTTACTGCGGCTAGGGTGCCTTAGTTTCCTGAGTGCTTTCGCCTCAATCTGACGAATACGCTCACGAGTGACACCAAATACTTTCCCAACTTCTTCAAGTGTTCTCGTGCGACCATCATCAAGTCCAAAGCGGAGTCTTAAGACATTTTCTTCTCTGTCTGTTAGGGTATCCAATACATCCTCAAGCTGCTCTTTTAATAATTCATAAGCAGCATGCTCTGAAGGAGATGTTGCGTCCTGATCTTCGATGAAGTCGCCTAAGTGTGAATCGTCTTCTTCACCAATCGGTGTTTCTAACGAAACGGGCTCTTGGGCAATTTTAAGAATTTCACGAACCTTTTCAGGTGTTAAATCCATATCTTCAGCAATTTCCTCAGGAGTAGGTTCACGTCCTAAATCCTGTAGTAATTGCCTTTGCACACGAATGAGCTTGTTAATCGTTTCAACCATATGAACTGGAATACGGATCGTTCTAGCTTGGTCTGCAATCGCTCTTGTAATTGCCTGACGAATCCACCAAGTTGCATACGTACTAAATTTAAATCCTTTGCGGTAGTCGAACTTTTCAACTGCCTTAATGAGTCCCATGTTTCCTTCTTGAATTAAATCAAGGAATAGCATGCCTCGCCCAACGTAACGCTTTGCAATGCTGACAACAAGACGTAGGTTTGCTTCCGCGAGACGTCTTTTAGCTTCTTCGTCACCTTGTTCGATTCTAGTGGCCAAATTGATTTCTTCCTCAGCAGAAAGTAAATCTACACGGCCAATTTCTTTTAGGTACATTCTCACTGGGTCGTTAATTTTTACACCAGGTGGGACGCTAAGGTCATTTAAATCAAATTCTTCATCGCTGTCTTTGGCAAGCTCTTTTACTGCCGGATCTTCATCAGCATCTTCACTATCACCTACGATTTCAACACCTTGGTCACCAAGAAATTCGTAAAATTCATCCATTTGGTCAGAATCTAATTCATAACTCGATAATTTTTCTGCAATATCATCGTAAGCGAGGACACCGGTTTTTTTACCCAGTGCGGTTAATTGGTCTTTCACTTGTTCTAAGGTAACTTCTGGCTCAACCTCTTTAGAACGGGCCGACTTTTCAGCCATATGTACCCCTCCTTCCAAAATCACAACACTTTAATGCAAATTTATAGATTTTCGCAATTGGATAATTTCCATCGCAATTGCGGCTGCACGTAAATAATCACTTTGGCGTTCAGCTTCTTTTTGTTCTACTTCTTTAGCTTTTATTTTTAACATCTTTTGATAATTCAACACCTGCTTGATATAATCAGATAACTCCTGATCACTAAGCTCTTCGTTGAGTGAAATCATTCCGATGTCTGCTACAATCCTTTTTAGCTTATTATCTTGTAGATAATTTAAGAACCCATTCAAATCAGGCTCATGACCTTTTTCATAAAAACCCAATAAGTAAGTAATAATGGCTTGATGTTCATCTACATTAAAGGTGTTACCCTGTAGCAACTCATGAACCTTGTAGGCAATCTCACTGTCTTTAAGCATATGTGAAATTAATCGTCTTTCAGCTTCATAATAAGCGGGCTTTAGCCCACCTTGCCTTACCACATAAGATTTTGCTTCTGGGCTTACGACATTTTCTTTTTTCGGTTGCTGTGTTGATTTAGTTGTTTCACTCACTTGTTGTTTCAAGGCTTCCAACGAAAGTGAAAACTCATTGGCCAGTTGCCTTAAATAAAAGTCTTTCTCAACCGCTTTATCAAGCCGACCAATCTCCTCTAATACTTCTTCTATATATTGAAGGCGATCTCCTTCATTCTGAAGGTTTTTCCTCCGTCTATAGTAAAGCATTTTAAAGGCCATATGTGTCAAACTTGACCCGATTACCTCTGTTCTAAACCTCTCTTCACCATATTGCTGAATATAGTCATCAGGATCAAGTCCATTAGGCATATTGGCTACTTTGACTATACAACCAGCTTCATCCAGCATGGCTGCAGCTCGGCTTGCTGCCTCAATCCCAGCATTATCCGAATCATAGCAAATCGTAATTGTCTGAGCATTTTTTTTAAGTACTGTTATATGCTCTGTCGTTAAGGATGTTCCCATTGTGGCAACACCGTTTTCAACCCCTGCTCTATCCGCCGCAATTACATCCGCAAATCCTTCAAATAAAACAACATGGTGTTGTTTCCGAATTGCAGAGCGAGCTTGGTTAAAGTGGTAAAGAATTTTACTTTTATTAAAGATTGGTGTTTCCGGACTATTTAAATATTTTGGTTCATCGTTTCCTAAGGCTCTTCCGGAAAACGCAATCGTATTGCCTTGGTGATCAAAGATTGGAAACATAATCCTATTGCGGAATCGATCAAAGTATGTCTCATCTCTCTCCCTTTTAATGATTAGTCCAGCCTTTTCCATCTGCTCTGGCAAATACCCTCGTTTTTGTAAGAGGCTACTCGCAAATTCCCAACTTGGGAGAGCATAACCAATTTGAAACTTTTCAATGGATTCCTTTGAAAAACCTCTATTGATCAGGTATTCTAAGGCGTATTGCCCTTCGTCTGTATTCATCAATAAATGATGATAAAACTTTCGGAGCAATTCATGGGCTTCTACCATCTGCCTGAAATGTTCAGGAACTGCTTTCCGTTTCAAAGAAGTGGAAGCATCAAATTCTAGCTCAACATTTGCATACTCAGCTAATTTTAGTGCGGCTTCTTGAAAGGATAGTCCGTCAATGTCCATCAGAAAAGAGAAGACATTTCCTCCTGCACCACAACCGAAACAATGATAAATTTGTTTATCAGGTGAGACGGAAAACGATGGAGAATTTTCACCATGAAAGGGACAAAGACCAAAATAATTGCGTCCTTGCTTTTTTAGCTGGACATAATCGCCAATGACATCGGCGATATCGACCGCCTGACGGATCTCGTTAATTTTTTCTTCGGCAATCCTTTCTGCCATGTGCATTACTCCATTTAATTTCTCTCTTGAAAATTCGACAAAAGCCTTGTCAATTCCTTCTTGAAGTTTTCTCTATCTTTTTCACTAAGTGGTTCAGGGTTTTTTCCATAATCCCCGGCGTCTTTTCTCTTTACGGAAAGATGCCGAAGCTTGAGCAACCTCGAGTTACTTTCCTCAAAATAAATTTTCCCCGACGTGATAGAACATAAACACCTTTTGAAAGCCATGTTGAGGCGAAGCCAACGTCTTGTGTAATTCATCTATCACCTTAGTTAGGGTCGGCTTCTCTCAATGAGTCAACAAATACCCTCAGAAAAAGACAAATCACTTTTCATATGTGAATATGGAGTGACAAAAACCAAATCAACTGGGAAAAGACGAAGTAAGTTGAATGATTACTCTTTTACTGGCCAAGAATCTACATCGACAAAAACTGTCAAATAATCCAATTCATAACTAGTAATTCTACATCACTCCGCATATTCCTTCTTTACAAGAGGATTTTTTCAAAATCAGTTTTTGTCGAATTTTTCTTCACCCATTTCCTTGACATGTAACAATAAATAGTTTATTCGTAAATAGTCAAGTCTAAACCTAAAGTTGGATATTTTTATCACAATTTTTTATTATAGTACAAGAAATGCAATTTCGCTATTGTTTTTTTATTTTTTTTTCGTTCAAAAAAAAGGATAGCACATACCATATGTGCTATTCGGCCATAGGTGAATCATACTTTAAGATTTTAAGCACTGGTGTACATTTCTGATTCTAGCCCTTCGCTTTCCAATAGCAGTCATGGAAGTCTATCTTCCCTAGCGTAAAGCACTCCTCAACTGGCTGCTACTCATGCACAATCTTTCCTTTACTCTCCACACCAATCAACATTCTTAAACATTCACAAGGAAACAATAACCCTTTTTAAAATTTGGATGGAGAATTGCTTTTCTTTAACATAATGTTCATAATAACGTTGGCACTTTCTTCAACTGCTTTATTGGTTACGTCAATAATTGGGCACCCAATTTTCTCAACAACAGAATCAAAGTACGCAATTTCTTCCTCAATTCGGTTTATGTTGGCATAAATAGCCTTTTCATTTAGTCCCAGCGAAATCAAACGTTCTTGACGGATCTGGTTCAGTTTTTCCGATGAAATGCGAAGGCCGAAACATTTTTCTTTTGGAACCAATAAAAGCTCTTCAGGTGGATCAATTTCAGGAACAATTGGGACATTGGCTACTTTAAAACGTTTATGAGCAAGGAATTGAGATAATGGTGTCTTAGAAGTTCTAGAGACACCAATTAGAACGACGTCAGCCTTAAGGATTCCCCGTGGGTCGCGTCCATCATCATACTTAACTGCAAATTCAATAGCCTCAATTTTTTTAAAGTAATCTTCATCTAATTTATGGACAAGCCCCGGTTCATACAACGGAGTTTCTCCACACTGTTCCTGAATCTGACTCATCAACGGTCCGAGAATATCAGAAACGATAATTCCCTCCCTGAGTGCAACCTGTTTCATATAATCACTGATTTCTGGTTTCACTAGCGTATAAGCAATCATACCCCCGTCTTGCTTAGCTAGAGATACGACCTCATCTACATTTGATAAATCTTCAACAAATGGGAAACGCTTAATGGTCATGTCTGTATTATTAAATTGACTAACTGCTGCTTTCGTAACTAACTCAGCCGTCTCCCCTACCGAATCGGAGACAACATAGATGATCGGCATCTTATCCATTGAAATACCAACTCCTAAGTTTGATCCTAATCCTCTTGCGCTAAGGCAACAAAGGCCTTTGTAATGTTTGTCTTTGTTAGTCTTCCAACAATCTCGAGTCCTCGTTCCGTTTCTTTTACGATTGGCAATGCATCAATTTGCTTTTCAATTAGCTTTTTGGCCGCTTCAATTAACAAGTCCTCTTTCATGCATACTGCGATATTGGGCATTCTTGTCATGATAATATTCACAGGTATTGCGGTCAGCTCTTGTTTCCCGATACTAGCTCTTAAAAGGTCTTTTCTGGATAGGACCCCCGCTAATAATCCACCATGATCAGATACAAACAATGTACCAACATCCTCTAGAAACATTGTGACAATCGCATCATATACTGATACATTCTCAGAGATAACAACAGGAATAGATTGATAATCTCTCACAAGAATTTTCTTTAGATTTTCTGTTAAAAGCTGTGTACCAGATTTTCCCGTGTAAAAATAACCTACCCTTGGTCTCGCATCTAGGAAACCAGCCATCGTTAATATCGCTAAATCTGGCCTTAGTGTAGCTCTTGTAAGATTCAATTTATCAGCGATCTGTTCCCCGGTAATCGGGCCGCTTTCCTTCACAATTTCTAATATCCGTTCTTGGCGCTTATTCAGTTCGATTTTCCTCACCGCCTACCTGAACCCGTTTATAAAAAATCAAAAGCGCAAGCGCCCATTTAGCACATTAAAAGGCTGCCGGGCGCTAGAGCTAGACATATATCTTACGCTAGAGGTATTTCACTTATTACGAAAGCAATGCATATTAAGGCACTCGCAACTTGTTTTTATTTTACGTTAATATCGTTAACCTTAGCGAATTTTGTGATCAGTGAAGCAAGCATGGCCATTTGATTTAGTCGGTTCTCGCGGACATCTAGCTTGTCGGCCATAACCATCGTGTGCTCAAAGTAATTGTTAATCTCACCTTTTAAGGATTCTAGCAACTGATAGAATGCTTCAGCAGCAATCCCTTCTTCTTCCTGCTTAGCAGCGTCTAAGAATTTTCTATAAAGGAGCTTTTCTTGTTCATTTTCAAAAAGATCTTCGTTGATATCTCCAACCACCTCGGCCTTGCTAGCAATATTCAAAACACGGCTTAGGGCTTCGATACTTTCTTTAAAACCGTCTTCATCCTTTTTCTCCTGCAAGACGCGTGCTTTATCTAATAAACCTGGGATATCTCTCAAACCACTACCTAAAGTAGCATCAATTAAGTCATAACGAATTCCCTGTTCTTGAAGAAGATGTTTCATTCTTAAACCAAAGAAGTGTGAAAGATCCTGGAAAGTCTCCTCATTTGTCCTTTTTAGGATTCCTGCTTCAGTAATCAGGTTGAGAGAAAGACCAATTAATAATTCAAGTGAAATACTCCACTTTTTATTTACAAGTGTTTGGACTATACCTGTTGCTTGTCTTCTTAGTGCATATGGATCTTGGGAACCACTTGGGATAACCCCAATCGCAAAAAACGAACAGATTGTATCTAACTTTTCAGAGATAGCGACAACGGCACCAGCATCGCTATCAGCTGTACCATCTTCAGCATTTCTAGGCATATAATGCTCATTAATTGCCTTTGCTACCGCTGGTGTCTCTCCTTTTTGCATTGCATATTTCTCACCCATGATACCTTGTAATTCTGGAAATTCATAAACCATTTGTGTTACCAAATCGAATTTGCTAATTTCTGCTGTGCGATCAACAGCTGTTTGGGTTTCTTTGTCCAACTCAAGACGCTCACTTATTAAGTTCGCAAGCATTCTAACACGGCTGGATTTCTCCGCAACTGTCCCAATATCTTCATGATAAACGATGTTTTTCAATTTAGCTAAGGCATCATCAATCGCCAATTTCTGGTCCTCTTTATAGAAAAACGCAGCATCCGCTAGTCGTGCTCTTAGAACTTTTTCGTTTCCTCGTGAAACCTTTTCTAAATGCTGGTGATCTCCATTTCGAACAGTTACAAAATAAGGTAGGAGTTCTCCATCTTTTGATTTAACCGGAAAATAACGCTGATGTTCCTTCATAGAGGTAATCAATACCTCTTCAGGGATTTCAAGAAACTCTTCTTCAAACCGTCCATAAAGCGCAGTTGGGTACTCTACTAAGTTTGTGACCTCGTCGAGCAATTCCTCGTCTACGGGAATCACCCAATCATTTTCCTGTTCAATATTTTCTAACTGAGTCTGAATCGCCTTTTTTCGTTTATCAGCATCTGCAATGATATATTGATTTAGTAATTCCTCTTCGTAGTTATCCGGTGAGCTAAGTACAAACTCTGTTCCTAAGAATCGGTGTCCCCTAGTTTGGTTACCTGTCTCTACCCCTGTAATTGAAAATGGAATTACATCATTTCCAAACATTGCGATAAGCCATTTTATTGGACGAACATATCGTAACTCTTCATTTGCCCAACGCATATTCTTAGGAAAAGTTAAGCCAGTGATCATACTTTGCATTTCTGGCAGAAGATTAGCAGTATCTTGACCTTCAATAAATTTCTTAACATGGGCATATTCAACCCCATTGATTTCTTTAAAATAAATGTCTTCAACTGTCATACCCTGACCACGTGTAAAGCCCTGGGCTGCTTTAGACCATGTGCCGTCCGCGGCAAGTGCAATTTTCTTTGCTGGTCCTTTAGCTTCCTCATGGCTATCTTCTTGCCTTTCAGCTACATCTGTAACAAGAACAGCTAATCTACGTGGTGTAGAATACATCTTAAGCTCACTGTATTCAATTTTTTTATTTGAAAACCAAGCACCGACTTTATCAGCAAGCTGGTTAATCGAATCATTAATAAATCTGGCAGGCAGTTCTTCAAGCCCAATTTCAAGCAACAAATTACGTTTACTCATGACCTAGTTTCTCCTTTCGCTCTAAAATTGGAAAGCCCAATTTTTCTCTTTCTTCATAGAACGTTTTAGCCACTTTTCGTGCTAAATTTCGGCATCTTCCAATATATCCAGTTCTTTCCGTAACAGAAATCGCACCTCTTGCATCTAGGATATTAAAAACATGAGAGCATTTTAATACATAATCATAGGCCGGATGAACAAGGCCTGCTTCCATTTGTCTATGGGCTTCTTTTTCATAAATTGAAAATAGATTAAAGAGCATATCAGGGTCGGATGTCTCGAAGGTATATTTACTATGTTCGAATTCAGGTTGTCCGAAAATATCCCTAACCGTAAAACCATCTGTCCATTCAAGCTCAAACACATTTTCTTTATCTTGAATATATGAAGCTAAGCGCTCAATTCCATAAGTGATTTCAACAGATACAGGCTTACACTCCAGGCCACCAACCTGCTGGAAATAAGTAAACTGAGTAATCTCCATTCCATCAAGCCAAACTTCCCAACCTAGTCCAGCACAGCCAAGTGATGGATTTTCCCAGTTATCCTCAACAAATCGAATATCATGCTCAAGAGGGTTAATACCAAGCGCCTTTAGTGAGTCTAGGTACAACTCCTGAATATTGTCAGGTGAAGGCTTCATAATTACTTGGAACTGGTGATGTTGATATAAACGATTCGGGTTTTCCCCATATCGTCCATCTGCAGGTCGTCTTGAAGGCTCAACATACGCCACATTCCAAGGTTCAGGACCAATTGCCCTCAAAAAAGTATAAGGACTCATTGTACCGGCACCCTTTTCGACATCGTATGCCTGCATTAAGATACAGCCTTGTTCAGACCAGTGTTTTTGCAACGTTAAAATCATATTTTGGATATTCATAAAAGAACACACCTCCAAATTTTTTGAACTCTTAAGGCACAATCCTGAGCAAACAAAAAACTCTCGCCACTATGCCTTAAAAATGGCATAGGGACGAGAGTTACCCGCGGTTCCACCCTATTTGCTGCATACGCAGCCTCTTTAAGTAAAGTCGCTCCAGAACGCCATTCTCTAAATCTCCGCATCTCGGCTCACACCATCCCGAGTTCGCTTTTACAGAGGAATTTAGATACTCCTTTCCTTCACAGCAACATATGTAAGTAATTTATTTAGAATCATAACCAAAACAAAATGAGTTGTCAATATTTATAGCTTATCTTTAAAGCTATCAAGCTGCCCAAGAAACTTCTTCGTTTTCAAGTTGAGACCAGAGTATTCTTCATAATACGCATTTATAACCTTTTTTAACTCTGCCTTTGTTTCAGCCTTGACGGAGATATTCCCAAGTCTTGAGAGATCAAGTAAATAAAAAAGTCTTAACAAGCGAACCGTAGCAGGTGAAATTCTATAATGATAGGGATCTTTTTGGATGCAATGTTGGCAGAGAAGGCCACCTTCTCGAATTGAAAAAGCAAAGTTCCCTTCTGTCCGTCCGCAGCTTGCGCATTGGTCCAAAACCGGATAAAGCCCAAGAACATTCAACATTTTCATTTCATAGATATTCACTAAGATATCTAAGTCATAGCCTTCGTTCATATATTGCAAAGTCTGCAAAAGAAGTTCAAAGAGAAAAGGATTAGGCTTCTTTTCTTCAGTGCTTTTGTCTGTTAAGTCAATAACATAACTAGCATAAGCAGTTAAAAAAATATCCTCTCGAATACTTCGCATTGACGAAATCAAATCCCCTTGTTGCAGACCTCCAAGCCCTCTACCACGTTGGATTAGAAAATAACCATAAGTAAAAGGCTGGGTGACAGCCGTTAGGCGACTATTTGGTTTTTTCGCCCCTCTTGCCATCACTCCAACCTTACCCCATTCTCGTGTAAATAAGGTCACGATTTTATTCGTTTCAGCATAATCAGTTGTTCTTATAACGATGCCTTCGCATTTTTCCAGCACCATTCTTCACCATCCACCTGAGGAGACAATCTATGAGATGGGAAAATCAATTTCTGCTAGATCTTCCTCCTGATTATCGGGTATTTCTCGTCTTTCCTGCTCCAATTCCTTGAAGAGGAGATAAGTGTCAATATTACCTGTTTGTGAAAAGACCTTCCAGGTAAAATCCAACATGCGAAAACCCCACCTTTCATTAATCGATACTAGCAATTTCAATCCCGAATCCTTAACAATATCATAGCCTGTCAGTCTGTTTTTCATGTGCCACAAATTTTGTAAATGAGTTAAATGCATAAAACATGTCTTCACCTAATACATTAATTAGGGCTTTTTAAACACTAACCATTTTTTAATACGGCTCTTTTCTCAAACTTTGTTGTAAAGTGCACATCCATTATACCTAGCTCATTCTGAGCTATATACGAAATTCACTAATGAGAAAAGAGCTTACAAACCAATTAAAACCTAATAAATAGCTGTCCTTATGCTAAAAATCAGCTTTAGGATTTTAGCAAACAATCCTTACCCAAATAGCTTTTAATATTCATCTTCCCTAAAACCATAGTCACGGAGGTGTGAAGCACGGTTCCTCCAGTCCTTTTGAACTTTTACCCATAATTCAAGAAACACTTTGCTTCCCAATAGGTTTTCAATATCGAGTCTTGCTCGCTTGCCAACTTCCTTGAGCATACTCCCTTGTTTCCCGATTACGATTCCCTTTTGAGAATCTCTTTCAACAATAATGGTCGCCATAACGTGTACGGTATCCTTTTCATCGTTTCGTTCAATTTTCTCAATCAAAACAGCAAGGGAGTGAGGAATTTCCTCACGCGTTAGATGAAGCGCTTTCTCCCTAATTAATTCAGAAATTATGAAACGCTCAGGATGATCCGTCACCTGGTCAGCAGGGTAATACTGAGGACCCTCGGGTAAGTAAACTTTAATTTGCTCTAGAAGTTTTTCAATATTGTTCCCTTCTAGTGCTGAAATTGGCACAATCTCTTTGAAATTAAGTTTCTCTTTGTATCCATCTATCATCTTCAAAAGTTGGTCTGGGTGAACTAAATCAATTTTATTGATAACGAGAAATACAGGTGTATGAATGGATTGAAGCTTTTCAATAATGAACTCTTCTCCACGTCCATAGCCTTCCTCTGCATTCACCATAAATAAAACAAGGTCAACTTCCTTAAGGGTATTTTGTGCAACTTTCATCATAAAATCCCCAAGTCTATGCTTAGGTTTATGAATACCCGGTGTATCAATGAACACCATTTGCGAATCATCAAGGGTTAAGACCCCCTGAACCTTGTTTCTCGTGGTTTGAGGTTTATCGCTCATAATCGCAATTTTTTGACCAACTACTTTGTTAAGGAAGGTCGATTTGCCGACATTAGGTCTACCTATGATAGAAATAAAACCTGATTTGTATCCATTATCCTTATTCATGTAAATCCTCCGGTGTAAACGCGCCTGGAAGCAATTCCTCAACGGTTAGTTCTAATGTATTTCCTTTTAAGTTTGTTAAAGTAACCTTCATATCCTTTGGGCATAATTCCGAAATAACCTGGCGACAAGCTCCACACGGAGAAATCGGTCGGTCTGTATTCGCAACGACAGCAAGTGCCTTGAATTTTCGATCTCCATGGGCGTAAGCACTAAAGATTGCCGTTCTCTCAGCACAGTTACACATACTGTAGGCAGCATTTTCAATATTACATCCATGATAAACCTTATCATCCTCAGTTAGTAAAGCTGCTCCAACTTGAAACTCAGAGTATGGAACATATGCTTTTTTCATTGCTATTATTGCTTCATCAATTAACGTTGTGTTATCCATCGATGATCTTCCTTTCCACTATTTTACCTTATATTGATGTTAATTTCACTGTAAATAACGAAAAAAGTTAAAAATTTTAAATTTTCAGTAAATATGCAAATCCTTTTAATCTGACTTATTTTCTCAAATTGCCTCCGCACACTCAAGATGTAACTAATAGGAATGAAAAGCTGCCTAGGAGGCAGCTAAAAAGATAAGATGGATAAGATTCTCGGAACAAATATAACAATTCCAACCACTACCGAGGTAACCGCAAATAGTAGGACAGCCCCCGCCGCGATATCCTTAGCCTGTTTTGCTAGTGGATGGTATTCTTCAGTCGCTAAGTCCACAACTCTCTCAATTGCAGTATTTATTAACTCCGCACATAACATCCCGCCAAGAACCAAAATAACAATTAACCACTCTATCCTGGTAATTGAAAAAGCAAAGCCTAGAAAAATCACCAACAAAGAAAGTGTCAGATGAATTCTTAAATTACGCTCGGTCTTAATAGCCGAAGAAATTCCACTGATGGCGTAATAGAAAGAACGTAAAAGAGTGATTTTTTTCTTATGATTCCTATCTGGTGAGCCCATACTCATCTAAAATTTCCCTTTGTCTTGAAAACATTCTTTTCTCATCTTCTTCATTTTCATGATCATAACCAAGTAAGTGAAGAAAACCATGAACGGCCAAGAATCCTAGTTCACGCATAAATGAGTGATTATATTCAACTGCTTGTTCTCTGGCTTTTTCAGTCGAAATGATAATGTCACCAAGAACACGAGGTATATCTGTTCCTACAATTTCCATTTCACCTTCACCCCTTTCTTCTAACGCAAATGAAATGACATCTGTAGGTCGATCCTTATCCCGATATTCTCGATTTATCTCATGGATTCTTTCACTTGAAACAAAGGTCACCGAAACTTCACTACCTGGCTCAACCTTCTCTTTCGTTGCAGCAAAATTCAATAGATTTTCAATTACCGCTAGATCGTCTTGAGAAAGTTCATCTACTTCATCAAAAATATCAATTTCCAAACTCATGCCTGCTTCACCTTCTGCTTTGTCATTTCTGGGTATTCAATCCGGGAGTGGAAAATGCCTTTTAGCGTTTCACAGAATGATTCCCCAACTACATTTAATTCTTTAAGAGTAATATCACAATCATTTAACTGTCCATCTTGAAGTCTATCCGAAATAATATTTTTCACAAGAGTTTCAATCTGCTCATGTGTTGGATTTGACATTGAACGAACAGCAGCTTCAACACTATCGGCAATGCCTATAATCGCACTTTCCTTCGTTTTCGCTTTCGGGCCTGGATAACGGTAATCAGCCTCTTTTACTTCGCTTCCGTCTTGTTTCGCCTTATGGTAAAAGAATTTTAATAGCGTCGTCCCATGATGTTGCTCAGCAATATCAATAATTTCTTTCGGCATCTTGTGCTTCCTAAGCATCTCCGCACCATCTGTTGCATGAGCAATAATAATATTTTTACTTGTCATCGGAGGCAATTTATCATGCGGATTTTCAATATTAATCTGATTCTCAATAAAAAATTGAGGGCGTTTTGTTTTTCCAATATCATGATAATAACACCCAACTCGAGCCAACAAACCATTTGCTCCAACTGCTTCACAAGCTGATTCAGCAAGATTCGCAACCATCACACTATGATGATAAGTGCCAGGTGCCTCTGTCAAGATTTTACGTAATAGTGGGTGATTTGGATTTGACAACTCGATTAGTTTCATGGTTGATAACACCCCAAAGCCGGCCTCGAAGAATGGTAAGAGACCAATCGTCAACACAGCAGAAGAAATACCTGATATAAATGCTACCAATAGATTTATCCCATATTCTAAGCCCGAATATTGGCTGTTACGCAGCAGAACAAGTGTAATGATAACAAAAAGATTAACTAACGATACAAATAATCCTGCTTGAAGAATTTTCGACCGCTGATTCTGATGTCGGAGGTACAAAATCCCTGCCAAGCCACTTGCGATAATATAAATCGCTACCGTCACATTGAGCGTTCCAGTGATCCCTTGGTTGAAAAGAATGCTGCCTGAAATCCCAAGGATAACGGTTTGAAAAATCGCTAAGCGTTCATTGATAAGTACTTTAATCAACATTGGCCCCATCGCAGCAGGAACTACATACCCAATCTCAGAATATTTATAATCAGTAAAGAGACTCAACAGTTTCATGATTAACAACACAAGGATAAAAATGAAACTAAAAATCAACAGCTGATTTTGATTGCTTCCTGTTGCTCGCATTTCGTCAAAAATAAAGAAAAGAGCACATAGGATAATAAAAATCATCATAGCAAGACCCACAAACGGCCTCAGAGAATTTTCATTATCTAAAAGTCCAGCCAGCTCCAATTTATGATAAACATCCCTACTGATTAACTGGCCTTCCTCTACAATGATCTGGCCCTCTAAAATCTTTACAGGCTCAACTCCGTCGCTTGCTTGCTGGCGCAAATCCTCAGTAGCTCTTGGGTCATAAAATTCATTTTGAATAATGGCATAACGACCCAATTCAATAATGGCAGCCTTTAAACCAGAATTTAGACTCGTATACTTTAATTCTTCCTCAACACGTTTTTTTGCATTTTCAACTCCATCAGCAGGAATCCGATTGGTCATTACATTGTTAACAGCAGTCACAGTTAAATCCCTTGCTATTGATAGATCGTCAGGTGAGGCATGTAACATCGCGGTGAAGGATTGATTAGAGATTGCATCCGTGACTTCAGATGTCAACATCGCCTTAACTCTTGTTAACTTTTCATTTAGCAATTGAGCAGGAGTTTTGCTTGCCTCGTTTTCTTCGTTAGCGGGTGCTTCCTCGATTTCACTATTCACTTCCGTAATGGAGTCAAAGATTGACGTAATTAAATCGACTTGATTTTGAGTGTATTCTTTTTTCACCGTATATACATCTTGGACTTGGTCGACGGCCTCTTGTCTCTTTCTCTCAGTATTCGTCTTATCTTCAACAGTAATCGGAGAACGGATTGTTTGACCGGCAATTGAAAACAGGGTTAGATTTAGTTTTTCCGGTTTCACATTGCTATACATGGATAAAAACATCACAATACCAAGGATAAGAAATAATAAAACACGGAAAAGCCTGATATTCAATAAATTAAGGATAGAATTTAACGAATGCTGTAGCTTTTCCATTCCATGCCTCCTTTCCCGTCCTTGCTAACAAGAAATACGTTAATTGGAAAATTTATCTTCATTATTTTACATCATACCAGTTTTTTTGCTAACTTTCATCTTTCAATTAGAAAAGCGGAAGTGCCCTTTTAGCACACGACAGGACTGGAGCGCTTCAACTGAAATCTAGGGAAACGATTGTTCCTTTTGTTATTTAGAACAACTAAAAAGTCTGTCCGAAAGGGACAGACTATTTCTGTTCGTCATTGTTTTCGTAGGCACGAATAATTCGAGCTACTAGCGGATGCCTCACTACATCTGTTTGTTCCAAATGAATAAACTCAATTCCCTTTACTTGTGAGAGAATTGCTTCCGCCATAATCAGTCCAGACTTTACCCCTCTTGGTAGGTCAATTTGAGTTTGGTCTCCCGTAATAACCATTTTAGATCCAAAACCTAGTCGCGTAAGAAACATCTTCATCTGTGCTTGTGTCGTATTCTGAGCTTCGTCTAGAATAACAAAAGCATCATCCAATGTTCTTCCTCTCATGTACGCAAGCGGGGCAATTTCAATTGTCCCACGTTCAATTAGGCGTTGGGTATGTTCCATGCCTAGGATATCGTGCAAGGCATCATACAATGGTCGTAAATAAGGATCTACCTTTTCCTTTAAATCTCCTGGAAGGAAACCTAGACTTTCCCCAGCCTCAACAGCTGGTCGCGTTAAAATAATTTTGTTTACATTCCCATTTTTCAACGCACTTACAGCCATGACAACTGCAAGATAGGTTTTACCGGTCCCAGCAGGACCAATACCGAAAACAAGGTCATTCTTTTTAATCGCATTGATATAATACCTTTGTCCAAGTGTTTTAGCCCGAATCGGCTTCCCTTTGGAGTTTTTCGCAACTTCTTCATTATAGAGATCTTCAAAATAGTCAAGGGTGCCCTTTTCAGCTAGTTGAATAGCATAGATGACATCCCTTTCACTGATATTAATTCCTTTCCTAACGACGGCAATCAGCTTTTCAAGTATTACCCGTGCTAATTCAACTTTCTCAGGATCACCTGAAAGATTGACTGATTCACCTCTAGTAACAATTGAGATGCTTAACTCTTTCTCCACCGCTTTAAGGTTGGCATCAGAGTTTCCAAACAATGCAATTGCTTCTTCATGATTAACTAGTTGGATTTCCATTGTTTTCAAATCTTGAGTCATCTTCGTCTCCTTGGATTATTGGTTGGCCTTCTGCGATATTTTCTATTACTTGAAATAGTATGGATAGTTTTACTTTACCATTCTTTATTGACTGATGTAAAATTTCTTCCCCTTTTATAGTAGCATCTTCAGGTAACTGGTTTTTTATATCTTTTCTTGCCAAATCAGTTGCTCTTTTAATTGCTTCCTTCTCGGTATAAGTCCGATTGACCTCTTCCCTTTCGCGTATGGTATCAGTTTTAAAGGTCACAGGAAGCTCCCATTTAAGCAATTTTAATCGATAATCTCTGGTCTCCTGTTCAAATTCTTTATATTGATGATCTCCGAATCCCCAAACTGGAATAGTAGCACTCCCAATATTGAGGTGGTATTTTCGTTTTTCTTCCCCACTAAATACTTGAAAGGTTGAATTGAGCGGCAGTTCAACCTGAGATTTATACCAGGTTTCTCCAAGAATTTCACCTCTTGCTGCAACCGGCTGTTTTTCATCCTCTTTCCCAATTAATCCAGAAACAAGCAACTGTCCTGGTTTTACATTATCGTTTAACTCAACAACTTGCTCCCCTTCTTCAACAAACATTTTGACGATTGTAGCCTTCTTGGTTGCGACGAGATTCTGTGCACTATATAACTCTGGTTTCTCCGGCTCCGCTTTTTCAACAACCTGAAAATGATAGGTTGTCCCCTGTAATTCCACCCCTACCCATGTCAAAGCCTTTACTTTATCAGTTAGTTCCCGTTGAATAACATCTACATTATCCACTTTAAATTGGGGTGTCCCAATTTTCACCCCCATATCGTCTAATTCCTTCCGTATTTGATATTCAGTAGCTGGGCTTGCCCCCTTTATTTCAATCCCCCAAACCATATTTGATAAGATTAAAATCAGTGCAAAAAAGGCAACTGCCCCTATGACAAACCCACTGTTTGTCCATAATCTCTGTAAAAAGAAAGGGCCGCCCGCCCTCTCAATAAATCGAATTTTGCACTCACTTGCTCTGGCAGGTCCACGAAGCTTTTTTATATCGGTTAACCTTATTTGAAAGGTAATGGCTTGTGTTCCGTGCCTTTTTACATTCCAGATAAGAATTTCATTTCTCGTTAATTGGTTTAAAAACCGCTCTACCCCTCTGCCAGTTACTTTTACTCGGACGATACCAATCAAACCGTTTATCCACTGATTTTTCATGTATTTCCTCCTGAATCATTCATTGATATATATCACCTGGTCAATTTTTCCTTCAAGTAAAATTTCTTCTGGCAAAATCGTTTTTATTACAAACGCCTTCCCTTTAACAAGAAGCTGTCCTTGCTCAAGCAACAGCCGAACTTCCCTGTCAGAGAAAGCAAGTAAGCCACGGTGGTTCTCAATATAGATATGGATTTGACCAACCATTGTAATTCGGGGGAGATCCATCATGACATCGGGTGGAAGATCCATGGTCTGGCTCATCCAATTTCGTATAAGCTGGCTCCATTTTTTTGCCATAAAAAAAGAACCCCCTTTCATCTCATATGTATGAGCTGAAAAAGGGTTCTAGCACTTCTTTTTAACTTCCTAGTCGAGCTTTAATTAACGATTTATTTACGCCTCATCGTCCGGTGCGGATTCCGTGAACGAGGCTCCCCAAGAACCTGCGCCCAAGCAATCCCTTCAATTAACCGGTCTGCCTCTGGGCTCAAGTCTAATGAGACTCCTTCTGGTGACTCATCCTTCTTCAATGAAGTGGTTGTTGCTATCGACCGACTCTGTAAATTGTTGGATCGAGGTGACTTTTTGTATTCATTCTCGCGGCGTCTTTCCTCATACTTCTTTTGGATATCCAAGAACGGATTTTCCGGTACACCGGTAAATTCCTTCTTCTCTTCGAACCGTTCATCTTCGGACGTTTCGGTCCTCAGTGGTTTAAGAGGTTCCGTAGGCATCTGTCCCTCTGAATTCCAAGTAGGTCCTTGTTGCTCAGGACGCACCGGCCTTTTAGGCTGCTGCTCTTGTTCCCCTTTTACCTTTTTAAACAAGCTTGAGATAATTCCAATCAAGACAAAGATGATGAGGGGGTTTTCAAATAGGAATTCCATCTAAGGTACCTCCTTTACATCCTGAATTCATTAGTCATTCTTTTTATCGTCTTTTTTTCCACCTGAAAGCTTACCAAATGAGTCTCTCATATCAGTATCAGCAGAAATATTTTGGATGTTCATGTAATCCATAACACCAATATTCCCCGATTTTAGCGCTTCAGCCATGGCCAATGGCACAGTTGCTTCTGATTCAACCACTTTTGCTCTCATTTCTTCAACTCGAGCCTTCATTTCCTGTTCTTGAGCTACAGCCATTGCTCTACGTTCTTCGGCCTTAGCCTGAGCAATTTTCTTATCTGCCTCAGCTTGTTCTGTTTGCAATTCCGCACCGATATTTTTACCGATATCAACATCGGCGATATCAATCGAGAGGATTTCAAATGCTGTACCAGCATCAAGCCCTTTAGCTAATACTGTCTGGGAAATCATATCTGGGTTTTCCAACACTTTTTTGTGATTATCTGAAGAACCGATAGTCGAGACAATCCCTTCCCCGACACGGGCTACAATGGTCTCTTCACCAGCACCACCGACAAGGCGGTCAATATTCGCTCGTACCGTGATACGGGCTTTCGCTTTTACCTCAATCCCGTCCATTGCAACACCGGCTATAAACGGCGTTTCAATTACTTTAGGGTTAACACTCATCTGGACAGCTTCAAGCACGTCACGCCCTGCTAGGTCAATCGCAGCAGCTCTTTCAAACGAGAGTTCAATGTTTGCACGGTGAGCAGCGATTAACGCATTCACGACACGGTCTACATTTCCCCCAGCAAGATAATGACTCTCCAACTGGTTCGTTGTTACTCCAAGCCCAGCTTTATGAGCCTTAATTAATGGATTAATCACTCGACTTGGGATAACTCGACGTAATCTCATCCCAATCAATGTAAAGATGCTTACCTTTACCCCAGCAGCTAATGCTGAAATCCATAGCATAACTGGTACGAAAGTAAATAAAACGCTAAGCAGTATTAAACCTATTACAACTGCAACTAGTACAAAAATTGTACCGCTAGTAAATACCATAACTATTTCCTCCAATCGATGTATTACTCAATTATTTCTCGGACCACAATTCTCGAACCTTCTGCTTTTACAATTTTGACTTTCTTATCCTTTTGGATAAAGCCACCTTCACTGACAACATCAAGTCGTTCGTCTCCAACCTTAACTGTACCAGCAGGTCTCAGAGCAGTAATTGTAACGCCTTCTACTCCAACTAAATCGTTTCGTGTTTTATTTGACACATAGCCACTATCGGTACTGGTTGAATCTGTCAGTATAATTTTTCTAAAGAATTTCACTTTTTTCCCCAACACCTTTACCATCAGGATAGATACTAGAACTGAAAGGATTAGAGCAATCAATAGGGATATTCCCATATGAACAATATTTCCTGATGCCAAGAAGAAGCTACCAATAACGGCTATAAATCCAATAATCCCGGCGATTCCACCTGGCACAAAAAGCTCGAGGATAATTAAACCGAGACCAATGACAAACAGAATAATGGCCTCATATCCCGCTAACCCAGCAACTAAATGACCATAAAAGAATAGAAGTAATGAAGAAATTCCCATGAACCCAGGTATACCAAATCCTGGAGAATACAATTCAAGCACTAGACCTAGACTACCAATTGATAATAGTATAGGGACCACAACAGGATGCGTAATAAATCTTGCTAGCTTTTCAGCAAAACTCTCTTCAACATTCTTTATGACCGGATCCTGGTAACCTAGTGTTTCAATTAAATGATCTAAATTAGATACGGTACCATCAGAGTAGCCAACCTCTAATGCCTGATCTGTCGTCAGCGTCAAGAGCTCGCCTTTTCCCGCACCATACTCCGGCAAATCCACTTCATCGTTTGCCATTGCCTCAGCATAGAGCGGATCACGTCCAGACTCTTCGGCAGCACTTTTCATCGCAGCTAGCCAATAGGACTGAGCTTTTTTATCAGCTGCATTTCCACTTTGATCGATAACCGCAGCAGAGCCCATTACAGCTCCGGGCACCATGTAAATTTCATCAGCATTCAATGAAATAAAGGCTCCAGCAGATAAAGCTTGTTTGTTTACAAAGGCTATGGTCCGAATATCTGTTGTTGTAAACAACTTTCCAATCTCCCCGGCCGCATCAACAGCACCACCAGGTGTATTAACGTCAAAAATAATGGCCGAAGCACCATCTGCTTCAGCTTCCGAAACAGCTCTTTCTAAAAATGCAAATAAGCCTTTTTCTACTGTCTTTTCCACCGGTACTACATAAATGGTTTCTCCTTGTGCTGACGTCCCTACAGGGAAAAGCGAAAAAACAAAGCCCATTACTAAAAGGAACAAAATGACAATCCGATTTGCTCTCAAATCCCACCCCCCTTTCTAATTTTTTTGCGGCTTCCTGTAATACGTTTATCCTACCCTGATAGTTTCATTTCCTTTAATAGTTTTATCACTAAATCGCTTAAAGGAACTCTTTTGACCATTCGGGGCTAATGACTTAAAAAACCATATATCCTATGTATAGTCTTATCGTACCATACGTATCCATTTTATGTACCACATAATGAACATAATTAAAGCCGTAAGCAAAATGCTTACGGCCAGTGCTCATTTTTTTATGAAAGGTGTTGTTGTACAAGTTTATTTACAAGTGATCCATCTGCCTTACCCTTAACTTTAGGCATGAGAGCAGCCATCACTTTGCCCATGTCAGCTTTAGACGATGCCCCAATCACTGCGATAGTCTCTGAAATTATAGTCATCAACTCTTCTTCACTGAGTTGCTTCGGCATATATGCTTTGACATAGGATAGTTCCATTCGCAATTTTTCAACAAGGTCTTCACGACCTGCTTTATCAAATTCCTGGAGGGAATCTTTGCGTTGTTTCATTTCGCGAGAAAGTACAGTCAACTCTTCCTCTTCGGACAACTCCTGCTTCCCGAGCTTAATTGCTTCGTTTTGCAAGGAAGACTTTATCATCCGAAACGTCGTGAGTTTGTCTTTTTCCTTGTTCTTCATCGCTTGGATTATATCTTTATTTAAACGCTCGAGAAGACTCAAATGATTCCACCCTCTCTTAGAACTTGCGTTTTCTAGCAGCTTCAGACTTTTTCTTACGCTTTACACTAGGCTTTTCATAGAATTCGCGCTTTCTAGCTTCTTGAATTGTACCTGATTTCGATACAGTTTTTTTGAAGCGTCGAAGAGCATCTTCAAGCGATTCGTTTTTGCGAACAACAGTTTTAGACATTCTCTTTCCCTCCCTCCGAACACAACACACTTACATGAAAACACATGGATACCATGTACTTTGCAATTATAATATAACAGCGTTGATAGGTCAACTGAATTTAAAGCTTATATTTAATAATAATGATATTGTCCATATAAACGAAAATATAAGACATGTCCATCCTTGGTTTTCATAGATATAGAATGAAAGGGTGGGGGTCAATGGTCTATTTAGCTTTGTTTATTCTATTTGTTGCTGTCTTCCTTTTAGGGATGATGGTCCTTCGAAAAGGTCTATTTAGTCTTTCCGCTGATTCAATGAAAATATGGATAGTAAGGATGACAGGTACACCTTTGAAAGGACTCATAGCAGGAGCAATTGTTACCGCTATTCTCCATAGCAGTTCAGCTGTAATGGTGATCACAATAGGATTGATCAGCGCAGGCATTTTAACCTTCCGCCAATCAATCGGAATTATTCTAGGTTCAAATATTGGAACCACATTCACACTAGAAATGATTACAATTAATATTGATATTTTTATTGTTCCGCTTGCGGTTATCGGAGCGTTTATGATGGTAACGAAGGCTTCAAGGTATCAGAATATTGGTAGAATCCTTTTTGGGATGGCGTCAGTATTCGCAGCCATGCGTGGGTTTTCATATTTAGCCGACCCGTTAACGACTCTACCTGTCATTGAACATACCTTAAATCAGATGAATACTAATTTATTTGTAAGTCTAGCAGCTGGTACAGTGTTGACGGCTATCATTCAATCGAGCACAGCAATGTCAGGAATCCTAATGGGGTTTCTTTCAGAGGGGACGATTGAATTTGCAGCTGCTCTCGCTGCAATGCTTGGCGCGAACATCGGTACCTGCGCAACCGCGCTATTAGCGTCTGCAGGAGCAGGAAAAGAAGCAAGACTAACAGCTTACGCTCACTTTTGGCTGAACTTTGCAGGCATGCTTGTGTTCTTCCCACTGGTTGATGATTATGCAAAAATAGCTCCTCTAACTGCAGATCGAATGGACGTCCAACTTGCACATGCTAGCGTTTTATACAATGTCATTTCGTCACTACTTGTTCTTCCATTTGCCGAGCGTTTCGGTAAAATGATTATCTTCCTTCACGGGCGCAATAAACTACAATAAGGACTGAGTAGCTTATTGTCGATAGGAGAGGCTGTTAATCTTTCCTGTAAACGGTTGTCCATGAGGTAGAGATAGATCACTCATGGGCAACTATTCTTTTTCCACCAGGTTTTATCTTTGAGACTGCCTCTCTTAGACAAAATACCTCTCCTTCCATCCTGTTTTGTCCTTGAGACTGACTCTCATAGACAAAATACTCTCCTTCCATCCTGTTTTGTTCTTGAGACTGTCTCTCTTAGACAAAATGCTCTACTTCCTTCCCTGTTTTGTCCTTGAGACTGTCTCTCTTAGACAAAATACTCTGCTTCCATCCAATTTTATCCTTGAGACTGTCTCTCATAGACAAAATACTCTACTTTCATCCTGTTTTGTTCTTGAGACTGTCTCTCTTAGACAAAATACTCTGCTTCCATCCAATTTTGTCCTTGAGACTGTCTCTCTTAGACAAAATGCTCTTCCTCTATCAGATTTTGTCTTTGAAACGGCCTCTCATAGACAAAATACTCTCCTTCCATCCTATTTTGTCCTTGAGACTGCCCCTCATAGACAAAATACTCTCCTTCCATCCAATCTTGTCTTTGATACTACTCACATGGACAAAATGCTCTGCTTCCATCCAAGGTTTGTCCTTGAGTAGGCGTCAAGGACTTATTTCCTCTTTCAGCTTATTAAACTTTTTTAATTCCGTCGTTTCGGATAAAAAACCACATAAAAAAAACCTAAATCACGAATGATTTAGGCTTCAAACTAAATAGTTTTTAAACACGATTGGAATTACATTCCGTAAACACAGATTATTATCCCTTTATATCGCTGCTTTTTCAGTAACTGTATCTTCATCTAGAACACGAACAAACTGGCCTTCATTATATGGATAACCAACTTTTGTAAGTTTCACTTTCACAAGCTTACCAATTAAGTCTTCAGTTGCTGGAAGAAGGACTTTAAGATAGTTATCAGTGTAGCCAACCAAATATCCTTCGTTGTCTTTGGATTCCTCTTCAGGAATAATCTCAAGTACTTCGTTCTCAAATTGAGAAGCATACTCTTTTGCTAACTGGTCGGAAAGAGCAATAAGTCGGTGTACACGCTCATTTTTAACCTCTTCATCCACCTGATCTTCCATACGTGCAGCAGGTGTACCTGTACGCTTTGAATATGGGAAAACATGAAGCTCAGAGAATTTATGTTCTTTAATAAAATTGTAGGTTTCCATAAACTCTTCTTCCGTTTCACCAGGGAATCCGACAATAACATCAGAGGTAACTGCCAATCCAGGAAGCACTTCCTTCAGGCGATTAATGCGCTCTCCGAAAAACTCCATTGTATATTTTCGACGCATTCTTTTTAGTACCGTATCAGATCCAGATTGAATTGGGATGTGCAGATGTCGCACAACAATATTCGATTTAGCAATGACTTCAATCACTTCATCCGAAATCTGACTAGCCTCGATGGAAGAAATCCGTAGGCGCTGTAAACCTTTGACATTCGCTTCAAGATCTACAAGAAGTTTAGCAAGATTGTAGTCTTTCATATCCTCACCGTATCCACCTGTATGAATGCCCGTTAGAACGATTTCTTTATAACCTGCATCTACTAGCTGTTGTGCTTGGTGAATGACTTCTTGTGGATCACGAGATCTCATTAAGCCACGTGCCCAAGGAATAATACAAAATGTACAGAAGTTATTACAGCCTTCTTGAATTTTAAGAGAAGCTCTTGTACGGTCAGTAAACGCAGGAACATCTAATTCCTCATAAACACGGTTTTTCATAATATTACGGACACCGTTAATAGGCTCACGCTCATGTTTATACTGCTCAATGTACTCAAGCATTTTTACTCTATCCTGTGTACCCACAACAATATCCACACCAGGAATAGCCATAATTTCAGCTGGAGATGTTTGAGCATAACACCCAGTCACACAAATAACAGCATCTGGATTTTTACGAACTGCACGACGAATCACCTGTCTACTCTTTTTGTCACCAGTATTGGTAACTGTACAGGTATTAATCACATAAACATCCGCTGTTGCTTCAAATTCAACACGGTCATAATTTTGTTCCTTAAATAATTGCCAGATTGCCTCTGTTTCATAATGATTTACTTTACAACCAAGTGTATGGAAAGCAACTGTAGGCATAATCTTCACCTCATTAATTCAAAATGGTAGGACGCAGCGGATAATAAATAGAGCGGCGCTGTTTCTGTCCTTAGTATTCTTGGTCCTAATCCACAAGAAAGAAAACCGTTATCCTGGAGAATAGCTACTTCCTTTTCTGTTAGTCCGCCCTCCGGACCAAAAATGATAATTAGGGATTCATTTTGTCGCATTTTATTAAATACTTCAAAAAGCACCGATGTCTCACCTTGCTTAGCATCTTCCTCATAAGCAATCAATTTATAGTCGTATCCCTCCGCTACCTTTACTAATTCAGAAAAGGGAATAGGGGGAGCAACCTTTGGAATAGTGCTACGATGTGACTGTTCAGCAGCTTCTTTGGAGATTTTTTGCCAGCGATCTACTTTTTTGCTACTTTTCTTTTCATCCCATTTGACAACAGAGCGAGCTGCAACAAAAGGGACAAAACCAAAGGCTCCGAGTTCCGTCCCTTTTTGGATGATTAACTCGAGTTTATCCCCTTTGGGCAATCCGCTCGCTATCGTAATGTGAACAGGAAGTTCCGAGGATTCCACATTCCATTGTACAATGTCCGCTACTGCTTGTTCACCGGTAATTTCTGCAATTTCACAAAGTGCACTTTCTCCCTTTGGTGAAACACAAATAATTTGATCCCCTTGCTTCATGCGCATGACCCTGACAATATGATGATAATCCTCACCTTCAATATAGAACCTTTCATTTTCTGAGGGTCCATTCACAAAATAGCGTTGCATAGGATGCACCTTCCCTTTAGCTTAAATCAACCTGATCAGTATTTTTACCAATAGAAAAAAGGGGATTAAGGAAAACCCCTTTTTTCTCATTTACTTCTTTGCGATGATTGAAACCCAGTCTTCCATTGTGATAATTTCCTCGATTGTAAAGCCCGCTTTAAGAATTGCTTCTTTTACATCATCTTTCTTTTGCTGAATAATACCCGAAGAAATGAAATATCCATCCTTTTTCACAAGGCGATGAGCGTCATCTACAAACCTAAGAATAACCTCAGCTAGGATATTTGCAACGATAATATCTGTCTCTCCTTCAACACCATCAAGAAGATTGTTTTGACGAACCTTTACCACCTCATCGACCTTATTTAGCTTTATATTTGATCTAGCCACATTTACAGCTACCTCATCTAAATCTAGTGCCTCAATTTTTGTCGCTCCTAGTTTTGCTGCTGCAATGCTTAGGACTCCAGAGCCTGTACCAACATCCACGATGCGGTCTCCGGGGCTAACAGTCCGTTCTAGTGACTGAATACAAAGCACAGTCGTTGGATGCGTTCCCGTACCAAAAGCCATCCCTGGATCAAGTTCAATGATTAACTCATCACTATGAACCGGAGTATAGTCTTCCCAAGTCGGTACGATTGTGAACTTATCAGAAATTTTCACTGGATGATAATATTGTTTCCAAGCTGTCGCCCATTCTTCTTCACGAACCTCACTTAAGGTCACTTTATTCAACCCAATATCAATATTGTAAAGAATGAGATTATTAATCGCTACTTTAATTTCTTCTACCGTTTCTCCTAGAAAGCTATTTACAGGTAGATAGGCTTTTACAATGACCCCTTCATCTGGGTAATCTTGAGGATCGAGCTGGTAGATTTCTCCGAACTGGTCTTCCCTCTCTTTAACAAGATCAAATGGGTCTTCTATGACAACCCCGCTAGCACCTGCCTCATGCAATATATTAGAGATTGGTTCAATCGCTTCATTTGTTGTTAAAATGCCGATTTCAGACCACTTCATTAAAATCCCGCTCCTTTATTATTCACCCTTAAAAGCTCGTTTTACTTTAGCAAAAAAGCCTTCTTCATGCTCTCCTAGTGGAGATTGACCGCTTATATCAGCAAATTCTCTAAGAAGTTGCTTTTGTTTATCTGAAAGTTTCGTTGGCGTTACAACTTTCACGATGATATGCTGATCACCTGTTCCATAGCCTCTAACATTCGGCACACCCTTGCCTTTTAAGCGGAACCTTGTACCAGTTTGTGTTCCAGCTGGAACCTTCAATTTCACCTTGCCATGGACAGTAGGTACCTCGATTTCATCCCCAAGTGCAGACTGTACAAAGGTAATTGGCATTTCGCAGTAGATATCGTCCCCATCGCGTTCAAAGAATTCATGAGAACGGACATGGAATACAATGTATAAGTCCCCTGCAGGTCCACCATTTACTCCTGGTTCACCCTTGCCAGCTACTCGTAGTTGTTGACCATCATCTACACCAGCAGGAATTTTAACATGGATCTTATGGCGGTTTTTCACCTTACCAGAACCTGAACATGTCCGGCATTTTTCTTTGATTTCCTTACCTGTTCCACTACAGTATGAACAAACCCTACGATTCACAATCCTACCAAATGGAGTGTTTTGCTGAACGTTTAATTCACCTGTACCTTTACAATGGCTACATGTATCTACCTTAGTACCAGGTTTTGCACCTGAGCCTTTACACGTATCACAAGTTTCTTCACGTGGAATTTCAATATCCGTTTCTTTTCCGAATACCGCTTCATCAAAAGAAAGAGTCATTGAAAACTGGAGGTCTGCACCTTGTCTTGGTGCATTTGGATCTCTCCTTCTTCCACCGCCACCGCCGCCAAAGAAGGAATTGAAAATATCCTCGAACCCGCCGAAGCCGCCACCAAAATCTCCACCACCGAAACCTTGGTTAGGATCAGTATGACCAAACTGATCGTAGTGAGCTTTCTTCTGGTCATCACTTAGTACTTCATAGGCTTCTTTTACTTCCTTAAACTTTTCATCGGCATCTGGCTCTTTATTGATATCTGGATGATATTTTTTTGATAATTTTCGATAGGCTTTTTTAATTTCGTCCTTGGATGCCCCTTTGCTGACACCAAGAACCTCGTAGTAATCCCGTTTACTCATTTTTAACACTCCCGATTCTTTTCACATAAAGGTAATTTTACCATTCACAGCTCAAAGAGTGCAATATTTAAAAACCGCTATTGCTACCTATAAGCCTGGCGGGCCTTCATAATCAAATAAAAAGCCAAAGCCAAGAAAGACCTGACTTTGACTTTAGGTGTAACGATGCTTACTTTTTATCGTCTACTTCTTCGAATTCAGCATCCACAACGTTGTCATCCTTGGCTGAGCCAGTTTGACCTTCAGCACCCTGAGCTGCCTGAGCTTGTTGTGCAGCTTGTTCATAAAGCTTAGTTGTAAGAGCCTGAACGATTTCCTGCAATGCATCCTTCTTCGCACGAATTTCTTCAAGTTCATTTTTCTCAATAGCGGCTTTTAGTTCATCCTTCGCTTCATTCGCTTTGGTAACTTCTGCCTCATCTACTTTACCTTCAAGATCCTTAAGAGTCTTTTCAGTCGTAAACACTAGCTGGTCTGCTTCGTTGCGAAGGTCAACTTCTTCCTTACGTTTTTTATCCGCTTCAGCATTTTCTTCAGCTTCTCTTACCATTTTGTCAATCTCTTCATCTGAGAGACCAGTAGAAGATTTGATTGTAATCGCCTGTTCTTTATTTGTTCCAAGGTCTTTCGCACGAACATTAACGATTCCGTTTTTATCAATATCAAAACTCACTTCAATTTGTGGTACACCACGTGGTGCTGGTGGGATATCAGTCAATTGGAAACGACCTAAAGTTTTATTATCAGCAGCCATTGGACGTTCACCTTGTAGAACATGAATGTCTACAGCTGTTTGGTTATCTGCAGCAGTTGAGAATACCTGCGATTTAGAAGTTGGAATAGTTGTATTACGTTCAATTAGCTTCGTAAATACGCTACCCATCGTTTCGATACCAAGAGAAAGTGGTGTAACATCAAGCAACACAACATCCTTAACATCTCCAGTAATAACACCACCCTGGATCGCAGCACCCATTGCAACAACTTCATCTGGGTTTACTCCTCTATGAGGCTCTTTACCAGTTTCTTTCTTAATTGCTTCCTGGACAGCAGGAATACGAGTAGATCCACCAACAAGAATAACCTTGTCAATTTCAGATGCACTTAAACCAGCATCTTTCAGTGCTTGACGAGTTGGTCCCATTGTACGTTCTACAAGACTTGAAGAAAGTTCATCAAATTTCGCACGAGTTAAGGTCACTTCTAAGTGAAGCGGACCAGCTTCTCCGGCAGTGATGAATGGCAATGAAATTTGTGTAGAAGTTACACCAGAAAGGTCTTTTTTCGCCTTTTCAGCCGCATCCTTTAAACGCTGACCAGCCATTTTGTCTTTAGAAAGGTCAATGCCGTTTTCTTTTTTAAACTCAGCCACTAAATAATCAATAATGACTTGGTCAAAATCGTCACCACCAAGACGGTTATCTCCAGCAGTAGATTTTACCTCGAATACTCCATCGCCAAGTTCAAGAATAGAAACGTCAAACGTTCCGCCACCAAGGTCATAAACAAGGATGGTTTGATCTTCTTCCGTTTTATCCATACCGTAAGCAAGAGCCGCAGCAGTTGGCTCATTAATGATCCGTTCAACTTCTAGACCAGCAATTTTTCCAGCATCTTTAGTTGCTTGACGTTCAGCATCATTAAAATAAGCTGGAACGGTAACAACCGCTTTTGTAACAGGCTCGCCAAGATAGTCTTCAGCATAGGATTTTAAGTATTGAAGAATAATAGCTGAAACTTCTTGTGGTGTATACTTCTTACCTTCGACCTCTTCAGTATGGGATGTTCCCATATGACGTTTTACAGACATAATTGTATTTGGGTTCGTAATGCTTTGGCGTTTCGCCACCTCACCAACTTGACGCTCTCCGTTTTTAAACGCTACGACCGATGGTGTTGTTCTATTTCCCTCCGGGTTCGGGATGACTTTTGCTTCACCGCCTTCTAAAACGGCCACACAAGAGTTTGTTGTCCCTAAATCAATTCCAATAACTTTGCTCATGGAAATTTACCTCCCCACATAATATGTAAAAATCTATTGATTCACTTTCACCATAGAAGGACGGATAACTCTATCCTTCAAGATATAACCTTTTTGCAATTCAGCCACTACGATGTTAGATCCATAATTCTCATCATTGTCTTGCATCACTGCCTGATGGCGGTGCGGATCAAATTCTTGGCCTACAGACTCGATTTGCTCGACACCTTCTTTTTTAAGAGCATCTAGCAAACTCTGGTAAATCATATCCATCCCTTTTAAAAGAGATTTAGCTTGCTCATTATCTGTTTCCATTTGCATAGCTCTTTCAAAGTTATCAATAGCTGGCAATAAATCAGTTACAAGACTTTGAGCTCTATATTTTGCACTCGCTTCAAGGTCCAACCTCGAACGGCGACGGAAATTATCAAAATCTGCTTGTAGACGTAGGTAGCGATTTTCTGCTTCTTCAAGCTTGGTTTCTAACTCAACGACCTTCGAACTATCTGTACTTTCCTGATTTTCTTCATTCAGGGGAGTACTTTGTTCATTCTGATGGTCCTCAGCCTGCTCTTCAGCAAAAACTTCTTCAACTACTTCTTCTTGCTGACTTTGTTCAGACTGTTCCATTTCTGATGTCATGTTGTTTTTCTCTTCCATGTTAAACTCACCTCCCTTAAAGAATGCTATCTATCGATTTTGTTAACCTTTTTGACATGGTAAGGGGATGGAACTCGTCGGTTCCACCCTTAACAATATTTCCATGCTCATTTATTTTGATACAGGTTTGTCAGAACCTTTGATAAATCGGCACTGATAAAATCAAGCAAGCCAATCACCCTTGAATACTCCATCCTCGTTGGTCCAAGGACAGCAATTGTTCCTAGCTTTTCATCTCCAATTGAATACGTAGCCGTAATTAAACTACAGTTATCCATGGCCGAGTTATTATTTTCCCTACCAATTTTCACATTAATGCCCTTTGGGTTTTTGCGAATGAGTTGGGATATTCCATCTTCCTGTTCAATCATAGCCATTAGGCTGCGAATTTTATCAATGTCATTAAACTCTGGTTGGTTTAACATATTGGTTTTTCCACCAAAGAATACTTTTTCGCTTGCCGGTATAGAAAGGGTTTCTGTAATCGACCCCATCAACACATCATAACTCTTGATATGCTGTCTAAGAATGGCTGCAACCTCTTTATAAATACTGGCATTTAAATGAACGAGCGGGATTCCAGATAGTCTTTCATTTAAGATATTGACCATCTTTTCAACATCACTAGGGTCAACACTAGCCGGAAAATGAAACATTCGATTTTCGACATGGCCTGTATCCGTAACGATGATGGCAATTGCAGTATCCTGATTTAATGGAACAATTTGGATTTTTTTTAGCTTGTTATCATTTACAGCTGGTCCCAGAACAATTGAAGTATAACTAGTAAGTTCCGATAAGATTTTCGCTGATTTCTGAACAATTTTTTCTAGTTCATAGATTTGTTCTGCAAAAATCGACCTAACCGTTTGTATCTCAGAGCGATCTAGCTTCTGCGGTAGCAGTAAATGGTCAACATAATATCGATACCCCTTTTCAGAAGGAACCCTTCCTGATGAGGTGTGTGTTTTTTCAATAAAACCGAGCTCTTCCAAATCGGCCATCTCATTACGTATCGTTGCCGAGCTGAATAAAATCTCTTCTTTTTTCGACAAGCTTCTCGATCCCACTGGCTGTGCAGTGCGGATAAAGTCATCAACAATTACCTGTAATATCAATACTTGTCGGTCTGTTAACAACACTCATCACCTCTGTTAGCACTCTTTCATAACGAGTGCTAAATCTAATAATAAATTATCAATAAATAACGTTGATGTCAATCATTAGATATCCCCAGAAACGATTGAAATACCTCGTTCCCTAACAGTCGCCCCTTCCTGGTAAGTACAACAGCATCCTTACTTAGCTCAATCAGCTTGTTCGCTTGATGTTCTCTTAGTTCCTTGCTAAATAATTCTAACGGATTAACCCCAAATTTTTCTATAAAACGAGGAACTTTAACTCCCTCAGTCTTGCGCAAACCAAGGAACATTTCTTCTTCCATTTGTTCTGCTTTTGTTGTTGGATGGTTTTCCAACAATGGTAAACGATCATTTTCTAGTGGTTCCATATATTTTTTTATTGGTCCATGGTTGGATTTCCTGTACCCATTCACATAGCTGTGCGCTCCAGCACCAAAACCAAAATATTCTTCATTACTCCAATACGTTAAGTTGTGCTTACTCTCGAAACCAGGCTTAGCGAAATTACTAATCTCATACTGTCTTAATCCTTTTTTCTCCATTGAGTCCATTAGTAATTCATACATCTGAGCTTCAATTTCTTCACCAGGCAGATGGAGCTTTCCTCGGTTCATTAGGTTATAGAATACAGTCTTCGGCTCAATGATGAGCGAATAACCAGAGTAATGGACCAAATCCAACTCAAGCGCTGTTGTTAAAGTCGATTTAAAATCCTCTAGGGTTTGCCCTGGTAAACTGTATATTAAATCAACACTAATGTTTTCAAAACCGATGTCTTGTGCAGCGCTTATCGATTTAAAAACATCCGCAGCACGATGAGATCTCCCAATCTTTTGAAGTAGCTCATCATTAAACGATTGTACTCCAAAGCTTAAGCGGTTAACCCCGGCATCTTTTAGGATTCTCAGCTTTTCTTTCGATAAATCTCCAGGATTCGCTTCAAACGTATACTCAGTTTGACCATCATATGGCAACGTCTTTTCAATTGATTCCACAAGAATCCCCAATTGCTTTTCATCTAAAGCAGTTGGCGTCCCCCCACCTACAAAGATTGACTGAAGAGTGGAAACTGGATTCTCCTTTAAGGTAATCATCATTTCTTTTTCAAGGCTAGATAGGTATTCACCCACAGGTTGCCTATCCATAAACACCTTATTAAAATCACAATAATGGCAAATATGGTGACAAAACGGGATATGAATGTATGCTGCTTTTATCATGGTTATCACTTCTTTCTAAGAAAGGCGCAAGCGCCATGTTGGCGCATGGCCCTGAGCTGAACAATTCTTTCAATTAAATATCATATGTCTTCTCAGCTTGTAAAAAAGAGGTTAGAACCGGCTGTTGTTGCTTCATGCCGGTCTAACCTCCTCCAAAAATCTCTATTTTTTAGAGCTACTGTCATCCATCTTTAACACAGCCATGAAGGCTTCCTGCGGTACTTCTACAGAACCAACCTGCTTCATCCGCTTTTTACCTTCTTTTTGTTTTTCTAACAGTTTTCTTTTACGTGAAATGTCGCCACCATAACATTTTGCAAGAACGTTTTTACGCATTGCTTTAATCGATGAACGTGCGACGATTTTGGTTCCAATCGCCGCTTGGATGGGTACCTCGAATTGTTGTCTTGGGATAAGTTCCTTCAGTTTTTCAACAATAACCTTACCGCGTTCGTAGGCAAAGTCTCTATGGACGATGAAGCTTAAAGCATCAACTTGTTCGCCATTTAGAAGAATATCCATTTTTACAAGTTTAGATTGTTTGTACCCTATTAATTCATAGTCAAAAGAGGCATATCCTTTTGTACTAGATTTCAGCTGATCGAAGAAGTCATAAACGATTTCTGATAGCGGAATTTCATAAACGATGCTGACACGGGTTTCATCGAGATATTGCATATCAATAAAATTACCACGCTTTTCCTGACAAATTTCCATAATTGGACCAACATAATCATTCGGTGCCATCATCGTCGCTTTGACATATGGCTCTTCGACTCGGTCAATTTTTTGTGGGTCAGGCATGTTAGACGGGTTGTCGACCTTAATTTCACTACCATCCGTCATGACGACATGATAGATAACACTCGGAGCTGTTGTAATGAGGTCAATTTTAAACTCTCGCTCAATTCGCTCTTGAATGATTTCCATATGAAGCAATCCTAGGAAACCACAGCGGAAACCAAATCCTAATGCTTGAGATGTCTCTGGTTCAAATTGTAAGGCAGAGTCGTTTAATTCAAGCTTTTCAAGAGCTTCTCGCAAGTCATTGAATTTTGCTGTATCAATTGGATAAAGACCACAGTATACCATCGGGTTTAATTTTCGGTAACCCGGTAATGCTTCGGTAGTCCCATTTTTAGCATTGGTGATGGTATCCCCTACACGTGTGTCGCCAACGTTTTTAATAGCGGCTGTAAGGAACCCTACACTACCAGCTGATAATTCATCAACAAGTACAGGTTTTGGATTAAATACGCCAACTTCTGTTACTTCAAACTCCTTACCCGTGGCCATCATCTTAATTTTATCGCCAGCTTTAACTGTTCCATCCACTACTCGGATATAAGCAACTACCCCACGATATGCATCGTATAAAGAGTCGAAGATAAGCGCTTTTAAGGGTGCTTCTGGATCGCCATCTGGAGCAGGGACCTTCTCTACGATTTGTTCAAGAATGTCCTCAATCCCTATTCCCGCTTTTGCAGAGGCAAGCACAGCATCGGACGCATCAAGCCCGATAACATCCTCTATTTCCCCTCTCACTCGTTCAGGGTCAGCACTAGGAAGATCGATTTTGTTTATTACCGGAACAATTTCCAAATCATTATCGAGAGCTAAGTAGACGTTCGCTAATGTCTGTGCCTCAATTCCTTGAGCGGCATCCACGACAAGAATTGCACCTTCACAAGCCGCAAGACTTCGTGATACTTCATAAGTAAAATCGACATGACCAGGGGTATCAATAAGATGAAAGGTGTAAATCTCTCCATCCTTGGCCTTGTATTTCAATTGTACTGAATTCAGTTTGATTGTAATTCCTCGTTCTCGCTCTAGGTCCATCGAGTCTAGCAACTGATCTTTCATTTCCCTGGCAGTCAACGAATTCGTTTTTTCAAGGATACGGTCAGCTAGCGTCGATTTACCGTGGTCGATATGAGCGATAATCGAAAAGTTACGTATTTTAGATTGTCTGTTAAGTTTTTCTTCTCTATTCATTGGTGCTTCACTCCTACTTTTCTCGCGCATACATACTATTTTTTGATTATAGCAGTAGGGGGATGAAGATTCAATTATTATTGAAATCACTTTATAGAACGTGAGTGATAGTTATATCATTATTTTATCTTGGCACATCATATCATTCTATTGCGACATTTAAGCTTCAAGGAAACCGTTGGTTACCTTTCTCCTCTTATCCCACTTCACTTAGGATTCCAATCGGTTCCATTGATGACCTTTCTCTTCTTCCCCCTCCCCACTTAGGGTTCCTATCGACTCCTTTGGTGACCTTTCTCTTCTTCTCCCTCCCCACTTAGGGTTCCTATCGACTCCATTGATGACCTTTCTCTTCTTCTAACCCACATAGGGCGCCAATCAACATTATAATCCACACACACCCAGCTCCTTCGCCTTTTTCAGGTAAGGAATCACACGAATTAATATAAAAAGAAAAAAGAAACAGGATTTCTAACCCGTTTCTTTCATTTTTCCTTATTTGTAATCAACTCTAGCGATTTTTCAACGCCCGCTCCCAGTCCATCTGCTAGTTTTTTGCCCATTGAAGAAAACAGGTTAAAGGTCTCCATTTTTTCAAGCTGCTCTTTTTTTTTCTGCAGGTCATGACTTGAAACATCGTTACCAAGAATCGCTGTTTCCACCTTGCCTTCATCATTTTCTTTTACAGTAAAGGCTGACTTGAACTTCGGGTCTTCGTACCCTTTCATATCATGGATCCCTTTGTTCGCTAGCTGCATTCCCGTTAATACGCAAATGAACATGATACAAACTAGCAAGATAGCTTTGAGCATAAACATCTTCATATCCTATAACCACCTTGGCTTACCTTAATTACTCGGTTGGCCATCCACTTCTGCATCCTGCCAATATGTTTCACTGAACACATCCGCTAAAGCATCCGCAGACCGATATAATTCCTCAAAGGTATTATCGACACCACCAAATTCGATTAACAACGCGTTTTCAGACAGGTCCTGATTATAAACACCGTTAAAACCAGCCCCTTTGTTTTCAATAATCCCACGGCTTAACCCTTTATATTTCTGTTGCAGCTTTTCATGTAGTTCATTAGCAAGCTTTAAGTTTTTCTCATAATTTTTATTATTGCCTCCGATGACAAAGGCAAGTTTTGCATAAGATTCTCCATTAATACTAATCGTTGTATCCTTTTTTCGTCTTGAATCACGATGAATATCAATTAAATAAGTTAAATCGCTATTTGTTCCCATTGCACTCTGAACTACATTTCTTGATTCCTTGTAAGATTGAGCATATGGTAGACCCTTTTGATTTAACTTTCCTTGCACATCTGTTTTATCAACAGTTGTGCCAATTCCTTTGCTTTCTAGGGTTTTCTTTAACCGGTCACCTATCTGGGTCACATTCACCTTTGAGTGAAAAGCAAGATCTGGATCTGTCACTCCTTCTAAATAAGGTAAATAAGACTCACGATTATGAGAGAAATACACGTAAACGACTTTACGGTCGCCCGTCGTATTAGGTGGGACTGGTTTATTCTCATCGTCACTCGCGTTTTCTATATCCTCCGTATTTTGAAGAGCCGCCTCTTGCTCAGCTTTTAGAACTTCAATGGGTGGCGGCGATTCCATAGGCATATTCGTATAGTTGGTTCCTTCACCAGCAACTAGAATCTTTCCATCAAAAAGGTCGAACCCTGGTAGTTCTCTACCAAGGAAACTTCTTGGATCATCGAGACTAATATTGGTTGAGAGTTTAAAGACAAAATTCGAAAGGTTAAAAGAATCGTCCTTTTCAGGCAGGGATTGTAATAACTGATGATTTTCCCAGCCCATTAACCTGTAAAGCATTTCACCATTAATATTGTTCGCTGCCTGGTTGATAGAAGATGAAGCGATTCGAAACTCTGGCTTTAATGATGTCATCAAACCACTAAAGGTAAAAACTGCTATTAGAAAAAACATAAAAGCCAGTACCACTTTAAACAGGCTTGTCCCTTGAACTGTTACAATCATCCCTGGTCCTTTTAAACGTTTCACGGTTCCACCTCTTTTAGCAAGTCTAGTAAATCTTATGACATTGCTAGAAAAGATAGAACCTCATTTTTCCACCAGAAACTATTTAATTTGAACTCATCAATGCGTATAAGTACCGACGTTATCTTGATTTACTTTCGTATGGAGAGCTGAATTCAGGCCACTCGCAATTAAGTTCGCCATATCATCAATAAATACATCAACTTCTTTTGGTGTTACCATAAGATTATGACCTAACGGAGCCAATACCTCGTAAATAAGCTTTCGCTTTTCTTCTTCCTCAAGAGTTCCAATCATACCCAAGAATGTTTGTCGATGCTGTTCCTCAGGTAAATCTTCTTCTGTTAACTTCTTTTTCTTTCCAAAAGTCATTCCAGCTGGAACTAATGAACGAGAAGGACGATCCCCTTCACGAAGCTCTTTTCCAAAGTGTTTTAAAATAAAATCTATTGCGTCACTCGTAATGGAAACTGCATCAACAACAGTCGGTACTCCAATTGCAATAACCGGAATCCCTAGTGTTTCTTGACTTAGTTCCTTGCGCTTATTCCCAACACCTGAGCCTGGATGAATTCCTGTATCCGAAATCTGAATGGTACTGTTCACGCGTTCAATCGATCTTGAAGCAAGAGCATCGATGGCAATAACAAAATCAGGCTTTATTTTTTCTACTACACCAAAGATGATATCGCTTGTTTCAATACCAGTAAGTCCCATTACTCCAGGAGCAAGCGCACTCACAGGACGATACCCTTCTTCAACATGCTCAGGTTGTAGCTCAAATAAATGTCTCGTAACCAATAAATTCTCACAAACCATCGGTCCGAGTGCATCAGGAGTAACATTCCAATTTCCTAGTCCAACAATCAGACAGGAGGCATCTTCACCTAGCCCCTTTTGCTTTAAGAATCTAGAGAACTCGCCAGCGAATACTCCCTCTACCTTTTGTTGAAGCTCGCTATCCTTTTGACGAATACCTTGTACCTCAATTGTCAAATATTGCCCCTGCTTTTTACCAATTGCTTTTTCTCCTTCTGCCGTCACTTCGACTAAGGAAACTTTTATATCATTTTCTTCCTTTTCTTTTATAATAACGCCTTCGAGTTTTGACTGATCGGTTTCATCGCGTACGGTTTTCACTCTTTCGGCAATCGCCATTTCACGAGCCTCCACAGCGAGGTCTGTCCGTACAGAATACATACTTAAATCGATTGAATCTGCCATGTACTAGAATCCTCCTTAACCTTCAATAATTCCTATCTTTACCAACATAAGAAAAAAACATTCAATTTGACCACTGAGAATTGAAGAGAGAGGTATTGCATTATTGCCGGGCGTTTGATAAAATATCACTTGTTCTTAATAAATAAGAAAACGTATTGGGATGTCGAGTTCCATTAAATTCTCGACGCTTTTTAGGAGGTGAACGGAATGCCAAACATTAAATCTGCAATCAAGCGTGTAAAAGTTAGTGAAAAAAATAGAGCACATAACATAACTGTTAAATCTTCTATGCGTACAGCTGTTAAAAAAGCTGAAGCAGCTATCGTAAACAACGACAGCGAAGCAACAACTTCTTTCGCCGCAGCTGCAAGCAAGCTTGACAAGGCTGCTGCAAAAGGTCTTATCCACAAAAATGCAGCTGCTCGTAAAAAATCTCGCATGATGAAAAAATTAAACGCTAACGGCTAATTTTTCCCTATCATGTCTAGCAAAAAAACGACCCAAAAAGGTCGTTTTTTTATTTTTATTAAAAAGTAGCCTTAGCAGCGGCCAATGTCTTCGCTCTCAGAGTAAAATAAATGACTGGTGGTTTTTTACCAACCTGTTAGAGCGCACCAGGCCATACGCTGATGAACGGAGGCGCTAGTGCTATTCAAAATATTTATGCTCTATTTAAATTAAACAGAATCATTTCAATTAATAGTTCTTTCTTCATTCCACCGGTCTTCATTTGATAATCAGCATTGGCAATCATTTTCATAATCCTCGATAACTCTTCATCTGAAAAATACCTTGCTTGACCAGCCGCAAGCTTGACCCGGTATGGATGAGTTTTCAATACCCCAGCAATTTGTTGCTGCCCATATCCTTTTCGAGAGAGCTCTTTTACCTGGTAAATCAGCCGGAATTGTCCAGCCAGTAATGCTAGAATTTTAATCGGCTCTTCATTTTGTTTTAATAGGTCATAATAAATTCGAAGCGCCTCTTCAATTTTCCGCTGAACGACTTTTTCTATTAAAACAAAGATATTCTGCTCGAGTGATCTTGCAACTAGCTTGTCTACCATACTGGCATCAACTCTTCTAGATTCTCCTGCATATAATGAAAGTTTATCGACTTCACTTGCTAGCATAAATAGATTCGTCCCTGATAGGGTCAGCATTAAATCGATAGCACTTTCCTCTATTTGAACGCCATTCCCAGCTGCTCTTTCCTTGATCCAGACTTTTAAGTCATGTTCATTTAGCCTTTTCGCTTCGCCAACTGCTGCTTTCCGTTTTAATTCCTTAGTAATTTTCTTTCGTTCATCAAGCTTTTCATATGGAGCCGAAAAGACAACAACAGAGTATGGTGCTGGCTCAGCTAAGTACGCTTCGAGTCTTGAAAGATTATGCTCCACTACTTTTCCCTTTTGTTTTTCTGAAGTTAGAAAGGTAGGATTCTGCAGAATAATCAACCTCTTCTCTCCCATAAAAGGGAACGTTTCCGCATCCTCGATAGCCGCCTCGACTGGAGTTTCTTCAAGATCATAAGTTGAAAAATTAAAGTCGATTTCTTCGTCACTTAGCACACTTTGAATGAGAAGTTGCTTTGTCTCATTTATTAAAAAAGATTCAGTCCCATAGAGTAAATATACAGGCTCTACTTTATTTTTTTTTAGTTGTTTCCATATATCTAAAACCAATATTTTCGCCCCGCTCACTCCAAATTACTCCCTTTTAATCCTAAAGAAGCTTGTCCATTTTGGCAAGTTAAAATTGGAATCGCTATGTTCTCCTAGCGATTCCGTTATATGGTAAACGCTACCATGCAAGACCCGGGATACTTACATGGAAACGGTGTATCATATGGTAAGAGAAACATAATACTAGGCTGGCTTTTTTATAAAAATTAGTCTATACTGAAAAAAGATTAAGGGGGGATGGACTGTGAATAAGTTTGAAGAAAATATTACAAACAAACGTCATGATATCATCGACGCAGGTGTTGGATTTGTTGTTTCGTTTGGTTTCTTTGCAACGATGTTCATCATTGCGACAGTCGTTCAAGTTATTGGAAGATAAATGGTACATAGCTTGGTGTTAATTAGGGATTGCTACCGGCAGTCTCTTTTTCTTTGGCTCTTTTCCCAAACTGTATAGCTTCTGGAGATTAAAGAAAGTTGATTAGCATAAGAATAGAGCGTACAAACGTATCTTAGAACATAAAGACGACTGTTCTTACAGATACATTTTTATGGTCTTTACCAACATTCTTTAAGCAAGCGGCTTCTACACTTGGCTCTTTCTGCCAATCAACACTTTTTTATATCCTATGGCATCCAAGTTCGAAAGGTTCCTGAATCTTCTTTAAAAGTGTAAATAACCGCTCCTTGAGTATCTGTTCTGTATAATTTAATTTGGCGGCTCTTCAACCCCTCAAGGACCTCGGCATGTGGATGACCATAACGATTCCCATCACCAGCTGAAATAACAGCGGTTTCAGGCTGAATAGTATCAAGGAATACTTCGGAGCTTGATGTTTTGCTACCATGATGTCCAACCTTCAATACATCTACATCCATTTGCGAATAATGATTTATTAATTCTACTTCTCCACCTGATCCAAGGTCACCGGTAAAAAGCCACCTTTTCCCTCCAAAACTTGCATATAGGACGATCGATCCTTCATTTTTATCTTCGAGCTTTTCTAACGGACTAATAATTTGAAAGAAATCCTGCCCTACTTTCCAACGGGCACCAGCGCCAACAATTCTTACTTTAGCTTGATTTGTTTCTGCAATTCTTATGACTCTTCTTTCCATTACACTCCGTTCAACTGAAACAGGCATAAGGATTTCCTCAATCCTCAATTCTGACAAAATCGCGGGGGCACCTCCAATATGATCCATATCTCCATGCGTCAAAATTAGTTTTTCCAACTTCCTTATCCCCTCACTTTTTAGAAAAGGCACCAAAATATCTTCACCTGTTTCAAAATGGTCTCTTTTTTCTTCCCATGCTTCTCTATGGAAGGAAATGGTCCCACCGGTATCAATTAAATAAGTTGCACGATTATATGGCAATCGAATCAAAATACTATCTCCTTGTCCAACATCAACAAACACGACTTTTCCATAAGGAGAGAGATACGGAAACACAATTTGAAAAATTACCGGAATGAAAGGTAATAGAAAAACAGCAAAGCTTTTCTTCCTCTTCTCCCAGCTAATAAAAAACAACAGATAGATCACTAAATACAGAAGCAAAATGAACGGGTTTGGCTTTCCGATTACAACCGATGAAAACGAGAAGGATGCAAACAATGCTGAAACTTTATTGGCAAACGCGACGATAAAGGACATCCAAAACAGAAAAAAGTCTGAAACGAATGGGAAGAATATTCCTGTTAAATAAGTAACTAGTACAAGCGGGAGGATGATGATAGAAAAAAGTGGAACAAACAATAAATTTGTCACAACAGATATGAGAGAAATCTCGTAGAAATAACTTAAAAGAATCGGGATACTTGCCAGTTGGGAAACAAATGAAACAGCAATCAATCTAAGTAAGTAGGATTGAAATGTATTAATAATTTTAGTTGAGGAGAGTACCAAGGCAAGACTAACACCAAAGGAAAGCTGAAAACCTGGCTCATAAATGGTATAAGGAGAAATGAGAACTAGGAATAAGAAGGCAATCGAGATTGCGTCAAGCGGAGTAATTTGAACTTTTAATCTTCGTGCGACCAACATCAACATGAGCATGAGCACGGCTCGGTTAACAGAAGGTGATAAACCCGTTAAAACAGCATAACAAGGGAGAATCAAGATCAAAAACAACTCTGCTTTTTCCCTTGTCATTCCTAATCGCAGAAGGAAAGCAAAGCACATACCAGTTAAAAGAGCAACATGAAGACCTGAGATGGCTAATAAATGGACGGTTCCCGTTTTTGTATAGTCTTCCTCCATTTCAGGATTCATCAGATTTCGGTCTCCAAATAAGAGCGCTGCGAAAATAGCTGCAAGTTCTTCATCCATTTTCTCTTCTAATTTAAGTACTTCTTTTTGCCTAACCCTTTTAAGGAGCGTAATCAGATTGCCTTGTGGTTGTGTACAGATCGCAGGGGAAATGTCATTTGGTTTAAGAATCCAAAAAATCTCTTTTCGCTTGAGATACAATTGATAATCAAAACTATTAGGATTCGTTGCCTGATTTGGTGTTGCGAGCGTTCCTGTAACTTTACAACTTACGCCTGGATAGATTCGTTTTTGCAGAGCTGCCTTTTCCTGAGGAGAACGAAGTCGGTAATTTAGAATAATTCGTTCTCCACCAGAAGCAACTTCCGCTATTGCCGAAAAGCGGTTTCCATCAATATTAATTCCATCTATGAAATGAAGAGTAAACTTTGTTTCATTGCCCTCCAAGACACTTACTTGTGAAGAAACTGTAAGAAATCCTATTATGATAAAAGAAAAATACACGACAATAGAGATCAATAAGTAGCGACCACTAAATTTTTTTGAATAAAAGTAATATAAAAGAATAAGTAGTGAAAGTGAACTGAAAAGGATAGTGTTTCCAAAAACACTTAACAATCCAAATAAGGAAATGATTGCTACATAGATTAATTTCCCTTTCATTTATCAGTCTTTAAGAACAACTTGACGACAATTTACCTGCTCTGTTTTGACACCTGCTCGTTGAAATAATTCCAATGCATATGGATGATTCTTATAATCTTCAGCATAATAGACCGTCTTTATCCCTGCTTGAATAAGGGCTTTACAGCATTGTAGACAAGGGAAGTGAGTCACATAAATATCTGCATCAGCTGTTGGCACACCGAATTTTGCACATTGTAATAGTGCATTCATTTCTGCATGAATGGTACGTATACAGTGATTGTCAACCACGTAGCAACCTTCATCAATACAGTGATCGCCACCAGCAATGGATCCATTATATCCACCTGCAATAATACGCTTATCTCTCACAATCGTTGCACCAACCGTTAATCTAGTACACGTACTTCTTAAAGCCAACAGTTGGCTCTGAGCCATAAAATATTCGTTCCAAGAAATTCTTTCCATTATGATTCCCCTTCTTTTACATTCTATAGTTTTAGTTTAAAGGTTTATATACTTGTCTGCAATTTCTTATTTAACAGTGATAAGATCTTTTAGTTTTTCAAAGGTTTTGTCCCCAATCCCAGAGATGGACTTTAAATCGTCGATTGTTTTAAAAGCTCCATTACTTTCCCTATATTCAAGGATAGCCGATGACTTTGCTGGTCCTATCCCTGGCAGGGTCTCTAATTCACTTGTTGTCGCTGTATTCAAATTTACCTTTCCAGCTCCTTGCGTTGTTGAACTTGACTGCTGATTGGATGCTCCTACCCCTCCAACCTCAACCATTTGTTCTCCCTTTTTAGGAATATAAATAACCATCTCATCACTTACTTTCATAGCGAAGTTTACAGCTGAAGGATCGGCATCTTCTTGTAAGCCACCTGCTTTTTCAATTAAATTGATGATCCGTTCATCACTGTTCACCTCATAGACACCTGGTTTTTTCACAGCCCCCTTAATATCCGCCATCATGATTAGGGGGGCTACTGGCTCAGGTTCTGGTGTTGCTTCACTTGGTACACTCTTCTCGCTCATGTCTTCTTCCGGTAACCATCTTTCCTCTGTTACCACTTCTTCTTTAGGCATAGAATTTGAAAAGTAAGCATAGGAAAAGAAAAGAATCAAAACAGTACCAACTAATAAAAATAGCTTACGTTCTTTTAACCACTCAATCATTCATAACACCTTTCTTTCTTAGGTTATATTTTGATAAATGGACACATAAATTCATAGGAGAAAGAGACCCGAATTGCAAGAAGGAGGGAAGGGATTTGAAAATAGGGATTATTGGCACCGGAAATATGGGGAGAATTTTGGCTGAAGCCCTGATTGATGGGAATGCCGTTTCCCCTTCTTCGATGATCGTTACCAATAGAACATTGTTGAAAGCGGCCGAGTTAAAAAAGGATTTTCCTGGGATAACGGTTGAACCAAGTGCAGTAGAGGTAGCTGAGCAAACTGATGCCATTTTTGTATGCGTGAAGCCTCATGATGTATATCCACTATTACAGGAGTTAGAATCTGTGCTAACAAAGGATAAATGCATTATTTCGATTACTAGTCCTATCAGTGTGGCACAGCTAGAAAGTGCGGTACCCTGTTCAGCTGCAAGAGTGATCCCAAGCATAACGAACAGAGCCCTTGCGGGAGTTTCACTCGTATCCTACGGGTCAAAGTGTAGTGATAGCTGGAAACAGGAACTAACTTTATTATTTAATAAAATCTCTACACCTGTTGAAATAAATTCCTCGATTACAAGGGTAGCTTCTGACATCGTAAGCTGTGGTCCAGCTTTCTTTAGCTATTTGTCACAACAATTTATCTTAGCGGCCGTAAAGAAAACGGATATCGACTATGATACGGCGACAAAGTTGACTAGTGAAATGTTAATTGGTCTTGGGGAGCTCTTGAGCAAAGAATTTTATACCTTGCCTACTCTGCAGGAAAAGGTCTGTGTGAAAGGCGGAATAACTGGTGAGGGGATTAAGGTCCTGGAGAGAGAACTTGGTGATGTCTTCGAACAATTATTTGAGGCTACACATCGCAAGTTCGATGACGACTTGAATATAACTAGGGATCAGTTTGGTATAGATTAATTTTTCGACACTAATCTACTCATTCCTTCTTTTTTTAGGCTTATTTCTCAAATTTTTTTGCTCTTAAAAAAAGCAAAACCATTATTCTGAGCTACAAAAGAAATTCACTAATGACAAAAGAGTGTGCAAACATTTAAAACCTAATAACGAGCTGAGCTCACGCAAATCGGCTTTAGGTTTTTAGCAACACTCCTTAATAAAACAGCCTTTTAAAAAAACCAAGTGCTTAAAAAAGCACTTGGTTTTTTAAGTTCACACAGGTTTATTTTTTAGAATAAATTAAAATCTCTTCCTAGCCGCAAACAAAATCCGCTCTGGCTCAGGTCCTGGTTCACCTTGTTGGAAGTCCGCTATCGATTCAAGAAATTCGAAACCTGCCTCTTCTAACAGTTTGATATATTGAGTTCCTTCATATGTACGTTGATAGTGATATTCTTCTACACGATCATATTGTCCAGTTGACTCGTCGAGGACAAAAAAGGTAAGTTCATGTTCCACGCTATGTCGAGCCTCACCAGGAAAACAATTCCAGATATACGAAATTTCTTCATCATTATAAGTAAAAGGTCCTTCTTGGAAAATAACATCCATTTTAAAGATGGAGTGAACATCAAATAAAAACAATCCTCCAGGCTTTAAATGCTCAAACACCCTCGCGAAGGTTTGTTGAACATCTTCGGGTTCATGTAGGTAGTTGAGAGAATCGCAAAAAATTCCAATAAGGTCATACTCACCTAGCCCATTCAACTGCGTCATGTCCTGATGGTAAAAAGGAATGGATAATCCATTCCTATCAGCCTTTGTCTGGGCGACCGCCAGCATATCTTCAGATAAGTCTATACCCGTCACATGAAAACCTGCTTGGGCAAATCGAACGGAAAGCTCACCTGTTCCACATGCCAAGTCCATCATCTTTTTCCCATTCACACCGTATTTCCTAGTCAGATTCTTCACCCATTCTACCCACTCATCGTAGGGAACATCCTCCATTAAGGTGTCATATAGATAGGCAAACCTCTGATAGGTCATGGAGTAAGCTCACTCTCAATATTTTCGAGTGGGGCATCTCCCCAAAGGCGTTCAAGATTATAATAACTTCTTTCATCCCGATGGAATACATGTGCAATGACGTCACCTAGATCAATTAAAATCCATCTTGCTTCGTCAAAACCTTCCATTCGGTTGATATCGTACCCATTCTCTTCGGCCTTATCTTTAATTTCACGTGCAATCGCCTGAACTTGCTTATCGGAATTTCCGTGACAGATCATAAAATAATCAGCAACTAATGAGATTCCTTTCATATTTAAGACTAAAATATCTTCTGCTCTTTTATCATCTGCAGCTTTTACTGCTGTTTGTAACAACTCTCGTTCGTTCATTCAATCAATCCTCCCTAATTTCACTAAATCATTATACGTGTAAATTGTGTCCGGGTATACAGGCTGATTCTTTTTCATCAAAAATTGAATGGAATTTTTTAGCGCCTGGATTAACGCCTGATTAAGATTATCCTTTGCTAAATTTCTTACTTCATCCACTCCTGGAAACCGTCTGCCGGGTTCTATGTAATCTGCCAAATAAATAATTTTATCTAACAAACTCATGCCGATCCTGCCTGAAGTATGATAACGAATGGCGGCTAGAATCTCCTCATCCTTTAGCCCGACTTCCTTCTCAACGAGAAATGCTCCTACAGGAGCGTGCCAAAGTTCACTATTAAATTCTAGTAACAGCTGTTCCATCCCCTGGTCGATAATAATTTGCTTCATTTCGTCTTTCGGGCGAAATTTGGCATAATCATGAAAAATAGCTGCAAGCTCTGCCTGTTTCACATCGACTCCATACCTTTTTGCAAGAACAATCGCCGTTTCCATAACCCCAATGGTATGTTGATAGCGATGGTCTGTTAATTGTACTTTTACCGTTTGTAACGCTACTTCACGATCCATATAATCCATTCTCCTCTATATAATCCCGAACCAAATCGGGCACTAAGTACCGGATGGTTCCGCCACTCTCTCTTCTCTGTCTAATCATACTGGACGACAAATCAATCGACGGGGAGTCGATTAATAAGACTTCATATTCTGTTTTACTGCTGTATCGCGGACGATTAACTCCTACAAATTTGACAAGTTGTTGTAACTCATCAATTTTATGCCATTTAGCTAGGTATTCAATCATGTCTCCGCCAATAATAAAATAAAACTCATGATTTTTATGTCTATCTGTCAGGATCTTCATTGTCTCATACGTGTATGAAGGTCCTTGCCGTTCCAATTCGAGCGATTCGACAGCAAAATGAGGGTGGTCTTGAATCGCTAATTCTAGCATTTTCACCCGTTGTTGATTGGAGACATTACCTTCTTTCTTTTTATGAGGCGGCTCTTGGTTTGGCATAAACCAGACTTTTTCTAACTCTAGCGCATGGAACACCTCATTCGCAATAATAAGATGCCCCGTGTGTGGCGGGTTAAATGTTCCACCAAGAATCCCAATCTTCACCATAGACACCTCTTTCTTCCAATTAGCGAGGGAGTTCGATTTGTTTATTTTCTCGTGATTCCTTATAAAGGACAATGGTATTTCCGATTACTTGGACTAGTTCTGCCCTCGCACCTTTTGATAATTTTTCAGCAACAGTGTCTCGATCTTCATCACAGTTCTGCAAGATACTGACCTTAATCAATTCGCGGGCTTCTAGTACATCGGAAATTTGATCGATCATATTCTCATTCACTCCACCCTTTCCTACTTGAAAGATTGGATTCAAATGATGGGCCTTCGCCCTTAAAAACCTTTTTTGTTTTCCTGTTAGCATGGATATCCTCCTAGTTGTTTCAAAACGTTTTCTTTCATCCGCTCGGTATCCGGGAATAGGCCTGTCCATATTTCAAATGCAAGTGCTCCTTGATAGACAAACATCTCAATTCCATTTTGTGTACGAGCTCCGGCGGATGATGCCTCTTTCAAAAATTTTGTTTCAAGAGGGTTGTATATTATATCACTGGCAAAACTAGCTGGTTTTATTCCTTTTAACGATAAGGGAGCCTCCTCAATGTTAGGGGCCATACCAATTAAAGTTGTCTGGATAAGTAAGTCATACTGTTCTAACCGTTCTTCAGCTTTCTCTATAGTAAACACTTCAGTCTCAACAGGGAATGGACATGTTTTCATTAATTCTACCGCTTTTGCCGGCGTTCGGTTACAGATGTCAATTCTCTTTACACCCGCCTCAGCCATTGAAAAATAGATGCCCCTTGCTGCGCCTCCTGCGCCAATCATCAGCACAGTTTGACCTGATAGAGAGGGAATTTCCTCTTTTAGACCCCGGACATATCCTCTACCATCCGTGTTATAGCCAATGAGTTTTCCTTCTTGATTCTTAACTGTATTAACAGCCCCAATCGCTTTAGCAAGTGGATCAATTTCATCCAGGAGAGGCATAATGTCCGTCTTATGCGGCACAGTGACATTAAAACCTGCTACACCGATGGCTTTAAGTCCTTTTACAGCGGTCTCCAAACCATCTGAAGTGACATGAAAGGGCACATATGCAGCATCCATTTCATAAAGATCGAATAGATCATTCATCATAACTGGTGACATTGAATGAGAAATTGGATCTCCCATTACCCCATAAAGCTTTTTCATTCCTTCTCCCCCTAAGTAATTCTATGCACATTTGTATAACAGCACCAGAGTCTACTATTGAAAGGGCGATAAAATTACTTTCACTTTATTTTCTCTACTATATTGTCTATGTTTCCTTAACTGTAGGTTACCACTTCAGACAACAATAAGAAAATCATCCATATATATTAACTCAAATCTTAGATTAATGATTTACGTAACATGACCTGAACACCTTTTGGCACATGAGCAGCTATCTTTGCGCCTGCTTCATTCACCGTCATCCAGCCAAGACCTGAAAAAACAATATCTGTTTTAGGTTCTTTAATCGAGAACTCATACCTTACGAGTTCAGGAAATTCATTTACTTGTTCCTCCCGCGGAGGAGTTAACAATTCACCTACATGGTTTTTATATAGTTCATCAGCCTTTTCTAACTTGGTACGGTGAATATTCAATTCATTTGACAGATAGCAGGTAAATGACCTTCTCCCCCCACTAAGATAGTCAAAGCGAGCCAAGCCGCCGAAGAATAGTGTTTGCTCTTCATTTAATTGGTAAACTTTTGGTTTAATCTCTTTTTTCGGAGTAATGAATTTTAAGTCCCGTTTATCAACAAAATGTGCCATCTGATGATGATTAATAATTCCCGGTGTGTCAATTAACGATTTCCCATCATCTAATGGAATTTGGATCGTATCAAGTGTCGTCCCAGGGAAATGGGAAGTTGTAATCACATCTTCTTCACCTGTTACTTCTTTGATAATTCGGTTGATGAAGGTTGATTTGCCAACATTCGTACATCCGACCACATAAACATCCTTGCCATTTCGATATTCATCAATTGCCGCTGCAGCTTCGCTAATGTTCTTCCCTTTTGCTGCACTAACTAGAAAAACATCCTTAGGGACCAAACCCAATTCCTTCGACTCTTTTTTCATCCATTCAATTAGCTTGTTCTGATTTACTGATTTTGGAACAATGTCCGCTTTATTTCCAATCAAAACAACAGGGTTTTTACCGGCAAACCTTTGAATGCCCGGAAGCCAACTTCCATTGAAATCAAAGATATCAACTATTTTTACAATTAAAGCGTCTTTCTGACCAATCCCATTTAGAATCTTTAAGAAATCATCATCTGTTAAACTAACATCTTGTACTTCATTATAATGCTTGAGCCTGAAACAGCGTTGACAAACAACAACCTCTTTTTCCAACGAGGACGATGGTGCATAACCTAATTGTTCTGGTTCTTCTGTTTGAATCTTTACGCCGCAGCCTGTACATACGATTTGCTGGTCACTCAATACTTAATCCTCCCAATTCAGTTTCCCTTGTTTTCTGAATATATTTAAAAGCCTTCTTTCAATAGCACGGTTAAACTTAGTGGCTAACCCGTCTGTTTGTGCCACTGGAACAACAAGGATTGTATGAAACCCACCCCTATTACCACCAAACACATCTGTCATCAATTGATCTCCAATCACGACAGTTTCCTCTTTCTTTAATCCCATATCGGCTACAGCTTTATTAAAGGCAATAGTCATCGGCTTTTTAGCACGATAGATATAAGGAGTAACAAGCGGGTCCGCAAAAAACTTAACCCGTTCTTCATTATTGTTTGAAACGATGGTGACAAGTATATTATGTTTCTTCATATTTTCAAACCATTCAATGAGCTTAGGGGTAGCCGATGGACGGTCCCACTCCACAAGAGTATTGTCCAAATCAGTGATAATCCCTTTTACCCCTTTTTCTTTTAAGCTTTCCGGCGTGATTTCAAATATACTTTTCACATGCTGATCTGGCAAAAAATGCTTTAGCACTGTATTACACCTCATTATAAATAATTGCGATTATATCATATCTAAATTTTTCCCTTGATTCAAAAATATATCAAATATAAGGAGAAACTTTTCGACATTTTTCAACCTTTTCCAAGGGTGTGGATAACTTTACTCACATTTTACCGCTTGAAATTCATATAATTCTTAATCTTATAAACAACTTAATCACAAGTTATCCACTGGTAATTGTGGATAATTCGAACGGTTGTTCTACGAGTTTAAATCTGATAGAGTAAGGGTACAAATGATAAATAACTTACTAGTATATGTACATTAGACCTTTATTATACATTCATTTTCGGGGGTGAATGACGTTAATGCGAAAGCTTTCGGATGAATTGTTGATCGAATCTTATTACAAGGCTAGAGAACTCAAACTCAGCAAAGAGTTTATCTTGTTAATTGAAACAGAAATTAAGCGTCGGTCATTAGCTCATAAAATTCGAGTTTCTTCTTAAAAACGTCTTATTGGACGTTTTTTGTTTTAGTGAAACCCTTTTAAAAGGGAGTTTTAATAGATTCAGAACAAATTGGCACAGAGCCTCTCTGTGCCAATTGTTCACTTCCTATTAATTCAAGGTCCCAAGCTTTTCTCCCACCTTGATTGGTTTCGGAAGGTTTATCTTTACAGGTAGGTTTAAAGCGTCCTTTTCAAACAGAAGCACAACCGTTGAACCAAAGGAAAAATAGGCGATTTCCTGCCCTTTTTGCAGCTCGTCTCCTTTGTGTACGGGTTCAATACAATTGACAAACATCGCCCCTACCTTTACTACTGCTAACCTGCGATTCTCGTATCCAATTTCAGTAATTGTTCGATAGTTCTTTGCAAGTGTGTCTTTCCCGTATTTAAGACCAAGTCGATTAACAGGGTAGGACCTGGAACCAAGCGTCCATTGCTTCAGCACTTTACCAGCTATCGGGCTGTGAATCCGATGATAGTGACTAGGACTTAAGTAGAGAACCATATACTTCCCTTGCTGATATTGTTCCGCTGCTTCCCGAGAACCAAGCATTTCTGCTATCGAGTACATCTTCCCTTTCACATTAATCTCGTGACTTGGTTCAATCAAACCTATGTCTTCAATTACCGCATCAACTGGGCTAACAACAACATCGGCTTGCTCAGTAATCGGTCTTACACCAGGTTTAAGCTTACGAATAAAGAAATCATGCAAGCTTGCATATTCTTGCAAGTCCTTTTCCATTTCTTCTTGATTGATGCTATAGACTTTTGCAAACGAAGGAACAAACCTTTTACTCACTCGGGAACGAGCAAATTTTTGAATCATCGTCGATGACCATCTTCGATTTGTTAATTCGATGAATAAACGATATAAGCTTTGAATCAAAGCAATAACCTCCGAGGTAGTCGTACATGGACTAGTTGCACAAAATTCACCTTAATTTCATGAATGCCATTATATCATTTATCTAGATAGCCAGACAATCATTGAGTGATTTTATCGTTCGTTAGTTTGAGGAATTCCTCAACATCGTCTACACATAACTTAACAGCCTTCTCCCAGAACTCCTTTTCCGTTAAATTGACATTTATATGCTTAAGGGCCAACTCTTCAACAGTCATTGAAGCAGTATCCTTAAGAAGCTCGATATACTTTTCCTCATAACCATCGCCCGCTTCTAGTGCTTGAGCGTAAATGCCCAATGAAAACAAGAAACCAAATGTATAAGGGAAGTTGTAGAATGGTACACCTGTGATAAAAAAGTGCAGTTTGGAGGCCCAAAATAGTGGATGATAGTCTTCTAACGCTCCACCGTATGCCTCAACCTGCGCCTCCTCCATCAATTGATTTAGCCTTTCAACACTGATAACCCCACTTCTTCTCTCTTCATAAAAACGTGTTTCAAAGAGGAACCGCGCATGAATATTCATCAATAATGCAACAGAGCGCTGAATTTTATCCTCTAGAAGAGCAATCTTTTCTTCTTTCGTTTTAGCTTTTTTCACTGCCGCATCTGAGACAAGCATTTCCGCAAAAGTTGAAGCAGTTTCTGCTACATTCATAGCGTAATTCCGATTAAGTAAATGTAAATCTTTCATTGCATAAGTATGGAAGCCGTGTCCTAGTTCATGTGCAAGTGTCGATACATTTGAAGGCGTCCCTGAATAGGTCATAAAGATCCGTGATTGACTGCTTTCCGGAAAAAATGTATGAAAGCCACCCGGCGCTTTTCCTTCACGGTCCTCCGCTTCAATCCAATTATCTTCAAAAGCTTTTCGAGCAAACTTAGCCATTTCTGGACCGAATTTTTCAAAATGGTCAATGATAAAGTCTGCGCCTTCTTGATAGGTCATTTTCGTTGACGACTTTCCAAGGGGAGCATCAAGATCATACCAACTTAATTTTTCTAGACCTAACAAGCTAGCTTTTCGCTCTAAAAATTGAACGAAGGGTTGCTTTTGATCTGAGATCGCTGACCACATGCTATCAAGTGTTTCTTTTTTCATGCGGTTTATGTCTAACGGTTCCTTTAACACGTCTTCCCAACCACGTTGTTTATATGTATTCAAGCGGAAGCCTGCTAAGTGGTTTAAGGTCTTAGCAAAAAAGTCTGCTTTCGCACCCCAGGCTTTTTCCCATTCAAAGAACGTCTCTTTCCTTACCTCTCGATTTCCATTGGAAAATCGGTTCGCTGCCTGCCCAACGGAAAGCTGCTTTACTTCACCATTTTCATTGATGTGGATTTTCACTGAGCTTACTAATAAGTCATACATTTGACTCCAGCCATGGTATCCATCTGTGCTAAGAGCAGTAATCAATGCTTCCTCTTCTGCTGAGCATTTCTCTGCAGCTCTTTCTCTTCTTTCCTCAAGAACAAATTGCAGCTCTTTTAAGAGTGGATCTTCCATAAACTTGGACCATTCTGTTTCGCTAATTTTCGTTAGTTTATTATCAAATTCCAACAAAACCGTTTGAAAGCTAGCACTTAGTTCTGTAATCTTTGCTTTAAGCTCTGTGGCCTTTTTATCCAAGGTATTTTGTGCTTGTAAACAGCTTACAAATGCTCCTGCCTGGCGTAATTGTTTTGCTGCTCGCTCAAACCCACTAATTAAGTTTATTAGTGCGGTTGTCCCATCTAGTGAACCCTCTGGATTCCAAGAATTCACAGCGTTTCGATAATCACCAATATTCTTCACCGTCTCATCAAGGTAATGTTTAAACCCTTCAGAGTGACTCCCTCCTTGAAAAAAAACCTCAAGGTTCCAATTGTCTGAATATGTATGGACCATGTTCCTATTTCCCCCTTTCATTTCCTACCATTATAGAACTAATTTTTCGTTACGACTAGGTATCCAATCCATTGAGAAAGCTGACCCTCCCTCAAGGATCAGCTTTTTCAATCCAATTCCCTTCCACATCATGATTTAGAGTTTTTTCTTTTTTCCTTTTCAGCTCGGTAAAACTCATGAAACATCTTCATTAGCGCCCGTTTTTCAATTCGCGATACATAGCTTCTTGATATCCCTAGCTCTTTTGCAATTTCGCGCTGAGTTTTTTCCTTTTTTAAGTCCAAACCAAACCGACCAACAATGACTTCTCTCTCCCGCTCATCCAACACATCAATATATTGTTTGACTTTTTCAAGCTCCATATTGAGTTGAATTGTATCAAAAACATCTTCGGACTCAGACTTCAATACGTCAATGAGAGAAATTTCATTTCCCTCTTTATCCTGTCCGATGGGATCATGTAGGGAAACATCTTTTTTCGTCTTTTTCAAAGCCCTTAGATGCATGAGAATCTCATTTTCAATACATCTAGCAGCATAGGTAGCCAATTTTGTTCCTTTCCCTTCTGAGTAGCTTTCAATCGCTTTGATCAAACCAATTGTTCCGATTGATATTAGGTCCTCAGAATCTTCCCCCGTGTTTTCGAACTTTTTAACTATATGCGCAACAAGCCTTAAATTGTGTTCAATTAGCATGTTGCGAGCATGTGCATCTCCTTCGGCCATTAACCTTAAGTACTTTCGTTCGTCTGATGAAGATAACGGTTGGGGAAATGCATTATTTTTAACGTAAGAAACAAGGAAAACAATTTCCTTTACTAAATATCCAAGTGCTGCTAATATTCCCGACACTTTTCCACCCCCCGCATAATTAGGCTTTTGCCTATAATAGATTCCTATGAAGAAAGTGTCAGGTTCGTGTATGTCCAAATAAAATCTTTTAAGATGAAATTATTCCCAATACAATGTAAGCAGTAACTAAAAAGGAAAAAAGCACTAACCAAGTGGCTAGTGCTCGTTAGACATATTTAAAACTAAAATTTTTTATTATGTGCTTTCCCTATTCAACGCTGACTTCTGCAGCAATGATGCACCCAATAGCACCGCAAATAATCAGTCCCATTACCATTGAAAACATATTCCCCACCCCTTTTTAGCTCCACTTTATTTGCTTTCAGTTTATCGCATTTCCAGTGTGCAAAAAGGGAGTGGTTGTGAACAAATTTTAACATTTCTTTCTGAAAACAAGTGTTAAAAGTAGTACGTGCAGTGACATGAGATTCCCTCCTAATCCTCTCTACTCTCGTTAGGTGGTATCCTTCTCCACCCAGAACACAGCTTGACGTCTTTGCATTAAATAAATCATTGTCCATTCCACCTTTCTGTTTTTATTCTAAGGAAAATTAATATGGTCTAATATATTTTGTCACTCGATCTTTATTATCTTCATATAACTTTTCAACCATTTGATCATGAATTGCTTCATCTAATGTAATTTTTCGTTTTTTAATCGTAATGGTGAAAAACAGGATATTTAAAGTCATTCCATTTCACCTCCTGTCCTTAACGCTGGTCAACGGCCTCCTATTGCCTTCTTAAATTTCTTAACTGAGATTATCATCATCATCCCGCCTTTCTTAAGTATGGTAAAAATTCAAATTACAGTTGATTCATATAAGAATTGATTTTTCTTCTGTTCTCTTCATATAGGTTTTCTACGACTTGATTATGCATTTCTTCTTCTATTGTCAATTCACGCTTTTTCAGTGTTATTGTGAAAAATAAAAGATTTAAGGTCATTCAGTTCACCTCCTATCAACACGGACTACCATTGTCCTCCTCCATTACCTGCAAACCTTTATCTAAAAAAATCATTTTTGCCACCGCCTCTCTTTTTATTTTTTATATCCATCATATTAAAGGGGATTTTTCATTGTATAAGAGCGTACATGACTCCTACTCTCTTCAAATAGGTTTTCTACAACTTGATTGTGCATTTCATCTTCAAGTGATTGTTCACGTCTTTTTAGGGTAATTGTAAAAAATAGAATATTTAAGGTCATTTCTTTCACCTCCTCTTTTATATCCATAAAATGTAAAAAGCCACAGGGATAGTCCCCCTGCGGCTAAAAATAGGCACAAAAATGCCGCAGGGCACGATTCTCCCTGCGGCACGGATATACTTAGTCACAAAAAAATAAACTTAAGCGATCCATTCCGATCTGGTCGAATGCGTGGATATTTCATTTTCAATTGTCATCACCGATACAGCAACACTCTTTACATCTACCCATGTGATTGTATTCATCATTTCATCCGACCTCCTTTAAGTTTGTTTTTCTTACAATGGTAATTATATCCACTGTCACCATGTTTGTAAACCTGTTTTTTGCCTAATTTTCGAAATTGTTTTTTCATTATTTTTCTGAAATAAAAAAAACGTCCATTAGGGACGTTTTTGATTCATTAAGTATTCCAGGCCTTCTTCCGTTTCAATTAGTTTGTTACGATATCTTTTTGATAAAGCGAAAAAACCGATTGAGATTAGTAAAAATGCAGAAGATGCTGCTACAGATATATATTTATCAACCATTACTTGTCCATCAGAAGGAATAATACTACCAAGAAAGAAGAGGGATCCTACAGCAAGTAAAACTATTCCAAAGTTTCGGTAATCGCTCATTCTTTCAAACAATTGCTTAATACTCAATTTCTTCACTCCTAATGCTAGCAATCTATAATTATTGTTTTACTATAATAATTTAACATAGATTTTTATATTGTTGGACATGTAAATAGTGGAGAAAAATAATACTCTTAACAGCTACCTTAGATTATCTCCATGATTTCATGGTATTGCTCTCAATTGATTTGTCCTTATAGGTGGGGCAAAATCTCATGGATATTCTAACGTGTCCGATTTAGGTTAGATGTGGCTCATATTGTTTCTATCCGGTTTTGTCCTGGAGCGGAGCTCTCATGGACATTTCCTTTCATTTCTCAGCCGTTTTGTCCTTGAGAGGTGCTCTCATAGACATTTCCCTTCATTTCTCACCCGTTTTGTCCTTGAGAGGTGCTCTCATAGACATTTCCTTTCATTTCTCAGCCGCTTTGTCCTTGAGAGGTGCTCTCATAGACATTTCCCTTCATTCCCTCACCCGTTTTTGTCCTTGAGCCCTGCTCTAATAGACATTTCGCTTCATCCCTCACCCGTTTTTGTCCTTGAGCCCTGCTCTCATAGACATTTCGCTTCATCCCTCACCCGTTTTTGTCCTTGAGCAGTGCTCTCATGAACATCATTCCTCCTCGATCAGCCACATTGGTGAAAAATTGATACGTACTCCCAAACCCCATTTCTCTCCAAACAAAAAAACAGGCGTGAACCCCAAAGGAATTCACGCCTGAACTGAAGATAAATTAATTATTTAATGCCGCTGCTATTTTCATTACGAGTGTGGCTGAGTTGACAGCAGCTGTTTCAAGAAACTGGTCAAATGAAACGTTTGATTCTTTCCCTGCAATATCAGATAGAGAACGAATGATTACAAAAGGAGTACCAAATTGGTAGGCAACTTGAGCTATCGCCGCTGCTTCCATCTCTACGGCCTGTAGATTTGAGAATTTTGATAGAATGAACTCACTTTGCTCAGGCTTGCTGATAAAAGAATCGCCAGTTGTAATCAGCCCTTTTACCACTTGAATGCCTTCTATTTCCTTTGCACAAGTTTCTGCTACTGCCACAAGACTTGCTTCTGCCTCAAATGCAGCAGGCAATTGAGGGACTTGGCCATATTCATACCCAAAGGCTGTTACATCAACATCGTGATGACGAACATCTGTAGAAATGACCACATCCCCGACGTTTAGATCAGGATTAAGACCACCAGCGGACCCCGTATTGATCACATAGTTTGGTTTAAAACGTTCTAGGAGAATGGTAGTCGACATGGCCGCATTCACCTTCCCAATCCCAGAACGAAGCAAAACAACTTCATTCCCATCCAGTGTACCCGATGTAAATTCAAAGCCAGCAATTGTTTCTTGGACTTTATTGTCAATTTTCTCTCGTAATAAGGTTACTTCCTCATCCATTGCACCAATTATTGCGATTTTCATTGTCGTATCCTTTCTGTCTTGCTGTTCCACTACGGAAGCTACGGAACAACGATTATTTTAACTCTTCTACTTTAACGGGTTTCCATCCTTCGCCGTCCACCCAATCAATCGCTACCCTATACTTTGGACCTCCAGCTTTATCAGAAACGGTACCTTGCGCGCTTTGCGGACCACCATTGTTTCCGAGGAACCAGACTGTCATATTTCCACCATCAATTCCAGTTGCATAAGAAATGGCCTTTAACATTTCTTGCCAATCAACAGACGACTCATCATATACAGCCTGATGTTCACCAGTTTGGGTTGTCCCTACCGGCTTCCAATCAGGATTAACAATCGTTTGTTTTACATCTGGGCTGCTTCCACCTTCAGTAATCGTAGGCTCACTTTCTTCTTCAAGCTCTTCATCGGCAGACTCCGACTCTTCTTCCAAATCTGAAGCATCTTGCTTTTCTTCTTCTACTTCTTCTTCTTCATCCTCGTTGCCAGAGTCACCATCGGCTTTTTCATTAGCCAATTGTTTATCTACTACAACTGAATCTGATTTTTCAGCCTCACTCTGGCCATCACCAAAAAAAATCTTTACTGTTACAAAAACAATTAATAATAAGACGATTGTAATCAAACTGTTTAAGATAAGGTTTGTCTTTCTTCTTTTAGCAAGCTTTCTTGCCCTAGAAGCCTCATCGTTTTCCTCAAAATTACCCATTCTCCTTCACTCCCTCATTCACTGACAGTAAGCCTCCACATGATGGGTTCTTTAAATTAAAGACTGACAACATTCTATCATGTCTTTTAAGAAACATGAAGGATTTTTATCATCTTCCTTTAGGTCCAATGATTAGTTCTCTTGATCGAAGTTATAAATTTCCTTCACCATTTCTGCAAATAAAGGGTTAATGCCCCCTTGATCTGAGTGTACACCTAGATTAACAGTGACGAGTGCATATTTAGGATTTTCATATGGAAAATAACCTGCGAACCATTTATTATGGTTTTGCTTTCCATCCTTCAAAATTCCCGTTTCTGCTGTTCCAGATTTTCCTGCCACGGAGTAAGGTAATTCCTTAAACCATCGCCCAGTTCCTTCTTCATCGACGACCACTTCACGAAGCAATTTTTGCAGTTTTTGGGCTGTAAACGGAGAAATGGTATCTCCCGGCAATTTACTTTGGTCAAAGCCAAACACTTTTGATCCATTGTGATATTCCACAGACTCTACTACTCTGACCATCTGTTTATCCCCACCACGGGCAATCGTAGCCATCATATTGGCTATCGCAAGGGGCGTCACTCTTACTTCATGTTGTCCGATGGCAGATAGAGCTACATAATTATTATCATACCTAGCTTCCTCACTCTTAAAAACCCGTCCGAGATTCTCATCTGGCAACTGCCGAAAATCCTCTGTGTGGAAAACCGAACCTTTCCAGCCTACACTTCCGATTAAAGATAGTTTTTCAGCATATTCATCCATCATTTCAGCGTCCTTAGCTTTTAACTCCTTAGCTAAATCTGCAAATGTCCGATTACAGCTCCTTGCAAAGCTTTGGGTAAAATCCAATTCCCCATGTTGAAAGTTCGGGTCCTCATCTCCATAAATATTTTCACTACAGTTAAATGTTCTCGACGGAAGAGCTAGTCCATAGTCAATTGCGGCTGCGGCAACAACGGTTTTGAAAACAGAACCCGGGATATGTTGCTTAAGCATTTGGTTCTCCACACCTAAATCACCAAATGGATTCTTCCGATTAAGATGCGGCCTTGATACCATTGCAAGGATGTTGTTGGATTCAATATCAAGTAAAACCAAGCCACCATTCTTTACTTGGTGCTTATCAACAAGATTTTCTGCCAACTCCTGAAGATCTTTATCGATTGTTGTTTTTATGTTAATCGGATAAAAGGGGTTGGCTGGTTCTGAATATTTCACGTTAATCCCAAACAAAGGCGAGCCGATTCCATCTACATGATAGACAAGCTTTGTTTTTCCTTCCCCTACTAAAAATTCATCAAAGCTTTTCTCAAGTCCCGAAAGTCCTACTAGGGTCCGCGGAGAAAATTCCTTATCCCCATACCTCTCCTCTAGAAGTTTAGGATTTTCACCTGTAATTCCAATTAACTGTTCGGCTTGAGTATCTGATAGAGGATATTTTCGTTCTACCGCAAATACACCGGGGATTTTCAGTTTGTTAATAGCCGCCATTTCATGTTTTGATAGAAGATAAGGCTCAGGATTTCCGAATGCTATTGGTCCGTCAGCTTCATCTAAGCTTTCAAGAATTTTTCGTTCTGAAACTCCTATAACAGAAGCAACCTCTTCTACTGGCCACTCTAGATGGTTTAAGAAAGGGAACAGTATTAATACTGGAATACTTTCATAGATTAAAGGCTTTCCTGACCGATCAAGAAAATTCCCTCTCCCATTGTCAATTACCATTTCCTGAGTCCTCTGGCTTACACTTCCTTCGAGTAAGTTAATGCCATGCTTTGAAAATGACTCTGTGGAAACAAGCTGAATTTGCGCCAATCTCGTCACAAGGACAATAATTCCCAGGATACATATGACTAACCATGCCTTTAACCTTCGCCTTCGCATAAAAAAACACCTCGTCAAAAGTGTTGACGAGGTTAAGCTTTTTCAAACCATTTCTATTGTATTATTACTTAATGGAAGTAATCTTTACAACCATTTCTCCACCTGGAGTTTGGACAGTTACTTCGTCTCCAACCTTTTTCCCAAGAAGGCTTTTGGCAATCGGAGAATCATTTGAGATTTTACCTTCGAAAGGATCCGCTTCTGCACTACCAACAATGGAATATGATTCTTCTTCCCCATCAGGAAGTTCGATAAAAGTAACAGTGCTTCCAAGATTTACTTCATCAATGCTTGTCTCGTCTTCTTTAATGATTTTGGCGTTACGAATCATATTCTCAATCGTAGTGATTCGGCCTTCAACAAAGGCTTGCTCTTCTTTTGCGGAATCATACTCTGAGTTTTCGGAAAGGTCGCCGAAACTACGAGCAATCTTTATTCTTTCAACCACTTCTTTACGTTTAACCGTTTTCAAATGTTCTAATTCTTGTTCTAATTTTTGCTTTCCGGCTAATGTCATCGGAAAAACTTTCTCTGCTGCCATAATCCTTCACTCCTTCTAATCTTTCGCAAATTCCCCAGTTAATTTTTACTATAGTATGTAGGGTCTTTTGTAAATATACAGTAGCGCGTCCTTATGATAAGGGCGCGCACTTTACATTATATAATCTTTTACCTGCTATTGTGTCACAAAAATGACTTTTGTTCAAGAATTGTTTGGATTTTTGTTACCATTAAATCAATCGCAACGTAGTTATGCCCACCTTCGGGGATAATGATGTCCGCATAACGCTTTGTCGGCTCTATGAATTGGTTATGCATCGGCCGAACAACATTGACATATTGCTCAATAACAGAATCCATTGACCGCCCACGCTCTTTAATATCACGGAGCAATCGACGAACAATCCGTAGGTCTGCATCCGTATCGACAAACAACTTGATATCCATTAGGTCCCGAAGACGCTCATCCTCAAGGATAAGAATGCCCTCTAGAATAATGACATCTTTAGGATCCACGTGAATGGTCTTTGTTGAGCGGGTGTGCACTGTATAATCATAAACAGGCTTTTCCACTGGTTCATATTGAAGCAGTGTATTTAGATGTTCAATTAATAAATCATTATCAAATGCTAGTGGATGGTCATAATTTGTTTTCAATCGTTCTTCTAGGGGAAGATGACTCTGATCTTTGTAATAATAATCTTGTTCAAGCATCAAGATCGAATGCCCTTTGAACGTATCATAAATTGACTTTGTTACACTAGTTTTTCCAGAGCCTGAACCTCCGGCAACCCCAATTACAACAGGCTTGCGTGTCATTATTTAGTTCTCCTTTCGCATCATGTTGTAAGGGTAGACAGGCTTGTCCATCTTAAACTTGACAATCTGAAGTGGGTGACGTGCTGCATCAAGCTCATTGCCATCTTCGTCCCAAATTTTTTCAATCACATAAGTAAAGTTTTCAATCTCAGGCCCGAAAAACTCCACTTCATCTCCAGGTTTGAAATAATTTCGTTGCTGCAAAGTGACGATGTTCGTTTCAGCATCATAGTCAAGAACCATTCCGACAAAATCAAAGGTTGTCTTTTTGCTATGGTTTCCAAACATTTGCTCTTTATACCCAGGTACCCCTTCGAAAAAGGCTGTCGCAGTTTCACGGTTCGCACACTTATCTAATTCTTCTAGCCATTCCTGTTTAATTTTAAAATTATCAGGATCTGCACAGTAAGCGTCAATTACCTTGCGATATACGCTTACGACTGTTGCAATATAGTGAATTGATTTCATCCGGCCTTCAACCTTAAGGCTATCAATCCCAATCTCAATCATGCGTGGGATGGATTCAATTAACTTTAAGTCTTTCGGGCTCATCGCAAATGGAGCATCTTGTTCGCCTGTTAATGGTGTTTCTGATGCACCTTCTAGCTGGTATAGGTCATAATCCCAACGGCAAGACTGACAGCACCCTCCACGGTTCGAATCACGCGCTGTCATGTGGTTACTTAACGTACAACGTCCTGAATAAGCAATACACATAGCACCGTGAACAAAGGTTTCGATTTCAATATCAACTTTTTCTTTCATTTCCTGAATTTCCTCGGCGCTCGTTTCTCGAGCAAGAACAACTCTTTCAAGTCCTTCTTCCTTCCAGAACTGGACCGCTTTCCAGTTTGAAAGGGATTGCTGTGTACTTAAATGTACTTCAATCTCAGGGGCTACTCGACGACAAGTTTCGATGATAAGCGGGTCAGCAACAATAATTCCGTGAACGCCTGCTTCTTTTAAGCCTAATAGGTAGTCATCTAAGCCATCAATGTTTTCGTTATGAGCAAAGATATTGGTTGTAACATAAATCTTTGCACCATATTGTTTTGCAAACTCGACGCCTTCTTTCATTTCTTCAAACGTAAAGTTATCCGCATTTGAACGAAGTCCATATTCCTGGCCACCAATAAATACAGCATCAGCACCATAACGAACTGCAATTTTTAGTTTTTCTAGATTACCGGCTGGAGCTAATAGTTCCGGTTTTTTAACAATGACACGCTTCCCGTTCACAATTTGTGAAATACTTTCTTTCACTGCTGTCATCGTATTTCCTCCTTTTACCATACTTCAAGGCATGGCGGTATTTATTTTAATAGACTGTTTCCTTAAAGAAGAACCCTGTATCTAATGGTCGGTTCTCTGGTTGAAGCTCTTCCGCTTCAGCAAGCATATCGTCCTTCACATCGTCATACTGATCTGGATCTTCAACTGCAAGATCAATGGCTTTTCGGTAAAGTGCTGTAACAGCAATTAAATAATCAATGTCTTTCAAAATACCATCTATTTTAAAAGAATCGACACCGGCCTCGACCATTTCTTGAAGCTCATCAATGATACAGATATCGTTTGGACTCATAATATGTGTGCCATTTTCATCTTCAAAGATCGGATATTTATTACTACGCTCTTCATCATGTAGGAACATATTTCTTTGTTCTCTACGGTTTTCAATTTCCATCGCTTTGCCTTGGTATTCAAAATAGTTCCCAAGGAGTGAGCGTTTTGACTGGAACATACAAGTCATTCCGTGAACCTGCACTTCAATTTCAACTTCTGCATTCTCTTTGATTTCCACAATTGCGTCCATGCTGAGTTCACGCGCAAGTACAGCACGCTTGGCACCTTTTCTTCCCCAGTAATTGCAGGTATACCAGTTCGTAGCCGTTGTCTCGGTATTCCAATGAAGCTTCATGTCTGGAGCTGTTTCGCGTGCTGCCATAAGGACAGCTGGGTCTCCAAAGACAATGGCATCTGCGTTTGCTTCTTTTAAAAACGCAATATAATCATTCAGCATTTCGATTTTTTCATTGTGAAAAATTGCATTCATCGCGACATAAACCTTTTTCCCTTTTGAATGCGCCAATTCAATGGCTTTTTTCACATCATCAGGATTAAATTCACCGGCTAAACGGAGACCAAATTTTTGTTCTCCAATTAGAAAAGCATCTGCACCAGCTTCTACCAAAGGAAGAATGTCTTCAACCTTTGTCGGTGTTACTAATAATTCTGGTTTCTTCACCCTATTTCACCTCTTCACACTAATTGCTACACCATCGCCCACAGGGAGAATGACTGTGTCATAATCCGAATTGCTCATGAGCCATTTATTATAGTCATCAATTTTTTTTACAAGATTTCGGATTCGTTTAGTTGGCGTTTCCTGTGTTGCGACAAGTCCTTTAAAAAGGACATTATCCGTGACCACAATTCCGCCAGGCTTCAGATATGCCGAGTACATTTCAAAAAAGCGTTTGTATTGACCTTTTGCCGCATCAATAAAGATGGCATCATACGGTCCGTATTGGCTGGCTTGCAACTCCGTTTCAAGGGCATCACCGAAAATAATGGAAATCTGCGAACCTTTCCCTGCCTTTTCTATATAAGCCTTAGCTTTAGTCAGACGTTCTTCATCTCGTTCAATTGTGACAATTTTTGCATTTGGGAGCGCATAAGCCATCCGCAACGCAGAATAACCGATTGCAGTTCCAACCTCTAAGATTGATTCTGCTTTCTGTATTCTTAAAATTTGCAGCATTGCTTCAATTCCAGCAGCCTCCATAATCGGCACTTGATGATCTTTTGCATACTCTTCCATTTCAGCCAAAATACCCAAACGAGTGGGAATTAGGTTATCAATATATTCCTGCAGCTGTTCATTCATCACGCTGCAAATCACCTCTATTCATAGAGCACTCTACCTTCATTTTTTGTCTAAACATGAAAAAATAGCGTTAACAGCTTGAAGAAATAAACAATGGCAAACCTATTGCCGTCTAGTTAAATCCTCCGCACACTGTAAAATACGCTATCACTACATCTATGAAAAACACTTGAACTATTTTAACATAAAAGACGGAGAAATGCTAATCTCTTGCATTCCTCCGCACTGTAAATTATTGGTTTGTAATGTGTTCCTCTTTTTTGCGGTTATGCTCCTCCAGTGTATCTGAGAAAAGAACAGTTCCCGTTGGCGTCGCAAGGAAATACAACGAATCGATATCAGCCGGATTTATAGCTGCTTCTATCGACATTGTCCCTGCATTTGCAATTGGTCCTGGTGGTAACCCATAGACTTGGTACGTATTATACGGGGAGTCAATTTCTAAATCTTTATAATACACTCTATCCTTATGTTCTCCATGTGCATAAAGGACGGTAGGGTCCGTTTGCAGTTTCATTCCCGTTTCCATTCGGTTATAAAAAACACTCGAAATTTTCGCTCGATCAACACTCTCGGTTGCCTCTTCTTCAATCAACGAAGATAAAGTCAATAATTCATGGACATTAAGTCCTTTTTCCTCGGCAAGTGGAATATACTCCAAAATCACCGAACGTGTTTTATCAAGCATTGCTGTGACAATTTCTTCTAGCGAAGGATCCTCTTCATAAAAAGGATAAGTTGCAGGGAATAAATAGCCCTCAAGTGGGTACTTCACTTGTTCATCCAATATCTTTTCGGTTAAAACATCTGGATATTTTTCCATCAAGGTTTTTAAGAACTCTTGATCATTTAGTTGCTTTAGAACCTCTTTTTGTTCCCGATTCGTCTTTTCAGCAATAATTTGTGCAATTTGTGTTAGTTGTTTTCCTTCTGGGATGGTAATTTGAAAGGCAACTTCTTGCATCACACTTCCAGTTTTAATGGCATCGATTACCTCAGCTAAGGTCATTGATGGTTTCAACTTATATTCACCAGCCATAAAGCCAGCTTCATTTTTAACCTTCACATAATATTTAAAGACACGCGCATCACGGATAATTCCATTGTCTTCAAGAATTTGACCAATCCCTGATGCAGTAGAGCCAATTGGAATCTCAACAGTGACTTCCTCTTTGCTTGTTTCATCAACAGGCAATAAAGCATTTTTAATATAAAAATAGCCTCCACCAGCTAGACCGGCAAACAATAGGAATAAAACAATCGTTAAAATAAAGACAATCCTACGTACGACCTTAGCCTCACTATGTTGTTCCGCTAATTTTTCATTTATCATCTTTTTTCTTTCGTTCTTGTCCAGACTTTGGTTGTTCTTTTTCTCCTTAGTCATCGTTTCCCCCCTGGGTGACTTCTTAGCGATTGTAATATCTCGGATTATTATACTATATTTCACCTTTCAAGTCGCAAAAAACTGCAAGAAAACTCATTTTTCGGCAAAATTCTTTTAAAACGACAAGAAAAAACCAGGATTCTTCATCCTGGTTTTTTCTTTTATTGGCTATAATTCTATTCTTCGTCTTGCTCAGCAAGGAAGGTTTCAAGCATTTCTTCAATCATATCCCACTCTTCGTCAGATTCGATTGGCATTAACTCTCCATCTTGCCCATCTTCAGTCGGTGTGAAGGAAGAAGCATGAATTTCAATTTCTTCTTCATCATCTTCTTCTGCTCCAATTGGGTAGTATAAAACATATGACTTTCCAAATTCTTCTGAGTCAAAGGTAAACAGCACTTCACAAAGCTGTTCATTTCCGTTTTCGTCTACTACTGTAATGTTGTTTTCACCATGATCCATTTTTTTCACCTCATTGAACTATTAAGATATCCCTGCAAGATCATCACTGCAGCCATCTTGTCGATTACTTTCTTCCGTTTTTTCCTACTAACATCTGCTTCAAGTAAAACTCTTTCTGCAGCCATTGTTGTCAGACGCTCGTCCCAAAGGATGGTAGGAACACCGAATAGATTCTCAATTTCTGTTGCATATCTCTGACATGCCTCTCCACGCGGTCCAATTGTTCCATTCATATTTTTAGGAAGCCCCACAACCACTTTGTCTACATTATACTCTTTAATCAGTTTGCCTAATCGTTCAAAACCAAACTCATTTTCATCTTCATTGATTTTAAGCGTTTCAAGACCTTGTGCCGTCCAACCAAGTTCATCACTCAAGGCAATACCGACTGTTTTGGTTCCGACATCCAATCCCATTATGCGCATCTATTGTCCCTCTCGAGAACGTTTTAAATAAGACTTTACTAGCTCTTCAATGATTTCATCACGTTCTAGCTTTCTGATGATATTCCGGGCATCACGATGGCGAGGAATATAAGCAGGATCACCAGATAAGAGATAGCCAACGATTTGGTTAATCGGGTTGTACCCTTTTTCCTGAAGTGCTTCGTACACCTCGAAAAGCACGTCATTTACATCATGCTCAAACGGCTCTTCAGGGAAATTAAATTTCATCGTTTTATCGAAAGAACTCATCGAATGCACCTCACTTTTTTCGTTAAAGGTAAAAATAATAGCTTGTTACCTACCATTCTACACTACTTGACCTTTATATCAAATTGATTTAACCCATTCTTCAACAATTTGTAGAGCATTGTCGAGTTTTGCTGGATCTTTCCCACCTGCTTGGGCCATATCAGGACGACCACCGCCGCCACCGCCACAAACACTAGCAGCTTCTTTCACCAATTTACCAGCATGGAATCCTTTTTCGATTAAGTCTTTCGTGACACCTGCTATTAAATTGACCTTGCCATTGTCAGCACTCCCCAGCAAGATTACAGCTGAGCCTAGCTTTTGCTTCAAATCATCTGCCATATTTCTTAGGCTATTCATATCTGCCGCTTGGACTCTTGCAGCAATCACAGGGACTCCATTAATTTCCTTAACCTTCGATGCAAGACTACCTGCTTCAATATTACCCAATTTCGCTGCCAACGATTCATTTTCACGTTGTAAGTGTTTCGCTTCAGCTAAAATCGTATCGATTCGGGATGGTACGTCCTTTGGTGATGTCTTCAACTTAGAAGCTGCACTCTTGAGGATCGCAAGTTGGTCATTTAAAGCTTTATAAGCTGCTTCTCCTGTAACTGCCTCAATCCTCCTAGTTCCAGCGCCAATCCCGCTTTCTGAAGCGATTTTAAACAAACCAATTACAGAAGTATTTGGTACATGGCATCCACCACAAAGTTCTAAACTATAGTCTCCTACTTGAACAACTCGGACAATTTCTCCGTATTTTTCTCCAAAGAGAGCCATAGCACCCATCGCTTTTGCCTCAGCAATTGGTTTGAACTCTGTATTGACAGCAATGCTTTGCCAGATTTTCTCATTAACAATCGCTTCAATCTTTTCTAGTTCTTCTTCCGTAATCTGACCAAAGTGAGAGAAGTCAAAGCGTAGACGATCTGGCTCTACTAGTGATCCAGCCTGATTGACATGTGTTCCAAGAACATCCTTTAATGCTTGATGCAAAAGATGCGTCGCTGTATGATTTTTAATGATTTGAGAGCGGTTGCTACCATCGACCTTAGCCGTAACACTAGCGTCTTGTTTTAGTGTACCAGTCTCAACCACAGCATGATGGAGATTCTGCCCATTCGGCGCTTTTTGAACATCTTTCACAGCGACCTTCAAACCGTCAGCTTCAATTGTCCCTTTATCTGCAATTTGTCCACCACTTTCAGCATAGAAAGGTGTTTCGTCAAGAATAAAATAAAATTCTTCCCCAGCTGTTACCTGTTCAGTTAACTGACCGTCTTTGATGATTGAAACAACCTTTGATTGCGTTTCAAGCGAATCATAGCCGACAAATTTACTTGCTGTAGTAATATCGCCAAGAATCCCACCTTGAACCTGCATAGAACCAACATCTTGACGAGCAGAACGGGCACGCTCACGCTGAAGCTCCATTTCTTGCTCAAATCCTTGATGATCGACCTTCATTCCTTCATCTGCTGCATACTCTTCTGTGAGTTCTACTGGGAATCCATAAGTGTCGTATAAGCGGAAGATGTCTGCACCTTGGACGGTATCACTGCCTTTTGCCTTTTCGTTCTTAATTAACTCCGACAAAATTGCCAGTCCTTCGTGAAGCGTTTCATGGAAACGGTCTTCTTCATTCTTAATGACTTTTGCAATAAACGCCTCTTTTTCTTTTACTTGTGGGTAAAAATCCTGCATGATCTCTCCAACAACTGGAACAAGCTCAAACATAAATGGGCGATTGATATTTAATTTCTTTGCATAACGTACTGCACGTCGTAGTAATCGACGAAGGACATATCCACGCCCCTCGTTGGAAGGTAAGGCACCATCTCCGACAGCAAAAGCAACTGTACGGATATGGTCAGCAATCACTTTAAATGCTGTATCTTTATCATTTGTTACGCGATATTTTTCACCGGAGATTTCCTCTGTAGCCTTTATGATTGGCATAAAGAGATCTGTATCAAAGTTTGTTGGAACCTCTTGAATAACTGAAGCCATTCGTTCAAGACCCATACCGGTATCAATGTTCTTCTTTGGTAGCGGCGTATATGTACCGTCAGGATTATGGTTAAATTCCGAGAACACCAAATTCCAAACCTCTAAATAACGATCGTTTTCTCCACCAGGATAAAGCTCAGCATCCTCTGGATCGTTCCCATATTCCGGTCCACGATCATAAAAGATCTCTGTATTCGGTCCACTTGGGCCTTCCCCGATATCCCAGAAGTTCCCTTCAAGACGAATAATTCGTTCTGCTGGAACTCCGATTTTTTTACTCCAGATTTCATAAGCTTCTTCATCTTCTGGGTGGATGGTGACGGAAAGCTTTTCTTTTTCAAAGCCAATCCATTTTTCATCTGTTAAGAATTCCCATGCCCACTCAATTGCTTCTACCTTGAAATAATCACCAATGGAGAAGTTTCCAAGCATTTCAAAAAACGTGTGATGGCGTGCAGTCTTTCCGACGTTCTCAATATCATTTGTACGAATCGACTTTTGCGCATTTGTGATGCGTGGATTTTCTGGAATAACACGACCATCGAAATATTTCTTTAAGGTTGCTACCCCACTATTAATCCATAATAATGTTGGGTCATCATGGGGAACAAGAGGTGCACTTGGCTCCACAGCATGACCTTTTTCTTTAAAAAAATCTAAAAACAATTTCCGAACTTCTGAGCCAGTAAGCTGTTTCATACTATATCCTCCTTCATGTATTTTAAAAATATAGTTTTAGGTTTGAAGGCAAACAAAAAAGCCCCCATCCCTGGACAGGGACGAGAGCTAACTCGCGGTACCACCCTGATTATGAACGTAAAAAAACACATTCATCTCTCAAATTGCCTTAACGCGGCAAAACGGCAGTGTTTAGCTGCACTCCAGATTAGCCTTCTGTTGCTCTTCACTGAGGATTCTTTTCAGCCTTGGGAATCCCTCTCTTGACAGCGGGCTGCAACATACTCGATCTTTCCACATTTTCTACATTTTCAACTTATAGCCAAAATTATATAAAAGCAATCTTCCTTTTGTCAAATCCCTTTCACCGTAAAGGCTGTCTTTTCATCCGAATGATATGCTCTTTAGCATGGAGAATTGCTGTTTTTAACACGACTAGCACTGGTACGGCAAGAATCAATCCTAACACACCACCAACTTCTCCACCAGCAATTAGAGCAAACATAATGACCAACGGATGCATGTGGAGGCTTTTCCCTACAATAATGGGTGAGAGAATATTTCCTTCAAGAAATTGCAAGGAAAACACAATAATCAAACAAATCATAACCATTTTCATTGAGATTGTAGCAGCAATAATAACGGCCGGTACTGCCCCAATAATTGGGCCAAAATAAGGGATAACATTCGTAAGCCCGACAATGATTCCTAGCAAAAGCGAATAAGGCATACCCGCAAAGAAAAATAACAAAGTTGATAGTACTCCAATGATACAACAAACTAATAATTGACCACGAATATAGCTCCCTAAAGATTTATCTACATCACGAAGAAATAGTTTCCCTTGGTCACGCCAACGGGATGGAGTCATGTACCATGCTGCTCGTTTCATTAAGTTATAGTCTTTTAACATATAAAATGCGATGAAAGGAATAATGGCAAGGGTGACAATTGAATTAAGAAACCCCTTTAGTATGTCCAGAATAACCGACAAAATCCCCTCTAAATAGGCTTCAACGGCAAGTATGCTATTGTCGATTCGCTCTTTTACCGCAGGTGGCCAGCGAGATGTTTCATCTTGAATTCCATCTACCCACTCCTGATAATAGGCTGCAAAAATAGGAGCATTTTCACCAAGGTCATGTAATTGGTTAACAAAGGTGGGGATGCCACGGTAAATCGCAAATCCTATGCCTCCAAAAAACAATGTATAAATAATAAACACCGCCATCCCTCTATGTACCCCTCGGCTTTGGAGGTTATCAATTACGGGATGGAGAAGATAAGTGATAAAAGCGCCTACCGCAAAAGGAATCAGCAATGTCATGAATATATTCAGGAATGGAGCCCATACCATCTGTAATTTAAAAAAGATATAAACAACAAAGAACAATAACAAAAGGAAGCCTAGACGGTAAAACCACTTCATTGGTATATCCATATTTCGATCACCACCCTACATCTATTTTTTAGATGTAGAGGAGAGATTATGCATCGTCCTTAATGCTTTAAAAAATCCCCTGTAATTAAACAGGGGATCAAGCATTAAAAGATTGCTTTTGTAATCTTCTTTTGAAGTCGTTTCATTTGACGCCGATCCATCATGTCGTTTTTCTGCATATAATTGTATGCAGCCATTCCGGCACCTACTACTAATGCTGAGGTTAACATTTTATTCATCGTCGCTTCACCTCTTACGTTTATTTCGCGTGGCCGTTAGTGTCAAATACCAAACATGCGCTCTTCCTCGTCAAATAGATCGTCGAGGGAGCTCAAGGATCCGTCTTCTTCCACCTGGTGGGTATGAATAATGCCTTTAGACAGGGTTAATTCAATAAAGCAACTCCAGCAGTAGTATTGGTTGATTCCAATCTTTCCGATATCTTTACTTTGGCAGTTGGGGCACGTCAACATCAATGCTCACCTCGTTAACTAAATTCTCTACGTTAACAATGATGGCATCTTTTCCTATTGCAGGGGGGTCTACGGCTTTGATCACACGCTTTCCATCTGTAATATCCGAAAAAAAGCCATCCGTTAATTCGTACCCTACAATCGTGCCCACTTCTTCCAGAAAATATACGTCCTGCAGGAGCCCTAGTTCTTTCCCGTCTTGAGTAAGCATCATCCTTCCACTAAGGCGCCCGTGATGTTCAAAGGTAAACTCGGGGGGAGTTTGAAGTTGTTCGAGAACATCCCCATTCTCAATGGTAACCCCGTCCCCTCCATAGGAATGGACATCCTCAACTCTGAGTAGAAAAGTCTTTTTAAATAAGCTGCCTTGTTTTACTAACAACCCTTTTACGTTGCCATCCCCAGTTACACTTAAATCAGAGACTTCCCCTATTTTTGTCCCACTTTTCAGATCTATGACAGGAAGACCCTTTAATAATGAAAATGTCCGCAAAGCGAGCCCACCTTTCCGAACATTTCTAGTTTCCACTGTTCTCCATGAAATCATAAGGGGTAAGGTTTTCCATCCCTATCATCGGGTCAGCTGACATCAGCACTGCAACAAGATCTTTATGTTTCTCCTCATCTTCTTCGTGCTCTTTTAATGATCGTTCTGTCTTTTCTGCTTCTTCGTTAAGTAGTTGATTTTTATCATCACCTAAAACCGGCAGAGTTTCCGAAAGCTTTAGAGCAAGTGTGGTATTCCGCTTCGTATCATCCGCTCGATCAATTCCAAGTCTGAAAGCATCCTCTTCCCCGCAAAGAATTAAAAACTGTTGGCTTCTAGTAATCGCCGTATAGAGGAGGTTTCTTCTAAGCATTCGGTAATAGCTTTTTACAACTGGTAAGATAACAATTGGAAATTCACTACCTTGTGATTTATGGACTGAACAACAATACGCATGGGTAATCTGTGAGAGGTCCTGTTTTGCATATGTAACTTCGTTTCCCTCATACGAGACAATGATTTGATCCTGTTTTTCCGTATTTTCCTTTGCGTAGAAAATCGCGACAATTTCACCCATATCGCCGTTAAAAACGTTCGCTTCGGGTTGATTTACTAGCTGGAGCACTTTATCGCCGACTCGGTATTTTACATCTCCATACGCAATCTCTTTTCGACTGCCATCAGGGTTCGGGTTAAAAATTTCTTGCATAAGCAGATTTAAGCGGTCAATCCCAGCTGGTCCTCGATACATCGGCGCCAATACTTGAATATCTTTTGCTGAATAACCCTTTTTCTTAGCATTTACCACGACTTTTTCAACAACCTGAGAAATTTGACCAGGACCACAACGAAGAAAAGAGCGATCCGACTGTGGGGACGCTAAATCTTGAGGCAATGCTCCCTTTTTTATCTGATGTGCTAACTCAATGATTGACGACCCTTCGGCTTGGCGGTAAATATCTGTTAGTCGCACTGTCGGAATTCTTTTAGAATCAAGGAAATCCTTCAGGACTTGTCCAGGACCAACTGAAGGCAACTGGTCTTCATCTCCCACAAGAATAACCTGGATATTGTTTGGCAATGCCTTAAACAATTGATGAGCTAACCAAATATCAACCATTGAAGTTTCATCGACAATGAGGATTTTCCCTTCAAGTTGGCGGTCCTCGTCATGATCAAAGCCATCTGATCCATTCCAGCGTAGCAAGCGGTGAATCGTGACAGCAGGAAGACCTGTGGATTCTGCCATTCGTTTCGCTGCTCTTCCTGTCGGGGCACAAAGTAAAAATGGAAAAGGCTCGTCTTGTTTATAATCATTGATCTCGAGGGAACAACCGTGAAGCTCAGAATAAAGCTCTACAATCCCTTTAATAACCGTCGTTTTTCCTGTGCCTGGACCTCCGGTTAAAATCATCATCGGAGACATTAATGCTGTTTGAATCGCTTCCTTTTGAGTTGGTCCATATTGGACTCCAGTCCGCTCCTCTAACTCTCCGAGCGCAAGAAGAAATTCCGACTCAGGAAACTGGTTCTCATACTGGCTTTGATCTAGAATACGCTCTATATTGGTTACTAAGCCTTTTTCTGAAAAGAAGAGAGAAGGCAGATACACGCGTTTCTCTTCTACCATCACCTTTCCTTCTTCCCCAAGCTTAATAAGCCCATTCGAAATTTCACTAAAGTCAATTTCCTGTGGCTCGTTCTGCTCAAGGATGACTTTTACTTGTTGAAGTAAATCCTCTGCTTCCATATAAACATGTCCAGCTTGCACACTAGATGACTCTAAAATATACAGACAAGCTGCTTTTATTCGGTCAGGATGACTACCTGTAATCCCTAATTGGCGACCCAGCTCATCAGCGCGACCAAATCCAATTCCCTCAATGTCCTCAACAAGTTTGAATGGATTTCCTTGGATCACTTCAATCGCTTGTTCCCGATAGGCTTGATAAATTTTCATTGATAGCTGTGGACCAAATCCATATTGATTCAAGCCAACCATTACTTGTTCTAAGCCTTGGTGCTCCATCAGATTATCATAAAGTAGTTTTGCTTTTTCGGAGCTAAGCTTAGGCACAGAATCAAGCACTGAGGGGTTTTCCATGATCCTTGAAATCGCTTTTTCCCCTAATGCTTCAACAATGCTTTCCGCTATCTTTTTCCCAATTCCTTTAAATAGATCACTCGATAAATAGGTAATGATGCCTTGCTTTGATTGTGGTAGATCTTTTCGGAAATGCGTTACTTGAAACTGAAGACCAAATTTAGGATGATCAGTAAATGCACCGAAGAATACATAGGTTTCATGTTCGTGGATTTTAGGGAAATAACCTGTAATGACGGCCTCTTTATCATCATAATCATCATTCGTATCATCAACCCGAATCCGCATTACTGTATATAGGTTTTGTTCATTATGAAAAATGGTAACGATTGGTCGACCTTTTATGTATTTTCCTTGTTCTGAAAACAAATCAAGTGAATCTTGTTTATTGTCCATCAGCTATCCCCCTAACCTTCCTCTTCCGAGAATTGCTATGCTTCTTCTATCAATTTCTTCCCATGGCCTGCTAGTAAATGATCCGGTTGCACTTCTAGTGCCTTCTCAAACATCTCTAAGGCTTTCTTTGCCTCTTCCTTAAAACCATAAGCAACGCCTAGGTTATAATATGCATCCGCATGAGATGGATCAAGGGAGACACATTTCTCTAATTGAGTAATGGCTTCATCAATGTATTCAGACTGTGCCAGGCATAAACCATAATGGAAAAAGGCCTCAGCATCCTCTTCTAATAACTCTGTACTTCTCTGAAGAAATGGGAGTGCAAGTCGCCCTTGCTCAAGTTGAACAAGCGTCATCCCTAGCATGAAATAATTATCCCCAGACTGTAGCCCCTTTTTCATCGCTAGTTCAAAGTTTTGCTTTGCTTCTTCAAATTTTTCCATTTCGTAATATAAATTTCCCTTGCTGTAATAGGCTGCTACTGCTTCTGAATCAAGCTCAATTGCCCGGTCGTAGAACTTTAGCGCTTTTTCTGTTTCGCCAACAGCAGTTAACACATTTCCAAAATTGATGTGCGCAACAGCGTTATTAGGTTCTTCTTCGATTGCTTCCATAAACGATCGTGCCGCTTCCTCCCACTTTCCCTGTTGCATATATTCAATACCTGTCTGGTTTTTATCCATCCTTACACGCTCCATTTCTGATAATGCCTTTTTTCAAACTGGGTTGCTATTGGGCACTTAAGCCCTATTCCACTACAAAATAGCTTGCAAATTTGAGGAAAAAGCTTACACATTTACTATAACGTACGAAAACGCTTATCTTAGATAGTAACAACATGATTTACGAAATCAGCTTCTGCGAAAAGTATATCATAACCATCTCTATTTAATTAGAAAATCCCCGGCTACCCAAGAGCCGGGGACTAAGACATCAGCCGACATAAGTCAGTTTGCTGCCATCTTTAAACACTTCGTCAATCGTACCTCCACCTAGACACTCATCACCATTATAAAACACAACTGCTTGTCCTGGTGTGACCGCTCTAATCGGTTCTTTGAACACAACAGAAACATTTCCGTCTTCAAGAATACGAACAGTAACTGCATTGTCCGCCTGACGATAGCGGAATTTAGCAGTGCATTCAAATTCCTGCGGCATTGGCTTGTCCGATACCCAACTTACCTGTACCGCGGTAATTGAAGTAGAGAATAAGTTATCATTTTCAAAACTTTGCCCTACATAAAGAATATTCTCTTTCAAATTTTTCCCTACAACAAACCATGGTTCTCCTGAACCTCCGATGCCAAGTCCATGTCTTTGACCAATGGTATAGTACATCAATCCATCATGTTTTCCCTTTACTTCGCCGTTAAGGGTTTCCATGCGCCCAGGCTGTGCTGGTAAATAATTACTCAAGAATTCTTTAAAATCACGTTCTCCAATAAAACAAATTCCTGTGCTATCCTTTTTCGTAGCAGTTGCTAAATTTGCTTCTTTGGCAATTTCGCGCACCTTTGATTTCTCAAGATTCCCAATTGGGAACATCACGCGACTCAATTGGTCCTGTGTTAATTGGTTCAAGAAATAAGTTTGGTCCTTATTTTCATCAAGACCCCGAAGCATTTTGTATTCCCCGTCTCGGAATGCTACTTGAGCATAATGGCCTGTTGCCAAATAGTCTGCTCCTAGGTTTAGAGCGTGTTCAAGGAATGCTTTAAATTTAATTTCTTTATTACACATAACATCAGGGTTTGGTGTACGCCCTGCTTTATATTCGTCAAGGAAATAGGTAAATACCTTATCCCAATACTGCTTTTCAAAATTTACTGCATAATATGGAATTCCAATTTGGTTGCAGACGCGAATAACATCATTGTAATCTTCTGTTGCGGTACAAACGCCATTTGCATCGGTGTCGTCCCAGTTTTTCATAAAAATACCGATGACATCGTACCCTTGCTGTTTTAATAGCAAAGCCGCTACAGACGAGTCCACGCCTCCGGACATGCCGACAACTACTCTTGTATCTTTAGGTGACTTTTCCATGATTATGACTCACCTCACTTATTGTATTTCTCTTTTACCAGGTACCCCTCAGCGATTAAGTCTTTTTACCACTTTCGCTGTTTCTTCTGCAGCCTTTGCAACTTCCTCTTTCGTATTATTTAAACCGAAACTGAAACGAATCGAGTTCGTTAATCGATCAGAGTTCTTGCCAAACATCGCCACAAGAACATGGGATGGCTCAATGGAACCAGCTGTACAAGCCGATCCACTTGAGACTGCGACCCCGGCAAGGTCAAGATTGACAAGCATGGCTTCAACATTTGTTCCCGGAAAGCTTAAGTTTAAGACATGAGGCAAGCTTTTATCAAGTAAACCGTTCAGGTCGAAAGAAATTTGGTTCTTTTTAAGACTCTCAATAAAGATACTTTTAAATTCTTGATAAAGCTTTTGCTTTTCTTCTATTTCCTCTAGGGCTATTTTAGCAGCCTCACGGAAACCTGCGATTGCGGGAACATTTTCAGTTCCTGCTCGGCGTTTTCGTTCCTGCTCACCACCAAAGGCTCTTGGGGAAAGAGAGATTCCCTCGCGCACATAAAGAAAACCAACACCCTTTGGTCCGTTAATTTTATGTGCTGAAACGGAAAGCATATCCACTTTTAAATCCTCTACATCAAGCTTTTCAACCCCATAAGCTTGAACAGCATCTGTATGAAAAACTGCTTGATGTCCATTGAGAATATCACCAATTTCCCTGATAGGCTGAATGGAACCAACTTCATTGTTCCCGTACATGATCGTTACAAGAATTGTATCTTCCCTTAATGCTGCTTGAAAAGCATCAATGGAAATACACCCTTTCTCATCCACAGGCAAATACGTCACTTCGAAACCTCGTTTTTCTAGTTCCTGACAGCTATGGAGAATGGCATGATGTTCAATCTGTGATGTGATAACATGCCTTCCCAGATGACTATTTTTTTCAGCGTAGCCAAGGACTGCCAAGTTATCTGCCTCAGTGCCACCACTGGTTAAAATAATATTATTTTCCTTTGCATTGATGCTCCTAGCAAGTTCTTCTCTAGTCTCATCTAAAATTTGTCTCGTTTCACGTCCAAAGGAGTGAATGCTAGACGGATTACCAAATTGACCTTCCATAACTTCCATCATTCTCCGAATAACCTGCGGATGAATTGGCGAGGTCGCAGCATGATCTAAATAAATTTTTTCCAAAAAGACACCTTCTTTAAATAACTAGTTGTTTATTTAGCTCTTTTCTCAAATTTTGTTACTTTTAACGTACAAAACCCTTATGCTAGCACATGCTGAGCTACAAAAGTTCATTAATGCGAAAAGAGCGTGCAAACTAATTTAAAACCTAATAACTAGCTGAAGTTACGCTAAAATCGGCTTTAGGATTTTAGCAACAACTTTTACGAAAACAGCCTTTATTATATATAAAACATATAGGCATCGGAGATCCCATTGTCCTCTTCTTCTGTATGATTAGCTAAATCCTCGATGGTTGTATGGTCAAGCACTCTTTTAATTGCATCTCGAATTCGAATCCAAAGTTCCCTTTGAGCAGGCGCTTCGTTTTCAATCCCTTCAACAAGGACAATCGGCCCTTCAAGAACACGAATGATGTCACCCGCCGTAATTTTGGACGGCTCATCCGTCAATACATACCCGCCGTAGGCACCCCTAATACTCCTAACCAGGCCAGCATTTCGTAATGGTGCCACAAGCTGCTCCAAATAGTGCTCAGACAAATCATGTGTCTGGGCGATTGATTTTAGCGATACTGGACCTTCACCGTGGTTTTTCGCTAGTTCAATCATAATTGTCATCCCGTAGCGTCCTTTTGTAGATATTTTCATAAAAAAGCACCCCTATTCGTTTTTTCTTCTCCCATATGTTTTCTTGCTTGTTTATCCTTTAATTTAGCTAGCCACCAGTTGGTCATCGTTCTGCAATGTGGCAGAGCCATGCCGGAAATTGGACCGATGCTTACACCAAAAGCAATCGTTCCCCAAAAAACAGGTCCCCCGAGTCCCCAACCGATAACAAGAGCTACAACTTCAATGACACTGCGAACCGAGCGGATACTCCAGCCAAACCGCTCTGATACGGCAATCATAAGACTATCACGTGGCCCTGCTCCAAACTGAGCCGAGATGTAAATGCCCATTCCATAACCTGAGAACAATAATCCAAAGGCAAACATAACGATTTTGCCAATGATATGGTCAGGAGTCACAATAAAACCAAGTAATAAATATAAATCAATAAACATCCCGACTAGTAGCATATTTGTAAAAGCACCAATTTGTGGAATCTCTTTTGCGATAATCGCTGAAACTGTTAAAATTACCACTCCTGCAATGATCGTCCATGATCCAATTGTCAGACCAAGATTATAATATAAACCAACGTGAAGTACATCCCACGGGGCAACACCAAAGTCACTTTTAAGCAGTAGTACAATCCCGAGTGCCATCAACAGTAATCCAACTAAATAAATGGCTATCCTTGGGACTACTTGCCCTCTTTTCTTTAACAATTGTGTCACCAGCATTTCTAAGTATTTTGATAGGCATTAGCCATTATATCATATCTTTTAAGCCATATACATTTGCCTACTTTAGAAGGTGTGATACAGTAAAATCATATTTGATTACTGATGGAGTGAGGTTCATGAGCATTAAGCCACTTGCATTCAGAATGAGGCCGCGGACAATTGATGAGGTCATCGGTCAAAGACATCTCGTTGGCGAAGGAAAAATGATTTATCGTATGGTCAAAGCACGGCAACTAAGCTCAATGATTTTATATGGTCCGCCTGGAATTGGAAAAACGTCGATTGCCTCAGCCATTGCAGGGAGCACACAATATGCGTTTCGAACATTGAATGCCGTTACAAATAATAAAAAAGATATGGAAATCGTCGCTGCTGAAGCAAAGATGTCCGGGAAAGTAATCCTTCTCCTTGACGAAGTCCATCGTCTTGACAAGGCGAAGCAGGATTTCCTTTTGCCCTACTTAGAAAATGGAATGATCACCTTAATAGGTGCGACCACGAGTAATCCGTACCATGCCATTAACCCCGCGATTCGGAGCCGGTGTCAGATTTTCGAACTAAAGCCGCTAGAACCTGAGGATATCAAGGTCGCTTTAATGAGAGCACTTACCGATAAAGAAAGAGGCTTAGGAGAATACTTAGTCGAATTGAACGACGACGCAATGGATCATTTCGCTACCGCTTCAAACGGGGATGTTCGCAGTTCATTAAACGCACTTGAGCTTGCGGTTTTGTCTACTGAAGCAAATAAAGCAGGTAAAATTAAGATTAACTTAGATACAGCAGAAGAATGTATGCAGAAAAAGAGCCTTGCTCACGACAAAGATGGAGACGCGCATTATGATGTTCTCTCAGGATTTCAAAAATCCATTCGTGGGAGTGATGTTAACGCAGCCCTTCATTATTTAGGGCGGTTGATTGAAGCAGGCGATTTAATTAGCATCAGTAGGAGAATGCTTGTCATCGCCTATGAGGATATTGGTCTAGCTAACCCCCAAGCTGGGGCTCGGACGCTCGCTGCGATTGAAACAGCCGAGCGCGTCGGCTTTCCAGAAGCTAGAATTCCGTTAGCCAATGCTGTTATCGAACTCTGTTTATCACCTAAATCCAATTCAGCCATTATGGCTATTGACGATGCCTTAGCTGACATTCGTGCCGGCAAAAGCGGGGAAGTTCCCGACCATTTACGTGACGCTCATTATAAAAGTGCAAAAGAGCTCGGCCGTGGTATTGGGTACAAATATCCGCATGATTATGAAGGTGGTTGGGTGAAACAGCAGTACCTTCCTGATAAATTAAAAGGAAAAGTGTATTTCAAACCGAAAAAGACTGGGAAATTTGAACAAGCCTTAGCTATGGTGTATGAAAAGATTATGGGGATGAGGAAATAGGTGCCGGTGGAACTTTTCACCTTCTATTACGTAATATATGATCAGAAATGGTCTTCATGAATTCTTCATGAGACCATTTTTCGTTGAATCCATCTTCTAATGTGCTGCATAAACTCTTCATAAGACCATTTTTTCTGTGATCTATCCTAAACAGTGCTCTATGAACTCTTCATAAGACCGGTTTTCAGTGAATCTACTCACAAACGTGCTCCATGAACTTTTCATAAGACCGTATTTCATTGAATCCTCTCACAAACGTGCTCTATGAACTCTTCATAAGACCGTTTTTCGTTGAATCCTCTCACAAACGTGCTCTATGAACTCTTCATAAGACCGGTTTTCGTTGAATCCTTTCACAAACGTGCTCTATGAACTCTTCATAAGACCGGTTTTCGTTGAATCCTCTCACAAACGTGCTCTATGAATTCTTCATAAGACCCCTTTTCGTTGAATCCTTTCACAAACGTGTTCTATGAACTCTTCATAAGACCCCTTTTCGTTATACCCACTCACAAACACACTCCATAATGTCCAAAAGAGAAAAAAGAGACCCAAAATTGGATCTCCTTTTCCTAATCATTCACACGATGAATTTTTATATCCTTCAATAGTTGACGGACCACGTAGCTAGCCATAATTAAGCCGCATGCTGATGGTACAAAGGCATTGGAGGAAGGTGGCATCTTTGCCTTGCGAATTGGGGCGTCTGGTTTCCCAACCACTTTATTGACCTCTTCAAGAGATACAATCGGGCTTTCATCGGAAAACACAACGGTTACTCCTTTGTGAATGCCTTCTTTACGTAAACGAGTTCGAATCACTTTTGCCAGTGGATCGGTATGCGTTTTCGAAATATCCGCAATTTGAAAGCGGGTTGGATCCATTTTATTGGCTGCACCCATGCTTGATATAATTGGAATCCCACGTTTTAGGCATTCCTTCGCTAGATGAATTTTATAAGAAATCGTATCTGACGCATCAACTACAAAATCTAAGCCATAGCTAAAGAATTGCTCGTACGTTTCCTCTGTATAGAACATTTTTAACGCAATCACTTCACAATCAGGATTGATGTCGCGAATCCGTTCTTCCATCAGTTCCACCTTTGGACGACCAACCGTAGACAACAGCGCAATAAGCTGACGATTTACATTGGTAATATCAACATCGTCTTTATCCACGAGGATAAGTCTCCCCACTCCGGAACGGGCCAGGGCTTCAGCCGCAAACGAGCCGACTCCGCCAATCCCGAGGACGGCAACCGTACTATTTTTCATAATATCGAGGCCTTCAGTGCCTATAGCCAATTCATTTCTTGAAAATTGATGAAGCATATATTCTCACTCCAAACTAGGATCAGTTCCACATATTTTCGTCTATTATTCTTATTCCCGCTAAACAATATATCATACTTTATTTCAAAAACAAGTAATTATATAGGATTAATATTGAAAAAAAGCAGCTTAAACATAAAAAAACTCCATGTAGTGATACATGGAGTTTGATGTCGTATGAGGGTAAGAGTCCCAATTATGCCGTCGCTTTTGGTGCCTTCGTTTTGATCCCGCTCTGAGCAGGTAGGTGCCCTGTCCCAAACTTTGCAAGTCCTCTATTCCAAGAGGCATTTACTTTGTTTAGAGAACCCCGGACTCCCGAAGGTAGAAATGTTCGGTCAAAACTTTAGGTTATACAACGAACACATCAGGAACTCTTATCTTTAATAAAAATATATCACATGGACATGCGAAGTTCAAGCTACTGCAATTCCATTTTATTCCACTTCTTTGTTAACTTTTAGTGACAAACTAAGCTCATCTAGTTGTTGCTCACTGACTTCTCCAGGAGCATTGGTTAATAAGCAACTTGCACTTGCTGTTTTTGGAAAGGCAATCGTATCACGAAGATTGGTTCTACCGGCAAGTAACATCACCATTCGGTCAAGACCAAGGGCAATTCCACCATGTGGCGGTGTTCCATACTCGAAAGCTTCCATCAAAAATCCGAATTGCTCATTGGCTTGTTCTTTCGTAAAGCCTAGCACCTCAAACATTTTCTCTTGGATTTCGCGTTCAAATATACGTAATGAACCTCCACCTAATTCATAACCGTTCAATACTAAGTCATATGCTTGTGCTCGTACACTGCCTGGATCAGTTTCAAGCAAGCTTAAGTCTTCCCGAACTGGCATTGTAAATGGATGATGGGCTGCATAGTAACGCCCTTCTTCCTCATCATACTCTAAAAGTGGCCAGTCAGTAATCCAAAGGAAGTTGAATGTTGATTCGTCAATTAACTCTAGGTCTTTGCCTAATTTTAAGCGCAAGGCACCAAGAGCATCGGCAACGACTTTCTTTTTATCCGCTACGAAAAGGATTAAATCTCCCGTTTCCGCCTCTAACAAGGATTTGATTGTTCCCTGAACCTCTTCAGTTAAAAACTTCGAAATTGGACCCTTCAAGCCTTCTTCCTCAACTTTTAACCAAGCTAAGCCTTTTGCTCCATAGATTGCAACAAATTCTGTTAGGCCATCAATATCTTTACGAGAATATTGAGAAGCTGCTCCCTTAACATTGATTGCTTTTACTTGACCTCCATTTTCAACAGCGGCAGTAAACACTTTAAATCCTGCATCTTTCACTGCTTCCGAAAGATCGACAAGTTCAAGACCAAAGCGTGTATCAGGCTTATCAGAACCAAAACGGCTCATGGCATCATCATAAGACATACGCTTAAATGGAGCTTCCACTTCAAGGCCTTTTACTTCTTTCATGACCTTTTGCATCATTTTTTCAGCCAGTGACAGAATGTCTTCTTGACTCATAAAGCTTGTTTCAATATCAATTTGTGTAAACTCTGGCTGACGATCCGCGCGAAGGTCCTCATCACGGAAACAGCGGGCGATTTGGTAATAACGTTCAACGCCGCCAACCATTAATAACTGTTTAAAAATTTGTGGCGATTGTGGTAATGCATAAAATTCTCCTGGATGTACACGACTTGGCACAAGATAATCTCTTGCTCCTTCAGGAGTGCTCTTTGTTAAAATTGGTGTTTCAACATCTAAGAAGCCTTCACTGTCAAGATAGTCACGAATTGCTTTCGTTGTTTGATGGCGCATTTTAAGCGTTTCGAACATAACTGGACGGCGCATATCAAGATAGCGGTACTTCAAACGAAGGTCCTCTGAAACATCTGTTTTGTCGGTAATCGTAAATGGAGGTGTTTTCGCTTCGTTAATAATCGTAATATCCTCAGCTGTTACTTCCACTTTACCAGTCTTTAGATTATCGTTAACCGTTCCTTCCGCTCTTTCTACGACTTTTCCTGTAATACTTAGAACATACTCGGAACGAACTTTTTCTGCTATCGCTAGCGCTTCTTTGGATACATCCGGATTAAATACAATTTGTACAATCCCTGTACGGTCTCTTAGATCGATAAAAATCAATCCACCCAAATCACGACGTTTCTGAACCCATCCTTTTAATGTAACGGACTTACCAATGGCTTGTTCCGTTACCTCCCCGCAAAAATACGATCTACCAAACATGATGTTTCCCCCTTTATTTACATAGTTCTTTAAATTTTTCTAAAAAGGCGTCTAGCGGCAATTCTGTTTGTCCACCATCTTCCATTGACTTCAAGGAAATCTTATTCTCTGCAAGCTCATCATCACCTAAAACAGCTACGTATTTTGCTTTAAAACGGTCAGCAGCTTTAAACTGTGCTTTTATTTTCCGGTCGAGATAATCTCTTTCTGCCGAAAATCCAGCACTTCTTAGCTGGTGGAGAAGACCGACAGTATAATCCTTAGCCTTTTCACCAAGTGATACCACATAGCAATCAATTTTATTGGCAATAGGAAGTTCTACCCCTTCTGCATCCAATGCCGCAAGCAAACGCTCAATACTAAAGGCAAATCCAATCCCAGGTGTTTCTGGTCCGCCAATTTCTTCGACTAGGCCATTATAGCGTCCACCACCACAAAGGGTCGTTATCGCTCCAAAGCCTTCTGCATCACTCATAATTTCGAATGCCGTATGATTGTAGTAATCTAGGCCACGAACAAGGTTCGGGTCCAATTCGTACTCAATGCCAACATTCGTTAAGTATTGCTTCACCTTGGAAAAGTACTCACTTGAACTCTCATTTAAGAAATTAATAATCGACGGTGCCGATTTCATCAACTCATGATCACGGTCTGCCTTACAGTCAAGAATGCGCATTGGATTTTTTTCAAGACGGTTCCGACAGTCACCGCAAAACTCCCCAATCCGTGGTTGAAAATGTTCGATGAGCGCATCACGGTGAGCTTTGCGACTTTCTTTATCACCAAGGCTATTCACCACAAGCTTCAATTTCGTTAATCCAAGCTTTTGATAGATTGACATCGCAAGTGAAATGACTTCTGCATCAATCGCTGGGTCATTGCTTCCAAGCGCTTCGACTCCAAATTGAACAAATTGACGGTAACGACCGGCCTGTGGGCGCTCATAGCGAAACATTGGTCCCATATAATACAGTTTCACTGGCTGACTTGGTAAGCCAAACATTTTGTGCTCAACATACGATCTTACGGTTGAAGCCGTGCCTTCTGGTCTTAATGTCAGTTCTCTTCCTCCACGGTCCTCGAAGGAGTACATTTCTTTTTGAACAATATCGGTCGTATCGCCTACTCCACGTAGGAATAATTCTGTATGTTCAAAAATGGGCGTTCGGATTTCTTTGTATTGATAGTTCTCACAAATCTCTCTTGCTATATTCTCGATATACTGCCATTTTTCCGTTTCCCCTGGCAAAATATCTTGTGTCCCGCGCGGTATTTGAATCTGTTTTGACATGCCGGACAACCTCCTTCATCTTCAGTTCGCTTTTTTATGTAAATAAAAAAAGCCCCCGTCTCCTTGTTATAAAACAAGGGACGAGAGCTTTTGCTTCCCGTGGTGCCACCCTAATTGAAGACAATCTTCTGCCTTCCACTTTTACAGTTAACGCCTGCAACGTCCCTTCCTACTAATGGGTAGCCCATTTTCAAAAAGGAGCCTTCGAGGTGTTCATTCATCAAGTCATCATGCGGAAAAGCTTTCAGCCTTGGACTTTCCCTCTCTTTTCATGTGGATCTTCATTACTATTCCCCATCAACGGCAATCTTTCAATATGACATTATATTTGTTTATAATACGGAGGAAAAACCCCCTTGTCAAGAACGTTCTAGCTGTTTTTTCAGTTTTTTTACATCCCGAAGCGAAAGTCCAAATTCAGAAGCAAGTTCAATCATGTTAGAGCTTTGCTCTTTCTGGATAAAATCATGAAGGTCCACACTTAAAACTTGGTTTTCTCCAAGATGTGCCATATTCGCGTTCGCACTATGTCGCATATAATCACCTTCCATACTGTTATGTATCTATTGTTCCCATGAAGACAAAAATATTTCATTCCTCTCAACCTTTTTAAAAAAGATTACAATGTGTGAAACTTCGTGATTTTGGTAAAATAATCCGTTAGAATAAAAACAAAGAAATAATTGCAGGGAGAGTGAGAATGTTTGCTGAATAAAAAAATGGCCGCCGTTCTTTTATGCCTGTTGCTTATTGTCACAGGTAGCATCCAGAAGGCCGGACCAGCTGAGGCCAATAATGGGTTTGTAACCATTACAGCATCGAACTTAAATGTCAGAGGAGGTCCTGGGCTGAGCTATTCAGTAGTTAGCAAGGTCAATAAAGGGGAAAAGTATCCAATTTTAACCCAAGAAGGAGATTGGATAAAAATTGGTTTATCTGCGGGTCGAGAAGGCTGGGTGGCTGAATGGTTTACTTCAAAGGTGACAACTAGCAACGATGTTAATCCAAGTGCCACAACTGGGATCGTGACCGCTGATAGCTTAAGGGTTCGAACAGGACCTGGGACAAGCTATTCTTTGGCTGGTTCGTTAACAAATGGGGAGACCGTTACAATCGTTGAATCAACTGGGAATTCGATAAAAATTAAGAGTACTTCAGTGGAAGGCTGGGTTTCAAAAGAATACATAAGCACTGGAGCAAGCTCGTCCACTACCCAAGCAAGAACACAACAAACCGAAGCAGTTGTCTCGTCCGGGGTAAATGTTCGAACTAGCCCTTCCTTGTCAGGGGAAAAGATTGGCAGCCTTATTAAAGGTTCAAGAGTTGCCGTCTATTCACAATCGAATGGCTGGGCACAGATTCAATTTAATGGGACAAACTCTTGGGTCAGCAGTGAGTATTTGGAATTTGCGAATCAAACTGCTGCTAACATATCAAACTCGTCGCTTCCTCAAGCAACCGTGTCGGCTTCGACTCTATCCATCAGAGATAGCGCAAGCCTTGATGGGAGTGTAATCGGACAAGTACTCAAGGGGCAGAGATTTGCCATTCTTGAAGAATCCAATAATTGGGTAAAAATTGAGTACGAGACTGGGAAAACAGGCTGGGCAGCTGGGTGGTTTTTTGAGAAAAGCCAAAATAAAGCACCTGTTTCTAAACGCCCACTAAATGGGCAAACCATTACTGTTTTAAGTAACGGCACCAATATTCGCAGTGACGCAGGAGCACACGCTTCTGTCATCCAAAGAGCGGACAACGGTGATCGTTTTGAAGTCATCGACCTTACCGATGACTGGTATCAGATTCGTCTTAAAGGTGGGAAAACCGGCTATGTTGCAGGGTGGCTTGTTTCTTTAACCGGATCCGGCCAGCAAATCGAAAAACCTGATGGTGGGGTCCACACAAAGAACAAAAAAATAGTGATTGATCCTGGCCACGGAGGAAATGATAGTGGCACCATCGGAGCAAGGGGAACACTAGAAAAAGATTTAACTCTAACTACAGCTAAGTTACTTTACAATAAGCTAAAATCATCTGGGGCAGATGTTTATATGACGAGGACTTCTGATACATACGTTTCATTAGCATCAAGAGTTGCGACCTCTCATAACCAGAATGCCGATGCCTTTATTTCAATTCATTATGATAGCATTGAAGATAAAAGTGTCCGGGGAATGACGACCTATTATTACAATAATCCAAACCTAGCGAAAGAGTTACATTCTAGTGTTATTAATAAAACAAAGCTAAACAACAGAGAAGTTCGCTATGGAAACTATCATGTACTTAGAGAAAACAGACAAAATAGTGCGCTTCTGGAACTTGGTTATTTAAGCAACCCAACAGAAGAAATACTAGTTACCTCACAGCAATATCAACAATCGGTCGCAGATGGGCTGTTTGAAGGAGTCGCGAGGTATTTGAAGGTATTTTAGATTAGGACATCACTCTGTAATTAAGGAACCCTACTGACACACGCTAGGAAGAATTATTTTCTTCCTAGCATTTTACTTTTTTAAGCTAATCACCTGATAGCATGCTTCGAATTTTTTTCTCTTCCTGTATCAATGACTTGATATTTAGAGGTTCTTACGGACAGAAACGGATGAATACCGCTTAGTTCTGTCCGAACTCATGCCAACTTCGGACTGGAACTCTTGGTATTCCCTTCCTGCTGTCCGAACACCTACCAACTTCGGACTGAATCTCTTGATTTTCCCTTCCTCCTGTCCGAACACCTACCAACTTCGGACTGAATCTCTTGATTTTCCCTTCCTGCTGTCCGAACACCTACCAACTTCGGACTGAATCTCTTGATTTTCCCTTCCTCCTGTCCGAACACCTACCAACTTCGGACTGAATCTCTTGATTTTCCCTTCCTCCTGTCCGAACACCTACCAACTTCGGACAGGAACTTTTAACATTAACTTGTTTCTGTCCGTATAGCCAACTCCCTATTAAGAAATCACAGAATAAAAAAAGCATACCCTCACTTTGTAAGTGAAGTATGCTTTTTCGCTTTTTTAATTTAGAATTCTAATACCCCAAAGAAGCTTACCTTCATTGACTATCAATAATCAATGTTACCGGTCCGTCATTTGTGAGCTGGACGTCCATCATCGCTCCAAATACGCCAGTCTCGACCTTTACCCCTTTTTCGCGAAGCTTGGAGTTGAACAGTTCATAAATTTCATTAGCATGATCCGGTCGGGCTGCCTCCATAAAGTTTGGACGCCTTCCTTTGCGGCAATCTCCATAAAGGGTAAATTGGGAAACAGACAAAATTTCACCAGCTACATCAAGCAAGGATAAATTCATCTTTCCATTCTCATCTTCAAAAACACGTAGATTAGCGACCTTTTCAGCAAGAAAAGCGGCATCCTTTTCTTGATCATCATGAGTGACACCAACAAGGACAACAAAACCTTTGGTGATGGAACCTGTCACTTTTCCTTCGACCGTTACCTTTGCTTCCTTACTACGCTGAACAACAACGCGCATACCAAAAAACTCCTTAAATAAATACCTGTCCTCCAGCATAATACCACGTTAAAGCACTGGGGGTCAGGCACCTTTTAGTTGTTAGTTTAATACCCTTCTGACTGAGTAAACGTCAGGGATTTGTTTAATTCGATCAACCACTTTTTGAAGGTGGCTGACATTTGTGATTGAGATGGACATATTAATGGTCGCAACCTTGTTACGGTCAGACTTTCCAGAAACTGCTGATATATTAGTTTTCGTTTCATTTACAGCCTGGAGCACTTCATTGAGCAGTCCTCTGCGATCATATCCACTTATTTCGATATCAACATTGTATTCTTTTCGGTCATTTAAAGCTGATTCCCATTCAACCGGAATCAAGCGTGCTTGAGCATCATCTGTATGGATGTTGGTACAGTCTGCACGGTGAACCGAGACTCCCCTACCCTTTGTGATAAATCCAACGATGTCATCACCTGGGATTGGGTTACAGCACCGCGATAATCGGATTAACAAGTTATCAATCCCTGAAACCCGAACACCCGACTCACGTTTTTTCACCGCTGGGAGTGCTTTAAGTTCTGACACTGCAAGCGCAAGATCCTTCTCCTGCTCTTTATCCCGCTTCTTACGCCATTTTTCCGTTAATCGGTTGGCTACTTGAAGTGCAGTAACACCACCATACCCTACCGCTGCATACATATCTTCTTCGGTTGAGAAATTGAATTTATCTGCTACCTGCTTCAAGTTTTCAACAGTAAGGATTTCTTTTAAATCAAAATCCATCGCTTTAATCTCTTTTTCAACAAGCTCACGGCCTTTGTCGACATTTTCGTCTTTCCGCTGCTTTTTAAAGAACTGACGGATTTTATTTTTAGCCTGAGACGTTTGCGCAAGCTTAAGCCAATCTTGACTTGGTCCATAAGAATGCTTAGACGTGAGAATTTCAATGATATCCCCAGTTTTCAGCTTATAGTCAAGCGTAACCATTTTTCCGTTCACTTTCGCACCAATTGTTTTATTACCGATTTCCGAATGGATCCGATAGGCAAAATCAATTGGAACGGAACCGGAAGGAAGCTCAATAACGTCAGCTTTCGGCGTGAACACAAAGACCATGTCTGAAAACAAATCAATTTTTAAGGATTCCATAAATTCTTCAGCATCTGCTGTTTCATTTTGGAATTCAAGGATTTCACGGAACCATGTTAGCTTTTTATCTAAGGTAAGTCCCTCTTCAACTGGTTTCCCTTCTTTATAAGCCCAGTGAGCCGCTACCCCGAATTCGGCGATACGATGCATTTCTGTGGTACGAATTTGCACCTCTAGAGGGTCACCCTTTGGACCAATCACCGTTGTATGAAGCGACTGATACATATTTGGCTTCGGCATCGCAATATAGTCCTTAAATCGACCTGGCATCGGTTTCCAGCATGTATGAATGATCCCCAGAACCGCATAACAATCTTTAATGCTGTTAACAATAATTCTCACTGCTAACAAGTCATAGATTTCAGTAAACTGCTTATTCTGCAAGGCCATTTTTCGGTAGATGCTATAAATATGCTTTGGTCTACCGTTTAGCTCGGCTTTAATATTGACATCCTTTAATTGATTTTGAACCTCAACAATGACCTCTTCTAAATATTGTTCACGCTCCGCGCGCTTTTTCTTCATTAAGTTGACAATGCGATAATATTGCTGTGGATTTAGATACCTTAAAGCTGTATCCTCAAGCTCCCACTTAATTTTGGATATTCCGAGCCTGTGTGCAAGTGGAGCAAATATTTCTAGTGTTTCATTAGAGATTCTGCGTTGTTTTTCTGGAGGAAGATGCTTAAGTGTTCTCATGTTGTGGAGTCGATCCGCTAGTTTGATTAAAATGACCCTAATATCCTGAGCCATTGCCACAAACATTTTCCGGTGGTTTTCCGCTTGTTGCTCTTCCTGAGATTTATACTTGATTTTACCGAGCTTTGTTACTCCGTCGACAAGCATTGCCACCTCAGAATTAAAAGCTTCCTCAAGATCTTCAAGGCTTACTTCTGTATCCTCGACAACATCATGAAGAAAACCTGCTGCCACGGTCGCAGGATCCATCTCTAAATCAGCCAATATCCCGGCAACCTGAATGGGATGTATGATATAAGGTTCGCCTGATTTCCGATACTGGTCATGATGAGCCGCTTTGGCAAAATGGTATGCTTTCTCAACCATTTTGACATGCTCATCATTTAGATATTCACTTGTCATTTTTATAACTTGCTCGGCGGTTAATACTTCATCATTCGCCATGAAATCACCTTTTATCATAAAAAATCTGGAGGATTTTGCAATGTCTCCAGCGGCCATTGTATAAAATAAAATGGTTTCCTAACCATATTCCTAATTCAAAAGTATCAAATGGATTGTTATTATTATCAAAGAAAAATTCCAATATGTAAAGGAAAGAATGTTATTTCGGCTGAAAAATACAAAATCTGTCGAAAAAAATTTCCTAGTTATATGGAAAAGGCACCTCAGAAGAAGTGCCTGCTCTCTAATATTCCAATAAAGTTAAAACATCGTAGTTATCTAATTTGCTGCGACCATCAAGGTAAGTTAGTTCAATTAGGAAAGCAATCCCCGCAACGACGCCACCGAGTTCTTCTACTAATTTAATCGTGGCTTCGATTGTACCACCTGTAGCAAGCAAATCATCAGTAATTAACACTCTCTGACCAGGTTTAATTGCATCCTTATGAATGGTTAAAGTGTCTTTTCCATATTCAAGGCCATAATCCACTTTAGCCGTTTCACGTGGCAGTTTTCCTTCCTTACGAACTGGAGCAAAGCCTACTCCAAGTGAATAAGCGACTGGGCAGCCAATAATAAAACCGCGAGCTTCCGGTCCTACAATTAGGTCAATCTCTCTTTCACGTGCATAAGTGACAATCTGATCGGTTGCATACTTATATGCTTCTCCATTAGCCATCAATGGTGTGATATCCTTAAACGTGATACCCGGTTTTGGCCAATCGGGTACGATGGCTACATATTGCTTTAAATCCATGTTGAAATTGCCTCCTCATTTTGCACCGACCCTTGAATGACTTGGTCGAACCAACTCTTCAACTGCTCAAAAGATGAATAGAGCAGCTCATTTTCAAGAGTAAATGTTGCCTGTTTTTTCTGATAGGTTTTAGATTCAGATAAGTCCCTTTTCGGAACGTTCTTTTCTAAGGAAATAAATCCATTGTCTATTTTAACAAACTCTAGGTCAAAAAACACCTGTGACATAAATTCTACCGTTTCTTTTGTCCATCCACGGTATTTTGCCAATTCTTCTCCGTGGCGTTTCAAGTCAAAGGAACCTCTTTTAGCCAAGAACGCATAGTACCATTTAAAATGTTCCCTCGTAGGCATCGTACTAAAGAAATCGCTATTTTCTTTATGAAAATGAACATAAATTCTAGCTGGTTGCTTCCCCGAAACAAGTTTTTCTAGTACTTCCATAGATGGTGGTAAATCGAGAAGCACAATATTCTTATGCTTGATTTCAGTCTGTGTAGCGGCTTCCTCATTTTCAACCTTAAGGAGATTACCTAAGCCATATCGTTGGAACATTGCTTCATTTCCGTGATCAAATAAGATCCACTTCGTATCTTCTATTGGAATCATTTCAGCCAATTTATCATGTCGTCTCAACCCACGAATATCAAAAAGTTGCCAGCTATGAACCGCAAGATCCTGCAAGAAGATTTGTGGTTTTCTCATATTGTTCCATTCATTAATCGAAAGTTCACCAATGGCAGATAACGCCGATATTGGTGAAATTTCTTCATGAAGTGGACCAAGTCCAAAGCCAATCCCATCTAATGATGTACCTTCATTTGTTAGTGTAACCTTAAGGTGGTTCTGATTTGCACCAATTTTTCGCATAGAAGAAATTTGGGTTTCCTTAATGAGTACCTTAGGTTTCGGATTATCAACACCGTATGGAGCAAGTTGCCCCATTTCAGCAATCGAATCTAAATTTATTTCACCTAGAGAGACTTCTAGGTCCACTTGGGTAACCGGGATTAAGTCAGACTCCGTTAACTGCTCAACACCAAGAGCGTTTAGCCTTTGTCTAAGCGTATCCACATCCTCTAAATTTAGTGTCATTCCTGCTGCCATTGGGTGTCCACCAAAGTGTGGCAGAATATCTCGACAGGTTGAAAGGTTTTTAAATAAGTCAAAACCTTGAATGCTTCGTGCTGAACCTTTAGCCAAACCTTTTTCCTTATCAAAACTAAGGACGATGGTTGGGCGGTAAAATTTTTCAACAAGGCGAGAAGCGACAATCCCAATCACTCCAGGATTCCAACCTTCCTTGCCAATGACAAGTACATGATTATCTTTAATTGGATAATGGTTTTCCACTTCAGCAATCGCTTCTTCGGCAATTGACGCAACGAGAGTTTGGCGCTCTTTATTCAACCCATCTATCTCTTCGGCTAACATCATAGCTTCGTCTCGATCGTTTGTTAACAAGAGTTGAACTGCAGGATCTGCGCTACCTAGTCGACCGGCAGCATTAATCCTTGGTCCAATGACAAACCCCACTGTTTCTTCACTAATCGATGGCAACTCCGTTTTCGTCATAGAAAGCAACGCTTTTAGACCGAGGTTTTCCGTTCGTTTCATCTGTTGAATTCCTTTTTTTGCAATCAGACGATTTTCTCCTGTTAATGAAACAAGGTCAGCGATTGTCCCAATTGAAGCAATTTCTAGTAACTCTTCAGGAACAAATCCATAAAGGGCGTGCGCGACTTTAAAAGCGACACCAACACCAGCTAGGTCCCTAAAAGGATAAACACTATCTTCAAGTTTTGGATGGATGATTGCATATGCATTTGGTAGCTTAGGTCCAGGTTCATGGTGATCTGTAATGATTAAGTCTAGCCCTAGTTCCTTTGCAACATCCGCTTCATGTAACGCTGATATCCCCGTATCGACGGTAATAATCAACTTGACTCCATTCTCTGCTGCATGTCTAAAAGCAGGCTCATTTGGGCCATAGCCTTCAGTAAAACGGTTTGGAATATAGAAGTCTACATTTGCACCTAAATCTACTAACACTCTCATCATAACCGTTGTTGAACTCACACCATCCGCATCGTAGTCACCAAAGATTAGAATTGGCTCTTGATGTTCAATGGCTTGTTTCACTCTATCTACTAATTTATCCATATCTTTTAATAAATACGGATCATGAAAAGATTGATTTTCTTCAAATAAAAAATACCGGGCATCTTCCACGGTATCAATTCCGCGATTGACAAGCAAACTTGCAGTCAAAGGAGCAATATTTAATGCAACTGCCAGCTCTTCCGCTTTTAGTTGGTCGGTTTCTTTTACAACCCACCTAGTCCTGGATTTTAACATACGTTCACCCCTTAGCCTTTTCATTATACAGAAGCATCCTATTAGTTTCAATCCGCGGAAAACTAAGGCAATGCCCGTATATTAATGGGAATGAGGGAGCTAACGCGTATAATTTCCATAAAATGCTGTTCGTAGATTAAAGGGTCCTAATTAGAGTGTAACACTACAAAAACGCACAGAAAGAGTCTAAAATTGTAGAGAAAACACTTTGTTTCGTAGAGTGAAAATTTCCCAACTGACCCCCGTTTTAAATAAAACTGATAAATTTACTATTTTTCACACCTACTAAGCCCATTCTAAGCAAAAAAACCGCAGGAACTCAGGTTCCTGCGGTTTTTCAATTCATAATTAAACTTGTGGTTCATCAGAAATTTTACTTTTTTCCTTATAAGTAATAATTGTACCTTTTTTCTTAAGTTCTTTCACTTTAAGGACGTAATATAACTGTGCTGCAATAAAGATGGACGAATACGTACCCGCAATTAGTCCAATTAGCAAGGCTAAAGAGAAGTTCCAGATTGACTGGCTACCAAAGATGAGCAATGCTACAACAGTTAATACAACCGTAAGGATCGTATTTATCGAACGACCCATTGTTTGACGTAAGCTTTGATTCACGACCTCGGAAATATCTTCAGGGGTCTTCAGTTTTTTCTTGCGTCTCAAATTCTCGCGAATACGGTCAAAGGTAACGATCGTATCATTGATTGAGTACCCGATAATCGTTAAAACAGCAGCAATAAAGGTCAAATCAACCTCTAGTCTTAACAAGCTGAATACGGCGATGATAAAGAAAGCATCGTGGACAAGCGCGAGAACTGCTGGCGCCGCCATACGAATTTCAAATCGAACCGTTACATATAACACGATGCCAATGGAGGCAAGAATAACTGCAATAAAGGCATTTTCTGCAAGTTCCTTCCCAATCATTGGAGACACCGTACTAACATTTGGCTCAGCACCATACAGCTTTTTAAATTCTGCTTTTAAATCAGCAATTTCATCTTTTGATAGAACATCTTTATAGCGAGCAACTCCAATTTCATTGTTTTCTCCTGAAATCACAATGTCATCGGTTTCAATGCCAGATTCCGCTAGGTTTTCTTTTAATTTGTCAGCTGTGACAGTCTGATCAGAGAGAACCTCAATACGTGTCCCACTCGAAAAGTCAATGCCAAGATTTAAACGGAAGATGACAAGAACAATCAAACCGGCTGCAAGTAATACAGAAGAGATGGTAAAGAACAATTTCCGAGATTTAATAAAATCAAAACGATCAAATTTCGTTTTTAAATCAAGTGTTTCAACGTTCTCGGAAATATGATGAATTTCATTCTTCTTAACGCCAAACCAACCTGGTTTGTTGTTTAAAATCCCACTGTTTACCCAAAGTGCAAGGAATAACCTTGATCCGAACACGGCTGTAATAAAGCTCATGAATACACTCAGAATGAGCATTGTAGCAAAGCCTTTTACTGAGCTCGTCCCGTATAGGAATAGCACGAATGCAGCAATCAATGTTGTAAAGTTTGCATCTAAAATGGTTGAAAGAGAGTTTTTACTACCTGCAGCAAATGCTGCTTTTATATTGCGTCCAACTTTCAATTCTTCTTTGATTCGTTCATAGGTGATGATATTGGCATCGACGGCCATTCCGACACCTAGGATCAAGGCAGCTATCCCTGGAAGCGTAAGAACTCCGTTCATCCAATCAAAGACCAATAATATAAGGTAAATATAAATAGATAAGGTTACCACAGCAATAAAGCCTGGGAAACGATAATAGCCAATCATAAATAGGAATATGGCAATAATCCCTAAAATCCCTGCTATGATGGTTTCATTTAGTGCTTGTTCCCCAAATTTTGCCCCAACCGACGTTGAGTATTGTTCTTCAAGCTCAACAGGTAAAGCACCAGCATTTAAAAGATTAGCTAGCTCTTTTGCCTCCTCAACAGTGAAGTTACCAGTAATTTGCACCGTCTCTGTTGGCAAGACCTGTGTCACGTTCGGTGCAGAAAGGAATTTTGGTGCAGGCTTCATTCTTTCTTCTTTATACGAGTCAACGCCCTCTTCATAATCAAGCCAAATGACTAGCTGATTTTCAGGTGCCATCGCAAGGATTTCTTGTGTGATTTTTCCAAACTGTTCGCCGCTCTTTAATGTGATTGAGACACTAGGTGCATTGTTTTCATCAAAACTTTGTGTAGCACCGTTTTCCGCTAAGTCGGTACCATCCATCATCACGCGGTCATTCGCATCACGGAAGCTAAGTTTGGCTTCTGTTGAGAGAATTTCACGAGCCTTTGCCTGGTCCGTAACACCAGCCAACTGGACTCGAATTCTGTCCTCTCCTTCGATTTGGATATTTGGTTCACTTACTCCAAGAACATTGACACGTCGATCTAGGGCTTCAACGGTACTCACCAACATCTCCCTGTCAATAACTTGTCCTTTCTCTGCAGGTTTTACTTCATAAAGAACTTCAAATCCACCTTGAAGATCTAGACCAAGCTTAATATTTCCTAAAATATTCTGTGTTGTGAATCCCATTGCACTTCCAATAAGAATCACGACAAGGAAGAATGCAATGAGACGACTGCGTTTTACCATTATGTATAAGTCCTCCTAACCAATATCCAAAAAAATAAAGTCTTCATGCATTTCTCAATGAAAACTTGCAAAAAAATTACAATTTAATTATGAACTTGCAGACTATTACTGTCAATTTAACAAAGATATAAATTTAAGTTAAAATGAACATTTATTTTAATAGTTCCCTCCGTTCCTCTTCATCTGAAAGAGTGAGGCTAGTTTGCTTGAAGGCTTCAACTGTAGCAAAATTCATATATTCCCCGGGTTTAACCGCTAATATATCTGCAACTATTTCATACAAACGGGTATTTTCTTTCGGCTTTTTCCACCTTTTATTGAGCAAATATTCCCACATTTCTTTTTCAGTAACCGCTCCATACCCTAGCATCTTTAGTTCCTCTAGTTTACTTTTTATTGCGGGGCGAACATTCTTCCTAAATTGCTCGTACATATGCTCGTGCTCCATGCACTCCGCCTCCCTGGCTGCTCTATGAATTTTTTAAAATCTTAATACCTGTCATGCTTTGTCCACTCATGTGCATATAGATATTGTATCTGAAATTAGCATTTTTGAGAAGGCGGGAGCAGGATGTCAAAGTTTTTAAAAGGAACAATGATCTTACTAGTTGCGGGATTTGTCACAAGAATCCTTGGGTTTATTAATCGAATTGTACTAGCCCGGTTCATAGGCGAGGAAGGTGTCGGCCTTTATATGATGGCCTTCCCTACTTTTATCCTTGTCGTCACCATCACTCAACTTGGACTACCTGTCGCCATCTCAAAGCATGTCGCAGAGGCGGAAGCACAGGGTGATTTTGCGAAAATCAAAAAAATTCTCGTTGTCTCATTGGCAACAACCATTTCTCTTTCCTTAATCTTTACGCCAGCGTTATTTTTCTTGGCACCTCAGCTCTCGCAAATCCTATTTACCGATGAACGAACCCTTCTCCCTTTGCTCGCGATTACCCCAATTATTCCAATCGTGGCCGTGTCATCGGTTTTAAGGGGATATTTTCAAGGGAGACAAAACATGAAGCCGGGGGCCATCTCCCAAGTCATTGAGCAGGTTGTCCGCATTGCCTTAATTGCTGGACTCACAAAGACATTTCTTCCTTATGGGATTGAATACGCAGCCGCAGCAGCAATGGCATCAGCTGTTATAGGCGAATTAGCTTCACTACTTTATTTAATCACCACTTTTAAAATCAAAAAGAAATTTCGACTCCGAAGAAACTTTTTTCAATTCGTTCAATCTGGAAATAAAACCCTTAAAGAATTAATGAACATTGCCCTACCGACAACCGGTAGTCGAATGATTGGATCGATTTCCTGGTTTTTTGAACCAATCGTCGTCGCCCACAGTTTAGCCATTGCCGGTGTCGCAGCCACAGTAGCAACAAAGCAATATGGAGCATTAACTGGTTTTGCCCTTCCACTGTTAATGTTACCGTCATTTGTCATGAATTCTCTTTCAACTTCTCTAGTTCCAGCCATCAGCGAAGCACACTCAAAAAAGGATTTTAAAATGATTGAACACCGTCTTCAGCAATCCCTGCGTTTTTCTTTTCTAACAGGTGGATTGTCGATTATCATCCTTTATGTTTTGGCTGAGCCACTCATGCGGGTGATGTATGGAACCGATACTGGCACGGAGTTTATTCTATTAATGGCACCATTCTTTTTATTTTACTATTTCCAAGCACCGCTCCAAGCCACCCTCCAGGCTTTAGATTTGGCTAGAGCTGCAATGATCAACAGCCTGATTGGAAATATCGCTAAAATTGCGGTGATTTTTATGCTTGCCAGTCAACCAGCCTTCGGTATTAAAGGAGCGGCACTAGGGTTAACAATGGGATTTGTGTTAACCACTTCACTTCATTTTGCCACTGTCCTTAAAGCAGTATCGTTCACCTTCCATATTCGTGAGTATATGAAAACCTTTGCTGTTATTGCCTTATCCATCTATCTTGGTTTCCTAATTTGGGACAGCCTTGGGTCGAATATAGCTTTATCGTTAAGGGTATTAATTTCAGCAACCATTATTAGTGTTATCTATAGCTTTGCTGTTCTTTTAACAGGATTAATCAAAAAAGAAGAACTTATTAGAATACCTGTTATTGGGAGACCTCTATCAAACTTAGCGTTTACCGCAAAGAAAAAATAACAACGCACCAGGATTTTATTGGTCCTGGCGCGTTATTTTTCATCCTTTATATCAACGTAAAATTTATTTTTGTTTTGATTATAGTTGCAAAAGGATATTTGATCGATATCTGGATAACCTTTCTTGGTTAACTGATCATAAAGCCATGATTTACTTTTCCCGATTACATTTAAATTCTCATTTTGAACAGCTCCATCAATAATGAGGGTCAACGCTAAATTTGCTTTTTCCCCTCTTTTAAAAATAGATAGTTTCCCTGATGTCTCCAAAATGGCATAATCAACATCCTCAATGTCGGAGACTCCACCTTCCCTTAATTGAAGAAGCAAGTCATCAAAATTATAGCGCTGTTTTCGCATCTCATTTTCATCAATCTTTCCTTTATTGATGATGATACTAGGTTTTCCATCAACCAATAATCGAAAGCGTTTACTCTTTAAGGATATAAAGGCTAGGAAATACTGCACGCCTACAAGTAACAGCATTGGTACTAAGGATTTAATGAGTGGGTCATCATTTTTTTCAATCGCGATAGCCGCCATCTCTGCAATCATCATGAAAACAACCAAATCTAATAAACTTAACTCCCCTATTTCCCTTTTCCCCATTACTCGGAAGATCGTTAAAATGACCGCATATAGAGCTAAGGTCCTGAAAATAATGGATGCGTACTCTTCCATTCATAATCCCCTCCGAAACACATGCATTAGGAAATAGCATTCGGCAACAGGTACTAAATTATTCCCTCGATCCTAAAAAATGATTCTTGAAAAATCCGGTAAATTTTAATTCTATTTTTGCTTCTTAAGAATATGCTTGTACTAAGGTAATCTAGGCGGCATTGGGTAAAACCAGTGTAGGAAGGGGAGAAGAAAGATGGAATCAAGGAGTTTGGGAATTGCTGTGCTCTACGGGGTTATTGCAATATTCGTTTTCGCTATTCTAAGTAGTTTAGTCTTTTCACTTTTGTTAGCCTATACTTCAGTACAAGAATCATCCCTGAAGTATGTCGTAACAACCGTTTCATTCCTCTCGTTATTTATCGGTGGATTTATTACCGGAAAGAATGGCAAACAAAAAGGATGGCTGATTGGTGGCGCAACTGGGCTTATCTATTCAATCATCATTTTCCTATTTCAATATCTTGGACATGATAGCCTATTTTCCTCAGAACAAATCATCTATCATACCTGTTATATCCTAACAGCGATGATGGGAGCTATTCTTGGTGTAAATATGAGCTCTACGAAATCACGAAATTAAAAGATCTAGCAAAAGAGCCAAATAAAAAAGCAGGTGCTTTGCACCTGCTTTTTTGCTCTATTCACTAACGACGTCGCGGATTGCGTTACGGTCATAAGTTAAACGGCTTCCATCTCCACACTTGATGACGACAGTTCCTTCGTCTAGTGCATCGACAAACCCATGAAGCCCACCGATCGTTACGATGCGGTCCCCTTTTTTAAGGTCACTTTGCATCTGTTGTACTGCTTTTTGCTTCTTCTGTTGAGGACGAATCAACAAGAAGTAGAATAGCACGAACATTAAAATCAGTGGGAATACTGTACCTAATAAACCTTCCATTCTTTCTCCTCCTTTCGCATTCTCAAGCCAGCTGCTTATTAAAAGTTTTTCGCATTCGGCTTATTGAAGCCATAGCGCTCAAAAAATTCTTCTCTGAAATCTCCTAATCGGTCTTCCATGATTGCTTGTCTGACTTGCTCCATTAATTTTAACAGAAAATGAAGGTTATGGTAAGTAGTAAGCCTTATTCCAAATGTTTCATCACATTTAATCAAATGGCGAATATAAGCGCGTGAATAATTCCGACAAGTATAGCAATCACATTCCGGGTCAATTGGACCAAAATCGCGCGCATACTTCGCATTTTTGACAACCAAACGTCCTTGACTTGTCATCAACGTCCCATTTCGTGCAATCCTTGTTGGAAGAACACAGTCGAACATATCAATTCCACGAATACTACCGTCAATTAATGAATCTGGTGAGCCAACTCCCATTAAGTACCTTGGCTTATTTGTTGGCAATAAAGGTGTCGTAAACTCGAGCGCCCGGTTCATCACATCTTTCGGTTCGCCAACGGAAAGACCTCCGACCGCGTAACCTGGGAAATCAAGAGATACAAGATCTTTTGCACTTTGTTTCCGTAACTCTTCGTACTCTCCACCTTGGACAATTCCAAACAACCCTTGGTCCTCTGGACGCTTATGAGCTTTTAAGCAGCGCTCAGCCCATCTAGAGGTTCGCTCAACAGAAGATTTCATATATTCATATGTAGCTGGATATGGTGGACATTCATCAAAGGCCATCATGATATCAGAACCAAGGGCATTTTGAATCTCCATTGCTTTTTCAGGCGAAAGAAATAGCTTGTCTCCGTTTAGGTGGTTGCGAAAATGAACTCCTTCTTCCTCAATTTTTCGGAACTCACTTAAACTAAAGACCTGGAAGCCACCAGAATCAGTCAGGATTGCGCGATCCCAGTTCATAAATTTATGTAGCCCGCCGGCTTCTTTCACAATTTCATGACCAGGACGAAGCCATAGATGATAGGTATTGCTTAAAATAATCCCGGCACCCATATCCTTCAGGTCCTCTGGAGCCATTGTTTTCACCGTTGCGAGGGTTCCAACAGGCATGAAAGCTGGTGTATCAAACGATCCATGAGGGGTATGAACACGACCAAGCCTCGCACCGGTTTGCTTACAGGTTTTTATTAATTCATATGTGATTGCAGACAATTGTGTTGCTCCTTCCATGTTTAAATCCTAGTTGTTTATAAAATAAATTTTCGTAGTATGACTATTACGTTTAGAGGATGAGCATCGCATCGCCAAAGCTGAAGAAACGATATTTTTCCTTTACGGCAGTATTGTAAGCATTTAGGACAGGTTCACGGCCAGCTAGGGCGCTTACCAACATAATTAAAGTAGATTTCGGAAGATGAAAATTCGTGATCATCCCGTTGATCCCTTTAAACTCATAGCCAGGGAAAATAAAAATATCCGTCCAACCACTAGAAGCAATAAACTCACCCTGATTTGCCGAGGCAATGGTCTCTAACGTCCTGGTAGATGTCGTGCCAACCGAAATAATCCGTCCTCCTTGATTCCGCACTTCATTAAGAAGGCGTGCCGTCCCTTCAGACATGATGTAAAATTCCGAATGCATTTCGTGATCCTCAATCGTTTCAGCACTTACTGGTCTGAACGTCCCCAGTCCAACATGTAAGGTAATGAACGTGATATGAACGCCCTTTGCTCTGATTTCCTCTAGCAAAGCCTCCGTAAAATGAAGTCCTGCCGTTGGTGCAGCCGCCGAGCCGCGCTCCTTGGCATAGACGGTTTGATACCGGTCCTGGTCATCTAGTTGTTCTTTGATATAAGGAGGCAACGGCATTTCCCCTAGTTCATCGAGAACTTCGTAAAAAATACCTTCATATGTAAACTCTAGCTCCCGGCCACCATGATCCGATTCACCGGTACAAACAGCGGTCAAAAGACCGTCTCCAAAGAGTATTTTCGTCCCTTTCTTGACCCGTTTCCCTGGTTTTACAAGTGTCTCCCACTTGTCTCCTTCTACCTGTTTCAGAAGCAGAACCTCAATCTTTGCTCCAGTGTCTTCCTTAATCCCAAACAATCTCGCTGGTAGTACACGAGTATCGTTAAGCACAAGACAATCCCCTGGACGAAGGTAATCAACGATATTCTTAAAAATACTATGTTGCAAATCTCCAGTCTTCTTATCTAAAACCATCAATCTGCTTTCTGACCGGTTCGCTAGTGGAACTTGAGCAATCAATTCCTCTGGCAAATGAAAATCAAATAAATCTACTTTCATGTTGTAATTTCACCTATATTCTTTTTATGTATTTGCAGTGTTAAACGAGACGTTGATTTCCGCTCCAGGCACGAGCGGTTCGCGGGCGTGCATGGGGAGCCTGGCCAGCGCTTGTCGGGGCTGAACAAGGCGCATCCGCTTTTCTATCTCCTCGGCGCTTTTAGCGCCTGTGGGGTCTCCCCTGCCCCGTACTTCCGCAGGAGTCTTCGTGCCTTCCGCTCCAATCAACAGTGTAAATATTCAACAATATTCGTTAACAGCCTAAGTATTATCGAAAACGCCCGACAAAATAAAAAATTAACGACAGGAGGATGCTGACGACAATTGAGGTTACGATTGGAAAATAAAACGTTGTCCCACCCTTTTTAATGACGATATCACCTGGTAGCTTTCCGAGATTAAAAAAGTGCACAAGAAAACCAGCGATGAATATCACCGCCCCAAGAATCATTAGAAGCTTCCCCATTCCCGTCATTCAGATGGCACCTCCATTTGAAAGTGTCGGTAAACCGCGTGGGTAACAACTCTACCACGAGGTGTTCGTTGTAGAAACCCAATTTGCAACAAATACGGCTCATAAACATCCTCAATCGTATGAGATTCTTCCCCAATAGTTGCGGCAATCGTTTCCAACCCGACCGGCCCTCCACGAAATTTCTCAATTATCCCTTTAAGTAATTTATGGTCAATATGGTCGAGTCCTAAACGGTCCACCTGCATCAACTCAAGTGCCTCATTAGCCAGTTCGATATCAACCGAACCATCGCTGCGCACCTGAGCAAAGTCACGGACACGTCGCAGCAAGCGGTTGGCAATTCTTGGTGTTCCCCGCGAGCGGCGAGCAATCTCAACAGCTGCACTCATATCAATTTCTGTATCAAGCACATCTGCTGTGCGGATAACAATTTCTCGTAAATCTTCCTCTTTATAATACTCTAATCGGCTTAGCACACCAAATCGGTCTCTTAATGGGGCAGATAAAGATCCTGCTCTCGTTGTAGCCCCAACAAGCGTAAACGGCGGCAAATCAAGCCGGACAGAACGTGCTGAGGGGCCTTTTCCAATCACAATATCTAGGCAGAAATCCTCCATTGCTGGATACAGAACCTCCTCAATTGCTCGGGGAAGTCGATGAATTTCATCAATGAATAACACATCCCCTGGTTCAAGCGCGGTCAAAATAGCTGCTAAATCACCTGGCCGTTCAATTGCTGGACCAGAGGTAGTGCGCAAGTTGACGCCCATCTCATTCGCAATAATTGCTGCAAGCGTTGTTTTTCCGAGTCCTGGAGGTCCATATAAAAGCACATGGTCCAACGTTTCCTGCCTGAACTTTGCTGCCTTTATGAACACCTCAAGATTCTCTTTAACCTTATCTTGCCCAATGTACTGAGTTAAGGTTTGAGGGCGCAAGCTTTGTTCAAAGGATAGCTCCTGCTCGCCTGCTTCTGTGGAGATGATCCGTTCGTCCATATTTTCATCACCCTTTAAATCTAGTTTCCGTGAAACAAGTGAACATCATTCGTAAATAAAGCTCTTTTCTAACTTTATTAATCAAAACAACCTATCTTAATAATTTCTGCAATGCCTTTTTAATATATTGGTCGGTTGTTAGTTTTTCTTTTTTCAGCTCAGGGGTAATTTTCTTCAATTCTTTTTCTGAATACCCAAGAGCTTTCAATGCTAGCACAGCTTCATCAAACTCAGATGAGACATCCTCAACCACAGCTTCTTCACTGAACAGATTCGGAAAGAAATCAGGAACGATATCTTGAAGCTTCCCTTTTAAATCGAGAATCATCTGCCTCGCTGTCTTTTTCCCAACACCAGGGAACTTGACGAGAAAGACTTCATCTTCATTTTCAATCGCCTGAACAACCTGTTGTGGTTCGCCTGAAGCCAAAATGGCCAGTGCTCCTTTGGGTCCGATTCCTGTTACATTTAACAACCTGATAAAAAGAGCTTTCTCCTCACGTGACTGAAATCCGTATAAAGCCATTACATCTTCGCGTACATAATGTAAGGTGAAAATTTGTATTTCAAACCCCATCTGCTTTGTAAAAGCAAAAGGATTAGGCGTATGGATTTGGTACCCTACACCACCGTTGTCTACTACGATGTACTCTGGACTAATATAGTCAAGCTTTCCTTTTATATATTCAAACAATTATCTTTCGCTCCTCTATTTTGCTGTACCCCATTTTATCACACTATCTGACTAGGAACGAAGTAATTTAATCTTCCACTCACACAAATAAGGACCGGTATTGACCCGGTCCTGTTAATTTTTTTGCATTTCTTCACTTGTATATGGTTTAAAGGCTTCAATCACTTTTTCATATTGATCTTTTGTTTTAATAGGAATTCCTTTTATCAATTGCAGGCGCTTTCGACTTTCCAACTTCCCGACATCAATTTGAAAGAAAGATTGAATGATTCTTGATTCATCCGGGCGCCCATTGAAAATGGTTAGCACCCCATCTTCTGTTATACCAAAATAGCCATTTGCTTTTAATAGTGGAGATATATCGTCAACATTTTGTTTAAAAACTACTGTATCTTCGTTCATTGAGATAAATTGCCATCCATCATACCGTAACCATAGATCCTCCAACGACCGTACCGTTTCCTCTACCTGTTCTTCACTAATCTCACCGTCAAGGTAGACTCTCTCCAAAATGACCGTTATGCCCAATGGGACTGCCTTCTCTTCATCTAGCTGATTAGGCTGAGCTGCGAACACAATCCCACTACTCAGTGAGAAACCAAGGCCAATAAAAGCAAATACTACGCTAAGCGTCTTGACAACAGACTTCCATCCCATTGCCGGTCACCTCACTCTTTTAAATTCATTACTAGTATGACCCATATATTCATATTTATTATACGAAAATCTAAAGCGAAAAGAGGATCAAAACTATCATAACCAAAACTAAAAGAAGCAGCCTATCGACTGCCTCTAATAAGAAATAATTTTATTTTTAAGACTCTGAATAAACGTTTTTCTCTCGCTGAATTCAGAAACCGCCATTTCCACCAATGGTGCTACCCTAGCTGGGTTATAGTAACTGTTTAATTTGATAATTCGATTCCATTCTCGAAAAATATCGGATGGATACATTAATCCATAAAGAAATGCCTTGTCGTGAAAATGTTCAGATATCCCATCCATTTTAGACAAAGATTCAAGTGACCAATTCATAAACGGGAGGATTCGGTTACAATACTGTAGCAGGTCATAACTTGCAGGTCCAATTGAAACAAGATCAAAGTCAATTAAATAGAGGGCTTTAGATGTTGAACGAATAAAATTATGGTGTGCAACATCTCCATGGAGAATTACCGGAGTTCGTGATTCAAAATCTATTTTATGTTTTTCCATTCCCGCCAATGCCACTTCTGCCCATTCTATAAGCTCTGATGTAATTTGTTTTGGAACGTAATAGTTTACGATTGCTTGATTGATTTTAAAGCGCTCCAGACGTTCCCTCCACTTTTTAAGTAGATTCTGTTTAGGTATTACTCTTTTATAAGTGGGGACGAGCCTTTTGGTCGTTAAATGAAAGCTTTTGAGCAATTGAAGACCTTCTTCACGCTCTTTTTGTGTTTGATACGTAAAACGGTGTTTATTATGCGCAACATAACTGATACAGCCATAATACCGATTTTCGAATAACAGTGGGGAATCCGTAAACTGATAAAACTGGTAGGTTTCATTAAATCCTGCTCTTACAAGTGAGGCTGTCAAATCTTGTTGTAGTCTGAGCTTAGATAGGTTTTGATACCCTTTTAAGATAAAAATATCCTTGTTTGTTTCTACTAGAAACACATTGCTTCGGATTTGTTTGAGTTGCAGAATCTCCAATGGCAGACTATTGGTTAAAAAGGAGAAGAGACGATCGATAAAATCGTCCCTTCCGGGGTGAAAATTAATATTCATTGCTTTCGTCTTCATCATCCCGAGGCATTCCATATGGATCTCCAGGCATTTGTTGCGCTGGATCAAATCCTGCCATCGGACCATAGCCCATTTGAGGGTCGAAACCTTGCTGTGGTGCAAATCCCGGTTGACCTCCGAATCCTGGTTGTGGACCGAAGCCCGGTTGTTGGCCTCCAAAACCTGCTTGTGGACCGAAGCCTGGTTGACCTCCAAAGCCTGGCTGTGCACCAAATCCTGGTTGACCTTCAAAGCCTGGTTGTGGACCGAAGCCTGGTTGTGGACCGAAGCCCGGTTGACCTCCAAAGCCTGGTTGTGGACCGAATCCTGGTTGGCCTCCAAAGCCTGGTTGTGGACCGAATCCTGGTTGGCCTCCAAAGCCTGGTTGTGGACCGAAGCCTGGTTGACCTCCGAATCCTGGCTGCGGACCGAAGCCTGGTTGACCTCCAAAGCCTGGCTGTGGACCATACCCCATTCCAGGGCCTCCTGAGCCACAACCACAATCATTCATCATTGGTGCTTGTTGCGGCATCAATGGCATATTCATATTCATGTTCATATCAGGAGAATCGTAATCCTCAACTCCTTGAACCTGTGGCATTAACGGCATTTGTTCATTCATAGCGCCCTGCACTTGTGGCATCATTCCGTGTGGCATTTGCTCATCCATTGCACCCTGTACCTGCGGCATCATTCCGTGCGGCATCTGCTCATCCATTGCTCCTTGTACCTGCGGCATCATTCCGTATGGCATCATTCCATGGTGATGATAGCCATTTGGCTCACAAAGACCTGAACCTGGTAGAACTGGTGAAATTGGGACTGGTGGTGGACAAGGATAGTTCATTGCTGGTGCCATATTGTACGGCATTGGAGCTTGCATATTTTCTACACCCGCAACAGCCTGTTGAGGCATATTAGGCATATGCGGCATGTTTGGCATTTGACCATAAGGTGAAGATTCTGGACTTTCTACACCTGGCATTTGTGCTCCTTGAACTTGTGGAAATGGCATTTGCTGCTGACCAGGGTACCCTGGTCCCTGCATGCCTGGTAACATTGGAAATTGATGTGGATATGGAATCATAGAATCCTGGAAACCTCCTTGATTGATTGGAATAATTGAGGAAGACTCATCCCCAAAACCATCTGTATTGTAATTTGGCATCGCTTCTTGTTTGACACCCGGGAAAATGTTTTTTGGTTTTAATGGTAACTGTGGCCCTTCTTGCATAGGCATTTGCTGTGGCGGTGCCATATTGGCCATATTTTGAGTGTAAAATTGACTAAGTTCATTTTCTGGAATCATTGTTTGAGGCATTTTAGGCGCAAATGGTTTTTTCGGTGTTTCTTTTATTGCTTCCTGTTTCGGTAGCTGTTTTGGTTTTGGGACCTCCGAAATCGGCTTAGGCATAGGCTTTGGTGCCGGTTTCGGTGCCTCCATAATTGGTTTTGGAGCTGGTTTCGGCTTCGGTGTCTCCATAATAGGTTTTGGTGCTGGTTTTGGTTTTGGTGCTGGCTTTGGTGCTGGTTTTGGTTCTTCCATTATTGGTGCGACTTCCTCCGGAGATTCTTCTACCGGTAGAGGTTCTTCCTTTGGCTTTTCCTTTATAATGGGATGTTCCTTCTTTGGCATCTCTTTTTTACTACCCCAATTGATTTTTGCCTTTCCGTCCGAGATGGGCGCTTCTTTCTTAATCGTCCCCCCTGTAGTCGGAACTTTTATTTTCATACCGGGCATTATCATATCAGGGTTGCTGAGCTGTGTATTCATCTGCTTCAGCTCTTCAAAGTTCACGCCGTACTTCTTGGCGATCTTCCAAAGAGTATCCCCTTTCTGTACGATATGGATCTTCATGATTTCCCTCCTATGGCATAAGTCCATATAGTCTATGTTTGTGTAGGCAAATTGCCATTAATCTTCAAAAAAACTTATGCTTCTCTCCCCATGTATATGTAACCAACCTAAAATTAAAGCTTTTCCACTGAAAATGGATTAGCCCAATTCGTAGAGGTTTTTTTCTATATTCTTAATTTTTTGTTCAACCTTTGGTTATACCTCTGATTCTATTTGCAACTATCTGTAGTCTATTTGCAGATTCCCTTGGTCTATTTGCAGTTATCTATGTCCTATTTGCGGAAAGCACCTTTCTATTTGCATCTGGTTTTTCTATTCATGTATTCTGCTGTTCTATTTGCGAATTTCCCCAATCTATTTGCAACTTTCTTTACCCTATTTGCAGATAGCACCTTTCTATTTGTATCTGGTTTTTCTATTCACGTATTTTGCTGTTCTATTTGCGGATTTCCTCAATCTATTTGCAACTTTCTTTATCCTATTTGCAGTAAACACCTTTCTATTTGCACCGCCCTTTTCTATTCACGTATTCTGCTGTTCTATTTGCGAATTTCCCCAATCTATTTGCAACTTTCTTTACCCTATTTGCAGTAAACACCTTTCTATTTGCACTGCATTTTTCTATTCACGTATTTTGCTGTTCTATTTGCACTTTTCCCCAACCTATTTGCAACTTTCTATATCCTATTTGCAGAAAGCACCTTTCTATTTGCACACCCCACTTTTATTCACTCAGTTACCAGTTCTATTCACGAAAAATTACGGTCTATTCGCGCCGTTCCGACTATTATTCGCACTCCCCCTTTTTAATCACCCAAAATAAAAAAGTGCCCCAGCAAACCCTAGGACACTTTTACTATTAAGATTGTTCAAGCATTCGATTTAGTGCTTTTCTTGCATTTTCTGCTACGACCTCGTCTACTTCAATCACATTATGGCCTTCTCCTTGGTCAATCGAATCTAGACACCAAACTAAATGCGGCAAATCGATTCGATTCATCGTCAGACAAGGACACATATGCGGATTTAAAGAGATAATCTGTTTGTCTGGATGCTGTTGAATGATACGCTTGACCAGATTCATTTCAGTTCCGATTGCCCAGGCTGAGCCAGGAGAAGAGGCATTAATTGCTTCTATAATATAATTTGTAGATCCAGCTAAATCCGATAAACCGACAACCTCGCGACGACATTCTGGATGAACAATAATCTTCATCTCAGGATACGTCTCACGAACTTGGCGAATATTTTCAACAGTAAAGTTTTCGTGAACAGAACAATGACCTTTCCATAGAATCACCTTCACATTCTCAATTAAACCCTCAAATTCCAACTCATCTTTTAGCGGATTCCAAATCGCCATCTCATCCAGCCTGATACCTATATTAAAAGCGGTGTTGCGACCCAGATGCTGATCAGGTAAAAACAGTAGACGTTCTTTCTGTTCAAACGCCCAGCGAACCATTTTTTCTGCATTGGAAGATGTTACTGTTGCTCCGCCATGTTCACCAACAAAAGATTTAATTGCAGCAGTCGAATTGACATACGTAAGTGGCAAGATGGTTTCACCAAACATCTGTACTAGCTTGCTCCATGCGCGTTCCGTCTGGTATATATCGGCCATATCGGCCATCGAACAGCCTGCACGCATATCAGGTAAATAAACTTTCTGATCCTTTTTCGTTAAAATATCAGCCGTTTCCGCCATAAAATGCACACCGCAAAACACGATATGCTCAGCATCCTGGTTTTCTGCCGACAGCTGCGCTAATTTTAAGGAGTCGCCAGTCGAATCAGCAAACTGAATGACTTCATCCTTTTGATAATGATGTCCTGGAATATATAATTTATTTCCGAGTTTTTCTTTTACTTCACGTACCCTCGCTTCAAGTTCGTCTTTGGTCATATTGCGATAATTCTCAGGCAGTTCTAACGGACGGGAACCTATTACATTCAGTAGATCCATTCTTTCTCCCCCTTTGTTTACATATTCACTTTTACGCTAATATCAAAAGCCTTTACCGTATGCGTAAGAAATCCTAAGGATATATAGTCAACACCGGTATCTCGGTAGCTAGGTAAGGTTTCCATCGAGATTCCGCCTGACGCTTCCGTTGCAATGCCTGAAGGAACAAGTTTAATCAGTTCTTTGATTTCTTCAGGTGAGCGATTGTCAAACATGATACAGTCCACTTTTGCTTCCACTGCTTCAAGAACTTGGTCTCTCGTCTCCGTTTCGACCTCAATTTTAACCATATGGCCAATTTGCCTGCGGACCTCATTTACCGCATTCGTAATTCCACCTGCAAAGCTGATGTGGTTGTCTTTGATCATGACCGCATCATACAGTCCATACCGGTGATTGAACCCTCCGCCACTACGAACAGCATATTTTTCGAGCATCCTTAAGCCTGGTGTCGTTTTTCTTGTATCACAAATTCGTGTATGAACGCTTGCCAACGACTCAACCGCTGCCTTTGTTTTCGTAGCAATTCCTGACATCCGCTGGACAAGATTTAGTACAACTCTTTCACCTTTTAAAAGATCAGCTGTATTCCCCTTTACAATCCCAAGCTTTTGACCAATTTCAACAGATTCGCCATCAGATGTCATCATTTCAATCACTGCATTTGGATCAAGCAACTGGAACCCCGTGCGAATTACTTCTGCTCCACAAAACACACCAGCTTCCTTCGCGATAAACACAATCTCACCGATTCCGGCTTTTCCAAAGATTAAATCACTTGAGACATCTCTGTCGCCGATATCTTCAAGAAAAAACTGTTCAAGTTGTAAGCGCAGTTTTAATTTGTTCACTGAGACCATCCTTTTTTATTTTTCTTTTATAGACGATTTGGTTCTTAAACCAATTTGCATGATCTTCCATAGGGAAATCGGCTCTGTAATGCCCGCCCCTACTCTCAGTTCTGACCAAGGCAGCATTTGTTATCAACCAAGATGTTATCAGCATAAACACACTGTTCATTTCTTCAGTCGAATAATCATCCAACGAGGTTTCTACCCAATCCTCTACCCTGTAGGATTCAAGCCAATTTTTTTGCATCGTTAAACCCCCGTTATGACGGACAATCCCCGTTCGGTCCATCATCGTTTGCTGTAAAATATGTTTATCCGGGAGAGACAGATTTTCCTTTTGTGCAGGTGTTAATGATGCTGGTCCCTCGAATGGCATAGCTTTGTTATCATTAGCAATTACTTTTAACTCCGATTGAGCATTAAGCCAGTTTCCAAGTCGTTTCCCATAAACCAATCCTTCTAGCAAAGAATTGCTGGCGAGGCGGTTGGCTCCATGAACACCGGTACAGGCTACCTCTCCAATCGCATAAAGACCAGCAATATTGGTTCGTCCCAAGCGGTCTGTTTTAACTCCTCCCATTAAAAAATGACTTCCAGGAGCAACGGGCAATCGGTCTGATGCCAGCTCTACCCCTGACTCGCGACAGATTGCCGAGACCGTTGGAAAACGCTCAGTGAAATTTTCAACCTTACTAATATCTAAATAAATGGGTTTTCCCAGTTTTAAGTATTCATAGATGGTTTGCGATACTATGTGACGCGGCGCAAGATCCTTAAGCGGATGGACGTCTTCCATAATGAAAGTGCCCTCCTCCGTTACAAGCCTCGCTCCTTCCCCGCGGACAGCTTCGGAAATCAAGCCTTTCGTATGTCCGTCTACATACAGAAGGGTAGGGTGAAACTGAATAAACTCCATGTCAACAAGCTCTGCTCCGGCAAGGTAGGCTAGCGCTAAACCATCTCCTGTCACCGTTTCCGCATTGGATGTAAAATGATACAACTGCCCGCAGCCGCCAGTCGCAAGCACAACATGGTCTGCATAATAGTATTCAGTTTTCCCGCCTCGAAGTTTCCCCTTCACTCCAATACATTGACCTTCGACGTTTACGATCAATTCATAAACAAAGACATTTTCCTGAACTGTGATATGGCTACCTAATTGGGAGACAAGAAACTCAACAATCGCTTTTCCTGTCGCATCCCCACCGCTATGGACGATTCTCTTTTCAGAATGAGCCCCTTCCATGCCGAGCTTTAAATGCCCATTTTCATTAAAATCAAAAGAACATCCTGCTTCTAACAGTTCTTCGATGATATCTGGGGCTTCTTCCGTTAACTCCTTTACTGCTTCTGAATCATTGTGGTTTCTGCCTGCCTCCAGTGTGTCAAGGTAATGTAAATTGGGATGATCCTTTACACCTAATGCTGCTGCGACACCGCCTTGAGCCATATGTGAATTTCCATTTGTCGTCGTACTTTTTGTGAGAACCATCACATTTAAATCCTCTTTTAAGGTTCTTGCTAACTGTAAAGCAGCGATGCCACTGCCCACAATCAGCACATTCGCAATTTTCATCATTTCTTTCCTCCTGATTTTACAGGTGTCTTGACACCTATATTTACATAGATTTAAACTATTGACAAGATATTTTTATATTTTAGGAGACTGAGAATGAAATATTTCGATTATGCTGCTAGCAGCCCGCTCGATAAAGAAGCCGCCGACTTGTATGTTAAAACCGCTACAGAATACTATGGGAACAGTCAAAGTCTGCATGATATCGGGTATCAAGCAAATGCCCTACTGGAGAATGCCCGGAAAGAAATGAGTAAGTTATTCGCTGTTGAAGCTGACGGGATTTTTTTTACCTCAGGAGGATCGGAAAGTAATTTGCTTGGCATTCGTGCTTTATTATCAGGAAAGCTAAAAGAAGGGGCTCATATCATTACCGGGATTGCCGAACATGATTCGGTTTATCTTGTCATGAAAATGCTTCAAAAAGAAGGCTACGAGGTAACCTATTTACCGTTTAATAGGGAGGGAAAGATAGAGGTTGCTGCAGTTGAAGAAGCGATGCGGGAGGACACCATTTTAGTTTCCATCCAACATGCTAATCCTGAAATTGGAACCTTGCAGCCTATAAAGGAAATTAGCTCTTTATGTAAAAAGAATCAGGTTCTGCTGCATAGTGATTGCGTTCAGTCTTTCGGAAAAACTCCGATTCAAGAAGTCTCTTCTGTAGTTGATGCGCTGTCCATATCGGGACATAAATTTTACGGTCCAAAAGGAACAGGGGTAGCTTACGTGAATCCCAGAGTGGCTTGGAGACCTTATATTGAGGGAGTTACCCATGAAAAGGGCCTTCGAGCAGGGACGGTTAATGTTCCAGGGATTCTTGCAATGACCTTAGCCGCTCAGAAGGCTGTTACGAGACTTGATGAGGAGATGGACCGTTTAACCTTTTTACGGGAAGTGTTTACAAGTCAATTTTCCTTGATAGGGAATTCTGTAACGATTTACCCTTCACAGCTCCCTGGGCTGATTGGCATGTGCCTCCACGGCCATGAAGGTCAGTGGGTGATGCTTGAATGCAATCGAAGGGGATTTGCCATCTCAACTGGAACAGCTTGTCACGTCGGGCTATTAACTCCGTCCAAAACGATGGCGGCGATTGGCGTAACTGGTAAAGCTGCAAAGGAATTTTTTCGGATTTCGTTTGGAAGGCAGACCTCTGAAGAAGATGTTAGAAGTCTTGGTGGTTATATAGCGGAACTCGCGCAACAGGCAGAGATGAATGAACTTCGTCGCTGAGATATGGTACAATTTTTAAAGGGAAGTTTGATTAAGGAGAGTTACAAAATGAAAAAAGTATTAGGTGAAGAGCGACGCACCCTTTTATTGGATATCTTAAAATCAAGTACCGAACCGATAACAGGCGGGGAGCTTGCGGCACAAACGAACGTCAGTCGTCAGGTGATTGTCGGAGATATTACCTTGTTAAAGGCGCGGAACGAACCAATTATTGCGACAAGTCAGGGGTATCTTTACATGCATACAAGTTCGCCAGCGGTTCTGACCGAACGAACGATTGCCTGCAGTCATTCTCCTGAAGAAACCGAAGAAGAATTGAACATCCTCGTCGACCAAGGAGTCACGGTTAAGGATGTCCGCATCGAGCACCCTGTTTATGGTGATTTAACGGCTTCCATTATGGTTTCAAACCGCCGTGAAGTGAAGCAATTTATGGAGAAAATCAAAAGTACAAATTCCGGATACCTCTCCGAACTAACAGAAGGCATCCATATCCATACGATTGCCGCCCAAAGCGAACGCGCATTAGACGAAGCCGAAGCAGCAATGAAAGAAGCTGGGTACTTGATTGATCTAACCGATTAATAATAAGAGGCTACACTCATTAAGTCGCTTGGTAGAGCGGCTGGGAGTGTAGCCTCTTTGAAATTTTATGATTCTATTTTACCGTTCTACTATACTTAAACCTGTTTCAGGTTATTAGAACCGCTCTATTTTAACCAGCTTCAGGCAAATAGAACTCTAGCTCATCCTATAGCTTAAAAGAAGGATAACTTCCTAGTACCTTCACGGAGCAGCCAAGTGCTTCGAGTTCGGCCATGGCCCCAGGAATGAGGACTTCGTCCATTTGTTGTTCAATGTCAATAATAAAGAAGTAATTTCCAAGTCCTGTCTTTGTCGGTCTAGACTCAATTTTCGATAAATTCAGGTTGCGCCACGAGAAAGCCGATAACACTTGGTGGAGTGCCCCAGTGCGGTCGGAAGGCAATGTTACAACCAAAGTAGTTTTCGAGCCTTTGCTCACAAGTTCAGATGGTGGCAAAGCTTGCTCTTGCTTTGATAACACCACGAATCTAGTATGATTATGGTCATAATCATGAATGTTCTCCCTAACGATGGTTAATCCATATTCCAATGCAGCCAGTCCGTTTGCAATCGCAGCAAGGTTCTTTTCAGGATGCTCCTGGACATATTGAGCCGCAGCGGCTGTGGAGGTCATTCTTTCGCTTGCGACCCCCTTCATTTCACGGTGGAGAAATTTATGGCATTGAGCAAGTGCGTGCGAATGGCTTAAAATCAATTCTGCCTCTGGCCAACGACCTTCATTTTCTGGATGCACCATCAAATGCTGCTGAATCGGCGCTGTTGCCTCGCCAATGATAAATAATGGTACCTCATGAATCAAATAATCTAATGTGATATTGACCGATCCTTCAAGTGCATTTTCAATCGGAACAACCGCAAAATCACAAAAACCTTCTTCTACCGAATCAATGCATTCAGGAATGGTCACAAACGGGGTTGCTTCCTCCCCAGGAAATAAATGACGAACTGCTAGATCTGTAAACGTGGCCCGCGGGCCCAAATAACCAATCTTCATTGTTTCTCCCTCACTCCCCCTGTTGTCAAAAGGTGCAGAAGGACCAAGTCCCGCCGCACCACTTTTAAGCATTCTTTTTTCTATGTAAGGATCTTAAGTACTTAAAAACTTAAGCACCAGATCCAAGTACTTCTACTTTTTCAACAAATTCAAGCTGGCGAAGCCTTGTCAGCAACTCATCCATCTCCACCTTCATATCCCCAATGTTTAAACTTAGAGTAACATTGGCTCGCCCCTGTAGGGGAATCGTTTGGTGAATGGTCAGCACATTGCAACCACTTTTTGCGACAAGGCTCAACAGCTCGGATAAAGTTCCAGAACGGTCCTCAAGATGGAAAAACAAGCTGATGATCCGCTCTTTTACAACAGTATGAAACGGGTAAACAGTATCACGGTACTTATAATAAGCACTTCTGCTTAAATCGACCTTCTGAACCGCATCCCATACAGAATCGGCTTTGCCCCGTTCAATCATTTCCTTGGCATCTAATGTCTTTTTCATTGCCTCCGGAAGCACATCTTCTCTAACAAGATAAAATTTCTTATCGAAATGGTTCAGCTTCATTTCTCCACCCCGTGGTTCATTCAACTATTCAACAAATTCGAATTCATATTTCAGGATGCGAACGGTATCGCCATCCTTCGCTCCGCGTGCACGAAGTGCGTCATCAATGCCCATCCCACGCATTTGGCGAGCAAACTTACGAGTGGATTCTTCACTAGCAAAGTTCGTCATCTTAAACAGCTTTTCGATCGTTTCGCCGGAGATAATGAACGTACCATCTGGATCCCTTGTAATCGTAAACTTGTCAGTGTCCTCTTCATGTCTGTATATAACACGATTTTCACCTGGGTTGTCCTCAACCTCTTCAAGGAGCGGGAACTCTGGTGTTTTCTCAATCGTATCAGCGATCGAGAACAACAAATCACGCAAGCCTTCCCTTGTAAAAGCAGAAATAGGGAACACCGGATGATCCTCCGTAAGTTTCTCTTTAAATGCAGCAAGATTATCGGCCGCTTCTGGCATGTCCATTTTATTGGCAACAATGATTTGTGGACGCTCGGTTAAGCGAAGATTATATTCTTCCAATTCCTTATTAATGATTAAATAATCTTCATAAGGATCCCGACCTTCAACGGCTGCCATATCAATCACGTGCACAATGACCCTTGTTCGTTCAATATGTCGTAAAAATTGATGACCTAGTCCAACACCTGAATGGGCGCCTTCAATAAGTCCTGGTAAATCAGCCATAACAAAGCTACGACCGTCTTCCGTCTCGACCATACCTAGATTCGGAACAATCGTTGTAAAATGGTACTCAGCAATTTTCGGACGAGCTGCAGAAACTACAGACAATAATGTTGATTTTCCAACGCTCGGGAAGCCAACAAGGCCGACATCTGCAAGCAGTTTCAGCTCAAGGACAACATCTCTTTCCTGACCTGGTTCCCCGTTTTCGGATAATTCTGGTGCAGGGTTTGCAGGTGTCGCAAAACGACTGTTCCCACGGCCACCACGGCCACCTTTGGCAACCACTGCGCGTTGACCATGCTCAGTAAGGTCGGCAATGACTTCCTGCGTTGCTGCATCAGTCACGACCGTGCCCGGTGGAACCTTAACAATCATATCCTGAGCACCTCGACCGTGCTGGTTCTTTGACATCCCGTGTTCTCCACGAGGCGCTTTAAAATGACGCTTATAGCGGAAATCCATCAAGGTGCGCAAACCTTCTTCAACTTCAAAGACTACGTTGGCTCCTCGACCACCATCGCCACCAGCAGGTCCACCATTTGGCACATATTTTTCTCTGCGGAAGGCGACCATTCCGTTACCGCCATCGCCGCCTTTTACATAAATTTTCACCTGATCGACAAACATTGTATTAAATTACCACCTGTCTTGAATTAATTTTTTTATGGATGATTTCAGTATTATCATACCCGTTGTGAAGGAATCGTAAAAATTTCAAACGATACTTCTTCTTCTGAAACAGCACTTACCACAATCTTCGTATTTGAATCTACTGGCTCTTCTAAAAAACGAAGGAATGAGCTTTTATCGGTTAGTATTCCGCTGAAATCAAAAAAGAAACGAGTCTCCTTCTCGTCCGCTTGGATACTCACGGATAGATGGTTTTCCTGAAATTTTTCGATACATGCATCTAACGTCTCAAATAACCTACTTGTCCAATGGGCAAGCAGCTGGTCATCAAGATGGTGGATATTGAGCGTTTTTTTCACTTCATAATCTAGTTGAAAAGAATGTTGATCCCAATTGCAGGTTAACAGCGAAGAAGCAAATTGAGGGAGGTTTAGGTTGGTTAGGTTGGATTCCTGCCTAGCTTCGAAGATAATCTCCTCGACGATTTCTTTCACCCTGTCCACTTTATTTAATGATAGGTTCCCTTTTATCAATTGGATCTTATTCAGCCAATCATGGCGTGCATGCTTTAATACCTCTAAGGTATCCCAATCTTTTTTCATAGATAATACTCCTAATCGTAGAAAACTGTCTTTTGTTAGTATAACAAAAAAGCGGGAAAAGGTAAGCAAATTTAGGCTGGAACTGCAAGATTTGGTAATATCATTGGATAAAAAAAGGCTTTGTGATGAAACTTAGTTGTTGATTTATGTTCCAGGCACGGGCGGTTCGCGGGCAGTCCGGCAGGAGTCTTCGTGCCTTCCGCTCCAATCAACCTGTAGATAAAATGCAATTACCTTTAACTCAGAAAATAAAAAAGAAAACCCTAACCACATAGGCTAGGGTTTTCCTGGTTTACTTAAGCTTCTTGAGCTGCTGGGTAAACACTTACTTGCTTTTTGTCACGGCCTAGGCGCTCAAACTTAACAACGCCATCAACCTTCGCGAATAGTGTATCGTCGCCACCTTTACCCACGTTTACACCTGGGTAAATTTTTGTTCCGCGTTGACGGTAAAGGATAGAGCCACCAGATACAAACTGACCGTCTGCACGCTTAGCACCTAGGCGCTTAGCATGAGAGTCACGTCCGTTCTTTGTAGAACCTACTCCCTTTTTGGAAGCGAACAATTGAAGATCCAATTTCAATAACATGTATTCCACCTCCTACTTTTTGAAGGTAATTTTTATGTGTTCTCGATAATTTTCCTCAATCGTTTGCAATTGGACAACCATTCCCTCGAGTAGAAGTTGTACCTTCTCATTTACACTCTCCGAAAGATTTTTCGGTAAAGTACAGCGGAGAAAGCCGTCCTCATCATGAGTGATCTCAGGAGTGATGCCAGTTAAGGCATGCACGGCATTGATTGCGCCAACAGATACAGCGGATACGCCTGCACAGACGATATCTTGACCCCGTTCAGCAAAAAATGCATGGCCGCTAATAGCAAAGGATTGAATGGCACCGGATTGTGTACGATAAATCACAGCGTCAATCATTGAGAGCCAACCTTAAGCGTTGATTTTTTCAATAACAACTTTAGTGTATGGCTGACGATGACCTTGCTTTTTACGATAGTTCTTCTTCGCTTTGTATTTGAAAACGATGATTTTCTTTTGACGGCCCTGCTTTTCAACTTTAGCAGATACAGAAGCTCCTTCAACAACTGGGCTTCCTACCTTCACGTCTTCTCCACCAACAAAAAGAACTTTGTCAAAAGTTACTGTTTCACCAGCTTCAGCGTTAAGCTTTTCGATGTAGATTGCTTGTCCTTCTTCTACACGGATTTGCTTGCCGCCAGTTTCGATAATTGCGTACATTCCACTGCACCTCCTCTTAGACTCAGACTCGCCATCCGCAGGCGTTTGCTTTAAGCAAAGCTTATTGACCTGGTCTGTGCGGTTGTAGCACGGGTGCGCTACAAACATAACATGAAAATACTATCATAGGATGCTATCTTTGTCAATCCTAATCTGATCTGTACCTCAGTTAATCCATCCCTTACTTTAGCACAGATTTTCGAATGTGGGAATACCCAACTGATGGGAATCACCGTTTTATTTGTCTGCCTTTATTGAAATCTCTTTAACGGTCCCGAGCTGACGGATATTGTAGTCAGGCTTCGGGGATTGTCTTTTGCTAAAGAAGATTTTCACTCCGACTGCATCCTCTACTCGCATTCGATGTACATCGTTTTCTCCTGAGAATACCTCAATAACCTCATCTGTTGCCTCAATTAAAGCAGCTTCATAGTCTGATTGACGATGATCCCACAACTCGCGTTCAAGACGGAAAGCCAGCGTTTCTGCACTTAATACCCTCCCAGTGCCACTGCATACCTTACAATGTGTGGTCATTGCCTCAGAAATTGTCAATTTCGTCTTTTTCCTCGTAAGCTGTAAGATTCCGAGCTCCGTTAGCCCAGCAATTCTTGTACGCCGACCATCTTCCGCAAGGGCCGTTTCCAGCACCTTAATCACCGCTTCTCTATCCTCAGCATTCTTCATATCAATAAAATCAATCAAAATCATCCCACCAAGATCTCGCAGGCGAATCTGTCGAGCAATTTCCTTTGCGGCGAGCTTATTCGTAGCAACCACCGTAGCTCTCAAGTCATTTTTACTAGAGAATCTTCCTGTATTCACATCGATAATCGTTAGCGCTTCAGCGATATCAAAGATCAAATAAGCACCGTTATCTAGCCAAACGACTCTTTTTAAGAGCCTTTCAATTTCTTTTTCAATTCCGTAAGCCTCGAAGATATTTTCTGATTTTTGATGATAGCGAATATCTAGGCTAGAATTATCCTTATTTCCTTCTAGTCTTTTCTTTAGCAACTGATCATCGGCAATGACTTCTCCTGACCTGAGACTGCTCATCAGTGATAGTAACTCTTCATAAAAGAAATCCTTAGCCATCACAATTCCTGGCTTTTTCTTATTTTTAACCTGAAGCGCTAATTCCTGATAGTCCTGGCGCAATCGTTCAAATTCTTCCTTCAGCGTTTCTTCAGTTTGCGAAGTGGCAGATGTTCGAAAAATGATGCCTTCTTCCTCTGTTTTCAATTGCTCACCAAAGGCACGCCACTTTTTCTTGACCTCAGCTTCACCTACCTTTTTTGAGACTGCGGTATATTTTCCTGAAGGCATATAGATTAAATGATCACCCTGAATCTCAATGATTGCGGTGAGTTTTGCACCCTTTGTCCCAGCAGCATCCTTTTCAACTTGGACAAGCAATTTTTCACCTTGATGAAGATATCCTGAAATGCTTCGATTGGCTTTTTCCTCCTTGCTTCGCGGATCAAGAACAAAGGAAGGCAATTTATCACGAAACAAAAACCCACTTTTTTCTTCGCCAAACTGGACAAACGCCGCATTCATTCCTGGGACTACTTTCTCAACGACCCCGAGATAAATATTCCCCACCAAAGACTGCTGGTCAGGTTGTTCTATGTAAAGACGTTCAAGTTTTTCATTTTTTAGAAGCGCAAACCGCTTTTCTCTTGTTAACGCATTGATGATTAATTGATCCAATTTAGTTCCCCACTTTATTAAAATAAAAATAAGCAGGAATCCAGAAGTTCCTGCTTATCTATTATGCTATTTTTTATAAAAGGAAAGCAAATTCTCTTCCCGTTAATAAATGTAAACCAAGTCGCCCATTTTGCCTTGAAGATTCTTTTCAGCAAAATAAGCATGTAATAGTTCATTTTCATCAAGCGCCGCCTCTGTCCCGTCTTTTTTCTTGACAATCACTCGATGCTTACAACCTCGTTGAAAATGTTCGAGAACGGTAGTGATTTCTTCCTCCTCGGTTACTTCAATCGGCATCAGCTGCCTAAACTCCCCTTGATTTCCATAATATCGTTCCATTAAGAACCGAATAAACACGTAGCGCCGCTGCTTCCACTCATAAAATAGCGAAAACGCGAGAAAAGCGATAATAATCATAACATTTAACGTAAAAGGACCAATTAACAGCATCGCGATTGCAAAAAGCACCAAGACGGCTGCAGAGACAAAGATGGTCTGAACATGCGCTCGCGGGAACGCTTTTCGAAGGCTTAATAGTAAAAAAATCAGCTTGCCACCGTCAAGCGGCCATACTGGCAAAAGATTGAACAATAACACCATTAAGTTAAATTCCGTAAATCGGTCGTACCAATATTCAGGGATAACCCCCATCGAAAAGAGACCATAAGCGAGAGCAGCCATCCAAATATGCTGAATTGGACCAGCACTAACGACTACAGTCTCTTGATATAGAGAGCGATTGCCATGCTCATCCATCTCAGCCACGCCACCGAACGGCAACAATGAAATCTTTTTAATTCTCCACGAAAAAAAAGAAGCTGCCGCTGCGTGGCCCATCTCATGAATAAAAATGATTAGCAGCAATAAAGACAGCTCGATAAAATGGGCCGTTAAAATTGCCACAGCAACAACAACCCAAAGCAGCGGATGGATATGGATTTTTGAAAAAAGGCTAACAGCTTTATTCAAATTTGATCACCCCAATGGGATCAATAAAATCATCGCCTTTTTTAATCGCAAAATAAAAGGAACCTTTTTCTTCATTGGCTACTGATGAAGCTTTGCCGACCGAAACTCCTGAGCTGATATACTCATACACATTTACATCAAAGTCAGCTAGATTTCCATACCATGATTCGCTCTTGTCCGCATGCTGGATGATGACTGTCTTCCCGAACCCTTCTTTCGTGCCGACAAAACGGACAAGTCCCTCACTCATTGCTTCAACTGGGGCGTCCTTGCCTGTTTCAATCGTAATTCTTTGCCCATTATCGCCAAAGTCCTCGAGAATTTTCCCCGAAGCAGGCAGTGCATAATGCGTGTTGTTCCTGCTATCAGGCACCTCTGCCTCCTTCTCTTTCGTCGGGAGAAGGGCTAGCGGCTTTCCGAATTGATCTTGATACCAATCAGAAACAGCAGCAAATTGAAAATCAGTTTCCATTGTGTTCGTCACAAAGTTTTTAATCGGCTCCACCCGTTCCACATCACTACGAAACAGGATTGCCACAACGAGGACGAGACAAGCAGAAGCAAGAATTTTCAACATGAAAACTTCCTTCTTAAACAATGGATGATTGCCGTCCCCTGGACCTGCATCATACGACGGGAGCTTATCAAATCCATAAAGCTCCTCTGTTTCAGGCAGGTTATTCCGGTTCATCGGCCTGGCCCTTTTCTCCATACGATCTCTTTCCCGCTTACGTTTTTCAATTCTCTTCCGGATATCATCAGCTCTTGACCCCATGTTACCCCACCATTCCTTTGATTGGACAGTTTGTACAATATATGAAGATGTGGGGACAAGTATGCCAAAATTCATAGTTAGTGATATTGGGAGGTTTTGTTGGTGACCTTTTTGTGGTTGTCTTTGTCTTTACCACTCAGGGCGCCAATGAAGCTTATTGGTTACCTTTCTTGTTATTGGCTTCTTCACTTAGGTCATCTATCACCTTTATTGGTGCCCTTAGTTGGCGAGTCCCTCATCACGTAGGTCACCAATAACACCTATTGGGGTCCTTTCTGAATATCGTCATTATCAGTTAGGGATCCTACAGTCTTCACTATCTTCTTCACCATTATGGGCATTGAGGGGGGCTTTCATTTACCAAACTCCTCTTTCTTGGTCTAGTATGAGCATCTAGCAGGCTTCTCTGTTCCCATACTCTTCTTCTTCAACCTAGTAAGGGCATCGAGCAGACTTCTCTGTTCCCATACTACTCTTGTTCACCCCAGTATGGGCATCTAGCGGACCTCTCTGTTCCCATACTCCTCTTCTTCACCCGACTATGGGCATCGAGCGGCTCTCTCTGTTCCCATACTCTTCTTCTTCAACCTAGTATGGGTATTGAGCTGGCCTTTCTGTTCCCATACTCCTCTTCTTCAACCTAGTATGGGCATCGAGCAGACTTCTCTGTTTAGAAATGCTAATTTAATTATGTACAAAAATG
>NZ_JACWFH010000007.1:429263-429449 GCF_019749255.1 Mesobacillus maritimus | reverse complement strand
TGATACTAATCGATCGAGGACTTAACCAAAATTAAGAAGCGGAAGAAGCCCGTTTAAACCGATAGGATGTTGGAGCTCTCGAGAAGAAGTCGCTTTTTGACTTCGCAGGAGAGAGCGAAACAGCCGTACGGTTTGGCTTCTGCAGCTGGATTGTGAAAAGCGGAGGCGACTGTACAGCCTAAGGTA
>NZ_JACWFH010000007.1:0-429157 GCF_019749255.1 Mesobacillus maritimus | reverse complement strand
TGCCGAACACGGAAGTTAAGCTTCTCAGCGCCGATGGTAGTGGGGGGTTTCCCCCTGTGAGAGTAGGACGTTGCCAGGCAAAGTAAAAGAACAGCTAATTTAATGGCTGTTCTTTTTTACATACTGTAAGCCAAGTTTTTGAAAGTGTGGTATTTAATTCACAAAAGTTTCATATTTAGAAGGGAAAATATGATCATAAGAAATGAATTATCATTCAGTTTCCGTTATAATGTACTGTATTGTAAAACTGACTTTATGGAAATAATTAAATGAAAAGCATTAGTTTTGTATTCAATTGTGCGCTACTGGAGGATTACATAGATGGTAACAACAGAAGGAAAGTATAATGGATTGGATGGAGCGGAATTATTCTACCGGCGAATCCAACCGAAAACGAAGGCTAAAGCAGTAATTATGTTAATACACGGCTTTGGTGATCATAGTGGAGGATTACAAAATATAACATCAAGCTTGGCTAAGAATCACTATATTGTTTATGCTGTGGATTTACGTGGGCATGGGAAAAGCTCTGGGAAAAGAGGGTTTATTAGGAGTTGGAATGAGTTTAGAGGAGATATTCATGAATTAAGAAAGCTTGTTACTCTCAAAGAACCTAATTTACCTCTGTACGTGATTGGCCATAGTATGGGAGGGGTAATTTCTCTTGATTATTCTCTCAAGCATAGCGAGGGTATTGCAGGGGTCGTTGCGATATCACCAGGTATCTCTTATGAGCCAACAGCTTTTGAGCGCTTAGGGGTTTTGGTAATGGGCAAACTTAAACCTGACTTGAAGATTATAAAATCAGGTAATTTTCAATTACAGGCAAAGGACCCGGCGTTACAGGCTAAATACAACCCTGAGGGCTTAAGGCATAATACAGCAACACCAGGGTTAGGGCGAGGTTTACTCCAAGCATCAAAACATGTCGTGAATAACGCACTTTCCATTAATGTGCCATTATTATTGCAATACGGAGTAGATGATAAAATTACTCCACCCAAAAAGTTGAACCAGTTTTTTAAGCAAGTTGGGTCCAAAGATAAACAAGTTCTCGAGTATCCTAATGCAAGACATCGTCCGTTTGATGAGGCAGGGAGAGAAAAGTTTTTAGGAGATTTGATCAGTTGGCTAGATCAGCAGATTGACAATAAAAACAAAGTACTATACAAGTCAGCAGGTAGGTTATAATCGTTTATCAATGAACTACTTGGAAGCAAGCAACTAGCATATCCCTTACAATAAAAACCATAAAACCCTTAGACCTAAAAATCTAAGGGTTTTTGCATTTCTTATAATTGTTCGAGAACCATCGGAACAAAGTCAGCATAGCTTTCAATATGAAAATCGGCTTCGATGTCTTTATTTTGGAAAGCAACGGTTGTAATCTTTAGCTTTCTTGCAGGAATCAAGTCTAAATCACGGTCACCAACTACCAAATCAATGCGATGGTTCTTAAGGACATATTCATAGGAAGAACTATCAGGTTTTCTTGTGAAACCTTGTTCTTCAACCGCTACAATATCCTTAAAATACTTTCTTAAATTGAACTTCTCAAGAAGATAAATCGTCGATTCTTTATCCCGGTGAGTGACAATTACATTACTATCTACACGGGATAGCACTTCCTCAAGATGGTCAAAAGGAACGCTACTAGTCCTTGCATACTCATTATGTAATCGTTGGTATTCTGCTCTTTCACTTTCATCGATACCATAATGCTTAAAAGCGGTTTTTGAATCCTTTTTCAGCCATTTTAATACTTCAACATGATTAAGTTCACGTCCACTTAGGTGTATAAAACCCTCGACAAGAGATGGATATGTATTAAAAAGTGTTCCATCGAAATCCCATAGTATGTTCATAAAACCCCTCTTTTTATATGTATATTTTTATCACTAAAAAAATATTTTACTATTTATAAAAAATGATTGCAAAGTATTTTTGAATTGTAACCAATTACCGTATATTCAGTACATTCGGTTAGTTACCTTTAATGTGATGAAAAGAAAAATAGTTTGCAGTGAACTAACAAAAATTGGAAAAACGAAGTATAATAATAGTGAAAATGGAAAGTCTTTGAGTTGGAATTATAAGGAGGAGTACAAGATGAGTGACATCCTTTTAGGCTCAATCATGTCGAGCGTTGGATTCATCTCAATTGCTATCATTTTATGGGGGTTAATCATCGCTACATGTGTATTTCTGGTGTTTGGTTTTGTGCGTAAGTCCTGGAAAGCCCTCTTGTATAGCGGTATATCATTTATCATTCCTGGCATTGTCCTATTCACACAAGGAGGTCCTTTTAGACTTCTTTTACTTTATCCTGTGATTGCCATTATTTTTGCTTTTGTTTTAAAACGGCGAGGGTAATTCACATAGGGAGAGATAGATAACCTTCTTCATTTATCTTCTTAAAACAATTAATATTAAGCCTAACTCATTTTTAATGGGAGTGAGGCTTTTTTCATTTTCAAAAAAAAAACTGTTAGGTCCGTCTCCAAAAACATATACGGTGTAGAATCCATATAGAAAGAAGGTTTTTAGGTAACTAGAAGATATTATAAATTTGCGAATAGCTAACAAAAGTGCCAACAATGTATATTAATATCTATGTAAAACCATATGTTTTCACCAGACGATATTAAAATACTTCATCACTTTTCACCTATTAAATGGTACAATTTAACTAAATATTTAATCTATTGGAAATTGACAATATCTTAAGGAGAGAACATGATGCTATCGAAAAAAACCTTACAGCTAAAAAACCAAAGTATTTCCTACATAGAAGAAGGTTCCAGCTCGGACCCAGCTGTACTTCTTATCCACGGAGTACCTGAATCAAGCATGCTTTGGAAGCATCTTATTCCGGAAATTGCTTCGCAAGGGTTCCGGTCTATAGCCCCTGACCTTCCGGGTTTTGGACAAAGTGATCGTTTCCCTTATGGTTCAACTTGGGAGAAGTATGTTGCGTTTATTTCTGATTTTATGGAAGCGTTATCTCTAGAGAAAGTCCATCTTGTGGTCCATGACTGGGGTGGAATGATTGGGCTCCGGTGGGCTTGTGAATTCCCAGAGAAAGTGGAAAGTTTAATCATTAGTGACACCTGTTTAGTTCCGGGATACAGATGGCATCCACTTGCTAGAAAATGGCGTACACCAGAATTAGGAGAAAGAGTGGTCGAGGCGATGGCCAATAAGGAAGCCTGGATGACCAATATGAAAAAGGAAATCCCTTCTGTTGATGAAGACATTCTTGAAGACTTTTTCACTATTTTTGAGAAAGAAGAAACCCGTAATGTGATTCTAGAATTATATCGCTCTGCGAATCTGGAATTAGTAGAGCATTATCAAAACCTTACTCAGATTAAGAAGCCGGTCACGATTTTGTGGGGAGAAAATGATCCGTATATTCCAACTGATTTTGCTTATAAAACGAGGGACGAGCAATTTCCACATGCAACAATAGAAATCATTCCTAACACAGGTCATTTTATTCATGTTGAAGCACCCGAACAGGTAATCCCTTTTGTAAACGCGCATTATCGGTCGGTATTAAAACTATTAAAATAGAATATAGGGGGAAGTGGAGTGGAAAGATTAGCAGGGAAAGTTGCGTTAATTACAGGCGGAGCAGGCGGCATCGGGAAGGTGACGGCGGAAAGATTCCTTCGCGAAGGAGCGAAAGTGATCTTAGTTGATCTCTTTGAAGAAGCTCTTCAGGAGGTTAAAAAGGAACTTGAATCATACGGGGAAGTGTTAACGATTCAAGCGGATGTATCAAAAGAAGCGGACGTTCAGAATTACGTCAATCAAACCGTCGAGCAGTTTGGCAAGATTGATGTGTTTTTTAACAATGCTGGAATCGTTGGAAAAATGGGACGTCTTGTTGATATAAGTGTCGAGGACTTCGATCAAGTGATGAATGTGAATGCCCGTGGCGTATTTTTAGGGTTGAAATATGTTCTCCCTGTCATGACAAAGCAAGGATATGGGAGTGTCATCAACACCTCTTCTGTTTCAGGCCTTCACGGAAGTAAGCGGCTATCTCCTTATATCGCGTCAAAACATGCGGTGGTGGGGTTAACCAAAGCAGCTGCCATTGAAGTTGCTAAAACAAATGTTCGTGTCAACTCGGTTCATCCATCACCGGTGAATACCAGCATGGCCCGCGACTTAGAGGAAGGACTCAACGTCGATGAAGAACGGTTAGCTAAGACCATTCCATTAAGACGCTATGGGCAATCCAGCGATATCGCAAACTTGGTTTTATTCCTGGCCTCTGATGAAAGCAGCTTTATCACAGGAGCCCAATATCGGGCCGACGGTGGAATGGGAGCAATGTAAAAAGTGGGACAATTAACCTTCTAAGAAGGTTTTAATTGTCCCTTTTATTGTGCGTTCTTTAGTATTTCTCTATATGACAGGAATAGGAAAGTCGTTTGTGAATAGAAAGAGGAATTACGTGTATTAAACCAGGATTCGCGTGAATAGACCAGAGTTTTTCGCGAATAGAAGTGCAAATTACGTGAATAGAAAAGACGTTTGCGAATAGAAAGGGGAATTACGTGAATTGAATGAGGATTCGTGTAAATAGACTAGAGTTTTTCGCGAATGAAGTACAAATAACGCGAATAGAAGTAAGATTAGGTAAATAAACAATTCATTTTCAGTAGTTTTAAGTGTTCAATCATTTTATAGTAAAATTTGAACTGCAATTATATTTGTTCGTAACAACAAAAAAAAAAATACAATAAAAATTACATAACGAAACACATGGAGGAAAATATGGACAAGGTCTTACAGGAGATTGCTAATTACATTCGAAACGAGAATAAAAGAATCATCGTTGGAATTTCGGGTCATGGGGCATCTGGGAAGACAACGTTTGCCCAAAAACTTATAAACCTTTTGGGTGAGGAGAACGTGAATTATATTAACACCGACACCTATATTATTGGCTCGCACCTTAGGAAGTACACGACAATTGAATATGAATATCAACATGAACTTCATCGTGATAAAATGACCGCTTGTCATCCGGCTGCTCATAATCATTTCGTACTAGAAAGAGATATTCAAATGATTAGGAATGGTTTAGATTTTTACACAATAGGCACAAACTTTACTAAGAGCCATTTCATTTCAGCAAACAACAAGATCAATATCGTCGAAGGCATGACTGTCTCCTTCACAAATCTCAATCTATATGATTTAAAAATATACATATATACCGACGGAGAAACAGAGTTGATGCGAAGAAGTATCCGTGATGTTTCTGAAAGAGGAACAGATATCAATTATTTAAGGAAATCCCATGTAGAACGTAGAATCCAATATGAACTATTCATGCATCCTTATCGCCGGGAGTTTGATATCGTGGTAAAAAACACAAATGAAGAGTGCATTGTTGAAAAAGGCTGGTTTAAATAGTGGATTTGAACATTTTCCTCGCTTCTACATAAGATATATGTATCTTACCGGGGGTGCTGGAATGCCTAAATGGTTAAAAGTGGTCATCCTTACGTATCTATCCTTATTATTTTTCGGTAGTTTCTTAGCAGTAGGTGCTCTTTGGACCGGACAACTAGAAAAATCGTTTCCCATCATATCCGATATCGAAATCTTTTTGTACTACTTCTTTGCGGGGTCCATAGGCGGTTCTTTACGTCATTTGTATATGTTTTGCTCGCATTATATGAGGGACAATTTAACGAACTACCGAGTCTGGATTATGTACATCTTTTTCCCGATTTTTGCAACGGGAACTGCTGTGATTGCCGTGACGTTAATCCAGAGTGGGATCTTCCTTGTTGAATTTGTTGAATTCGATAACGCGCCGTATGGCCAAATCAGCATTGCTTTTTTCGTCGGCTTTGGTTTCAATCGGTTTTTAAATAAATTAAATGCTGTTTCGAAAAATTTATTTAAAACGGATCAAGAAAAAGAGCAGAAGGTTGAAGTAGAAAAGTAAACGGCCAGTACGAATATAAAATATTCAGCCTTTTTCTAAAAAGGTTCCCAGTTAAATAGATTTGAAATAAAATTTGAAACGTATGCAAAAAAAAAGACCCAGTGGGTCTTTTTTTATTACAATATGTAACACCGTGCACCTACTATCGATAGAAACAACCAAGCGTTACTTGTGAACTTTAGCTCGAACTAGGCTACCCTACGGCACATAGAAAGTTCTACTTATGGCTGCTTCCTTCCGGACCTGACCAATTTCATAGGTTTCCATTGCGTAGGACCCAATTGTCAACACCAATCTTCACAAGGCAGACCTTACATGTTTCTACCTCAAGTAGGAATTCAACCCCGCTATGGCGGATTGCGGGTAACAGGGCACCGCCAACTCCCCGTCTAGCACGGTATGTATCCGCTAGACAGATGTTCTATGTGATTGTTGTAAGAATAAATCTGCAACAAATGAATCGGCGCATGAAATGGCTGTAAGCCAGGTTTTGTTCCTGCGTGCTGCATTCGATGCCACTCTCGCACAACAGGTGTAATCATATGACTATCGATCAATCTGACCGATCCATCCCTTTGGTTCAATTCCCTCAGGATGGTGCCCCTACCAAAGTTTGGGTTGCTCGCTCGTGGGGTTTACCCGTTCCATTTCTTCCGTTTCCAGAAGAACTCGTCACTGTGGCACTTTCAGGATAATCTCAGCATATCCGATAAGGACTTAGCATGATTTCTCCGCCGTCAACAGACACAAGAGTCTGCTGCCCACCTTTGCAGATGGCACGAACACTCCGGGCATCTCAGCACCGGGCGAGCCTGGACTTTCCTCAACTCATGGGAACATGAGCCGCGATTACTCACCATTTCATGTTTTGTTTGTTCATTTGCTACGTGTATTAATGTAACATGAATAGTCGGAAGAAGCACTAGGAGGACAAATCCATAGATGGAATTAATAGGTATTATATAAAAGGTAAGTGGTTGATACTTTGTTGGTGTGTACGCTGAACAGGATTTTAGAAATTGTGTTGGGGAAGGATTATAATGAAGAAGATAACGAAGTATTAAATCATTGATTTATATAGAAGAAACACATCGGTTATGTCATTGAAGCAACATAAACCGAACAGGGAAAGGAAGTAAAAGAAAATGAGATTAAGTGTACTAGATCAAGCGCCGATAACAAAAGGAAATACAGCACAGAAAGCTTTAAAAAATGCTGAAGAACTTGCTGTTCTTGCGGATGAATTAGGTTTTTATCGCATGTGGATGGCTGAACATCATGGCACAGAGGCTTTTGCCAGCTCTGCTCCCGAAGTAACAGCAGCCCATTTAGCGGCCAAAACGAATAAGCTTCGTATTGGAACAGGTGGCGTCATGATGATGCATTATTCACCTTTAAAGCTTGCGGAGGTATTTAAAACCTTAAGTGCTTTTTCCCCAGGAAGAATTGACTTTGGTGCTGGCCGAGCTCCAGGAGGCGATAATTATTCGATTTACGCCTTATCGGAAGGACGCAAACCGATGATTCATAATATGTATGAAAAATTTGATACTGCCTTAAAGTTGATAAACGACGAGGTACCCGAAGATAGCTTATATAATAAAACAGCGGCCACACCAGCACAGATTGTTTTACCAGAAGCCTGGCTCTTAGGTTCAAGTGGCAACAGTGCTCTCCGGGCAGGTCGGATGGGGGTAGGCTATTCTTTTGCTCAGTTTTTTAATGGAGAAATGACTGCAGAAATCCTTGATGCATATCGATACAATTTTCAGCCATCCGCTTTTATGGATAAACCTGAAATAAGTGTTACTTATATGGTAACCACAGCAGAAACAAGGGAAGAAGCTGAATTCGAAGCTGGCCCACAAGATATTGCGCGATTAAATTTGATGAGAGGTCGGATTGGTCAAGCACTAACACCTGAAGAGGCGCAGAATTACCCATTAACTGAAATGGACCGAATGACCATTAAAGAAAATCGTAAGCTTCATTTAGTTGGAGATGTAAAAGAAATTGCTCAAAGATTAAGAGATGAACAAGAACACTATGGTTTTGATGAGGCAATGATCTGCAGCATTCCTCATTCACAAGAAAAGCGTTTGAATGTATATCGTTTGTTGGCTCGAGAGCTGTTTTAGTTAGATAAAAAATTCACCCCCAGTGTTTGTTCACTGGGGGTTCCTTGTCGGGGCAGAAAGCTATCTTCCCACCAATCTATGTAAAATCAAATCGTTTGGGGTGAGCCAATTGATTTGATCGATGCACTAATTTTTAAATACATGTTGTCCGATGACTACCGCAGTTTGTCTAGAATCTAGCCAACGGTTCGTCGCGATGGAAGGATTGTAAAAGAATAACGCGTCTTCGGCAATGTCTCCATTATCCGTTAAAGCCGTCATAACTGCTTCAACTGATTCCTCATCAGCTGGCTTATTGATTTCACCATTTGCAACTGGTTGAAATTGTCCGGGCGCATATATGACTTCTTTTACTGTGTCGGGAAATTTACTGCTTTCTACTCTGTTTAAGACAACATCTGCAACGGCTACTTTTCCTTCAAATGGTTCAGTTTGTGCTTCGGCGCGAACGATTCGTGCTAGTAAATCGATGTCAGCATCTGAAAGACCAACTTCAACTTTTTCAGGCTTCTTGGTTTCCTGTCTTTGTTTTGTCAATGTTTCAGGGTCGGCATTGTCAACAGTGATTGTCGCAGTGGGAATAGATTTAGTAGCACTTTCAGCTTGTACCTCTAAATGAACGGTTTCACCGACTACGATAAAATCAAGATTTTTAATTTGGGGGTTAGCCCCTGCAAGTTCTTGTAAGCTTACGCCGTGGTTTCGTGCTATGCTACTCATTGTATCGCCTGATTTAACGGTATATCCGAATGCTGGTGAAGCAAATGCGAACGATGCAACTACTATGAATACAGTCATTAATTTTTTCAAAATTTTAGTCCTCCTAGTTGATTTGGATTTGCTTTGATAAGCTTGTATCTAAATCTATTACTATGAAGGAATAAAATAGAATAGTATTACAGTTAAGTTACATAGTGTTACATAGAGAAGCGAGAGTCGTACTTTTCCTTAGCATTATTATTCTGATTTACATCAGTGTACCGTAGTGAATCCTTATTTAATAGGGGATTTGCGCACCGTTACAGAATTGTGAAAAAGGTAAAATGGCAATACAAGACATAACCTTTATCATGGAATAATGCTTTTATATCCCCGTTCTCATTCACTACAAGATCTTCTTATTATATTAGAAATAATTTCCAACTTCATTTAGCTCCTTTAGCCTATAAATACACCCTAAACCTATCAATTCTTCGGCTAAAAAAAATAGATAGAAAGCGAGAAAATCACACACGTTCTCATGACGAACACTGAAGTTAAGCTTCTCAGCATTAATGATAGTTGAGAGTAGAAAGTTGCCAGGCAAAGGAAAAGAACAGCTGTTTGAAGGCTGTTCTTTGATTTTCTATCTATAGAATTTGTTTTTTAATGGTTGCATCATATTTTTTCTTCAATAAACGAGAACTAAGCCCAAAACCAAAGTGGAAAAAACAACCAAGCATCATCCACAAATAAAACCATGAGAACTCCGATAAGAATCCCTAAGCTAACAAACATAACATTATGTATTCTAGTTTTTATCCAGCCAAAGGTATACGCTAACGCCAAAATGAATGGAATAAATGTAAGTCCAATGGTCAATTGACCAACTGAAAAACCAGCAATAAAGCTGAAAATATAGATGCTAATCGCAGAAATCCAGTAAAATCGGTAGTTTCCTTTTATTGCGATAACAGTAGTTACTAACGCAGTAATCAATGACAAAAAGGCAATGACTGAAAAGATGACGTTGGCCTCCTCTCGTAAGGGTTCGTTTCCACCGTTATTTAGCGGATTGCTTCATTTTGTCCCTCAAGATATTCCTCCGAAGTCATAATAAACTCTCTAACGGCAAAGGAAAGGTATTTATTCTTCTTCCAGATCATCCCTAACTCTAAATTGACCACTGATTCATTGAAAGGGAGGACAGACACTTCCGAAGTGTTGATTCCAGCACATATTTTACTAGGCAAAAGGGCAACGCCAAGCTTTCCCTCGACCATTCCTAATAAAAATTCTTTCTGAGAACTTTCACACACAATATTGGGTTGAAAATGATTTTTGACGCATTCATCAATAATGAGATCATAAAGAGAAAAGTCTTTTCGATATAAAATGAACGGCTCGTTCTCTAGGTCAGAAAAATGGACCTTTGGTTTGGAGGTTAACGGATGATCTTTATGGACGATTAACATTAATGGGTCCTTTAACACTTTAATGATTTCAAAATTGCTGTTTTGAGTGGGAAATGTACAGATTAACCCAATATCCAAGGAACCATCATCCACGCCTTGTTTTATTTTTTTTGTCCCAACCTCGGTTAGGGTTATTTTTACGAGTGGATATTTCTCTTTGAATCTACTAATTAATTTTGAAAAAAAGGCAGCTCCAACAATAGGGGGGATGCCAATTCTGATTTCACCACTTTTAAGCTCCATGATATCCGTTAATTCCCAGGTTAAGCTGTTAAAGGCCTCTAGTACTTTTCGTGCATTGATTAAAACAGCTTTTCCTGCATCTGTTAATTCTAATTGTTTCGATGAACGGTAAAATAACGGGACCCCCAATTCATCCTCTAAATTTTTAACGGCTTTACTGATGGAAGGCTGTGTGACATGTAGTGTTTGTGATGCTTTCGTAAAACTTAAATGCTCAGCAACTTCTGAAAAGTATTCTAAATGACGGATATCCAAACTTTTTCACTCCTAGTTAGAACGACCAAAAGTCGCGGATTAGGTATTTTAAGTATTCTATTCGCAATATTCTTTCATTTATTATAGCGTATTTATCCCTTGCATAAAGCCTTTCGAAGCCATTTTTCCTTCTTTATCCTAATCCTTTACGAGAACACCTATAACCAAAAGGAATAAAGGATATAGATTATATGTATTTTCTTTATGACTCTTCTTCATTATATAATGAATTTACATTAAAAGACGGTTTGTATAAAAAAATTACTGAATATTCAGTAGAAATTTTTCAAACCAAGTCGAAAAGGAGCTGTTATGAATGAGTGATTTGCAAAAAGAATCTTTATTGTTGCATGAAAAATACAAAGGGAAGTTATCTGTCGAGGTAAAAATGCCTTTAAATAGCATGAAGGATTTAAGTTTAGCGTATTCGCCAGGGGTAGCTGAGCCTTGTTCGCAAATTCATCAACATCCTGAGAAAGTCTATGATTATACGATTAAAGGAAACTTACTCGCAATTGTTAGTGATGGAACGTCGGTATTAGGTTTAGGGGATATTGGTCCAGAAGCTTCGATGCCAGTTATGGAAGGAAAGGCTGCACTCTTTAAAGCCTTTGCCGGAATTGATGCAGTTCCGATTTGCCTTGATACGAAGGATCCTGAAGAAATTATTAAAACCGTAAAGCTCCTTCAACCAACGTTTGGAGGCATTAACTTAGAGGATATTGCGGCTCCGAATTGTTTTTATATCGAGGAAGTCTTGAAAAAGGAAATGAATATTCCAGTCTTTCACGATGATCAACACGGAACCGCGATTGTTACGGCAGCAGGCCTAGTCAATGCCTTAAAGCTTGTCGATAAAAAGATGGAAGACATCAAAGTGGTTATTAATGGTGCAGGTGCTGCTGGGGTAGCGATTATTAAACTATTGTTAAACATGGGTGTAACAAACATCGTTATGTGTGATACAAAGGGAGCAATTTACGAAGGCAGACAAGAAGGCATGAATCCGGTTAAAGAAAGTGTCTCTAAACTTACGAACAAAGAAAAACTACAAGGAAAGCTTGCGGATGTGATTGTTGGTGCTGACGTCTTTATCGGGGTTTCCGTTGCCGGAGCTTTAACACCGGAAATGGTACAGACGATGAACGCTGATTCGATTATCTTTGCAATGGCAAACCCAATTCCAGAAATCATGCCAGAAGAAGCAAAGGCTGCTGGGGCAAGAATTATTGGAACAGGTCGTTCGGATTTGCCGAACCAAGTGAATAATGTTCTTGCGTTCCCTGGAATCTTTAGAGGAGCACTAGACGTCTCCGCTACAGATATCAATGATGAAATGAAAGCAGCAGCTGTTCAAGCGATTGCTAGTTTGATTGACAGTGATGAGCTCTCAGCAGATTATGTTATCCCAGGTCCATTGGATAGCAGAGTGGTTCCGGCTGTAAGAGAAGCAGTTGGTAGAGCAGCCCAAGAAACAGGTGTAGCACGCAAACACATTTTTACAGATGACTTAGTCAATAGCCCAGAATAATTACGAACCAAAAGCCGTGAAATACAACAAATAATGGATTCTAGCAGTGACAAAGCACACCTTTCATCATTCAATTAGACTTTGGCTTCTTGAACAATTATGTATTCAAAGGAGATTGATCCAAATGAAAAAAATCGAAGTAATTGAAACGAAAGAAATGCTTCGCTGTGAAATCATTGAAAACTATTATGTGGTCTATGAAAAGACAGAGACGAGGGAATATAGGATAGATCATTCTTCGTTGGTTGATGTGGGTTCATCCATTGAAAATACTGTATCCATTTTTAAGGGAGGCTCTCAATCAACATTACAAAAAGTCCAAACCTACACTGTCAATTGTGTGGATCAAAGTGAAATTCGAGATGTTATTTTACAGGAATATCCTAATCTATTTAAAACTGCTAAACTTGCTAGGCAAGCCGTTTAAAACAAGTACAAATAGTACCTCGGGTGCTTCTCTATTCTATAGGGGAGCGCCTTTTTATTTTAATCCAATAATATTTTTATGTATCAAATGGTAGAGCAGTTGTCTCGAACTAAAGTGCTAGTTATCTCCCATAAAATTCCGAATAATTTTTGCAGGTATTTTAACATAGTATATTGAATGTATTATGTTAGCACTCCTGAATATAATGTGAAAGGGTGAAAAAAACATATGAGTACATATTCTCATTTCCCGGTGGGAGATGAATTTTTGTCATACACAGGAAGAGTGCTCGATAAGATGATTAGATATTCGTAGGTTACAAGACAGAAGGGAGGAAATGCTTTTTGCACAGTATACGTTGGGTTTGGGGGTATATTCGCAAATATCGTTTGGGCTTATTCATTGGTCTTGCCATGGCCTTATTCGTCTCGGTATTAAATATGGTGAACCCCTATATCTCTGGGATGATTATTGACAAAGTCATCTATGATAATCAAACAGAGTTGTTATGGCCATTACTAGCTATTATGGTAGGGGTCACGTTATCCAAGACAGTGATTCGCTATAGTTATCAGCTTATTTTTGAACGCATCTCGCAGAACACGATTTTCAAGATTCGCGAAAAGTTATATGACCGGCTTCATACATTAGATTTTCATTTTTATGATCGCACAAAAACAGGTGATATCATGGCACGAATGACCGGGGATATGGAAGCGGTCCGGCATTTTACCGCATGGGTCATTTACATGATTTTTGAAAACGCGACCATTCTATTGTTTGCTCTTGGACTCATGTTTTATATTCACCCACCATTAGCTTTAGCGATGCTGGCGGTTACCCCGATTATTGGATTTTTAGCGTTTCGTCTAACGTACTCCGTCAGACCGACGTTCTCAGCGATTCGTGGCCAGTTTGCGCGGTTAAACTCAGTAGTACAGGAAAACATTAGTGGAAATCGGGTTGTGAAAGCCTTCGCCAAAGAAGACTATGAAATACAGAAGTTTTCTGTGGAGAATGCAGCGTTTAAAGAAAAGAACTTGAACTCCGCAAGAATTTGGGAAAAATATTTGCCTGTACTCGACTCCTTGGCCGGCGTCTTAACGGTCATTATGATTTTAGTAGGCGGAATTATGGTTATTAATGGCTCATTGACTGTTGGTCAGTTGGTAACATTCAATTCCCTGATTTGGGCATTGACAAACCCGATGCGGATGGCTGGTTGGTTGATTAATGACGTCCAACGATTTATTGCCTCAGCTGAAAAAGTGGAGGAATTATTAAACACTGAACCAGAAATCATCAATCCCGAAGAAGTAGTGAAGGTAAAAGAACTGAAAGGGTTTGTTGATTTCAACGCTGTTTCATTTCGTTATGGTGATGAACTTGTGTTGAAGGATATCTCGTTTAACGTCCTTCCAGGGCAAACAGTAGGAATTATCGGACCTACAGGCTCAGGAAAGTCAACGCTAATCAATCTTCTTAGCCGCTTTTATGATACAGATTGTGGGGATGTTAGCGTCGACCGAACCAATGTGAAGGATTGGGATCTTTATAAATTGCGTGAGAATATGGCTACCGTCATGCAAGACATCTTCCTGTTTTCCGATACGATTGAGGGAAATATTGCGTACGGAAACCCGCATGCTACTCTAGAAGAAGTTCAAGAAGCGGCCAAAAGAGCTGAGGCTCACGAATTTATTTCGAAACTGCCGGAAGGCTACGATACCATTGTTGGCGAACGTGGCGTCGGTCTTTCCGGAGGACAGAGACAACGAATTGCCTTAGCTCGAGCGTTTTTAAAGGATTCTTCCATCATCATCCTTGACGATACGACTTCGAGTGTTGATATGGAAACAGAACTTAAAATTCAAAACACCCTACGTGCCAATTTTAAAGAGAAAACTTGTTTTATCATTGCTCACCGGATCTCCTCTGTAAAAGAAGCGGACCTGATTCTCGTCATGCAGGATGGTATGATAATTGAACGCGGCAAGCATGATGAGCTTGTAAACAAAAAAGGCTATTATTACACTGTGCTACAAAATCAATATGGCAATTTTGATGAACAGCACCAAAGCAAGGAAGTGAGTATCTAAGTGGCAAGGAATAAATTTGATGTAGATGAGGATTTAGAGACTCCCTTTAGCCTGACACATTTAAAGCGGTTAATGGTTTACATAAAGCCTCATAAAAAACAGATTATCTTTACTGTATTTATCATGTTGCTCGCAAGTGGTGCTGGTTTGATTGGCCCTTATCTTATTAAACAAGCGATTGATGAAAAGATTCCAAATGGGGATATCGCAGGATTGTTTCAACTTGCAGGTATTTTTATCGTGGCGATTCTGACGACAGCCATCTGTATGAAGTATCGTATCCGGATGATGTCTCAGGTTGGTCATAGTATCATTGAAGCCATCCGCAAAGATTTGTTTACGCATTTGCAGAAGCTTTCCTTTTCGTTTTATGATAGTAGACCTCACGGGAAAATCCTTGTGCGTGTGGTGAACTATGTTAATTCGTTAAGTGATTTACTTTCGAATGGGTTAATCAATTTGATTACTGACTTGTTCAGTCTTATGGTCATACTTGGCTTTATGCTATCAATCGATGTGAAGCTAACACTAATGGCGATGGCCGGATTCCCGGTTTTTGCAGCGGTTATTTTTATCATCAAAAATGCACAGCGAAGATCTTGGCAAACATTAAGCAATAAGCAATCGAATATGAATGCATATATTCATGAAAGCATTAATGGAATTAAAGTGACCCAAGCGTTTACAAGAGAAGAAGAAAACAAAAAGATTTTCGATGAGGTTTCAAACAGCTATCGAACGTCATGGTTGAAAGCAGTGCGAATTCAATTTCTCGTCTGGCCTTCGATTGAGAATATTTCGGTCTTAACGGTTTCCCTCGTATACATTGGTGGAATTGCAATGATTGGGGACGGTGTTTCTGTTGGAGCTCTAGTAGCATTTGTTGGATACCTATGGATGTTTTGGACACCTCTTGCGAATCTCGGGAACTTCTATAATGCGATCATTAATGCCATGGCGTATTTAGAGCGGATTTTCGAAATGATGGATGAAAAGCCAACGATCCTTGACGCTTCAAATGCAAAAGAGCTTCCAGCCATTAAGGGGAAGGTTGATTTTAAGGATGTTATTTTTGGCTATGATCATCAAAAAATTCTTGATCAAATCAATATTCACGTTGAGCCTGGTGAAACGATTGCCTTAGTCGGAGCAACGGGCTCAGGAAAAACAACGATTGTTAGCTTACTCAGCCGGTTTTATGATGTGAAGGGCGGGAGCGTTGAAATTGATGATGTCGATATTCAGACTGTCACACTTGCCTCGCTTCGTAAGCAAATGGGTGTCATGCTTCAAGATCCATTTATCTTTTCGGGTACGATCATGGATAATATCCGCTACGGCCGCCTTGATGCAACTGATGAAGAAGTCATTGCTGCCGCGAAAGCAGTCCAGGCTCATCCCTTTATTGCGAGCATGAAGGATGGCTATTTCACCGAGGTGAACGAGAGAGGTTCCAGGCTTTCTAGTGGTCAGCGTCAATTAATTTCTTTTGCCAGAACGCTCTTAGCGGACCCGAAAATATTGATTTTAGATGAAGCCACCTCCTCAATTGATACAGAAACCGAGTTGGCTCTGCAAAAAGGATTAGAAACATTATTAAAAGGAAGAACCTCCTTTATCATTGCGCACCGTTTATCGACGATTCAAAATGCTACCCGAATTCTTGTCATTAATAAAGGTCAGATTCTTGAAGAAGGTTCACACGAAGAACTTATTGGGCGGAAGAGCTTTTATTGGAAATTGCACCAGGCTCAACATCGGTCGTTGGATGTGGGTTAAAATGATAAAAAAACCAAGGGTCCCCTTGGTTTTTTTATATTCTCTAAATAAGAATGCAGGTTTTCATCATCATGTATGGAACTTAAGTAGAATAGGAAAAAAGGAGATGATTAGGGAAGTGGAAAAGAAAACACAAATTGGGAAAACGGATTTATACGTAAATCCAATCGGTTTAGGAACAAATGCGGTGGGAGGACATAATTTGTTTCCAAACTTAGATGAAGCAGCTGGAAAGGAATTAGTTTTGACCGGACTAGAGAATGGCATTAATTTTCTAGATACTGCCTTTATCTACGGACCAAAACGTTCTGAAGAAATCATTGGGGAGGTAGTAAAGGAAAGAGGAAATCGTGCAGATATTGTGATTGCCACAAAAGCTGCCCATAAATATGTTGGGGATGAGATTGTTCTTGATAATTCACCCGAATTTTTAAAACAATCCGTAGAGGAGAGCTTGCAGCGGTTACAAACCGATTATATTGATTTATTCTACATACATTTTCCTGACACCGATACGCCCAAAGATGAAGCGGTGGGAGCTTTAAAACAGTTGAAAGATGAAGGGAAGATACGTGCGATTGGGGTATCAAACTTTACTTTGGATCAAGTAAAAGAAGCAAACAAAGATGGGTATGTGGATGTTGTTCAAGGCGAATATAACCTAATTAGTCGCGAAGCGGAGAAGGATTTCTTTCCTTATGCTCTCAACCAGCAGATCTCGTTTATTCCTTATTTTCCATTGGCTAAAGGAATATTGACCGGTAAATACCGGGTAGATACAGATTTGACTGGAAGGCGTGGCAAGTTCTTTGAAAAACCACTGTATGAACAAACGCTAGAAAAGGTTGAAGTTTTAAGAACCATTGCCACCTCAAAAGATGTAGAAATTGCCCATCTTGTTCTTGCGTGGTATTTAACAAGAGAGGCCATTGATGTTATTATTCCAGGTGCTAAAAACGCAACCCAAGTGCTGAACAATCTAAAAACGTTAGATGTTCAATTATCTGTCGAAGAGATACAAACGATTGATCTTATTTTTCAAGAAGACTGAAGGTTTTCATCCTAATGTGAAGTCATAATGACTAGGAGATGTATCTAAAAAGGTACATCTCCTTTAATTTAGGATTTTACAAAACATCACTAAGAAGGTTTTCGCTCGAAAATCCTTTTAAAGTTTTCTCTATAAAAAAACAACAAATATCCATAAGCGATGGAAAGGAGGATAGCTAGAATAAGGAACGAGCGGTCAAGGAACAAATGGAGTAGCAAGATATTAACGATGATTGGGGCCAATAACGCAAGTGATAATGGAACGAATCGATTGAGTAACAGAAGAAGACCACAAACCACTTCTAATGTTTTCTCAGCAACTAATAAATAATCAAACTCAAATAAAGCCATAGCTTCAGGACTTGTTGGAATAAATGGCTCTAGTCCAAAGATGACAAAATATCCATTTATCCCAGCAACCAAAAAGACAATCCCTAGAAAGAATCTGCTTATCTGCATCACGATAGAATTCACCAAGCATCCCCCCTAGTAAAGTCTATTCTTCTTTCAAACGAATATCCTTCTAAGTTCCTACTCTGATACAGAGAAATTCAGCTTCTTTAAAGCTAAAAACCCACTGCTAGTTGATGCTCTTCTACATAAGTGTCCAAGTCTAATAGAATACTTGCTCCACCATTCCAATCACCAAGAAAGATAGAATGAGAGTGGGCACAAAAAGAAAAATCCGAGCCAACAAACGAATAGAATTGAAGCGAATAAATACCTTCCAAATTAAGCCGACCCCAACCATCAAGAGCGGTAGACCTATGCAAATGGCGATGAAATCCACTAAAGTAAAGGGCTTACTTATATAGTGATCAAAAAAAATATTAAGACCAAATAGGATCGTGACTAAAAGGAATTGATAAACAATAAATCGCACATGCTTCATAATTGAACTCCTCTTATTATTGATAATATCATTATCATAAAACTAAAAAATGGAATTGTCAGTAGGAGTTTCTCACTATTTGAATCTCAGAAAAATAAACGTTAACAATATTGTCTTTTTTGTGCGGCAAATAGTCTGTATTTCAATGGTAAAATTAGGTAAGAAAGATAGAATTTAGCCAAACAAGGAGATGAGAAGGATGTTAACGATATATTCTAGGATCGTCGTTCCTTATGATCATTCTGAGTTAAGTAAGAAGGCGTTACAATCTGCCATGACCCTTGCGAAGCAAGACATCAAGATTGAATTATATGTTCTTATGGTCATTCAACCTGAAATCACCATTGCTTATCAACAAACGAATACTCGGGAAAACCAACGTGAAGCTTTTGGAGAGGTGCGAAACATAATCGAAAAAAAGTTATCTGTATTGCCAAACAGAACGAGAACCTTTGTATTGGAAGGCAATCCACCATCGCTTATCGTAGATTTCGTGAAAGAGCATGATGGAGATCTAATCGTAATGGGCAGCAGAGGTTTAAGTGGTCTGAAGGAATTGTTTTTAGGAAGTGTCAGTCATTATGTTGTCCAAAAAGCACCGTGTCCGGTTTTAGTAGTGAAATAGAAGATAAATGACATAATAAATAGGCAAAATGGCGAACAGTGAATAAAGCTGTTCGCCATTTTTTTAAAACATCATTTGATCATAATCAAGGAATCCTAGTTCCCTATCGTCTGGACTTACAGACAAAGAGCACAAATCATGTGAATAAGTTGGATAGAGTAAAAAGAAAAAAAGACTAACTTTCGTTGGGATACAAGGATGGCAATTATGATCCGTTGTTCGCAACGGGAGTACTTAAACAGCAGCTGAACATTTCATCCAACCTAATAAATAGAGGAATACACTGATCTATGACGAAATAAAAACAGTATGATGTGCAAGTTTTAGGGGAAAAGAAGAAGATTTTACTGGAAAGTTGGTGCAAGGAATGGACTATGTAAAACTAGGTAACACTGGGATGGATGTTTCACGTCTTTGTCTTGGTTGCATGAGCTATGGTGAACCTGATCGAGGGAATCACCAGTGGGTTTTAAATGAAGAAAAGAGTCGCCCAATGATTAAAAAGGCCCTCGATTTAGGGATTAATTTCTTTGATACCGCCAATGTATATTCAGACGGGACAAGCGAAGAAATTGTCGGTCGAGCTCTTAAAGATTTTGCCAATCGTGACGAAATTGTGCTGGCAACAAAAGTTCACGGGAGGATGCACCAAGGACCAAACGGTGCAGGACTATCGCGGAAAGCGATCATGAGTGAAATCGATAACAGTTTAAAACGACTTGGGACTGATTATGTTGATCTCTATCAGATACATCGCTGGGATTATGATACCCCGATAGAAGAAACGATGGAAGCCTTGCATGATGTGGTGAAAGCGGGGAAAGCAAGATATATTGGAGCTTCCTCGATGTTTGCCTGGCAATTTCAAAAAGCCTTACATATAGCTGAAAAAAATGGCTGGACCCGTTTTGTCTCGATGCAAAACTACTTAAATCTTCTGTATCGCGAAGAAGAACGGGAGATGCTTCCGCTATGTAAAGAAGAGAAAATCGGCGTAATTCCTTGGAGTCCGATGGCCAGAGGCCGATTGACGCGAGATTGGGATTCAACCACTTCGCGTTCGGAAACCGACGAGTTTGGTAAATACCTTTATGCAAAAACAGCAGAATCTGACCGTGTTGTCGTCGAACGGGTGGCGGAGATTGCCGAAAAACGTGGCGTCCCTAGAGCCCAAATTGCTCTTGCTTGGGTGCTCCAAAAAGACCCCATTACAGCACCGATCATTGGTGCTACAAAAATATCTCATTTGGAAGATGCAGTTGCTGCTCTTGATGTTCATTTGTCATCCGAAGAAATTTCCTTCCTCGAAGAGCCGTATGTACCACATTCAGTTGTTGGTTTTAAATAGTTTGTGTAGCAGCCTAATAAAAAACTGCCCTAAGTCGTCCTACTTAGGGCAGTTTTTATTTTACAGATAGGAGGGACAGTAAGGCCTCACAAGCTGTCCTTCTCCGTTAATATTTCACCATAATAATTTATCATAATAAAGAGAATAGTAACATTATGTATTTTTTTTTTAGAAATGACTTCCTAATTCGACAATTTTCGAGTAAAATTATCTAGCTTAATGTAAAATTTCTTCAAATGGAAAATATTAATGGGGGTTACAGAATGGCTTTCAAAAAAAAGGATAAGTTTGGTCTCTTACTACATAACATCTCTTCTAATTTAAAAGAGGCAACGACTTATTTTTCTGATTACAAATTGAACAATGTCAGCGATTTAAAAATTTTCTCCGAAAAAATGAAGGAATATGAAACAAAAGGAGATTCGTATGTACATGAAGTGATAAAGGAATTAAATAATGCCTTTATTACTCCTATTGAACGTGAGGATATTCTGGCGTTAACCATGACCATGGATGATGTGTTAGATGGTCTAGAACACACTGCAGCATTATTTGAAATGTATTCAATCATAAATGCCGATGACTTTATGCTCCAATTTGTTGATGCGATAAAAAATTGCGCTTTTGAAATACAAGATTCAATTGATTTGCTAACAACGAAGAAGTTACCTCAAATTCGTGAACATGCGATCAAGATTAAAGATTACGAATCAAAGTGTGATGGAATTCAACGACAATCGATTAAACACTTATTTTCGGTTGAAAAAGATCCAATTCGCATTATTCAATACAAGGAGATTTACGAAAACCTTGAAGATATAGCCGATTATTGCCAAAACGTGGCCAATACGTTAGAAACCATCATCATGAAAAATGCATAAGGAGAAATGACAAATGGATGGACTTTTTATTTTGACAATCTTAATTGTCATTTGTGCCTTGGCCTTTGATTTTATTAATGGTTTCCATGATACCGCAAATGCCATTGCAACTTCTGTTTCCACAAAAGCCTTGAAACCAAGACATGCAATATTATTAGCGGCAACAATGAACTTTGTCGGCGCAATGACCTTCACTGGGGTAGCAAAAGCGATCACAAAGGACATCGTCGATCCGTTTACTCTAGAAAATGGATCAGTTGTGATTCTCGCAGCACTGCTTTCGGCAATTGCATGGAACTTAATCACTTGGTATTACGGCATTCCTAGCAGTTCTTCTCATGCGATTATCGGTTCGATTGCTGGGGCAGCCATAGCTGCTGCAGGATTTAGTTCTTTAAATTATTCTGGCTTTATAAAAATCATTCAGGCATTACTCATTTCACCAGTCCTTGCTTTTGTAGTAGGATATTTGGTTTATAGCCTATTTAAAATTATCTTTAAAAACAATAACTTAGCAAAAACAAATAAAGGCTTTCGAACTTTTCAAATTTTCACTGCTGCTATTCAAGCCTATTCACATGGAACCAATGATGCACAAAAAGCAATGGGAATCATCACAATGGCTTTAATTGCAAGTGGCAATCTTACGACGGATGATGTACCATTTTGGGTTCAGTTTGCCTGTGCACTTGCCATGGGACTTGGGACTTCGGTAGGTGGTTGGAAAATTATTAAAACGGTTGGGGGCAATATCATGAAGATTCGCCCCGTAAACGGTGTGGCTGCCGATATAACAGGAGCCATGATTATTTTTGGTGCAACCTTTATCCATTTACCAGTTAGTACGACACATGTCATCTCCTCATCCATTATGGGTGTAGGAGCTTCCCATCGATTGAAAGGTGTTAAATGGGGAACTGCACAGCGAATGCTTATTACATGGGTGATTACATTGCCAATATCAGCTACGCTTGCAGGGATTATCTATTTCGTGTTAAATCTCTTCTTTTAACGATTCATACACTGTTTTTTTCATGAAAACTGGATAAAACTAATTCATAGTACGTACTTTTAGCACAATTGGAGTTGATAGGATGCCAAAAGCAAAGGCAAAAAGTGGCATTGGAAGAGGAACAGGCAAAAAAGGCTGGAATCGTTGGCAAGCAAAGGCAAACAAAGTAAAGAGTGCCAAACCTTACAAAAGTAAAGGTACCAAGCAAGCCGATGATTCTAAGCAAAATGTAGATTAATGAATTAAAAACAATATTGTCTATGTGATCCTTAGAAAGACATGCTAGGGTGACAATCAATGAATAGTAGCCTTCTTATTTAAGAAGGTTATTTTTTATGCAGAAATGTTTCAAATTTTGGGCATTCTTGTTATATAGAATTAAATCGCAAATCAGATAGACTAACCTAAAAAGAGAGATGATGAATATTGGATACACAAATCAGTACAAAAATGAAAATAAACAAGTCTGCGAATCGGGTGTTTGAAGCAATCGTAGATCCAGTAAAAATAGGGAATTACTGGTTCTCCTACAGTTCGGAAAGATGGGAACAAGGTAAGAGTGTTACCTTAAGATATGATGAATATCAAGCAGAAGGTGAGATAAGCATCTTGAAAATAAAGATAAATAACGAAATTGTGTTTTCTTGGGGAGGGGAACTAGGAGAAGAAACCATTGTCACAATTACATTCAAAGTGTTGGAATCTAATTGCACATTGATTGAGATAATAGAATCGGGTTTTAACGAAAAGGATCCTGAGTTAATAGGTAAAATGGTAGGGCAAAAAGAAGGTTGGGTGTATATGTTATCCTGTTTAAAAAGCTATTTGGAAAATGGGGTAACGAATTTACGTGCATCTCTAGTCCATTAGATTCCCCTTACGTTGAGGGCAGTTATAGTATTTAAATAGCAACCCCCAAGTAAAGGAAAATGAGTTACCACAATTTCCTAAAAAATAAGGGGACAGGTTGTCCTGTCCCTCATCCAGGAATCGTTATGTGTTGTAGGTGAGTTTGATTGATATTCATCACATAGGAGTGAGGCTTCTCAGCATTTCGCTTCGTTAATTCATTGAAGAGGTTCTTATATTCAACAATAGATATTTCGCTATGAATATATCTTTTTTGAATATAATCTAATAGTTCATTCGCATGATGGGGTGGTTGATTCTTCTCCAACTGAAAACGGTGAATTAATTCCTCTAACATAAAATCACTCCATTTTTAGATTGTTTACTATTTGAAAACGCTTCCATAGTCAAGTATAACATGTGATTTTGATATGATGAATTATAAAATAATTCAAATTATCGACACATTTCTACAATGCTAAAATGGTTTACTTCAAAAAAACAGCTTATTTCCCCGTAGTTAGGAAAGTAAGCTGTTTTTTACGATGGCGGAAGTGTTTAAACTAGGATGAAACCAACAACTACATAAAACAAGGTTGCAATCGCTGCTCCTATGATACAAATCTTCAATTTATAGCGGGCGTATTCAACAATATGCAAATCTAAAATGGATGCTGTCGTAATCGTTGTATCTCCCAATGGGGAAGTCAACGCTCCAAAGGCTCCACTTGCAAATACCGCGCCAACAGTTAAAGGGATGGATGCTCCTGTTGAGACAGCTAATGTCATTCCTAGAGGCATAAACAATCCCCAGGTACCCCAAGAAGAACCAATAAAATATCCTACCGTTGAACCAAGTAAAAAGATGACACCCGGTGTTAAAAAAGCAGGGAGAAATGATCCTAATGTTGAGCTAATGAAAGCTGAAAATCCAAGCTCTTCCGCTGATAACGTGAGCGCCCAAATGAGCACAAGCAAGCTGATTGCCTCCATCATTTGATTGCCCCCATCATAAAAATGGTACAACAATTCGTCCAATGGTTGTTTCCGGATAATATATAAAATAAACGACAAAACCAAAGTGATAAATACAGCTAAAAGCATAACAAAAGTTGCATCAGCAACCGAAAAAGCTTCAAAGACAGAGTTTGCTCCTTTTGATGTTCCATCTTTCCACAAGAGAGATAAAGACAATCCTAATAAAATAAAAACGGGTATGATTAAATTCCACGGCTGAGCCTTTACCATATCTAATTCTCTCTTAATTCCAACTCGATGAAATTCATGCTCGTGGTCTTCTATTTGGTTCTTGTCTTTAGATTGATCAGACTTCTTTTTCGGGTTCCATAACGTTTGAATGATGCCAATGATCAGCATGCTAATCGCAAAAAAATTAAAGAGAATGCTTTGTAAAAAAACTTGATAGGGCGACATCGTTAGGTTTAATTCAAGGATTCCTCCTTCTACTAGTGAAACCATAAACCCTACAAACGCAGTTGCAACTGGTAATAGAACAATAATTGACTCTGTTGAGATGTCCAAGGTTAAACCGACTTTTTCTTTGGATAAGTTCATTTTTTTAATTAAGGATTTAATGACAGGACCAACCATCATGATGCGAAACATTGGCATCATAAATGTGAAGGGGAGGGTAAGCCAAATCACTCCCAGCAATCCACGTTCCGAATGAATCTTTGTGCCAACCCACTCTGAGAACCCTTTTATCCCCCCAGAGATGTTCATCATCCCTACAAGACCACCAAATAAATAAAGAAATGCGATGATTTTGATATTGGTCTCATCCGACAATGTCGTAACGATATAGGTGACGGATTGATAGGTTCCGTCTATTAAACCAGCGGCGACAATCAATGAACCAACAAGCAGACCGACAACGAGCCCAGGTAAAATGTTCTTGAGCCAGATTGACATCGTAATGACAATCGCAAACGGCAGTAAAGAAAGCCAAGTATGTTCCAAATCTTTGCCTCCTAAATTCAAGGTTTATGTAGAGATCTAAATAGCTTGTCTATTGAATTTGTATAGTATTGCCTTTGATGATTTTTTCTATGTTCGATTTGTACCCACTAGGTCTTTAAAAATACCAATGAATTAGCCTTCTGATTAGGTGTGAATCCCAATAAGGGATAAATTTTCACTTTACGGAAAAAATACCTTTAATAGCTAACGGAGGTTTTTTTATGGAGAAACATAATATTAAATTGACTTCTTCAGAAGTTGCGAATCTTTGGGCGAATTATATTGGGGATAGCATGTCCATTTGTGTATTCAAACATTTTTTAGCTCATGTTGATGATCGTGAAATTAACACCATCCTAGAACACGCTATGGATCTGTCGAAGCAGCATGTTGAAACCATCAAAGATATTTTTCAAGAAGAAGGAATTCCCGTTCCTAAAGGATTCACAGATGAGGATGTGAACGTTAAAGCACCACGATTATTTGAGGATCCCTTTTATCTATACTATGTTAAAAATATGACAAAAGGTGGACTTGCTACCTATGGGGCAATTCTTCCAAATGTCTTTCGAAACGATATAAGAGAATATTTCATGTCTTGTTTGTCTTCGACAATGGAATTATATAATGAAACGACAGAATTGCTCTTGTCAAAAGGTCTTGAAATCCGTTCGCCGAATATTCCATACCCAACGACCGTGGAGTTTGTAGGAAAACAGAATTTCTTAGCGGGATGGTTTGGGGATAAACGACCATTATCAGGGATAGAAATCACACATCTATATGCAAATATTCAAACGAATAAATTAGGGGAAGCGTTGACCCTGGGATTGGCGCAAGTAGCAAAACAAAAAGATGTGAAAGATTATATTCTAAGAGGCTTAGACATGGCAAAAAAGCATATTGAAAGATTTTCTAAGCATCTCAAAGCTGATTCTTTGGCGATTTCAATGCCTTGGGATCAAAGTGTAACCACATCTACTGAACCGCCATACTCAGAAAAATTAATGATGTACCATGTTGGATTATTAAGTAGTGCAGGAATGGGAAACTATGGTGTGTCAATGTCTTTGTCTCCGAGACGAGACTTAGCATCCTTATATGGGGAAATGATTGGGGAAGTGGGCCTTTATGCCGAAGATGGAGCCAACATCAATATCAAATATAAATGGATGGAGAGACCTCCTCAGGCTGCTGACCGGGACGAATTAACACAATAGCATTCCGTTTAAGGAGGGATGGTCCTATGGGACATAGAGAATATTGGAATCAAATTTACGAAAAAAGTGACGAATTTAATTCGTTAATTACGTCTTACTGGAATGAGTATTCTCATATGGGAACATGGCAATTTTGGTTCGTCGCCTTTTTAATGATTACTCCGTTAGTTTTGCTATACTTTACTGTAGATCGAAAAAGAATTTTTGAGGTATTTTTCTTTGGGTATACCGTGCATATTTTGTGGATTTATGCCGACCTTGTGCTTGAAAGGTATGGGTATTTTGTGCACACTTACTTTTTATCCCCATACTATCCCTTCGCCTCAAATATAACCGCGTCATTACTCCCTGTGGGTTATTTGCTCGTTTATCAATATTGTACAAATAAAAATAAAAACTTTTATCTTTACGCCCTTTTGTTTGCGATCGTGATTACCTATACAATAGCCCCTCTCGAGGAGGCATTAGGGTTAGTAGAAATTAGAAATGGGATGAAAAAATTCTATATAGTCCTTATAGGAATGAGTGCTGCATCCATTGCCTATCTGTTCACAAGGTTCATTATTCGATTATCCAAGAAGTCTCCGTAGGTACACATCAACATAAGTCTTTGAAAGGGCCTTTATCCTAGAAAAGATTAAGGCTTTTTTTGCTCAAAAAGGATATGGCAAGGGAAATTCCAAGTATACAGTTGGTTGATTAAGAATAGATCATAATGGTTTTTTATAACTGAAAATTGAAATTTTTAACAATGAAAGCCCTTTTATTATGGTATAATACTCCTGTCAGCCCTAACTTGGAAGGTGTGAGATCCTATGTCCGAGAAATTAAAACAACTAGTAAATGAACGTAATTCTTTTCTAAATCGGTTAACGAAGGGGAGGTATCCTCTTTTTCATAAAAGAAGAGAGTTTACGATGAGTAAAGAAACCGAAAGGCTCCTCATTCGACCACTCAAGAAGGAAGATTACTCAAATTGGTTAAACGAGTTTAGCAATAGACTTCCTTCTCAGCACAAACACGATAAAGGTAGAATGAATATGAGTAATTGCAGTGAACAGTGGTTTGCTCAACTAGTGAAAGAACACCAGGAGTTGGCATTCACAGATCAAGCCTATATTTTCGGGGTGTTTCGCAAGCAGGATGACACTCACTTGGGCATGATAGATTTCTCAACTTTAGCAAGAGAGAACTTTCAATGGGGACGTATAGGGTATAGCATTCACAATCATTTCTGGCGACAAGGTTATGGGAAAGAAGCAGTCCTCGCAGCCTTACAATTAGCCTTTTCAGAACTTCACTACCATCGAATTGAAGCACATATTCATGTTAATAACACAGCGTCCATTGAGCTAGCAAAAAAAGTTGGCATGGAATATGAATGTGTTCGGAAAGCGTTTCTCTTTGAATCAGGAGAGTGGTCAGACCATTTGATTTTTTATAGAAATAAATAATAACGCTACCGAATCAAACCTTGCTTAAGATATTTAGCACGTCACATTAGATACATAAAAGCCATAAATAGGAACAAAAAAAGCCCTCACCAAGGGCTAAATCCGCTTTTTCATGCCGCATTGCCGACACTCTCGAACAAAAACATAATTATGAACCGAGCTTTTAAAAAGAGCATTCCCACAATTATCACAGCGTCCACTTACTTTATCTGGGTACTCTTCGTAGTCGTATATTTTTTCTAAATCATATTCTGTTTTTTCGTTTTCCATCCTTCAGGCTCCTTATCTTAACTTCTTATCTTATGATAACAAAATGCATACATAAGGGGAACCCGTTTTATTAGAATCAAAACCCCTAGTTCGAACCAAGCTGATCACGGTTAACGGCGTGTGGTGGTTGTTCCATCCAGCCATGATCAATCATGATGTTGGCACCATCCTCCACATATCTACCGATGTCAAAGAGTAATTTCCCATATGTAGCTCCAATATCTCGTCTTCCATTTAAAGACATGGCATTCGCGTAGGTTCTGATTTTCATCGAAAACATGTCGATTTTATGAGTCATCATTAATTTATCAGAAAAAGGTGAAATCGTTGATGCTTCTACAAGGTCGTCGATTAATGGGGGTGAAGGTAAATCCTCTTTGCTTAATTTCTCAGACAGTTGTTGAATATGATGCATCGCCATTTTTTTTCCTCGAAGTAGAAAACTCTTCACATCGTCCTTCTTGGCCACCTGAGTAAATCCAGTTAATAACGCTTTACTCGTTATGTTGTTTTCAATATTATCGAATAGATGAGCAATTTCTAATGCATGAAGAGGCCTTACTTCTCCTAAGAATCCATTAAGATAACTTTGTTTTGAGATGTACATTACGTTTTCAGGTATAGGAATCGTTGCGGGTTCTTGTAGGTAGCCTTTTTTATCTAAGGCGCCTTTTACTTTATTTATTAACTCAATCGTATTAGAATTGCTGTAAAGGATAAATTCTTTTACATCCTCTCTCATCATCAACGGAATGGCCGTTGAATAAATACTCAAGCCTGCCTTTGTAACATATTTTAAATAATAAAGGTAAAATAAATCAGAATATAGTCTAGGAGCATCTAAGTCAACATCCTTTTCCGTTAAACCGATTGGAACAGGTGAATTTTCGTTTTTAAAGAGATGGTCCGTCCTTTCTAGTAAGTCGTTTGTTAAATTTAGTGCATCGTTTACGACCGTTTTTATCTCAGGGTCCTCAACATGTTGAAGGAAATAACTAAGTACACATTTAGATAATGTATTACCCATATGAACAGTCCATAGTTTGCCTATTTCAGCAGATGTCATTTTTTTATTCATGAGTATAATTCCTTTACAAATAATTTTTCCATCCTGTTTTTGTTAGTATTTGCAGAATGATTCAATCAAATACGGTAAAAATAGTTCATAAAAAGTTTTGCGTTAGAATAAAAATACAATGTGTTTATGATTAGCGAGGAATATGGCGGTAAGTGTGTTCATTTGACCGATAAACCCAAATTTAATATACTATTTTCATATAATAATGAAATTCTCTTTAAAGGGGAGTAGCTTTTACAGCAAGGTCGTCAATACGGAGATTAAAAAATCTCTCGGCTTTGTTGGCAACTGATGTTGTTAGCAAGACCTTTATCAATACAACTATTGATAGAGGTCTTTAATTGTCCACAAAAGACCTTTGCCAATTGGTAAAGGTCTTTTGTTCTAAGATGAGTAAAAAATCTAAAAGTGCTGGAAGGGGCTTCTTCCGCTATCTTTGTATAAAATACACATGGAGGGGAAAACATGGTAAATATGAAAATTCCAGATCTGCCAAAACACGTAAGCAAAGAAATTGAAAAGCTACAGGAAGTACTGAATCCAATCATGAAAAAAGTGACTAAATATACGATGTGGACACTCCCACTAATTCTGTTCTCGATGTTTAATTTGTTAAGCCTTATGTTTGTTGGTGCTTTAAATTTTGATAACTTGTCTATGATTCTCTTCTTTGCCTTAGCGGGTGCCGTTGGGATGGCCTTGTACAAAGAGATTAGAATACAACGAAAACAAATACAAAAAATAAGCGCGAACTATATCATTGAACGAATTAAAAAGAGCGAAATAGCGACGGAAACACACAAAAACCAGTACATTGCTCTCGTTAGCGAACAACCTATTGGAAAGATGCTCAATCACTTCATTACGTTTTTAAATGAAGAAGAAAATCGAAGAAGGTTGCTGAACTAGGTAGCAAAAAAAGGGCCTAATCCATTATTTGGCCCTTTTTTTGCTTGTTTTCTATCCTTCGTTTCTTTCAACCGTCACTTTTAATAGGTAATCCGTCATGTAATTTTTCCTTCTAGGTGTAATCCCTTCCTATTTGGTAAAAATAACAACAAGTTGCAACAATCAGGGGGGATCATGCAGCATGGAGGAATACCAAAAGTATGCAATTCGAAAACGGGGACCTCAAAGTGATGAATATGAATTTATCCTGTACCTGGATGATCAATTAAGTGAGTTTGGGAGTGAGTTTGGAGGTCCAACAAGTTCGCGACAATCCATCATCATGACCACTAGGAAGGTAATAACCGAACAGTTTCCGACAATTAAAGTGACAATGGTTAAAGTGATGATAGGTGGAATGGTTGTGGCCGCGATGCCCCTTACCACCGATAGATTTTCATCTGAAGCATTAGCAGCACCGATGTCAGCTAGTACGCAAACACCATTACCCAACTCTATCTACTATACTGTTTCTCCTGGCGATACATTATGGTTATTATCGCAGAGGTTTAATATCAGTGTCGACTTGATTAGGAGAGCCAATCACCTCACTACAGATGTACTCCAAATACAGCAGCGGTTAATCATTCCCATCGCCATTCATACTGTTGGAATAGGAGACTATTTAACTGTGCTGGCGAAAAAATATGGGACGACTGTCGAGGCAATTAAGGAGGCAAATAGCCTAGAAACCGATAACACCTTTCTTGGTCAAACACTCATTATCCCTAAATTAATTGGAGGTCAAAATAATCAATCATCACCTTCAACGAATTCACCACAAGCCAATTCTACCTATACTGTTGTCTCAGGGGATAGCTTATCAGTTATTGCAAAACGCTTCAATACAACAGTCGAAGCGTTGAAACGTACCAATCAGTTACCTTCAGACTTGTTGCGGGTGGGCCAGGTATTAACTATTCCTACTAATAGCGAAACAGGACCAGAACCCATACAACAAACGGATAATTTACGATATACGGTTGTTGCAGGTGATAGTTTATGGGGAATAGCGATGAAATATAACGTGAGCTTAAATGAAATAAGAAGTGCAAATAACCTTGAAAATGACTTATTACAAATTGGGCAGACAATCCTGATACCGAAAACAGCATCCTATGAAGAAAACGTCCCAAATCATGGTGTACCTGCTCCAACACCAGAAAAGCCGAACTCCAACTACATCGTTAGAGCAGGCGATTCGCTTTCGGTTATTGCGAAGCGGTTTCAGGTTTCTGTTGAACAATTGAAACAGGATAACCAATTAACTGGAGACATCATACGAGTTGGTCAGGTTTTAACGATTCCAAATGGAACTTCTGCTCCTAAACCTTCAACACCATCTCCAGTGCCTGCTAATCAGGATATTGTGTCGGTTCAAAAAGATCTCCAAAAGCTCGGGTATTATAAAGGAAAAGCCACAACAGGGAGCTATGATACAGCAACAACGCAAGCAATAAAGAATTTTCAAACTGATTATGGGCTAGCTATAACTGGCGTCATAAATGAGGCGACGGGTACAGCAATCAATCATGCTATTGTGAAAAATGAACTGGTAAAGGATACCGTCAACTACACAGGCGTTCCATATCTTTGGGGTGGGGAAACCCCAGCAGGATTTGATTGCTCCGGATTTGTTTACTTTATGTTTAATAAACACGGGGTAGACATGTCTCGAAATACTTCTGCTGGCTTATATAAGACTGGAACCTCAATCAGTCGAGCCAAACTACAGCCTGGTGACTTGGTTTTCTTTGATATCAATTCAACTGGAACCATTAGCCATGTTGGCTTTTACATGGGAAATAACCAGTTTATTTCTGCAACGAGCTCCAAGGGAATCCAAGCCGTATCAATGGATAACTCCTATTGGTCAAAGTATTATGTTGGGGCAAAAAGGATTTATTAACTTAGTTCAAAGAACCTTTTGCATATGAATAACCACCGAGGCATCACCCAATAGGTGATGCCTCGATATTTTTTATGGGATTTCCGTGGTATCTTAAAGCATTTTTTGCAGTAGACTATTTGGTTATTCGCTTTACATTCGTTTTCAAATTCTTTTCTCAGTAATGAAGGACTAATATTAGCTTAACAAAATCGTATGTACTCTTTAACAAGAACAAAGTTCGAGCTTTGTGAATTCTGCTTACATAAGAAAACGATAATGGTTCACTATACTAAACAAGATGAATTTGAGTTCAATTTTAATTGTGTAATCTGTCTAAGTGAAAAGGACTCTTTACAACCTTTGATGTTCCAAAGGATGGGTCGTATTGATCATTACGAAACTGTTTTCGCTAGAAAGGATGAAAGTATGATTTCATTTCGTGGGGATGCTCATAAAATTTATCTTCAATTGAAAAACGCTTCAAACAAAGGGCAATCTTATAAACAGATGCCAGCGATAGTAGAGATAGAAGAAATCAAACAGTTTTATCATTCAATCGATAGCAGTACCTTAAAACTCATTTTTTACCGAATGATAAAAGAAAAAAATGGCTCCGGGATTGTCCCAATTTTTGTTTCATCTATCCCATGGTTTTTATTTATGTTTTCAAACAAGATTCAAGATTTTCTTTTCAAAGATGGTCGTTTTATTTGGCTCATTATCTTTGCATTTCTTTACTTTTTCATCTTGATTACAAGTGTCATTCTTCATTTTCGGGAAAAAGCATGGGCCGCCGCACATATTGAGATTATTCAAGATGTTTTAAAGAAAAGAAACGATTCAGACATCGCTTGAATAACCCCTTTGAACATCTCTCCTCCTTAATATCACCTTTATCCGCTTGATACCGATAGAATAAATCCGGTATCAAGCGGTCCATGTTGTAGCACCCGGTAAAATCGTATATAATAGTTCATTCCCATTTCGGGAATTACTATCTTAATTAGACATGCTTTTTAGTAGGAGGAAATCGCTTTGAAGAAGGTACTATCAATTGGAATCATGTTTGGCTTACTGCTGACCCCTTTATTAACAAATGCCCATGTGAAGTGGTTTACCGAGGTTGAGCCTCAAAAGGAGTCCATTGAAAATATTTTATCACCGTTATTTATGTTACTAGCTTTAACAGCGGCAGTGGTTCTAGGGATCTTAACCTTGCTTATTCCTAAAACAACCAATTGGAAACAAATCCAAAACTGGGATGCACGACTTTCAAGTTTACGAAAATATTCAAGATACATTTTAAAATATGGGACGGCCATTGCATTGATTATCCAAGTGGTAAATGGAACGATATTTGCTCCAGAATTGCCAATCACCAATACAATAACAACGGTGTTAGCATGGATTAGTATCGCTTTATTACTTATCCCCAATCATATCGCTACAAAAATAGGGGCCGCCTTGTTATTATGTTTATTTGTTTTTGTTACGGTGGACCACGGAATCTTTTACATGCTCGATTATGGGTTTTATGTCGCGATTATTGGAGTCCTGTTAGTTGGAAAAACCAAATATGAGAATGTGGGCTTCCCATTTTTATACTTAGGAACGGGTTTGTCGCTATGTTGGGTAGCAGTGGAGAAATGGGTGTACCCAGCCATGAGCTTAGATATTGTTGCCAATCACCATGTGCCAACGTTCGGTTTTGACCCCGCTGTTTTCATTGTTATGGCCGCATATATAGAATTTGTCGTAGGATATTTGCTGGTTGTAGGAATTTTGAATAGAGTATTGGGTCTTGTTGTTACGGTGATTTTTGTGTTAACCACGATGTTGTTTGGAATGAAAGAAGTTATTGGACATTTTATGGTACACATTGTGTTAATTATTTTTATCATTGAAGGGGTTTCTTTTTACAATCCACCAATCAAAATGCATAAAACGAAAATTGACCAATTTATCTTTGTGTTCTTAAACTTCTTGTTTGTTTTATCCACCTTTGTATTAATTTATTATCGATTTGCCTAAAAGTTCATTAAATGGTTATAGGGACTAAATCTCTAAATGACTCTTAGCGTGATGCTATCAGAGAGAATAGGTAGGGGAGCGAACTATTTTCCTCATTAATTTCTAAAGTTCCATCAGGTCCAATTGAGGAAAATGATGGAAGAAGGATTAGAGATTTGGTAAAATAAAAATATCAAAATCATAGGAAGTGGAAAAAACATGAGCACAGGAGTGAATATTGGCGATATTATTTTCCAACTAGTTTCGATTGGGATTCCTATCTTTGTTGTCTATATTCTTTTCTCATACTTGCGAAATTCCAAACGGAAAAAAGCCCAACTTGATCGGATTGAACAAAAGCTAAACTCATTGGATAAAAAGTAAGGAACTTCTACTAGTAGAAGATTGAAGAGTAGTGAATCGGGATACCGATTTAGCTACTTTTTTTTATTGGTAAATGGTTTTAAAGCTGTTCGAGAGCGCGCTATAAATAAGAATAGTTTGAATATAGTGAAAATTAATGATATTATTTTATGGAGAATGTAAACGCTTAAAAATTCTATACATAGGATGTTCAATGATGGGGTGGGATGGAATGGTAAAAAATAAGAGTTTGGGGATCTACGCCGCGATTGGGATGCTTACAACCACTGTTGTTTTAGCTTTCGCTAGATTATCCTATGGTGTTGTTCTTCCATTTATGAAAGATGGCTTAGACATTTCCTATCAACAAGCTGGATATCTAGGGACTACAACGTCATTAGGGTATTTGTCCACCGTTGTATTTGCGGGGATTCTAGCCGCAAAATGGGGTGGAAAACGAACGGTCATCTTAGGAATTTCGCTTGTGACCACAGGCTTCGTGGGTCTAGCATTGTCACCCTTTTATTGGATGATGTATGTTTTCATGCTCTTCTTAGGGATTGGCACTGCCTTTACCTATACACCATTCATTTCACTTCTTGTCGCACGGTTTCCACAAAAAAAGGGGTTAATGATTGGCCTTGCTACAAGTGGAGTAGGGATTGGAATGCTTTTTGCGGGAATTGTCGTTCCGTATTTAGGCAGTGTTTATGTTGATATTGGATGGAGGATTACTTGGGGGATCTACGCTGCTATCGCTTTTGTCGTTGTACTCCTTACGCTTCGTTTTATTGAACATACTCCAACTGAGACTGAAAGTGACAATCATAAAAAACACACTACTTCACCAAAAGAAATCTATTTAAACCCTAATGTGATGATTGTTGGCTTTATTTACGGCATTATTGGCATTGCTTATATTGTACAGGTCATTTTTGTGATGAGTTTTATGATTGAATCTGGTGTTAGTAATAAAATTGCTGGACAATTAATGGCGGTCAACGGAATTTTATCGATTTTTAGTGGATTTATCTGGGGTGGGATTTCTGATAAGCTTGGCAGAAGGTTTTCATTAGTGAGTACCATGGGACTTGTATTGTTTTCAATGTTAGTTCCCGTATTTTTCCCTACCATATTAGGTTTTACTATTCATATCATCGTGATTAGCTGTACGATTACTGGACTATTTACCTTAATACAAGCATCAAGTATGGATCATGTAGAACCAAATGATATGCCTGTTGCGTTTGGGTATGTGACGTTTTACTTTGCTGCTGGCCAATTGATTGGTCCAACCATTGCTGGCTGGTTGATTGATGGGTTTGGTGGGTTCAAAACAGCCTTTTTATTCTGTGCTATTTGTTTAATGGTTGGCTTTGTATTGACACTTAAAGTAAAAAATTCCGAAGAAGTCCAACAGGTTGAAACGCCCATCAGTATTGAATCTTAATGGGTGATGATGCACCTCCAACAACTGATAAAAAATAAAAGCCACTTCATCCGCATTTGCGACATATGAAGTGGCTTTTTTTTGTCCTTGATAGAATTACTTATTGGTTTTCAGGGGAGTCTTAAAAAATCTTTATACGAAAAGCTATGTGTATGCTAAAATAGAAAAGGTGTTTTTGGATTACTATTGTATAAGGAGAAAATGGATGGAATTTGAATTATTAACTCTACTAAAGTATTTGTTTTTAGGACTATTACAAGGTTTTACTGAACCAATCCCGATTTCTTCAAGTGGACACCTGGTGTTAGCACAGTATTTTATGGGGATTGAAACAAGAAGCTTATCGTTTGAACTACTAGTAAATGCGGCCTCACTGATCGCTGTACTGATTATATACAGAGAAGACATTATTCGCCTTGCGAAGAATGGAATTTCTTATATTGTGACTAGGAACCCTGAGTCTAAAGCAGACTTTATGTTTATTGTTTATTTAGTTGTTGCGACAATCCCTGCAGGTGTCATTGGAGTTTTATTTAATGATGTAATTTCTGAGGTGCTCAAAGGAGTTCATATTGTCGGAATCACCTTAATTGTAACCGGGGTAGCGTTGTTTCTTATCCGCAACCTTAGAGGAAGAAAACAAGATGGAGATATTACGCTTAAAGATTCAATTATTGTAGGTCTCGCGCAGGCTGTTGCATTAATTCCTGGGATCAGTCGTTCCGGAGCAACGATTGTTGCATCCATGGGACTCGGAATGAAACCAGAAACAGCATTGCGTTTTTCTTTTTTATTATATATCCCCGTAAGTCTTGGCGGCACGCTGCTAAGCATTACTGATATTGCCAATGATCCTAATCTAAGCCAGCTATTTATTCCATACCTAGGCGCTTTTATTGTTTCGTTCATTGCCTCTTATTTCTCACTGAAATGGTTTATGGGCATCATGGCAAAAGGAAACTTAATCTACTTTAGTATTTATTGTTTCATTATTGGAGCAGCGGTACTTATTTTCGCATAGACAAGCATACATGATATGGAAGCGATTTTTATAAATCGCTTTTTCCTATTTAAGAGGGTAGAAGAGAAAGGGGAATGAGATTGGAAACATTTTTCTTTACCATCGTTTAAAAATAGGTTTATAATACTATAATAGTGATAATTATCACAGGACCAGTTCTGGTCCTTTTTATATTTAGTTATAGATTAGGTGGTTTTAAAAAAATGGAAAATCCTTCATACCGTGTTTTACTTTATTATCAATATGTTCCGATTGAAAACCCAGAGCAGTTTACAACGGACCATTTACAATTTTGTAAGGACCTTGGTTTAAAGGGACGTATCTTAGTTGCAGAAGAAGGAATTAACGGTACTGTTTCTGGAACTATTGAACAAACAGAGCAATATATGCAAGCGATGAAGCAAGATCCACGTTTTGCAAATATGCCATTTAAAATTGATGAAGCGGAAGGACATGCTTTTAAAAAGATGCACGTACGTGTTCGTCCAGAACTTGTTACCCTAAGATTAGAAGACGACATAAACCCTCTTGAACTAACAGGGAACTATTTAAGTCCGAAAGAATTCTATGAAAAAATGCAGGACGAAAATACGATTGTGATCGATGCTCGGAATGATTATGAATACGAGTTAGGTCATTTCCGCGGTGCGGTCAAACCTGATATCAAAGCTTTCCGCGAATTACCAGAGTGGATTCAAGAAAACAAAGACATTCTCGAAGGCAAAAAGATTCTTACGTATTGTACCGGTGGAGTTCGTTGTGAAAAGTTCTCTGGTTGGTTAAAACAAGAAGGCTTTGAAGATGTTTCCCAGCTTCATGGAGGAATTGTTACGTACGGAAAAGACCCCGAAGCAAAAGGTCAGTTATGGGATGGTCAATGCTATGTGTTTGATAACCGAATCAGTGTTCCTGTCAACAGAGTAGAACATGTGATTGTCGGGAAAGATCATTTTACTGGCGAGCCATGCGAACGCTACGTAAATTGTGGAAATCCAGAATGTAACAAACAGATTCTTTGTTCAGAGGAAAATGAACATTTCTACATGCGTGGCTGTACCCATGAATGCCGTACACACGAAAGAAATCGTTATGTCCATGAACATGACTTGACAGAAGAAGAAGTACAAGCACGATTAAACAGGATTGAAGAAAGAAATACTGTAGTAGCAGAGTAAAAGATTCTATCTTTTACTCTTTTTTTACATTAAATCATTAGGAGGGTGAAACATGGTCACGCAAATACAATTAGATCAAACACCGATTACAGTTTTTACATATAACGAAGAAATGATTGATGGGTTACATAAAATAGATGTGGAGTTTAAGGTTTCTAGTGAAGAATATCATGATGTGGCAACACTGCTTTACAAAGGAACCTTTGATGTTAAGGTTCCAAGTCGAAATCTAGCATTTAAAGGGAAAATTGTTCAATATTCAACCAGCATCACAAACTTGTATGAAAAAGGGCAAGTGGGTGATTACCGGGTAAGTTTTCTTGAAGTTCAGGATGAGAAAGAAGGAAACTAAGATGAAGGTAAGCATTTTAGATCAAGCTCCAATTGCTTCGGGACAAACAGCAAGAGAGGCATTGTTAGATTCGTTGAAACTGGCTAAAGCTGGCGAGACTTTAGGATACATAAGGTATTGGATCGCCGAACATCATGACTTATCAGGGCTAGCCTGTTCGGCACCAGAAGTGATGTTAAGTTACCTCGGTGCAAACACCACTCAAATCCGCCTAGGTGCAGGCGCAGTGCTTTTGCCACATTATAAGCCATACAAAGTGGCAGAGGTCTATAATCTGTTAGCAACCCTTTTTCCAGGACGAATTGATATTGGGATAGGTCGGGCGCCAGGTGGTTCTGCTGAAGCAACGAATGCACTATCCGACAACTACCTTCAGCAGGTTTGGAAAATGCCTGAGTTAGTGACTGATTTGCTTCATTTCTTAGACGATGATTATGTTACAGACAATGAGTATGCTAATCTTTCTGCATCTCCCATTCCCGAAATTGCTCCAGAAGCCTGGCTTCTAGGTACAGGTAAAAAAAGTGCTGAACTTGCAGCTAAAAAAGGATTACCATATGCCTTTGGACAATTTATGAGTGAAAGGGACGGAGAGGTCCTCGTTAACCAATATCGCAAGGAGTTTGTCCCACGGCAAGCAGGAGACCGGTCTCAAGTCATTTTAACGGTTTCAGTCATTTGTGCAGAAAGTAGTGATAAAGCAGAAGAGATTGCCTTAAGCTCGCTTGTCTGGGGACTTCAGAAAGAAAAAGGGCTAGGACAGCAAGGAGTTCCTTCCATAAAGGAGGCAAAGGAATATCCACTTACCGAAAAAGAATTAGATGCGATCGAAAAGCAAAAACAAAAGATGATCATAGGAAATCCCCAAGAGGTAGCTTCGAAACTGCGTACCCTCCAAAGCTTGTATCAAGCTGATGAGCTCATGCTCGTCACCATTACTAATTCTTTAAAAGATCGTATTCAATCGTATAAGTTGGTTATGGAGGAAATAAAGAAATCAAGTAGATAATTCAACTTAAGTGAAAAATTACATCCGAAAAAGGGTACACTCATGTCCGTTTCCCTTTATAAACATGAAAAATGAAGCTTAAAATGATAACCTAAAGTGATGAATGAATGTACTATATTAAAAGAAGTAGGAGGAATACCCTCAAGTCCCTATCGTGAGGATTCGAGGGTATTTCCTACATACAATTCTTCTCTGTGATGATATGGAAGAATTAGATCCTTAGGAATTAATTTTTGATCGGAGAAAGCTATATGATTCTAATAGCATTCCTGATATCTCTTTTGTTTCGTTTACATTGCAGGTTTAATGACAAGTTCACTTACATCGACATGAACAGGCTGTTCAAGTGCATAGACGATCGCACGGGCAATAGCTGTAGCTGGCAGAGCATTCCGTCGGTATTCATTCATGAATTCTTTAGCCTGGTTGTCGGTAATGCTCTCAGCTAGTTCTGATTCCGTTACTCCTGGCGATACAAGGGTCACACGAATCCCTTGGCCAACAGTCTCTTGCCGCAATCCGTCCGTTATTGCACGTACGGCATATTTAGTCGCGCAGTAGACAGCTGCCGTCGGGGTCACTTCGTAGGCGCCGATGGATGCAATATTGATGAAATGTCCAAATCCTTGTTTTTTCATAACCGGAAGACCTGTGGCAATGCCATGGAGGACACCGCGTATATTGACATCAATCATCATGTTCCATTCCTCAATTTTTAATGATTCCAGCGAAGAGAGCGGCATCACTCCTGCATTGTTAATAATGGCGTCCACTCTTCCGAAACGACTTTGGGCTGCACCTATCATTGCCTGCATCTGTTCTAGTTCTGTCACGTCGAGCTGTTGAATGACTACAGAACCGCCATCCCCTTGAATGTCAGATGCCAATGACTTTAGTCTTTCCACGCGTCTTGCCCCGATCACAACATGAGCGCCTAAGCTAGCGAGCAGTCGTGCTGTTGTTTCACCAATTCCGCTGCTTGCCCCTGTAATCACAACCACTTTTCCATTAAGTACAGACATTATTCCTTGCTCCCTTCTTCCAGATATAGCACCATACCTGCATGGTAAAGAACCCCGTTGACAAAATCACCATTGGCAGTAAAGCCTGTATCATCGACATATTCGATATGATTGTTTTTGACGATATAGCTGCCTTGATAAGCGCTTTTGCGGTTGCCGCGGGCTTCATCGTATCGGCCGTTTGGAAGCAGCTCGTGCCGAATATAGCCGTCCGCGGTCACCCACATCCCCACAAAGGGATGAGACCTTTTTACAAGTTCTTTTTTCATTTTATAATCTCCTCTCGCAAGTCATAAGATGGTGGCACTCAAATCTTGGCAGGATTGAAATGCAGATAAAGTGATCCAAAGAACGTAACAGAAACAGAATCAAATCCATATCAACAAATTTAAGTGTCTGACCATAAATTCATTATGAACTTTTGCGCCAAAGAGGAGGTAGTCGGAAAATAGACAATTATTGCCTAATACTCCAATAAATTATAGTATAGTGAGCAAGAGATCATAAATGAAATGGGAAAGGCGGGGAATGTTCATGGAGCGAATGAAGGAATTAGCGGAGTTAATTGAGAGAAATGTAGCGGTGGATGGAACGTATGACACGTCTATATCAGGATTACGTTTTGTTCGGACCACCAAGATTTCTGAACCCGTTTACTCTGTTTATGAACCTTCCCTATGTGTTGTGGCCCAGGGATCAAAATTGGTCCTGCTTGGGGAAGAAAGCTATCAGTATGATTCTGCCAGTTATCTGACTGCTTCCGTTCATTTGCCGATTACGGGACAGGTCATAAAGGCTTCGCCCGAAAATCCTTATTTATGCGTAAATTTGCAGCTTGATATGAACCAGATTTTCGAAGTCGTTCAATCATCGAATCAAGTAATTTCTAATGACTCCCCGAGGCGTGGTCTGGTAATCAACACAATTAATGACTCGCTCCTTGAAGCGGTATTACGGCTTATTAAGCTACTGGAGACTCCACAGGATATAGCAATTCTTGCAGATGGGATCAAACGTGAAATTATTTACCGGATTCTACAGAATGACAAGAATGGTTCCTTGAAGCATTTTGCACTTGTAGGAAGTCAGGCCCAACGGATTGCAAAGGTGATTGAGCTGTTAAACCGTGAATATGCGCAGCCCTTAAAGGTAAATGAATTGGCGAAAGAAGCCAAAATGAGCTCTTCATCCTTTTACAATCATTTCAAGGAAGTCACGGGTATGAGCCCAATTCAGTTTCAGAAACAACTTCGGTTGCAAGAAGCACGCCGATTGCTATTAACGGAAAACCTGGAAGCGGCTGAGGCAGCCTTTCAGGTAGGGTATGAAAGTCCATCTCATTTCAGCCGGGAATACAGCCGTAAATTCGGCCTGTCCCCAATGAAAGACATACGACGTCTGCGGGAAATGTTGTAATAAAAAGAATCATACGTTTACCGAGGGGTGTAAGTGGAAGGGCTTAGGAGTAGTGAATCCAATGCGCTAAATAGAAAACCGAATTGATATTTAAAAAGAAAAAAAGGCTTGGATTGCTATTTCTGGATGTGTGCAAATCGTGTATGTTTTTGTTTTATCAATAGATTACTACATTTCAACGTAATAACATGAAATAAGGTGGTAGAAAAATGGATACTCAAATAAAGTTAGCATTTGAAAAATCAAAATTAGGCGATAAAGATGAGCGATATGAAGCCTATGAAAATATTTTACATGCAACCGATCAAAAAGTTGATTGGGCTTACGAGGTATGGAATCAACTAATAGAGGACTTAACCCATAAAGATAACCATCAACGCTCTCGTGCTGCACAATATTTAGCCAATCTAGCTAAAAGCGACCCAGAGCTGAGAATGATGAAAGATTTCCCTAAATTGTGGGAGGTAACAAAAGATGAAAAGTTTGTTACGGCTAGACATAGTCTCCAATCTATCTGGAAAGTTGGAATTGCTGGTACAGCCCAAAAAGAAATGGTTATGGAGTTTTTGATTGAACGCTTCAAAAAATGTGCAGATGAAAAGAATTTCACGTTAATTCGTAATGACATTATTCAAAACCTGAAAAATCTATATGACCATTTCAATGATGAAGTTATTAAACAAAAAGCATTGGATTTAATTGATACGGTTGATGACAAAAAATACAAAAAAAAATATATGAATATATGGAAGTAGTTTAACAATTTAGAGATTATAAAGCTGAAGTTATGAATGTCTTCAGCGTAGTACATATTAATTTTCCTTTCAGGAAAGGGAATCCGTTCCTCTACCCCTTTATACATAATTAAATGACAGATGAAAGATATAAAGAGTATACAAATAAGTAGGGGTTGAACCGATTTGATTTGCTAGTCTACTAGTAGATGATGAGGAAAAGTCTAAAACAGCTAAACTACAAAATTGAAAAACAGAGTAAGGTGGGAATTGTACGAAAGGAAGGGGAGCATCAATGAAAAGTTTTGATCTCGTGATTAAACAAGATAAAGAAGTTGAGGATGCTGCGGAGATTTTGGTAGATGGAGTCATTGATGGGAGAACTTATCGATTTCTTTTTGATACGGGCGCCAACACTACACGTGTAAGAAATGATGATTACATCAATCACTTTGAATCTTACAGTTCTAAAGATACCTATGGAGTCTTCTCTAAAATGAAAAATGAACAGATTATTGTACCAAATTTAGCATTAGGTCCAATTGAAAAGGTCGATTTTCAGATGAACCGATTTGATAAAGACTCACCAGCCCACAATATTATTGGAATGGATTTCTTACATGACCACTCCTATTTTTTTAACTTTGTTGAAAACAATGTAGAAGTGGATAAGCAAGGTTTGGAAGAGTTAGAATTTTTTGATTTGCATGTTGGAAATAAAGCAATACCAAATGTGGATGTGTATATGGAAGACACTAAGGTAAGCGCTATTTGGGACACAGGTGCCGGGATAACCGTGGTAGATAGTAGATTAGTAGATAAATATCCGAAGTCTTTTAAAAGTTTAAATGTTGTACAAGGAACAGATTCCTCAGGCTCTTCAACAGGAACGCCAATGTACATGATGCAATCGGTGGTTATCGGAAACAAATTATTTCCTACACTAAAAGTAATTAGTATTGATCTATCCTCAATAAATGCTAAATTAGAAAAGCCGATGGATATCATTTTAGGCTATAACTGTTTAAATAAAGCAAATTGGCTATTCGATTTCCCAAATAAAAAGTGGACGATTGTAAAAATGAACTAACCAAAGGAGTATTTTCATAATGGTTGAGATAATAGGGGATAAATTGGTGTTAAAGGAAGCAACAACAAAAGAGATGGACGAATTATACTTTTGGAAATATGAAGAAAAAGAACAAGAAGCAAAAAAGTGGAATGGACCTTATATACCTGAAGAGAAAATCAGCAAAGAAGAATACCGAAAACAGTGGGGACAAGAAATAGTTCCAGATGTTCCTGCTTCATTAGTGATTAAAAGCGCTGGAAAAGCGATTGGTTCTGTTGGTTCGTATTGGGTAGACCAGAACACAAACTGGCTTGAAACCGGAATTGTAATCTATGATAAAAAGTTTTGGAACGGTGGATATGGTTCCGAAGCCTATAAACTTTGGATTGCTTATCTTTTTGAATCTACACACTTACATCGAATAGGGATGTCTACTTGGTCTGGGAATAAACGAATGATGAAGGTAGCAGAAAGAATAGGCATGCAAGTAGAAGCACGTATTAGAAAGGCAAGAATCGTTGATGGTGAGTATTTTGATGCTATAAAAATGGGGATATTACGGGAAGAATGGGATGAAATCCATCGAAAATAAAGATTAGACTCTTTTATAAATCGTTGTAAGTAGTAATAATTTGGACTGTAGCGACAGTCCTTTTCTCTAGTTAAGGCTCTGTTAAAAGGTTTAATGTTGATAGTAAATAGAACTTCCAAGTATTTGGAAGTTCTATTTCAAAATATAGTCTTCTTCAACTAAAGGCACCCACTACTTGAAGAAGAGTCATCCACACTCATATACCATTTTAAGAAACTCAAATGTACTACCATTTGTACCCCGCATAAAAGTCTCGACATCTTTAAATCCAACTTTTCTGTATAATTTTATAGCTCGTTGATTAAAAGTTGCCACTGATAATGTGATTTTTTCAGGTTTAAATTCCGATAGAATAAAAGTAATACCTGCCCTTAAAAATTCTCCTCCAGTGCCTTTACCAGTTAAATCTGGTCTCATTCCTAAACCAATATCAAAAATCTTATCAGTAACTTTACTTATACTAAGAAAAGCAACCAATTCATTTTCTTTAGTTACAGCAAATGTTGAGTTCCCTCGTTTTTCTGGATTTAAAAATTCGTCTAAATCTTCTTCATCAGCTTCCATATCATAAAAAGAATACTCACCATCATAATGCCAATTAAAGGCAATATCTTCTGCTTGTTCTTGAGTCATCACTTTACATTCATAAACCATTTTATTCACCTTCATCTCAATACTAAATAATCTCGTTCAACGCTTGCTAAGTTTGGTTCGGAGTTGGATCGAGTACCCGGTTCAAAAATACAGACTGTGTTATTTCGAGGGAACATTCACCCAAAGAGTCAAGGGTGACGTGTTCCTAAGACACAGCTTTCATTAAAAAAGAATTACAAACAAAAAAACGACTGTGCAAAATTTCACTCAGTCGTTTTTTGCTCGCTATATAAATTGTTACTTAGGTTAGGGCATTTTGTTGTCACTCATAAAAATGGGTAAAGTTTTCTATAACTTTCCTACATACTCCTGAACCATTTCCACGGTAACATTTTTCCTCTTGGGCAGCATCCGCACGGTTAAACGGTTCATGTTATTTGTCACTTGGTTGATTTTATCCGTCGTAAAAGGTTGACCTTGTTTGCATAGTTCTACCGCTTCTTCTATGTAGGCCTCACGTAGTTGATCCATTCGTAAAAACTCCTGGTAGTCTTGATTCTGGTTGTAAGCATGTTTAATTAAGTCCTTATGTACACTCATGGTTTTCTCCTCGTAAGTAAATTTTGTAAATTTGCAATCTTTTTTCCTACTATACCATATCGCAGCACGATGATTAAGACTTACACCCGAGAAAAATAATTAAAAATATGATATAATGACTTATAGTAGATATTAGTACCTAGTATTAAAACGAGTGGGGAGATTGGAATGAAAAAACGAGTCGTTGTTACAGGAATTGGCGCAGTAACTCCATTAGGCAATGATGTTTTTACTACATGGGAGAACATTAAAAGTGGTGTGTCAGGCATTGCGCCGATTACAAAGTTTAATGCAGAGAATAACAGTGTGAAAGTGGCTGGGGAAGTTAAGGAATTTGCACCAGAGGAATTCATTGATAGCAAAGAAGCGAAAAGAATGGGGCGCTTTACCCAATTCGCTGTCGCCGCAAGTAAGATGGCAATCAATGACGCAGGCGTTGAGATTGGGAAGGACATCGGTCCCGAGCGAATCGGAGTATGGATTGGCTCAGGAATTGGTGGCCTGGATGAATTTGAGGTCCAGCACAAGCGCTTTCTAGAAAAAGGCCCTAGACGCGTGAATCCATTTACGATTCCAATGTTGATCCCTGACATGGCAGCTGGGCGCGTTTCAATTGAATTAGGCGCAAAAGCGATTAATAATTGCTCGGTGACCGCTTGTGCATCAGGAGCCAATTCCATCGGTGATGCTTTCCGCGTGATTCAAAACGGAGATGTTGAGATGATGGTCGCAGGTGGGACGGAAGCGGCAATCACAGAAATGACGATTGCCGGGTTTACCAATATGACCGCACTTTCGACCAACTCTGACCCTAATACCGCAAGTCGACCTTTTGATAAAAACCGCGATGGATTCGTCATTGCTGAAGGTGCAGGGGTAGTCATTTTAGAAGAGTTAGAACACGCTTTGGCCAGAGGAGCAAAGATTTATGGAGAGTTAGTTGGATATGGTGCAACAGGCGATGCCTTTCATATTACGGCTCCAGCACCAAAAGGAGAAGGGGCACAAAGAGCGATGCATTTAGCATTGAAAGATGCTGGTATTTCCCCCGAACAAATTGACTATATCAACGCTCATGGAACGAGCACACCCTACAATGATTTATATGAAACTCAAGCTGTTAAAGAGTTTTTTGGTCAGCACGCTTATGCCCTATCCATCAGCTCGACGAAATCAATGACAGGGCATCTGCTGGGTGCAGCTGGGGCAGTGGAAGCGATTTTCTCCTTGTTATCGATAAAAGAAGGAATTGTCCCTCCAACGATCAATTATCAAACAGCCGATGAAGAACTAGATTTAGATTATGTAGCAAATAAAGCTAAAACGAAAAAGGTGAATGCTGTTTTATCAAATTCATTAGGATTTGGTGGACATAATGCATCTTTAGTCTTTAAAAGATATGAATAATCTTTCTGCCCGGAGTTCATCTTCGGGCTTTTTTCTGCCTTTATTCGACAAAATCTATTAGTAATTACTAGAGTATGAAGGTAATTTAGGGTTAAAATAGCATAATCGGGTAGAGAATTATTTTCACAGAAAGTGAAATTAGCACTATGTGCTAAATACACACTCTAAAATTCAACTGTACCTCGCCCAATAATTTGCTGGAACATCCTATTTTTATTCACGATAGTAGTTAAATGGCAACACCAACTGGAATGAAATGGTAGTGTGTAACTAGTACAGTGTGCTATAATTAGATTGAAAATTATAATTTTTTAAACATCATAGATTGCAAGAAACAAAATATCCCAACCACTCCTATTTTGAGGTGAGCGATCGATGGTTAAAAAGCGAGAAAGTACTGGATTTCTAATTAAACAGCGTGCTTTTCTTAAATTGTACATTCTTAGCAGTATTGAGAAAGAACGTTGGTATGGCATGCAGTTATTAGATGAATTAAAATCAGCCTTTAAACCTTATGGCTATGAGCCACAGCATTCAGAAATTTACCGCGCCCTTCATGACTTACTAGAAGATGGGATTTTAACTAGAAAAAAAGTGATAGAGGAAGGATCGAAATACAAAGAAGTTGCGGTGTATTCAGTTAAAAATATGGAAGAAGCAAAAGCTTATAAAAAACTAGTAAAAGCTGACCTTGACCGAGGCGAACAGCTATTACGAAAGGCGATCAAAGATAATTTTTCATAATCCCTTCACCAGTTTAAATCCACCCTACCGTAATGAGGTGGATTTCTTCTATATTATTATACTGATTTCCTGAGGGGGAGTTGAATATATATAGGGACAGGATGAAAGACGCATTTTCAAATTAAGGGAGGCGTTTCAGTGGATCGTATGATAAAACCTGCTTCAACAGTTGTTTTAATGGATCAATTAAATCGAGTTTATTTGACGAAGCGACCAAAAACGATGAAATTTCTAGGAGGATATTATGTCTTCCCAGGTGGTTCGGTGGAACATGAGGATGAAGAGATCAAAAAAGATTATATAAAAAATGAAAAAGACCCAGATGCTTTTAGCTTAGGTCATTATATTGCTGCCGCAAGAGAACTCTTTGAAGAAGTTGGCGTGTTACTTGCCAACCATGACGACGGTACATTTGCCAAGTTGAAGAACCAAACAGAATGGGAGTACCGTCGTCAACTACTTAATGGTGAAATCTCTTTCACGCAAATTTTAAGACAAGAAAATCTTTATTTTGATTTTAATCATTTAACGTATTTTGGGCATCGAATTACACCAAAGGAAAGCCCAATCCGGTTTGATACTCGCTTTTTTATCGCAAAGCTTCCGAATAACCAAAGTCCTAAGCCTGAACAAAATGAAATTGATGAAGCTTTCTGGATGAATCCTGTAGATATTTTAACAGCCTATCAAGAAGGGAAGATGCCTTTAGTTCCCCCAACAATCGATTCTCTTGAAACGATTTTAAACCACCAAAACGGCGGAGAGTTAATGATGGGAAAACAAAGACCGGAAAGATTTCCATTTCGAACTTAACCTTTCAGTGAAAACTGTGAGTCTTCTTGCGTGACAATATCTTCATTCACTAGTTTTATAAGGTGAGCTTCGGTTGTTCTTCTAGCCACTTCGAACACACTAGGATGAATATTGTCTTGATAAATGAATTGGGTTAATTCAGTTGTACTGACTTTTTTATGGTGTGCGAGCAGTTCTTTAATTTGCTGTTCGCGCTGTAAGCGCCGGTCCAACACAAATTGGATCTGTTGGTGTGGGGCTAGCACCCATTCCCCATGTCCTGGACCGAGCTTGTCTATCGCCAACTTTTGTAAACGCTTTAAAGAATGGATATAATCGGCCATTTCACCGTCTGGTTTGCCAATCCATGTAGTTCCTTCTCCTAAAATATTGTCACCAACTAACAGAACTTTTTCTGAAGGAATATATAAATTTAGGTGACCTGGAGTATGACCTGGAGTATGAATCGCCATCACTTTGACTCCTGCTACGGTCAATTCGTGTTCATCATCGATCGCACACACTTCTTTTACTGGAGAAATTCCAACCAAAATGTTTTGTTGCTCTTTACCATGACATAGAATCGTAGGTTCCCAGTCAACTAACTGCCGTACACCAGGGGCGTGATCAGGATGGTAGTGCGTTAGCACAATCACACGAGGGGTCGCTAGACTATGCTCCGCAATGGCCTTCTCTAAGCCTTCTTTTGTCTCAGGTTGATCATAGCCAGCATCAAGCAACATGCTTTCATGTTCATTCCCAATTAAATAACAGTTCGTTGAGGTGTGTGGCCATAATGTCGGAGTGGGGATTGGGACACGAATGATTTTTAGTTTCTTATGACTAGACACAAACATCGTCCTTTCCTTCAATAACCTTTTGTAGGTCTATATAGTGTTAACTGTATATTACGAGTTTTTGATAGGAAAGGAAAGAGATAATGGGAAAATTCTGAATCTATTGTTTCTATGGGAACTTCCTTCAGAAACTCAAAAAAAGAAAAGTTTCTATTGTTTTATTTGTTAGAACATTTGATTTTTTAAAAATAAATGGTATTATTTCATATAATAATAAAATAATATTATTGAATATAAAGATAATTGGAGGTCTTATATCCTATGTCCGAGGGGAAAATGAGAAGTGACATGATTAAAAAGGGTTACGACCGAGCTCCGCATCGTAGTTTATTGCGTGCTGCCGGCGTAAAAGAAGAGGATTTTGGGAAACCATTCATTGCTGTATGTAATTCATATATTGATATTGTCCCTGGACATGTTCATTTGCAAGAGTTTGGGAAGATTGTAAAGGATGCCATTCGTGAAGCGGGCGGCGTTCCATTTGAATTTAATACCATTGGCGTTGACGACGGAATTGCGATGGGCCATATCGGAATGCGTTATTCCTTGCCAAGCCGTGAAATTATTGCCGATTCAATTGAAACGGTCGTTTCGGCTCACTGGTTTGATGGCATGGTTTGTATTCCAAACTGCGATAAGATCACTCCAGGAATGATGATGGCTGCTTTACGCGTGAACATCCCTACCATTTTCGTTAGCGGTGGACCAATGAAAGCCGGTGTTGATAAAGATGGCAACCCACTTTCATTATCATCTGTATTTGAAGGGGTAGGAGCCTACCAAGCTGGAAAAATCGATGAACAAGGTCTAATGGACCTTGAACAGCTAGCTTGTCCGACTTGTGGTTCTTGCTCAGGAATGTTCACAGCAAACTCTATGAACTGTTTAGCAGAAGGCTTAGGACTAGCGCTTCCTGGAAATGGAACGATTTTAGCTGTGTCTGAAGATCGTAAGGAATTTGTTAAAAAATCTGCAAAACAATTGATGAACATCATTAAAGAAGACATTAAGCCGCGTGATATCGTGACAATCGACACGATTGACAATGCGTTTGCTTTAGATATGGCAATGGGTGGTTCTACAAATACTGTGCTTCATACCCTTGCATTAGCACATGAAGCAGAAATCGATTACCCAATTGAGCGCATCAATGAAATTGCCAACCGTGTACCACATCTTGCTAAAATCGCTCCAGCGTCTGATTATCATATTGAAGATGTACATAATGCAGGGGGCGTAAGTGCAATCATCAACGAATTGCTTAAGAAACCAGGTGCTATAAATGGAGATTTAATTACTGTATCAGGCAAAACACTTAGAGAGAATGTAGCTGGTGCTGATATTTTAAATAAAGATGTCATTCGTCCATTAGACAACCCACATTCTGAGCGCGGTGGACTTGCCGTACTATTCGGAAACCTAGCCCCTGAAGGAAGTATTATTAAAGTAGGCGCGGTTGACCCAGCTGTTGGCGGTTATCATAGAGGTCCAGCGATTTGCTTTGATTCCCAAGAGGAAGCCTTAAACGGCATTATCAACAAGAAGGTAAAAGAAGGACACGTCGTTGTTATTCGGTATGAAGGTCCTAAAGGTGGACCAGGAATGCCAGAAATGCTTGCACCTACTTCACAAATTGTTGGAATGGGACTTGGAGCGAAAGTCGGCTTGATTACCGATGGTCGTTTCTCAGGTGCATCTCGTGGAATTAGTATTGGTCATATTTCACCAGAAGCAGCTGAAGGTGGTCCAATCGCCTTTGTTGAAGACGGTGACATCATTGAGTTGGATTTAAATAATCGAACAATCAATCTTGAAATCTCTGACGAAGAGTTTGAACAAAGAAAAGCCAACTGGAAAGGCTTCGAGCCATCTGTGAAGAAAGGCTACTTAGCTCGTTATTCAAAAATGGTGACCAACGCAAGCCAAGGTGGCGTATTAAAAATATAATGGACCTAACAGCAACAGTAGAAACATGCTACTGTTGCTGTTTTTTTACGTGTTTATATTGACATAAATAAAGAAAATATGATATTAAAATATTGGTATGGATTAGCACTCGTGATAATAGAGTGCTAAACTATGAATAGCTATCAAGGTCTTAGGTGGCCACATACAAAGAAAACTTCTATTACTCAAAAAGGAGAGGTTGCAATGGAAAAGAAGCAGTTTCAAGCAGAATCGAAACGACTATTAGAAATGATGATTAACTCGATCTATTCTCAAAAGGAAGTGTTTTTACGAGAGTTAATTTCAAATGCTAGTGATGCGATTGATAAAATCTATTATAAAGCATTAACAGATGACTCTTTAACGTTTGACAAAGATAGCTATTACATAAAAGTGAGCGCTGATAAGGATAGCCGCACATTAAAAATCTCTGATACAGGGATTGGAATGACAAAAGAAGAGCTCGAAAACAATCTTGGGGTAATCGCTAAGAGTGGTTCATTAGCCTTCAAAAAAGAAAATGAAGCCAAAGATGGTCATGATATCATTGGGCAATTTGGTGTCGGTTTTTATGCGGCGTTTATGGTCGCAGATGTTGTAACGGTAATCAGTAAGGCTCTCGAAAGTAACCAAGCCTATAAATGGCAGTCTGAGGGGGCAGATGGCTACACAATCGAAGAGGTTGAGAAAGACACTGTTGGAACAGAAATCATTCTAACCATCAAAGAAAATACTGAAGATGATAACTACGATGAATACCTTGAAGAATATCGCTTAAAACAAATTATTAAAAAGTACTCTGACTTTATTCGCTACCCAATTAAGATGGACGTAACCCAGCGCAGCCCGAAAGAGGGGAGTGAAGGAGAGTATGATGAGTACACAGAAGAACAAACCATCAATAGCATGGTTCCAATCTGGAGAAAAAATAAAAATGAGCTAACCGATGAAGATTATGCAAACTTTTATGCTGAAAAACATTATGGCTTTGATAAGCCGTTAAAGCATATTCACGTCTCTGTGGATGGAAGCATTCGCTATAATGCCATTTTATTTATCCCTGAGAAAATGCCATTTGATTACTACTCAAAAGAGTTTGAAAAAGGCTTGGAGCTGTATTCAAATGGCGTCTTGATCATGAATAAATGTGCAGATTTGCTTCCAGACCATTTCAGCTTTGTTAAAGGAATGGTGGATTCAGAGGATTTATCGTTAAATATCTCGAGGGAAATCCTTCAGCATGACCGACAGTTGAAACTCATCGCGAAAAACATTAGCAAAAAGATCAAAAGTGAATTGCAAAGCTTGTTGAAAAACGAACGTGAAAAGTATGTAGAATTCTACAATTCTTTCGGTCGACAGTTAAAATTCGGAGTCTATAATGAATTCGGAGCAAATAAGGAAGCTTTACAAGATTTATTAATGTTCTATTCTTCAAAGGAAAAGAAACTAGTTACGCTGGATGAATATGTTTCAAGAATGCCAGAAGACCAGAAATACATCTATTATGCTTCTGGAGACTCAAATGAAAGAATAGAAAAGCTACCACAAACTGAGTTAGTAGCAGACAAAGGCTATGAAATTTTATACTTCACAGAAGAAATTGATGAGTTCGCAATCAAGATGTTAATGAACTACAAGGAAAAAGAATTTAAATCGGTGTCTAGTGGTGACTTAGGCATTGAGGAAGAGAACAAGGAAACAGAAGAAAGCACTGAGCAAGAAAGCAAGGAACTATTTGAAGCAATGAAGGAAGTTTTAGGTGGAAAAGTTAAAGATGTACGCGCATCAAAACGCCTAAAATCTCACCCGGTGTGTTTAACAACTGAAGGAGACATTTCAATTGAAATGGAAAAAATCCTTGCAGCAATGCCAGATAATCAAAACATTAAAGCAGATAAAGTGCTTGAGATCAATATCAACCATGAAGTATTTGCATCTTTAAAATCAGCGCTTGAGAAGGATAAAGAAAAATTAAACCTTTATACCAACCTATTATATAACCAGGCATTGCTAATTGAAGGCTTGCCAATTCAAGATCCTGTTGAGTTTACGAATGATATTTGTAAGGTAATGGTTTAACGATAGAAATAGCCTTGTATCTTTTACGGATACAAGGCTATTTTTATTTAAATAATCGGGTAATAAGGTTCATAACGCGGATGTGCATAGTAAGGTGGTCTAGGTCCGATTTTAGGAAGTTGGTAAGGATGTTTATTTTGGGCATACAGCACATTTACTTTTTTATCTGAATGATTTACCAACAATAGCTTGACCTCTGGATTGTATACAAGATTTTGCATGAGTTAGCCTCCTTCATAGTTCTTTGTTAGTGTATTCAGGTTACCTTATGTTAGCGCCCGTCCAACTACGGATGTTCGATGACTAGCCACCTCCTAAACAGGCACTAACTACGCCTAGATGACATAAAGTATTCAGAAAATGCTTCTGTAGGAGGATACTATGTCAGAACATCATCATCATCCAAAACAACAATTGAGCAATCAAGAATATCCGATGTACCCGAATTACGGGAAAATCACGGAATATAAAGAGACCCCCATCACGGTTCCTGAACAAAGACAGCTTCGTCAGCCAGGGCTAGAAAATCTGATGGTTCCTCGGCCGATTATCGAAAATCCGAATTATCATGGAAGTGGGAAGCTCAAAGGAAAAGTAGCGCTGATTACAGGTGGTGACAGTGGAATCGGTGCTGCTGCGGCCATTGCCTTTGCGAAAGAAGGCGCGGATGTTTCAATTTCCTACTTAGATGAACATGAGGATGCGAATCGAACGAAAAATAGAATTGAAGAACTAGGACAAAGGTGTCTGCTGCTACCAGGTGACCTAAGAAATAAACAGCAATGCATTGAGATTGTCAAAGCAACGGTGCGAACCTTCGGCAAGCTCGATGTGTTATGCAATCATGTTGGCATTCAGTTTCAGCAATCTAGCCTTCTTGATATTACCGATGAGCAGTTCGACGACACCTTTAAAGTAAACATTTATTCCCATTTCTACACCACAAGAGCAGCTCTCCCATACTTAAAAGCAGGCAGCAGCATTATCAATACAGCTTCAGTTGTTGCTTTCTACGGGCATGACCAATTGCTTGATTACAGTGCAACAAAGGCAGCGAATGTAGGGTTTACCCGTGCGCTTGCAAATAATTTGGTCGATAAAGGGATTCGTGTCAATGCCGTTGCACCAGGTCGCTTCTGGACCCCACTGATTCCAGCAAGTTTTTCCGCAGACCAAGTACCACTACCCGGTAACCCGATGGAACGACAAGGTCAGCCATTTGAAATTGCACCAACTTTTGTATACCTCGCTTCAGATGACTCCCGTTTTGTCACTGGCCAAACACTACACGTAAATGGTGGTCAAGTGATGTCTTCGTGAAAATATGTCATAATAGGAACAGCACTTATTCAATTAAGTGTTGTTTTTATTTTTTACTCAAATATAGAAGGGGTTAACCATCTGAGCTTATATTGAAGCTCCATAAATTATGAGTAATAAGTTCACAAAGAAATAACTAGCTGTTTTCACATTAAAAATTCGGCTTAGTTACACATTTTACAAAACAGTCTAATTTAAAGAAGGAAGCCATCATGACGAATACAAAAACATATATAAAGCAATGGCAGCAAGCGTTGCAAAATGAAATTTCCTATCTAAAGAAATACGGAGGAAGCAGGTATATCGTAAATAATGGTCGCCTGCTATCCAAGGACGAACATTCTACCTATTATTTTGATACAGTCAGTTCACTCCGGGTTCCCGTGGGTTCTTCAATCAAGCTAGAGTGGGGTGGACTAAAGGAGAGTGGGCGGATTCTTTCCTCAGAAGGGAAAGGCGTCATTCTCTCACTCGAAGGAAATTTCGGTGATTTAATCTCTGAAGCTTATCTCTTGCATGATCCATGGGAATTGCTTGAACAATTGATTGAACGCTTTGATGAAATTAAAAAAAGCAAACAAAAGCGAGCACGAGTTTTAAAACTAATGGACCCTTCAATGGAAGCCAAGCACCCAACAGACAAGATAAAAAGTTCTGTCCATGAACTGCTGTTAAGGTCAAAGTATAACCCTGTTACTTATGTTTGGGGTCCACCTGGAACAGGGAAGACCTATACATTAGCTCGAGTAGCGGCAAATAAATATTTACAAGAAAAAAAGGTTCTTGTCTTGTCCCATAGCAATCAGGCTGTAGATGTCTTAATCGGAGAAATTTCAACGTTTCTTAAAAAGAAGAAGAAATTTCAGGAAGGAGAGATTCTCCGGTACGGTGCCAATACCGGGGAAGCTTTAACGGGCCATCCTGACATTACTTCGAGCCAGTTAATTGAGAAAAAAGATCCATTGCTTTCCAACGAAAGAGAAACATTGTTCCTTGAGAGAAGGAACTTAAAACAAGATTTGTATCGATCGTTCAGTAAACGTGACTCAAATGAATTACTTGAAATCGAAACAAAAATCGCAAGGGTTCTTGATAAAATGCGCCAAAAAGAACTTGAACTCCTTCATGACGCTTCCTTAATCGGGACAACCTTGGCAAAAGCAGCAACAGATAGCGCCATCTATGAGAAAGAGTTTGATTTGGTGATTCTTGATGAAGCAAGCATGGCTTATGTCCCGCAGGCTGCCTTTGCGGCAACTTTAGGGAAACGTGTCATCATCTGTGGAGACTTCAAACAATTACCACCAATCGCCTCTAGTCGAGATTCACTTGTGACGGAATGGTTAAAAGAGGATGTGTTTCATAAAGCAGGCGTGGTCGAGTCAGTCAACGAAGGCAAACTGCATCCACACTTGTTTTTATTAAATGAACAACGCAGGATGCATCCAGATATTTCTGCATTTACGAATCAGTACGTATATAAAGGGCTTGTCACGGATCATGAATCAGTGTTTAAAAATAGAAACCTAATTGTCGGTCAAGCTCCTTTTCCAAACCGTGCTTCAATCCTGCTAGATACCAGCTATACAGGGTTACACAGCATTAGTGAGACAGGTTCCAACTCTAGATATAATCTCTGGCAACTGTTATTGTCTTTTCAACTCATTCATGAATCGTATTTAGCTGGAGCAACTTCGATTGGGTATGTCACTCCATACCGAGCTCAAGCGTATTTGATGGGGCTATTGCTTGAAGAATTATCTGAGACATCGATGAAAGGGGCGGATATCATTGCGGCAACCGTTCATAAGTTTCAGGGGAGCGAACGAGATGTGATGATATTCGATACCGTGGATGGTCCGCCTCAAACCCGCGCTGGCATGCTGTTAATTGGCAAAGATAGTGAACGACTTATTAATGTTGCGATAACGCGGACAAGAGGGAAATTTATCCATGTTAGCAACAATGAGTTTATTGCGAAAAATGTCTATAGAAGCAAGACACTTCGCCAGCTTGTCCAACACCAAATCAGCCATCAGCAAAGGGTCACAACAAAGGAAATTGGAACCTGGATAAAGAACCAACATGCGAACCTTCAGTGGATTCATGCCCGCAAACTAGAGAGTGTCTTCACCGATTTGAATGGTGCCAAATCCTCAGTGGTTCTCTCCCTTCCTGCAGGGACCTCACTTTCTGCAGAATGGAAGACTCAGCTTAAAAGGAGAGCATCACGAGTACAGCTAACAGTGCTATCGAACGAAGATTGGACAGATCTAGCTGTCGATACTTATGTGGAGGAGCCTGTACCATTTCCTTTTATCCTCATTGATGAACAACTTCTTTGGCTTGGTCTTCCGTTGGAAGGTGCTCGAGAGGTAGAACCACCGTTTGTCGCTGCACGGCTGGACTCTAAACTGATAGGGGAATATATGATCGGTCAAATGGGCAGGGAGAAAAATTAGCAGAGAATAACAAGCACACAAGCCATCTTCAATAGAGATGGTTTGTGTGCTTTTTTAAGTGAGATAAACAAAAGTATGACAATTTTTTAATCCCGATAGGCCACACTTACGCTAAGATTGGCTAATGGATTATAGCAACATTCCTTACAGAAACATCCTACCAATAAAATGGATAACCGTACCCATAACCATATGGATATGGGGATGGATAACCATATCCTCCTAATAAGCTACCAGCAAGTGCTCCTCCTAATAATCCCCCAACAAATGGTCCGCCGAAACCAAAGCCAAACGGGCGACCAAAACCAAAAGGTCTACCATATCCGAATGGACGACCAAATCCCCATGGGCGTCGACCGATAATTCTTGTGTCATAGGGATTCATAGGCATATCCTGTCTATATTGCATTTCCAAATTCCTCCTCCTTTTTATACTCACTGAATTATATGCATGAAACTAGTCTAGGTCTTGGGTATCTGTCATGCTTAGAGGATACTTTTCATCATTAAATTTCCTAAATATTTTGTTAAGTGTAGTAAAAAAAGCCATAGAGTTATAAAATGAAAGAAGGACAGTCTCTTCTACATTAGAAGGAAACGATTATTTATTGAGGAGTGAATAGGATGAAAGCGGTTTATTTGGTTGAGGGTGCTCGTACACCATTTGGTAGTTTTGGAGGTTCGTTAAAATCGGTCACGGATATTGACCTAGGGGTTATTGCAAGCAAAGAAGCTTTAAAACGAAGCAATGTTCCAGCTAGTGATATTGACCATGTGTTTTTTGGAAATGTGATACATACGACAAAGGCTGCTTCTTACCTGTCTCGGCATATCGCTCTTAAAGCAGGCATCCCATTTGAAGTACCTGCTTTAACCTTAAATCGACTTTGTGGCTCAGGTTTACAAGCTGTTGTCTCAGCTGCGCAAACCATCATGCTAGGTGATGCTGAAACAGCACTCGCTGGAGGCGCAGAGAATATGAGTCAGGCTCCACACACTTTACGCGATACCCGTTTTGGAACAGGGCTAAAACCGCCAGTAATTGATGATATGCTGACGTTAACACTGCAAGATCAATATACAGGATGTGGCATGGGGATTACTGCGGAAAACTTGGCAGACCAATATGAGATTAGTAGAGAAGAACAAGACCAATTCGCGCTACTGTCACAGCAACGGGCAACCGCTGCCAGAGAATCAGGGAAGTTCCAAAAAGAAATTGTTCAGGTTGAGGTATCAAGCAGAAAAGGTTCCACTTTCGTCACAGAAGATGAACATATTAAACCAGGTACAACCCTCGAAAAACTAGCAAGTTTGCGCCCAGCATTCAAAAAGGACGGTTTGGTAACAGCTGGTAATGCAAGTGGAATTAATGACGGTGCCGCAGCGGTGGTATTGGCTTCTGAGCAATATTTAACCGAACATCCTGATGTAAAACCATTGGCGAAAATCACTTCATGGGGAATCGCGGGCGTTGACCCAACGATTATGGGGATTGGACCTGTCCCAGCAAGTCAAATTGCTCTGTCAAAAGCAGGATTATCGATTGACGACATTGATTTAGTGGAATTAAATGAAGCGTTTGCCGCTCAATCATTAGCGGTTATCAAAGCCCTAAATTTAAATCAGGAAAAAGTCAATGTAAATGGCGGAGCTATAGCCTTAGGTCACCCAGTTGGCGCAAGTGGAGCTAGAATTCTTCACTCATTAGCACTAGAATTGAAGGAAAGACAAGGGAAATATGGATTAGCAACATTATGTATTGGTGGCGGACAAGGAATCTCGGTTATTATTGAAAGTGTTTAAAATCCAGACCAGCCGTTTTATCGGTTTTGCATTTTAAATAGGTTCATAGAGTGAAACGTGCTCCCGTTGTTTTAATGGAGCACGTTTTCTTGGTCCTATCTTTATTTTTCCTTTGCCTAAAAAGGTAAAGGATATGAAATGGGGTCTGCGTGATGAATCATCATTCTAGTGATTCAGCAACTAGTAAAGAACAACCAGTTTGGTTGCAGGAGTATATGAATTCAGCTGAAAAACAACAGCAATTATACCGCAGGACACTACTCATTGTAGTGATTTCACAAATTTTCGGTGGAGCAGGACTAGCCGCGGGGATTACGGTTGGAGCGTTGCTCGCTCAAGACATGCTAGGAACAAGTAACTTTGCAGGAGTTCCAACGGCGCTGTTCACCCTTGGTTCCGCTGGAGCAGCCTATTTTGTCGGGCGTCTTTCACAAAAGTTAGGACGCCGTGCTGGACTAGCTTCCGGCTTTTTGGTGGGGGGAATTGGTGCTGTCGGAGTTGTTTTAGCGGCAGTATTACATAGTGTGTTCCTTTTATTTGCATCCTTAGTCTTATACGGAGCTGGGACGGCAACGAATTTATTAGCCCGATACGCAGGAACAGATTTAGCCAACGGCAAGCAACGGGCAACCGCTGTTAGCATCGCCATGGTTTTTACAACCTTCGGAGCTGTTGCGGGCCCAAATATGGTAGGTGTGATGGGGCGAGTTGCGACAGCGATCGGAGTACCGTCATTGGCTGGTACCTTCATTCTTGCAGCAGCCGCTTATATCCTTGCGGGGATTGTGATCTTAGTTTTCCTTCGTCCTGATCCACTCGTCATTGCCAACGCCCTCGCGTCTGAACAAAAAAAAGTGGAAAGTTTATCTTCTGTAAAGCCGTCTAATTCACTTCCTTTAAACAAAAAAGGGGTTACCGCCGGCGCTGTGGTAATGGTCTTAAGTCAATTTGTCATGATTGCGATTATGACGATGACACCTGTTCATATGGGTCATTTTGGACATGACTTGAACATGGTTGGCCTTGTGATTGGTATCCATATCGGCGCGATGTTCCTGCCTTCTTTATTAACAGGTATCCTTGTCGATAAAGTTGGTACAACACGCATGGCCATTTCTTTTGCAATCACACTTTTGGTAGCTGGTTTTATCGCCGCGTTTGCACCAGGAGATTCTTTGTTCGTCTTAATACTTGCGTTAGCCTTGCTTGGGCTAGGGTGGAACTTTGGGTTAATTAGTGGCACAACAATGATCGTCGAATCAACGAGTATATCTACTCGTGCAAAAACGCAAGGTTCAGTTGATGTCTTAATCGCTTTGTCGGGCGCATCTGGGGGAGTGCTTTCGGGAATGGTAGTAGCACACTCTAGTTTTGCGACACTCTCAATTGCTGGGGGAATTCTTTCCATTCTGCTCATTCCTGTAGTAATCTGGTCTCTAAAAAAGGAGCAAGTATGACATCCTTGAGTGTTTAAGATCTAGCGATTAATATAAAGAAGAATGATGATATGTTTTCTTGGAGGTTTTACTATTGAGTTTTCATAATAAAATTGTCATTGTGACTGGAGCAGCCAAAGGAATTGGTCGAGGAGTGGCCAGGCTGTACGCTGAGAAAGGCGCAAAAGTAGTGTTAGCAGATGTTGACCAGGAAGCCGGGCAAGAGACAGCTTCAGAGATCACAGCAAAAGGTGGACAAGCTATATTTGTACAAACAGATGTCAGAAAGGAAGCTGACATTATCAATTTAATGAAAAGTACTATTGATACATATGGTCAAATACATATTCTCATTAATAATGCAGGGAAAGGCTTATTCAAATCTCCCTATGAGGTAACGCTAGAAGAATGGGATGATGTGATTCATACCAATTTACGAAGTGTATTTTTAGCTTCTCGTGAAGCTGGGAAATATATGAGAAAAAACGGGCAAGGTGGAGCGATTGTCAATCTTGCTTCCACAAGAGCGATTATGTCAGAAGCGAACTCTGAATCTTATGCCGCTACGAAAGGAGGAATCGTCGCCATCACCCACGCACTTGCAGCATCCTTAAGTGAAGATCACATCACAGTCAATGCCATCTCACCAGGATGGATTGAAACAGGGGATTATTCAACATTGACCAAACTTGACCATGAGCAGCATTTCTCTAAACGCGTCGGGAAACCAGATGATATCGCCCGCGCATGTCTATATTTAACCTCAAGTGAAAATGATTTTGTGACCGGTGTTAACCTCATTGTCGACGGCGGAATGACTAGAAAAATGATCTATGAAGAATAGAAACAAACCCACCTCTATCTGGATTACCGAGTAGAGGTTGGCCTGTTTTTTCAGGTGCTCTACTAATCTAATGTATTGTAATTCTAGTAAAAATTGGTTAATCTATGATTAAGAATCTAAAAGAATAAAGCGTTTACAATAGGTTTGTAAAATGCCTGTTGGTTAGGATTTTTAATTAACTAAAGGATGTAGAGTTTTTAAATGAAGGGTTCTGTTAAAGGACGGTTCTGAATTAATCAGCGTTGTTAGAAGAGACACAAGAAAAAACTGCCTTGAAGGAGACGAATTTTATGGAAAAAATAAGACAAATCTCTAGTGAGCTTAGAGATTGGATTATTCATACCTTAAATAACGGTGTCAGTCCTGTGGCCATTGCCGATGCAATGATTAAAAAAGGTTTTGACCCCAAATTTGCTTATGAATCACTTTTTAAAATTGTCGGAAATGAATCGATAAAAACAATCGAAACGACGCAAAATCAGTATACATATGAAATACCCGAAATCGGAAAAAAAGGAAATCTCATTTATACAAGTGATCAAGAAGTAAAAGTCCTTTCAAGAGTAGACAAGCCCTTCATTCTTCATTTAGATCATGTCCTTAGTGAGGATGAATGTGATGAATTGATCCAGCTCTCAAAAAATCGGCTACAGCCATCACGTATCGTTGACCCTACTACTGGTGAAGAAAAGGTCACACCAGGGAGAACCAGCAAAGGAATGTATTTTACTCTTAAAGAAAATCAACTCATTACAAAGATCGAAAATAGAATATCAGAATTAACCAACACACCGGTTGAAAACGGGGAAGGTCTTCAGGTTTTAAACTATGATATCGGGGAAGAGTATAAACAACATTTTGATTTTTTCCCAGCTAACAAAGTTGACCCAACTAAAGGTGGTCAACGCGTGGGGACGATGCTGATTTATTTAAATGAAGTAATCGCAGGAGGCGAGACCGTCTTTCCTAAAGCAGGGGTCTCAATTGTTCCCAAAAAAGGCTCAGCCGTTTACTTTCATTACGGCAATAGTGAAAATCAAGTTGACCGGATGTCCGTTCATAGCAGCGTACCTGTTTCAAAAGGTGAAAAATGGGTTGCTACGAAATGGATTAGGCAAGGAAGAATTTATTAACAGTGGAAATGTCCATTATTGAATTTTCTCAATGGTGCGTCGAATTAAATGTCCTTGTCTAAACTGACTACGATAAAATAGAGAGAATTTTTTAAAATTTTATGCCATTATTCAGTTCAGATAATGTACACAGTGTTTTAAAATTGTTAATATTGTTATATGAGGAAAATATAGAGAATGACAACTGGAAGGTGTGTTAAGCATATGTCGAATCAAACTAATGAAACCCTTTTTAAAGAAGTAATGGGAAATTACCCTACAGGTGTCACCGTTGTGACAACAGTTGATGAGAATGGAACTCCGCTCGGGCTTACGGTTAATTCATTTGCTTCTGTATCCATTGATCCATTGCTAATTCTTTGGTCAATTGATAAGCGGGTCTCTTCACACGATGTCTTTAAAAATACCGATAAATTCGCTGTCCATGTATTAGCAGGCGATCAAAGTGATATTTGCGGTTTATTTGCAACGAAAGGAACCGATCGTTTTAGCAATTGTGACTGGAAGCTATCTGACCAAAATCTCCCGGTGATTAGTGGAGCGGCAGGGGTCCTACAATGTAAAACTTTCAAAATAATTGATGCCGGCGACCATACGATCTTAATTGGCGAAGTCATTGAAATTCAAAGTGAACAAAAAGAACCTCTTCTATATCATAAGCGTAAATTCGGTCCAATTCCTGAAGAGTTTTATAAATAAGAATATGTCACGAACCGTTCCTAGCATTTGCATTGGAACGGTTTTTTATGTTTTTGCTTTCGTGTTTCAAGGTGCCAACTCCTTATTTAATGACTTATTAGTTTGAGGTCAAACTTCCATGTAATAACCATTTAAAATGAGCATTTTTCCACAATGAATAGGGAATTTTAACAAGGAAAAGACATTTGAATTAGGCTCCAGCCTAAAAAAGTCTAATGCCTGATGATTAAATAGAGGTGAAAAGATGGAAAAGAATTACAGCATCCGTGATTTAATTACCGTTGAAGATGAGTCTGGCAATCAAATCTCTTATGAGGTTGAAGCTTTATTTGATATGCGCGGAGAAACATATGCGTTATTAAGGTCAGAAGACGATACCGTTCTCATGCAAGTAGAAGAAGATGAACATGGCCAGCATTTAATTGGCTTATCAAACGAAGCAGAAAAAGATAATATTCTTGATGCTTATCAAATAGCCGTTGATGCTGCACCTGCTGAGGAATTTGGGGGTGACATCAGATGAAAAAAGATCCTCGCAAAAACCAAAATGATGAACCAACTGTTGCCCCTGGGATGGATGATTCCGAAGAATTAAACCAAGAGGCCAGCAACCAAGATTTAGTGAACGGTGAATTTACGGAAGTAACCGTTCTTTCAAACGATGAAGTAGACCCTAGTTAATCAGAAAGGGGGAAATGTATGAGTGATTGGAATGAACAAGGTGCACCGAATAATAATCTACAATCTGAAACCATTCAAACATCTAAGCTAGTAGGAAAAAAAGGACAGGGTGCGAAGGATCATGAATTCTCCGAGGAACTATTAGCTGGTGGCGAACGAGATGATGCACTTAAAAAACAATTAAAGCGCCGCCAACCAAGTATGTAAAATTCTTTGATAAGAGCAGCTAAAGCAGGCTGCTCCTTTTTTCTGTTTTTCATTACCAAATGAAGATTTCTTATCATTAGACTATTGCGAAAACAACCCCAAATCCCTATAATCACTATATACATAAAAGGGGACTGAGAAATGATTAGACGATTTTTTAGTTATTATAAGCCGCATCGGCGGTTGTTCATCATTGATTTTAGTTGTGCCATTATTGTTGCTTTACTAGAATTGGCGTTTCCACTTGCTGTCCAATGGTTCATTGATACGCTTTTACCAGGACAGAATTGGAATGCGATTGTCACAGTTAGTATTGGGCTGCTAGTGCTATATGCATTCAGTACGTTTCTCCAGTATATCGTCAACTATTGGGGGCATATGCTCGGGATTAATATTGAAACAGATATGAGGCATCAGCTGTTTCAACATGTGCAACGACAGTCCTTTCGCTTTTTTGATAACACGAAAACAGGGCATATTATGAGTCGCATTACCAATGATTTATTCGATTTAGGAGAGCTTGCCCACCATGGTCCTGAGGATTTATTCATTGCCATCATGACCTTTGTTGGAGCGTTTTGTATTATGTTTACGATCAACGTCAAGCTCGCTTTGGTCGCTTTGATCATTGTGCCATTTTTAATTTGGTTGATTGCCTACTCGAATTTTAAAATGAATACAGCCTGGAAATCGATGTACACAGAAATCGCCGATGTCAATGCAAGAGTTGAAGATAGCATTTCAGGCGCGCGTGTTGTTCAATCTTTTACAAACGAAGAATTTGAGATTAAGAGATTTGCAATAAATAACCAAAAGTTTCGTTTAGCGAAATTAGGCGCGTACAAAGTCATGTCTTATACTTCTTCAGGTATGTTTATGCTTACGCGCTTGTTTGTGCTTGCTGTACTTGTATATGGAGCATGGCTAAGTTTTAGAGGTCAGCTTAGCTATGGGGAATTGGTTGGTTTTGTTTTATATGTCAATGTCCTTTTTAAGCCGATTGATAAAATCAGTGCCATCCTTGAGCTGTATCCGAAAGGAATGGCTGGGTTTAAACGATTTACCGAGCTGATGGATCAGCATCCAGATGTGGTGGATGAACAAGATGCGATTGAAATCAATGGCTTGAAAGGAGATATTCGCTTTCAAAAGGTACATTTTAGCTATGATAAAAATAAATCTGTCTTAAAAAACATTGATTTAAGTATTCAACACGGAGAAACAGTTGCGTTTGTCGGACCATCTGGTGCCGGAAAAACGACGATTTGCTCATTGATTCCTCGATTCTACGATGTTACGGATGGAGCCATTACGATTGACGGCATTGATATTCGCCATATGACGAAAAAATCACTTCGCTCGCAAATTGGAATTGTTCAACAAGATGTTTTCTTGTTTACAGGAACATTAAGAGAAAATATTGCCTATGGTGCGCTTGATGCAACTCAAGAGGAAATCGCCAAGGCCGTTAAGCTCGCGCATTTAGAAGAGTTTATCCAATCTCTCCCTGATGGGTATGAAACGCAAATTGGTGAAAGAGGTTTGAAACTATCAGGTGGCCAGAAACAAAGGCTTGCGATTGCGAGAATGTTTCTGAAAAACCCACCCATTTTAATTTTAGACGAAGCAACTTCTGCACTAGATACAGAAACAGAACTGATTATCCAAAAGGCTTTAACAGAGCTTTCTAAAAACAGAACAACCTTAATCATTGCTCACCGATTGGCAACGATTCGAAACGCCGATAAAATCGTGGTAGTAACCGAAGACGGGATTGCCGAAGAGGGAAGACATGATGAATTACTTGCAAAGGGCGGAATCTTTGCAAACCTTCATAAAGTCCAGTTTCAAAAAGCTTAATATTATAGCAAAAGAACCTGCAGAGAAAGATCGTTTCTCTGCAGGTTCTTTGTTCTGAGTAAAATAATAGGATGGCTCGAATTTTGTAAAACGATGTTCCTCGTACTGAATTTTTTACACTATATTCAAAAATTGTGTAGAATAATAATGTGCATACGGTATAATAGTCAATAAATTAAAAAAATTTAACAGGGGGAATTGTAAAGTGAAAAAATCACTGTCATGGCTGCTAGTCGCAATCGTTACACTTGTGCTAGCATTAGCTGGTTGTGGAAACCAGGATGAAGCCAATGAATCAACAGACAAAGAAGGAACAAATGAAAAAGAAACAGCAGAAAAAGTGTCGATTGATGTAGGAATGCTTAAATTAACGAGTACCGCTCCATTATTCATTGCGATGGAAAAAGGGTTCTTTGAAGAAGAAAACCTTGAAGTGAATGCGAAATGGTTTGAAGCTGCGCAACCAATTACGGTTGCAACTGCGGGTGGAAGTGTTGATGTTGGCGCAACTGGGATTACCGCAAGCTTATATAATATGGTCGCTGGTGGACAAAAGTTATGGATTGTTGCCGATAAAGGAAGAGAGCAAGAAGGATTCTCCTCATCAGCTTTATTGGTACCAAATGATTCAGAGGCTACAGAGCCTGAAGATTTAAAAGGAAAGCGCATCGGGATTACACAGACAGGATCAACCTTCCATTACATGGCTGGTCGAATATTAGAAAATCACGGCCTAACATTAGAAGATGTCCAATTGGTTCCACTTAATAGCATTAAAGGCTTAATGGAAGCTTTAAACAGCAAACAGGTAGATGCCGTTATTTTAAATGAGCCGAATATCTCAACCGTCGAAAAAGAAGGATATGGCAAAGTCATTACCCAAGTTGGCGAAGAAATGGATTATCAAACGTCTGGAATCTTCTTCTCACCTAAATTTGCAGAAGATAAGGATACAGCAGTTCGCTTCTTAAAAGCCTATGTTAAAGCAACAAACTACTATTATGATGCTGTCTTAACACAAGAAGGCGGGGAACTTGTTCCTGGTGAAAACTACGATGAAGTGATTGAGATTATTGCGAAATATACGGATCAGGATGCTGAATTGATTAAATTGGGACTTCCATATATGGACCGTGATGGAAAATTATTAGAAGAAGATATTCAAACTCAAATTGACTGGTATGCAAAAGAAAAACTCATTGATAAAGCAATTGACGTAAAAGAAATCGTCAACACAGAATTACTTGAGGAAGCATTGAATAACTAGGGAAGTGACAGCATGAAAATCGTAATTGAAAATGTCGAGAAAAGATTTACCGATAGTAAAAAAAATGAAGTACTCGCACTCGAAGATATTAACTTTACCATCAACGAGCAAGAGTTTGTTGTGTTAGTAGGGCCAAGTGGATGCGGAAAATCAACACTCCTAAATATTGTCGGGGGATTATTATCGCCATCAAAAGGACAAGTCTATTTTGAAGGTACTGAGGAAGATAAGGAGCCTACTTTAGGAATTGTCTTTCAGGAAATTGCCTTATTTCCGTGGCGAAGTGTGTTTGAAAACGTCACGTTCGGGCTTGAAGAACGAGGTGCTAGTAAGGCAGAGCGTGCAGAAAAAGGAAAACATTATATTGATATGGTTGGCTTAACAGGCTTTGAAAATGCCTATCCTAAACAGCTTTCTGGGGGAATGAAACAACGCGCGGGCATCGCGCGGGCCCTCGCGGTTGAACCTGATTTATTGTTGATGGATGAACCTTTTTCGGCATTAGATGCTCAAACCCGTACGATTATGCAGGAAGAACTTTTAACCATCTGGAATCGGACAAAGTTAAGTACGCTTTATGTGACGCATAACATCCAAGAAGCTGTCTACCTTGCCGATCGTGTAATTGTCTTGTCACGACACCCTGGGCATATAAAAAAAATCATCCCTATTGATTTACCAAAAATCGGCCGAGACCAAGATCAATATCGTGCTCAATTTGAAAAGTATGCAGACGAGATTTGGCAATTAATCCGTCATGATGCAGAAGAAGCGTTGAAGGAGGCGTAACCTGTGGCAAACACAACAAAGAAAGTAATAAAAAATCGCGTCGCCTTCCTTGAACAAAAAATACCTGGTTATGTTTCTGTTTTGGGAATTACTGGAATATTACTCCTTTGGGAGCTTACCTGTAGACTCAATATTGTTCCACCGTTGTTTCTGCCTGCACCAACCGCGATTATTACCGATGGGTGGGAAATGATTAGCAGCGGTGAATTATTAAAAAATCTCCTGGCCAGTTTGTACCGGATACTCGGGGGATATGCCATCGGTGCTGTTTTGGGCATCATGGTTGGCTTGCTACTCGGCTTTTCTAAACTGGCTGATGCGATTTTTACGCCCATTGTCTATAGCATTTACCCGATACCGAAAATTGCCTTATTGCCTTTAATTATTTTATGGTTTGGAATCGGGGAAATGCCCAAAGTGGCGATCATTGCTTTAGGAGTATTTTTCCCTGTATTGATTAACACCTTCTCAGGCGTGAAGAGTGTAGATCCTAGTTTGATTAAGGCAGCTGTTACATTTGGCTCGAATCATTTCAATGTGATTCGGAAAGTAATCTTGCCTGGGGCTTTGCCAACGATTTTTGCAGGGCTAAAACTTGCAGCTGGTACAGCGCTACTCTTGCTTGTATCTGCAGAAATGATTGCCGCTCAATACGGAATCGGAGCTATGGTGCTTCATTATGGAAACTTAATGATTACCACTAAATTAATGGCGGGTGTGTTGATTCTCTCGTTATTGGGTCTCATGTTTAATCGTGGACTACAATGGTTAGAGCGCAAACTAATCCCGTGGAAATAAAAATGGCAAAAAAGACAGTTCCTTTTTACTAAAAAAAGACTGTCTTTTTTGTTTGTTATTCTGTAGCAAAAAAACCTAGTGCGTATTTTACTCCTTCATGGATATCATTCGTTTCATATGCTGCTAAATCTTCAAACGAAACCTTCATTTTCACGTCCTCTAATTCATAGCCGCTATCCAAATCAATGTTTAAAAGCACTTCATAGCCTTCTTCGGTCACACTTGTATCAAGTATATTAAATGTACGAATAGGGACCCCAATTTCATAATCCATTGAATCAACGAAATCAGCCATTATTTTACCTCCCATCAAAGCATGTCAACGAACACGATAAAAAAAAATCAATTTTAGCTCTTTCAATTTAAGTCTGTAATTTCTGACAGCTATTTAACCATGCCACTTTATGGCATGAGACGGTTTGATTCATTTTATTTGCAATAGAAGCAGATACTTTTCATAAAGCATCTTGATAAGAGCCTTTTAGGTGTGAGCATGTCCCGTGATTGCTTGACAACGATATGTTAAACTATGGGAATGTTTAACGTAGCAAGGGAGGCCTTTTGAAGTTGGCACAACATGATTTTACCAATGGTTCAATTGTTAAGCAGTTATTTTTATTTTCGACTCCGATCATGCTTGCTAATTTATTGCAGGTATCTTATCAATTTATCGATAGCCTTTGGGTTGGGAATCTCTTAGGGGCTAATGCTCTAGGAGCGATTACGGTAGCTTCTACTGTCGTGGTCACGGTTCTTTCCTTCATTATCGGAATCAACCATGCAACCTTAACAATTCTTTCACAACAGCGGGGGAAAGGAAACAGCGCTGGCCTAAAGTCGTATTTAAATGCCTTTGTTGTGGTTTTAGCAGTTTTAGCGCTTTGGGCTGGAATCGTTGGCTTCATTTTCTCTGAGTCAATTTTACTGATGCTTGATACACCAGCGGAAATGCTCGGAGATGCAAATGCGTATTTGCGGATAAACTTTATCGGGATTTTATTTCTCTTAGGCTATAATTTTATCAGTTCGGTATTGAGGTCTCTAGGCGACAGCAAAACGCCATTAACCTTTGTCCTTGTAGCTGTACTATTGAATACCGTATTAGACCCAATTTTTATTTCAGTATTTGACTGGGGCATTGAGGGGGCAGCATATGCAACGGTCTTGTCGCAAGGAGTTTCTTTTCTATATGGACTTATTTATACATTAAGGCGCAAACTGGTACCTTTTTCTTTGCCAAAATTACCAAAACGAGAAGAAGTCTGGCTGATATTAAAACTAGGAATTCCCTCTGGATTACAAATGATGGTGATTCATGCCGGGGTGTTGGCCATTATGAGCGTCGTCAATACATTTGGCGAAGGGGTAGTGGCCGGCTTTGGTGCTTCACAACGGATTGATAGTTTAATCACGCTACCAGCAATGGCATTGGGCACAGCGGTCAATAGTATGGCCGGTCAAAATATTGGCGCCAACCGTTGGGATAGGATCAGACAACTTGCTTTCTATGGAGCCATTTATAATTTAGTGATTATGCTTGTCATGGCATTGATCATTTTTCTTTTAGCTGAGCCTTTAATTGGGTTGTTTATCGGCGCAGGTGGGGCAGCGTTCTTTGGCACACATTATTTAAAAATCATAGCCTTTTTCTATCCGTTCATTGGCTTAAATTTCATCCTAAATGGAATTGTCAGAGGCTCAGGAGCAATGTATCAAGTATTGGTATTAAACGTTCTTTCCTTTTGGGTGCTTCGTTATCCTTTGACCTATATCTGCTCATCAATGATCGGGCCTGATGGGATTGCCTACGGAATGGGAATTAGTTTTGTAATTAGTAGTCTATTTTCCTTTGGTTATTTTAAATTTGGGAAATGGAAGGAACGGAAGCTGTTTGCCAGTCGATAATGATGGTATTAGTAAAATCTGTAGGTAGATGATGGTGTCGATTTGCACCCCAGACCCTAACTTTCTGTGGACGTTGCGGGAAACCTCCTTGGCGCAGTAGCGCTTGTAGGTCTCTGTTACCTTTACGGATACGGACTTTCTTCTATAAATATGCAGTTTCTTGACTCTAAATCATGATGTTGGGGAGATTCCGACTATTCACTATAAAACGAAAAAATGATTGATATACGAATAGTCGGAAAAGCTTCCTTTCTCTAAAACGGGCTCCAATCTGCATCTACGATAATCTTTTTCTTTTTAGTCCCCTTGTTCTAAACATCCTGTTCTTTGTGGAAGCAATAATGAGTGAATCATTAGCTAGCTGTTAAAGATGATCTGTATTAATTCTTGGTGTTATTGGTTCAAGAGCCGCAGATGTCCTCGCATTTTCATTATGGCGATCGTTGTTGCTTCTATCTAATTTATCGTTTTTTTCTACTTGTTTGGAAGCTATCTTTTTTTCAGCCACATTCTCACCTCCTACAGATAATATGTCCCACTTTTAACTTGAAAATAAAATGGTTAATGAATAAATATCTGTTCTCAACCTAAAGTTTTCTCTATTTCTCCACGGTACCTAATCCACTGAAATGTTATAATTTTATAAAAACAGAGATTTATAGAGGGAGGGAATGGTCGTCATGACAATACATGATAAAGTGAGTACTGGAATGACTGGATTCGACCAGGCCATTGATATGCTTCGTCTTGGTGATAATGTCGTTTGGCAGGTCGATTCTGTCCAAGATTACCTTAAAGTGGTGACGCCTTTTGTGGAACAAGCGAAGCGGGACCAGCGCAAACTTGTGTACATCCGCTTTGGAAATCACGAACGGATTCTAAACGATGATTCTGAACTAACAGTTTACAAAGTGGATGCGACAAAGGGTTTTGAAAGCTTTGCCTCGGAGGTTCATCACATCATTGAACAAGAAGGCAGGAAAACCTTTTACGTGTTTGATTGTTTAACAGACTTGTTAGAATCTTGGTACTCAGATTTAATGATTGGAAACTTTTTCAAGGTCTCATGTCCGTTTTTATATGAACTTGATACAATTGCGTATTTTGCGCTCATTCGTAATGCTCATACATATAGTACGATCGCCGGGATTCGTGAAACAACACAATTGTTGCTAGATTTATATGAAGTGAACGAAAAAATGTATATCCATCCGTTAAAAGCATCAGAACGCTATTCGCCAACGATGTTTTTTCCGCACCTCATTAAAGGACATGAAGCAATCTGCATCAGTGCCAGTTCAGAAATAGCTGAGCTATTCTCAAGCATAAACCGTGGGGAAGAACGTCTAGATTACTGGAATGTGGTGTTTGCCAATGCCAGAAAAGCACTCAATCTAGACCTTGAGCAACAAAATCAAACTAAACGGCTATTAATCTCTTTGTTGATTGGCAATGAATCAAGAATGTCTGAGTTATGTTTTCAATATTTTACCTTGAATGATATTTTAACTATCGCTTCTAGGGAAATTGGAACAGGTTATATTGGTGGAAAGAGCGTTGGGATGTTATTGGCGCGAAAGATACTCGAAGTGGACGAATCAAACCGGTTTCAACCTTATTTAGAGTCTCATGACTCTTTTTACCTTGGGTCAGATGTTTTTTATACCTATATTGTCCAAAACGGCTGGTGGAAACTGCGGGTCAAACAGAAAACAGCGGAAGGTTATTATCAATTTGCGCCAGAGTTAAAAGAAAAACTCTTACATGGAAAGTTTCCTGAAAAAATAAAAGAGCAATTTGTACAGGTTCTCGAGTATTTCGGACAATCGCCGATTATCGTTCGTTCTAGTTCATTGTTAGAAGATAATTTTGGAAATGCCTTTGCAGGGAAATATGAAAGTGTATTTTGCGCAAACCAAGGAACACCCGAGGAACGGTACGAAGCCTTTGTACAGGCGATCCGAACCGTTTATGCGAGCACAATGAATGATGATGCCTTAACCTACCGAATGAACAGAGGCCTTTTTGAAAAAGATGAGCAAATGGCCATTTTGATTCAGCGTGTTTCTGGTGATCATTATGGAGAATCTTTCTTCCCGCATATCGCAGGGGTCGGGAATTCTTCAAATCTTTATGTGTGGGATAAAAGCATTGACATGGATGCAGGGATGCTTCGGCTTGTCTTTGGATTAGGAACACGCGCAGTAGACAGAACCGTCAAGGATTATGCGAAGATCATCTCTTTAGATGCCCCTTTACGTAGACCATTAATGGCAATAGAAGATGAAAAGAAATTTTCCCAATATTATGTAGATGTGCTTTCACTTTCGAATAATAAGCATTTGACGAAAAGGGCGGATGAGGTTCTATCAAATGATTTAGGAGTGGATAAACATCTTTTTGCAAAAGTAGACAATGACACGTTAACCCGAATAAAAGAACTAGGATACAACCATTTACATGTTCCTTATATACTAGATTTTCAGTGTTTACTTAAGGAAACGGCGTTCGCAAGTCTAATGAAAGACATGCTGGCGCGATTGTCTTCTGTCTATGAGTATCCTGTCGACATTGAGTTTACAGGGAATTTTAAAGACAATCACTCTTTTAAAATCAATCTTCTTCAATGTCGCCCTCTGCAAACAAGGGGATTAGGAAAACCTGTTCAAATGCCACAAAAAACGGATAAAGCTAATTGCTTATTTTCGCAAACAGGAAATTTTATGGGTGGCAATGTTCACTTACCAATTGATTATGTTATATATGTGAACCCAGATGCTTATATCGAACAAAGTGAACAAGGTAAGTATGCAGTAGCTAGAGCGATTGGAAAAATGAATACTATGTTAAAAGATAAAAATGTGATGTTAATTGGTCCTGGAAGATGGGGAACAACGACCCCTTCTTTAGGAGTACCTGTCCACTTTACAGAGCTGGCCAATATGTCTGTAATATGCGAAGTATCATCCAATGATGGAGGGCTTATGCCAGAGCTGTCCTATGGTAGTCATTTTTTTCAGGACTTAGTAGAGACAGGCATCTTTTATGCTGCCATTTATGATGGTCAAAGGGATGTGGTCTATCATCCTGAAAAAATACTGCAGAAGGAGAATCTTTTGTCGTCTATATTGCCTGAACATGCCAAATTAGCATCTACCATCCATATTGCCAAAACACCAAGTATGGAGGTTTTTTCAGATATCCTCACCCAGAAGCTAGTATGTAAATAGTTCGTAGGAAAGGAAGGATACCAATTAAGGTATCTTTTTTTATTGGTTTGACAGTATACTTGGTATTTTTTAAAAGTTTTGGAAAACATACATATTATTTTGTGACGAGGTAAAGATAATCAAAGATATTTAATTAAACAGATTAGAAAGGAGTATAAAACGATGAACAAAAAGTGGTTTTTGTTGTTAGCAAGTCTTATGTTGTCAGCGCTTATGGTTGCAGGCTGTGGAGCGAATGACGATCCTTCGCCACCAGTAGATGAAAATCAGGATCAAGAACAGGCACCAATCGAGGATGATCCACTACAAGATGCGGAAAATAATAGGGATGATATTGGCGATAATAATACCAATGAAAATAACAATGATAATAACATTGAGAATGATATGGAAGAGCCTGTAGATGAGACCGAAGAAAATATGAAAAGCGACGAGGAAATGGTAGAAGAACATCCTGAAGGTCATGGCAACAACGGAAATGATGAAAAGAACACTAACCCTGAGAAGGAATAAGAGCAAACGATTTTTTAAAAGTCCCAGTTGTCATGGGGCTTTTTTTAGTAAGTACTTTCTCACACTCTGTTGTTTTTGCTGATTGTTACCCTTTCCGTTGAAGAAACGAGCTTGTAAACAAGGTTTACGCACACAATAACGCTTCATTCGGGGCTGTATTCAAACAAAAATCAGCCACTAGTAAATACATATTCTTACCAATGAGGGATTTTTCATGATTATAGGCAGTCATGTTAGTATACGTGATGGATATTTAGCTGCAGCAAAACGTGCGGTCGCAAACCATGCTTCCGCTTTTCAATATTTCCCTAAAAATCCGCGAAGCTTATCAGTTAAAGCATTCAATCATGAGGATGCACAAAGCTGTAAAGCTTTCTCCCAACAACATCAGCTTCACTCTGTGGCACATACTCCGTACTCAACAAACCTAACACCTGACGATGATAAAAAAGAGCTTACAATCCAATCGATATTAAACGACCTGGACATTGCCAATGCATGTGGCTCAATCGGTGTGGTCGTCCATTTTGCTAATCAAATTAGTGAAAGTGACCCGCTGGCTAGCTATCATTTGATGTTAGAGATGTTGAATAACGTTCTTGGAAACTGGGACGGTGAATGCAAAATTTTGTTAGAAAATAACGCCGGAACAAAAGGTGGCTTAGGAACAACGTTTGAAGAATTGGTTCAAGTTCGGAACCTATGCGAGTTTCCTGAAAAAATCGGTTTTTGCTTTGACACCTGCCACGCTTTCGCAAGTGGGCTTTGGACAGGTGAAAATACGAAAGAAATGCTCAGCAAGGGAGAAGAGTTAGGCTATTGGAAGGATTTAGAGGTCATCCATTTAAATAACTCAAAATACCCGACAGGTTCTAAGAAAGACCGCCATGCCAATATTTTTAAAAATGGTTATATAGACGAACTCCAGTTAAAATCGTTTGTTTTATCAGCAGCGGTGCGGGATGTTCCCCTTGTGTTAGAAACACCTGATGATGAGGGAATAACCCATAAAGAAGAAATTCACCTTCTGGTAAATCAGTGGAGTTAGAATTCATAACAGCAAAAGGGGAAGTTCTCCTCTGTGCTATTCACTTGTAGATGAAACGTGCATAACAAGTGATGCTATAATGGAATGTAGGATTATAAAATAGATAGAATAAATAGATAATTCAATTCTAGGGGTGAGGAGATCCTAATATGAGGAGAGAATTGCACGATTTAGAACGCTTTCCATTAATAAGTGAGCTGGGAAAGAAAATACCTGTTTTTTGGCAGAACCCAGATTACCAGCCTAATGTTACATTTCCAATCAAGAAGCTAGGACCGGAAATCATTACCGATGCAAAAGACCGTTTGCATCGATTTGAACCTGTACTTAAATGGTTATTTCCTGAAATGGAAAACGGAATTGTATCGCCTATAACCGAACTTTCAAGTATGAAAAAAGAACTTGAAGCCAAATATCACTCCAAGATAGATGGAAGAATGTTTTTGAAAAGAGATGACGTTCTACCTGTTGCTGGTTCTATTAAGGCGCGTGGCGGCTTTCATGAAGTGTTAGCTTACACTGAAACTCTAGCCATTAAAAAGGGGCTTATTTCAACTGTTAAGGATGATTATCAGATTCTAGTAACTGAAAATGCACGAAAAGTCTTCAGTCAATATACAATTTCCGTGGGTTCTACGGGTAACCTAGGACTAAGTATTGGGATGATAGGCTCAGCACTTGGATTTCGTGTTGTTGTACATATGTCAGTTGATGCGAAAGAATGGAAGAAAGATTTATTGCGCAAACATGGGGTAAAGGTTGTGGAACATCCTTCTGATTATTCAGAGGCCGTGGAACAGGCAAGAAATGAAAGCGATCAAGACGCCCATTCCTATTTTGTCGATGATGAACAATCTCCATTGCTCTTTGCTGGTTACGCAGCGGCTGCATTTGAAGTAAAAACCCAATTAGCAAAACAAGGTGTTGAAGTATCGGCCGACCACCCGTTAAATGTCTATTTACCTTGTGGGGTTGGTGGTGGACCAGGTGGTGTTGCATTTGGGTTGAAACATGTGTTTGGCGAACATGTTCATTGCTTTTTCGCTGAGCCTACGCATTCGCCTTGCATGCTTCTAGGGCTTATGACGAAACTACATCATCAAATTTCTGTTGGGGATATCGGATTGGATAATAGGACCGAAGCAGATGGTTTGGCAGTAGGTCGGGCATCTTCATTTGTTGGTGAAATCATGGAAAATATGCTAAGCGGTGTATACACGATTTCCGATGATGAACTGTTATCATTATTGTTTTTGCTTCATAAATCGGAGGGGACATTTCTTGAACCATCTTCATTAGCTGGAATGAAGGGACCAGTTCATCTAAGCAAATTGAACCCCAATGCGAACCATCTTGTGTGGGGAACTGGCGGGAGCCTTGTACCCGAGGAGCTGAGAGCGGACTTTATCAAAAGGGGAAAACACTATGATGAAAAGAACTGGTAATTGACTTATGTAGGATTTTCGAGCGGTTGTAGTGCTTTTGTCATGTTTGTAATATTTTAGAGCATATGTTCTATCAGTTATGCTATAATAAAGCGGCAATAGAATAGGTTTCTCAAGGGTGGTCAGCAATAACCCCTATCGAAAGGGGGTGATGCTGTGACGGTATTTGAGGCGTTGATGTTTGCGTTAGCATTTGCAAGCTTGATCGTTGCAATTCTGTCTTTTACCAATAAAAAATAATCCACCCTTGAGTTAGACAGCACAAGGTGGATTATTTCATTTCATCTTAACAGCTGATCCCCTTAAGGGGAGCCGTCTATTGCATGGACCGTTCGGTGTTACCAGCACCGGCGGTCTTTTTTTATTTATGTTATTGATGTTTATATTATACCCAATACTACTGCAAGAAAACAAGGTTATCGCATGATTATCCACGTTTGATACGCCAATTGATCCTAAAGAATAGGGAATCCGGTGATGACAGATAATAGGGAGGAGTGAAAGGGGGAAAACGATGTCAAATAAAGAGCAGAAAACATCAGGTACAGTTGAACAACCCTTCATGTCAACCGCTACTACGAGAGCTGGTTTTGACAGAAATACAAAAAAAGCGAAACAAGCAGCACAGCCAAAAATTGGCGAAACCCTAATGGGTGATGATGGAATAACAGGTCGAATTCGATAACCTATTTAGTGCAGAAAATAAAAGGAGCTGAAAGCCATGAAAACAAAAGATAACTTCTTAGAAGGTGCTAAGGTCACAAAAGATAATCAAATTTATGGGACACCCAATAGCAAAAGTAAAAATGGAACAGGTGATTCACCGAATGACAACGTCCGTCAAAAAGGACGGAACCGTTAACAGCCAAGACTTCTTGGCTGTTTTTTTTGTTATTTGTTTGGAAGCCCACTTTTCCCCTTGTTTTTGATAGAATGGAAAGAACAGAAGAGTATGAGGTGAGATAAGTGGACATTCAACATATTGTAATTGCAAGTCCGATGCATAAGGAGATTCAAAAAATCATTGAAGAAAAAGGATTAGACAAAGACTTTCGTTATTTATCAGACGAAGAGCTCACGCAAAATGATCTTGATTGGGCAGATGCTTTTGTTTCTTTTAGTATGAAAGGGGAGTTTGATTATCAGAAATTAAAATGGGTCCATTCACTTGGTGCGGGAGTCGATCGCTTTTTATATAAGCAAGAATGGCCTGAGGGTGTTACCCTAACACGGACTGTTTGTTCTTTTGGACAAAGAATTGCCGAGTATTGTCTTAGCTATCTATTAAAAGACCTCCAAGAACATGATCAATTCCATTCTTTCAAACAACAGAAAAGTTGGCAGCCCATGACTCCAAGATTACTGAACGAGCAAAAAGTGATGATCTATGGAACAGGAGAAATCGGGCAAACCACTGCTCAAATTCTTTCAAGCTTCGGTGTTGAGGTTTATGGAGTATCGTTGAGTGGCAAAGTGAAAGAGGGCTTTAAACAAGTGATGACGCTTGATGATCATTATGAGAAATTGAGTGAGATGGACTACATAATTAATACATTGCCGTTAACAGAACAAACATTCAAGCTGTTTAATGAAAAAATCTTTGGCCTATTATCCGCAAGAGGGTTTATCAATGTTGGCCGCGGGGCATCGCTTGATGAAGGGGCACTATTGAATGCCTTTGCTAAAAATCAGTTGAAATTTGCTGTCCTTGATGTCTTTGCGGAAGAACCATTACCGGTAAATAACCAGCTTTGGGAACATCCAAACGTCATCATCACTCCACATATTTCGGCCGTAACAACAGCTCGTGAAGGAGTAGAATGTTTTATTGAAACATTAAAAAACATCGAGGAAAGTAAGATGCTGTTCAATAAAGTTGACGTAACAAGAGGGTATTAGTCACCAGAAGATGGTCTTCTAGGCCACATAATCAAGAGTCAGCCTAGAATAAGATAAGAATGAAAAAAAGAGAAACGTTACTTTCGGTAAGGAGGAGTTGGATGTTATTTAGTGTCATTGTAGGCGTTTTAATAGTAGTGGGATTACTAGCAGCTGTCATTTCAATGAGCAGAAAAAGTCAATCTAAATTGGCGAAGGAGAACATCCCTGAAAATCTTGGTGCACTTGACCCTGTTCAGTTACAGCATTTGCTTCTACAATTAAATACAGCATTAGATGATGATTACCTAAAAAAAGTCAAGCAGCGATTCCTTCAGGAAAACCCTAAAAAGACTGAGGATGAGTTCGAATGGTTGCTGTTTGAGTTAAAGCGGTATTTCCTTGTCGCCAACATTCTAAAAAAAGCACCTATGTTTAGCAAAGATGTGGATGAAATTTGGCATGAGATGATTCTTTTTACGAAGGAATATCATAGATTTTCAGTAGAATTTTTAGGAGAAATGCTTCACCATATTCCGAACACAAATCCAGAGCCTGCACCACAAGATCGTGCCTTTTTTGATTGGGTGTTCGCTCAACTGTTTCAAATTACGGAATTTAGTTGGAAAGCTTGGGGTAGCTTCTTTCAGCACCCCTTGTCTAATGAGAGTTTAAAAGAGTTTAAGGAAAATAGTAAAGAAGAGTTAATCAAAAAATATTTTCGTCAAAATGATCATAACAACGAGCTAATTGAACATTTAGTAGAACGACTGAAACAGCAACTCACTGAAGCAGAAAACATTTACGCAATCGATAAAAAAGGATCCTTTAAAAAACAACGAACTTATGGAGATATGACTTCTACTTCCTTTACCATGGTTTTCTTCTCTTATTTTTATTTTGATGAGTACTGGGAGTACGCAAAAACCTATGCCTTTGCGCAGACGGCAAATAATACTAGCGGCTGTTCCACTGCCGTTTTCTGTGGTACATCCTCTACAGACCGTAACGGAGATGGCGGTGGTGATGGTGATGGTCACAGTGTTGGTGGTGGGGACAGTGGCGGCGGTGGGGACAGTGGCGGCGGTTCTTCGTGTTCAAGCTGTGGCGGTGGGTGTTCATCTTAGTTGGAGAACAGAAAAGTAAATCACTTGTTTAATCGTTTTATTCACAACTTACCCTAAGCAACGGCAGCCATAACAGAATCAAAACTCCTTGATTTAATTCGTTCGAGCATTCAGCACTGGGATGCGTTACAGTCAAAAAGAATTTATATAGGTGGAAAAAAATAAAGAAGTGCATGGCAAATCTCTTGACGGATGAGCACATTCCTGATAGATTTTATTTTATCGTAAAATAATTTAATTCGAGCTAGCTATGAATGCTGTGGGTCAAACTATAGCAGGAGCGGCTTCTGGAGAGATCGCAAATATTGCGGCGCCGAAGGGTTCACAATCTCAGGCAAAAGGACAGAAGAGTAACAACAACTATTTTTATTTTTGTTTATTGTTATTCTTATTTTCTTGAGGTTGGAAAAATTCCAACCTCTTTTTTTATTGTTCTTTCCAGAATGTTCAATTTATCACAAAGATTATTTTCGATAAATTAGAATGGGGGAATGAAAAGTGGCACAACATGAGCTAAAAAGGGACCTGAAAAACCGACATGTCCAATTAATTGCGATTGGAGGTACAATTGGAACAGGTTTATTCTTAGGTTCGGGGAAAGCGATCCAGCTAGCAGGACCATCGATTATTTTAGCTTACTTAATTGTTGGAATTGCCTTATTCTTCGTTATGAGAGCATTAGGAGAATTGCTTTTATCAAATGCAGGCTATCAATCTTTCAATGATTTCGCGACTGATTATATCGGTCCGTGGGCCGGCTATGTGACTGGATGGACTTATTGGTTTTGTTGGATTATGACGGCAATGGCCGATATCATTGCAGTTGGCGTTTATGTTCAATATTGGTTTGAAATTCCTCAATGGATTCCAGCCATCCTCGTTTTAGTCATTTTGCTAGGCTTGAATTTATTAACCGTTAAGCTTTTTGGGGAGTTAGAGTTTTGGTTTGCACTGATTAAAGTCATCACGATTCTCGCTTTAATCGTAATCGGGGTTATTTTACTAGTGATCGGATTTAAAACCGATGCAGGGGTCGTTTCGATTAGAAATCTCTGGGCGTACGGAGGCTTATTTCCAAATGGAATCGCTGGATTTTTACTTGCCTTTCAAATGGTTGTCTTTGCCTTTGTTGGCATCGAATTAGTCGGAGTCTCCGCAGCGGAAACGGCCAATCCGCAAAAAAATATCCCATCAGCTATTAATAAAATTCCGTTTAGAATTCTCTTTTTCTACGTAGGTGCACTTATTATTATTTTAAGTATTAACCCTTGGCAACAGCTAACTAGCTCGAGCAGTCCGTTTGTACAAGTTTTTAGTTTAGTAGGTATTCCTGTTGCCGCAGGAATCATCAATTTTGTGGTTTTGACCTCAGCGGCTTCAGCTGGGAACAGCGGAATGTTCTCAACAAGTCGAATTCTATTTAATTTAAGCAGGCATCATCAAGGGCCGGCATCCTTTGCGAAATTAAGCAAAAATCATGTTCCGAGCAATGCGTTAATCACATCAGCGGTTGTTGTTTCCATTGGGGCATTATTAAGCAAACTGATTCCGGAACAAGCATTCAGTATTGTAACGACGGTTAGTGCCATTTGTTTTATTTGGGTGTGGAGTATCATTTTAATTTCCCATATTCGCTATCAAAAAACACGACCTGATTTACGAGCGAAATCAACGTTTAAAGCACCACTCACACCGTTTATTAATTATCTGGTCCTTGCGCTCTTTGCCGCTATCTTAGTCATCATGCTCTTTTCAGAAGCAACACGTATTGCCTTGTTCATGACACCATTATGGTTTATTCTATTATTTATTTTATATAGATTTAGAAAAAGACAAAGCAGAGTTTGAAGAGAGAACTTTTGAAGAAAAATGTATCGGGGGTAAACCTAGTAAGGTGTTACTCTTATGGGTTCTGACACTATTTAACGAAAATAAAGCCAAACGATTTAGACGCTAATCGTCTTGTATCGTTTGGCTTTTCTTCTTTCCTCAGCTAATAAAATAGCTATTTGTTTATTATAAATTAGAAGCTACTTCATTTTGTTCAACCTCTTCGGTCTCTTTTTTATGATGGCGTTCAATTGGTGCCTTTTTATGATAGCGTCCAAGTATGCCAGTCATAATAAAAATCACAAGTGCAGAGTAAAGAACCTGAACAATTCCAAATACGATTGTGGCAGAGGCAACAATGATAATATCAGTTAAGAACATTGTCTTTCCAGGATTTATCCCAAACCGTTTATCGAGGAAGATGCACAGCATATTGAATCCCCCGAGCGATGATCCTTCTCTAAAAAGAAAAATAAGACCGATTCCAATCATTGCTCCACCTAAAATGGCACTCATAATAGGGTGTGGCAATTCAAACGAGAACATAAGGACGAGCGTATCTGACATCGCCGACATGATACTGACACTTATAAAACTTCGAACCGTGAAAACCATTCCTAATTGCGAGATAGCCAGAAAGTAAAAAGGGAGATTGATGCTAAAAAACAAGACTCCGAACGAAACATTTGTTAACTGCTGCATGACAATTCCTAAACCCGCCGTACCACCAATGACTAAATCTGCATTCGTTAGAAACTGGATCCCGATAGCCACACATAAACAGGAAAACAAAATCCACAACCATTTTCTCATATGATTCATTAATACAAACTCCTAAACTAGATTTACACAATTAATTTTTTCCATTTTCTATATTACAATAAAATTAGTAAGGATATAGTAAAAATTTAGTCATTATTCAAAAAGACTGTTTTCGAAAGGTTGTTGTTAAATACCTTCTCATTAGTGAATTTCTTTTGTAGCTCAGCATGAAGAACTCATATTAGTGGTTTATGCTCTTTAAAACCACAAAAGAAAAAGGAAGTGTCCCTTTCACCAATTTATACCAAGAGAAACTCGTAAATGGTATGATAAATGAGGATATATTTTTATATGTAAAATTGCTTATTTTAACAGAACGATCGTAACACAAACCAATAACAATCGAGATCTTTAAAAGGGGCGAGAGAGCACACTTATGATCCCAGCCAAAACAGAAACTAGTACAAACATAAAAGAAAACAGAATAGAAGCAATCGTCGATTGGCTCGATCATCGTAAAGAATCGTTCTATAGCATTGGTTTAACTTACCTTAAAAATCAGCAGCAAATGGAAGAACTTTTTTACCAGGTGATTATAAAAGCCCACAAGGAATGGCCACGCTTTAAAAGAGAAACTTCCTTTGACATATGGCTAACATCAATTTTCATCCAACTTTGTCGGGAGCTTGTTAAAAATAGAAGTTTATCAGAATCAGAGGAAAACGACCTACGCCAGGACGAATATAAGGCACTGCATCGATTGAACGAGGCTGAAAAACTAGCAATTGTTCTAACCTATATAAAACAGTTCTCCGAGGAGGAGACGGCACATTTTCTACAGGTACCAGTGGCAAAGGTAAAAGAATTATTGTTTTCCGGAATCAGACTGCTTAGAAACGAGATGGGCTACGGACCAAGCTTTAATGGCTGTCTAGAGCATCATAAGAATTATATTGATTACTTAGGTCGAACGATGGAACGATCAAAAAAGGTTGATTTCGAGATACATATTTTTCATTGTCAAAAATGTCAGGAAGACCTTGCTACCTTTCAGGAAGTCATGCTAACCTTGGTCAAGCTCCCTACTATGGGAGATTCTCTAGTGCCTTCGAGACTTATCGAGAATGTTAAAAATAGGCTAGCAAAACAGGAGGCGAAGCAGAAAGAGAAGAACAAGAAGCGAAAAAAATGGGGTCTCGTTAGTGCAGGTGTTTTCTTAGTCATCATGGGTCTTGGCTTTTTTACCGGTATATTCACCAACCTCTACTATACATGGACGGTAGAGGACCCTGAATTGCGTGCCTATCTCCAGGAAGACTTGGGGGAAAAACTAAATCTAGAAGCAGAGAGCAATGGGGTGAAAATGAAAATCAAGAGCGTAATTGCGGATGATGTTCAGACGCTTATATTTTATGAAATAGAGGATACTAATGCTTTCAATCAATTCGTGATTGATTTCAATGAGGGCTTTTTTGTGGAAAATGCATATGAAATCATGAAGCTTGACACTTATCCAAGGTATTATCCGCCTGACATTAAATCAAAATTCAATAATAGAGAAAAAAACCTATATCAAGGGAAAATTAGTTTGCAGCCAATCTCTGAAGAAAGCGGGACAATTCAGCTTAAAATCACAAGACTTCAAAAATTGATTCGTGATTCATCTAATCGGAATCAATTCTTTGCTTATGAGGACATGGAATACCGTGAAGGAGAGTGGAACTTCGAGATTCCTGCAACAAAGCATCCTTCCACGGAATATGTCTTGGATCAAGAAACAAAAATTGAGGGGGTTCCCGTTCGGTTTGATAAGCTAACCATTGCTCCGACTGCAACAGTTCTGCAATATAGTCTTCAAAGTATTAACCAGAACCAGCAAAAAAAGCGAATAGAAGTCCTGAATTTTGATGATTTAGAAGTAAACAATCAAAAGGTCAAAGCTGATTTGTATGGCGATTCTTTTGTAAATTCACAACCAGACGTAAATTGGATGGCTTTACAGACTCAGTTCGAACCCTACTTGGGAAAGAAACCAAAGGACATAAGTGTTCAATTCGAATCGGTTCTTTTAACAGTAGATGACTATAAAAAAGTCGACTTAGATGCATCTCAGGAGTATCCCCAAACCTTCGAATATGCAGGCAGTACTATCTCTATTGATAAGGTTGATATCGGAAAACCAACCATTGTTGTCATCAGCAACCATGAAGTGAAGAATCGAGGATATGAATCGCTCCAGTTCCATATTTTCAGTGAGGACGATAATGAGATGAGTTCAATGGATATGGATGTTGAAGGAGTCCTCGTTGATAAAAATGGCAAAGAATATGATATGAATGAGACACCGTTCTCCTATGAAGAAATAGAGCAACCTCGTCATTTCTTCACCCTTCAGAAAATCGGATTACGCACGGATAATGGAGAAGAAGTGGTCCCAAAGAGGCTAGAGATTTATGGATATAACACAACAAAGTACTTGAATGATGTTGTAAAGATTTCGCTAGAAAAATAAGACAATTGAAGTCGTGGTCCTCCGCTGGAATAGCACGGGGGACCACGTATGATCACGACGCTCGTTTTCTATATTTCAGACTAACAAGCTCATTATGGTATATTTTAGACAAGGTAGGTTGTTGGGAATGGAGGGAATCACATGTTAACGATAAAGGAAATTGCTGAGATGGCAAAAGTCTCACGAACAACGGTTTCACGGGTGTTAAATGAGTCTGGTTATGTGAGTGAAGAGGCAAGGAAGCGCGTTCTTGAGGTAGTTGAGAAAACAGGTTATGTTCCAAGTCAGCAAGCTCAATCTTTAAGGACAAAAAAGACAAAGGTAATCGGAGTGGTTATCCCTAAACTAGGGACTGAAACAGCTGGAAGAATTGTGTACGGGATCAATGATGTCCTAAGTGAAAGAGGCTATCAAATCCTGTTAACCAGCACAAATCTGCAAACTCAGAAAGAAATTGACTATTTACGGTTGCTAAAAAGCAGGCAAGTAGATGGCATTATTCTTATTGCAACGAACACAAACGAGGAGTTAATTACTGAAATCAAGCAACTTCACTTGCCGTTTGTAGCGATTGGTCAAGATATTCCAGGTGTATCAAGTGTGACATATGATGATTTTCTTGCAGCCAAGAGTATTACACAACTATTGATTCAAAGAGGACGAAAAAGCATTGCATTTATTGGTGTGGATGAAGCAGACCAAGCTGTCGGGTTGATGAGAAAACAGGGATATATGGATGCAATAGAAGAGGCTAACCTCACAATTTGTTCAGAGTGGATGACAAAAGCTAATTTTGATATCCCATCGGGATACAAAGCAATGGCAAAAATTATGAATCAAACCTCTGAAAGTAGGAGACCGGATGCCGTTTTTTGTGTGACAGAAAGAATTGCCATCGGGGCAATGCAGTTCTTAAAAGAACATGGATATCAAATCCCTTCACAATTTTCAATTGCAGGAATTGGAGCATCCGATATTTCAAAATATGTTGAACCAGCCCTTACAACGATGGACTACGAAAACGAAGTCGCAGGGAAGGAAGCAGCCAAATTTTTATTAGACCAACTTGAAAAAAATGAAAATATCCAAAAGAAGGTCATTTTAAATGGTAGACTGATTGAAAGGAATAGTATATAATCATTGTGAAATCGATTCCATATCTCTGAAGGAATGCTTTTTATATTGGTATCATATTATCTTAATAGGAGATGAAATCAATACCATTTTCATTTCTTATTTATGGAATCGATTCCATAGTATTTTTACTTAATGTGGAATCGATTCCACAATCATAATTTTAGTTCAGACGGGTAAGGTACAAAAAAAGGGAGGCTTATACATGGCTACAAATCGGGAAATAGCAAAAGACATCATTGATGCAGTGGGTGGAGAAGCAAATATTGTTTCAGCTGCTCATTGTGCAACTAGACTGCGAATAATGGTCAAAGACAAAGAAAAGATTGATCAAGATCGGGTAGAAAATATTGAAAAAGTAAAAGGAGCTTTCTTTAACTCTGGTCAGTTCCAAGTGATCCTAGGAACTGGAACGGTGAACAAAATCTATGAAGAAGTAACAAATCTTGGTATCAACGCTTCGAATAAAGGAGAACAAGCACAAGAGGCAGCGAAAAGTGGGACAAAGTTTCAAAGAGCGATTCGCACATTTGGGGATGTATTTGTTCCGATTATCCCGGCACTCGTTGCAACCGGATTGTTTATGGGTCTTCGCGGCTTGGTCATGCAAGAGCAAATCTTAGCCTTATTTGGGATGACACCGGCAGATATTTCGGAAAACTTCTTGTTATTTACAGAGATTTTAACCGATACAGCGTTTATCTTCCTTCCAGCACTTGTTGCATGGTCAACGTTCCGAGTATTTGGTGGTTCTCCAATCATTGGATTGGTTCTCGGGCTTATGCTTGTTAGCCCAGCCTTGCCAAACGCCTGGGGGGTTGCAGGAGGAACCGTCGAACCGATTATGTTTTTTGGATTCATTCCTGTTTTAGGTTATCAAGGTTCTGTTCTTCCAGCCTTTATCGCCGGTATTATTGGAGCGAAATTGGAAAAGCAAATTCGCAAACGCGTTCCAGATGCGTTTGATTTAATTGTTACACCATTTTTAACATTATTAATCATGATTTTCCTTGCGTTGTTTGTCATCGGCCCAGTTTTCCATTGGGTTGAAAACATCATCTTAGCTGGAACAGTTGCGGTATTAGAATGGCCATTTGGAATTAGTGGATTGTTAATCGGTGGCTTAAACCAGATTATTGTCGTATCTGGGGTTCATCATGTATTTAATATGCTTGAGATTTCTTTACTAGAAAGCCTTGGAAACAATCCTTATAACGCGATTGTCACTTGTGCTACTGCGGCACAAGGTGGAGCGGCCTTAGCGGTAGGGTTAAAATCTAAATCGAAAAAGCTAAAAGCATTGGCACTTCCATCTTCTTTCTCTGCTTTCTTAGGAATTACCGAACCAGCGATTTTTGGGGTAAACCTTCGCTATGGAAAGCCGTTTATTATGGGACTAATTGGTGGAGCTGTCGGTGGATTTTTCGCCTCAATCTTTGGGTTAAAAGCAACAGGAATGGCGATTACCGTAATTCCAGGTACACTGCTTTACTTAAACGGACAAATTTTACTTTATATCTTAGTTAACCTCATTGCGGTTGCAACGGCATTTGTTTTAACTTGGATGTTTGGCTATTCCGATAAAATGTTAAACAACACAAACCAGCAATAACATCCAATTTTTTTAGGAAAGGACGATTTTCATGATAAAGAATGGATTGATCACACTTGGGGAGGCATTGATTGATTTTATCCCAGTGGATTCAACCAACCTCACATATCAAAAAAGTCCAGGTGGTGCCCCAGCGAATGTTGCGGTTGGGGCAGCCAGATTAGGGATGAGATCAGCGTTTATCGGAAAGTTAGGGCAAGATGTTTTAGGAGAATTTCTCGTTGGTACATTATCGAATTATGGGGTTAATGTTTCTTCTATTTCCTTCACTGATTCTTATCGAACAAACCTTGTCTTTGTCACTCTTGATTCAACTGGGGAGAGAAGCTTTAGCTTCTTTGTAAAAGAAAGTGCGGATTTATTTTTAGAAAAAACAGACGTAAACGAAGAAATATTTAAAAATCACAAGATTTTTCACTTTGGGACCATCTCGATGCTACAGAATCCGGTGAGAGAGGCAACATTAAAAGCGATTGAGTATGCAAAACAACATGGGTTGATTGTTTCATTTGACCCCAATGTTCGCCTTAGCTTATGGAAAGATGAGAATGTGTTGCGTGAAACCATCTTTTCTGTCTTACCAGATGTCGATGTGTTAAAGCTTTCGGATGAAGAACTTTTGTTTTTAACGGGAACTGAAAATCCTGAAGTTATTGCAGAATGGATAAAAGAATACGACCTTTCTCTAGTATTTCTTACAAAAGGAGCGGAAGGGAGTATCGTTTTTACTAAGTCAGGTTCAATGAAAGTAGATGCATTAAAGGTCCACACCGTTGATACAACAGGTGCAGGCGATGCCTTTGTTTCAGGATTCCTTTATTGCTTGAATGAAAGAGAAATGGACCTTGCTGCGATTACAATAGAAGAAGTAGCTGAGATTGCGAAGTTTGCCTCAGTTTCAGGTGGGCTTGCTGCATCTGAAAAAGGAGCGATGACGGCATTGCCGACTTTGGAGGCGATTCACAAAATCACGACAGAAAATAGGAGTTAATCAATCATGAATCAGCAAGAGTTATTACAACTAGCATCGAAAAAGATAGAAGAAAATAAACCACTCATAGCTAAGGATTTCAACCGGCTTCAGTTCCATTTGATGCCACCAGTTGGATTACTAAATGATCCCAATGGGCTCATTTACTTTAATGGTGCGTACCATGTTTTTTATCAATGGAATCCGTTTGATACAACTCATGGCGCTAAATTTTGGGGACATTATACATCCAAAGACCTCATTTCTTGGGAGGAACAGCCTCCAGCCCTTGTCCCAAGTGAATGGTACGAGAAAAACGGCTGCTATTCAGGAAGTGCGGTAGAACATAACGGGAAGATGTACTTGTTTTACACAGGAAATGTAAAAAACGAACACAATGAGCGGCAAACGTATCAATGTATGGCCGTTTCAAGTGATGGGATCACTTTTGAAAAAAAGGGGCCTGTCATTTATTTACCAGACGGCTATACCCCGCATTTTCGCGATCCAAAAGTTTGGCAACAAAATGGAAGATGGTATATGGTGCTTGGGGCACAAAATGATCAAGAAGAAGGGCAAGTCGTGCTTTATACTTCTCTTGACCTTGAAAACTGGGAATTCAAAGGACCTCTCGCTGGCGGTAACCTAAACGGTTTAGGAGACTTCGGATATATGTGGGAATGCCCGGACCTCTTCAGGCTTGGTGCACAAGATGTTTTATTGGTTTCTCCTCAAGGTCTTGAACCAGCAGGTCATCTTTATCAAAATTTATTTCAGTCAGGCTATTTTATTGGGAACTGGACACCGGAAACAAATCAATATGAACATGGGCCTTTTATTGAGCTAGATCGCGGCTTTGACTTTTATGCTCCGCAGACTTTTGAAGATGACCAAGGAAGAAGGCTACTTTATGCCTGGATGGGCTTGACCGATGATACCGAAGCCTATCAACCGACCATTGCCAATGGGTGGATCCATGCACTGACAATTCCTAGAGAAATAGAGATAAAAGGAAATAAACTCTATCAAAAGCCTGCTGTGGAACTAACGCATTTAAGGAAATCACTTGATTTTCAGCAACAAGTATCAATTGAGAATGAAGTGAAAACTTGGACTGAAATCAATGGAACTGTTAGTGAAATTCGCCTTGAAATGAGTCAGATGGAAGGCACTCATTTTGAAATAACACTCCGTGAAAATCTAAAGCTACGCTTTAATCAAGCAGAGAAGCTGTTTACACTTGAAAGAAAATCCTTCAAGGACGGCACAACAGAAAGTCGTTCTTGTGAATTACCGATTCTAACCGATATTCATCTTTTCTTAGACACCAGTTCGATTGAAATCTTTCTGAATGGTGGACAAGAAGTGATGACGGCGCGCTTCTTTGCGGAACCATTTGAGCAAACCATTACGTTTTCTTCAAATGGAAAAATCGACGTGTTCATCGAAAAGTGGAGTCTTTAGTTTCAATGTAAAAGCAAGCAGAAATCAAGTGATAAGAGGTAGTGAAAGGAAGATTGTATGGAACAAAACAAAGGGAAGCCATTTTTGCTCAAGAATGCGACCATCTACACTGAGAGCGATAAGATTGAGAACGGTTATATCCTCATTCAGGATGGAAAGATTCAGGAAGTTGGTCCACTTTCAACTTTGGTAGAAGAAATGACCTACGAAGTTATGGAGCTCCCAGCAGGATCCACTTTGATTCCTGGCCTTATCGATGTTCACATTCATGGAGTCAATGGATCAGATACGATGGATGCTACGCCAGAAGCTTTAATGAATATGGCTGAGGCATTGCCACGAGAAGGGACCACAAGTTTTCTGGCAACAACTATCACCCAAGACCCAGAAGCGATTGAACGAGCACTTGTTAATGCAGGAGAGTATATCTCTTCGCAACCACCAACTGGGAAAGCTGAAGTTCTGGGTGTTCACTTGGAAGGCCCTTTTATTAATAAAAAAATGGCAGGTGCTCAGCCACTCAACCATATTATTAGCCCAGAAACTAAGTTGTTTCAGAAATGGCAGGCACTATCAAAAAACACCATTAAACTTGTTACCTTAGCACCAGAAGTTCCGGGGGCATTGGACCTCATTTCTTATTTAAGTCACAATGAAGTGACTGCTTCTCTAGGACATACGGATGCATCTTTTGAAGAGGTCAAGAGTGCGATTAACGAAGGAGCTACCCAGGTAACGCATTTGTTTAACCAAATGAGGGGGCTGCATCATCGTGAGCCTGGAGTGGTAGGAGCGGCTTTTTTGCATGATGAGTTAAAAGCCGAAATGATAGTTGATGGCATTCATGTTAAGCCAGAAATCGTTGATATCGCTTATCAGCAAAAAGGAAGCGAAGGCTTGCTATTGATAACAGATTCAATGCGAGCGAAATGCTTGAAAAATGGAAGCTATGACCTAGGCGGTCAGCAAGTCAAGGTGGAAGAGGGGAAGGCCGTATTAGAAGATGGCACTCTTGCGGGAAGCATTTTAAAACTTGGTCAGGCCGTTAAAAACATGATGAATTATACAGGCTGCTCACTTGCTGACGCGATCGAAATGGCTTCAGTCAATCCTGCAAAGCAGTTACATGTTTATGAACATAAAGGAAGCATCCGTAGTGGGAAAGACGCTGATTTGGTTGTTTTAGATCAGAACTATGATGTGTTCATGACATTCTGTCGCGGAGAATTGGCTTTTCAAAAGGAAAGGGTAGATTTGAATGAAGATTAACATTCTCGAAGACTATCAAGAATTAAGCCAAGCGGCCGCTACAATTCTGATTGATCGTGTCAAGAAGAATCCAAAAAGCACCCTTGGACTTGCAACGGGAGGAACACCAAAAGGAACATATCAACAACTGATTACAGATCACCATCAGAATGGAACCTCCTATCAACATGTCACCACCTTTAATCTAGATGAATATTTGGGCTTGGCCGGAGAGAATCCAAATAGTTATCGGTATTTTATGAACGCTCAATTATTTCATCACATCGATATTAAAATAGAAAATACCTTGATTCCGAACGGAGTTACTATGAATACGGTAGAAGAATGCCAGCGTTATGAACAACTCCTAGAGGCAAAAGGCGGAGTAGACCTCCAACTTCTTGGAATTGGAAGCAATGGTCATATCGGTTTTAACGAGCCGGGAACTTCCTTCGAATCGAGAACCCATGTGGTTGACTTAGCATCAACAACAATAAAGGCAAATGCGCGCTTCTTCCCAAGCATTGAGGAAGTTCCAAAACAAGCCATAACCATGGGAATCGGAACCATCATGAAAAGCAAGGAAATTCTATTGTTGGTCTCAGGAGAGCAAAAAAAAGCAGCAGTCCAGCGGCTATTATCTGGTGAAGTGAATGAAGAGTTCCCCGCATCCATCCTCAACCAGCACCCAAACGTCACCATCCTGATGGATAAAGCCGCAGCGGGACAAGGGGACAGGCACCGTGTCTTAAATGGCTCCTATTAACGTTTTCCTTTATCTTAACGAATGAACACGAAGCATCCTTTTTGGGTGCTTCTTTTTATTATGTAAGCAAGGGTTTAATAGGAAGTTAACGTTATTTAAGAAGGAAGCTAGGAGGTTGTCCTAAAACCTCCAATTGCTTAATAAATTATTACTAAGGAGGTGAAGGAGTGAATAAAAAGTTAAATAGGGTTGATTATTATTTAAAAGACAAATGCCTACTAAGTACCAATGTAGTCCATTGGGATCAATACATTACAACGCTAAGAGCCAGTGACACTATAACGATCTTCAAAAAAGAATATATCATTAATAAAATAAATATGGTTCATGATTCTATAAATCTAGTATTAAAAATTAGTGTTGAACCATTAAAAGTGAATCAGTAGGCATCCTTCCAAGGGTGCTTTTTCTATTACATATTATGAATCTCATACAAGACGCACTCCTTGGTAAGATCATACTCATTCTTTTTTTCGAAAAGGAAGAAGCGACATATATCCTTAGAAAACCACGTCCACCCTTCTTTAACTTTTTAAAACCAATGTCCATGTGCCCCTCATCCGATGAGATTCTCTCAATGATTGACCGAGAAGAATTTATTCCTTACCATGTTTTATTAGATTGTTGTTTGATATGAGAAAAAATATGGGAACACATAAGAAAACCTTCTAATTAATCATGGGAATCTGCACTTTAAGATGTGAGGTTGAATGGTACGTCTCTCTCAATTAAATCCAAGTAGTTCCAGGGCTTCTGGAACTTTTTTCATTTTTGAAAATATGACCGAAAGTCTTTATTTATTTTTTCCATTTTTGGGGCACATTACTTGAGAAGAATTTATCTTTTTTGAAAGGAGTCTTAAATGGATGCGTAAAAGAGACTGGATTATTATTGTCATTTTACTATTAGTTGCTGGTGGTCTCGTTTACTCTGTTATGGATACATCAGAGCAAGCAACGGACCCACCTGGTGGAGAAGAACAAACTGATGAGGGTGATGGAAAAAAAGAAGAAGGCAAGGAAGCTGGTGACGATAAGCACCCTTCTTATCAACACATGGAATATAACGCTAAAATTGCCCCTAAGTTTTCAGCCGATGATTTAAATGCATACCCATCGGGAAACTGGCTAACGAATGGAGGAGACCTTCGTAACGATCGATACTCTCCGTTAGAACAAATTACCACCGCGAATGTGAAAGATTTAAAAGCTGACTGGGTAACCAGCCTTGGGTCAGGATTTGATTTTAAATATTCTGGTGAAGCAACACCTCTTGTCTATGATGGTGTCATGTTTATGACTACTGGAGCAAATGAGGTTGCAGCTCTTGATGCTACAACAGGTGAGATCATTTGGGAGTACAAGCCAAAGATTGCTGAAGGATTGGATACGGTTTGTTGTGGTTGGTTGAGCCGGGGAGTAGCCCTAGGGGATGGAAAAGTATTCACCCCCATTTTAGATGGGAGGCTCGTTGCCTTAGACCAAAAGAATGGCAAAGTAGTATGGGAAACAACAGTAGGCGAATGGGAAAAGGGCTATAACACGACAAGTGCCCCTCTCTATTTTGACGGAAAGGTTTATCAGGGAGTTGCTGGCGGTGAGTACGGAATTAGAGGCTATCTTGCTGCGTATGATGCTGAAAATGGAGAGGAAATTTGGAAAACACATACAGTGGCTGGCCCTGATGAAACAGGTGGTGACTCTTGGACCGACGAAACGTGGAAAACAGGGGGAGCACCAATATGGCAAACTCCAGCAGTTGACCCAGAATTGGGGATGATTTATGTTGCCACTGGGAATGCCTCTCCAGACCTTGATGGAAGCAAACGGGAAGGAGATAATTTATTCTCGGACTCTGTGCTAGCTTTAGATGCGAATACAGGGGAGTATAAATGGCATTTCCAAGAGGTTCACCATGATATTTGGGACATGGATGCAGCCAATCCGGTTGTGCTATTTGATGTTGAAATCGATGGCAAAGAGAGAAAAGGAATTGTCCAAGCAGGAAAAACGGGCTGGTTATACATTTTAGATCGGACCAACGGAGAACCACTCATTGGAATTGAGGAAAAACCTGTCCCACAACTTAAAGAACAAAAGACATCCCCAACACAGCCTCATCCAGTTGGAGATGCCTTTGTTCCACAAAACATAACGGAAGAAGATGTTAAGCGTGATTTATCAGGAGATTTTTCTGGGAAGTTCGGCCCGATTTTCACTCCATTCTGGGATGAACCGACCGTTGTAAAACCATCTCCACAGGGAGGGGCAAACTGGGCGCCGTCGGCATATAACCCTGACACAGAGTTGTTTTATGTATTAGGAAATGATAACTATTTTGCGTTTGCCCATCATGAAGGCGATGAAGCAAATGAGTACGAGGAAGGAAGGGAGTTTATCGGGAGCGTATGGCAACCGGTTGAAAAAGCTCCTAACCGCTCTACCATTACAGCCATGGATATTAAAACAAATAAAATTGTTTGGCAGAAAAATTGGGATACCATTGCCTATAGTGGTGCTCTAACAACAAAAGGAAATTTATTGTTCGTAGGACATAATGATGGACGGTTAATTGCCTTTGACGCCAAAACAGGTGATCAAGTATGGGAATTCATGACCGATGCAGGTGCAAATGCACCAGCCATGACCTATGAAATAGATGGCAAGCAATATATCTCTGTGTTTGCAGCTGGAAATTCACTTGCAGGTACGACGCACGGAGATAAGATTTATACGTTCTCATTAGAAGGAAAATATGGATCCTTAGAGGACATTCCTGAAGATGCCGTTAATATTTCACCAGTAGCCAATGACCATGAGACTGATGACCAAAAAGGACATCACGCAGATGAAGATCTAGGCGTAAAAACGTACGAAAACAACTGTCTAGCTTGTCACGGTGAAGCCGGATCTGGCGGTCATAATGGACCAGTCTTAAAGGCGCTTGAAATGGATAGAGAAGCGATAATTAACCAAATTAAAAATGGCGGCGGTGGAATGCCTGGGTTTGAAGGAACCTTGACGGAAGAAGAAATTAATGCCGTTACTGATTATATCGAGAGTCTAGGCGGAGGTTGATGAACAAAAGGGAGAATCGTTACATTTTGTGACGATTCTCTTTTTATTTGGTTTAAGCACCCATTGCGACAATTTTGGACAACCTCAAGTCAAAAACTTAGTTATTTTGCGAAATATCTCAACATAAGATTAGCTTGAAAGGGGATCAAATACCATTCGAAATCCGTAACCCGACATTGTCATTTGAAGGGGGTGAACAGCATGTGGATAGCACCTGAGTATAAAGTTATCAATACAGCCTCTGAAGTGACCATGTATGCATATATCGCCAAGAATGATAAAAATGGCAAATAGCATTATTCTAGTTACCCTCCCATGTTTTCTTAGGAAGTCTTACTAGTATTCTGACAAAAAGACCATTCAAACTCAGTTGAAAGGATTGAAGACACATTAGAGTCAGAGTTTTAGGCGTAGCGGCAGGAGGAGGGTTTCCACAATGGAACTGTGCCTGTCCCAATTGTCGTGGTGTTCGCGAAGGGGATGAGGCACTCCAGCCATTGTTACAATCCTCTCTTGCAGTAAGTCCGAATGAACAAGACTGGTATTTAATTAATACGGGCCCAGATGTAGGCAGGCAAATCGAATCTTTTGCTGCACTACATGCGGGTCCCGAAATTCGAAACACCCCTTTAGCTGGGGTTATTTTAACAGATGCGGAGCTTGATCATACAATTGGTTTATTGTCCCTCAGGGAAGGCTCTCATTTAAAAATTTATGGAACATCTACAGTACGCAAATGTTTACACTCTGCTTTTCCAGTGATCCCGATGTTAAAAAACTATTGTTCATGGGAATGGAGAATTCTTTCTCCTGGCACAAAACAGAGGGTAGGAAGGATGGACGAAAAAGGGGAAGGAACCATCGTAATTGATACGGTCCCCGTTTCTAATAAACCTCCTCTATATGCTCAGTGTGACAAGAAGAATCCTTACCCTAACGATGAGTGGGAAGTTGGTTTGCTTCTTCATAATGAACGTTCAGGAAAATGCCTAGCCTATTTTCCAACCTTAGATACACTGACCCCTGAAATAGAAGCTGTATTAGAGAAAGCTGATATATTAATGGTCGATGGAACGTTTTGGTCAGAAGATGAATTGGTGAAAATGGGCGCAACCACCCGAAATGCAAGGGATATGGGGCATCTGCCAATTAATGGTCCATCAGGCATCATGGAAAAAATAGCTTCATACTCTGCTGAACGGAAAATTCTCATCCACATTAATAACAGCAATCCAATTTTAAAGCAAGATTCAAAGGAAAGAGAGATTGTAAAACAAGTAGGAATAGAGATTGCCTATGAAGGGATGGAACTGGAGGTTTGAGGATGCTAAACCAGGGAGGGATTGTTCGCAGCACATCCCAACGAAACGAAAAACCTTGGACTCGGGAAGAGTTCCGCGAACAATTGATTGATGTCGGACGAAATTCTTATCACGACAAACATCCCTTTCATGTGGCGATGCATGAAGGGGTATTAAGCAAAAAGCAGATCAAAGGATGGGTGGCCAATCGATATTACTATCAGAAATGTGTTCCCATTAAAGACGCTATCATCATGTCGAAGCTTCCATCAAGGGAGTTTCGGCGAGAGTGGATTCAACGTATCATTGATCATGATGGGAACCAAGAAGAACAAGGCGGAATTGAAGCATGGGTGAAGCTTGGCGAAGCTGTAGGTTTGTCTCGGGAAGAAATTTTAAGGGAAGATCATGTTGTCCCAGCTGTTCGCTTTTCGGTTGACGCCTATGTTACCTTTGCTCGGGAAAAACCATGGATTGATGCGGTCGCCTCCTCTTTAACGGAGTTATTTTCTCCGATTCTCATTTCAGAGCGGATAAAAATCCTTGAGCGACTGTATCCGTGGATTGATAGCTCCGGACTTGGCTATTTTCGAAATCGACTAACCCAAGCACCACGGGATACAGATTTCGCTCTCAAAGTGGTTTTAGACTATTGCCAAACGCGAGAAGAACAACAGCGAGCAGTCAACGCTCTACAATTTAAATGCGATGTGTTATGGGCTCAACTTGATGCAATCGAAAAGGCTTACCCCAACTAAATAAATGATTATTATAAAATTGGTGGTGGAGGAAATCTTGTCTAGTACTATTCCAAAACTCGCACCAAAAGGGCGACTAAAATACGATAAGGTAAGAGGGAATCATCTTCTATTATTGCCTGAAAAGGTTGTGGTTTTGAATGATTCAGCCGCATCCATCCTTACCCTTTGTGACGGAAAGGACAGTGTTCATACCATCACCGAAAAATTGCGAAGTTCACTCCAATTAAAGTCTAGCCAAGCAACTACAAATGGATTGCCTGATTTTCAAAAGATGGAAGAAGACATCACGAATTTTCTAAAGGAAATGGTTGATCAAGGATGGGTGGTCATGCAATATGATAGAGCACAAGAATAATAGGGTTCAGCCTCCATACTCGTTACTAGCTGAACTAACACATCGGTGTCCTTTGCATTGTCCCTATTGTTCGAACCCGCTAGAAATGACATTGAAGGATCATGAACTGAAAACCGAAGAATGGTGCCGGGTATTAACACAGGCCGCGGACCTTGGTGTCGTTGAGGTTCATTTTTCTGGTGGGGAACCACTTTTATGGGGGGAGGACTTAGAGGCCCTAATCCATCATGCTACTAGATTAGAAATGTATACAAATCTTATTACGAGTGGCATCGGATTAACAACAGAAAAGGCGCTACGACTAAAAGATGCTGGGCTAGCCAATGTGCAAGTAAGCTTTCAAGCAGGGGATGCCAAGCTCTCAGACCAGATTGGTGGCTTCAAAGCCTTTGACCAAAAACGGAAAGCAGTTCAAGCGGTAAAAGAAGTCGGCATGCATTTATCTTTAAATGTCGTGTTGCACCGGTTGAACATTGATTCTTTGGATGAAATCATCACGCTGGCCGAAGAGCTAGAAGCGGGCCGGCTAGAATTAGCAAATACCCAGTATTATAACTGGGCTTTACTCAACCGTGAAAAACTCTTGCCAAGTCGTGAGCAAATTGAACAGGCATCTAAGATATATGAAGAAGCCATTTCACGAATCGGAAATAAAATGGAAATCATTTGGGTTATTCCTGATTATTATGCATCAACCCCTAAACCTTGTATGGGCGGGTGGGGAGCAGTCGCTCTTACCGTGGCACCTAATGGAGACGTCCTTCCTTGCCCAACTGCTGGGATGATTGAAGGAATCTCTTTTGAAAATATACAAAAGTCATCATTAAACCAGATTTGGTATGAATCTACTTCTTTCAACGCTTTTCGCGGCGAAGTATGGATGCCGGAAACATGTCGGTCATGTGATTTGCGGCACGAGGACGGAGGTGGGTGTCGTTGTCAGGCATTTGCATTGACGGGTGATGCGACGGCGACCGATCCTGCCTGCCATATGGCACCAGAACATTCAATTATTGAAAAGGCTGTTCAAAATGCCAATAGCAGTTCGGAGAAACCGTCCTCTCCAGTCATTTATCGGAATTATCTCCAACATTTAAAATAATATCTTCTATAGGGGTGCTAGAGGTGATCATGATTGCCTTTAGCACCTTTTCTATTGTGCATAAACCTGCACAAGGTTTGGAAGGCTTTAAGTAAAAGCTTCTATAACTTCTCCATTCATTCCATTCAAGATTATCTCCATCTAAAAAATACAAATGAAGTGGTGAAAAGATGGTTGTTGGTGTACATCATTTAGAAAATGGACAAATTCATCCGGTCGTCAGAAAACTGATGCTAGTTAATGCCATACGTAGTACTGGACAAGGAATGATGATTGTTGTATTAGCTTTATATCTTGATGCACTAGGATGGAGTACAGTCGGAATTGGGGGTGTGCTGGCTGCCGGTGGGTTGCTAAGTGTCTTACTCGCCCCATTTGTAGGTGTGAGCAGCGATCGGATAGGTAGGAAACCATTCGTACTTGTTTCGGAACTATTAACAGCGGGATGTGCGCTAATTGGGATTGTCTCGACGAACCCAGTGCTATTGTTTATTAGCATCACATTTTCTGGCTTTGGGAAAGCAGATGCTGGTTCGTCCAACCCCTTTGCTCCAGCCGAGCAGGCGTGGCTTGCATCTTTTATCACTACTAGTGAACGTGGAAAGATCTATAGTTTGAATAACGGAATTAGTTTTTTCGGAATGGCAGCAGGGGCCATCTTAATCGGAAGTATGAGTATCGGGGAACCAGCAGTTTTAGGAGTATCTTCATACCGCCTTGCTTTTTTCTTTCATTTCGCTTTTTCATTGGTTACTTCGTTCATTATTTTAACAATTCGTGGGGAAGAGGCTGTCATAAGAAAAGGATCTAAATATGATAATCATCAAAACAAAGAAGCTGGGAGGGATGAAAAGAAAACAAGACAAGAAGAGAATGTTGTGATGATGAAGCTCGCCGGAATTAATGTTCTTAATGGAATTGCGATTGGATTAACAGGACCAATGATGTCCTACTGGTTTTCAGCAAAATTCGGGGTAAGTATGAATCAAATTGGTAGCACTTTAGCTTTGACCTTTTTCGCAACAGGTGTGATTTCCATTTTGCAAGCAAGGTTTTCGAAAAAATATGGAACGGTTCGATCAATTGTGATATTTCGGTACATAGCGAGCTTATTTTTAATTTTAATGCCTTTATTACCATCCTATGCTCTTGTTTCCATCGTTTATATCCTACGAACAGCGCTAAACAGAGGAACACAAGGAGCTCAACAAGCACTTAGTGTTAGTTTGACTCGTGGGCAGCGCAGCGGATTTGCATCAAGCATCAACCTTCTTTCCATCAGACTGCCTATCTCAATTGGACCTTCGATTGCGGGATACTTGTTTGGATTAGGTGCACTTTCTTTCCCATTTTACCTGGCCTCTGGTCTTCAATTCAGTTTTGCTTATTTATATGGAAGGACCTTTCGCTCTTTTGATACCAGTATGAAGTTGCAGGGGCAACTAGGTGATGTTCGGCAAAATTAAATTTAGAAAAATATAGACCATCATTTTCGATGGTCTTCTTTCACTGTTTAAAGTGTTTTCCTCTACTTTTCTACAACTGTTTCCGCCTGATTCGAATTCAATTCGTGCCCTTTTGCTGATGCCTCAAGAGCATCCTTTCTTTCAAGCAATCTTCCTACTTGCCAACCAATAATGATATGAACCAACCCCATGAGACCAAATAATAAAAAGTCCCCATATGGTTCAGGGAGGAAGAGATCCATGGTTAGCCAAACCCCAGCAGTTACAGCCCCAATTAACGCCCCAATAATTGCTTTAAGATAACCCCTCATTTGTTCTGGCACCACCTTATTCATTTTATTAGTCCTATACAAGTTCATCTTATGTCGGAGAATCGCTCGAAATAACTAAAATTCTGTCTAAAGGTTGTCCAATGTGCCTTATGGTTTTCCAATTTAAACAATAAACAAGCTTTAAAAGGACCCTTCGTTTAGAAGGTGATACCCTTCTTTAGCCATCCATAAAATTAGCAAACTCCATAATAAAATGATTAGGATTCCCACCAACCAATTTCTCGGTTTCTCATTTTCCATCATTCTATTTGCTTCTGTCTCACAGTTTGCAATTACTTCTTGTGGGATCATCTTTAGTGCGAACATAATTCCAAGAGGAAGAATAATCACCTCATCTAAGAAGCCAAGGATTGGTATAAAATCCGGGATTAAATCAATGGGGCTAAACGCATAGGATACGACACCAATAATAAATAATTTGGCATACCAAGGTACTCGATTATCTTTATAAGCCAAGTAAAGAACGAACGTTTGTCGTTTTAAGTTTTTTGCCCAAGCTTTTATCTTCTCCACAACAACCACCCTTAACAAATAGCAATCCGCTACGAATTTACGGTTTATTTACTATAATATTGCCTTTACTAAATAGTTGTAACCATGAAGTTGGGAGAAGACGTACCGAGACTACTGAAATGGGGAGGAATCTTCAAAGAAAAAACCGCCATCTGGTAAGACGGCGGTTTTGCTTCTTGTTGGAAATATCCTATATTCAGAATAAATACTACCTTAGAGGAAGGGCTATGTAAGTCCCGATTCTTCATACCTTAAGCAATATACTCTTCTTTTTCAACATCAGTGGCTTCTTCTTTAATATAAAACTTTCCTTTTGTCATGATGGCTAATAGAACGGTTAATATCGATGCAAGGATTGCGGCAAAAAATGCAGCTGTGCTCTGTAGGAAGGTTCCCATAACCCCTAAAGCTGCAACCGTTCCTAGAATGCTCGAAATCAAGAGCGCTCCAACACCAACTGGATTCCACTTATGCAGATTCTCTTGTCTTGCCTCATAATATCCAGGACCAATTTTCAAGAATTTCTTGACTACAACAGCATCTGCCACTAAAACAGCTGCCCATGATAATAAGAAAACGCCTTGAAAGGTTAGTACGACTTCTAGATGATTGACAATATCTCCAAGCATTAAAAGGATTGCTGATACATCTGTTACAACGACCCAAACTCGTCTACCTGGTTTAAAATTAAACACATTTTCGAAGAAGTTCGATAATGATAATGAACCACTATAAATATTGGTGACGTTAATTCGAACTTGAGTAATCATCGTAAATAATGCTCCCCAAATACCAAGAAGCGTTACAATGTAGACTCCAGGGTTAGGCTCGCCGAGGCGGACACCAAACCAAATTCCTAAACCACCCATCACGCCAAAACAAAAAATTTGTGGGATAAACCCAATGGCGAAAGAACCAATTTTGATATCCTTTGGTTTTAGAAAACGAGCATAATCCGATGCAAGCAGGGGCGTTAAACCCATAATTCCATGCTGCATCCCGATACAAAGCAATAGGGCCGTTCCTCCAACCTGAACATTTTCAGGCATATAGGTCCAAAAATTCCCATCATAAAGGGAAGGCTTGAGGGCGGCGACAACAATTGCGGCAATTAAAAAAATGCCAAACAGAGGCAATGACCATTTTTGCAATTTATCTAATTGCTTGATTCCAAACCAATTTAATGGAATGACAATTGTCCCGAAGAATAGAATCAGAGCCCATTCTGGGATTACGGGGAAAAATTCATGGACTGCAGCAACAAGAATTAACCCTTCAAGCGCGCAGTACATAATAAAGTTCGTAGCATAAATAACGGAGGTTAAAGATGCACCAATATAACCAAATCCGCCGCCTCTGGATAATAAGTTAACGTTCATCCCAGATTTTGCAGACAAATAGGCTATGAAGGTTCCTAGAATTCCAGCAACTACGATAGCGTATACAGCCGAAATAATCGCATTAATGGCACCAAATTGCAGGGCCATCACACTGCCCATTTGGAAATAGAAAATCGCAGTGGCAATTCCAAATGTGATGTTGGTAATGCTTAACCAACCCATGTTCCTTTTGTCAAGAGGGACTCGATCCAATGAGTAATCATCGCTCAACTCTTCGTTGAGATTGTTACCTTTAGCGGTATCAGATCTCAATAGTATCATCTCCTTTGTATATTTTTTCACAAGGCATTCCCTTGCAAGTTGACATAATTTGAATACCGTCAACTAATTAAGGGTAACAATTAAAACACGATGTATTCAAACACTGAAAATAGACAAATTCTGTCATATAACACATTTAAAGCGTGTCTATCCTTCAAATCCTGCTGTTATCTCCGAAATGCTCAAATTCCGAATATAATAATACTGTAGGAAGGGTAATGTACGTTATTTCAAAGAAAATGGAGTTGTTATTTTATTGTTTAGTAGGATGAAACAGGGAACTCCATCACAAGGTGGGGAGGAGTGTTAGGTACATTCCTTTTTCACCTGCAAGTATACAGTTAAAGATAAAAACTATATGGCAAACTTAATTGAGTTTCCAAAGAAGACATTTTGCAATTCTTCACACTACTCCTGTATACTCTCCAAAAAATTTCCGCAAAATAAGGGAAGAAGGTATAGAGATTGAAATCTACCTGAATGGGGGGATGTTGAAGGATGTTTGGGCAAGAGAAGGAAAACACCTTAACCTCTGCAGAAATATCTGGGCTTTGGTTTCAGTACCAAGGCGATAGTATGGCAATTTGTGTATATAAACATTTTCTACATATTGTGGAAGATAAAAAGATCAAACCGATCCTAGAAATGGCCCTCCATTTAGCAGAGACCCATATCACGAAAATTACTGGATTTTTAGAGAAAGGTAATTTTCAAATCCCAAAGGGTTTTACTGAAAAGGATGTAAATCTTACGGCGCCACGACTTTTTTCTGATGAATTCATTCTTTTTTATACTTATATTATGACGATTCATGGGCTAACAGCTTATGGTTTAGCGATTACAAACGCCGAACGAAAAGATATTCAAGATTACTTTTTTGAATGTACGGCATCATCGAAAGAGTTGTTTCAAAAAATTGTGATTTTAGCTAAATCAAGAAACATTTTCTCCGTTGTTCCGACAGTACCCTCCCCGGCAGGCGTGGAGTTTACAGATACAACCGGCATCATTGAGAATTTGATCGGTGACAAGCGGCCACTGAATAGTTCCGAAATCAGTAACTTATTTTTCAACTCTAGGAAAACGGGATTTATTCGATCATTAAGTTTAGGATTTAGTCAGGTTGCAAGTTCTGAGGAAGTTCGAAACTTTATGTTGAAAAATGTGAAATTAGCTGGGAAAGATGCAGATAGTTTTGATAAAATCCTGCAAAATGACAATCTCCCTATTCCAGAAAAGTGGGATTCTGAAATTACCGATTCAACCAAGAGTCCATTCTCAGACAAATTGATGATGTTTCACGCAGGTTTTTTAGTAAATTCGGCCCTTTCTTATTATGGAGCTGGATTAGGCTCAAGCCTAAGGTCCGATATTATTCTGAATTACCAACAGGTCTTTATCAATGCAATGAAAGCCGGTGGGATCGTTTACCATATCATGGTGAAGCATGGGTGGTTTGAAAAAATCCCGGAAACCATTGATCGGAAGGGATTAGCGAAACGTTCAGATTGATGAAAATCGGAACGGCAACTTTGCATCTTTTACAACTATGGTCAGTCCCCACGCGGAGTGAAGAGTCTCTCAAATGGGGGACTGACCTATTTTTAGCTTGGGAGAAATCTAGTTATATGGTATTTACACCCATGTTTGTGGAACTCCTAGGCAAAGTAAACCAACTTCATCCAGAAGCAAGGGAAGATTATTATGAATCTTAAAAACAGTCTACCTACCATCTATCAGCATTTAAGAAGGGAATGTATCTTTGGATATAGAAGATAACTATATCTAGAAATGAAAGGAAGATTGTGGATGACTGTTGTGGAGTCAATTAAGCGCCCTTCTCAGTATATTATCGAGGGGTATAAAACATTGGTGGAAAATTATGAGTCGGTTACCTGTGCGATATCTGATATTCTGGGAAGAACAGGGGCGATGACTGCTGATATGAAGCCATTGTTTGAAGGTCTTCGGTTGGCAGGAACGGTGATTACGGCAAAGAGTGTTGGTGGAGATTTATCGGCCGTGATAAAAGCGGTAGACCTCTCACAACCTGGCGATATTATCGTGGTCGATGCACAGGGAAATGCGAATTCGGCCTTTTGGGGAGAAAATATCACCATGTCTGCAATGAACAAAGGAGTAGCAGCGGCAGTAATCGATGGATCATTTCGAGATGTAGAGGAAATCAGGAAACTGAAATTCCCAATCTTCTCCAAGGGGATTGTACCAAATGTCGGAGCGATTGCCGGCTATGGCCATGTCAATGTACCCATACAATGTGCAGGTTTACCGGTGCATCCAGGGGACATGATTGTCATTGACGGAAACGGAATAGTTGTAGTGCCAATAGCAGAATCAGAGGAAATATTAAATAAAACGAAAGCACTGTTGGAAGTAGAGGACGGCGTTCAAGAAAAACTAAAAGCAGGAGCTACCATTGGTCAGTTAATCGATATCGACCAGTTGATGCAAAGTGGATTTAACTATCAAGAACGTGCTCTTGAGAATAAGTGACTACTGTATAGGTTTTTTGAAATATGAGGAGGACGTACCCTTTTTCTTTTGGACAACTGTTAGTTCAGAGGAACATAGGGTACGTCCCTATATTTTTTGAGTTGAGATAAATTTGTCATATAGTTTTTACAAAAAAACAAAAAAATTGAGGTACAATAGAATATGTGAAGAGGTATACTTATTTCATACAAAGAGAATTGCTCTTATGGAAAATGGGCAACTTCTTGAAAACTGGTTTTAGGGTTATCCCTATCGATCCACCGAAAGGAAGTGGTGAATGAGACACCATCATAGATTACGTTTTAACTCTAAATAGTTGAGTGTACGGCATTGGGATAATTATGTGAAATCATTAACAAAAGCGAGGGAACTTTCATGTGGGTAATTACTGTGTATGCTAAAAACGATATTCAAATGTTTGAATTTGATAATCTAGAAGAGGCACAAGAGTCTTTTAAGAAAATAAAAGGAAACAAAGTTCTTAGTGAGGTCATCTACTATAACGACTTTGATTCCAAACTTATTGAAGAAGCTTACTTAAATTCAATGGTTTCTTAAAAGAAATAAACCTTTTCACTTACCCTAATACCAACTAAAAATAGTTTCCAGTTTCTAAATCGCCGAAACCTCAGTGTGCGGGGGAACCATCTGGATTTATTCGAATCCAAGGGGTGAATCCTTTTTCAACAGGTAGGGCTACTCATGGCCCGAATCCGACAGCTAACCTCGTAAGCGTTATCGAGAAAGAAGGTGGAGCTTATGCATCCAAAAATATGTGTCTACAGGTCATGATTAATGAACTTGTAGGCACTTTTTTGTTATGAAGAGGATGCATCCAAAGTCATATCTAATGGGTGCGTAGGACACTTCCAACATCAAGCTATAAGGGATAGTGGAATATCGACAACTTGGGATGTCGGTTCACCCCTCCTTGTCGGCAAATATTTAAAAATACTTATTTAACCATTAAATATGACTTAAACATGCTTTTTACTTTAAATATTGTATAATTTAAATATAAAAGATAAAAAGAAACGGTGTTGATAAAAAATAGTGAAAGCATTATCTCTTGACCAATTAGTTAAACATTTTTCATTAAAAGTTTTAGTGGGAGATGATCAACTTCAGACAGAAATTAAACAACCGAGAGTACATCGACCGGGCTTGGAATTTGTCGGGCATTTTGATTTCTTTCCTACCGAACGAATTCAAATTTTAGGTAGAAAGGAAATCACTTATTTACATAAGCTTAGCCATGAAGAGCGGAAATTGCGGATTGGAAATATTGTTCAATATCATCCACCGTGTTTCATTGTAACCGCAGGTGAAGAAGGATTGACTTATTTAACCCAATATTGTACAGAAGAAAAGATTCCATTGCTTGTGACAAAGGAGCCCACTGGTACGACTGATTTCATCATTAAACTCGACTCGTATTTGGTCAAAGAGTTGGCACCCGAAATGACCCTCCATGGTGTTTGTATGAATGTGTTTGGGATTGGTATTTTGATTCGCGGGGACTCTGGAGTTGGGAAAAGTGAAACTGCTCACACCTTAATCGGCAGAGGTCACCGATTAGTAGCAGATGATATTGTGGTGTTAAAAAAGCTGAGCGCTCAAACCCTTTTAGGTACAAACGATGAAAAAACAAAAGAATTCTTGGCACTTCGTAGTATTGGTTTATTGAATGTGGTTCGCTCCTATGGACAAAGAGCATTTCAAAATGAAACCCGTATATCTCTTGATATCAAGTTAACAAAATGGGAGAAAGATGCATTAAACAATGACTTGGAACAAGAACCAACTTTTACCGATTATATGGGTGTAAAAATCTCTTCGATTGAAATTCAACTTCAACCTGGGCGTGACGTAGCGGGTCTAATTGAAGCAGCAGCTAACAACTGGTACCTAAGACAACAAGGCTACAGTGCCGCAGAAGATTTCCTCAGCCGACTAGAATCTGAGTTTTCTTAACTAGAGGAGAGAAATTGAACAAAGAAAAGATAAAGATATCTTGATTGAACTCCATGTTAAGAAAACCGATGCAAAAGTACGCAGAAAAAAATTCATAGGTGCATTGAATGAAGGGATAACCGTCATTCATCAAAACTAATTCGATTAAAATATGTACAGGAAAACGGTGTTTCTCCCATCTAATGTGGGGAAGCACTTTTTTTGTCTAGGAAAGAATAAAAGGTTAGGGTGTTTAAGCACGTAGAATGACTTTATAAACTAAGCTGGAAATGTATGAATCGTTCTATAACAACCTGCCAATGACAAGATACTATACCCACTATTAATATTTTTGTAACTCAAAATAAATGGATTTTTACTTTTTAAGAAAAAACTCTTCATAAAATAGAGAGGAGGTTTCCTCATGCAGTTTTTTTATACGGTCCGTCAAGGAGATACCGTTTCTCAGATTGCTAAACGCTGGGAACTACCGGTGGAGTCCTTGATAGCGGCGAACAACTTAGCCTCGCCTTACACGATTTATGTCAATCAACAGCTTTCGGTACCATCTGGGGTTGATGTTATCAACGTAAAGGCAGGGGACACAGTTACTAAAATTGCACAGGATTATGGCGTTGCACCATCCGCAATCATTCAAGCGAATAGGCTGCAACCTCCCTATGTGTTACAAATTGGACAGCTGTTAACAGTACCTCCAGGTGTCCCATTTTATCTCGTCCAACCAGGTGATACCTTATTTGAAATCGCCCGAAGATTTAATGTTACAACTGGTGGCCAAAGTAATTTTGAGTTGATTCGCGAGGTCAATCGATTACCTTCTTATACGATTTATCCTGGGATGAGACTGATGATCCCCTATGCTATGCCTGGTGAAAGTGGATTCATTGCCTATATTTCGAACAGTGGGGGAGAGTTTGACTTATGGGTATATAACCTGGGAAATGGCGTAAATCGACAAATTACATTTGGTTTGGCAGAAAGTTATTCTGTTCCTTTTTGGTCCCCAAATTCTAGTAAAATAGCTTTCGTTGGTAAAAACGGCATTCTTTATGTCATTTCGCTTCGTACCAATACCGTTGCCCAAATCGATCAGTTTTCAGAGGGGCTCAGCGTTTTCCTTGACTGGTCCCCGGACAGTCAGAAACTAGTTTACTCTAACCGCAATTCCATCATCCTCTACAATGCAGTTACACACCAAGCACAAACCATCCCCCAGTCTGAAGCCAGCGATGTTCAATGGTTCCCAGATGGAACAGAATTGCTTTATCAAGCACCCGATCAAAACGGAGTCAGCCAGCTTTTCCGAATTAGGATCGATGGAAATGAGAAAAAGCAAATCACGCAAAACACAGGTGGGCGTCATAACCATGTTCAGCTCACCCCTGATGGGAACTATGTGTTATTCACCACCCCAGGAGCAAGCATCTCACTTATTTTCACCATAGATCTTTCAACAGGGAAAATCTTTGAAGTGAGGGGTGGATCACTTGCGAAAAATTACTTTCCAACATGGTCGCCAAATTCAGAGAATCTTGCTTTTAGTGCAACTGCTTTTGAAGAAAGAGGCTATTTCTCTGTCATCAAAACCACCGGTAGACAGGGAGAAAACGAGCAAACAAGAGCAATTTCTAATTGCTTTACCACTCCTGTTACATGGTCCCCAGACGGGAATAAGCTGGCTTATCTTTCGGGCTGTAAACCACAAGGGCAGGCAAGTGAGATTTGGATGCTCACTCTTACTCATCCAGTTCCAATCAGACTAGTAGCTGGAGGAACCATCACAGAATTAGAATGGTCGCCAGCGCAGTCCACTAATCTGAATGTATACAGTCATCCTATTTTAAAAATAAGTTTCCAATACCCAGCGCACTGGGCAAGAGTAACGGGCGAACGCTATGAGGGCAGTGATGGCTTCTTTCAAGTCGGAGCAATATCATCGGAGGACTCGATTGACACCGTGTGCCGTAACGAAGCCTTCCACCAACTCTTGCCATACGGTGCACAGCCAGAAATTGTACCAACATATATCCAAAACCAAGAAGCATGCTATATCTTTCCATCAGGAGACCAACCAGCTGAAATGAACAATCAAGCCGCTCTCATCGTTCGCTATCCAACGCCAAAAGTGATTGCTGGAACCAACTATCACTTTTTTATCTTATGGGGTGATCAGGGACATATAACAGCAATAGGGAAGTCATTATTGTTTTTATAGCAACAACAATCCACCTTCATTTGTGTTTACTGTAAAAAAATTCACGATAAAAATCATTTGGTAACCAATTTCGACCACCTATCAGTAGGTAAAGAACACCCCGCTGATAGATGGTTTTATTTTTCGTAAACACAGGAAAAACTCTAGTTCACCAACATAATTCATATCCCATTAATACCTTGGTCATAATTTGTTCATATTTATACGTTACTCTGTGTACATGCCTTAATGGGAATATGAATTTGGAGGGAAAACATGTTTGAAAAAATACGAAATAAAAAGGTTCAAGTTGCAATCGGGGGAGTAATCCTTGTGGTTGCTGCATTGGTTATAGTTTTAGGTTTTTCAAAACAAGAGACGATTGCGAGTGTTGACGGAGAGAAGATAACGAAAGAAGAATTATATGATGTTTTAGTCGGACAGTATGGTGCTTCTGCTCTATCGGCCCTAATTGATAATAAAATTATCGAGATGGAGGCAGATAAAGAAGAAATAACCGTATCGAATAAAGAAATTGAAGAAGAATACAAGGCATATGTAGATTCTTATGGTGGGGAAGAAGCACTGTCAACAGCATTAAAGCAAACCGGGATATCAGCAGATGACCTTAAGGTGGAGATAGAAAACTACTTTAAACTAGAAAAGCTATTAGAACCTCGTATTGATATTACCGAGGAAGAGTTGCAAACCTACTTTGATGAGAATAAAGCGTCCTTTGCTGAACCAGAGCAAGTTGAAGCAAGTCATATTCTCGTAGAGGACGAGTCGACTGCTAGCGAAGTAGCTGAAAAGCTGGAAGCAGGTGGAGATTTTGCTAAACTAGCAGCAGAATATTCAACCGATACATCCAATGCAGAAAATGGCGGAGAATTAGGATTTTTTGCAAAAGGTGATATGGTAGAGGAATTTGAGAAAACTGCTTTTTCAATGGAAGTTGGAACAATTAGCGAGCCTGTTAAAACAGAATTTGGCTACCATCTTATTCAAGTGACCGATAAAAAGGAAGCAAAAGAAGCTGTATTTAAAGATCATAAAGAAGAAATCAATGAAATCCTCTTCAATGAAAAAATTCAAAGTGAATACACAACTTGGTTGGAAGAGAAGAAAAAAGCATATACAATTAAAAATACATTAGGTTAATAAAGGGAAACTGAGAGAAGGTATTAACATTTGACGGCATGGAAAACGCTTGGGTGAAAAGGACCCAAGCGTTTGTTTAGTGTTCAATGGATTCAAAAAGAAACGATTGTCCATTTCGATAAAATCTCGGGTCAAAAACACCAATTTTGTTATCATCTTCAACGATGACAACAAATGGTGACCACTGGTAAAGAGTTTTAGCACTTGGATTGTTAGCGAATAAACGATCTAGGTCCGCTTCCTCTTGCGATTCAAGTACATACAAGGTTTGTTTATGTTGGAAAAGGCCATCTTGAAAGATGGTGACATTGCCTTCATGTTTTGTAATTACCTGAAAGGTAGTTGGAATAAACCCAGCAGATAATGCGACTTGTCCATAATCATGACTGTATTTTTGATATAAATAATAGCCTTGTAAACTTTGGAATCCAACGTGAAGAATGATGACAACCCAAGCGGCTCGGAAATAGAAGGGTCTGTTCACAAGTGACTTCTTTCTCGATAAAACATAAGCGCCACCGATGATTACCCAGAAAACAAAATCAATGATGGGAATCGTTCCAAACGTAATGCGAATTTCTGAAAAAGGCTCAAGATAGCCTGTGCCCCAAGCATTAAAAAGATCACTAGTATCATGAATGAATGCTCCAATCCATCCTAGAAAAAACAAACGCCGATCTTTAACTTTAAAGAATAGCAAGCAAAGAATATAAAAGAGCAACGCCCATAGTGGAGTCAGAAAAATTGAGTGAGTAATCCCGCGATGCCACATTTGGTAGAGTCCTTCAGTATCCCATGCTTGCGAAATCACATCAATATCAGGAATTTGACTTGCTCCAACGGCCGTAAATAAATAAGCAATCTTGGTTCTACGATCCATCTTTTCTTTATCAGTAGCCCCATATAAAGAAAGTCCAAAAAGTGTATGGGTAATCGTATCCATAACGCTGTCCTCCGTTGCTTGGTGAATGTTTTTTTACTATATCAAAAAGAAGTGAAGGAACGTTATCTTTGCTTCTTTTTTGATGAGTACAGCGTACTTCTTCTCTGACTTACAGAAATGATAACCCTGAAATCAGGAACGAGGATTCGAAAAAGCCCTTGGAAGAAAGAGTAGGTACCCAATAAATAAAAGTTACAATTTGGAATCCTTTTGCTTGAACACCAACATCATGCAAGGTTTCCTTCATTGCTTTAAATAAAACAAATGACTCCAATAATACAGAAGCTAATTAGACGAAAAAGCTAATGAGAAACCCCTTCGCTTCTAAGGGATGTAGGAGGTGATGGTAGCCTTCAATGATCATTTCATACGCCATAATCCCTACAATTAAAACTGCACCTAATAAAACTAAATTGACTAACCTGCCAAAGTCGTTAGGAAACCGTTTTGTAAGTGCCTTTTTACTAAGGGCAGATCCAATAAATACAAAGAATTGGTTTGCCGTATCCCCTAAGCTATGCATGGTTTCGGCAAACATGGCGACATTCCCAGTCATTGTATAGGCAATTCCTTTTATGATGGAAATGGCTGCGTTCACAATGGAAGCTAATAATGCAGATTTGTAGCCCTTTTTTAATAGTAAAAATATGTCTCTCATAAGATCACTCTTTCTTCTTTCTTCTTTCTTCTTTCTTGTATGAACCTTAATTATAAGAAGCTACAAAATGGAACTTTTTAATTATCAACATTTATTCTTAATCACACAGAAGAAGAGGTGCCTATTAAGTGGTCGTGCCTTAGGTTACAAATTTATACAATTAGTCAATCACTTGAAGCGCGGGGCCGTAGAGGTATTAATTTTTCCTATACAAAGGAAGAAGAAAGGAATAAACTAATACCAATCCTATAAAACTAATGTGAAAGGTCGGGATTATAAATGAGTCAAATACAGCGTTCAATACCAAGACCGCTTGTTAAAACGAATCAAACCGTGATTGTGATCAGTGTCCTGTTAACATGGGGAACGGGCCAAGAAGCGTTTTTGCTAGTACCATTATTAGCAGGGCTCATGGGTCTTATGTTAAGCGTTCATCCAATCATGGAGGTAGCTAAAAGATTTTTAAAGAAACCACCAAAGGATTACATTCCTGAAGACTGGGAACAGCAACAGTTCAATCAGAAGATTGCTGTGGCTTGCCTAACGATTGGATATATTAGTTTCGTTCTTGGTTGGAATGTTGTTGGTTATGTATTTACAACCCTCGTTGCTTTAGCCGCTTTTATTGCCATCCTCGGTTTCTGTATTGGATGTTTTATACTCTTTCAGTGGAAACAATATAAATATAGAAGGATACACGGATAAAAGGCAACCACTGTAAAAGCGGTTTGATTATGATGAAAAAAGCAAATAAATGAAAAGAAATCCAATTCTTATTTGAGTTGGATTTCTTTTCATTTATGTTAGATAGAGCTAGGCATAAGAGCCTATTCCAAAAGCCCATATATTGGATAGAAACTAGGTATAGAAACTTATTTTTAAACCCATCAATCGATTATTAAGCTAATAAATTGATTAGCATATAATAGTTTTGTATATTGTCAATTCAAGATAAATTGATTTATATATAAAGGAGAATCATATAGTAATGAATGTATTAGTAGTAAAAGCAAATAACCGTCCAGCTTCAGAAGCTGTATCAAGTAAAATGTATGAAACCTTCCTAGAGAACCTGGAGGGTGTGAACGTTACAACGTTTGATGTCTTTGCTGAAGACATGCCATACTTTGGTCAAGATTTATTTAATGCTTTTGGTAAAATATCTGCAGGCGAAGAATTGACAGATGTTGAGCAACGTATTTTAGCTGCAAAACAAAAGGCAAAAGATGCCTTATCATCAGCAGACATCATAGTATTTGCATTCCCATTATGGAACCTAACCATTCCTGCGAAATTACACACATTTATTGACTATGTGGCTGAAGCAGGATTTTCATTCAAATACGATGAAAATGGACAAGCTGTACAATTATTGACTGATAAAAAGGCAATCATTCTAAGTGCACGTGGGGGAGTCTATTCTACTCCTGAAGCAGCACCAATGGAAATGGCTGCAAATTATATGAAAAACGTTTTAGGTGGAGTATTTGGAATGGAAATCATGGATGAAGTCGTTATTGAAGGTCACAATGCGATGCCCGACCAAGCCGAAAGGATTGTCGCTGAAGGCTTAGAAAAAGTAGCAGCTGTGGCAAAAAATTTATCAGCTGTAGCTGTTAAATAAGAAGCCAGTCTTTTCATTATCATTTAAAATAACGAAAACTTAAATGCTTAATAGAGTGTCTAAGTGTACCAATAAAATGTAAAAAGCCGCACCCATACGTGCGGTTTTTTTTTGCGTATTATTCCTCAAAACTCAGTTTAAATCCGATGTCCTTTTAATAGTTTCCGTTTATGCAAGAAGCACTCTTCACGTATTTCCATATACTCTATGCTTCCTTTTATAAAGTCTATCCAAATACTCGGTTTACCACTGTACAATAATAATAGACTAAATAAATATTGAACTATCCAAATATATCAAGTATTATTAAATTATATTTTAATAATGTTCTTCTTATTTAGAGAGGTGGAGGGAAATGGCCCTTTGAAGCCTCGGCAGCGGGTTCTAATGATAGAAAACTGTGCCAAGTCCATCAAACATCATGTTTGAAAAATAAGAAGAGGTGAAGCAATCCAAACCTCTTCTTTGAAGAGGTTTTTTCTATTGCGCCAACTGAGCAGCTAGGATGAGGAGATGAGTAGAGTGAAGTATGGGGTTTGGTTGCCGATATTTGGCGGATGGTTACATAATGTAGAAGATGAAAACTGCAACCAACTTTTGCCTATGCAAAGGAGTCATTCAAAGCAAACAAAACAATAGAAAACTAGAAATGGAAGTGACAACAATGAGTAAAATATATGTCATTCATGAAAATGACGAGTGGACACAGCATTTAGTAAGACGATTAGAGGAACTTGAGCTTCCTTATGAAGTATGGCATCTAGATCAAGGTATTGTAGACCTTTCTACTGCGCCGCCAGAAGGGATCTATTATAGTAGAATGAGTGCATCCTCTCATACACGTAATCACCGTTATGCACCAGAGCTAACAAGCGCGGTACTAGCTTGGCTAGAAGCACATGGTAGAAAAGTGTTCAACGGTTCTCGCGCTCTTCAGCTAGAAGTTAGTAAAGTTCAGCAATATCTCGAGTTAAATCGTTTTGGCATAAAAACCCCCAAAACGGTTGCTGCTGTAGGCAAAGCCCAAATTAGGGAAGCCGCAGCAAAGTTTGCCGGTACGCCATTTATCACGAAACATAACAGAGCTGGGAAAGGGTTAGGCGTGCAATTGTTTTATTCATTAGAAGCTTTAAATGAGTACCTAGATGGACCAACATTTGAAGAACCAGTTGATGGCATCACGTTAGTACAAGAATACATCCAAGCACCAGAACCTTATATTACACGTTGTGAATTTGTAGGTGGAAAGTTTGTATACGCAGTTCAAGTAGACACGTCAGAAGGCTTTGAACTATGTCCCGCAGACGCATGCCAAATCGGTGACTTATTCTGCCCAGTTGGCGAGGAAGCCCCAACAACAAAACCAAAGTTCCAAATCGTAGAAAATTTTGCAGACCCACTATTAGAACAATATGAACAGGTGTTAGCTGCAAACGGTATCCAAATTGCAGGCATTGAATTCATTTGCAACCAGGATGGAGAAATTTTTACCTATGACATTAACACGAATACAAATTATAACTCTGATGCTGAAGAAGCCGCTCAAAAGTTCGGTATGCTTAAAGTCGCGAAGTTCTTAGGCAGTGAGTTGGAGAAGTTGGCTGGGGTTGGTGTATAAATGTAGGTTTGAAGCATGGGGATTGATGCCCTGTGCTTCTTTGATTCTACATAATAATGACCCTAAAGCAGCCCCAAAGTTTTGTTATAGCTTCTTGTATCTCGGGCTTCCTAGCAAATTTGAATACAGTAAATTCATCTAACCACTCAAACTACCGAATCTAAGATAATAATAGAAGAAAATGAAAATCATACATAAGTACCTTAACAATAAGGTGCAACCAAGAAAAGTGAGAAAAAGGATGTTTACATATCTGTAAGAGCGTGGATATGGCCAAAAATAAAAAGTAAAAGGGAGCATAGGGTGCGTGCGGCCCTATGCTTCCTTAAAATTAAACTGTTGCTAATTCTTTTACTTCAAGATTAAAAGCTTCCGTATAGCCTTCACTCATAGCTTGAGCTATTTCCCTTGGTGCGTTCACGTCACCGATACATTTTACGTTAGCAAAGTTTCCTTTCATTTCGTTGGCGATTGTATTGTTCGGTCGTACTCCAAGAGAAAGGACAACCGCATCAACCGGAGTTTCCACCATTTCGTTTGTATCCAGCTTTTCGAGAACGATGCTTCTGTCCAAAATCTTGTGTAGTTTATGAACTGGATGTAAGCCAACACCAAGTCTCGCTAATTTTGTTGTCACATCAATTAGGTTTTGGAAATAGGCACCAGCACCAATTTGGGTTGCCATTTCGTATACGGTAACTGTATTTCCTTGTTCAGCTAGTAACTCAGCCGTTTCTAAACCGGTCATACCAGATCCAATAACCGCAATATTTTTCCCTTCTAAGTTGACAGCTCCATTTAAAATATCTGTCGTTGTATACACATGTTCAAGATTAGACCCTTCTATGCCTGGAATAAAAGCATCGGCACCTGTGGCAATAAAAACAGCATAAGGGGATAACTTACTAATTTCTTCAACCGTAGCCATTGTATTTAAGCGGACTTCTACTCCAAGTTGTTTTAATTGATTGTCTAAATACTCAATCAACCAATCAATCTTCTCTTTTTGCGGAGGCTTATTTGCCAAAAGCAATTGGCCGCCAACTGTAGCTTCTTTTTCAAAAATAACAGGCTTAAAGCCTCTCAGCGCTAGCACACGAGCACTTTCCATACCAGCAGGTCCAGCGCCAATGATGGCAACCGTTTGACCTTGACCATCTTTTTGCAGGTGATCATATTCAAGCTCTCGTCCCATCCTCGGGTTCACGGCACACTCAAGATTTCCAGCAAAAATTGATTCAAAGCAGTGTAGGCAAGAGATGCAATTCCGAATATCGCATTCGCGTCCTTCTGCAGCTTTATTGACCCATTCTGGATCCGCTAATAAACCGCGGCCAATACCAACAAAATCGATTGTATGGGAGGAGAGTAATTCTTCCGCAAATTCGGGTTTCCTAATGACATTTGCCGCAAGGACAGGGATGTTCACCGCTGCTTTAACTGCTTGTGATAAATGAGTTCTCCAGCCTTGGGGATAGGAGGTAGGTTCGACGATTGTATTCATTGTCTCGTAGATGCCTGATGATACATCAATCGCATCAATGCCCAGTTTTTCAAGAGCTTGGACAATTTTAACACCTTCTTCCAACACAATCCCAGGTTCAGGAGCTCCGATGGTATCTAAATATTCATCGACTGACAATCTTACCATTAAAGGAAAGTCACCGCATTCTCGACGGATCCCATTAATAATTTCTTCAATAAATCGAAGGCGATTTTCAAACGAGCCACCGTATTTGTCTGTTCGTTTATTGGTATAAGGGCTCAAGAATTGGTTAAGCAAATAACCGTGGGCAGCATGCAGTTCTACACCATCGATTCCCGCTGCCTTTGCTCTTTTAGCACCGTTAACAAAATCTTCTACAAGACCTTCCACTTCTTCTGTTGTAAGTGCCCGAGTTTCCTCCTGCATAAGCCCACAAGGAATCGCACTTGGTCCAACAACTGGTTGGCCACCAATGGCTGCAGAGGCATTTTGCCTTCCTGGGTGATGCAATTGAACAAATAGTTTTGTTCCATATTGATGAATTCGATCCGCAAACACTTTTAATGCTTCAATATTTTCATCCTTAGATACACTCAATTGACCATCACTAGCCTTACCGTGATCATCATTGACTCTTGTCACTTCTGTGACGATTAAGCCAACGCCGCCTTTCGCTCTTTCTTCATAATATTTTATAATTCGCTCTGATGGAGTTCCGTCTGGATTGGCGAAACCAGTTCCCATTGCGGTCATAACGACTCTATTTTTTAGTTCAAGGGTTCCAATTTTCCCTGGGGAGAATAGGTTTTGATATTTTTGGGACATGGTAAATTCCTCCTGCTTATGAATTCGCTACAAATTTAGATTATCATTCGAATTTCTTAGGCCAGTATGACATTTATCACTATAAAAACGATTTCAAATTTTGTTCATATTTTCACAATGTTTTGTAACAAATGGTCAAGCAAGGGGGATAAGTATACTCCGGGGACATTCAAAATTGCACCAGGAAGGGGACTCAATACAATCCAACATCAGTTACTGGTGGAAATAGATAATTGATTCGTAAGATCTCTTGTACCGAACTCTGATATCGTTGTGCGATAGAATACACGGTATCTCCTTGTTGTACGGTATAGATAAAAGTTTTCCTCGTGATGATTGGCACAGTAATCACTCCATAAACAAGATGTTGAGACTTCATCTATATGTATTAATGAAAAGGGAATATATGTTGGCATCCAAATAGAAGGTTTTTCCGAACTACCCTTTGGACGTTGCTCATTTAATTCTCATCTCTTCATAAACTCTGACTTATCTCTGCTTAGCGAAAGAGTTTCTAACAACGATAATGAAAGTTCAATTATTGCTATTCATCAGGAAAACAATCAAAAGAATTCATTTTTCATAAGTTTTTCGAATATTATTGACAATGAAAATCATTATCATTTAAAATATTGATAATCAGTGATAACCATTATCAATTAAAAATATTACGTTACATATTTAGAGTCTTGGGAGGAACTACAGATGAGTTCACTAATGATCGTTGGCGCTGATCACTTAGGAAGTATTCTTGATAAACTTTCATCTTTTGGTTTTCATGATGTTTATCATGTAAACGGAAGAAAAGTAAAAATGGTCAATATGGAGATTCCTGAAAAAGTAGGTTGCATTCTTGTTTTAACAGATTTTGTGAATCATAACCTCTCTACTGAGATAAAAAAGCGAGCGAAAAGCCAATGTATTCCAATATATTTTGCGAAGCGTTCTTGGTGTTCAATCTATAAAGCGTTACAGGGACGTTAGTTCGTTAATTTTTATACAGCATTGAGAATAATTCTCACTTAAAGCGAATATTCTCAGTTTTATACGGAAGGGGAGATCCATTTATGGACTGGAGTCAGAAACAGGTCACGATCAAAACCATTACTGATTATCATTTAGAATCATTTCTTCGATGTCCTTATCGATTTTATTATCAACATATCTTGTCCTTAGATTCTAGCCAGGTTAAATGGCGCCAGGTCGTGCAATCCATCATTAATAAAGTTGTGTATAGCTTTTATTTGCTGCCTGCAAATGAGCAAAATACATTGCATGTTTTAAAGCTAGTTGATCATTATTGGAAAAACATGAATCCAAAAGCCTTTGAATCGAAGGTCCACTATTATATGGTGTTAGCAAAGACAACGGACCAGTTGTTGCAATTCTTAGTGCCCAAGACAGAACAAGTTCCGCCACTCTTTTTATATAAAAAAATGAATACATATGTCGAAGAACTGGAAAGTGATCTTTCTTTAACCTTTGAGCTAGTGGAATGGACGAACAATTCATTCAAAGTGAAGAAATTCCTTGTGGAAGCGGACGAGGAAATGGTTCACCTATACCTTCATATGCTTGTGGTATTTTCAGATAAAGCGTTTAAGAAACTGCCCGAAAAAATTGAAATCATCACACTATTGGATGGGAAGAAACATAGCTTTTCACCATCAAAGAGCAATGTTGACCAGGGCATTTTATATTTGAACAAGATGAAAATCTTCCTAAAGCAACCCAACAATTATTTAAAAACGAATTCGATGGCAGAATGTAGCAGCTGTCCGTTTACTGATAAATGTAATGAGCACCACGATAGTCAAATAAAGGGGTCCAACCAAAATTTTCTACACTAAAGAAAAATTACACTGGGAGAGAAGCAAATGTTTCGACATTTTATTGCTAAGAAGTCCTTTAACCATCAGATTAAATGTTTTTGTCCTGATCAACACCATGCTAGCCAGTTTACCATCCATAGTGGAGATATCATTGAACTTACGAGGGACCGGAAATTTGTCCATGACCAAGGCTGGTATTTTTTAATTAGCGTGAATGACGACCGTCATTTCTATATCGCTCTAGTAGATTTGGAGAACTACTATGACAGTGGGCATCTTGTCTCATTAACAGACCTTGAACTAACAGAAATTTATTATCAGTACAAGATTAACGAAGCCCTAGATACAGGAGACCATGAAAGCTTTATGGTTTTTACATCTGAGTTAAAAGAATTGAGTAAGCTTAAAGAAAAGATTACAAATCATTTGTATCAAAGTGAGGCTTAATAATGGAGGGATTTTTCGAATAGATGAAGAGTTCCTCCCTTATTAAGCTTTTCTTGTGAATTGTATCATGATAAAGAGAAAGTAAATCCCTTTTCTATCTATGGATGAAATAGCCATTTAGTGAACTGGTTTCCTGCGAACGGAAACGTGTTAAAATAGGAACCTAAGAGACTTACATCTTCTTACAAGTATTTTCCTCATTGGAGTGAAGACAATGAATTTATCAAATTTTGAACAATATCTTCAGAATCAGATTCTTGAGCGTGGACTGGACTATTTTCATAGGGGCATGATCGATACGCTTGAAACAGACGATGGTCATCATTATCTAGCAGATGTGGATGGGACCGACATCTATACCGTTGATGTTTACTTGAATGATGTAGATGATATCGTGGATTCTTCTTGCGATTGTCCCTACGACTATGATGATTATTGTAAACATCAAGCTGCTGTCCTTTATGCCATTCGAGAGCAGAAAGCACTAAAGAGAAAATCTTTTAAAAAAGAGAAACAACCAAATTTGCCATCCATGCTGAGAAGTTTAAAAAAGGACGAGCTCATTCGAATCATCCTTGAAATCACCGATGACAACCCAGATATAAAAGAACAGCTGTTATATACCTATTCTCCAACGAAAAATGAACGTACCGCGAGTGAAAAATTAATCAAGGAGTCCATTCGTCGTGCTAGTAGGAAGGGCTTTATTGAATGGAATCAAGTTAATAATGCCTTGCAAGGAGCTGAAATGGTTTTAGAAAAGGCTCAATCGAAAATCGTACAAGGGGATTTTGAAAATGCCGTTCTTTTAGGGATAACGGTTTTATCGAACGTTGTTGAAATGATCGATTACAGTGATGATTCTAATGGTTCGATTGGGGCAGTTATATCCTGGTGTATACAGATCATCGACCAGGCGATTTCCAGTGGCTTTGAATTTGGTCATTTACAAGAACAATCAGAGCTCTTTGATGCAATTGTAAAGGAAGCCATGAACGAACAGTACGATGGCTGGAGCGAATGGCGTTTTGACTTATTACGATTATGCATTCCTTTTTGCGGTGGTAAAAAGTTACGCTCAAAACTTGAAGAAACGTTAGCCTCCTTATTGAAGCAGACCACAAAAGACTCTTGGTCAGGAGAGTATGATCGAACTCAATTGAAAAAGCTCCAACTTGCTATTATGGAAACGTTTGATGATGAAGAGAAGATAGAAGAGTTTATTTACGAACATCTTCATCTCCATGACTTTCGAGAAATTGCCATCGAGCATGCATTCGCGAAAGGTCAGTTTGATAAAGTGATTCAATTAGCTCTAGAGGGAGAAAGGATGGCAGCGAAAAAATGGCCAGGCCTTGTTAACACATTCCGTCAATATCGTTATCAAGTCTATGAAGTAACTGGAGAGCTTGAGAAACAAAAGGAATTAGCAGAAGAGTTTCTACTGGGTAATGATTATAGCTATTACGAGAAATTAAAGAATCTTTATACATCAAAAGAATGGTCGGAAGAATTAAACAGGTTATTATCTCTGTTTCAAAAAGAAAACAGGCTCTCGGCAACATATCTTTCCATTATTAAGGAAGAAAGGTTAACAACGCATATTCTTGACTTTTGTAACCATCATCTTTCCTCAGTCACAGAACTCTATCCTTATTTTGAGGAAAGCCATCCTGAAGAGCTAAATAGACTATTTACTGAATATATCCTCAAAGCAGCAGAGGAAGCTTCTGATCGAAAGAAATATAAAGGAGTTACCTCCATCATAAAAAAATACAGCAAAGTCTGTGGGACCGCTCAACCAATCGCCCTTATAGAAACGTTGAAAGAAACATATAAAAGGCGTCCCGCATTTGTTGATGAATTGGAAAAGGTGAGGATTTAATACTTACTTTCAGATCGTATAGATGAAGGACAAGCTAGCACAATCAGCTTCAACGAAAAAATACGCCAAAGAACCGAAACACCCTCCTGAACATAGAGGAAGTTGTATTCCGGGGAGAGCAACAAATGTTTATCATAATGGAACAATAATATCCTAAATATAAGTAAAAAAAAGCAAAGAAGAGCCAAAATATTCAGGTATTCCAAAAGAACTGCATATTTTTGGCTCTTTTTTATATTTAGAGGGTGAGACACTTAAAAGTAGGGAAGACTCTTGAAACTAAAAATCTAATAAATGGGATACCGTACCCTGTGATTCTTTAAAATGGTGTGACTTTATTTATAGCTGAAAGAGAAGCATAGGGTGTGATCAAAAATCCACTGAAAAACACTCTTCTAAAAATGCTATAGTAGAACGATAACGAATGATTATTTTAACTTCTCAACCATTGTTGGGGCTACGCGGAGTTTGGTTGCTTGCTCGTAGGCGTAAGCCATCGCGATGAGTTCAGCTTCGCTGAATGCTCTGCCAAAGAAGGCTAAAGCAAAAGGAGAACCGCTTTGATAATACCCTGCAGGTACAGTGATCAGTGGCAACCCACTAATATTAATTTCAGAAATAGTCGTGGATTTTACATTGTCTTCGCTCAAGACAGGTATTTCTTCTGGCATCTGAGGGAAGGCAAATCCGTCTAATTGCTTTTCTACCATCACGGTATTAATCACCCGGAGAAGTTCACTTTTAACTTCATTAAATTCGGTTAAATCTGGTAAGAGACTATGATCTTTTTCAGCGGTTGCATCATTAATAATCTCTGATACCAAACTTAATGGTCCCCCTTCGCCCCACGGGACTTGCCCAGCCTTTTCAAAGATAGACTTTAAAGAAATGGTTTCGTCTTCTGGGTCCAGGTTTTTTAAGTATTTTTCAAGATCATAGAAAAATGTTTCCATACCCATAAACGAATATTTTGTCTCCATGAACTCAGCCAAACCTGTCCCAGCGAACGGATCATCTATTACTTCAGCACCTTGGCTTTCTAATACTTCAATGGCTTCAGCATACAGCTTTTTAGTTTCAGCTGATAGTTCTTCCGAACGCCACCCAGGACCGTACAACCCAATTCGTTTTCCCTTCAGTGCCCCGGTATCAAGGGAAGCGGTGTATCCCTCAATTGGGACATTTCCAATCGCTGCTGCTGTGTTCGAATCTTCTGGTGAATAACCTGCCAAGACATTGAGTAATATAGCAGCATCTTCCACGGTTCGAGCGTGAGGACCTAGAACATCTCTGGTACTCCCTGCTAAAGGAGTGCACCCTCGCATGGGAACTAACCCAAATGTAGGCTTAATCCCCACTATCGCCTGTGCGGCTGCAGGAACCTGTATGGATCCAGCTGTTTCTTCGGCGATACCCAAGACAGTGAAATTTCCCGAAACAGCAGTAGCTGTGCCGCTACTACTTCCTCCAGGCGAGATGGAACGATTAACCGCATTGTATGTTGGCCCGTCCCAGCTATTATTTGCATTATACGCACAGCTGAAAGCAGGAATATTGGTCCTTCCAAGAATCACAACACCGGCGTCTTTCAGTCTAGTAACGATGGTTGCGTCATTTTTTGGCGATAACTCAATGCCACCTGTATCCTTACAAAAAGGAGCCCAGCCAAAAGTGGATGGATATCCAGCCATATCGACTGCTTCTTTAATGACAATGGGAATTCCCGCTAGAGGGCCCAATTCTGCACCTGATTCACGCAATCGATCAATCTCTTTTGCATCTTCGAAAACATTAGGATTCAAAGATGTAAATGCATTATAAAGCTCTTCAAATTGTTCAATACGTTTTAAGTAGGAGGTGATTACCTCTTCCACAGTGAATTCACCATTTTCATACCCTGTCTGTAGTTGCTTCACTGTCACTTCCGCAAAACGAAAATCTTCACTGGTAGTTGTCAAAACTGTGGTATTTTCCAATTAGCATTTCCCCTCTCAATTTGTTATTAATTGAATACAATCATTATTTTAGATGTGTTTTATCTAGAAAAATACAAACATGTCATATTTTCTAACATGAAAACTAATAATCTACGAGAACTATAATAAAAGTATCAATTAATAGAAAAGGTTTTAATTGCTGTTGTTGCTTTAAGTTGAAGGAAGGAACCTTAGACTCTTATATATTGGTTCTCTAAGAGACAAAGTAGTTTACTCCCTTCATGTTAGTCAACTAGCTCTGAATTCAAGAATACATCCATTAGAGGAAGAATTGAAATTCCACTAATTTTAGAAGAGTTGGAAAGACGTGGATCTAACAAGAGGGAAAAACGATAAACATATTCCAATTTATCGTTAACCGCACGTGATTGTTCCAATCGTGCGGTTTTTATTTAGTCTAAAGCTCGAATATATGAAACCGAAATCTGGGGAATATGCCCTAAAATCTCAAGAAAATTTTCTTTCCACACAATCCTCCATCTAGTTTATAATTAAAAGATGTCGAAAATTGTTTTAGAAGTTATATCCCTATAACAAAAAGAGACTTAGCAACAACAAGTAGGTGAGTAAAATAGATGTAATTGAAACCCGGGTGCGTGGCTTTATTGCTGACATTCAACACCCAAAACAAAAGAAGAAGATTAATATAAACGACTTAGAACTCCAGCTGCGTAGGCTACTGGATGACTATTTTGATATGGATGGGTATTCGATGTTTTATCGTGCCATTCAATTATTGCAAGAAGAGGGTCAGCTAACCCCGCTTAAAAACAATCAATACAACGGAAAAACTCCTGCTTTGTCTTTATTTTACTGGGTCAATATCAAAGTTCAGGAAACCAAATGGGATCGACTAGAAATGATGAAGTTGAGTGATGTGTTTGATTTTACATACTATGAAAACCATCCTGAATGGCAAACGGAAGAGGAATTGACTCGTATACAAAATTTATATGCGTTTTTGCAATCCAGCATGGAACGAGAAATCGTATCGTTAGAGGAACGAAGCTTGGAGCTGTTTGGCCATGAAAAGTTTTTACTAGATAGCGACCAATTTCCTGAAGGCAAAGGCTTTTTAACTCGTATTGGCGTTACCGAGGAACACCTGAAAGTGGTGAAATACGGGGAACCGTTTGTGTTCTGGATGAAGCAAGGAAAAGAGATTAAAGATATTCAACGCGTGTTGATTGTCGAGAATCTATCATTCTTCCATACATCGATTCAATTATTAGAAAACAATCAACTTGATTATGAACCAGAGCTGATCATTTACGGCGAAGGAACGAAAATTGAACGAAGCTTTTCGTTCTTCTTTCGGATGTTTCCGCCGAAAAACTATCTTTTCTATTATGCAGGAGATTTGGATGCCGCTGGATACGGAATCCTTATTCGCTTGATGGAAAAGTATCCTGATTGCTGTATTGAGCCGGCCCTTAAAGTTTATCGAAAAATGCTTGAATGCATCAGCCAAAGAAATGACCAGAAAACCGGCCAAACACAGAACCTTAAATACCGTGACGCATTCTTCAACTACTTTACGGAAGAAGAACAGGTGCTTTTACAACAATTATGGAATGAAAATAAGCGCATCCCGCAAGAAGTATTAACCATCGAAACATGGAGGAGGTGGACATATGAATGAATCTTGGGAAGGATTTGCCCAGCGGATGCAGCGTTTAAATCCGTTGTTTGAGCTAGGAAGAGGGATGGAAGTAGGTGAGCTAAAACCCTATCTCCAAACGATTCTCATGCAAGTGCTGCTGACGATTTTCTATAAAGAATTAAATGATGATGACAGCAGACGAAAATCTGATATCCGCTACATGGTCGAAGATGCGGTAAAGCAAATGAAGCTTTTAGCCGATGATAAGCAAATTGACCGGATTACCAGTGGGCTGCTGTATCAGGGGAAGGAAGAGTATAGTAAGCCGTTTGAAACGCTTTACTATGATGAAATTAGACAGTCATGGGAAACGCAGACGTTTCGCTATGTCACAATGGATGAATCGTATACAAACCTGGAACTAGGTGGTTCAATTATTTATAAGCTTACCGATGTTGCTCAAGAAATGATTTTTATGAGCAGGGAAATGGCTGAAGAATTCTCGATTTCGATTGAACAGCTTTATAGCATGCAGTTGATTAAAAATGGGAATTTCCGCAAAGCAACGCGAAACCTCGATCACCTCATTTCACGTGTAAACCGCTTATTGGCAAAAGAATTCACCTTTCAAAAGGAAATGGTCAATAATCCGAAAATCCTTATCATGGAAGAAGAATGGCAACGGTCTGACAGTCGCGAAGATATTGAAAAGCAATTTGAAGAAGAGAAAACCCATTTTCGAACGATTACAACCATGATTGAAAAAACAATCCGGACAAATGACGAAGAAGATTATATACAAAAAGAATTAACGCTTCTTAAAGAAAAGATTGGCCATACAAGACAGTTGCATGACCGTCTTGCTAAGCTTGTGATTCAAAACATTTCCTATGAGATGAAATTAAAAGCGGAAAATCCATCATTGTTCTGGGAAACCAGTCTAGTATCGTTTAAAGAGCATTTTTATGAAAACTGGTTCATGAAAGAAGGCGTGGAAAGTTTCGACACTATTGAGAGTGTGTTGGGGCCCCTATTTTCGCCGAAGAACGAGTTTGTTTTGCCGCTTGATTGGATCTGGGGAGAACAAGAATACGACGAAACTCAGGAAACCGATGTGGTTGTTGAGGAAGAAACAGAAGAAACCACGACTCGCCAGCGTGTGACCGACTGGAAGTCTGTCATTAAAGCTTGGAGCTATGTGTTTCAGTTTTTACAAACGTACGGAGAGTTTTCGTTAGCCGATTTAGCGACATTGCCGTTAGAGGTACAAGACCTATGGTTTGAAGAATCGGAAACCATTGATTTATGGATGATGTTTGATCGTAAACCACTAAAGGTACAGGTACTACATCGACAGGAAGAAACCATCAACGATGAGCGTGAAATTTTGCTTTATAAACTGATGCAGGAATATCCACAATTTCAAGTGTTTGAAGGTTCGAAGATTTATACAAAGTTTGATTCAAGTGCAAAGCCCTTCCTCTGGCATCGCATGAAAATCACCCCATTTAAAATTTGTGTAGAGGAGGAGAAAGCATGAGTGCGGAAACCATCAAAAAAGCGTCTGCTGTTTACTTTACGCTTTTAAAAGAGAAAGTCATTGATGAAAATAGTGAGCACTTCCAGACGTATTTTGATCCAGAAGTGAGACAGACCGTTCTGTTACTAGCAGACGAATCTGGTACATATATCATCGAGTCGGCAAAACGGATTCAATTGGTCGTCCAGCCAACAGGCTCCGTGTTTGCGACGAATTTTACTCATATGAAAGACAAGCACAAGCAGATTGAAACGAAAAAACACTTTCATCTGATTAGTGTGGTGATCATGTCGTTTTTAGCAAGCATCGACCGGAACCAGGCAGCGAAAATACGTTCGCAACGTGAAGGAATCAGCTTTTACGCATTAGAACGGCAAGTGAATGAACTCATTATGAACTGGGATAACATGCTTAAAAACAACCCTTCCTTCGGTGAAGCTGAAAAAATCGATATGAAGGAAGTTGTCACCACGTGGAAGTACATGGAAGTGGACACCGATGATTTTGGGGTAAAAAAAGCCAATCGCCGTACAAGAATCGGGTTGATTACAACAGCGATGCGCTTGTTAGAGACGGAAGGATTAATTGTCGTACTTGACCGTGACGAAATTCCAAAAGCAATCCCTAAGCAAGAGTTATTTGAGCGGATTGAATACTTGTACCATGATTATGATCGCTACGAAATGTTTAAGAAATTAGTAACAACTGAGGAGGAAGAGCATGCCGAAAATCAATCGAATTAGAATTGTTGGTCTCAAGTATGATGGCATGCAAAAGCAATACAAAGATACCACATTCAATTTTCATAATGAAAATACATCCACCAATGGGTTGATTTCAATGATGAATGGAGGCGGTAAAGGGGTATTTTTACAAACCATCTTCCAAATCCTGAAGCCAGGAACTTCGTGGGGTAAACAAAATAACCGTTATTATCAGCAGTTCTTTTTTAATCATAAAGAGCAGTTTATTCCGTACACCTTTCATGTGGTGATTCAGTGGGAATTAGACGGCGCCGACCATAGACATCTCATCACGGGCGGGATGTTCTCCGCCGAGCAGCGGATCTCGATGAGTGAGGAAGGCGAAACTGAGAAGAAAACCTTAGAACAAGAAGCGAAAATTCTTCCGAACATCACTTTTTATACAAGAGAATTTGAGCGCCAGGAAGAAGCAGGCCTTGAGCATATCCCCCTTTTAGAAAATGAAGAAGTGGCTGATACTGAGGGCTTGAAAGACTATTTAAAATGGAATGGTTATGACGTTTACCGTGATACAAAGAAGCATTATCGCATCCTTGATACGTATGGAATTGATCGCAAAGATTGGGATATCTTAAAGGACATTAATAAAGACGAAGGTGGCGTTGGCAAATACTTCGAAGGCGCCGAAGATGATCATTCGCTGTTCCAAAAGCGAATCATCCCAACGGTCAGTCAAGTGTTGCATCGCACCGAGCACCAAAAGAACGATCTTGTGGAGATATTTAAAAGTCAGGCGAGTATTGCCAAAGACCTTCCAGTGCTGTTAAAACGTGAGCAAGCACATAAAGAGTTTTTAGAAGACATTGTTCCGTTTGAAGACCACTTAGTAACTGGAATTCAGCATAAAGAAGTGATCGATGAAAGCATCAAGGTTGGACAACAATTGCTTGGAGCACTAGAGCATTTGTTACAAGCAGAACGGGAAACACTTGTTAAGTTAGAAAAAGACCTTGAAAAATTAATGGTGAAGCAAGACGAGTTACGCTTCCAAAAAGATAACTTAGAGTACGCCAAAGCGCATCGCGAGGTACGCGATTGGGAGAAAAAGTTAGCAGAAGAACAGAAAAAGCATGAAGCGTTACAAGAGGTTGTACAAGCAAAACAGGACCGTAAAGACGAGCTCGCTTTTCTAGTTTTATTAAAAGAGTGGAGTGAAAACGAGCAAAGCATTCGCGCCCTTTCGCAACAGATTGCGAAATTAGAGCAAAATAGTGGCTTAGAGCAAGTCAACCAACGTATGGATGAAATCAAAGCAGAAGCAGCCAAGCAATGGGAAGAATCCTCCTTAGCGATAAAAGAAAACATTAAGCAGTATTTTGGCTATCAAAAGTTTTTAAAGAAAAAAGCCACAGAGCTGTCGAAACAGGATAAACAAAAGACAACCGAAATTGCCAAGCTGAAAACCGAGATTGATTTCCTCTATACTCAAATCCATACCTTTGAATCGAAGGAAGCAACGCTTATCAAGGAATTCGGAGATCGTTTAACCTACGATTTAACCGGTTTTATTGAGAGTCTTTCGAAACAAATTGAGGATAAAGAAAAGCAATTAACCGACTTGCAAGCAAAAGAGAAAGCCTCGAATGAAAAGCAAAATGAATTAGCAACGCAACACGGAACACTTGTTCAATCGATTGAGACTTCAGAGGAAAAATGTCAGGAATTAACCGAAGCCAAAGAACTGCAAAAGCAAAAAGAAGGAAAACTAGTTGATAAGCTTCATGGTTTACTAGCGGAAGTAACAGCACCTCTTACCAATGCGCTATTATCGAAGTACAGTTTACAAATAGAGGAGCTACTTTCTGAGAACCGTCAGCAGGCGGAGGAATTGAAGAAAGAGCTTTGGGAAACCCAGCTTGATCATTCATTAAACGATGAGCCATTTTGGGTCGCCAATAAAGATGTGAAAGAATTGAAGGAATGGATTGATGAGAAGACAGGCATCGATGTTTTTTATGGAACTCAATTTCTTCAATCCCTAAGTCAAGAAGAAATGGCAAAATCGCTTATGACGTACCCTCTGCTTCCATACGGATTAGTCGTTAGCGGACAGCGATGGCAAAAAATCAACCAACAGATTCTTACAGGTAGAATGTATAAGAGTCCGGTTCCGATTTTTATGCGCGAGGAAATGAATGGGGAAAATCAAGAGTCTGCTTTTGTAATGGTTAATGGAACCGAGCATGAGCTGTTAACGGATAAAAATCAGTTTACCCACTGGAAAATTCAGATTGCGAAACAACTAGGTGAAAAGAAAGAAACACTAGAAGAGATTGAGAAAACGGAAGCTTCCTTACGTGGAATATTAAAGGAAATTGATCGATTTTTAGCCAATGACCTTTCTAGTGAAATGGAAAGATCTCTAGGACAAGAACAAAATGCGCTCGCTGCGAAGAAAACAAAGCTTCAAGAAGTTACGGCCCAACAAGAGAAAGAAAAAGAATTGCAGCTACAGCTTAAAGAACAACGAAAAAAAGCGAAGCAAAAGGTTGAAAAGCTAACAAAAGATGTGGAAACCTTAACGGCGTTTGAAAGCGAAAAAGAGCTGCATCAAGAAAATAAGCGTGTCAAACAAGAGAAAGAAAAACAACATGAATCATTAATTAAGCAACAAGAAGAGATCGCTAGTGAGTTTGAAACAGTCGTAAATCTCCAGAACGAGTGGAATCAAACATACGTGGAATGGAAACTCACGACAGAACAAAGTATAAAGGGAATCTCTTTCTTTATTGAAGAAGCATCATTCCCTGCTGAGGAAAAAGCGGATGCGACTGAAGAGGTGCCACGCTTATCCTCTCATGTTTTAGAGGAAATCAATGGGAGCATTGATGAGCTCAAACAGCTTCACAAATCAAAAGAAGAACAGGCAAGCGAATTAATCAAAATTCAAGCAACAAAAGAGTCAGAACAAAAGCAGCAAAAGAAACTAGAGAAAAAACTAAAAGCAATTAATGAGGATTGGAAAGATGTAGCCGAGCCTGATGAACCGATAAGTATTCTAGAGAACATGTTGCAAACTGCTAGTAAAGAAGTAAAGGCAGCTGAAAAAGAAGAACGTGAGCAGGGAACTGCGGTAACAGTGGCGGAAACGTCCTTAAAGCATTCAATTGAACAGCGTGAAAAGGCAGGGAAGAAGGTTGCCAAGCACGAGAAACAGCCAGAAGAATGGGAAGAGCATGATTTAGAGGTTAAAGAAGTTGAAATCAAAGACCAAACGAAGCTAACCAAGAAAGAGATTAAGGACACAGAGAAACAACAAAAAGAAACAGAAAGCAATATCACGAATTATGAAGGCGATTTGTTTACATTATCTGTTGTCCTAAAAGAGGAAGCAGCTAGTTTTACCGATGAGGATATTGAAAAGATTAGAACTCAAGGAAAGAAATGCATCTTAGCTTGGTGTGATGATCATCAAAACATCCAAGAAGAAGGCAAAGAGAAGCATGCGAAAATTGAACAATCATTGCGAAATCTTAAGCTTGCAATTGAAGGCAAGGATTGGGAAATCCGTTTTAAAAATGAAGTTTTAACTACACTGGACCATATGGATACAAGGCATTATCACCATATCCAAAGCGTTGTGAAAAATATGAAGCGTTTCTCACAAAGTGGTTTAGAACAATTAGAACGCGATAAAGAAAGAGCAGAAAAGGCGCAAAGCTTCTGGGCAAGCCGTGCGAGTATGAAAGTGATGGGCATTTCGGAAGCGATTCGCTCGATGATTGCGAAAATGAAGCTGAAGAACGAAAGAGGTTCATTCCCGCTTGTTCAGCTGAAAGAAGACATCTTACCGAAAAAAGCAGACGAGATTGAGCCCCTTCTAAAGCAGCATTTCGTTTCTGCGATAAATAAAATTACGAAACAATTTGACCGCATTGATGATCATAATCGCGAATTAGATCAGGAAATCAAACAGCTGATTAGCGATGAACAAATTTTATTTGTTTCGCTCAGAAATCGATATCCTGAACTACTTGTGTATAACATGCGAACAGATAATGCGTTTATGTACGGAAAACCGCAACGTGAGCATTATTCAACCTGGCAGACGATTAACCAAGGTTCGAAGACAAAATCCGACGGTAGTGGTGGCCAAAAGCTATCTGCTCGAATGGTCATGATGATGATGCTATTATCCGTTAAAGGCGAAACAGACCAAAGCTGGGTTCCGCTAGTGGTTGACAATCCATTCGGCCAAGCAGCCTCTGCGCATGTTCTCGACCCAATTTTCGCGGTTGCGGAGAAACTAAAGTTCCAATTTATTGTCGTGACGCCACCTGAACTGGTGAAAACCGAAATCAGTCAACGCTTCGATGCGTATTATAAATTGGACTTTATTCGTGAAAAAGGAAAAGAGATTGTTTCAGATACGATTGTTCCTGCGTTTAGGATTTATCAGGGAGATGAAGCAGTTACACAATAAAGCTTAAACAAAAATCCTACTTTCTAAGGTTGAAAGTAGGATTTTTATATGGAAAGCGTTTAAACGAACGGGGAAGTAGACCTGTTCCTCCATCCTTGATATAATTTTATTTTGGTTCTCGAAAGGAAATGATCTGATGAAACATACTTTGATGTTTTTCGTACAATTATTTTTTCTTTATGCAATCTATCAGGTTTCAAACTATATTGTGAGATTCCTAGATATACCTTTACCTGCTAGTGTCTTGGGGATGATTCTTTTATATATCTTATTGAGGAATGGAACTGTTCAGTTACGGTATATCGAAGTTGCGGCCTCGTTCTTGTTGAAACATCTTTCGTTATTTTTTATTCCCATTGCGATCGGCTTGATGGATTATGGCGGCTTGATCAAAACAAGTGGCATTCAATTATTCGTGATGATTGCGGCCAGTAGCTTTATCGGTTTATTCGTCACAGGGGGATTTACCCAATTTCTATCAACTAAGAAAGTACAAAAGGAAGAAAACTATCATGAACAGTCTCACTCTCATTAATATTTTGCTAACGATTATTATCTATATGGGTGCAAGGAAATTAGCACATCGTTTCCCATCTCCGTTTACGATTCCGATTTTAACCACAACGATTATCATGATTTGCATCTTTCATTTCTCAGGAATAAGTTATGATGCCTACACACCTGCAAAAGAATGGATTACCGCATTGCTAGGTCCCGCCACTGTTGCTCTTGCAGTTCCATTGTATAAAAATAAAGACATTATTAAGCAAAAATTGATGCCAGCTATTGTAGGATTGATTATCGGGACGCTTTCATCCATCGTTTCTGCTGTATGGTTATCCAGGGCATTCCATTTATCTGAAAACATACAGGCGGCTTCTGCGGTGAAGGCTGTTACGACCCCAGTGGCCATTGAGACCGTTCAAATAATTGGCGGTGATCCTACATTAGCCGCGGCTTTAGTCGTTGCCTCAGGTCTATTTGGTGCAATTTTCGGACCTGCTTTACTAACCATGATGAACATTTCTGAGCCATTCTCACGAGGGCTTAGTATCGGAACTGTTTCTCATGCGATTGGTACTAGTCAGATAATGGGAGAAGGTCCTATCCAAGGCGGAGTTTCAAGTGTAGCAATGGGCGCAGCCGCCATTATCACACCAGTTATTCTTTCGGTGTTGTATCAGTTTTTGTAAAGAGATGACAAACGGAGATTGATGGAACACCTATTGATTAAAAAGGTCATTTGGAAAAGACCATTCATCCAATTCAAGCCCTTTAATACCTTTGTTATACTGTTACATAGCTTCCAGCACCTGGTGAGGAGACAGTTACAGATCATAAATGGGGAACTGATTTCCTGTAGTCTTAAGGTTTTAAACTTTGTACGATAAAGAGCGATCCCTCAATAGTAAATAAGGGATCGCTTTTTATATATGCTCATTTAACCTATGTTGATAGTTTATAAGGTTAAATATTCATTTAACATATTCACCTTTGTTTCTGCTGGTTTTGTTTCAACAAGTACTTCTCCGTTTCGGATTGAATATAGGACAGTTGATTGCAATCGAATCACATCGTACTCCGAGGTTGCGTCAATGACAACTAGGTTTGCTGGATTGCCTTCTTTGATTCCATACGTATCTAGTAGATTTAAGGTTTTGGCTCCATTTGTTGTGATGAGATTTAATGCCGAGACAATATCGTTATATCCTGTCATATGACATGCATGTAATCCGGTATCGACAACCGACATTAGATTTCCATCACCGAGTGGGTACCAGGGATCCATGATAGAATCCAATCCAAAACATACATTCATATCTGCCTCTAATAGCTCTTTTACTCGCGTTAACCCACGGCGTTTTGGATAGCTATCAAATCTGCCTTGTAAATGTAAGTTGGCTTTAGGAAGGGAAACGAAGTTGATGTTTGATTGCTTCAATAGTTTAAAAAGTTTGTAAGTATAAGCATCATTATAAGACCCCATGGCTGTTGTATGACTAGCCGTCACCCATTCACCCATCCCTAATTTATAAGCTTCTGCTGCGACAACTTCGACAAAGCGTGATTGTTCGTCGTCAATCTCATCGCAGTGAATATCAACCATTTTCCCATACCGATAGGCTAACTCCATTGATTTTTGTACAGAACGAACGCCATCTTCTCGTGTGAATTCATAATGGGGAATACCACCGACGACATCCGCACCCATTTTTAAGGCTTCCTCTAATAATTCATCTCCTTTTGGATAAGAATAGATCCCTTCCTGTGGAAAAGCGACAAGTTGGAGATCAACATATGGCTTGATTTCTTCCTTTACTTCTAATAAGGCCTCTAAACCTAGTAAACTTGGATCTGTAATATCGACATGTGTTCTTACATGCTGAACACCATGTTTTATTTGCATGTGGAGCGCTTGTAAAGCTCGATTTTTAATCTCTTCTTTTGATTCCTTGACGACCTTTTTACGTTCTGACCAAATTTGAATTCCTTCAAATAAGGTTCCCGATTGATTCCACCTCGGAGTTCCTGCAGTTAACACATAATCTAAATGAATATGAGGTTCTACAAAAGGAGGGAGAACGATTTTTCCGTTAACATCAATGACCTTTTCACCCGAAGGATTAGGTGATTGTTGAGCAGGTGTAACACTGAAAATTTTATTTTCTATTATATGTAGATCCCACAATCCTTCTTGACCGTATAACTTTGCATTTTGAATGAACATTTATAATCACATCTCCTTTAATCTTTTACATTTTTTGACGTAACTTTACCTAACATGTTTACAATATAAATGCAAAATTGTCATGATTACTTGACTTATGTAAGAAAATCTAACGTGAATTTTAATAAACTCCCAAATGAAGTTATTATTTATTAAAGAGTTGCCAAACGTTTTGTTAAAAGAAATGAGTAGAACTGATAGACATTTAAGGGATCGAAAACGCATGTTCTATACTATTTAAATAAGAACTCGGAAGAAGATCTTATCTCAATTATGTAAAAGAAAAAACCTCTACCAAAATAATCAAAGATAGAGGTTTTTTCTTTTATATTTTCTCCATTTGAGGATAAGGTTGACTAACACCCTTTTTATTTCTAAGCACGCCATGCTCAATAGCAGTGGCAATAGAATAGACGACTACGGATGTAATGATAGCATTGACAGGCGGGATACCAGGGAGCAGGTTCGCTGCAACGATACCGAATACCCAAGCAATAACCGCACTGATTTGAACGTTTTTCATTTTCTTTTCCTGATAACCATCTTTCCTGCGAAGCAAGAAATAATCTGCCAAAATGATGGCCCCTATTGAAGGGATGGTAGAGCCAAGCAAGGTTAACCAACTAATAAAATTGTTATAAACCACTAGGGAAAGAATGGTACCAACTAAACCATTAAAGATCACAATTTTGTTCTTAGGAAGCTTCGTAATGTGTGAGAACCCTAGCCCAGAGGTGTATAAGGAATTATCATTCGTTGACCAAATATTTAAGCCTAAAACGACAATGGCTGGAATTAATAATCCTTGAGCAAACATCACGTCGGAGACATCAGCTAAACCTAAGGCAAGTGTACCAACCATCCCGAAGGCAAACATTAAGGAGTTTCCGATAAAATAAGCAATAAATGTTGTTAAAAAACCGTTCAATTTGGACTTGGAGAACCGCGTAAAATCTGCAGTTAAGGTAGCCCCGCCAATAAATGAACCTATACAAATCGAAAGAGCTAGCGTATAGGTCATGGTTTCAGACGGTTCTAATTGCATTAATGAAGCAAATCCACCCACTTCCTCGGTTGCTTGGAAGATAGAAAAGCTTCCGAGAATGGCAATTGCCGGAACAGCTACCATACTTAGTATCGTTAAAGCTTTCATGCCCCAATAAGCAGTTGATGTCATCAAAATTCCAGAAATAATGATTAGTAAGATTAAGTTTATACCGGTGGCTTTGTTCACCATAATGGCAAAGGTGGCAACACCAACACCAAACCATCCAACCTGGATGGCACTTAATAAAAAGGAAGTTAAATACGATCCTTTTTTACCGAAAGAGTGACTGGTTAGTAGGTGGGTGGTTAAGCCAGATTTCGCACCAACTAAGCCTAATAAACTAGCATAAATCCCAAGAATTAGGTTTCCAATCAGGACCGTGATGATAAATTGCTTCATATCCAATCCTTGTCCTAATGTACCACCAGCAACCATACTGGATGAGAAAAAGGTAAAGCCAAGCATAACGAAAAACATGGAAATAAAACCTTTACGCTTATCTTTGGGAACAGGTGTTAATGCATAATCCTTATCAGTTTGTGCCATTACAACTTCCTCCTTTATTCTTTACATACTATTGAATCGTTTTGGTTGTTTTATAGGTAAACTATAAGAGAATTTAATGGTTGTAACTACTAATATGTAAAGAAACCTAACATAATATTTTGGTGGATCTTATAATATTTAAGTCATTAAATTTACCTCCTATTTAGAAAAATGGATGTTGGATACCGATATAGTGCGGATAATCTATCTGTAATTCGATCTGAAAATTCACCAATACTGGTAGTCATGCTATAATTTAGTTTAATTGGGGGTATAAGTGATGACAAATGAAATAGTTGAGCAAATCCGCTTCTAGTTTACATAATATATATTCTCGGAAGCAATGAATCGAAAGCAATCAGTGGTCTCAATACCTAAGTATACTTAACATAGTGAGACAGAAAATCAAAATTGGATAAAAAACGGATTTGTGCGTAATTATTGTTTTCAGTTAAACAATTGCAACTATCTTAAGTTTTAACCTATTTACAATCACTAAGTGAATTAAACAAATTCGAACTTTAAATTCTCACGCAACCATACTCTAAGCCCAATTCAATTTTGCTATCTGATTCACTCTAGGTTGATTTAACGTTTAATGCTTCTATGATTTAATAACCACTGCTGTCAATCTTCCATCTTAGTTAACATAATATTATTATGATGTTTGTTTAGTTCAGTTACCTACCCATCCAAATCCCCAATCAAAATAAAACAAAAAAACACAAGCTTATGCCTGTGTCTTGCTCATAGGTTGATTTCTAGCAGCAGTTAAGTACTGCCTTGGTGTTCCATAATACAACACTTCGTTGAATTCTGGATAAACCGATTCAAAATGCACAAGAATTGGGCAATCCAACAGCCAAGGTGAATTTGTATAGAACTGCTGATCGCCATAAACAATCCCTGTTAAGGCTAAAGAAAGATCCTTTTTAAAAATCATGTAACGAACCTGGGAGAATTTTTTATCGTACTCCCCCCCACTAATATAGACCTTTGCTAATAATAAATATTCTCCGTTTCTAGTCTGCCACTCTGCGAGTACTTCATCACGAAGGGTTGGATCGATTGCTCCCACATCGTATTTTTTTCCGATTGTTAGAAACAACTCTCCTGTATCATCGGAGTGGGTCAATGTATACTTCCTTCCACTTATTGGACCAAAGGTGCTAACCGGAGGAATATATATCGTATTCAATCGATCTGGATTGAATGTGGACATGGCAAGAGAACCCCTTTCAGGAAATATTACCTTTTCTTACCATAGCCTATGATAGCGAAAGAGGATTCGTTACATATGCCTATTTATTCTTTTTCTTCTTTTTTGTTTTCAAGCTTTTTTGAACTTTGGTATCCGTTTGTTTCCATTCTCCGTTTTCTAAAATCCAGGAAGACTCCACAAACCCAATCGTGTCTACATTGCCCACACCACTAATGCGTTGAACCCCTTTAAAACCAATTTGTTTCTCGTGAACAAATACCGGTTTTAATGTACTATACGGCAACACCATCAGCTCCATCGGCTCATTTAATTTGCCGTTTTGATATAATCCTAAGCGATCGTATTTCTCTTTTCTGTCAAATAAATTAAAGGTATATAATTTACCGGTTTCTTCGATTTGAATACTCGCTTTATACCCTTCCTCAAACTGGCTAATAATTGTTAATGGCTCAGGAACACCCATATCCACTTGCTTAGCATCCTTGAAAGAATAGAGCTCATAATTGGATGTGCCCCCACTACCTCCTGTTTCAACACGAACTAGGACGTCCTTCACACCATCATGATTAAAATCTTTAAAGGCTAAAGATGGTTCATAGCCCCCTTCAAGCTCAGTGTGGAACTTTTCCCCTTCAGAAGTCTTTATTTTCATTGAAATTTCTTTCAGAAATAAGCTTCCTTCCTCAAAAGGAACACCGGTTATGGTGATGGTATCGTCTTTTCCATCTCCAGTTACATCCATTAGTTCTTGTACAATCTCGTTCTGAGCTTGTTTATCTGCGGCATAAACGGTTGCAGCGATTAGTGAAAGAATAAAAATTGTTGGTAGAATGATAAATCGTTTCATAATCTCCCCACCTTTTTTCCTTTTACCAGTAAACTGTCCATTTTTTGGGAGAGATATACATAAAAAACCCCCTATATGATATAGAGGGTCTTACAATATCCACCTTATTTTCCCTGTTTTTCGCGAGTTTCCCAAGTCTCAGCGCCTTGCAATCCAAGAATACTGTCAGCAAAGAAAGTAGGATCTTTGTGCTGCTTTCGTTGAGCTTGATAGTCCTTTAAGGCTGCAAAGGCTATCTTACCAAGCAAAGCAATCGCAATCAGATTAATAATAGCCATAACGCCCATAAACAAATCCGCAAGATTCCAAACAATGGCTAAGTCTGCCAACGAGCCGAAGTAGACCATCGCGACAACTGCAAGGCGGTAAATAAATAACGCTGGTTTATTATCTTTGATAAACTCAATATTCGTTTCACCATAATAATAATTCCCAACAATCGAGGAAAAGGCAAATAGGAATATTGCAATACTAACAAATGCCGGCGCCCATGAGCCAACATGACTACTAAGTGCAACTTGGGTAAGTTCAATCCCCGTTAAGTCAGGATTTGTGTATGCACCAGAAAGAATGATGATAAAAGCGGTTGCGGAACAAATTAGGATGGTATCAACGAATACCCCAAGAGTTTGAATCAGACCTTGTTTAGCAGGGTGTGTAACAGCAGCGGTTGCCGCAGCATTTGGAGCACTCCCCATCCCCGCTTCATTCGAGAATAATCCACGTTTAATTCCCATCATAACAGCTGCACCCATTCCACCGCCAACTGCTTCCTGAAGACCAAACGCATTTTTTAGGATAAGCGAAACCATCATAGGAATTTCTGTAAAATTAACAATCACTACGTACAAAGCCAAGATAAGATAGAGAACCGCCATTATTGGAACAATTATTTGAGAAACATGGGCTATCCGTTTCACCCCACCAAAAATGATGATTGCCGTCAAAATAGCTAACACGACACCAACCCACACTCGGTTAATCCCAAATGCCTGCGTAACGGCAAGTGAAATCGTATTTGATTGGACGGAATTAAATACAAGCCCAAAACTAAAGGTAATGATAACGGCAAAGATGATCCCCATCCAACGCTTGTTCAAGCCTTTTTCCATATAATAAGCAGGACCACCGCGGAAGCCATCTTTATCTTTCACTTTATATATCTGCGCAAGAGTACTCTCAACAAAACTTGATGCTGCCCCAATGAAAGCAATTAACCACATCCAGAACACAGCACCAGGACCACCAGCAGATATCGCGGTAGCAACCCCTGCAAGATTCCCTGTGCCTACACGGGAGGCTGCAGAAATGGTGAATGCTTGAAACGAGGATAGCCCTTTTTTCCTTCCATTACTTAGTACGGGTTTATCACCGAGAATTCGAAACATCTCACCAAATAAACGAATTTGGACAAAGTTGGTTCGGATTGAAAAATATAAACCTAAAATAATAAGTGCTGCAATGAGGATGTAACTCCACATTAGATCATTTAAAAAATTGACGTTTGTATTTACTATCTCTAGTAGTTTTTCCATTTAAAGACTCCTTTTAATGTAAATCTAGGTCGCTCATTTTATTGCTGTATTTCATTTATTGTTCCAAAAAAACAAAAATATAAGTATGTAGAATCCTTCTCTATGTAAAAGCATGAGGCGCAAGTATAGAGTAAATTTTCACATAAAAAGCACCCCAGTTCTTTGAACCAGGGTACATGTTTTTGACAAAACAGTGACAATTTATGATTCTTCGTTCTTTGCTTGTTCCTCTGTTACTTCTTGTTTCCACATTTCTTGTAGCTTCCCACTCTCATTTTCATCAAAGACAAATGAACCGTTTGAATAGCGGTCATTAAACCGGAGAGATTCTGGTGTTAGTGTGTACGTTTTCTGTTTTTCAGTGAACAAGAAGATCTCATCTTGATTTTTCGCCACTTCAAACCCTGCGACACGATGTGGATTGCTTTTAAGTTCGCGAAGCATAATGACACCGCGTTTTGCCCGAGAACCTAATTCAAACTCACTAAGTTTCATCTTCTTCACCGCTCCACGCTGTGTGGCTAAGATAACCGACTGTTCTTTTGAACCATCAATGATTTTACCACCGATTACATAGTCGTCATCCTTCAAGTTGATTCCCTTCACACCTGCAGCTCGAATTCCGATTGGACTAATCTCTTCCTCTGAGAACCAGAGAGCATACCCTAGATGTGTAACGAGGAATAAGCTATTATTCCCATCTGAAAGATGTACTTCGATGGTCTCATCGTCACCTTTCAGATTCATCGCCGTTAACGTTTTAGAGTATCGTTGTGCTTTGTATTGTTTCAATTCTGTTTTCTTTACCATTCCATTTTTTGTTACAAAAAGAAGGAAAACCTCTTGCTCAAAGTCTTTAACAGGAATCGCCTTAATAATGTGCTCATCACGTTCAAGCGGAACAATATTGGCAATATGCTGTCCTAAGTCTTTCCAACGAATATCTGGCAACTCATGAACCGGCAGGTAAAGATAGCTGCCTTTATTTGTGAATAGAAGTAAAACCTCTTTCGTATTCATATCAAGTTGAGCTAGAAGTCTATCGGTATCCTTCATCGCAAAATCTTTGCCATTTGAAGCCGCGAAGGAACGCTGACTTGTGCGTTTGATGTAACCATCCTTCGTAACCGTCACAATGACATCCTCGCTGGCAATCAGAACCTCTAAGTTGATTTTGATTTCTTCAATCTCATCTTCTATTTTGGTTCTTCGTCCATCAGCAAAGCGTTTTTTCACTTCTTTTAATTCCTTTTTAATGACAGATAACAATTTTTTCTCACTTTCCAAAATGGCTACGAGCTCATCAATTTTCTTTGCAAGCTCTTCCTGCTCTGCTTGTAGAGCGGTTACATCCGTGTTGGTTAATCGATATAACTGCAAGGAAACAATCGCTTCCGCTTGTGCCTCAGTGAAAGCAAACTTACTAATCAAGTTATTTTTAGCATCACGTTTATCTTTAGAAGCACGAATCGTCGCAATTACTTCATCAAGAATCGACAGAGCTTTAATCAAACCCTCAACAATATGTTGACGATCTTTAGCCTTTTGAAGGTCAAACTGAGAACGCCTTGTGACCACTTCCCGTTGATGAGCAATATAGGCGTCAAGTAAATCATGTAATCCCATTTGTTTAGGACGTTTATTATGAATTGCGACCATATTGAAGTTGTAAGTGATTTGTAGATCCGTATTTTTGTAAAAATAGTGCAGAACTCCGTTTGCATCGGCATCTTTCTTAAGCTCCACGACAATCCGCAAACCTGTACGATCCGTTTCATCGCGAACTTCAGAGATACCCTCTACTTTACGGTCAATTCGGAGTTCATCCATCCGTTTGACTAGATTCGCTTTGTTTACTTCAAAAGGAATTTCTGTAATGACAATTTGTTGTCTTCCACCACGGATGGTTTCAATTTCTGTTTTTCCGCGAACAATCACTTTACCCTTACCTGTTTTATAGGCTTTTAAAATTCCTTCTACGCCCTGTATAATGCCTCCCGTTGGGAAATCTGGTCCCTTAATGACGGTCATTAACTCCTCCACAGAACAATTAGGGTTGTCCATACGCATAATGACGCCTTCGACTATTTCATCAAGGGAATGTGGCGGGATATCGGTAGCATATCCTGCTGAAATCCCTGTCGACCCATTAACAAGTAAATTAGGAAACATGGATGGCAAAACAGTTGGTTCCTTCGAAGTATCATCAAAATTCGGAATAAACTCAACTGTGTTTTTATCAATATCTCGTAATAATTCTGCGGCAATAGCGGAAAGTCTTGCCTCCGTATACCTCATCGCTGCAGGTGGATCGCCATCATTACTCCCATTGTTTCCATGCATCTGGATTAAGACATTTCGAACCTTCCAATCCTGACTCAGGCGGACCATGGCATCATAAACAGATGAATCTCCATGTGGATGGTAATTCCCGATGACGTTCCCGACTGTTTTGGCCGATTTTCTAAAGCCCTTTTCGTGAGTGTTTCCCTCAGCGTACATGGCATACAAGATCCGGCGCTGAACGGGTTTCAGCCCATCACGGGCATCAGGTAGTGCACGTTCTTGAATGATATATTTACTATAGCGACCAAAACGGTCGCCAATGACTTCTTCGAGAGGGAGGTCGCGAAATTTTTCTATTGAGCTCATTCTTCTGAACCCTCCTCTATAACGGTAATGTTTTCATTTTCTAAGATGGTGTCGCCTTCGTCTAATGTAAACGCAACATTCGATTCAATCCACTTTCGTCGGGGTTCAACTTTGTCCCCCATTAACGTCGTGACTCTGCGTTCAGCACGGGCAGCATCGTCAATTTTAACGCGAATCAATGTTCTAGATTCTGGGTTCATGGTTGTATCCCATAGCTGATCGGCGTTCATTTCACCTAGACCTTTATAACGCTGAATGATATAGCCTTTTCCAATCTTCTTTATCGCGCCTGCTAGTTCGTCATCGCTCCAAGCATATTCGATGATTTCCTTTTTTCCACTCCCTTTGCTGACCTTATAAAGGGGCGGTAACGCAATGAATACTTTCCCACCTTCAATCAGTGGTCGCATATATCGGTAAAAGAATGTTAAAAGCAGAACTTGGATATGCGCTCCATCGGTATCAGCATCGGTCATGATGACCACTTTATCGTAATTTACATCTTCAAGATTGAAATCAGCTCCAACACCTGCTCCAATAGCATGAATCATCGTGTTGATTTCTTCATTTTTAAAGATATCTTGAAGCTTCGCTTTTTCAGTATTAATGACTTTACCACGTAAAGGAAGGACAGCTTGGAATTTTCGATCGCGTCCCTGTTTTGCAGAACCACCCGCTGAGTCTCCCTCAACAAGATAAAGTTCATTTTTAGCAGAATTTTTGCTTTGTGCTGGGGTTAATTTCCCTGACAACATTGCTTCTGATTTTTTTCGTTTTTTGCCACTACGAGCATCTTCCCTAGCTTTCCGAGCCGCTTCTCGAGCTTGATAAGCTTTGATGGATTTTTTGATTAAAAGTGAACTTGTCTCAGGATTTTCTTCCAAGAAATACGAGAGATGCTCAGAGACAACAGAATCCACAGCTGAACGAGCCTCACTCGTCCCAAGCTTTCCCTTCGTTTGACCTTCAAACTGTAACAGCTCTTCAGGAATACGAACAGAGATAATTGCTGATAATCCTTCCCGGATATCTGCCCCATCGAGATTCTTATCTTTTTCCTTTAACAAACCTGCTTTGCGCGCATAATCATTGAAAGCACGAGTCATAGCGGTTTTCGCCCCAACCTCGTGCGTTCCGCCATCCTTTGTACGGACATTATTAACAAAGCTAAGAATGTTTTCTGAATACCCATCATTGAATTGGAAAGCAAAATCAACTTCAATTCCACTATTCTCTCCTTCAAAGCTCACAACAGGATGAAGAGAATCCTTTTCTTCGTTTAGATACTCAACAAATGCTTGAATGCCGGTTTCATAGTGAAATACTTCGCGAACATCATTGCGTTCATCGATAATTTCAATCTTAAGTCCTTTAAGCAAAAATGCCGACTCGCGAAGTCGTTCGCATAAGGTATCATAATTATAAGTTATCGTAGAAAAAATTTTAGGATCTGGTTTAAAGTGGATGGTTGTTCCGCTTTGGTTGGTCTTGCCGACTTTTTCAAGAGTCGTGACTGGTTTCCCACCATCTTCGAATTTTTGTTCGTAGACGAATCCATCACGTCGAATGGTGACAACGAGCTTTTCAGAAAGTGCATTCACGACCGAAGCACCTACTCCGTGAAGTCCTCCACTCGTTTTGTAACCACCTTGACCGAATTTTCCGCCCGCATGTAGGACGGTTAGGATGACCTCAGGAGTTGGCTTTCCCAGCTTATGCATCCCAGTTGGCATGCCTCGTCCTTTATCCTGAACAGTGATGGAGTTATCCTTGTGTATTTTCACAATGATATGGTCGCCATATCCTGCAAGTACCTCGTCAACAGAGTTGTCAACGATTTCGTAGACTAGATGGTGAAGGCCTCTAGTGTCGGTACTACCAATATACATTCCTGGACGTTTCCTGACAGCCTCGAGACCCTCTAATACCTGTATCGCGTCATCGTTGTAATCAAATGCTTGCTGGTTTCTAGCCACTAAAATACCCCTTTCATAACAAACAAAAACGACATTGACAGTTTGTTTATCTATTGTCAATGTTTCAAGATTTCAATTTAGTAAATTCTTCCTTTAAAGAAAACATAAAAAAAGAACTAACACACGTTCGCCTTGCTCATATTTTACCATACTTTCTAAGTCTCATATGCTTTATTGTAGCGATTTATCCTGATTTGGCAAACTGATTTCTCAAATTGGCCGTAATTTTATTCATAAAATTTGTCTTTTTGGGTACAAATTTGAAAAAAACTTCAGTGAGTTGGAAATCGCTTCATCACCGATATGCCAATGATTCCCGCCATTATTTTTCTTGTCCATGAACCAACCTATTAGTACTTAAGTACTTTTCTTAGGAGTGTTGTATCTTGAATCGTTCTAAAAAGATTTTACTCACTGCAGTTTGCGCTGTATTAGTACTTATTGCTGCTAACACAATGTTGCAACCTCGTAGAATGAACACCCTACAACAAAATTCTAATGAAAATTCGCCGACAATTCTTAATGATAAAGACACCAACAATCGCGGCCTAATGGAGATTAACAACGTTGGTCAGGGCAATAAACTTAAGCAACATCTGGATCAAAGGGATGAAGTAACCCATTTTCATCATAATGAGAAGGATACCAGTCACTATTTAGATCATGAGGTAGCCGTAAATTTTAAAAGTTTGCCTTCTGACGAAGAACTAAAACACATGGAGCAAGATATCGATGGTCGTGTGGTAAAAAAAGACGGCTTACTGTTTCTTTTCCGCTCAAGAAGTATGGAAGCACCAACAGTTTTAAATTATTTTAAAGGAAAAGCCAATGTGGACTTTGCTGAATTGCATTATTTATTAATGCAAAATGACACAGACGGTGCCAATGCCCTTAATTTACCAAATGACCAATTCTATCAAGAAGAATACCAATGGAACCTGCCTGTTATTGGAACAGAGCAAGGCTGGAGCATCTCTAAGGGTGATGAAGACATCACCATTGCGGTCATCGACACAGGTGTGGATTTGGATCACCCTGATTTGGTAAACAGACTTGTTGAAGGATACAACATCTTAGGAGAAAATTCAATTCCTGATGACGATAACGGACATGGAACACATGTAGCCGGGATTATTGCCTCTGAGACAAATAACCGAGAAGGGATAGCAGGCTTAACTTGGTTTAATAAAATTATGCCGATTAAGGCGATGAGTGCCGAAGGATATGGGACCACCTTTGATATTGCGAAGGGCATTATCTGGGCGGTCGACAATGGTGCCAATGTCATTAATCTTAGCCTTGGGAATTACAAAGAGTCGAATGTGTTAAAAAGAGCCATTCGATATGCCTACAACAACAATGTGGTAATGGTTGCGGCGGCAGGAAATGATGGCACGAGTCAACCTTCCTATCCAGCTGCTTATCCAGAAGTATTAAGTGTTTCAGCCGTTAATTACGATGGGACACTTGCTGATTTCTCAAACTACGGGAGTTATATCAATATCTCTGCTCCTGGTGTCTATATCCCTAGTACGTATTTTAACGAACAATATGCGTCCCTTTCTGGCACATCGATGGCTGCTCCGCATGTTGCTGGACTTGCTGGCCTAATCAAATCGGCAAACCCAGAACTCACCAATAACGAAGTAATGTCCATTATTCAAACCTCTGCACGAGATCTTGGGGCAAAAGGAAAGGACATTGAATTTGGAAGTGGATTAATTGATGTGAACAAATCTTTAATTACGGCAGAAAAGACACATTCCACAAGAGAAAAGGTAAATAAAAAGCGGAATTTCTTTCGCTAAGATTTAAGAAATAAGGGGAGGCCATCTAGCGGCCTTCCCTATCCTTGTTTAAGCTGATATAGTTCTTTGCTAATCCCGTTAAGAAAAACTGGCATTTCTGTAGCAAATAAGTCTAACTCATGCATGGCCCTTGTGCAGGCTGTATAAAAGAGTTTGCGTTCGCCTTCTTCTTTATATGAAGAGGCATCATAAATAGCAACCGCATCAAATTCAATCCCTTTTGCTAAATAGGCGGGAATGATACTAATACCCCGTTCATAAGCAATCGTTCCTTTTTCAATTAATCTCACATCTAAATGAGGGGCAACTTTCTCAAAGACAGTCTTACTTTCTTGCTCAGTTCGACAAATAACAGCAATGGTTTTATGTCCCCCTGTTTTCCACTCGTTCATTCTCCTGATAATAGCAGTAAGTAGCTTTTCTTCGTTTCCTTGTATCGTGACCACTGGTAGATCTCCATTGCGGTTAAACGGTTCTATTTTATCGCCATCTTCAAGTAATTCCCGTGTGAATTCCACAATTTGTCTTGTGGATCGATAGGTTCTTGATAAATGAATCACTTCTTTTTCCTCTATCCCTAGAGCATCCTCCGCTAACACGGTTTCCGAATCAGTTGGTCCAGCGTAAACCGCTTGATTCAGATCCCCAAGAAGGGTTACCTTGCTGTATGGAAACAACTGGCGGATAAAAGCAAATTGAAACGGAGTATAGTCTTGTGCCTCATCAATAAACACATGACGAATACTTGTATTTGACTTTCGTCCTTCGATTTTATCTTGCAAATAAAGATAGGGGGTCGCGTCCTCATAATAGATGTGTGATTGCTTTAAAGCTCTTAAAGTTAACTCTGAAATTCCCCCCCATGTTTCTGGAAGCTGCCGATGGTGTTCATGGTGAAACAATTGCCCATAAATTCCCTTTAAATTTATGAATTTCAACTTCTTCACCAAGTTAAAGACTGGTTTCATCCGCTTTGTCACCAGCATTCTCGCAAGCACCTTTTGCTCGCGCTCATAATCATCAAAGGTATCTTCATCAAATTTTTTTTTTCTTGCAGCTGTTTATACGCATCAAGAAATTCCGATTTATCGAGAAATTGAATTTCTTCTTCTACCCATTCTTGCTTTTGTTCTTGTCTTGCTCTTCGCTTTAATTCCCTTAACAACCATTCCTTCACCATTTGAATTCGGTTTGGAATGGAGACGTTTTGATCTAGAGAATAAAAATAGTCCGCTAACTGCTCCTTTGCAAACAAAATCTGTTTACGGAAGATGATATCCCGAAACAGCAAGCCTTGGCCTTTCAATGCTTCTACATAGGAGTCAATGAGTGCTTTGAATTGTAAACTAGATTTAAACCGAATCGATTCAAGGCGGATTGGATAGTCCTTATCATGGTTTTGACTAAGCAGATACTCCATTTGGCTAAAAATGTCTTCTAGTTCATATTCTCTGCCAATTCTTGATAACAGGTACTCCTGGAAGGTCGCTTGTTGCATATTTTCTTCTCCTAGTTCAGGAAGAACGGTCGCAACATAGCTATTGAACATCGGATTGGGTGAAAACAGCATAATGTTTTCAGATTTTATAATGGTTCGATAGCGATAGAGTAAATAAGCAATTCGTTGCATCGCCGCAGATGTTTTCCCGCTACCGGCCACACCTTTTACAATTAAGAGCTTACTATCCTCATTCCGGATAATTTGATTTTGTTCCCTCTGAATGGTTGCGACAATGCTTTTCATTTGTGTATCGGCGTTATTTCCAAGTACCTCTTGGAGCATCTCATCGCCAATCGTCACACCCGTATCAAACATCGCTTTGATTTTCGCTTCTCTTATCACAAACTGCCGCTTTAACTCCATGACACCCGTGACTTTTTCAAGGCTTGTTTCATATTGTGCTGGCCCAGGGGCGTAGTCATAATAAAGACTTGATATCGGGGCGCGCCAGTCGTAAATCAAGAACTCCTCTTCTTTAGCATCCATGAACGAAGCTACCCCAATATAAATCGATTCAAGCGTCCCTTCGCCGTCTTCGTTAAAGTCTATTCGCCCAAAGTATGGAGAGTTCTGTAGTCTCGTTAAGGTTCTTAACTGATTATCAATTTGTGTTTGGCTGCGCTCCCGTTCAGATAAAAGCTCTACCTGTTGTTTGATGCTTGTATATGTTTCACCAATATCATCTGGTTCATCAAAGTTAACGGTTACGTCTTCCCAGAAAGTCTTGCGGATATGTAGTGCTTCAGATCCAATTTTTCCTGCATGTTTTTCGAGTTTAGTGAACTTCTCCTTTATTTGAGAGGTAATCCATTTCACTCGTTCTTGTTCTTTCTGTAGTTCTAGCTTCTCGATTTCGTTCATCCTCTCACTCCTTGAAAGGCTCTTTTTCTTAAAACTTAAGACGATTGAGCAGAGGTATCCTCCCTGCAAAAACGACCGTTTTGCGAAAAGAGCTGCAAACATAATTAAAACTATAAACAGGTGTTCCCACCAGGTTGATAGGCGCATCTTACAATTTTAACAACCATCCCTCAAAAACACTCAAAAAGACCAAAAAAGTCGGTGCAATATGTATAGTATGCCTGAAATTCATTGTTCATCTTCATTTTTAAGCGACAAAGTGAATCGAAGGAAAACGCGGAACCAGATTGGTCCCGCGTAGATATAAGATTACTTTGTCATCGCATGCTCAACTTTAATACAGCGGTCCATGATGACAGTAGATCCTTTTTCTGTTAGAAAATCATAAGCTTCCTCATTGGCAACCCCTAACTGCGCCCAGAAGATGTCAGCGTCAATTTCAGCGAATTCACGAGCAATTTCTGGCAAGAACTCAGAGCGCCGGAATATATTAACAATATCAACATGTCCCTCAATGTCTTTTAACGACGAAACTGCCTTTTCTCCTAAAATCACATCAGCCTTAGGATTCACAGGAATAATTTCATACCCTGCGTCTTGCATCGCTTTCGATACCATATACGAAGTCCGTTCTGGATTGTCACTTAACCCTACTACAGCAATACGTTTTGATTTTTTTAAAAGGATCCCTATTTCTTCACGACTAGGATTTTCAATTGCCACTATGTATCACCGCTTCCTTTTTTATTCTTGTCCTCCCTTCCATTTTAACCTACGTTCGCCTAGAAATGCACTTAAAGAAGATTGAGTTTTGCGATAAGGAGAAAAGGAAATCAGCTTGAATGAAAAAATAGCAGATATTTCTTAAGAACGTGGTACAATAACTATATTATTTTTAAAGGGGAAATTTGAATGGTAGTAAATGGTCTTATTCTTTTATTAGCTTACCTGCTAGGTTCAATCCCATCAGGGTTAATTGTGGGCAAGCTCTTCTACAAAAAAGATATTCGAGAGCATGGAAGCGGGAATTTAGGCGGAACCAATACTTTCCGAACATTAGGGGTTAAAGCAGGAATTGCCGTAACCTTAGGGGATATTCTCAAAGGAACTCTTGCAGCGAGTTTGCCGCTCATCTTTAATGTGGACTTACATATGCTATTGGTAGGGATTTTCGCTGTTATTGGTCATATGTATCCTGTTTTCGCAGGATTTAGGGGCGGAAAAGCAGTGGCAACTTCCGGAGGAATTTTGCTAGCCTATGCACCGTTTTTGTTTTTGTTTATGCTTATCTTTTTTATTGGAAGTCTTCTGCTAACTAAATATGTGTCGTTATCTTCGATTTTAACAGCGATCGCGACCTTTATTTATGCCCTCTTTACTGGTGATATTGCCTTAATAATTGTCGTTTTCTGCTTAATGGCCTTTGTTATCTATCGGCATAGAGCGAATATCAGTAGAATTAAAGCAAAAACGGAACCAAAAGTGAATTTTTTTAATAAGAAAAAAACAAAATAAGAAAAAGTCTATAAAAAGAGGAAAGGCACTGTCGCCTTTCCTCTTTTTACGTTTAAAACTGAGTGTTTTCGCAATAGAATTGCCTAATGAATAAAAAACTTACACTTGCAAGAGTTGAAAACGAGCAACACCTAGTGAATCGGTGACATAATCTAATTTTGTATGGTCAAAATAAATAAAGTCCTGCTCATGAATAAGAACTTTCAGCTCATCAAAGGTATAGGTGTGATCATCTGTTAAAGGTCGCTCTTCCAGAGACAACTGTAGTTTAGGACCCCCTCAACCAATGCCCATGGATACCCGAATAAAGAGCTTTTCATTTTCATTTTGTTCTTTGTCGACTGCTTCTTTGAGTGCAGTGTGTGCACGGTCAGTTATATTGAACATCTTTTTTCACCCCCCAACCAATACTTTTGTAGAATAAACTCGTTTTTGAACGCAAGTTGTGAACATTTTGTGAACTTTTTCGTCAAATTTAACCAAATCTCAACATCCATATTATATTATCCATAGTGATTGGAAAATAAAAATGCTCCAAAAGAGCAAAAGGGTGAAACGTTTACATGAAGAAAAAGGACAACAAATGGATTTTGACAATTGGGATTCTACTACTGATTGCAGGAGCGACTGGCGTCTTTTTCCGCCAAACCGTTCAAAGCTCAACACAAGAAAATAGAGTGTTCGCGAAAGAGGACCATATCAAACGTGACATTTTAGTAGAAGGGAAAAACTATCAAGAAAGAGTAAACATTGCAGCAATAGGAGACATTCTTATTCATGATACCGTTTTTCTAGACGCAGCAACAGCCGAGGGCTATGATTTCAAACCAATGTTTTCCCATGTAAAGGACACCCTCACAAAACCTGACATTCTCTTAGCCAATCAAGAAACCATTCTAGGAGGCATGGAGCTAGGTTTATCAGGGTACCCGACATTCAATAGTCCACGGGAAGTAGGCGATGCTTTGATTGATGCGGGAGTGGATATTGTTTCAACGGCCAATAACCATACTCTAGACAAAGGAGAAAAAGGAATTCAAAGTTCTATGGGTTATTTAAGCGAGGTGGGCCTCCCATATGTTGGGTCCTTCAAAAACCCTGAGGACCAACAACGTCTACGAATTCTTAACCATGACGGGGTAAATATTGCTTATCTATCGTATACATACGGCACGAACGGGATTCCAGTACCGGAAGGCAAGGATTTCCTCGTCAACTTAATCGATAAAGCAGCGATGAAAGAAGAAATTCACCGCGCTAAAGACCAAGCCGATGTCGTGGTAATGAGTATTCATTGGGGAAATGAGTATCAACGCACTCCTGATAACATTCAACAAGAGTTAGCTCATTTTATTGTGAATGAGGGCGTGGATGTGGTTTTTGGACATCATCCCCATGTTCTGCAACCGATGGAATGGATACAAACTGACGATGGACGCAAGGCTTTTGTTATTTATTCTCTAGGCAATTTTTTATCAGGGCAAATGTGGGACTACAAAGATATTGGCGGAATGGTTTCACTCGACATTATTAAAAAGATTACCTCAGATGGGACTACAATTGAACTTGCTAACCCCGAGTTTAGTCCCACGTATGTATCAAGTAGCGGGCAACGTAATTATCAAGTAGTACCGTTAGAACAGGCAGGAAAATACGGTTTAGAACAAGCTAAAAGCAAATACGAAGAAATCATGTCTCATATGACCGAACCGTTGAAAACAAACTAGCTAAGAATGAAACTCCCATTATGATATGGGAGTTTTTTTTCTATTTGTTGCCATAATAATGAAGGTGTGAAAGCAAATACTTAGACAGGGTATTTTCATAAACCTTATAATGAACAGATGGATTATGGAAGGAGTTTGGTTATGAATATTACAATCAGCGATGAAGCAGCAAAATGGTTTCAAGATGAACTAGATCTCAAGGATGGGGGGTATATCCGCTTTTTTGCTCGTTATGGTGGAGCTAGCCCGGTTCAACAAGGTTTTTCTCTTGGAATGTCAAACCAGGAGCCAGAAACAACAGTTGGTTTCAGTGTAAAGGTAAATGGTATTACCTATTATGTTCTAGAGAAAGATTTATGGTATTTTGATGGGCATGATTTAAAGGTTGAGTTTAACCAGGATGCTCAAGAACCAGAATATAAATATATCTAAAACTAAAGAAAAGCAGACGCCGTAGCAAGCGTCTGCTTTTCTTTATATTTTGAGCTAAATTCCCATATGACTACCAAATAAGATGCTCGAGACCTTCTTTTTTTAGAATCGCATCACGACGTTCTCCGAACAAGTCAAAATGAGGCATGGTGGCTTTTCGTTTATCAATCCACTCTGGTTGTAATCCGTACTGCTTTCCCCAAGCCGCTAATTTTTCGATATCCCTACACCCGACTTTTGTCACGGTTTTGGATTCTGGAAAACGCTCGTCCAACCAGTAATGTGTCAAAAACGCAATTTCTCCACGTGCGACCTTCGTTTTCCATTCGTTTAATTCCTGGCGCTTAATTCCAAATGCCATAGTGTTAAGATCCTTTTGTCGCTTCAGGCTGTCCTTTTGCCTTCAAGTACGCCTCATGCCAATCAGTGTATGAGCGTTTGATTGAAATCGGGCGGAAGGAGTCTTTTTTGACGCAAACATGACGAGAATTTCCAGTCAAAGAAAGTTGTCCAGAACTCGTATATACTTCATAACTATACGTAACCCGCAAACCGTCATACTCAGATACCCACGTTTTAATTACCGCTTTCTCCCCATAGCGAACAGGTGTTTTATAGGAAGCTTGGATATCAATAACAGGAGAAATGACTCCCTCCTTTTCCATCTCTGCATAATTAAAGCCTAAATCCTCAATAAGCTTCGTTCTCCCTAATTCCATCCAGATGAGATAGTTTGAGTGATAAACAACGCCCATTTGATCGGTTTCTGCGTATCGAACCTCAATTTCCTTCGTTGAAATATGCATTTACAGTTCTCCTTTTTTTACTTTTTCTAATGCATGTACTAAATCTTCCTTGTCTAAACTCATTGCTTCTTCTGTTAACTCTTGCATTGAATCTGACTCCATCAACCTAAAAGCCTGTGCTTGGATTGCTTCGTTGATCAGGTTTGAGGCTAAACGACCATTTCCGCCGATAGGTTCGGTTTCTAAGTGATGCAAAATAAAATTCCTTGCCGCTTCTGTTAATTGATATTGATAGGAGGCTGCATAACCTTCCATAATTTCCAATAGTTCCGAAGCTGTATAATCGGGAAAGTGGAAAAACTTTTTAAAGCGAGAACGTAGTCCAGGATTGCTTTCAAGTAATTCATTCATTTCATCCGGATAGCCAGCGAGAATGACAACTAAATTTTCATTATGACGAGTCATTTCATCAACTAAGGTGTCGATAACTTCTTTGCCAAAATCTCCGTTTCCTTGGCTGAGAAGCGAGTAGGCTTCATCGATGAAGAGCACCCCACCAAGTGCTTCGCGTATTTTCTTTTTTGTTTTAATTGCCGTTTGTCCAACATAGCCTGCAACAAAGTCTGCACGACTGCCAACCATCAGATGACCGCGTTTTAATATCCCGCATTCTTTAAGCAGTTCAGCATAGATTTTGGCCACCGTTGTTTTCCCAGTCCCCGGATTTCCGGTAAACACAGAGTGAAGTTGGATAGGTACAGCCTGTAAGCCTTTTTCTTGTCGAAGTTGTTGCATTTTCACAAACGAGATGAGAGAACGAACTTCTTGCTTCACATTTTCTAAGCCGATAAGAGATTGAAGTTGTTCCTTTGCATCTTGATTCGGTTGAACCTCGTCACGAACAAAATCCTCTTTTTCTAACAACGAATAGCTGAAGAGATCCTCGTTCACTGCGTTTGAGCCTTTCTTGAAAATCGCATCTTGAACGATGTTTCGGACAGTCCGAGCATTCCCAAAGGTATCATCCACTCGTTCTCGCTCAATTCGATTTAAAAGTTCCGTTTTAGCACCTTCTGATAATACGTAATCATTATCAGTCGCCGCTTGTTCGCCAATTTGTAGTAGTTCGTTATCGTTGTAGTCTGGTAAGTGAATGATATTTGAATTGGGGAAACGGCTTCTTAGACCAGGGTTTGCATCAAGGAATTGTCGCATTTCCTCAGGATACCCTGCTAGAATGACAGCAAATTGATCTCCATATTCCTGGCCGGTCATAAGCGAAACGAGTGTATCAATGGCGGTTTGTCCATAATCATTTCCCGTTTGACCCTCTCGCTTTAAACTATAGGCCTCATCGATAAATAAGACACCACCAAGGGCCGTTTCCACAAACTTACGAACATTCTCTTCTGTTAGTCCTACATACGCACCAACAAGCTGTGAGCGGTCTGCTTCAATGACCTCTGATCTTGGTAGCGCACCAAGCTGATAATAAATTTTTGCTAATAAGCGGGCAATGGTCGTTTTACCAGTTCCTGGATTTCCGGTTAAAATCATGTTTAAACTTAAAGCATCCTTTGTCTGAAACCCGAGGTCTTTGCGTTTCTTTTGATACTTAAGAAACTGATAATAACGATTGACCCGCTCTTTAACTGATTCTAGTCCGATCAGGTTTTTCAATTCAGTTAATGGGTTTTCTTCCTCATTTTTTTTCACTTCTTGAATAAATTCTTTTTCCCATAACTCTTTCAGTTCGCCAAGATGTTTTAACCTTAGCTTCATTTCTTCATAATGCACGGATGTATGAAAGACACCTGAGATTGACTGTTCATATTCCTCAGCTGCTTTTAACAAGGAAGCAGCTTCTTTTACAGCTTCTTCTAAAAGACTGGTTAACACCTGATATTGCTCCTCAAAACCACGGATTTCTTTCGCATGAAGACCTTGAAGTTGTTCTAATTGTTTTTCCGTGTTATCCAAGAACTTTTGGCAAATTTGAATAAATTGTTCGGCCGTTTTCCTTTTCGCCGCGCGGTTATCTGTTTCCCTTAATGGTGGAAAGGTGAGTTCGGCAAACGCTCCCTCCATTCCTTTCCATTTATGTGAAGCGAGATATTGCTTCGCCCGTTGGTTTGTTGGATCGATATGTAATACCTTTTCCATCCATGTGAGGACAACTGCGTCATTCCCTGTTTGTTTTGACCGTGAAAGTGCCGCAATCGCGAGTAAATCAGCCTTCTCAGTCTGATCTTCCTCATCAGAAAGGTCTTTTATGTACGTTAAAAGCGCCCCTTCATCATGAATGAAGCCGTCTTTTTTAAATTCCAACTCCCATTTCTCTGAATGAACTTTGTCTTCTGACTTTCTTCGTTGTTGTTCCATTTACACCACTTCTTTTAATATAGGATTAACACGTATCTTACCATATTTTTGCTCAAAAAAGGAAAAGACCTGCCCATTGGCAAGTCTTTAGGTCGCTATCTTAAGAATCTTTACGGGAATGCGCCTCATCTTTAATTTCTGAACGGAACCCATCGATTGCATCACGGCGACGTTCATTCTTTGCCTCAATCTGCGCTCTGTCCTCCGCAGATGAGAATTCCATCGCTGCTTCAGCTTCTTCCATATTCTCGATCGTATGATGAATCATCGATTGTAGCTTTTCAACATTATCGCTTCGATCATCTGGATTTGGTTTATTGTGTGCCATTCGTTTCTACCCCCTTTATGCGACCGAGTTTAGTATGTGTTCCATGACCAGAAAATATAAAGGAAAAGAGTGTCAATCCAATAGGACAAAAAAATAAAACCCGTCTATAATAGACGGGCTTTGCACCATTATTCGCCTTTTGTCTGAATGACTTGAGCGTGTTCACCAGATGTATCCTGCATTTTTTTCCCTTTATTTCCACCAGCTTGTCTTGGCTGTGTGCCAATATGGCTTGGAACAAAGTATTTGCTTTTACGATTTGGATTACCCATTCATATCCCCTCCTCTATCTTCAGTTTCTCCTGAAGAGGGGGGTTTCATTTATGGAAAAAGAATGCTATTATTCCGCTTTGCTAAGACGCTTTTGCTCTAATTTTGCCTCAAGCTTTTCCATTGCATCGCGGTCATTAAGGATTTGGCGTTTATTTTCTAAAACTAATTCTTCAAAAGAACGTTTTCTTGGCTTTCTCATCATGCTCACCTTCCTTTGTTATCATTGTAACAGTAAGTATGCCCAAAAACGGTTTCAATTATTACAACTTTTTGAAAATTTAATCCCTTTTTAAAAATACCCAATAATTTTATGCAGAAACCTTTTAGTTTGTGCTTTTCTTAACAAAATAGGATGAATCTGTTCCTCTAAAAAAGGCAAAAAAAAGAAGACAACTGGGCTTGTTCCCAAATGTCCTACTCCATCACAAACTCTTCCATTTGTTCTAATGTCATCGCACCAATATGTTTTTTCTCAATCATGCCTTCTTCATTGATTAGCAGGGTTGTAGGGATAGAAAGAATTGAATAGTCTTCGTTTACCCTCCCTGTCTTATCTAACAAGATTGGAAAAGTTAATTGGTTTTTTCGTACAAATCCTGTTACATCATTTTGAGGATCAATATTGATTCCTAGGATTTCCATATAGCCATTCGCTTGATTATAAAGTTGTTGCATGGCCGGCATTTCTGCTTTACATGGAGGACACCATGTAGCCCAAAAATTGATCATAACTTTTCTTCCCTTAAGATTGGAGAGCTTGACCTCTTTTCCATCTATTGTAGATAAGGTAAATTTGGGTGCCAGCTGGCTAACTTCTGCACCTGCGATGATTGCTTCGCCATGTGTTTCTTGTTCACCATTCCTCGTCGCATGAACCATTGTATCCGATAGAATCAGCAAGAAGAAGATGAGAATTGTTAGGCCTCCTCTTATCATGTAACCACACCTCAATCTAAAACCACTGTAGAGGTAGTTTATCCTAAATGATGAGCAAAAATAAGGTTCGCACGAGCCAAAAGGTTGTTATAAATGTGACAAGTCCATAAATAATCCCCGTTCCGATTAATTTACTTGGCCATTGACTCTTTTTGGTTTTCCAAACCAAATAAAGGCAGGCTAAAACAGTCGCTGTCAGCCATTCTTTACCCCCACCTGATAAATAGAAAGCGCCTAACGGGTTCGTTTTTAACAATTCTGGTCGATATAAGAGAATGCTCCCTTTAAATGACAATACTCCAATGAACAAACTATTCACTAAAGCATCGAGAAATTCCTGGAGAAAGTCTTCATTTCCTCCCAATAACTTTTTTAGCAAATAATATGTGATTATTAATGCAATAAATCCATAGATCCAAGTGTATTTAATAATAAATGGCCCTAGCTGAACGGCATTCAACACCCTAACACTCCTTATATATATTTTCTAACCCTTAATTAAAAGCTAAGGCTGTCCCATTTACCTTGGTCATCTTCCTGAATGATGCCCTCTATTCTCTTTTACAATCGTCAAAAAGTTCCGAGCAGGTGATGAGACAAAATGTTGCTCTAACCAGATGATTCCTAATGAAGAAAATAATTCGGCGTCGCTAATCGTGCATGAGTAGATTTGGTCATGCTTATATACATCCATTACGGAAGAGGGAATAATTGTTGCCCCCATCCCAGCTGTAACCATTTCCATCAGTATGTTCATATCTGAACATTCCGCAATGCTTTTTAGTTGAAACTGTTCTTTTGAAAAGGCTTCATGGATTGTGTTGTAACTCCCTAACCCTTCAGTGCTTGGGATAATTAATGGATTTTGAGAAATCTCTTTTAGAGTAATGGTTTTTCTTGGTTCGCGGCTCACATATACAAATGGTTCCTTAATTAAATGATGATAAGCCAACCCTCGATGTTCAAGCGGGAGACGCACAAAAGCTAGCTCAATTGCCCGTGATTTCACCATTTCAGATAAATAGAATGAATCATTTTGTACAATTTTTAACGTGACAAGTGGATACAGTTTGTGGAATGTTTGCAACAACTGTGAAAACCCAGGAACAGATAATGTATTAATTCCCACCGATAGGGTTCCTTTTTTCCCTTCTTCTGTTTCCTGTAATTCATTTTTCACCTCTTCCATGCTATTTACAAGATGTAGCGCATGTTGGTAGAGCAAGATTCCTTTATCCGTTAACTCCATCTTCTTCCCATTTCGTTCTACTAACTTTACCCCTAACTCTTCCTCTAATTGCTTTAACTGCATGCTTAGTGGAGGCTGAGACATGAGAAGCCTATTCGCTGCGGCAGTGATATTCTTTTCCTCCGCAATCGCAATAAAATATCGTAATTGTTTAAAGTCCATAAAGTTCCTTTCTATATAAAAAAAGTATGGTTTCAATACAAATTATATATTTTTCGTATATGTATTGTCTATGATACGATTGATTCTGGTCTTTTAACTTATAGCTGTATTTAGAAAGGTGATTGAATTGGAACGTTTTTTTAACTTAAAACAAAATGGCACTACGATTGGAAAAGAACTTTCTGCTGGGTTTATTTCCTATATAACCGTTGTCTATATCATTATTGTAAATGCAACAATATTAGCGGTTGCAGGAATACCAATGGAAGCAGGAATCATTGCCACGATTTTAACAAGCTTTTTTGGGTGTTTAATCATTGGGTTATGGAGCAATACACCTATTCTGCTTATTCCCGGGATGGGTTTAAACGCGATGTTCACCTACACAATTGTTCAATCAGGTGGGTTTACATGGCAAGAGGCGTTAGCGATGGTGTTCACGGCGGGAATTATCTTTATCATTATTGCATTTACACCATTAGCAAGAGTTATCACTTCATCGATTCCAGATTCTTTAAAGGAAGCGATATCTGTTGGGATTGGAATTCTATTAATTTTAATCGGATTTGATAATGCCGGTATCATTACAAGTAGTGAACATACACTTCTCGCCATCGGCGATTTAAGTAGCAGCTCAGCAATTATTACGTTTATTGGACTTTTGATTACATTCTTATTATTTATTAGAAATGTACCTGGGAATTTGTTGTTAAGTATTATCATAACATCAGTACTTGCGATTATCTTTGGTGGCTCTCAATTTGAGGGAATTTCATTTTCGGCTCCTTCATTTGGTGAATATTCCAACGTGTTTGCTCAACTATCTTGGGCTCAAGCAGGGAATTTCATTTTTTGGCTGACGTCAATCTCATTAGCCATGGTCCTAGTCTTTGAAAACATTGGCTTGATTCATAATCATACCAAAATGCTAGATCGTACAGAAAGTAGTAAAAAGTCATTGCAAGCGACGGCTGTTTCGGTTCTATCTTCGGGTGTATTTGGAACAAGCCCCACGGTTGCTTCTGTCGAAAGTGCAGCTGGTATTACAGCCGGTGGTCGTACAGGATTAACAAGCATTGTAACAGGTCTATTGTTCTTGATTTCTTTATTGTTTATCCCAGTGATCAAAATCGTACCACCAAGTGCGGTTTCACCGGTCTTAATTTTAATTGGTGTATTAATGCTTCAAAACGTCGTTCATATTAAAATGGATGATCTAACCGAGAGCTTTCCGGCCTTGTTAATTATTGTCTTGATTCCCCTTACCTACAGCATCGCTGATGGAATGGCAATCGGCTTTATTTTATACCCAATAATGAAACTATTCATGGGAAAAGGGAAAGAAATTCATCCTGCGCTTTATATGATTGCCCTACTTTTTATCAGTAATTTCGTGTTGCAGTATGCATTTTAATCTAAGTCTTTGATTGATTAGCGCTCCTCTGCTCTGCCTCTCGAGCCAATCTATGTTGTATCTTTATAAAACTATCCAAAAAACGAGTGATGTTCCTATTTATAGGACATCGCTCGTTTTTTGTTGGTTTTATAGCAACGCACCGCTTCTAACCTAATATACTGCAATGGGAGTCACTGCTGTTTTTCAATACCATAAAATGAGCACGAGAGCTTGTACCGGGTCTTACTCCTGCAAACGTCTCATACAGCTTATATTGAGCTTTCTGAGCCTGTTTAATCGAGCTCATGCCTTTCATCATTAATGTTCGAGTTAATTCATCCATTGTATCCAATTGATAAGGTACATCATTGGCATAATACAAGCTCTCATCTTTTTTTGGATAAAAAGACTGAACTTCTTCTTCAGCTGTTATGATATGGTATTGTGTTTTACCATTTTCAGAAATACCACCGATGACGGCTTCCGTGTTTATGGTTAAATCCGTTTTCATTTGCCACTGTTGATGAATGATGAGAGCAATCTCTTTAAGACTTACACCTTGAAAAGATAAAGTTTTTACTAACTCCCACGTTTCTACCCCAAGATCAACAGGACCTGTATAGATTAAAAAGGATTGGTTAGGAATGATTTCACGAAACATCGTACGTTCATTCGGTGCATAGCTCTCCTCACAATCTAAAACAATGGAAATAAAATTATCTCTTGCCACAATAGAAAAAAGACTCATCGAACTCTCTCCTTTCGGCATTCCTACTTTAACAATAGAAAGGAATGATAACGATCGCAATAGAAATAGAGAGAAAATATCGAGAATTTAGTGAACCAAAACAAAAAACCTCCATATGCTCAAGGCATATGGAGGTTCGGGCTAAATTTATGCTTTTAGTTTGTCACGAAGAACCATTTGTAGGATTCCACCATGACGGTAGTAGTCAATTTCAACTTCAGAATCGAAACGAACAACTGCTTCGAATGCTTTTTGGTTGCCGTTTTCGTCTGTCGCAGTTACCTTCACAAGGTCACGTGGACGTACGTTTTCGCCAACTTCAACATTAAAGCTTTCCTTACCTGTTAAGCCAAGTGTTTCAGCGTTATCTCCATCTTTAAATTGAAGTGGAAGAACGCCCATTAACACTAGGTTTGAACGGTGAATACGCTCAAAGCTTTCTGCGATAACAGTCTTAATTCCAAGGAGGTTTGTTCCTTTTGCTGCCCAGTCACGAGAAGATCCCATTCCATAGTCTTTACCAGCAATAACCATTAAGCCTGTTCCGTTTTCTTTATACTTCATGCACGCATCATAGATTGATGTTACTTCGCCTGTTGGCCAGTAAGTAGTATAACCACCTTCTGTTCCAGGTGCGATTTGGTTCTTGATGCGGATGTTTGCGAATGTACCACGCATCATAACTTCATGGTTACCACGACGAGAACCGTAAGAGTTGAAGTCACGTACTTCAACACCTTTAGAACGTAGGTATTGACCAGCAGGTGTATCTTTACCGATTGCACCAGCAGGTGAAATATGGTCAGTTGTGACAGAATCACCAAACTTACCAACTACGCGAAGTCCAGTTAATGGTTCAACTGTACCTGGCTCTGGGCTTAAACCTTCGAAGAATGGAGGGTTCGCAATATAGGTTGAATCCTCATCAAATGTATAAAGAGCATCGTTGTTTGTTTGGATTTCGTTCCAACGCTCGTTATCGCTGAATACATTTTCGTATTCACTGCGGAATAATTCAGGTGTAACCACTTTGTTTACAACTTCATTTACTTCTGCAGTTGATGGCCAGATATCCTTGAAGAATACATCATTGCCATCTTTGTCTTTCCCGATTGCATCATTTTGAAGGTCGATATTCACTGTTCCAGCTAATGCGTAAGCAACTACTAGTGGTGGAGATGCAAGATAGTTTGCTTTTACTAGTGGATGAATACGTCCTTCAAAGTTACGGTTACCAGAAAGAACAGAAGTAACAAGTAGATCAGAATCTGCAACTGTCTTTTCGATTTCTGGAAGAAGTGGACCTGAGTTCCCGATACATGTTGTACATCCATAACCTACCAGGTTGAAGCCGATAGATTCTAAGTATGGAAGTAAGCCAGAATCACGAAGGTATCCTGTTACAACCTTAGAACCAGGTGCTAGAGATGTTTTAACAAATTTCGGAACTTCCATTCCTAGTTCAACTGCTTTTTTCGCTACTAAACCTGCACCAACAAGTACATACGGGTTAGAAGTGTTTGTACAGCTAGTGATAGAAGCAATCGCAATCGCACCCGTTTTCATCGTCGCTTTGTCGCCATTTTCAAATTCAACAACCGCGGACTTTTCAACTTCAGAAGCTTCGAAGCCGAAACCTTGGTTTCCAGCTGGAGCAGTGATTGCATCATTGAAGCTCTTCTTCATTTGAGAAAGAGGAATTAAATCTTGTGGACGCTTAGGACCAGAAAGATTTGCTTCAATCTCAGAAAGATCGATTTCAATAACGTCTGTATAAACTGGTTCAAGAGCTGGATCGAAGAATAAACCGTTTTCTTTGCAGTATGCTTCTACCAATTCAACTTGCTCAGCAGTACGTCCAGTTAAACGCATATAATCAAGAGATTCTGCGTCGACAGGGAAGAATCCACAAGTCGCACCATATTCAGGAGCCATGTTGGCAACTGTAGCACGGTCTGCTAATGGAAGTGTTACCACACCAGGACCGAAGAACTCAACAAATTTCCCAACTACACCATGGCTACGAAGAACTTGTGTTACTTTTAACGCAAGGTCAGTTGCTGTAGAACCGTTCGGCATATCGCCTACTAATTTAACCCCTACTACCTCAGGTACTGGGAAGTAAGAAGGCTGTCCTAGCATACCTGCTTCCGCTTCAATTCCACCTACGCCCCATCCAAGAACACCGATTCCGTTGATCATTGTTGTATGGGAGTCTGTACCAACTAGTGAATCTGGGAATGCTTCGAATTCGCCATCTTCATTTTGTACAGAATGGACAACGCTTGCAAGATACTCAAGGTTAACTTGGTGAACAATACCAGTTGCTGGTGGAACGGCACGATAATTGTCGAATGCCTTTTGTGCCCAGCTTAAGAATTGGTAACGCTCTGCATTACGTTCGAATTCAAGATCCATATTCGCTTGTAATGCACTTTGTGTTCCATATTTATCAACCTGTACTGAGTGGTCAATAACAAGATCAACCGGCTTTTCAGGATTGATTTTATCTGGGTCTCCACCAAGGTCTGCCATTGCTTTTCTTAAAGAAGCAAGGTCAACCACTGCTGGTACACCAGTGAAGTCTTGTAGGATAACACGAGAAGGTTTGAAAGGTACATCTACCTCTTTTACTTCGCTAGTTCCCCATTTTACTAGATTTTCAACATGCTCTTTTGTAATAACGCGGCCATCATACTGGCGAAGAACAGATTCAAGAAGCACCTTAATTGAGTAAGGAAGCTTTGATACATTTCCTAATCCTGCTTCTTCAAGTGCAGCAAGACGGTAATAATGGTAGCGTTTCCCGCTGGATTCAAATGTACTGCGGGCTTTAAAAACATCTAGGTCAGTTAATTGTTTAGTCATCTGACTACCCCCTTTGATCAGTAACAATCATACACTAAATAAATGTAATTGTCGAAAAGTTAGAATATTCTTCGACATCCTAACTTTTCTCACAATTCTAATCTTAATATAACTCTAAGTATAAGTAAATAACAAGATTGTTATTGTTTTTGATAAGAAAAACTTATAGAAATGTAGATTACTACAGTGCAAACCTGATTATAAGGCTAATTAGTGATAAAAAAAAGGGATATAAATTCCATCCTTTTAGGCGCTTTACTATTTTGAAAAAGTATCAATTGGTGTATTGAGGGCAAAATAACCAGGTAAATTACTAGAAATGAGGTGAAATAATGGGAAAACGCAAAGCGAATCATGTCATCCCTGGGATGAATGCTGCAAGTGCTCAAGGAAAAGGTGCTGGATTCAATGAGGAATTGTCAAATGAACCATTAACAGAGTTGCAAAAGCAAAACAATAAAAAACGCAAGAAAAACCAGTAAGTTATTGGCGACTGAATAGAGAAAGCGGAAGGATACCTCCTTCCGCCGCCTTAGGTTTTATTGCAGATTGACCTCTTCAACGATCCGCTCTAAATCACTCATAAAGCGTTCTAATTGAGGCCGCTGTGTATCAGACGCTACTTCAAGTGCATTCTCAATTTGCTGATACGCTTCATTCACCTCGTTTTTTAAATGCTTAAGCTGATGACCATAACTGGCACTATCCTGAACAATATCGTTGTAAAAATCTTGAACTTCTTCAAAACCCTGCTGAGCTGCTTGATAAGCTTGCTGTTTATTTTTATGATAAGGCATTCTCTTACCTCCTAATTTATAGTGAATTTTCCATATCGAAGCTTGACTTCTCCTCGAGTATTCGTAAATTGTGCAGGAGCGAATGAAAATATTCAGTATAAATTCAGTTTCTGGTTTACAACCTATAGCTAGGAGGGATGAATCATGAACAAAAATGATGGCAAAGATATGCGCAAAAATGCACCAAAGGGACATAACGGGGGACAACCAGAACCTTTAAGTGGTTCAAAAAAGGTGAAAAACCGTAACCATTCTCGTCAGAATCACGGACACAATCACGATATGTAAGACTTTCCCTTGTTGGGAAAAACAGGTCCCTCCATTTGATTGGTAGGGACCTGTTTTTTATGGGAAGTTTGAATCCTAGCTTATTTATCAAAAGAGGTTAATGCATGAATAACGAAATCTTCCTCTCCTTTACTAACTGTGCGAAGATCGAATTGAATTTCATCTTTTTGAATTCGCACAACGATTGCATGATTTACTTCGGTTCTAAGCTTTCGTGCTAGCTGTTGTGCTGATAAAGTTTTATGTGATAGAGACACTAAGTATGTAGGTAATTCTACGTCAGGCATTGTCCCGCCTCCAACCTGACTGGTTCCTGCTATTAGCTTTATCGAATAATTGTCAGTTGAGCTTTTTAGCTTTTCAATAAACTGTTGAGATCTGCTGTTGATCACATCAGGAGACAAGAGTAAATTCTGAATGGTAGGAATCTGTTCAATCCCCTTTTGCCCTTTAAGATAATCGGTTAACGTGCCTTCAAGGGCAGCTAGAGTCATTTTATCAACACGGAGCACTCGGGCCAATTGATGCTTTTTCAATTTCTCAATTAATTCCTTTTTTCCTGCAATTAAACCTGCTTGCGGGCCACCAAGCAGTTTATCACCACTGAAGGAAACAATATCAGCACCCATTTTTAACACTTCACTTACAACGGGTTCATCGCCGATCGCATGTTTTCGGAAATCATACAAGACCCCACTTCCTAAGTCTTCATAAAAAATGACATTCTCGTGTTGTGTTGCAATCTTCGCGAGCTCTTCTGTTTCAACAGACTTTGTAAAACCCATGATTTTAAAATTACTTGTATGTACCTTTAGAATCATCCGAGTGTCTTCCCCAATGGCGCGTTCATAATCATACACATGCGTTTTGTTTGTTGTCCCTACTTCTACTAATTTCGCGCCACTTTCTTCCATAATGGAAGAGATCCTAAAAGAACCCCCAATCTCGACTAATTGTCCTCTAGAAACGATAACCTCTTTGTCTTGTGCCAAAGCCCGAAGGATTAAGAAGACAGCTGCTGCATTATTATTCACAACCATCGCGGCCTCTGCCCCAGTGATTTCCTTTAGGAGCGCTTCCGCATGACTATGTCTTGAGCCACGCTCCCCTACTTCAAGCTTGTATTCGAGATTTGAATAATTTTGTGCGGTTTCAAGCACATGAGCAGTTGCTCGGTCACTTAGACGTGCACGTCCTAAATTTGTATGTAAAATGGTCCCTGTTGCATTAATAACTGGTTTGAGCGTATACCCTTGTTGATTCCCCACCTTATTTGAAAGCTGGTCGTAGATGTGATTGATAAAAGATGCTCCCCCAGGCTCTGGTCCATTCCATGTAGTCTGAATGATTTCTTGACGAATTTCATCTATCACTTGTTTTAAGTGATTCGTGAGGATACTTAAATCGATTCCTAGTTGTTCGGCGATAGTATGAAAACGAGCATCGTTTTGAAGCTCGTGGACTGGCGGCATTTGCCTTAATAAGTGCTTCACCTTAATTCCCTCCAGATTTACAATTGCCCGTTCATTATAGCATTTTTTCCAAGAAATCCATTGGTTAAAATACATTCCTTGTCCTTCTTCTTGCTTTTGGTGCATATATTGTTCACAAAAGACTTGTCTGCAGGAGGATAAAATGCTTAATTTAATCGAAAAAGCAGTATTAGGAATGGCAGCACTAAGGATTTTTTCGGGAAGTGTTGAAATCATCGCGGCGATTCTTATGTTAAAGCTGAATGATGTCGGCAAAGCACTTGTTGTGAATAGCTCCTTGGCACTAGTTGGTCCTGTTATTCTTATTTTAACCACAACGATTGGCTTGCTTGGATTAGCGGATAAAATTTCATTCGCAAAGATGTTCTGGGTCCTATTAGGAGTTGGCTGTATTCTATATGGAGTTAGAAGCAATTAACTTGAAACTCACTCATAAGATCATTTCCAAGTATGAAACCCTTCCTTTCTTGAAAAACTAGCGTAAAGAGAACTACAGGAGGGATTGGATTATGGGGATTCTCAGTGGTGAACCAAAGGAAGAGCCATTGCATGCTGGAGAAGTGTACCATTTATGGACACATTTGTTGGAAACCAAAACACTCCTTGTCACCTTGCAGGTGTTAAAAAGTCATACAGGAGACGAAGATTTAAAAACATTCATTGACGAGTTTACACAAGACTGTATTCAAGAAGAGGAAGAACAGGTTGAGGAACTCCTAAAGGAAAATGGTCTAAGATTACCACCGGCTCCACCAGACCGACCAAAGGTGAATTTAGAGGACATTCCTGCGGGTGCAAGGTTTAATGACCCCGAGGTTGCCGCATTAATTGGGAAAGAGCTTATAGCAGGAAAAATGATTTGTAGTTATGTGAGTAGCATTGCGATTCGCGAGGATGTGGGGAAAATGTTCAATGAATATTACACAAACCGCGTCGAGCAACAAGATAAACTATTAAAAATGAATAAAGAAAAAGGCTGGTTGATTCCACCTCCCCTTAATACAAAAAATTAAAATGAAAAGGCGCCTGGAGGAGTCCAGACGCCTATTTTTAGTCTTCTAACTTCGAAATAATTTCTTCAGATGAAGGAAACATTCCCGTTTCATCTTTAGAATAAACTTTCTCGCCGTTTACCGTGACTTCAAAGATGCCACCTGAAGCAGGAATCAACTCCATCTTTTCAATCTTCCCGCGAAAATGAGTAAATAAATCTTCTGCGAAACTCGCAGCTTTAGGTGCGTAGTTTCACATCATGCAAAATTCAACGGTTATTTGGAACTTTTCCATTTCTTTTATACCCCCATAGAAGCAAAGCTAGTTTGTATTATTATTGTAGTAAAAACCGCCAAGTTTCGCAAACAATAGAATCAGAAAAGTGATTTTTAAAATAAGCTTCGGTATACTAGAGACTGGAGGTGTTCAGTTTTGAGTGAACAAGAAAAAATACGTCTAACAACCTTGTCCTCTAAAGCAGGCTGAGGCTGCAAAATCAGTCCTGAGGACTTGACGCAAGTGTTGCGTCTATTACCCAAGCAAGAACCAGTTCCTGAATTATTAGTTGGCAATGAAACCGCGGATGACGCGGGAGTGTACAAGTTAACAGATTCCATTGCCTTGATCCAAACGGTAGATTATTTCACTCCTGTGGTGGATGACCCATATATGTTTGGCCAAATTGCGGCAGCAAACTCATTAAGTGATGTTTATGCGATGGGCGGCGAACCGAAAACCGTTCTAAATATCGTGGGATATCCAGTTAAAAAATTAGGACCTGATATTTTGGCTGAAATTATGCGTGGTGCTGCTGACAAAGTCAAGGAAGCGGGCGCGATTACGATTGGTGGTCACTCTGTTGATGACCAAGAGCCAAAGTTCGGGTTATCTGTTACTGGAATTGCTCATCCAGATGCCATTTGGAAAAATGTCGGGGCCAAACCTGGTGATGTTTTAGTTTTAACAAAACCGCTAGGTGTCGGAATTCTAACAACAGGAATTAAACGAAATAGCGTCACCCCTGAACAGGAACAAGCTGTTACTGAAACGATGGCACTCTTAAACAAATCAGCAGCTGAAGCCTTAAAACCATTTCATCCTAGCGCAGTAACAGATGTAACTGGTTTTGGATTACTTGGACATGGGAGCGAAGTGGCTCGGGGAAGCGATGTTACCATTGAAATCTCCTTATCAAAAGTACCAGTACTAGATGGAACGTTTGAACTAGCTGCAAAAGGTGTTGTACCTGGTGGATCGAAATCAAATCACAAATGGCTCGAAAATGATGTAACTTACGAACATATCACTGAGTCAGAACAACTTGTGCTTTGCGATGCGATTACTTCGGGAGGCTTACTTGTTGCGCTTTCTGCAGAAGAAGCCGGTCCCTATGTAGAGGCAGTACATAAGGCAGGTTTATCTTCAGCAGCAATCGTTGGTCAGGTAATGCCAAAAACCGATAAGCTAATCACAGTTGTAAGATAAAATGGTAAAACAAAACGAAAAGAAAGCAGTTTGCCTTAGGCACACTGCTTTCTTTTTAAGTTTGCTTGATTTAATTCAGCAAAAAATAGCTCTCCTTAGTTAAAACCAGCGTTAAGTTAGTAACATTTTCGATTTAGACTCGCGGTTTATGGAACAATCCCATGACTTCCACGGTTTCGGTAATATTCACAAATGCAGAAGAATCGATTTCTGAAATTAACGTTTTCACAACGCCTAATTCATAGCGGGATATAACGGTCATGAGGATCTTACGCTTTTCATTCGTGAATCCACCCATGCCATCAAAAACGGTTACCCCACGATAAATATTTCCAAGTAAATGTTCCCGCATTTCTTCGCCTTTTTGGGTAACAATCATTAAGGTTAATTTCTCATGATGAGTGTAAACAGCATCTACGACTTTGCCTGTTACAAAAATAGAAACCATTGTGTACAAGGCCGTATCCCAATTGAAAAGCAGACCACTTATCAAAATAATCGCTGCATTCATCATCGTTAACATCGTTCCAATTGGAAAGTCTTTTTTTCTCGCGATTAGCATTCCAATTACATCTAATCCACCTGATGAACCTTGACAACGAAAGATAATCCCAATTCCAATCCCTGCTACAACTCCACCAAAAATCGAAGACAAAATAATGTCATGTGCCATCGTAATAACCGGAACGGTATAAAGCCCAATAGAAATCACCGTTACAGACAGGATGGTATGGATAATAAATTTTCTTCCTAGTTTCAAATATCCCAGTATCAATAATGGTAAATTTAAAAGGAAGTTTACAATCCCTGTATTAATCGGCGTTAAAATACCGAAAATCATCGAGATACCTGATAACCCACTGCTTAAGATCTCGTGTGGAATTAAAAATAAGTTGAATGCCATTGCAACAATGACTGAACCAAAGATGATTCCAAGGATTTGCATGTATTTTCCTCCTGTCCTTCTAGCTACCTATTTAGAGGATACATAAGCAAATCCTATCATGTAAACTTAATAGTTTTTTATAATTATTTAAACTTATCTGTCGATTCTTTCGTGACACTAAAGAATTATGTTTGGCATCGATTTCGATGCTCAAAGGAGTTTATTTGATAGTTTCATAATCATATCCTTTGTCATTTCGTCTAAATTAAACTTCGGATTAAAGCCCCACTCTTCTTTTGCTGCAGTTGCATCTATTTGATTGGGCCAACTTTCAGCAATCTGCTGACGCATGGGGTCAACCTCGTATTTTATCGTAAAATCTGGAAGTTCTTTTTGGATTGCACTTGCCACATCTTCTGGAGCGACACTCATTGCCGTGACATTAAAGGCATTCCGATGCTTTAATTTTCCTCCATCTGTTTCCATTAATAGAATCATTGCCTCAAGAGCATCAGGCATATACATCATATCTAAATAGGTTCCCTTCGCAATGTATGAAGTATAGGTTCTGTGCTTGATGGCTTCATAATAAATCTCAACGGCGTAATCTGTCGTTCCTCCGCCTGGCGGTGTTTGATAGGAAATTAACCCTGGAAACCGTAAACCTCTTGTATCCACACCATAACGATGAAAGTAATAGTCTGCTAATAACTCCCCCGCTACCTTATTCACCCCATACATCGTTGTTGGGCGTTGAATAGTATCTTGAGGAGTTCCTTCCTTCGGTGTACTCGGTCCGAATGCACCAATTGAGCTAGGTGCAAAAAACTGGGCACCTAGCTCCTTTGCTGTTTCAAGAGCATTCAGGAGGCCCCCCATATTTAAATTCCAAGCAAACACTGGGTTGTTTTCCGCTGTAGCTGACAACAAGGCTGCCAGGTGGATAATACTATCTGCACGGAATTTTCTTCCTACTTCTACCATTGTTTTCCCGTCTAACACATCTAAAATTTGAAAAGGGCCATCTGTAGTTGTTTTACTTTCATCAGATTTAATATCTGTTGCCAAGACATTTTCCGTCCCATATAGGTCTCTAAGATGTAAAGTCAGTTCTGAACCGATTTGACCAAGAGCGCCGGTAATCATAATTCGTTTCATTGAATAGCTTACCTCCAATTCAACACACGAAGCTAAGATATCCTATTCAATTCACCTAGAATGGGATTATTTTTATCAGATGATTCCGAACTCTTTCCCGACTTTTTCGTAAACGGCAAGTGCCTCATCCACCATTTTCTTTGTATGAGCAGCAGTGGGCATATTCCGCACTCGTCCAGTCCCCTTCGGAACGGTAGGAAAAACAATTGATTTTGCGTAGACTCCTTCCTCATATAACCGTCTACTAAATGCTTGGGTCAGGGTTTCGTTCCCAATGATGCAGGGCGTAATCGGGGTTTCGCTGGCTCCGATATTAAACCCTAGTTTTGATAACCCTGCTTTTAAATAATCCGCATTTTCCCATAACTGTTTATTCAATTCAGTGCTCTTACCTAACAGTTCTATTGCCCGAATTGATGCTGCAACATCGGCTGGGGTAAGGGAAGTTGAAAATAAGAATGGTCGACTCCGAACTTTTAACCACTCAATTAACTCTCGTTTTCCCGCTACATAGCCACCAACCACCCCGATAGCTTTCGATAAGGTACCAATTTGAAAATCAATTCTATCAGATAACCCAAAATGTTTTACTGTCCCTGCACCATCCCCAAGAACACCTGAACCATGCGCATCGTCAACATAAGTAATTAACCCTAATTCCTCTGCGATGTTTACAATCTCTGGTAATCTCGCAAGATCTCCGTCCATGGAAAAAACACCATCTGTAATGACCATAATTTTTTTATATTTTCCCGAAGAAATTGCTTGTTGGGCTTTGGCTCGTAAATCCTGCATGTTTGAATGAGCAAAAGTGATGACCTTCGCCTTTGAAAGTCGGCACCCGTCAATGATGGAAGCGTGGTTTAATTCATCCGAGAGAATCGCATCTTGCTGATCCATCACCGCAGATATGGCGGCCATATTGCAATTAAAACCAGATTGATAAGCGATTGCAGCCTCAGTTTGTTTAAAATCCGCAAGCTTTTCCTCAAGTTCAAGATGAAGGTCAAACGTGCCATTGATCGTTCTTACAGCACCGGCACCCACACCATAAGTTCCTATCGCTTTGATGGCTGCTTCTTTTAAGCGTGAATCCGTAGCTAACCCTAAATAATTATTGGAGGATAAGTTGATAAGCACCTTCCCATTAATCGTAATAACAGGTCCATTCGCACCTTCTAAAGGTTCAATTGTGTTATATAGACCTTTTCCTTTTAACTCGTTTAGATTTTCTATAAGAAATTCCTGCAAAGCTTTACTCGTCATCTTTACTCCCCCTTCTTACCATTTTTTATGTCATTCAAAGATAAACTTCACGTTATTTTATTTTCAAGGTGTTGCGAATTGACCTTTCTTATAGAAAAAAGAAGGAAACTTTTACGTCTCCTTCTTCTCTAATCATTATATGCTTTTACTTTTTCCGTAATTTCCATTTAAACCTTTTCGGCAGCTTTCTTCTCCTAATCGGAAACCTTGGTTCTTTTTCTTTAAAGAAGCGAACAACAACGAACAGAATGTATGTTGCAAGTGCTACATAGAAATAGACCGGTACCTGTTCAAATCGTGTTTTTGCAAATAAATAGACCATATAAAATAGAAACAATGTAATGAGGACGCTGTATTTAGGCAAGCCGATTTTTTTAAAACTAGGAATTCTCATCCTGCTCACCATTAGAATGGCTAATAAATAAAAGATAATAGCAAATATCAACACAGGTATGGTTTTACTAAACAACACTAAAAAGGTGACAATTCCTCCAGCTAATGTAATTGGAATTCCCATAAAGAATTTTAATGACTCCGATTGATCCGTGATATTAAACCTTGCAAGTCTGTAGGCTCCAAACAACGGAAATAAACCTGCAAACACAATGCCCACCATGCCAAAATCACTAAAATACGTGTAGGCAACCAAAAGAGCAGGGACGACGCCGAAAGAAACAATATCGGCAAGTGAATCGAGTTCTTTCCCCATTTCATTGGAAACTCCAAGAATTCTCGCAATTCTACCGTCCACAGCATCTAACATAATTGCGATAAAAATCAGAATCGGGGCGTTTCGCATATCACCATTAATGATATAACTAATGGCTAGAAACCCGCAAAATAAGTTTCCAAAGGTGAATAAATTTGGTATGTGTTTTTTCATGTCGCACGCCTTTCTCAAGTAAGACTCTATCCCATCTTTACTTGTTATTGCCTCATTGATTGTTAAAAATAGTCATACATACTGATTAAGCCCAATCCTAATAATTTGTTCCATTTCATCCAGTATATTCAAAGGGTACTTATAAAATCATAACAAAAATAAGCGAAAAAAAATAGCAGCGTTTCGAACGCCGCATCATTTATCCAAAATGCTTACCTCGCAGGGTTCAATAAGTAGCTTTCGATTTCTTTCATCAAAAGCTCCGCTCCCTCAGGGCTAAGAACAATTTTTCCACCAGCCAGTTCTAGGTTTTTAGAACTTATTTGTCCAGTAATCATACAGGTTTTATTTGGGCAGTACTTTTGGAGAATGATGGTATCTTCATCGACAAAGATTTCAAGCGGGTCATTTTCATGAATGTCCATCTTTTTTCGCAATTCCATCGGAATAACGATCCGACCAAGTTGGTCAGTTTTACGAACAATACCTGTCGCTTTCATACTTTTCCCCTCCCTTATATCTACAATTATAGCAAAGACAGGCATATTTTTCCATCAGGACATGCACAGAACAATCAAAATAATTTTAAAAAGACTTCCAGTGAAAAGAACTTTCCGAAACGGCCAGAATTTAGTATCATCGAATAATGAGTGTATAGGATACAAATAGACAAAAGCGAGGATTCATACTATGAGTTTATTAACAGTAGATAAATTAAGTCACACTTTTGGTGACCGCACCCTTTTTAAAGATGTTTCATTCCGCCTTCTTGCTGAGGACCACGCAGGCCTTGTTGGCGCAAATGGTGTTGGAAAATCAACACTGATGAATATCATTACCAATCAGTTGATTCATGACTCTGGAAAGGTCGAGTGGACTCCTGGAACCCATTATGGCTACTTAGATCAGCATACGGTGTTAACCCCTGGAAAAAGGATTCGCGACGTTTTGAATGATGCCTTCCTTCCTCTATTTAAAAGAGAAGAAGAATTAAATGAAGTTACCGCGAAAATGGCTGATGCTTCTCCAGAAGAACTCGAGCTTTTGCTTGAAAAAATGGCTGAGATTCAGGATGAACTTGATGCTGGTGGTTTCTATACTTTAGATATGAAGGTAGAAGAAGCAGCGCGTGGTCTTGGGATTGATGCGATTGGACTTGACCGCGATGTATCTGCGTTAAGTGGTGGACAGCGAACAAAAGTCCTTCTTGCGAAGCTATTGCTCGAGCAACCAAAAGTTCTTCTGCTTGATGAGCCCACCAACTATTTAGATGTCGAGCATATCCGGTGGTTATCGACTTATTTAAAAGAATATCCATACGCTTTCCTTTTGATTTCACATGATACCGAATTTATGAACTCTGTATCAAACGTCATCTTCCATCTAGAATTTTCAAAGCTTTCTCGCTACACAGCAACGTATGAAAAGTTCTTAGAGCTCGCCGAAATCAATAAGAACCAACATATCAACGCTTATGAAAAGCAAAAGGAATTCATTAAAAAGCAAGAAGACTTTATTGCAAAAAATAAAGCGCGGTACTCTACCACTGGTCGAGCAAAAAGCCGCCAGAAACAATTAGACCGTATGGAACGAATTGATCGCCCGGAGACTGCGGTGAAGCCCACCTTTGAATTCAAAGAGTCCCGTAGTTCTAGCCGTTATGTTTTTGAAGGCAAGGATGTTGAAATCGGGTACACCCACCCACTTCTCCCTAAATTGACCATGACCATTGAGCGCGGGGAGAAAATTGCTCTCGTGGGGATGAACGGAGTCGGAAAATCCACCTTGCTTAAAACAATTCTCGGAAAGATTCCTGCTCTTAGTGGGAAAATTGAGCGCGGCGATTTTCTCTATCCTTCCTATTTTGAACAAGAAGTCAAAGCCAAAGACATCACTCCGATTGAAGATGTATGGAATGCTTATCCCAGCCTTGACCAACACCAGGTCAGAGCAGCACTTGCTCGTTGTGGGTTAAAGAACGAACATATCTCTCGCCCGCTCAATCAGTTAAGCGGTGGCGAGCAAGCGAAGGTCCGCCTCTGTAAGCTTATGATGGAAGAAAGCAACTGGCTGCTATTTGATGAGCCGACCAACCATTTAGACGTGACCGCAAAAGCAGAGCTGAAAAAGGCCATGAAAGAATTCAAAGGAACCATTATCCTCGTTAGCCATGAACCTGATTTTTATGAGGATTGGGTAACAAAAGTTTGGAACGTCGAAGAATGGGCTGAAAAAGCTTAAATAGAGTGCCAATGACAGAAAAAGCCCTAAACATTAGGGCTTTTTTGCTCTCTATTCCTTTGTTAAGTTATTATTTTTAGAAAAAAGTGATAAGTTCCCTATGTAAACTGTATTCAAAAAATCAATACATAAATATCTAATCCATCGATTTTATGAATTGTAAGCATACTAGTATTCAATGGTATAGTGGAGAAGGAATTTTTTAGACAAGGAGACTACAAGATGAAAAAACAACTAGCACTTCTATTAGGAATCATGATGGTCCTTTTCCTCGCAGCCTGTGGCAATTCAGAGGATGATGCAGTTGAATCTGACAAAAGTTCAGAATCAGCAGAAGTTGAAACAATTAAAATCGGGATGATTCCCGACCAAAATACAGCGGACCTCAACCGCAGTATGGATGATTTTGCAGCTGACCTAGCTGAAAAAACAGGGTTTGAAGTAGAATTTGTTCCATCCGTTGATTATGCAGCACTTGTAACAGCATTTGAAAGAGGCGAAATTCAATTAGCTTGGTTTGGTGGGTTAACTGGCGTACAAGCTAGAAACCTTGTCCCAGAAGCCGAAGCCATTGCACAGCGCCCAGTCGATGAAAAATTCGAATCTGTCTTTATTGCTCAAGCAGATTTAGAGATTAGTTCATTAGAAGAGCTTAAGGGAAAAACCTTTACATTTGGGAGCGAGAGCTCAACTTCTGGACATTTAATGCCTCGTTATTTTATGATGGAAGCTGGGATTGACGCTAATAAAGATCTGGATGGCACTCCAAACTATTCTGGATCACACGATAAAACTTATAAATTAGTTGAATCAGGTGCATACCAAACCGGTGCTCTTAATATCTCTGTTTGGGAAGCGGCAGTCGAAGAAGGAAAAGTGGATACTAGCAAAGTAAAGGTTTTCTATACCACTCCACATTATTATGATTACAACTGGACAGTTAATAAGATGGATGAAGATACGAAAGCAAAGTTGAAGGAAGCGATTCTTTCAATGAAACCTGGTGACAATGAAGTCATGGACCTTCTTTCTACAGACCAATTTATTGAAACAAAGAACGAAAACTACTCAGCCATTGAAAAAGTGGCAAAAGAACTAGAGATTATCAAGTAGGTGACACAGCGTGTCTAATCAAAACATATTAGAAATCAATCAAATATCGAAAAATTATGAGCGGAAGATAGCCTTATCTTCCCTTTCTTTTATTGTCGAAAAAGGTGAATTGATCGCTTTAATCGGTCCAAGCGGCGCAGGTAAAACGACTTTGCTGAATTTACTTGCAACCATTCTCCAGCCAGACAGCGGTGAAGTAATTGTGGACGGGAAACCCATTACCCAATACGCTGATCAAAAAAAGCGCGCAAAGAAAATCGGGATTATCCGCCAGCAATTTGATTTGGTCGGACAACTAGCCGTCATTCATAATGTGCTTGCTGGTCGTTTGGCGGATTGGGGCTTTTTTAAATCACTTTTCAGTTTGTTTATTCCACAAGAAAAACAAGTAGCCATGAAAGCACTAGAGCGGGTCGGACTTCCTGATAAGGCATATGAACGCACTTCAAACCTTTCAGGCGGTGAACAACAGCGGGTCGCGCTCGCAAGATTGCTCATGCAAAAACCTGAGATAATCCTCGCTGATGAACCAGTGGCATCTCTTGACCCAGCAAGAGCAGATGACATTCTCGATATGTTAACGAAAATAGCGAAGGAAGAACATCAAACCGTTATTGCCAGCCTTCATTCTGTTGAGTATGCCCGTAAGTATTTTACAAGGCTGATTGCCCTTAAAAACGGTGAACTCTTCTTTGACCTTCCGGCTGAACACGTGACCGACGAACAACTCCAGGACCTTTATCAGCTAAAGGAGCTGAAGTAACGATGCTCTCCTTTGATCTTCATAAAAGAAAGGTTCTCACCCTTTTTCTGCTTCTTTTATTTGCATGGAGTTTATTTGGGGTAAATTGGCAAGAAGGGGTTATGCATTCAAGTGGGATTGGGCCTGCTGCTGAAATCTTTGCAGCGATGTTTACTCCGGATTTATCCTTGGATATCCTCATACTTGCTATAGAATCCTCCTGGCTTACACTAGCCTATGCGACCGCTGGGATGAGTCTCGCCCTGATTCTTGCTTTAATTATTGGGATACTTGCTTCTGGGGTGTTGGCTTCAGGGAAACGGTCCCGAACCTATATGAAAGGGTCCTTCCGTGGGGTCCTTGGATTCATGCGAGCAATTCATGAACTTGTGTGGGCTTGGCTATTCGTTGCTTCCTTTGGACTTTCCCCCTATGCAGCAATTTTTGCTCTTGCAATTCCATATGGCGGCATTCTCGGTCGTATTTTTGCAGACATGATCAATGATGTTCCTGAGGAGCCCATTCTGGCACTAAAAGCTACTGGAGCATCTAGGCTTCAATGTCTCTTTTATGGGTATCTTCCGAGCGTTAAAAACAGTATGATTAGCTACACGATGTACCGCTATGAATGTGCAGTCCGATCTTCCGCAATCATGAGTTTTGTCGGATTAGGTGGATTAGGCTATCAAATTCAACTGTCATTAAATGACCTTCATTATGATGAAGTATGGACTTTTATTTATTTCCTCATCATCTTAGTTATTTTGATTGATGGCTGGAGTAATATGCTTAGAAAGAGGATGCAGCTATGAAGAAACGAAAATTTACATTCCTTACCTTTTCCTTCTATGCCTTCCTCCTTTTAATCGCCGCTTCTTGGTATTTTGTCATCGGGGTAAAAAATGCAAGCTTTTTGGAGTTGTTTTCGAAAGAAAATGTAGCTTATGCGAGTAAGTTTTTTAAAGGGTTATTTGGTGTTGGGCAAGAAGAGATTGCTTTTTTGAATCGAGACAGCTGGTCTTACGCTTTTACACTAACGATAGAGACCTTGCAAATGAGCATTATGGCCATTGGCTTTTCAACCATCGTTATGTTTTTAACAGTCATCCCTGCTGCGCGCAATGTTGCAGATGGAACCTTAACATTGTCAAGGAAGTGGTATCGTTGGGTTGTATTCGGTTTGATTCGAATCAGTTATATTTTCAGCCGAGCAATTCCGGAACTTGTTTGGGCAATGATCATTATCTTTATTTTTAAACCAGGAATCCTCCCTGGTGCGATTGCCTTAGCACTTCATAACTTCGGGATTTTAGGGAAGTTGTGTGCAGAAGTTATTGAGGATACAGACTCGCGACCAATTCGTAACCTAGCCTCCGCAGGCGCTGGGCGAGCACAAATTCTTATGTACGGTGTGTTACCGACCGTTCTACCGCAATTCTTGACCTATATCCTGTACCGCTGGGAGGTTATCATGCGAACGACCATCGTTGTCGGATTCGTTGGTGCCGGCGGCCTTGGGCAAGAATTCAAACTAAGCATGAGCTTTTTCCATTACACAGAAATAACGCTGTTATTAATCTGTTACCTTATTTTAGTCATTATCGCAGATTTCATTTCAGAGAAATCAAGATTCTTTGTAAAATAATAGGATAAGTAAGAAGCGCCCTGTTAGCGGTATATAGATTAGAGCTCTCATAATGAGATAATGTCCTTTTAAGGCTTTGCAGATAAAACTGACGGATGAACATTCTTATCCTATAAGTTTTATATTTTGAATAAAAGTGGAGATGAATATAAAAATTCATCTCCACTTTTTTGTTTATTTCTTAAAATTTTCATAATAGACGACTGTATCTCGAGAGAGCAGCTCCTTCGCTTCCGGTTCCTTCTCTGGATACCCAACACCCAAAATAGCTACCACTCGACGATCCTCAGGAATGCCAAGAGCTTCTCGAACATGATCTTCGCGTACCTTGGACTCGTTAGCATCTTCAGCATGGTAAACCGCACCAAAGGCGGCCCCTAATCCTACTTCTACTGCCTCAAGCCAAATAAACCCACAAGCAATCGAGGTATCCTGCAGCCAATATTTGCTAATCTCAGGTCTGCCTAATACAACAATTGCAGCTGATGAATTTTCTAGCCATTGAACATAAGGAGTTGTTTTTGACAAGTGATGAAGCATTTCTTGATTCGTAACAAGAACGAGCTCCTTTGAAGGTAAGTTATTCCCTGTTGGCGCTAAGTATCCTGCATCCAATAGCAGTTCCAATTCATTTTGCGGAACTTTTTTCATCTGGAATTGAGTAATCTCTCGCCTTTTTTGAATCGCATCAAAAACGTTCATGTGCATTCCCTCCATATAGATTGTTACCCTTAAAATACACCTAATCTGATAGGAATACAATTCAATATTTTCAATTAATCAGTTTATTTCACGATAGCCTTCCTACGAATATAACTACATTTGCTTAAAGAGTTTAACGACAAAATAAAAAACGAGCTACCGATATGCTCGTTTTTTTACTTCGTCAATCTTTTCTTTTCAAAACTTTGTAGTTCCTCATCAATCATTTTGTCTAGCCTTATGATACTCTCTCTCGCCCGCTCCTTATTTATCGTTCTATAATGGTGCGCACCACCTTCTTCCTCATCTTTCTCATCCGCCCATTTGACAATCTTTTGTAAAGGTGTTCTCTCGATATCATTTGAAGGCAAAAAGGAATCTGTATGAAATAAAATCGCCAACGCAATGGTTTTGGCTTGAATCGGATTCTCACCTAAACGAATCAAAAGCTTATGGGCCCTTTCCGCTCCCTTGATTGGGTGAATATCGTTTTGTCTATACAATTCATAATCCCACTTTCCGTTTCGATACCATGTGAAATGACCAATATCATGCAAAAATCCAGCTTTCGTGGCAATATCAACATCTTCATGATATTGTTTCGCAAAATGGAAGGCATGGTACGCAACAGCAATGGCATGGGCAAAGCCTGAACGTTTAACATATTTCTGTGTAATATGGTGTTCAAATATATCTAAAAGCGTTACATCACGCATCTATTTTTCCTCCTTTGTTGATAGCTTTTCATAAAATACTTCTTGTTATTTACCATTTGAGGATTAGAGGGTTCTGTTCTTCCTTCTTAGTGGTTCTTTATATTGAAATAATCCTTGTCTTTTTTAGATGATTTTTGTGAGGATAACACAATATAGTATTCTTCACAAGAGTTTTGTGAGAAAAGGTGCCAATTATCAGAAATTGGCAGACTACAACGGTTTTTATTAGAGGATGCTCTTCCTACTAGTTTATTAACAAGAATTAAGAAACGTCATAAAGATCCATTCAGTTTAATAAAAAAGGCCACCCTTATGGTTGAAGGTAGCTATCTTCGCTCAATTTCACAATCCAGGTTTTTTTACCTTTTGCTCTCTTTTGTTTTTTCATTCAAAAAAGGGTGGCAAACAATCCACATCCTGTTATCCACATTTCTAAAAACTTATTCACAAACCACTCTTATCCACAAGGTCTTTTGTCCTATTTTGGAGTTATCCACAGAACAAGATATAATGGTGTTGTTATACTCAATAAAGAACAATTGTATACTAGGAAAATATGCATTCACCTCTGTATTAGTTACATCCCCTAACTGTTTCAAGTGATATTTAGTACCTGCTCCTATCACCTAAAATTCAGTGTCCATCTCAGATGGACAAAGTGTACAAACTCCGCATCCTGCCTCCCCTCCCCTATCGATATCATTTTTAGACAATAAAAAAACTGCCATACATACACGTATGACAGCTCTCCTTGCTTATGGATTAGTCGACCAAAGACCAACTGATTTTACAAACACTCGAGGATGTAGCTTAAGCTGAGCCACAATCATTTCTGCGAGGTCTTCAGCCTGCATGACTTTTTCGGTATTTTCACCAACTAAATTATTTTCAACGGCCAAATCTGTTGCAACGGTACTCGGTGTTATTGCTGTGACACGAATATTATGCTTTCTCACTTCCATCAATAAGGATTCAGTAAGGCCAAGCACAGCAAACTTTGATGCACTATAAGCACTTGTCACTGGTGCTCCCTTTTGTCCTGCAGTTGAGGAGATATTAATAATATCGCCTGTCCTTCTTTCTATCATTTCAGGTAGGACTGCTCTCGTTACATAATATGTACCCATTAAATTGACCTTAATGATCTGCTCCCACTCTGAAGGTTCTAATTCAAGAAACCCACCAAATTTGGCAATTCCCGCATTGTTAATTAAGATATCAATCGGACCCAACTCTGATTTAATATGCTCAACAGCATGCTGAACAGATTCAATATCCGCCACATCTGCAGCCGCCCCGGATACATTCACACCAAAAGCTTCCAGTTCTTCCGTCACTTTTTCTAAGTTGGTGAGAGTTCTTCCTAAGAGCCCAATGTTTACACCTTCTCGTGCAAGGGCAATGGCTGCTGCACGACCAATTCCTCTTCCACCTCCAGTAATAATCGCTGTTTTACCTTTTAACTCCTGCATACCTCTTCTCCTTCCCTATTTCCTTCAAGGAAATAGCTAAGATAATATTGAACTGACTAAGTTCAACAAAAGATAGTTTACACCAACAAAAGAAAAAGACCAACAAAGTTGGTCCGACATCGCTACAAAGTTACTCATTCCAAGAAATGTCCCTAGCACTAACTCTCTCTTCCTTCTCCCAATCAGTGTATAAATCCGTTCGGCGGTCACGCCAGGTAGTAACGGAGCCACGTTCACGTACCTCATACAAAAGATTAAGGTCAAGATCAGCTGTAACCACCATATCATGATTTAACTCCCCTTCGACCATCAGTCCTTTTGGTGGAAACGGAATATCATTTGGAGTAATCACGGCTGCCTGCCCGAAATTCGCTCTCATAAAATCAACTGTCGGCAAACTTCCTACAGTGCCTGTTAGAACAACATAAATCTGGTTCTCAATTGCACGAGCGTGACTAGTGTAACGTACCCGATGAAAACCATGACGCTCATCTGTACACGATGGGCAGAAAATCACATCGGCACCCTTCACTTTGGCCATTCGGACAATTTCTGGAAACTCTATATCATAACAAGTCAACATCGCTATTCGACCTTTATCCGTATCAAACACTCTAAAGCTATCACCTGCGGACATATTCCACTCCTGTATTTCACTAGGAGTAATATGCAATTTAGCCTGCTCCTCAATTCGTCCATTTGGATAAAAAAGGTGAGCTACATTGTAAAGCTTCCCGTAACGTGAAATGATGTGGGTCCCACCAATAATGTGCATACCTGTTTTTATCGCAAAAGATTGAAAAAGATCTAAATATTGGTCAGTAAATCCGGGTAATTCATTAATTGTCAGACTCGTTTCAAGCTCACTGCCAATGGAAAGCAGTTGAGTTGTAAAAAACTCGGGAAACAAAACAAACTCGGACCCATATTCTTGAGCGGTTTTGATGTAATGCTCACATTGGGCCGCAAATTCTTCAAACGCCTTAATGGTATGAAGATGATATTGAACCGCTGAAACTCTCATTTTCATACGATAATCCCCCCAAGCTTATAGAAAATTAAATTGGCACAAGAAAAAAACATCGACAATCATTATATAGCATCCTTCTATGAATGGATACCGTTTGACTAAAATAATTGAAATGTACATAACTCACTTTAAAAAAACGACAAAAAGTTTAGTCTGAATGAGTTTTTCCTATGTCACTAGAATACATGACATTCATTTAGGCATGAAGTATAACATTTATAGCAGGAATATAGCAATCACCTAGTAACTGCTAAAATATGTATAGCTAAGTTTCTATTAACGCTTAAACGAAAGATAAACCACCATAATTAGAAAAGATTCGCAACAAAGATGTCTAAACCTGGTTGTGTTTTCATAGAAACCTGTCACTTTGTGCGCTTACCCAAGAAATATTCTAACTTAGCTAAACGTTTAAAATAAAACAGAATAAATTTTGGCTAGTTTATCTACATACAACAGTCTGGGGTAAGAAAAAATGTACTACCTGACCGGTACAAGCATATAGTCTAGTAGAGTAATTTTCTTAAATGGGAGGTAAAGTTGGTGAGGACGTTAATTCCATTGGGGTTATTTATAGTGTTGTTTTTAGGGGTTATTCAGTTAACCTTAAATGAAGTCATGAAATTTCCTTCTGAGGATGCCGTAACGGTTTCATCTTTAAAAGCAGATGGTGATAGGCCTCTCCAGGATATTCCTACCTTAGAAATGTTCCTCGTGAGTCAAGATGAAGTCGATGGGGAAATCGTGGAAACCTACCGCGAATATGAGGTTTATTATGATAAAAATGGCGAGATAGAAAAAAAGGAACCAACATCCCATTACGAGTATATCCGTTACAAACAGTAGATTTTCATGATACCTACAAATAAAAAAACACTGACTTCCCTAAATTGAAACAGGAAGTCAGTGTTTTTTTATATAAAAATTAACTATTGATTATTCTTACAGGTATTCGCTTGTGGCAATTAAGCAATAACACTAGCAAAAAATTCGTTATATAGTGCTTGGACCGCTTTCTTTTCGTCCGATTCCTTTACGCCAAACATCATGCTGACTTCAGAAGAACCCTGATTGATCATTTCAATATTTACCCCAATATTCGAGAGAGCTTTTGCTGCTCTAGACATCGTCCCAACATTGCAGCGCATCCCTTCGCCTACAACCATGATCAAACTAAGATTATGCTGAATTTTAACCTCATCTGCTTCAAGTTCTGTTTTAATGCGTTTTAACATATCTTGTTCAAACGTAAGGTTCATTTGGTCTTGTCGCAAAATAATGGAGATATCATCAATCCCCGATGGCAAATGTTCATAGGACAACTCATATTCTTCTAAAATCTGAAGGAGTTTTCGTCCAAATCCTATTTCTCGGTTCATTAAGTATTTACTCACATAGATACTGCAAAAGCCTTTATCGCTTGCAATTCCAACAACCGGTCCATTTTGATTTTCACGTTTGCTAACAATCCTTGTTCCCTGTGCTTCTGGATTATTTGTGTTCCGAACATGTACCGGGATTCCCGCATGAAAGGCTGGCATCAAGGCTTCATCATGGAACACAGAAAAGCCTGCATAGGAAAGCTCACGCATTTCACGATAAGTTAACTCTCGGATTTCCTTTGGATTGGTAACAATACCTGGGTTGACAGAACAAACTGCATCAACATCCGTGAAATTTTCATAAACATCCGCTTTGACACCATTCGCTAAAATCGAGCCGGTAATATCCGAGCCACTTCGTGAAAAGGTCACAACATCCCCTGCTTTTGTATAACCAAAGAAGCCAGGGATCACTAAAATACCGGGTTTTGTCCGCAATTCATATAAATGATCATACGTTTCAGGTAGTACCTGCGCATGACCAGGCTCATCACTTACAAGGAGTCCAGCATCCTTAGGATTTACATAATGTGCTTCAACCCCGCGTGATTGAAAATAGGCTGCAATCAATTTCGCATTATTGTCCTCGCCACTCGCTTTTATGGACTCCATAAATCGCTCATGACTCTTCGATCGGTCTGCTAATAATTTTAACAAATCATCCGTAATAATCTCGATGATTTCGTTGTCTAAACCAAGATCTGCGGCAATGTCGGTATATCTTTGAATGACGGCGTCAAAAAATTCGCCCCCATTCCCTGTTTCTACTACATGTTCTGCACATGCAATAAGAAGGTCAGTTACTTTAATGTCTTCCGAATACCTTTTCCCTGGAGCAGAAACGACCACTACTTTTCGATCTTTGTCTGAGACAACAATATTAAATACCTTTTCAACCTGTTGACCGGAGGCTAAAGATGAGCCTCCGAATTTAACGACTTTCATTTTCCATCCTCCGCTATCGTTTTGTTTTTCATTATCCCTTGTTCATCCGTGAGATGCAAGAATTTTCTCTTTTGTTTGAAGAATTACTTTACTAGGAGAATATTTCTCTCAGAAAAGATCTAAACGACTAGAGAGGCGTGATCATAATGCATGAAAACTATTCTGTTGCTGTTAACTCCAGAAAATGTGTAAGAATTCGGGCCGTTAGTCCCCAAATTACATTTCCATCATACTGATAGAAAAGTTCATCCACATGTCTTGTTTGCCAGTTATAGTTTTCGCCCCCGACGATTAAGTCAAAAGGGAATCCATCTTCTGGTTGAACTTCAAAATTAATTTTATATCGTTCTGGTTCTGTTTGTCTTAGGTAGGATAGCGGCACAGTAAAGGTATTGCCTACTTCATCTGGATTTGGGCGCAGTTTATGGATGTCATCTATAAAACCCACAAATGGATAGATAACGGTACCAAAAGCAGACACTAAGTAATCAAGGGGAATCACATTTGAGATATCACTCTCACAAATCCCAAGCTCTTCAGTCGTTTCGCGGATGGCGCAATGCATTTCAGTTGGATCTTTATCATCCATTTTCCCACCTGGAAAGCACACTTCATTTGGTTGTCTCCGCATATGGCTAGCCCTTACCTCAAATAAGACATGGGTTTCTCCATCTTTTTCAACTAGTGGCAAAAGGACGGAAACTCGAAAGAAATCTTCTTCGCCGAGAATTTTTGGTTTTCTGCCTTTTAGCTTGTTAAAAATAGTTTCAGCTTCCATCATTTTATCACCTCTTTAAAACAGTTTATTTCTTTATTATACAACGAAACATTGCTGAGCATGATTTTTATCGAGTAGGTTGTGAATAATATCCTCATGAGACTTATAGTATTTGTCTGGATTTTTGTTTAAAGGTAGAATAGAGAGAAACAAGGATAGTAAGGAGATATTAGATGAACTCATACCAAATTTTATTTCTAGATATCGATGGGACAATCCTTCGCCCTGATCACACCATTGAAGATTCAACGAAGGATGCGATTCTACAAGTGCAAGAAAAAGGTCTCGTGACTGTTCTTGCGACAGGGAGACCTGTCCATGAAATTAGGGAGCTTGGAGAGGAATTAAACATTCACTCCTATATTGGCTACAATGGAGCATTGGCTATTTATCAAAACGAAGAAGTGTTCGTCGAAACTATACAGGCTGAGAGCGTCCAAGCAATCCTTGATGTCGCTACACAGCATAGGCACGAACTTGTTTTATATACCAAGGACACAAATTATTTTACTACGCTTGATACCCCTAACGTAGAATCGTTTATTAAAACATTTGACTTGAAAAATAATAAACTCTTTACACAAGAAATCATGAATCAAATTCTCGGAATCACGGTTATGACCAATGGGGAAAACGACCACCTTCTATATGCTCTTGAAGATGGGTTCCACTTTTCACAAGTGAATGTAAACGGAATGCGCCATTGTTTCGATGTTATTCGAGATAAAGTGAATAAAGGCGTTGGCATTGAATATTTGTTGAAATCACTTAAAATCCCTAAGGAAGCCTCGATTGCTTTTGGGGATGGCATGAATGATAAAGAGATGCTTAGTTCAGTTGGTGAGGGGTTTGCGATGGGAAACGCTCACGAAAATCTCTTTCAATATGCGAAACATAGGACTACTTCAGTAACACAATCCGGGATCTATAATGGGTTAAAATCACTAGGGTTAATAAAAGAATAAAAGCATCATGGCAGCCATACGATAATGGCTGCCATTTTTATCTATCGTTCTACCCTTTTTAAAAGAGATTTGTCTAATTCCCTAATTGACTTTTTACCCGCTAATGCCATCGTTAAATCAAGGTCTGCAATGAGGTTTCGTAACACTTGGTTTACCCCGGCATCACCAGCAAGTGCTAGTCCGTATATATACGGTCTTCCTACCAAAACAGCCTTTGCTCCTAGCGCCAGTGCTTTAACAATATCGGCTCCTCTTCGAATCCCGCTATCCATCAACACCGGAATTTCACCGTTTACAACGTCAATAATCTCGGGCAAAGCATCAATGGCGGCAATAGCACCATCCACCTGACGTCCACCATGATTACTAACAATGATCCCATCCACACCATGTTCTAACGCTAGCTTCGCATCGTCTGGATGAAGGATTCCTTTTAATAAAATAGGGAGTGAAGTATGCATCTTGATAAACTGAAGATCATCCCAAGTTAAGCTTGGATTGCCGAACACCTGTGACCAATAGGTCACAGCACCCACTAAGTCTTCATGAGGTGGTTTTTCAAGTCTCGAGCAAAAAACAGGATCTTCAAGGTAGTTTCCAATTCCCTGCCCCATTAGAAATGGGAGATAAGCATTTTCAATATCCTTTTCGCGCCATGCCATCATCGGGGTATCAAGCGTAATAACGATGGCATCATAACCTGCTTTCTCAGCACGTTGCACCATTGAAGCGGCAATTTCGCGATCAGAACTCCAATAAAGCTGAAACCATTTTACTGATTCATCTGCCGTTGCAGCAGCTACCTTTTCTAGACTATGGGTCGATGCAGTACTTGAGATAAATGGAACGCCCATCGAAGTAGCCGCCCTTGCTGATGCAATCTCGCCTTCAGGATGAACGATCGATTGAACACCAACTGGAGCACAAAGAATTGGATAAGGAATGGTCTTTCCAAATAATTCGACACTTAAGTCTCTCTTTCTAGTGTCACAGAGCATTCGTGGGACAATTTTCCAAGAATGGAAGCCTTCACGATTTGCTCGTGCGGTTTCTTCCCCACCAGCCGAAGCCGCCACATAATAATATGGAGATTCATCAAGTTTTTCTTTAGCAGCCTGTTCCAATTCTTCATATGAAACAGGGACTACTGCTTTTTCCTGTTCCTTATAGACCTTAAACTGTACTTGATTTCCGTAACTCATCGTTCCAACTCCTTCTATTATAAAGCGCTTTCACATATGTATATTAATAGAATACAGAGAGAACCCGGGTTTCGTCAACTGAATTTTCTGAAATATAGGTTTGCACTTACTCGTTTGTACAGAAATTAGGGCACCACTTTTAAAAGCTGGCACCCCTCATAGCGTCAATCTTTATTTAACAGTTCCTCGGCTGCAATTCCTGGGTTTGTCATCTCAAAAGGGTTTAAAATTAAATCAAGCTCTTCTTCGGTTAAAACATCATAAGCAAGACAAAGCTCGCGGACGGATTTACCCGTGAGGATCGCTTCTCTAGCAATTCTAGCGACTACTTCATACCCTAGATGAGGATTAACGGCTGTAATAATTCCTACACTCTGATCAACATCCTGCTGCAGCTTTTCTTTATTTGCTTCAATCCCTTTCACGCAGTATTCAGTAAACACATGGAACGCATTGTTCATGATTGAGATGGACTGAATCAAATTAAAGATGAGCACAGGCTCCATTACATTCAGTTCAAGTTGACCTGCCTCAGATGCAAGACAAACGGTGTTATCATTGCCGATTACTTGGAAAGCAACTTGATTAATGACCTCTGCCATAACCGGATTTACCTTCCCAGGCATAATCGATGAACCTGGCTGTCTTGACGGCAAAGAGATCTCATTAAATCCAACTCGAGGACCTGAGGCCATTAATCGAAAATCATTTGCGATTTTCGACATATTCATCATGCAAACTTTTAACGACGCAGAAACCTCTGTATAAGCATCCGTATTTTGCGTTGCATCGACAAGATGTTCTGCATTTACAAGCGGAAGTCCACTTATTTCAGCAAGATGCTCGACCACTCGTTTGATATATTTTGGGTTTGCATTTAAGCCTGTACCTACTGCTGTTGCTCCCATATTTACTTCATATAAACTGTTTTTTGTGTTACTTATCCTTTTGATATCTCTTGCTATCACCCTGCTATACGCCTTGAATTCCTGTCCTAGCCTAATGGGAACAGCATCTTGCAAATGGGTCCTGCCCATTTTGATAAAAGAATCAAATTCCTCCGCTTTTCCCTCAAACACACGGTACATCACCTTCATCGTTTCAAGGAGTTGATCTAAAAGTGATAGCACTGAGATATGCATGGCTGTTGGAAAGGCGTCATTCGTAGATTGTGCCATGTTTACATGAGTATTGGGGCTTAATTTAAAATAATCTCCTTTTTGTTCCCCAAGAATCTCTAAGGCACGATTTGCAATGACTTCGTTTGCATTCATATTGATGGATGTTCCTGCGCCACCTTGAATCGGATCAACGATAAATTGATCATGCCATTCCCCGTCAATAATTTCATCAGCAGCTTGTACGATAACTTCGCCAAGCCCTTTATATAATCTCCCTACCTCCATATTCGCAAGAGCCGCAGCTTTTTTAACCATTGCTAAGGCTTTAATTAACTCTCCATGAATCCGATAGCCTGTTATAGGGAAATTTTCCACAGCTCTTAGTGTTTGAATTCCATAGTAAGCATCGGCTGGTACATTCTTTTCACCGAGAAAATCCTTTTCAATTCTAACATTTGCTTCCGACAAGTCAGGATCCCTCCAATTGATTTTTCGTATAATTCAAACCCCAAATGTTTCCAAAGCAGTCCTTCACGACCCCATGCTTCGCTCCCCAGAAGGTATCAGATAAAGGGAATTGCACGGTTCCATCCTGTGAAAGCTTTTTATAAACAGAAGAGAGCTCCTCTTCACTGCTCATTTCAAGGACCAGTTGAAATTGATTGCCTATCTGATGATTTGAGTGAAAAACATCTGTTAAATAAAGGATACAATTTTCATTGATATGTAGTTCAGCATGAATATACTTTCCCTCATGTCCCTTGAACATTTCTACACCGTCAGCCTGTTGGGTGTTTTTTACTTCTCCGCCAAAGACCGATTGGTAATATTCTAGAGCTTGACTGCAATTTTCCATTGCAAGGCTTGCAATGATTGATTTCATGTTCTCCCCCCGATTAAACACTTAATTTACCTTAATAAGATTAGTGTAACCGAAATTGACTTTGAAACAACTATTTATGCTTTTATTAGTCCTCTTTTTGATTTTGTCAAAACCGCTTTGTAATTGTTGGTTTTTGCGAACCTATGAGGAATCTACACTTCTTTTGATAGCTTTTGTCATCATGCAGGAAAACCACACCCCTGATGCTGAATAAATTCACATACAAAATTGGTTCCATCTCTACAACGAACAAATTTTAAAATATAGAAAGGGTTGGCAAAAATGAATCAATTTATGAAGGCGTATACGATTAAAGAGGTTTCTAAAAAAATCAATGTTCCATCTGGTACAATCCGTCAATGGGAAAAGGACCTAGACGGGTTACTCGTTATCCCACGAACTAGACAAGGAGCAAGATTTTATACTGATAAAGAAATTCAGCTTCTTGAAAATATTAAACAAATGCGCAGTAAGAACCTTAGCAAAGATATGATTCGTCAGCTTATGCAAAAACATTTGAGTATGGTTACTGAGAATGATACTTCAGATGAACTAGTAGAAACCACTCTTCCTGCCGTCCAGGAGGCAGCCCCACCTGCTGAACAGGCACCAGAATTCGATGTGGAGGGCTTTTTTAATGCGCTTGAAACGTATAAACAGGATCTGATTAAAGATGTTCGAAGTGAAATTCGGAATGAACTTCGAACCGAGATTGTTGAAGAGGTGAAAAAGGACATTGCTTCAAATTCCCTCCAAACCATAAAAGCTCTGTCTTTGTCCATCCAACGCTCTAAGGACCGCATGAAAGCAGACCTTAACGAGCTTTCACACCATGTTACGGATGCTACGGAGAAAACCTCTGAATCATTCGCAACCCTTTCGGAAGTCTCATTAGGGACTGCAGAAAAGGTGTCAACCATTTCGGAAGATGTTACGAAGCTTTCGAAAGGAACTTCGAAGGAAATTTCCAATTTAACTTCGAATGTTACGAAGATAACCAACGGAACGAAGAAAGAAGTAGCGGCAATAAAGGATAATTTATCAAAGTTATCAAAAGGAACGACAAAGAATCTAACTCATCTTTCGGAATCGGTCGCGAAACTTTCAAAAGGAACTTCGAAAGAAATGTCTTCACTAACGGAAGCACTTTCGAAGGTTTCAAAGGGAACTTCCGAAGAGATTCAAACCCTTGCCGCAAAATTTGATGAATCCTCCGAGGAGTTTAAGATTCTCACTGATTATCTTTCTAAGAATAATGAAATGACAACAACTGAATTAAGCACGATGAATGAACAATTAGCAATGGATCGGGAATATTATCTCGAAACACTTAAATTGGAGCGCGAACAATTTAGAAGTGAGATTAATAAGCGCGATGAAGTTTTCCAAAATATGGTTGTTAGCTACCGTGAAGCCGCAGCTGCAAAGGATCCATCAAAAAAATGGTGGAAACTTTGGAAATAATCTTCTTGAAGGAAGCAGTGGAACATTCATCCACTGCTTTTATGCGTAGAATTTAATTTCCCTCCTCTCAGTGAATGAAAAGTATAGTAAAATCAAAGATGTCATGTATTATATCGAAAAGAAGGGTCTAGATGAAAAAACTATGGCATCAGTACATATCAATACATTCCCCTACCTTAACGGCTTTCTTTGCCGCTTTGGCTGGTGGAGGTATTTTCACCTTAATCGGGGCACCCGTACCTTGGCTGTTAGGGCCAATTGCTGCTGTGATGCTTACCACCAAATTTAGTAAAAATGAGCTCTACTGGCCTGTCAGTGTAAGGAATACTGGAATGATCATCATCGGTTATTCTTTTGGGTTATCTCTAACAAAAGAAGCGCTCATTGAAATTAGTGCAAAACTGCCGGCGATGCTCATTCTAACAATTGCTTTAATTGCTTTTTGTGCGGCAATTGCCTATTTCATCTCAAAAGGGACAGGTGTTGATTACCCGACCATCCTTACAGGAAGCATCCCTGGCGGTTTATCGCAAATGATTCTTTTCGCTGAGGAAGCAAAAGGAATTGACATCACAACTGTAAGCTTTCTACAAGTCACTCGTTTATTAATGATTGTGTTTATCGTTCCTTTTATCGTGGTTAGTGGTCCTTTTTCTGAGGGTAATACCCTATCGTCCATCTTAAATGGGAATGTAACCGAATACGCACCGATTTTTCCTAATGGGCTTATTTATGCACTCCTTTGTGTTGTGATGGCCGTTATCGGGCAAAAAATGAAGGTGCCGACTCCTTACCTGCTAGGACCGATTGTAGGCACGACGATTCTTAATCTTACAGATTTACACGCCTCCACCCTACCAACCTATATACTAGATATCTCTCAAGTTATGATTGGTGTTTATATTGGGCTTATGTTAAAACCAGATAAACTAAAAGCAAAAGGGAAAATGATGGTTCTTGCAGTTTTAAGTGGGATTGTGTTGATATTTGGGTCCATGCTGTTAAGTTTATTGCTTGTCCACTATTATGGAGTTTCGATTTCGACAAGCTTCCTAAGCTTAGCACCTGGTGGGATGGATCAAATGGGAATACTTGCTCATGAAACAAATGCAGATATTTCTATGGTTACAGCGTTTCAAATCTTTCGGCTTTTGTTTATCTTTTTTGCTGTTCCCCCCTTTCTTAGGTGGATTTTCCGTGAATCAATCATTAAAGCAAATGAACAGACCAAACAGAGATCAGGATAATGAAAAACAAAAAACAGGCTCCAGCCTGTTTTTGTTTTTAAGTCGGTAGTTCTAAACTACCTCATAAATAACTATAACATTTGAAAATTAATAAGGATCAGCTTCGTGGCTTTTCTTAACAGCATCTTCAGTCGCTTTATTTGCTGCTAATGAACCTTGACCATATTTCGATTTCCCTGCTTCACGACCTGGAATTTTTCCACTCTCCATCTCACTTTGTTCTTTCATTTTCATTTCCATGCCTTCTTTGACACGACGACCATAATCTTCATCTGCTTTCGTGAAATGTTCAATCATAGCATCTTGGATTTTTTTGTCGCATACAGCCAGTGCTTCAGATAGGTTCTTGATTAATTCATCACGTTCCCAATCTTCAAGACTTCGATAGGTGTGACCAGCTTGACCATAGTTATTCGGACGATCAATAGGCGCGCTCATTGCGGCTGCATTATATGTTGGCTGATGCGGCGCACGCCCTTCTGTATTTGCTTCCTTTAAGCCTCCGAGCATGGATGGCTCATAGTTAATATGAGGATTATTTCCATATTCTTCCTGACTGTGTACATCCATTTGGCCACGGCGCTGGTTTGTGCGTACAGTTGTCTTTGGCGCATTAACAGGTAATTTCAGGTAGTTTGCACCAACACGATAGCGTTGGGTATCGGAGTAGGAGAAGGTCCGGCCTTGCAACATTTTATCATCAGAGAAGTCCATTCCATCAACTAAAACCCCTGTACCGAAAGCAGCTTGCTCAATTTCCGCATGGAAATCTACTGGATTCCGATCTAGGACCATCCTTCCTACAGGTAACCATGGAAACTTATCCTCCGGCCAAAGTTTTGTATCATCGAGCGGATCAAAATCAAGTTCTGGATGATAGTCATCCTCCATGATTTGAACAAAAAGTTCCCATTCCGGATAATCTCCTTTTTCAATCGCTTCATATAAATCTTGTGTCGCATGACCGACGTTTTTTGCTTGTATGGAATCTGCCTCTTCTTGTGTTAAATTCCGAATACCCTGTTTTGGCTCCCAATGATATTTTACCAACACTGCCTCCCCTTTTGCATTCACCCATTTATAGGTGTTTACACCAGAACCCTGCATATGGCGGTATGTAGCAGGAATTCCCCAAGGAGAGAAAAGAAATGTAATCATATGTGTCGCCTCAGGTGTACGGGATACAAAATCAAACATTCGCTGTGGGTTTGGAACGTTTGAAACTGGATCCGCTTTAAATGCATGAATCATATCAGGAAACTTCATCGCATCACGAATAAAGAAAATTTTAAGGTTGTTCCCAACTAGATCCCAGTTTCCATCTTCTGTATACATTTTTACTGCAAAACCACGGGGGTCTCTTGCTGTTTCAGGTGAATCCTTAGCTCCTGCCACTGTCGAGAAACGAACCATTAATGGCGTTTTCTTCCCCGCTCCAGAAAACACCTTCGCACGAGTATACTTTTCTACCGGCTCATCTCCAACTTTTCCATACGTTTCAAAATAACCAAATGCTCCAGCTCCGCGTGCATGGACGACACGCTCTGGCACCTCTTCACGATCAAAATGTGAAATCTTTTCAATAAAGTGGTAATTCTCAAGTGTAGCTGGGCCACGATCCCCAATGGTACGAATGTTTTGATTATCTGAGACAGGATGTCCCTGACGTGTTGTCAGCGTTTCCTCATTTTCTTGGTTGTTGTTCTTGTTTTCGTTGTTCATCGCTAAAGCTCACCTCTATATGGAAATTTTAACTAACCTAACCTAATTTGCCCTTTAACAGCTAAAATATTCCAAAATAAAACCAGACAGAGATTTACTCTATCTGGTCCTTCTTTTAATCCGTTGGTCGATGGTCTAAAAAGTTTTGATACGCAAAGCCTTTTACCTGGTCTTCTGAAAAGTGTTTAAGCAGTTCATTAATCAAATCTTGATACTTTCCTGCATGCTCTAGTCCAGTTACATGAGAAGATATCCCGTCAAAATCAGATCCTAAACCGATATTTTTTTCACCATCTAGTGAACAGAAATAATCAATATGCTTCACAACATCTTGGATCGTAGCATTTGCGTCTTCCTTAACAAAATGTGGGGCAAAAACAACATGCAGCATACCATTCCTTTGGAAAAGAGCCCTAACTTGGTTTCCATACAAATTTCGTGGATGATTACATAAGTGCCGTGAGTTCGAATGGCTGGCAATCGGGTATTTGGCTGTTTCCATAACGTCCCAAAATGCCTTTTCAGATAAATGAGAGACATCAGTCAATATATGATGTTGATTATTGAATTCAACGATTTCCTTTCCGAATAAAGTTAGCCCACCTCCTCGTGGTTCCCCAGCGCCATCAGCAGCTAAATTGGCATTGTTCCAAGTAAGCCCCACAGAGCGTACACCTAATTGATAAAGGATATGTAATTTCGTTATGTCATTACCAATTGCATCCACGCCCTCCAACGTAAGCATGGCCCCTATTTGATTTTCCTCTAAACGGTCAAAATCAGACCAATTTTTAATATGTTTCATTTCAGGATTTTTTCCAAGTACTTCACGGTAGAATAAATCAATTTGCCCTAGTGCGGCATCGAATTTATGCTCTTGTTTGATGCCAGGTTCAATAAAAATCGCAAAGCACTGTACAGCCACTTCTCCTTGTTGTAAACGCCTTTTATTTGTTTCGAGCTCTTCTGCATCAGCATACCGAATACGATCATTTGCTTCATGAAGTTTTAATAATGCATCGCAATGTAAATCAATAATCTTCATACATTTACCGCCTTTCCAGCTAATCACGACCTGTAATGCCTGTTTATTTTATCATTAATCTAACATAGATGAGTACTATCCTTCGTAAGGATAAGCCTTTTCCTATATTTCTCAATCATTTAATCCTTTAAAAGGGCAATCGGTTGAATATTTTTTAAATATTTAAATAAATTAAAGATATAAAATTTGATATCTTTTCTCACATGTATTAAAATAAAGATTGAAAAATGAATGAACATTCATTATTTTTGATAAATTTGACAGGGTGACCAAATTTAATCTGTGAGGTTAAAGAGATGATTATCACAAAATCGTATTTTTTAAGTGAAAAAGAGCGCTTGGAACTTGAAGATCATGTGTTGAATGCAAATAATGATTTGTCTGAGGCAGAAATCCTAAAATTAGATGATCGAGAATTAACGGAATTAGCTGGTCGCAACCGCGAATAGCGGTAAGGCTAGCTTCCTTTTTTTCTTTTGAGAGACTCCAACATAAGTTTACACCCATCCACAAAAAACCTACCTTTTTGCCGCAAAGGTACCCTGCAGCTTGTGCTTCTGTTTCAGTGCAAAAACCAGATTATATGGTGTTTTCGCTAACATCCTAATCATGTTACCCGCTCGGTCAATGATACATTTATCCCTTTTATCTTACCTTAGCAGTCCGCTTCAATTGGAATTTCCTTATGGGTACATTTCAATTCATCATTGCTGTATCCTTTATCTCGCACATTATTTCCAATACTACAATTGCCAATCCCGGCTTTTACACAGTTCCTAACTTACTAATTTCACAGGATTAGACCAATTTGTTTTTCACAGCAAAAAGTGCTGCTTGGGTCCGATCTGCTAATTCAAGCTTCGAAAGCAGATTCGAGACATGAGTTTTGACCGTTTTCTCTGTAATAAATAAAGCGGAAGCAATTTCTTTGTTGCTTTTCCCTTTAGCAATCTCTTTCAGAACTTCTAGTTCTCTCCTTGTCAGTTCATCTAGTTGACTCCGATCTTGTTTGTCCTTCTTAGCCAAGTTACTTAGTAAATGTGAAGTCGCTTTAGGATGGAGCTGATTTTCACCATTCATGACTTTTTTAATGCAGTTTACTAGCTCATCAGGCTGAATATCTTTCAACTGATAACCAGAAGCACCTGCCTCTAAGGCTGGCAGTACATGGTCTTGATCAGAAAAACTCGTCAGAATTAATATTTTAATGTCTGGTTTCTCTGTTTTTATGATTTTCGTTGCCTCAATTCCATCCATTTCTGGCATCGATAAATCCATCAAAATAATATCAGGATTTAAGCTTCTTGCTATTTCTACTGCTTCTTTCCCATTTCCTGCTTCCCCAATAATGGTTATATCTCCTTGTGTTCGCAAAAAGAATACTAGCCCTCTTCTTACAACATGATGGTCATCTGCAATTAACACTCGTATTCCCACTGCTCTTCCCCCCTAAACCGGTATTTGAATTTGAACCACAGTCCCCTTGCCCGGAGAACTTTCTAATTGAAACTTCCCATTCAGCGCCTCGGTACGCTTCTTCATATTTTTCAACCCAAGTGATGGAATCTCAAGCTTCTCATCATAGTAAAAACCGCATCCATCGTCCTGAATCACCATTTGAACTAGGTTTTCGTTCATCGTTAATCTAAGCGAAACTTTAAGGGTTTGGGAGTGCTTTTTACAATTGGCAAGGGCTTCCTGACCAATCCGCCACAAAACCTCCTCCACTTTACCAGGTAAATTCATGACCCCTGTGACCTTTGTTTCAATTGAAAGCCCTAGCATTTCTGCATAACCGCTTAAGGAACTGGCAATCCCGTTTTCCAAACCTTGTGGCCTTAATTGCCAAATCAATGCTCGCATCTCACCTAATGCATCTTGAGCTAGATCCTGAATATAGCTAAACGTTTGTTTGACATCCACTTTTTCCGTCATTTCCACTCCTGCTCTTGCAGTCAAACTGAGGGAAAATAAAAGCTGGTTAACAGAATCATGTAGGTCTCTTGCTAGGCGATTTCTTTCGGCTATAAGGGCCGTTTCTTGTTCTTTCTGTGTTAACGTGATTCTTTTTAATGCCGTACCAATTTGAAAAGCCACTGACTCTAGTAAAGCAAGTTCATCTTGTTCAAAGTAGGTTTTATAGGGAGCTCCAACATTTAAAAGACCGAATCTTTCTTCTCCAGCTCTTAATGGAACCGTAGCATGGTGGGTCAACCCACATGTAGCACCCGCCTTTTCCTCGATAGCCTCTTCAATTCTTTGACACTCAATAATATTGGTTGCCTTTGTTAGCTTACGAGAATGATAGCGATTTACACACCAACATCGACCTTGGCACATTCGGTGATAGTTCTCATTTGTTAACGCTGGCGGCAACGCTGCATGCGCAGTTAATTGATGATTACCATTCCCGTCGATTAAAAAGATCCACCCTATCTCAAGGCCAGTAACATCTAAGAGTTTTTTTAAAACCTCAGCTAAAACACTGTTTACTTCCGTTCCTTCGTTCAAAAGCTCCGCAATCTCTTTTAAAATTGAGATTTTCTTGTATTTTGCCTCCTCATTCATTGATACCCCTCCAACATTCACTTCTATTTTTATTATAACTATAACTGCTCTAAGTATCTTCAAAAGATTGGCTGACGATTACTCAGACTTTTGATGTAGAAATTCACAAACAAAGTTCGGTCCATCCTAGTAGTAAAAATCAACACAATGCCGAATGGGTTATGTTTCCAACACCAGTATACTGAAAATAAGCTAAAGGAGGGGAAAAAATGAATGTAACCTTTTTGAAATAGAGTCTGAGTATCGTGGCCAAAAAGAAGTCTTAGAAAGAAGAATGCGAGAAATAGAGATATACAATCTTTATTCTGATCCAACAAAAGCCAGGAAAAAATATCAAATAACATTATTAGGTCTAAAACTAAGTCTCTAGATACTACTTTTCATTGTGCGGGGGGCTCGTCATGCTGAAATCAGCAGATTTAAGAAGGTGGAACAATCTTACAAGGTTCCACCTTTTATACTCAACATAAAGAGTAAGGACCACTATTGAAGCTCATTTTTTGCCTAAAATGATTTCAGGAAATTGAAAAGTCCGTACATACGGAATTAAAACGGATCACTAGCTTTTTTTAATGTTACCGATATCGTTCTTCCTTAAAAGGATTAGCTGTCATTGAATACCCCATCTCTTCCCAAAACCCAGCTTCGTCTTCTTTTAGAAACCGAATACCTGATACCCACTTGGTTCCTTTCCACAAGTAAAAGCTATCTGGTGGTATAAACCGAAGCGGATACCCATGTTTAGGATCAAGCTCTTCCCAATCATGATGCTCGTCCTTCCAGCGAAACACAAATAATGAATCATCTCCTAGAAGCTTTTCAAGTGGTAAATTCGCACAATACCCCATTCGGTCACCATCATAATAACCAAAAATCTGCACATAATTTACACCCTCATTTAATTCAATCAGTTTCAATAATTCTCGAAAAGTGATTCCCTCAAAGGTTGTCCCAAATTTAGACCAAGTCGTCACACAATGCATATCAACAGTAGAAACGGTTTTGGGTAATTTCATAAACTCCTGAAAGGAAAGAGTTACCTCTTCTTTTACTTCCCCAAAAAGAGTAAAGTCCCAAGTATCTTCATTAAATTCATAAACATCTCCAACATGAAGAATTGGCCATTTATCTGTTTCGAATTGACCAGGTGGAAGTTTTTTCATTCCATCCATCCTTTCACTACAAATTGTTCTTCTTATTGAACATGATAGAATGATTAGACCACTAGATGCAAATGATGGGTTGCGTTTACAAAGGCTGTTTTGGAAGATAAATTGTTGCTAAAATTCTAATACTGGATTCGCAATAGAACAAATAGTTACTAGGGCTCCATACTTGAGAAAAAAACGTTTATAAATAATAGGCTGACATCCTTAATATATAAGGACTCAGCCATATAAAGATTGTTAGAAAAGTGGCCAGCAGCGCACAAGTAAATAGAAGAAATCCTTCATGTATAACATGGGAACCATTCCTTTACACTTCACCCGACATTTCCAAAAACTCAAGAATTTCATGGTCAGGACCTTCAAAAAATACCGTTTGCCAACCATTACTAAGAATATATGGTCCCTCTAGAACTTCAAAACCATGACCATTAAACCTTGTTATCATCTGTTTTATATCCTTAACTTCAAAACATAAATGCGTCGTCTGCTCTGGATTTCTCTTTTGTTTCTGGGGAATAAGTTCAAGACAGAACGTATTGGATGAAAGGAAAATCAAGTCTTCTCCCTGGAACTCAACCACACTTTCTTGATTGAGCTGGAACATTTTTTGATAAAATTCTCTAGAAATCTCTAAATCATTCACTTCTATTCCATAATGATGAATACGCAATTTCTTCCCCCTCAAACAATCAAGTTCATGTCCCCAAATTCATGCCATAAATACTCGTGTTCAATCGCCTTACGATAAGCGTTTAATATATGCCTTTCTTCTACAAAAGCTGTTAACATATCCAGATGACTTGCTTTTGGTTCATGAAACCCCGTAATAATCCCATCTACAATTTCTAATCTATAGCCTTTTTGAATATAAAGATTCGTCCATCCCTGCAAAACCCCCTTTTTGGATGCGGTTTCTAAAGCGCGAACCACTGTTGTACCCACTGCAATGACTCTCCCACCATTCGCTTTTGTAGTAGAGATTTTTGTCATCGTTTCTTGGTTGATTGAATATTCCTCATAATTATCTTCGGGAGAAGGCAACTTGTCTTCATCGAACATATAGCTTAAACCTGTATGCAATTGAATAAAATCAATCTGAACCCCTTTCCTTTGCAGATTAAACAATAGTTCCCAACTAAACGCCCTCCCTGCAGAAGGCATTTCAACGGATCCAGGGGTACTTGCAAAAACCGTTTGATAATAATCTAAATCCCATGGGTGATGGATATATTCATAACGAACCGGTTCTCCTAACGAATAGAGCTGATGAAACAGTTCTATTCCACTAAGTGAAAAAATAAGAGTTCTAAGCTTAGGGTTATTAATTGCTGGCCCCTTCACACTTGCTGTTAACCTATCAGAAAAATAAAGGATATCTCCCGCCTTTAAGTTTTCTTTTACTACCAACACATCCCACACACTATCTCCTCGGCGCCTTGCTAACCGAACTTCAACTTGCTTTTTAAGAATTGTCCCTCTCCGTTCCCAGCTTATTTTAAATATGGCAGGGATCGTCCGACTATTATTTAATATCAATAGATCACCTGCTTTAAGGAAATCTGTTATTTGAGAGAACTTATCATGGATGATGTGACCTGTTTCACGGTCAAGGACCATCATTTTAACCTGGTCCCTTCTCACGCCCCGCCGCTCTGGAGGATGAGTTGCGTTTAATTCATTTGGAAGATAAAAATCTAACGAGGTTGTGGTCATTTACTCCACCTCCTCAAACGCTTGTGCTTCAAACCTTTTTCCATTGATGCCAACAGACTTCTCAGAAGCTAAATATAAAAATACGTCGACAAGATTTTCTGGTTTTGCTAAAGGATAATCACAGTCTGGGACCGCTAACCGATGCATCTCGGTGTCCATTTCTCCCGGATCCACCATATTCACTCTAATATTTGTGCTACTTAATTCATCGGCCCAGGTTTCTGTCAGCCCTTCGACAGCAAACTTTGAAATTCCATATGCTCCCCATCCGGCATAACCTACATTTCCTGCCTCTGAAGTTAGATTAATGATAGAACCGTGATTCCGCTGAAGCATTCCGGGAAGGACTCTTCGCGTAACTAAAAAGGGGGAGATAGCATTAATTCTTAACACCTGTGCGAAATCCTCTTCAGGATAATCAAGCAATAATGGCATAGGACTTGGTCCTAATATCGACGCATTATTGATTAACACATCCACTCTCCCGTAAGCTTCCTCCGTCATCCCAACAAACCTTTCAACCTCTCTTGATTTGGATAGATCGGTGGGAACGGCTAATACCTCAGCGGCGCCCATTTTCTCCGCTTCTACTTTTACAAGGTTCAACTCGTCCGCCGTTCTACTACAGATGGCGAGGCGTACTCCTTCGGTGGCAAATGCCAAGGTTAATGCCTTCCCTAATCCCTTTGATGCTCCAGTAATCATAACTACCTTTTCTTTGTTTAATTTCATTTTCTTCTCTCCTTCACCTAAATGGTTTATATGTATACATTACCGAGTTTTGGTAATCTCTTCCTCATTAGAAAGAGGCAAGTTTCTCTACAACTTTAGTATGAAAAAAATGCCTGACCCCTTTATTAAAAGGTCAGGCATTTTAATTACTATATGCTAAGTTTTCACTCTATCGTTCGGTAGCCAACAAGTTAAACTTCTTCCCCTTGTGGCTCTTTGAGTAATCGGCGTAGTACCTTTCCGGAGCTTGTCGCAGGAAGTTGGTCAATAAATTCAATGGACCGTGGATATTTATAGGCCGCCATTTTCTCTTTTGCCCATTCAATCATTTCCTCCTCGGTAACCTTTCCCTGGTATCCAGGCTTTAAAACGACAAACATCTTCACACTTTCCCCTCTTACTGGGTCAGGAACTCCAATAGCTGCACTTTGGAGAATTCCAGGATGCTCGTTCATCAAAACTTCTACGTCTTCTGGAAACACGCTATAACCCGAGCATTTGATCATTTCCTTTAAGCGCCCATGGAAATATAAGTAACCATCTTCATCAAGGCTCCCAATATCTCCTGTATATACCCAACCATCTCGTAAAGTTTCAGCTGTTGCATCAGGACGATTCAAATAGCCTTTGAAGACTCCAGGGTTTTTAAGAGCAATTTCCCCTTTCTCACCTGCCGGTACCTGTTCTCCAGTCTCAAAGTCTATGATTTTTATTTCGGTCTCAAAGGTAGGAATGCCGCAGCTTCCCCACTTGATTTTATCTGCAGGCATAAAAGTATCACATGTATGCGTTTCGCTAAGACCATAAGCTGCTTCGTACATAAGGCATCCTTTCGTTAGCTTTTTCCATTGTTCCGCCAGTTGCTGAGTTACCGGAATACCGAAGCTCGTTGCCATATTCACTCTTAGTGAACACAGATTACGATTTTCAATCCCCGGAGTATGTAGAAGCGCAACATTCATCGGGGCAACGCTGTACCAAACAGTTACTTCGTATTTTTCAATAGCATCAACCGCTGCTTGTGGGTCAAACCTTGTGAGTAACACAGATGTGCAACCACTATATACAGGCGTATTCACTCCCATGACCATCCCGGCAATATGGCATAAAGGAGCCACAGCCAAGGATTTATCCTCTTTTAGAACGTTATTGGCCTGAACAGTTGCAGCAGTCTTAAACAACGCACTCTTAAATGGCAACATCGCCGCTTTTGGTCGTCCAGTTGTTCCTGACGTAAACACCATAAGACCTATATCATTCTCCAAATCAACCTCTACATGACCCTGGTAAGGCTGCTTTTCCTTTAAGATCGATGCAAAATCCTTTGTTTCAGCTATTAGTTTTTTCTCTATTTTTAACTCCTCTGGCATAGGTAAGGTAGGATGTTCTGGTAAAAAATCTGCGTAATTGGTCGTTACAATAAATTCTAACGAAGAAATGTTTTGACAGGCTCCCTGAAGCTGTCCGTAAAGTTCCTGACCTGAAAGAATTCCTTTTACCTTTGCCTCATTCAACAAGTATTCAAGCTCGGCTTGCTTATACATTGGATTCAACGGGACAACAGTTCCACCTAGGCGTTGGATACCGTAATGAGCAATAATATACTGTGGACAGTTTTGCAGAAACAAGGCGACACAGTCTCCTTTTGATACCCCTTCTTCCCCCAAGAAGGATGCAAATCGGTCAACATACTCATCCATTTGACTCCAAGTAAGATCATTCCCATAAAATGAATAGGCAACTTTGTTCGGAAACGCTGCTGCGTTAGCCTTCAAATATTCATGCAAAGGTTTTTCTCCCAAACGATACTCCAACTTTTGTGAAACATCTTGTGGCCAGTATAGAGATTTACTCAAAATAACCATCCTTTCTTCATTTGAATCTAGCGAAAACGATTACATTTCTGTTGTTGCCTAACAAGCTATTATCCTCATTTATCTATTATACATAATTGAGAAAATTCAGTCTATTATCAATAGACAACTAAATAAAGCTAAATAGAAAAATGAATGCATGGATTCGACGTTTAAACCTATACCCTTTAAAATGGAAAGAAAGCAGTCAAAAGGAGAACGATGTATTGAAAAAAACAGCAATTGTAACAGGGGCATCAAATGGCTTTGGTTTACTCAGTGTTCTTGAACTCGCCAAAAATGACTTTCATGTCATTGCCACCATGAGAAATCTAGACAAGGGCGTGGCGCTTTTAGACATGGCAAAGAGTTTGGAATTATCTTCTTCAATTCAACTTGAAACACTGGATGTAACTTCACCAGAATCCACCCAAGAGTTGAAGACAGTAGTAGAAAAGCTAGATTCAGTGGATGTGCTTGTGAACAACGCCGGCATGGCCATTGGTGGTACTAGTGAGGAGCTAACACTTGAAGATTATCGCAGACAATTTGAAACCAACTTCTTCGGGGTTATTGCCGTTACCCAAGCTGTCTTGCCTTTAATGCGAGCAAATCATAGAGGTAGAATCATTAATATGAGCAGTATTAGTGGGAGGATCGGGTTTCCCGGATTATCGCCATATACAGCATCGAAGCATGCGCTTGAGGGCTATAGTGAAAGTCTTCGACTTGAGTTAGCTCCCTTTGGTATTGACGTTGTTCTCGTAGAGCCTGGCTCCTATAAAACGAATATATGGTCTGGTATGGATGAAGTCGAACTAACTGAGAAGTCCCCTTATTTCAATTATATGAAAACATTAAAAAATGAAATTGAACGCGGGAAATCAAACCATGGCAACCCAGTTGAAATCGCCAAACTAGTGGCTCAAATCGCTAGCCAACCCCAGAAACCAAAACTACGATATCCAATCGGAAAAGGCGTGAAAGCGAATATCCTTTTAAAGAAATTCTTACCCTGGAAGATGTTAGAGTCAGCCATCTTAAAAAAACTCCAATAAAAAGAAGCTTGCTCCCAGTACTTTTTCACTTGGGTGCAAGCTTCTTGATGAAAGGCTCTACTCTTAGACCTTGATGCACGATAAATAAAGCTTTGTCCACTCCAAAACTCAACCTTATTTAAACCAACCTTTTTCTTTTGATTGGCGAATTGCTTCAATCCGGTTGGTAACTTCTAATTTATCTAGGATAGTAGAAATATAATTCCGAACTGTGCCCGTCGTAATCGTTAGCTGAGAAGCAATGTCTTTGGTGTTTTTACCGTCTGCTACTAAGCCAAGTACTTCCATTTCTCTTTCTGTTAATGGATTTTCTTCACTGTAAAGATCATCCATAAGTTCAGGAGCGTACACTCTTCGCCCAGCCATCACATTGCGGATGGAGCTAGCCAATTCCTCACTTGGGCTATCTTTCAATAAATAGCCTTTTACTCCTGCTTTTATCGCTCGTTGGAAATAACCTGAGCGAGCAAATGTAGTTAAAATAATTACCTTACAATCTGTTGACTTTAGCTCTTCTGCGGCTTCTAGCCCCGTTTTACCTGGCATCTCAATATCCATAATGCATATATCTGGTTGCAGCTTCTTGACGAGTTCCACTGCTTCTTCCCCATTATTCGCTTTTCCTACCACTTCCATATCCTCTTCTAAGCTAAGCAAGGAACCTAAAGCTCCTAGCAGCATTCGCTGATCCTCAGCAATGACGATGGTAATCAAGTTGCTCCCTCCCCTTAAGATTGTTTAATAACTCTTGGCACTTTAATAATCAGGACATTTCCATTCTCACTCACCACATCAAGAGTTCCATTTACAAATTCAAGACGTTCTCTCATGCCATTTAAACCGCTACCTTTTGAAAAATCTGATTCGGTGACCTCTCCAATTCCATCATCTTTAATTTTTAAAGTGATATCCTTATCAGATTGGTTGAGTGTAACGAGACAACTTGAAGCTTTGCTATGTTTGACAACATTGGTTACAGCTTCTTTTAGACACATGCTTAAGATATTTTCGATAAATGGCGAAATCGTTTTTGAAGATAAATCAACCTCTAAATCTAGGTGAATTTCTGCTGCATTAAGGATTTGTTCCACACGTAGAAGTTCATCTTTTAAACGAATCCCGCGCATCTCTGATACCATTTTTCGTACTTCATTTAAAGCCGTTCTTGCGGTGCTTTGTACATCCTTCAATTCCGCTCGAGCCTGCTCTGGATCTTTATACACCAATTTACCTGCAAGATCGCTTTTTAATCCTATCAATGACAACTTTTGCCCTAACGTATCGTGGAGGTCACGTGCAATCCGTTGACGCTCCTCCGCTTTTACGAGCTCAGCAATCCGCTTATTTGCATCTTCAAGCTTTTCTTCTAAACGTCCGGTTACTTTTTTATTGCGCATGCTAAGGGGCAATAAAATAATACTTAGCCAAACAATGATGATAAACGGGAGTTGACTTAAAAATAGAGCTTCTCTGAAAACCAATTCAAGATTGATTGCCGCCGACATGCAGACAAGATGAATAAAGTATAAGACAAAAAAAGGAATGCGATTTTGAATTCGGCCAACCAAATAGGCAATAAAGAAGGCAAAATAAACGTAACTAAAGAACAAGGTCAAGAAAACGGATATTCCAATGAGAATACTGCTCCAGAGATAAACCGTCCAGGATTTTGATGCAAAGGCCAATCGATAAAAGAGAAAGAATGCTAATGTTAGAATGATTCCATTGATGATTTCTGCTGTTGACGCAGACTGTGAAAAAATAAAATAAAATGGCAAGATACCAAGAATGGTCCATATATAAGGGGATATCCCTGTGGTTTTTAACAAATTCCAATATTGTTTAAGCATTCAGCACCCTCAAACCTTCTATTATTCTCTATATTTTACCATATTTCTTATGGGTAAGCTGTTGTAAACAGGGTTGTGTTTGATTTCACTCCATTAACCTGTAATAAATCAACAATGAACACCACAATACTTCAAGATAGTCAATATAGCTTAATTTTAATAAAAGACCCTCCTCATCATGCCAAGGAGAGTCTTACTGATTTATACTTCTGGCTTTGCTTCTACTGATACTCGCCTCTTTGCAACTTTTTTCAAGTGGCTAAATGGAACAAATTTCTTACTTTCTTCATCCCATAGGCGGAATCTCAATGAACCTAAACTTGTTGCTAGTGTGATTGTCGGTACATTCTGTAGTGGAGCTGTATTCTCATGTACTTCTTCTAGCTTATAGTTCGGTACTCTTGGACTTAAATGATGAACATGGTGATACCCAATATTACCTGTTAACCATTGAAGGACTTTCGGAAGTTTGTAGAATGAACTTCCCTCTACAGCTGCTTTGACATATTCCCAGTGCTCATCTTCCTCGAAATAAGAATCCTCGAAAGTATGTTGGATATAGAATAACCAAATGCCAAGGGCACCCGAAATCATAAAGATTGGTCCCTGGATTAATAGGAAGCTCTGCCAACCGATTAGCATACAAAGCAATGTGATTACGACAACAAGCAACACGTTGGTTAAATACGTATTCATACGTTCTTTGCGTCTTGCTCCTCGGTGATTAAAGCGATTTTCAATCCCGAACACATAAATGGGCCCTAAAACAAACATTACAAATGGGTTCCGGTATAAACGATATTGAATTTTTGTCCATAAGGATGCTTCCATATATTCTTCTACTGTGAGCATCCATAGGTCGCCTGTTCCACGCTTATCTAAATTACTACTTGTTGCATGATGGATAGCGTGATCGTGACCCCATTTTTCAAACGGAAACAACGTTAAAATTCCTGTGATGGTCCCAAGTACTCGATTGGCTTTTCTGCTTTTGAAAAAAGAGTAATGTGTACAGTCATGGAATATGATGAACGTACGCACTAAAAATCCTGATGCCACGATACAAATCCCTAGAGTAAGGAAATACGAAACCGACAAGCTCTTATAAGCTAAAAACCAAAGGACGAAAAATGGCCCCAATGTATTAACAATCTGTAAGATACTATTTCGTAATTCAGCTTTTTCATAAGGGGCAACCTGCTTCCTTAAAGCTCGTTGTTTTGGATCTTTCATAATTTACAATTTCCCCTTCCGTTATGTTGATAACCTAATTATAAGTAAGGAAAAAATGCAATAGTAGTACCAGGTGTCATAAGTTATATATGATAAATGTCATGTTTGTCCAAAAATTGCGTTCCCTCCCTTACCTAACCTGCCTAAAAAAGCTTACTTTTACTGTGTTAGACCGTAATGTTCATCATTTTTTAATAAAACTTAGACAATTGTATGACAACTGATCTTTATATAATAAAAAACTCCCTCTCTCATATACAATTTTCTTATATACTTTATTCCTATATTAGAAAGAGGGAAAAGAAATGACGGCTATCACAGAAAAAGAGCATACTTTCGGCATCTTATTCCAGACAAGATCTATCATGAACGAAGTGGTCCGTTTTATTTTGAATCGTTCACCTGAAAAAGATTCATTGTATGCACTTAAAAATAATCCAACTTTCCAATCTCTATGTGAGATTAGTGATAACGCAAGTGTAATTTCAAAATCAATTGATTCTTTGCTGTTAGGACCAAAATCCATGCAAGATGCAAAGGATGAATATACTCGACTATTTGTTGGTCCTCACGCTCTCCCTGCGCCACTATGGGAATCCGTCTATCTAGGACGAGAACATCTATTGTTCAATGAGCAGACCCTCCAAGTTCGAAAATGTTATCAACAGTACGGTTTGTATATTAACAATGAAAATAATGAACCTGAAGACCATATTGTGCTTGAATTGGAGTTTATGAGCTACCTGACTCAGGAGATTTTTGAAAGTGATGATGATGCAGATACAAAGAAATTAATTGAGGATCATACCTACTTTTTAAACGAACACTTAGGAAGATGGGCACCAACATTCTGTGAGAAACTGATACACTCAACAAAATCCCCGCTTTTTCAAGGTGCTGCCTTCTTGTTAAGTGAGTATATTGAGCTTGAACACCAAGTAGCCAATTTTTTATGCGAAGTCATGACACAAACAGCCACCGGTGAATCTTTCGAATAAAAACAGTTAAAAAAGACGCTCCCTTTTACATAACAGGTTCTGTTTTGGAGTGCAAAATGAGTAGAAGGCTAAAATGCCGCTGAATTTCTCAGCATCCAAAATAACAAGAGAAATCATAATATTATTAGCACTGAAAAACGCTCAGAAGTTTCTGAGCGTTTCTTTTATTGTTTATTCAATTAAATCCCTCTTACTCTGAGTACATTTCTTCACAAACAAAGGTAGTTTTTATATTTCATCCTCAATTCCTTTCATCATGTCATATGCTCCTTCAGATTTATTAGAACAAATGACACTTTTAATTGAGTTCTTGGGATAATATGCAGAATGAAAACTAACCCCAGGGTCATACCCCATTATATGATATTTATAAATTTCATCATCATTCTTTTCAATCCATAATCCATACCCATAAAAGCTATTTTTTTTATTCGTTTGAACATATGGATTAAGTATCATATAAGTGTATTCTTCACTAAGTAATTGATTGTTTACAAGCGAATCCCAGAAGAGTGCCATGTCGTTCACGGTTACAAATGCCCCACCATCTGAACCACCTTTAACAGGCAATGAGTAAATATTTGTCTTCCAAGTACCATTCGGATAGTCTATATAACCAAGTGCAGTATTTTTAGGAAGGGAATCAAATTCGAAATAACCCGAGTTGATCATCCCTGCTTTTTTAAAGATATTTTCTTCAATATATTCAGCAAATTGAAGCTGACTTACTTGCTCTACAATTAACCCAAGTAAAATATAGCCAGCATTATTATAATGGAATCTTTCATTTACTTTTGCTTTCATTGGCTGGTTCTGAAAAAGTGGTAAGAAGTTTTCCAAGGTTCTAATATGATACATTGGGTTCTTAACCCACAATTCTTCAAAGTCATCCATTACTTCCTCGTCAAAATAATCTGGTATACCAGCTGTATGTGTTAATAGGTGGTGAATGGTTATATCTTTATCAAAATTTGGAAAAGAAAATTTAAGGCAATCTGCTAACTTTGTTTCAAAAGTTAATTTTCCATCTTCTACAAGCTGACAAATTGCTATTGACGTAAACAGTTTGCATCCTGATGCTATTCCATATCGTGTAAAGGAGCTATTTTCAATTTGCTCAGAACGATTAGCATACCCATAGCTAACTTCTGTCAAAACTCCATTATCTTTTTTAACCAAAACACTTCCTGAGAATTCATTCTGACTCTGAATATCGGTAAGACGATTTAGAATAATAGATTTCACATAATCCCTCCAAAACTATTTTTCAACAACTTGCACCTGTATTTGAACAGCTACAATACACAATAAACTAATTATACATTAGAGGATAATAATAGATTGAATATTTTATCAAAAAGAGGAAATTTGTACTGTGATAATAGTGCTGACTCAGTTGAAATCTTGTTCAACTATTCTGCTGCATTTGCTTCGATTAAAAAAGCGATCCTTCGTTATTGAAGGATCGCTACCCGTTAGTCCAAAAAGGCTATGTTTTATATAATCTGTTTTTAAAAACCGAACTACTTACTTTTATAACTTGGCGTCTTTTTAATGTCTATTACGACCTATTATTTCCTTCAACATAGTCGTATAGTTTCTTGATTAAGTTCGACCAACCAATATCCATGTTTTCATGAACAACGGAGTGTGCCGCACGAAATTCAGTTATCTTTTCCGGATCCCAACCAGAATGAGTGACCGTAAATTCCGTTAAGTCCCCATGCTCTTTCAGTTCAAATGCAACGGTCCAATCTTTTCCCCATGTAAAAGAAAGATGATGGGTTGGGCTCACTTCTTTTACATAACAAGGCGAAACGCCAAACTGTCCACGGTTCAATTCAAATTTATGACCTTTCAACGGCTTAAAATCATTAAGCATAAACCAGCTTGCCAGACCCTCAGACGTTGCTACAGCTGCCCACACTGTTTCAATAGGAGCATGAATAAAAGCCTTTTTTTGAAGGTCGGGTAAGTACACTTGATTTTGCATGATTTCCCCCCATTCTATTCATCTCACTCGATTCACTTGATTTATAGGTATGCAAAAAGAGCCATCAATAAGACAGCCCTTTGCATGTTTCTTTAAATGAGTATCAAGTTCAGTGGCTTAAAGAAGCCCGATGGATTGCAGGAATACAACAGCAATAGCAATCGGAACAACAAAGCGAATGGAAAAGTACCAAATATCGTAAAAAATCCCTAGACCATTTGTTCCCATTGATAATTCTTCCTTCACCAAATTACGTGGGAGTCTGTAGCCAACAAATAATGAAATGAATAAAGCTCCAAGCGGTAACCCTATATTGCTGACGAGGAAATCTGCTGCATCAAAAATCGACTTTCCAAAAAGTTGAACTTCTGAAAAGACACCAAACGAAAGCGCACTAGGTACACCAACAAGAAAAATCAAAAGTCCACTAATCCAAGCCAATTTGCCCCGCTTTTCCTTTTCATCTTTTACCAGAACGGCGACAACTATTTCTAAAATTGAAAAGGCCGAGGTAAGCGTTGCGAATAAAAGCAGGACAAGAAAAATAAATAAGAATACACTGCCAAAGGCCATTTCATTAAACACAGCTGGCAAGACGACAAACACTAATCCAGGTCCCTGGCCAGGCTCAAAACCGAGCGCAAACACAGCTGGGAAGATAACAATTCCTGCTAGGAAACAAATTAAGATGTTTAAGCCTGCAACCGAAAAAGCGGATTTGACGATGTTTTCTGATTTAGATAGGTAAGAAGCATACGTCACCATGACGGAAATTCCGACACTTAAGGTGAAAAAAGCTTGTCCTAATGCCAAAAGAATGGTTTCTGCTGTTAATGCCGAGAAATCCGGTTTGAGCAAAAACTCAATACCTGCTCCTGCCCCTTCTAATGTTAACGAACGAATTGCAAGAATAATAAATAAAAGAAAAAGTGCAGGCATCATATATTTACTTGCTCGTTCAATTCCCTTCTGGACGCCACCTTTCACGACCATAATCGTCATGATCATAAAAATAAACTGACAGACCACCACTTCTATTGGGTTAGCAATAATTTCATTAAATAATTCCCCGTAATTAGCATTTGATAAAGAACCGGTGATGCTTCTTCCCAAATACGAAAGGATCCATCCCCCAACAACACTATAAAATGATAGCAAGATAAAGGAAAAGATCACACCAGCTCCGCCAATATAATGCCATTTGGTTCCAGGAGCAAGCTTTTGATACGCCCGGATTGCATCCTTTTGACTATTCCGGCCAATCAAAAACTCCGCAATTAATATCGGGGCGCCTACGAATATGGTTAATAGGATAAAAAACAAGAAAAATATGGCTCCCCCATTCGTACCAGCCATATAGGGAAACTTCCAAATAGCTCCTAATCCTATCGCGGAACCAGCCGCTGCTAGAATGAAGCCAAGCTTGGATGTCCATTGTTCATGTGTCTTCATAAATAAGAATTCTCCTTTTGTGCCTCAAGCTGAATATTTTTACATAATACTATTTTATCTGACAAAATGATAGTGAAATTCACATAAAACAATCTTTTACCACGATAAACTACGTTCAAACCATACCAATCTCTAGACATATCTCACAATTTGATCACTTTTTTCCTTTAATATTGGATGTTTTAGCCTTGTTTCGCTGCAGTAGAAAAGAGCTTGCAAACTTATTTACATTAAATTCGACTTTAAGATAGGAACAACACCTTTTTTACGAAAACGGCCAACAATGAGCATATTAACAAGATTGTAGCTATCGCTTTTCGTTTTGCCGATCAGGCCAGATTCACTTACTTCTATTGGGTCAAGTTTGTTATAGTAGGGAACCATCTTCATCTTATTGCAATATGATAAGGTATAGTGGAGGTGGGCTTATGGCCGTGGTGAAACATACTGAATCAGATATCAATCTGTTGGCAAGATTGCTGAGGGCTGAAGCTGAAGGCGAAGGTATTCAAGGCATGATGCATGTAGGTTCAGTTGGCATAAACCGGATTAGAGGGAACTGCTCGGATTTTAAAGGGATAAGGACGATTCCTCAAATGATTTACCAAGAGCATGCGTTCGAAGCTACTCAAAAAGGGTATTTTTATCAGAGAGCTAGAGAGGCGGAAAAAAAGCTTGCACGAAAAGCGGTAAGAGGTCATCGGGAGTGGCCAGCAAAATTCAGTCTTTGGTACTTCCGACCAGGTGGTGATTGTCCGGCCACTTGGTACAATCAACCACTAGTGGGTCGCTTTAAACGTCACTGCTTTTACGAACCGCGAAGTGGCGAATGTGATAACATTTATAACACTTTTTAACGATCTGCGCCTTTTAGGAGCAGGTCTTTTTTCTCCCCAGCGAATTAAATCGGTGATATAATAATATAATTGTATGTGAATCAGCAAACTTAAAATTATATAAAAATACCATTATAAAATTGCGCTAGAAACAAGAGGAGTATCAAGATGAACCAAGAAATTGTAACGATCATGCTATTAATTGGTGTTGGATATCTATTCAAAAAACTGAACATCTTAAAAGAATCAGATGGTGAGGTTATTTCAAGGATTATTTTTAATATTACATTACCTGCGCTTGTGATTATCTCCCTGAACTCCGTCCAAATTGAACCATCCTTAATGCTCCTCCCTTTTATTGTCGTCAGCTATGGGTTAATATCCGTTTTATTTGCTTATTTTGTTTTTAAAAATGAAGATAAAGAATTAAAAGGGACCTTGATGATGCTTTCTCCCGGATACAATGTAGGATTATTTGCCTTCCCTCTTGTAGAAGCATTTTGGGGCGCTGAGGGTCTTTTGTATTTTGGAATGTTTGATGCAGGCAATTCTATTCTCATCTTTGGGGTATCCTATATTCTAGGAAGTTATTATTCTAAAGATGGTCTTAGTCTTAATCCTATCGGAATTGTAAAAAAATTTAGCAAGTCGATTCCGTTCATGAGCTATATCATCATGACTATTCTAAACCTCGTGAACATCAAACTTCCAACAGAATTCATTGATCTAGCCACAATTATTTCAAAAGCCAATATGCCATTATCCTTAATTCTTTTAGGACTTTATATGAATTTCACCTTCGAAAAACAATATGTTCGTCCCATCTTTAAGTATTTGCTTTATCGCTATGGGTTGGGGCTGCTTTTTGGGTTAGCTTTTTATTTTTTGCTACCAGTGAGTCATATGTTTAGAATTACGATTCTAATAGGATTTCTATTGCCAATTGGACTAGCTGTCATTCCCTATTCCCATGAATTTAACTATTCAACAACCCGCTTAATTGGCACAATAGCGAATATATGTATTTTCATAAGTATTATCATTTTGTTTATCCTTGCAAACTTTGTACTATAAAAAAAAAACGAGTGGCTGTTCACTGTGAACCGCCACTCGTTTTTTATGAATTAGAGGCAATTAGTTCCTTTGCTAACTGCTGTTGAACAAAGTTAACCACATTTTCAACAATCTGTTCTTTGTCATTGTCCATCGATGCAACATGGTAAGAATTTTCCAAAGTAATAAGATCTTTTACTTTGGAGTTTACCTTTTTATATATAAATGCCGTATTTTCAGGTGGAACAACATGGTCAACGGAAGATTTCACACATAAGATTGGGGTTGTAATGTCAGGTAGTAACCTTGGTGTACTTGCCATTAACGCTTGAAGTTGATGGATTGCTTTTAAAGGTGTCTGATCATAGGTAATTTCATAGACTCCTTTTGCCTTAATATCAGGCTCACCTTCAGGAAGAAACTGTGGCACCTGACTATCTTTTAGGTACTCAAATGCAGGAAGCGACAAGGCTGCGTTGACAGTAACAATTCCCCGTATTTCAGGGTATTTATGTGCCAACTTAAGCGTCAAGGTGCCACCCATTGATTGGCCTAATACAAATACAGTGGAGCATTCTTTAGCTAAATAGTGGTATCCATTTTCTAAAGCTGCAAACCAGTCATCATAGGTACAATTTTCAAGGTCATGGAAGTGGGTCCCATGCCCTGGTAAACGGGGTGCCAAAACAGTATACCCATACTCCGCAAGTCTCTCTCCAATAAACTGTACACTTTGTGGTGTGCCTACAAAACCGTGCGAAAGGAGTATCCCTACTTCATTTCCTTTATAAAAAAATGTCTCAGCACCATCAATAACAGGGTATTTTTCCTTCATAACCATGACCTCCTTATGCTCTTTACAATTACATTCTTGTTTTCTTTAATAGGTTACCAATATCATAACCTTAGTATTCCGAGTTGTAAAGTATGAATTAAAAAAATACTCGAGACAACCTATTCCTCCGTTCATACAATCAGTTATTCTCACTAGCTAAGGTAATAAGAATATGATGAAATACCCTGTTAACTTTCCTTCCATATTTATTTAAAAGAATGGAAGATTTTTATATGATATTTGGAAACGTATTTCCCCCGTAATGGAGGAATGCAACTAAAATAAATTTTCCAGTTAAAGAAAGTGAGTGAATGATAGATGAATATGTTTATGGAGATGGCTGTTCAGCTTGCACTGGATAATGTAGTAAACAATACAGGAGGCCCTTTTGGTGCTGTCGTAGTGAAGGACGGCGAAATTGTCGGTGTTGGCCAAAATCATGTAACCAGCCTAAACGACCCTACTGCCCATGCGGAAGTACAAGCGATTCGCGATGCATGTCAGTTATTAAATTCCTATCAACTAGAGGATTGTGAACTTTATACGAGCTGTGAACCATGTCCGATGTGCCTAGGTGCCATCTTTTGGGCAAGACCTAAAGCAGTATATTTTGCTTGTACAAAGGAAGATGCTGCCAATATAGGCTTTGATGACAAATTTATATATGAACAACTTGAGGTTCCCCATGAGAATCGAAAAATTCCAATGGTGAAAGTGTCCCTTAAAAATGCAGATTCAGCTTTTAAGGCATGGACAAAATCAAATGATAAAATCACCTATTAAACTTGAAAGGGCTGACGAGAGTGGATAAGACTTTTGCGCGGAGAATTGCGGTCGCTGCGGGTCGTGAAAAAGCGGACCTTGTGATAAAAAATGGTAGAATCATCGATGTATTTAATGGTGAGATCATAGAAGATGATCTTGCTATTGTTGATGGTTTTATCGCTGGAATTGGACGTTACAAAGGGAAAGAAGAGTTGGACGCCAAGAAAAGCTATATTTCCCCCGGATTAATTGATGGCCATGTGCATGTTGAATCTTCTATGGTTACTCCTCAAGAATTTGCAAAGGTTCTTCTTAAACAAGGGGTCACGACCGCGATTACCGATCCTCATGAAATTGCCAACGTCTCAGGGATAGATGGAATAAAGTACATTCTCGATTCATCAGAAAACACCATTCTCGACCTTTTTGTCATGCTGCCCTCGTGCGTTCCTGCAACTGAATTTGAATATGCTGGTGCCAAGCTAAGTATGGAAGACTTACAACCTTTCTTACACCATCCAAGGGTCTTAGGATTGGCAGAGGTCATGAACTTTCCTGCAGTAAAATATGGCGAGAGACAAATGCTCGAAAAGCTTAGTCAAACGTCATCTCTTGGAAAAATAATTGACGGTCATGCCGCTGGTCTTCAACCAGATGACTTAAATATTTATATGGCAGCTGGAATTCGGACGGATCATGAATGCACTACGCTCGCTGAAGCGAAGGCTCGCTTACAAAAAGGGATGTATCTGATGATACGTGAGGGGACTGTGGCAAAAGATTTAAAGAATATTATTGGAATTGTAAATGAAAAGAACGCACGCCGATGCCTATTCGTTACCGATGATAAACATCTGGACGATTTAATTGACGAGGGGAGCATTGACTTTAATATTAAACTCGCCATCCAATGTGGACTCAACCCAATAACAGCTATTCAAATGGCTACTTTAAATGCCGCCGAATGCTTTGGGCTTCGTGATCGCGGAGCCATAGCACCAGGGTACAAAGCTGATCTTTTATTAATTGATAACCTAACAGAGATGAACATTCAACGGGTATTCAAGGATGGATTGGAGATTGTCCAAAATGGGGTACTAAAGAATTCAGTGGGTGCAAGCAAATCCACGTCTACTCCTCATTTAACGCAAAGTGTACGTTTTTTAAACTTATTGCTAGACGATTTAGATATTACGGTTACCGGAAAATATGCCAATATCATTGAGGTGATTCCTAATAGTCTGGTAACACGACACTGCATTGAGGAAGTGGATGTCAATCATGATAATTTATTTCAGACCTCAGTAGGCAATGATTTATTAAAGCTTGCGGTAATTGAACGCCACAATATGACAGGTCAGATTGGATTAGGAATTGTGAAAGGTCTTGGTTTAAAATCAGGTGCGATTGCTTCTACTGTTTCCCATGATTCTCATAATCTTATTCTGTGTGGCGAAAATGATGAAGATATGTTATTAGCCGCCTCTGAGCTCAATAAAAGGCAAGGCGGATTGATCGTAGTTAATAACGGAGCAATACTAGCTTCCCTTGACCTCCCTATTAGCGGACTCCTCTCCCCTCTTCCTTATCAGGTGGTATACACGAAGCTTCAGAAAGTAAATGACGCATTGAAGGAATTAGGAGTATCTGTTGGGTTTAACCCCTTTTTAACACTCTCTTTTCTAGCATTGCCAGTCATTCCGGAATTAAAGCTCACCGTTCAAGGCTTGTTTCATGTTGGAAAATTCCAGCACCTACCAACAGCGTTACCGAAACTAATGACAGACGGTAAGATACTTTAGTAGAGAAGGTCAATCTAACAATGGAAACTTTCACCGTGACCATTTGCATGTACTCATCAACTGCTTGGGCACGGTGGAATCAATCAAAACGCTTAATGAATGTAACAAAAAAACTATCTCATATCGATTCTCTTAAATCTTGAGACTCCCTTGGTCGATTACCCTTATACCATTGAAGCCAATAAATAAAAATCAGAACTAAGTCAATCGCATCCCCTCCATAGTACATAAGCATTCCTCCCTGCTCCGCCTGAATAGATGGGACTCCAACTGGTGGAGTTCCGTAGATATATTTTGATAAAATACCATGGCCAGAGAGAGCAATCACCAATACAATCCCCCGATAAAGGTAGCTCCGCCTATGGGAAATAGGGTCAATATAAATCATGGAAGCGGTAAAAAGATATCCAGCTAAAAACACATGGAAATGGATCAATAGATGCAGGAACACATGATGGTGCATGGCTGAATATAATTCAGTTGTGTATAGCAGCCAAAGTCCACCGATATTAAGAACGGATGCAACGAAAGGATCACCCACAAATTTTACAAACCTACTTTTCAGCATTTTGGATAAACGGCGACCTTTCGAAATCGATAAACTCCTTAAGATTAATGTTACGGGCGCACTAAGCACTAATAGGAGTGGTGCTAGCATCCCAAGCAATAAATGCCCCACCATATGTACAGCGAAATTATGATGAGCTTGTGTTGCGATTGGACCAACAAGGGCTGCCTCCGCCGAAAAAACGCCCATTACCCAATATAAAGATCTATAGGAGGGCCATTTTTTGTAATGTTGATTTGATGACCTAACCGCTAATAGATATACAAAAATAGCTAGTACCCCAATCGCAACAAAAAATAGGTTTATTAAATTAGAGGTCATGAGTTAGAACCAGTTAAATTCATTTGTTTATATGAATTTTTAGATTTTCTAACCAAATAGTATCCAATGACAACCATGCCAATCGCAGTAAGATTCCAAATTAAATCATACGGGAGTATGACCACATTATACCGAATTTGGTGAAGCATCATCAGTTTATGTTGGATTGTTCCGTCATAAAATTGAAATACCCCAGCCCCTAACAAAACGCTACCAAGCCACCTTTTCCAATTCCACGCATTTCTGCGGCGAAGATCTGCCACTAAGAACAACCCTCCAACAGTCGTCAACCAACTCAGTCCATGGAAAAATCCATCAGAAATTAGACCTAAACTTGTAGTGGATTTGTCATAAAAATGATGCCAATGTAAAAGTTGATGAAAAACCATTTCATCTATAAAGGTAACCAGACCTACTCCAAATAAAATTCCCGACAAGATGGCACGGCTGTTCAATTGTTTATCTATCTCTTGTGGAGCTTTTGTTGTTCTCATTAAGAGTGTCATCTCCTTGTATAATCTAAAACTAAATGATGGCTACCAGTTTAACCAGAAATCCCATCCTGAAAACATGAAAAAGGGTGGCCCTTCCCTCAAAACTTCCTTAGAAGGTTAGCCACCCCTTATGGGCAAAACTTCATCCGTAATAATTGTTATAATTTAATGGTTTACTAATATGAATTCTGTAAAGCATTCATCTAGCTTACCGCTTAGCAACCAGCCGAAGCTACTTGTATGGACTCCCTGCAACTAATAATAATATTTCTTTACTTTCCATGATTGTCCCTAATCCCATAGGAATCGTATGTGGCATATTCATCAAGATTAAAAGGTGTTATGCCTTAATAACATGTCTGATACCTTTGATCGTATGCAAGACCAAATGTTCCTGGTGTTCAGCCTGTCGCAAGGTCTAAGGTAATGCTTGGTGCCAGAGTGATTTTTCCAGAATAAATTTAACTGCTTCTATGTTCAGTTCCTGATAATCAAATATTTTATTTCCCTGATTAAATTAAAGTGCTTTTAATGCATCGGGAATCGGTGTATCTCCGCTCACGACATCAAAAGAACGCTTATAGGTATTGACTTCTTCCAATGACTCCAAAATGATTCTCGCCACATCTTCACGTGGAATTGTTGTTCCCTGTACAGATTCTCCTGCAGTGATTTTTCCAGTACCCGATTCATTCAACAGGCCACCAGGTCGAATAATCGTGTAATTGAGTTCACTTTGAATCAGAACCCTATCTGCATAGTGCTTGGCCACATAATAAGGTTTAATGTGTTCATTCCAATTTTCTCTTTTGTGTGCTTGAAGTGCACTAACCATAACAAATCGGTTAATGCCAAGTTCTTCAGCTACCTCAATGGTTTTTACTGCTCCATCCAAATCAATAAGAAGGGTTTTGTCCGGACCCGTTTTCCCTCCTGAACCTGCTGTAAACACAATTGCATCGCACCCATTTGCTGCCTTAGCGATAACATCAACTGTATCTTCAAGGCTTGCGACCGCAGTTTCAATACCTAATTGGTTAAAAGATTCTTTCTGCTCTTCTTTTCTTATCAAAGCTCTAACTGAATGTTCCTTGCTTTCCTTTAAAAGATGTACCAAATGTCGTCCAATCTGGCCATTCGCTCCAACAACAAACACCTTCATGCCATCCTGCTCCTTTCAGCAACGCTTGTTACAATATTTTTGTATTAAGTCGTACCATATTTGATCATACACAGACTGATTAACATTAAAATAATATTTAGTAAGCAAAATCAAATACTTAATCAATGGTCAATAGTATTATGCCTTAGTATACTGGAAATTAAAGTGTTGTTTTGTATTCACTTTTACAAAAATAGTTCATATTGGGGGAATATCTAGATATTTTGCTAGGTGTAACCTTCAACATTAATAGATTTCCATTTAACGCTCTATTTATGCTATTATTAATCTGAATATTCTAATAAAAGGAGTGGATCACATGAAACAATATGATGATAGAACACAAAAGGTACTCCATGAAGTACAAGACTATTACGGAAGTATTCCAAACACCTATTATGCTGCCGCGGATGCTGGTGTTTTATCAAGACTTTGGGCACTGGCCGGAGTTACTTTTAGAACGGGGCAAGCAGAACATGAAGATAAAAGAATATGTGCTGCAGTGATCGCTCATACACTTGGACTCCAAGAATTACTCGTTGCTCATTTAATGATATTAAAAAAGGATATGGGATGGAACCGCCAACAATTTGAAGATCTTTTACGAGAAAATTACCCCGCACGAATGAACGAAAGACAGATCCTCGTCGCAAAATTAGCAAAGTCATTAGCAGTAAATCCTGTAAATGTGGATCGAGATGTCCTTAAGAACCTTGAACAACTTGGGCTTACAAAAGAAGGTATCGCCGAACTAATTGCGCTGCATGGATTTGTGCGTTATATGGCTACCTTTGTAAGTGTTTATGATATGGCCTATTGAACATTTGAAAGTAACGACCTGCCTCTCGATGAGTAGCGGGTCTTCCTTTTTTCCTCATCCCTTCCCCTTCTGTATTTATCTCCTCTTTCCTATGTATCACCAACTTTTTGTCATGATTCCTCCCATAATTCAAAATCCCGTCAACTTTCCTAACAGGTTTGCTGACAAAGAATCCTTTCTAGTCTAAGCTAAAAATAGAATTTAGCCATTGGAGGAGATTGACTATGAGAATAAAGTGGATTTTTCAGTTTTTCATAATCATCGGATTCCTTCTCCTCGGCTATGGGATTGAAATCGTTGTTCCAATCCCATTGCCTGCTAGCGTAATTGGGATGCTGCTACTTTTTCTTTTCCTTTTAGCTGGGGTAATTAAACTAGAATGGGTTGAAAAGGTATCCTCTTTTCATTTAAAACATCTGCCATTATTGTTCATTCCTCCAATAGCTACGTTATTTATTTCTTCTAGTATCTTTAAAGTATTACAGTGGGACATTATGTTGGTTTTAATAGTAAGCAGTATAAGCTGTCTGTTAGGCACCGCTATAACAGTTGAATGGTATGAAAATCGAAAAGGGAGGAGAACCAAGTGAATATAGTCTTTACTACCGTGGTTTACATTTTACTTACACTTTGTTGTTACTTTCTTAGTCTTAAACTTTTCTATCTATATAAGAAAGCATGGTTAAATCCGCTGTTCACCGGATCAATCTTATTAGTATTCTTACTGCTTGTTTTTCATGTAAAAGAGGAAACTTACCAACATGCATCCTCTATTTTTAGCTTCCTTTTACAGCTAGCTGTTGTTTCATTAGCACTTCCGCTTTATAAACAATGGCAATTTTTAAAGAAGCATTACAAAAAGATTATTACAGGCGTTGTTTCTGGAACGTTTATAGGACTGATGGCCGTATTGGTCTTGTCCCAGATTTTCCACATATCGCATCAGCTACTCGCCTCCTTAATTCCCCGCTCTGTTACTCTTCCGATTGCTTTAACGATTTCAGATAACCTCGGAGGCATTAGTTCTATGACAATTCTTTTCGTTGTGATATCTGCATTATTCTCAGTGTGGATGGGACCAAGATTATTTACTACATTGGGAATTAAGAGTAAATCTGCAAAAGGGCTGGCGATGGGGACTTCTGCACAAATGATTGGAGCAAATACTTCACTTGCTTGGGGAGAAGAGGAAGGTGCCATGGGCAGTGTGGCAATGACTACATCTGCTATGCTGCTTACGATAGTGGTGCCTGTAATTTCATTTATCCTATCGTAAAACAAACAGTCCAACCATAATGAAGGTTGGACCTGTTTTACCCAGACGTATTTAATATGCTCTAGCCTTTTTTCCATTAATGAATTTGATTTTCAAATAAGACATGGCGATCATTTAATTTCGTCATTCTTTGTAGCAATACTAAGTTTAGAACCAATATCCCAGCAGAAATAATTAAAGTAAGCTGTGCTCCTACTAAAAACAATCCACTTGCTTGCCCGACAATTAAGCCCACAACGGGGAGAACGATAATCCCACCAATGTTTTGTGCTTCTTGATAGGTTTTAACTCTTGAAGATATAAAGATATTTAATAAGACCGTCATTAATATAACCATTGGAGAAAGACAAGCAATTAAAGCAACCCAATTACTTGATGGAAAGATGATTTCCCCAAACAGTTGATATCCTAGCCCATTAATAATGAAGCCACAAAGGATAAAACTAATGAGTGAAACAAGGAAGGATGGAATAAAGGATGCAAGTGTTTTACTAATAAATAGGGTTTTTATTGAAACTGGTGAAAACAATAGGCTCTCAAGAGTTCGGCGCTCTTTTTCACCAACAAAGCTGTTTGCAGCTACAACACTAGCAGCAATTATCGGCACTAATAAAAACAATGAAGGAAGCAAATAGTTGATAATCAAATACACAATCTTTTGTTCGGTTGTATCAAAAAGAACATCCGCATTTTTAGTTTCTGCTAAAAACATTCCAATCATTTTCTGCATATCCGCACCCATTGCTTTTTCGAGATCAAATAGTAATGCAGAACCGATTAATATTGTTGGAAATATTACTGAAAATACGATCGGAATAATGATGATTGTGGTTAATAAACTCTTGGTTCGAAATATATCCCTTAAATCTTTTTTTATGATTGCCTTCATCATCACCTTGTTCATCGGTTACCCCTCTCCCTTACTTTAAAATAAATAGATTCGAGGTCATTATTCACAATTTCGACTGAAAAAACTTGATGATGTTTTAAAAGCTCTCTTAAAACCGTCGAGATTTCTTCCTTTTTAGGCAGTGTAACTAAAATTCCCCCTGAGCTGTGCTCACAAGGATACCCTCCTATCGTTTTTTTGGATGGAGTATAATCCGTTCCGATTCGTACAATGACATCTGTTAAATAGGTTGCCTCAAGGTCTGACATCGAGCCTTGTTCAATGATGGTTCTGTCCTCCAAGAAAGCAAACGAATCACAGATTGGCTCGAGCTGATGCAACACATGAGAACAAATAATAATGGTAGTCTCTGTTTCTTCATTGTATTTTTTCAAATAGGATAGAACCATTTTAATTCCATCGGGGTCTAATCCGTTTGTTGGTTCATCTAGGAATAAGATTTTCGGGTTATGTAAAAGCGCTTTGCACAAAGCAAGCCTTTTCTTCATACCCGTACTGTAAGTGCCCACTAGTTTTTGCTGATGGATATCTAACTCAAACAATTTTAATAGCTTCTGTATTTGATTTTTATCAGTCACACCATATAAATCAGCAAAGAACTCTAAATTTTCGATCCCAGTCATTTGGTGGTATAACCCAGCGCTTTCCGTTACAATTCCTGACATAGAGCGAATTTCATCTCCATGACTATTGGGACTCAACCCCATTATTGATATTGAACCTGCGTCTGCTTTAATAACACCATTTAAGATTCGTATAAAAGTTGTCTTTCCTGCTCCATTTGGGCCTAGAAGGCCCACAATTTTACCTGATTCAACCGTAAAGTGGATATCCCTTAAAACCAACTGACTCCCAAATGATTTTGATACCCCGTTAACCTCAATCATCGCCCCCACCAACGCTCCCCCCTCTTACTAGAAATTTAGATAGTGCGAACCACCTAGAAATACTATAAATGACAATTATTTCATTTGGAACAAGTTTTTTCTAATTTACTTAAGTTTTAAAAAACGTCCTATATTCAACAATGTTTTTATTAGCGAGAAACAAACAATATGGCTGACAAAATATGAAACTTGCATTGGATTTTTCCACAATCTTTACAAAAAGAGCTCTTATCAAACAAGTAAAATGGCTGACATCTCTGATGCCAGCCATGTTGAGGAGAAATCAACTCGATTTACGTCCAAGATATGCTTCCATAATTCTTGGATCATTCAAAAGATCCGTTGATTTACCATCTGCAATGATTTTTCCTGTTTCTAAAACGTATCCATAATCGGAGACTTTTAGTGCTTGTCTTGCATTTTGTTCAACAAGTAGCACAGTGGTTCCACTTTGGTTGATTTCTTTAATAATTTTAAAAATATCCGCAACAACCAATGGAGCAAGACCCATTGATGGTTCATCTAAAAGTAAAAGCTTAGGGCGACTCATAATCGCTCGTGCAATCGCAAGCATTTGTTGCTGTCCACCGGAAAGGGTTCCGCCAAGTTGCTTCTCTCTTTCTTTTAATATCGGAAAACGAGCAAACATTTTCTCAAGGTCTTTATCGATTTCGTTGTCCCTTCGATGATAAGCTCCCATTTCTAAATTCTCTAGAACGGTCATACCAGCAAGGATTTGCCGGCCCTCGGGAACAAGGGCAACTCCTTTCTTTAACAGCTGATCAGGCCTTAAGCCAGTTACATCCTCCCCAAGAAATTCAATTTTTCCCTCCTGAGGTTTTAATAGACCCGATATAGACTTCATCGTCGTCGTTTTTCCGGCACCGTTCGCACCAAGAATCGTAACAATGCTTCCTTCCTCCACTTCCAGAGAAATATTTTTTAAGACTTGTATTTTTCCATAAGAAGCATTAAGTCCACTAACCTTAAGCATAGTCTTCCTCCTCTTCACTGCCGAGGTAGGCCTCGATGACATCTGGATTATTTTGAATTTCTTCTGGTGTACCTTCTGCAATCTTTTTTCCAAAATTGAGAACCGCGATGCGGTCACATAAATTCATAACCAGTGGCATATCATGCTCAATTAATAGAACTGTAATCCCCCGGGTTTGAATTTTTTTTATCAACTGAAAGAGATCACTCGTTTCCGTCTCATTCATTCCTGCTGCTGGTTCGTCTAAAAGCAATAGTTGTGGATCACTCGCCATCGCACGGGCGATTTCAAGCCTTCTTTGTTGTCCATATGCAAGGTTCTCTGCGGTGACATCCGCATACCCTTCTAGCCCAACAAATTCAAGTAACTCGTTTGCACGTTGGCGAATTTCTTCCTCCTCTTTACGCTGCGATTTTGTTCGGAAAACACTACTTAAAACACCAGACTTACTTCGACAATGAACACCGACCATGACATTCTCTTCAGCGGACATTTTTGGGAACAAACGAATATTTTGGAACGTACGACAAATTCCCTTCTCGGTAATCTTATTTGGTTTAAGTCCATTAATGTTTTCATCTTTAAAGAGGACTTCGCCAGATGATAACGGGAACATTGATGTAATTAAATTAAACATCGTTGTTTTTCCAGCCCCATTTGGTCCAATCAAGCCAAAGATTTCACCCTTTTGAATCGTAAAAGAGACATCAGATACGGCTGCTAGACCACCGAAGTTTTTACATGCTTTTTCCACTGCTAGAACCATGCTTGACACCCCTTTTCGAAACTTTAGATTTAATCCAATTGATCAAACTCACGTCAATCAACCCTTGTGGTCGAACAGCCATTAATATAATAATCATTAAACCATAAATCATATATCGATATTCACTAATAAAACGTAATACCTCTGGAAGAAAAGTAAGAAAGATTGCCCCAAATACTGGCCCCCAAATTACTTCGCTACCACCAAATATTGTAAATACTAGAATATCTACAGCGCGATGATATGAGAAGTCTGCCGGGCTGATATAAGCGAGAACATGAGCGTATAAACTACCTGCAAAACCTGCGAGTAACGCTCCTTGAGTAAACGCCAAAACCTTGTAATAGGTGATGTTAATTCCCATCGATTCAGCTGCTTTCTCATCAAGATTAATGGCTGCGTAAGCACGTCCAACACGAGAGCGACTTTGTCTTCTAAAAAACCAAACTAAGAAAATAGCAATTACTAAAAGGAGCAAAAAGATACTTAAAAAGATAAATTGATTGTTTTGTAACCCCATGTTTTGCGGGTTGAACCCGAACTCTTTTACCGTTTTAAGAATCTCACGTCCAATATGGGGAATACCAGAGATTCCAACAGAGCCTTTCGTTAATGATTCCCAATTTACAAACACAACACGAATAACTTCACCGAATCCAAGGGTAACGATGGCTAAATAAACACCCTGAAGCCTTAAAGTCGGAAGACCAATAATGATTCCAAAGAGGCCCGCCATTAAAGTACCCGCAATAATTCCAACTAAAATAGGTAATTCAAAATTGATCGTTAGTAGAGCGGAAGTATAAGCTCCCAATCCCATGAAACCAGCACTAGCAAGAGATAATTGCCCTGTAGAGAGAGGGACGTATACGCTTAGTGCTAGAATAATATTAATTAAAACAAAACAGCCAATTTGTAAATAATATGGATTGATTAATTCAGCTAGCATTGGTACACCTTCTTACGTTGTGATTTTTTTACCAAATAAACCTTGTGGTCTGATAAGGAGAATGACGATAATGGCCAAGAAAGCAATGGCATCCTTGTATCCAGAATCTCCGTATACAACCACGAATGTTTCTGCCAATCCAAGGATGAGACCCCCTGCCATTGCTCCCCGTACATTACCCATCCCACCAAGAATAATGATGGCTAATCCTTTTAACCCCATTGATAACCCCATTTGTGGGTTAACCGAGTTAAAAGCCATTCCGACAAGAATTCCGGCAATTCCTCCCATTGCCGAAGCAATGATGACGGTCATCGTAATAATTCGTTTTGTATTGATGCCAAGAAGGCTGGCTGTTTCAAGATTTTCCGCTGTTGCTCGTAACGCCTTTCCTGCCTTTGTCTTCCCTAACCAGAATGACAGAGCGATCATTAAGATCACCGAAATGACAAAAATAACAATTTGCACAAGGTAAACGGTAATTGAACCGAATTGAATACTGATTTCTGCAAAAGGTGCTTCAAACGGCTTATTTCCGGCACCAAATAAATGATGAGAAAGATTTTCAAGAAAAATTGAGACGCCAATCGTACTGATCAATGGTGCTAGATGGGAGACTCCCTGCTTGCTACGAAGCGGTCTTAACGCAAAGGATTCAAGGAAGAATCCTAAAACCGCAGTAACAAGTACCGCTACTCCGAAGGCAACCCATAAAGGCGCGTCGAAAATTGAGGTAATCATAACCCCGATAAAGGCACCGAACATAAAGATTTCTCCATGTGCCATATTGATGATGCCCAGAACTCCGAAAACCAGTGTAAAACCTAGGGCAACAATTGCATATATACTTCCTAATGTTAATCCATTAATGAGTTGTTCTATTAACAAGGCATCTCACCTACTTACGTAATTTTTAAGTATTGCTCTTTTCTCAAAATACAAGAAAACAGCTTCCGTTATGAAAGAAAAGGCAGCATAACCCAGATTAAGCAAATAAGCTTTGGGATAACACTGCCCGAAAATGCATTTCATTCATGAATCAAATTTGCTAAAAAAATTGTCTTCACTCTTGATGTTGTTCGAACCATATTGTATAAGTGTCTAAACTATTTAAAAACTTTAAATGCTCCATCCTCGATGACTAGTACTGTTGGATCCATAATAACGTCTCCTTCATCATCAAACGCAAAGTCACCAAGAATTCCGGAAATTTCCACTTCTGCTAGAGCATCACGGAAAGCATCTCGGTCATCAGAACCAGCATTTTTCAATGCTTCAGCATAAATATACAGTGCGTCGTATGCCTGTGCAGCAAACTGGTCTGGCTTCTTGCCATACTTCTCTTCAAACTTGCCCACAAAGTCTTGTACCTTCGGATCATCTTTTTCAGCATACCAAGGTGTTGCAACAATCAAGCCATCTGCGGCATCGCCAGCAATTTCAATGACCTCAGGAGAGTTAAAGCCGTTTCCTCCAACAAATGGAACATCAATGCCCATTTTACGGGCTTGGTCCATAATAACCGCTCCTTCATTATATAGAGCAGAAGCGAGAATTAAATCTGGGTTTAGACCCTTAATTTTTGTTAACTGTGCATTATAGTCAGATTGACCTTTTTGGAATGTTTCAATGGTTAAAATTTCCAGTCCCTTTTCTTCTGCTGCGGCTTTCATAGTGTCAAATCCTGATTTAGTAAACACGTCATCATTACCATAAATAATTGCGACCTTTTTTGCACCGTATTTTTCAATCGCTTTATCGATGGATGCAGGGATTGCCAATGCTTCAGGTAATGAATTACGGAAGATGTATTCCCCAATTTGCGGAATTCCTTCAGCAGTTGTCGAAGTTCCGATTGTTGGGACTCCATTTAAGTCTGCTTCTGGTCCAACTACATTCATTTCAGTACTTAAGGTTGGTCCAATTAGTGCTGTTACATTTTCCGAGTTCATTAACTTTTGTGCTGCCGTTAATGCCTGGTCCTGTTTTCCAGCGGAGTCTTCGATAATAAGGTTGATTTCGACTTCGCCTTTTGCATTGATTTCTTCAAGCGCTAATTCAAGTCCGCTCGTAATCGCTTCTCCGTATGCAGCCCCTGATCCACTAAGGAATGAAACCACTCCGATATCAGCTTTTACAACTTCTCCACCACTATCTTGTCCACCTTTTTCCCCAGTTGCTTGCTCTCCGCCTCCACCGCAGGCAGCTAAAGTTAACAAGCTCGCCAACGCGGAAAACTGAGCAACACGTTTAAACGTCCTTTTCATTTTTTTACCCCCATTGTTTAAATTATCTTAATATTTTCAAAGCTTAATCCTATTAAAATACAAAACTGGGAGATTGTCTACCATATTGATATAATATTCTGATAAAAATCCAAAAAAACTTTCTTGTATGATTATGCAATGTGTAGTCAAAAAGACCTATAAATCCTCAGGTGATCCCCTTAATTGGTTACAAGAAAGTAGTTAATAGGACCGTGAGAGTCTTACCTTCCATATCTACAGGAATAGTTATTCTATCTACAACAATGCGCTTCTATACAATCCTCTCTCCTTTCTAAATATGAATAGTAATTTAAGTCTCAGGTCAAAATACATTGGGGGAAATGATTAAGAAGGAAATGAGGGTCCAAGATGAAAGAAATTTTACAGCAAGTGAAAGAAGATTTAGAAAAGGCATACAGCAACCCCGGCACTTTTGATTTAGACCAAAGCATTCAACAACTACAAACAGCTAGAGAGCAATCTGGGGATAAAGGAACAATGCTAGAAGATGCCATCACAGCATTAACACAAGCTAAACATGCAATGCCGGCGCTAGAGAATGCCGGGGATGTTTCGTCATCTGCAGCTTTTGGGCAGGCCTTTAATGCACTAGAGCACGCGTTGAAATCCTATGTAGAAATGGACAATGATCCAGTTTAATAAATGCAGCGAACCCCTGGGAATCCCAGGGTATTTTTATGTAAACGACATTAAAAATCTAGTTAGTTCCTTGAAAGGATTTACGATGAAACGCAGAAATGTATTTAAAAGCTTCTTCACCTCTTAATAGGGGAATCGAATCTTGAAGCATAAGGGTCATGGCTTGATAGGGTTCTGGCACCCAAATATAATGATGAATATAATTTTTCAACAACGTAAAACCACATCTTTCCCAAAAAGTGATTCTATTAGAGGTCTCCTTTGTTTGATCGTTTTCCACTTCAAGTAAGAGGGAATGATAGTATTCATGCTGGTTCGCCCAAGTTTTAAGGTATTGAACAAATTCTTTACCAATCCCCTGCCCCCTATAATTTGGTATAATAGCAAAATAATCGATAATTAGCACCTTGGATGAATTTATTTCGCCCGTTATAGCCATTCCAACTGGAAAATCTCTATTTAAAACAACATGTAGATGGCAATTGCACCTAATAAACATATTTCTTATAACTTTTTCTGGTTTTCCCCCGTGGTTGGCAAAAGCTTCTTGGTATATGCTCCTAACCTTCTGCCATATTCCCTCGTCCCATTCAGCTATTGTTAGAAAATGCATAATATGAGCTCCTACTTCTGTCTTCGTTCCTTCGACTTTCTTATTTTCATTATCTTAGTTGCGGGTTGTTTTCTAATCCATTTGATAAAACGTGCAAGCTTTTCATCTTCCCGCAATTCTTTTAAGGTAGATAGCCGTACAGCAATTTCTTGGTTGGTGTATAAAGCATGAATTTGCTTATGACATGGGATGCAAAGCTCTGCTGTCTCTCCAAAAGTACCTCCCATTTCCTTTGGGAGTAAGTGATGTACAGTTGTCTCCACTTCTTTTCTTCCACAAAGCTCACAGACATTCATACCCTTACCTCCCAAACATTTATATTTCAGTATTTGCACTAAAGCATGAAATATGATGAAAAGGATTAAGATATTTGAAAACATAAAAAAAAACGCATAAACAGGCTATTGTTTATAACGTCCTTAATAGAGGCATCATTCCTGTCATTGCCATGACAGCATCAAGCGAAACCTTCCAATTACATAACATTGATTTCACGAAAACAACGAAAAGACTAACAATGCTCTTGAACCCTAATGTTTTTGCTTCAGCAACAGACTCAATTTTCATCATATTCCATGGTCGGTTACTTGACCAAGCTGGGTAATCGTTAAAAATGATAGGAAGACATAGAGAAATCCTCCAATTAGATGTCAAATTATCACCCAAAACCGTATCAGTGGATTTTTTATAGGTAATTTAATGTAATAATGATATTTTTTAAAAAGGCATTTAGTCTTCTAAAAAAACAAATACTTGTTCATTCATAATTTCAATACGATAGGACTGGACACACCCTACATCAGGGTCTTGAACCTTCCCATCCGCGACGCTAATTTTCCAGTCGTGCATTGGACAAAATACATATTCCCCACTCACAATTCCTTCGGCTAAGACTCCACCTTTATGGGGACAACGATTTTCAATGGCTCGAATCTGGCCATTTTCCAATCTAAAAACAGCAATCTCTTTCGTGCCAATCTTAACGGTTTTCCCTAGCTTTTCTGGTAAATCGGTGACATTTCCAACTAATACTGGACGTAGCGTATTTTCCATTAGATAACCTCCAATTGATTATTCAACTTTGGTCGGAACCTTTACTGTTTGATAAAGGTCTTTTAATAACGTTTTATTGTTTATAGCTTCTTGCCACGGATCTTGAACAATCGACAAGGCTTCTTCCATTCTTGCATTTAAACTCTTCACCATTGACTCAACAGAGAGCACTTCTTTGATATGGTCAAGCCCTAAGCGATCCACCCAAGCTGAGGTTCTTTCTAAATAATTGGCTGTTTCACGGTAATATTGTAAAAACGCTCCAATCATTTCAATTAATTCTTCCTCAGATTTAAACTTGAATAATAAGTCACCCTGGCGAAGATGGGTCCCTCCGTTGCCACCAACATACATTTCCCAAGCTCCGTCTACTCCTACAATCCCTACATCCTTGATGCCACTTTCAGCACAATTTCGTGGACAGGCGGAGACTGCCATTTTAAATTTATGAGGTGTGTTTAAGCCCTCAAATTTCTTCTCAAGTTTGATCCCCATCCCCATTGAATCCTGGGTGCCAAAACGACAATAACTCTCCCCAACGCAAGTCTTGACGGTTCGAAGTCCTTTTGCATATGCAGAACCGGACGGCATATCAAGCTCTGCCCATATTTTAGGAAGATCATCTTTCTTAACTCCTAGTAAATCAATCCGTTGCCCACCCGTTACCTTAATTGTTCCTACCTGATATTTATCTGCCACATCGGCAATTTTCCGAAGAGCTTCTGATGTTGTGACTCCTCCATACATTCTTGGGACGACAGAGTAGGTCCCATCCTTTTGAATATTGGCATGGAGACGTTCATTCACAAAGCGCGCTTCTTTTTCATCTTTGTACTTAAGAGGGGCAATCATCCCTAGGTAATAGTTGAGTGCAGGCTTACACTTCGAACAACCGTCAGTTTTCCAGCCAAGTACATTCATAACTTCACGAATATGTGTTAAGCCTTTTGAACGAATTTCTTGAACGACTTCGTCTCGTGATAATGTTGTACAGCTACAGATCGCTTCTTTCGGATTTACATCATACGAATCACCAAGTGTACATTGAAGTAATTCAGAAACAAGTGATTTACACCCTCCACAGGATCGAGAGGCATTCGTGCAACCTTTGACTTGCTCCACCGTTGTTAACCCTTGTGTGTGGATTGCCTCAACAATTGCTCCCTTTGTAATGCCATTACAACCACAAATCATTTCCTCGTCGGGCATATCTCCGACCGAATTAATTTCTTTTTCTGGATTTTGCGTTGCCTCTAAATACTCTTCTATCGTGGTCCCTTTTTTAATATAATTGAGCAATTTATTGCCGTCCTTTGTATTCCCATACAAGACAGCTCCGGCCATTTTCCCTTTTTCAAAAATAATTTTCTGGTACAAACCACGCAGGTCATCATGCATTTTTGACACTTTGGAGTTCTCTTCTTCAATGATTTTCCCAGTAGAAAAGACATCTACTCCAGATACCTTCAATTGAGTTGATAGGACCGATCCTTTATACCCTTCTGTTTCAACTCCGCATAAGTGTTTCGCAAGTATCTCACCTTGTTGGTATAACGGGGCAACCAATCCGTACACCATACCACGGTGTTCCGCACATTCCCCTACAGCATAAATATTGGGAATCCCTGTTTCTAAATAATCATTAACAAGAATGCCACGACTGACAGGAATACCTGCTTCTTTAGCAATAGCTACATTGGGCTTAATCCCGACTGCCATCACCACCAAATCAGCTTTGATTCTACTGCCGTCTTTAAACCGTAAGCCTGTAACTTGTTTTTTTCCAAGAATTTCAATCGTAGATTTTTGCAATAGGAAGTTCATGCCTTGCAATTCCAATTCAGCCTGTAACAATTTCCCCGCGGTTCGATCCAATTGGCGTTCCATTAAAAAGTCATGAATATGAATAACATCTACTTGCATCCCTAGATTTAATAATCCCCGTGCTGCTTCTAGCCCTAATAATCCTCCACCAATAACCGCAGCCTTTTTATATTTTTTAGCATACTCCACAATCGTCTCGGTATCTTTTATGTTACGAAAAGCAATGACCCCTTCTTTTTCTACTCCCGGCAATGGCAGCATGAAAGGATTAGAACCTGTTGCAATAATGAGTTTGTCAAAGGGCTGTGCCTTTCCCTTGTCGGTATAGACAATTTGTTTGTCCTTATTGATGCTCGTAACGGTTTCTCCAGGATACAAACGAATATTGTTATCTTCATACCACTGCCATTCATTTAAAGTGATATCCCTTAATGTGGTGTCTCCTTGTAACACCTTTGATAATTGAATGCGATTATAGTTAGGGTATGGCTCTGAACCAAAAACAGTTATATCAAATCCATCTGGGTTGAGCTTAAGGATTTCTTCTAAAGTCCTTATTCCAGCCATTCCATTTCCCATTAGTACTAGCTTTTTCTTTTTCATATGCAATCCTCCTTGTCAGTTTGGATTCCTCTAGTACTTTATAACATTTTGAAAATTTCAATCATACAAATATGTCATAAAATCTAACACAAAATGTTAGATGTGGATTGAAGGTTTTACCTTGTTTATATGAAATGCTATAAGCAAAAAAACTAAAAATCCTTCCTGCTTGGCAATGGAAGGATTTTCAGATGTTAACTATGAATCTTTATTCTATTTAAAAACTGTACTTCAAAATCGGCTGGATGTAAGGGGCGACTATAATAGTAGCCTTGTCCAATTGAGCAATCATATTGGACTAGCAAAGCTAGGTGCTCTTCCGTTTCAATCCCTTCTGCAACAACATTTAAGTTCAGGATGTTTCCGATTTCAATTATGGTTTTAATGAGTAGATTATTTTGTGCATTATCAATCGAATCACGAACAAACGACTGATCAATTTTTAATGTATCTATCGGAAAATTCTTCAACATACTTAAAGAAGAATAACCAGTACCGAAATCATCAATAGAAATGCCAATCCCAAGACCTTTAAGCTGATCTAATTTCGGAACCACGACATCATGATCTCCTAATACACTCTCAGTAATTTCAATCTCAAAATATGCGGGATCGACGTTGGAAGAGTTTAATGTACCTTTAATAAAGGCAACAAAATGATCATTTCGAAATTGACGTTGTGACACGTTAACAGAAACTTTTACTAACTGGTTCCCTTTTTCCTTCCATCTATCCATTTGTTCCACTACTTGCTTTATGACCCAGTTTCCAATTTCAATTATCAGCCCTGATTCTTCAGCAACCGGAATAAACTCCCCTGGCGATACAAAACCCAACTTAGGATTAAACCATCGTAATAACGCTTCAATTCCAACAAGTTCACCTGTTATCATGTTGAACTTTGGTTGGTAGTAGATTGTAAACTCATCATTCGTGATTGCTTTAGTAAGCTCCACCTCAATTGAAGCTTTTCTTTCCAACTGAAGTTTTAAATCGTTATTGAATAGTTTATAAGAGTTTTTTCCTTCGATTTTGGCGTAATACATTGCAGTGTCAGCCATCTTTATTAATTCATTAATTGAACTCGTGTGCTCAGGGTAACAACTTGCTCCAATACTTGAGGTAATCATTACTTCATTTCCATTTATATAAAACGGTTCTTTCAATAAGTTAATCAGGTCACTCGCAATATTTTCACGATTTTTTTTGGCCATATTTATTTGAGCAACAACAATAAATTCATCTCCGCCATGGTGATATACATGAACCAGCTGATTTTGAAAGTTCTCCAATCTTTCTGCAACTAGTTTTAACAACTCGTCCCCTGCGTCATGTCCAAGAGTGTCATTTACCAACTTAAAATGATTTAAATCTATAAACATAACAGATAAAGGAACGGATTCTTCTAGGAGTCTTTTTAGGTCTTTAATTAACCTCCTGCGATTAGGCAAATTGGTCAGTTCGTTATGTTCAGCCATCTTTCTCATTTGATCCTCGTACTCTTTTTGCTCTGTGATATCACGTACCAAACATATTGTTTTTTTCGTTTCCCCAATCATCGATAAAGTGAGTTCGATGGGAAATGTAGTACCATCCTTCTTCACTCCGACCGCTTCCCCTCGCCACTGCCCTTTATTTTGGAGAGAAATAATGATTGACTGACTAACTTCTTCAAGTATCTCTGAGGAGTAACAATCCTTCCAAGATTTTGTTGAGAATTCGTCTTTGTTTTTATATCCATAAAGCACAGCATGTGCTTCATTTACATACTCAAATTGTCCAACCTCATTTGTAATTCCAATTGCATCCCCTACCGAATCTAAGGCATAGGAGTAATCTAGTAGTACATTCTTGGTAGAAAGAAGCATTTTCTTGGAAAAGAAATATTTATCAAGGTAATATCCAATAACCCAGCCTGCTAACGCATTTAATAGAAAAGCAAAGGTATCGTACACCGAAAAACGTAGATTATAATAAAAGTAGAAAATAAAGTTTACGATAAGGAGAATGGCTGTAATGCTTATCCGCATTGTATATTTCAAAGATATCACCTATTTTTTATAGTTTTTATTTGCAACTGGAATAACCACAAAAAGGATTCATCCAAAAGAATGAATCCAGAGCCGTCCTCTTTTGGTAACCCGGCTGTCGTAGTAGTACTTCTTACCTACCTTAGACCCGTGGCTTTGCGTCCCATTCTTTCAAAAATGGTTTGCCTATGGATTTAATAATAACTTTTCTAAGTCATTTGTCCTGCTCCAACATACTCTATCATACACGTAATTTAAGCGGTTAATAAATGGAAATTCGCAAACAAATATGTATAAATAATGAACTTTTTTCAATAGGAAAAAACCAGGTTTGTAAGCTAACCTGGTTTAAGCAGATCTTGTGCTGAAATAATTCCATGTTAATTAGGAATTTTTTAAGTAACTCAGTTTAGGATTCTATCATTCCCCATCAGGGTAATATAATTTTCCTTTCTCATCCCACTCGTAACCTGCTTCTTTAAGGGTATCAACAGCAGTTGTGAGATTATATTCATAGCCACTAAGGTCCGGACTATGCCATCTTTCATTAGTGGGCGATATGAGGGAATTCGCTGCTTGTCCTGCCCCTTTTAAAATCTCTTTTACAATCGTTTCCTTTGGAATCGAGAGTGTCAACGCTTTACGCACAGCTATAGCGTCAAATGGTTTTTTTCGATTATTATAAATAATATGGTCTAGGCCAATATTAGGTACTTGGGCGATTTGAACATTTCTGCTTCCCTTTATTGCGTCTGCTTGTTTTGGCAAAAGACTATCTCCACCAATTTCGGCTTGACCATTTTTAATAGCAGCAATCATCTCGTCACTATCCTTATAGAGAAGACGAAGAACACCATTCACTTTTGCTGGCGAAAAGTGACCGTTATTAGCATCTAGCTTAACCTCTTTCCCTTTTTCCCAATAATCTAGAGTAAACGGACCACTCCCTATTGGTTTTTCATTTTTATGTTCGATTACTCCTTTTGGCCCATCCTTCTCAAGAATTGGTCCCCAATAATGTAACGGGAAAATATACAGTTGTGATAGGGTCTGATTCACAAACGCTGCATTAGCTTCTTTAAGCGTAATTTGCAAGGATTGCTCATCCAATACCTCCACTTTATCCACGATCTCCACCAAGTGCGAAAAGGCATCCGACTTCGCTTGTTTTACTAGATTAAAAGAAAATTGGACATCTTCAGCTGTGAGCTTTTCTCCATCATGGAATTTCATTCCTTCACTAAGTTTAATCAGGTAGGTTAACCCATCTCCATTCACATCTTCTACAGATTTTGCTGCCCAATTTTCAATCTCACCTCTATCATTAACCTTAACCAAGGTATCATAAATGAGTCTCGTAACTTGAAAATCTTGCATACTTGTTGAGGCAATAGGATTTAGTGATTCAATTTCATTTGAACTTGCCCAACGTACATATTTATTGATACCCGTCGGTTCTATAGACATAAAAGTCCAGAAACTATTTAAGTCCTCTCCGCTCGTAAATTGAAAATTGGTGAATTTTTCGTCGTTATAGGCTATGAGTAAATCACGGTGAAAAACAGGAGCATAGGGAATGTCTTTGAGAAATAATTCCTCCGCTTTTGTTACGATTTCTTTCCGTATCGTTTGATCCATGGCTGTTCTTTGATTAGCTGCTAAGGCATCATAATCGGGATTTTTATATCCAGTTTTATTGTATCCACTATTTGCAGTAAGGGTAGAATGCAACGTTTGATAAATAAAAAAATCGGGGTCGAATTTATCAGTATTACCATTCCAAGTGCCTGTCATAACATCAAATTCAGTTTCGTTTTCAGTAAGTCTAACCAAGCTTTCCCCGTTTAGGGGTTCAACTACCACATCCAAACCTAGCTTTTTCCATTCCTCTGCAAGCAGGAATCCATACTCATGCTGAATGAAGTCTTCCTCTTTAGTCGGCACATTCAATATGATTTTGCCTACTTTTCTACCTTTAGGTAAATCTGCTGTTACGGGAAGGTTAATTTCCTTGTCACCTGATGTGCTTGCGGAACTAGAGCAAGCCGAGAGGAATAATAGTAGTACTACCATAAACCAAAGATAACCTGTTTTTACCAATCCTATCTCCCCCAATTCATTAATCAATATACTCTATGTAAAAGATTTGCGATAACCAGGCGGATTTTTCTGAATTTTATCTATATACATATTTTAACATAATAGGATTAAGTCTTAAGGTTCATTTTACAAAAATTTTACAATTGCGTATTTTACCACTTTAATGTTAATAGATGAAAAAAGTTGATGTCCAAAAGAAAAGAGCAGACCTAGGGTCCACTCATTCTAGTGATTGTATAGCGTAATCATAGAATTAAAGAAACAACAATCCAATTGAGATTGGGATGAACGCCCATAGCATAGCAATCACACAAAAGCCGATGATATCTTTGACTTTTAACCCTGCAATAGCGAGTAAAGGCAATGTCCAGAACGGTTGAATCATATTGGTCCAAGCATCTCCCCATGCAACAGCCATTGCTGTCTTCGCTGTATCAACGCCAAGCTCAATCGCCGCTGGGATCATGATTGGGCCTTGTACCGCCCATTGTCCTCCCCCAGAAGGAACAAAGAAATTGACTATTCCCGCACTAATAAAAGTGAATAATGGGAAGGTAAATTCATTGGATATACTAACAAACCAAAGCGACATTTGCTCTGATAGACCAGAGGTTACCATCATACCCATTATCCCTGCATAAAAAGGAAATTGGATAATAATTCCTCCAGCATTTTTCACCGCATCACTCACACTATTTAAAAAACGACGTGGAGTCTGATGAAAGAGAATCCCTAGAAACAAAAAGATAAAATTGACGATGTTAATATTTAAATCTAAACCATTTTGCACGAAGTGATACATGATAAATAGTAACCCTAATACGCCGATTATAATCGAAATGACTCGACTGTTTTCGAGACGATCTGCAGGTGATGTCATCGCATCAGCTGTCTGCTCTAGATTGGAATGAGTTGGCGGTTTCGCTGCAGCAGCCAGTTCATTTTGAGAACGACGCAAATCCGTTTTTTCTGTATCTTCGATAGCCTTTAACAAAAAGAAATTTAAAATCGGAAGCGTTACCATTAATGCCAAGACGATAAAAATATTAAAGCTGGAAAACAACGTCTCTGTAATTGGAATCGTACTTAATGTATCCTCTAAAAAATGACCAGGCGTCGCAATTGTTAAGGGAATCGAACCAGATAACCCACCATGCCAGACCAACATCCCCGTATAGGCACTGGCTACCAACAATCGGTAACTAACAGTAGGCACTTGGCGGATTAAATGACGGGCAAATAAAGCTCCAATCACTAAACCAAACCCATAGTTAATTAAACAAGCAATCATCGTGATAATCGATACGAGCACTATCGCCTTCCCTGGTGTTTTCGCAAGTCGTGCTAATTTTGCCAATACTGACTCAAAAAATGGACTGTTTGCTAATACATACCCAGTAACAACAATAAGTGCCATCTGCATGGCAAAAGATAATAAATCCCAAAACCCGTTGCCCCAATGTTGGACCATTTCCGTTGGTGAACTTTCCGTTAGTCCAATTCCTAATAGAAAAACAACAAGGGTTAAAAGAATTGCAAATAAAAATGCATCAGGCAGGTATCGCTGAACCAGTCGGTCAAAAAATAAGGTGACAGATTTAAGCATTGCTTTCTCCTCCTCCCTTTTTTGTATCACGATCAATAGGTCAGGGATAAACGAACAACTCTATCACCATTTTATCGTTTGTCCTTTACATATATTACAAAATCTTCAGAATATATTAGATGAGGATGATTCTGTCATATCGAAATTTTTGCAAAGGCTGTTTTCGTATAGAGTGTTTAAAATCCTAAGCCGATTTCAACGGAATATAAGCTATTTGGTACGTTCGCAAGCTCTTACACAGATAACAAAAGCTATTTTGGAGTGAGACTTAATAATCTATCCTTTTTGTATCCAAAAGTAACAAATTTTTAAAAAGAAGCCATAGCAAAAGAAAAACAGACTTTTTTACTTACAGTCTGTTCAAAACTAGTCTATTTTAAAATACGGAGAATTGAGATATTGTGAGATTAAAAAGAAACCACGTTGTATTATCGTTTCATACAATTTAAATGTTATTATCATTAATAAATATTACACTAAGGACTTGAATTCTAGGATATAATTCCATCTAGATTCGGCGGTGTTGCTTTTCGAACTAAAACTCCTGATCATAATATTTTCCGAAGTTTTTTAGAATTTTAGTTGCTTGGTCCTTCGTTGGGATATTACCGTTTGCTTTGTAGGTGAGGTAAAAGGTTTTAGTATTTTTACGATGGATTACCCATCCAAGAAACTTCATAGCAAACCCATGCGAACCACTGTTTCGTAATTGAGGCATGGTCTTGCCATCCCAAACGGTCATTGTTTGTCCATAGCCTTTCCCTCGTTTCAGTTCTCCCTCCACCTCAGCATAAAGAAGTCCAGGAGTTTTTTTCATTTGGTTCATGACCAACAAGGTAAAAACTTGGTTAATGACTAGCTGCGCAAAGTTCAATCCTTCTCCTCTTGTCAAGGATACAAATGCATGCTTCGAAAGGGATTCTGGTTTTTCTCCTAATACCATTACCCCACCATTTACTATCTCCCACTTCTTATTCTCCACCCGCTAACCCTCCTAGTAAAAATGTCCATTATCAAAGGTATTCATTTTTTATAAAACAAATTCCTACCTATAGGGAGCAGCACTAGTGCTTAATTAAACCTAATTTTTGTAATCTGCAATGTATGTAACTAGACAATGATAAAATAAACGGCAAGCAATATTGCGATGATGATGATCATTGTACTCAAAATTAGAATATATGTTTTTGAAGAAACGAATGTTTGGTTATTAATCGAATCAATTTTTTTAAAATATACAATCATGGACATTAACACCGTTAATACACAAGTCCGACAGAGGCTAAACCTATCATCTTGGCAATTAGATCTCCTCTTGCGCTTAAAGTATCAATCATACTAGAGTGCAGATTAGTTACTAGGAAACCCACCCCCATAATGGCAATTGCCGTACGCACCCAAGCTAAAAACGTGCGTTCATTAGCTAGATGCTGCTGAATATACTTTGATTCCACTGAAGGATCTTTCCCAATGGTTTTTACCCATTCATTGACCATTTAACCACTTCCTCATCACTTGATTCCTTACCGTTAAAGTATCCAAAATCTAACACATGAATCACACTGGTAAAAATACATGAGAAACTTGAGTGTCTTAGGTAGAGAGTTTTTATTGGAATAATGATAATTCAATTTTTGGACAAAATAACAAAAAAATGTAGAGGGAAACAAAATATGCATCTTCTCCTAGCACTAATCAGTATTATTGCCGTTTGGTACAGGGGAGATTACCGCAACTGGGGGAAGTATTACAGCACGATGCAATTTATTGCGATTGGTAACCTTACTTACAATTTTTTATGTGCTAATCACTGGTTATGGAGATTATCTCCTGATGCGATCAAATGGTTTAATCATACCTTACTTGAAATGTCCTATACTTTTATAACCTTCCCTGCAACAGCCCTTATGTTTTTATCTCGATATCCTGAGGGGCAAGGGAAATGGAGAATCTTTCGCCATTATGCTTTTTGGGTTGGTTTATATGTTGTTACCGAAATCCTCTTATTATTAAAAGGGAGTATTCTCTACAAATATGGGTGGAGTTTACTTTGGTCCGCGGCTTTCGATTGTATTATGTTTCCATTCCTACGGTTGCATGATAAAAAGCCTTTAATAACCATACTAATCAGTGTCCCGTTCACGATTTATTTACTTTGGTTATTTGGAATACCTGTACATATTCCAATTGAAAATAGATAACAATTCAAGGAAGGAAACAAGAGAACCATCAATTCATAAACGATTCATGAAAATACTGTTGTAAAGAAGTGATTTAACTTGACAAAACAAAATGAAGCATTAGAAAAAATAAGTGAAAAACAACAAGAAATTGCAAGTGATTGGTTTCAATATTGGGAAGACTTCTCTTCTTTTTCAACATGGCCGTTTTGGTTTCATGTAGTGATGTTTGTAGTGCCGTTAATTGTTTTATACTTTAAATTAGACAGAAAAAAAGCTCTTGAGCTTGGCTTTTTCGGGTTAAATATCCATGTTTGGTTTGCTTATTTTGATACATTGGGAACCAGGCAAGGATTTTGGACGTATCCATTTCAAATGCTTCCGTTTCTACCCAATAGTGTTGGGTTAGATGCATCTCTGGTTCCAGTACTATTCATCTTGCTATACCAATGGGTCAAAAATCATAATAAAAATTATTATTTTTATGCATTTCTTTTAAGTTTAATTTTATCATTTGGGCTAAAATGGTTCTTTGTATCAATGAATTTATTTAAATTTCATATGGGTGCGAATTACTTTCACTTATTATTAACATATCTTGTTATCTTAGGTCTTTCAAAATGGATTGTCGATTTATTCTTACATTTTCAAAAAGAAGCTCAATAATCATTATTTCTTCTGCTTTCTACTAGACTTGTTGCTACTGAATCAATCCTGCTGTCAGGGAGCCTAATATGTTCAAATGTTTGTTACTGTATCCATGACTAATCCCTCATGAACCTGGTTCCCACATTGTTTATCTTCTATTGCTTTTGCTGAATAACTGTAAAAAGTGAATAAAAATACAAGTAAAAAGGCCATACAACCCAGTGATAGGTGTATGGCCTTTTTATTTATATGTGCACGGGAACGGACTTGGTGGGAGTCGAACCCACAAGAAGAACAACAATTTATATAGAAATTGTTGACTGCTCTCACCATTGAGCTACAAGTCCTTACAGCTATTATCTCCATGTTCGTCATTTCCATGCAGAATTCCAATAAATTATTTTGAGGATAAAAAAAGCAATGCGAATTGTTTATCGCATTGCTCATTATTTTAAACTCTAACCTTGCCTATTCTCTTTTTAATCGGGATACTATAGCATTCGTCACAAACTCCGTTGTTATCGATATACTCCACTTCTTCGGTAATGACTTTATTACATTCAGAGCAAATATACTGTTGATCGGCAACCTGCTCCATGCCATCATCTCCTTTTTATTACATTATTCGAGGAGATGAGGGAAAATCCTTCAATCTATTTCATGAAATTTCATTTTCTGCAGTATACCGGAGTTTTTTTACAAACAAGTTTTATAAATCCACCAACAAATCAGGTAAATCTGGATTGCTAGCAGTTAAAGTCTCGATATTTCTTGTTACCTTCGTCGTGTATGAAAAATCCCCATAACAATATGGGTAACGAAAATTACTTTGGTCTCCTCCACAGTTATACAATGATGGATTCTTGTCTACTTGGATTGAAGAGAATTTCTTTGCTATTTCTTCGTTATGTTTGCCCCCATTTTGAGCGACAAAATCAATATAACCAATCCCCATATTATAAGCCTGAATTATAGTTAAAAAATCCACCTTTTTCTTGGTTCCGTACAACAATGTATTTTGGAAGTGTTTCACTCCTTGTTCAATGCTTTTCTGTGGGTCGGTAATGGTGTTTGGCGCAAGCCCAGCTGATTCAGAAGCTTGCATTGGGTCGCCACCTTTCCCCCTACTTTCCTGTTGCATTATTGAAGCTAATACTACTGTATATTCTTCCAGATTAAGCTTTTCTAATTCTTGGCGGAGGACAGGCGTATATTTGGCCACATCATCAGAAATGATCGTCTGTACAGATGTCACTTTCTTCGGCTGATTTTGAAGCTGAAAAAACTGTTGAATGATTACTGCAAAAAAGATGAAAGCAAACAAAACCAAAACAATATTAAAATTTCTTTGTATCTTTTTCTTTTTTGAAATACCTGCCATCTAAACGCTCCTATAATATCTTGAATACTTAAATTCACCAAATTTTTTTAATGAATGAAAACGTGGTTGTCAGAGATTCATATGTTCTATTTTTAATAGACTATACAATATAGTAACATATGCAAATTGGAAAACAACAGATAATCAAGTTAGGAATTTCACCATCTATAGATAAGATAACTAAATAGCAATGTTACCAAGGAAAATAACAGAGCAATACTTGAAAAAGCTAAAACATACAGATTATAAGCAGTGATTTTAGCTATCATATGTTGGGAATCTATACCTAAAAAAATAGCAACAAAGTTAAACATCAGTAGAGCAATAAACAAGGCAAATAATCCTCGTGACGCCCCTTCAATATCAGATCTACTAAGTGCGATATGCGAGGAAATACAAATTGACAATATAATATAAAGCCAAAACATCGGATTAATCAGATTGTCAATCGTAAAAAAATTTTTAAATAAAAAAGACAAGGTTTCTGCAACTATTCCCACAACGGTCGTTTCCTCAAGGGAAATTTCATAAAGAATATAGTGAGTCAACTTTTCAAACATATTTGGAAGCATAAAGTACATGCCTAATACCAGTGAACCAATGCCACTGAAGATAGGACCTAAGCCGATAAAAAACAGACCGATTTGCTGGTACATACTCGTTTGGTTATATTGATGCTCAACATAACCGAGGACGCCATTTGTAGGATTTAATTGTAGTAGTTTTACCTTTGTGACCCTGTGTCCCCAGATGAAACACATCAGCAGATGCCCGATTTCATGAATCGGTGTTCCAATCCAAGCAGTTAAAAGAACTCCCTTCTTTTGCCCAAATGTTTTTGTTAGGTAGGAATGTGCATAGCGCTCAATAATTCCTAACGTAAAACCAACTGCGATTAACACTCCTACAAGGGACCATAACTGAAAAAAGCTTGTTATGACTATGTTTAAAAAAGAAGGAAGGTTCACGATTTACCCGTCCTTTCATCCTTTTCAAGGACTATCGATTTTGAGCATGGTCTACTGTATGTAAGAAGTCACCAATAACCTGTAAATATTCAGCTTTTTCCTCCAGATACGGCATATGTGCACTTTTTTCAAATACATGCATTCTAGCATTCGGAGTTAAGCTTTTGTAGTATGCTGTTGTTTCCGGTGTGGCTTCATCATACCGACCACAAGTGTATAGAGTAGGGCAAGTGATTTCATGTAGTTGAGTGGTACAGTCAAAGCTTTTCAAGTTTCCAGTGACCGTGAACTCTGATGGTCCCCACATAATATTGTAGACTTCAGGATTCTTTAAGTGAGCTCCTGCTTTAAGAAATTCCGGAAAAGGGTCTAAGCGACAAACAAAGTGTTGATTAAATACCTTTGTCGCTTCTTTATATTCTGTTGAATCTGTTGTACCGTTCGCTTCACTTGTTTTTATGACTTCTTGAATGTCGTAAGGTAATTTTTTAAGGTTTCGTTCTTGGTCTTTCTCCCACAATGGCGCACTTAAGCAAGAGCTAGAAAACACCACACTTTTTACTCCCTTTGGTTTTGTTAAGCAATATGCAGCTGCTAAAGTTGTTCCCCAAGAGTGTCCAAGGATATGGACTTCTTCTAAGTTCAAAGCTTTGCGAATATCCGCTAATTCTTGAACAAATCTTTCAATCTTCCATAACGATGAATCTGTAGGTCTGTCCGAACGTCCACAGCCTAATTGATCATAGAGGATGACAGGACGATGTTCTGAAAGTGCTTTTAGACTTTGGAGGGAATAGCTCGATGAACCGGGTCCTCCATGTAAAATAATAAGCGGTGTCTTAGCGGAATTCTTATTATAGTGTTGGTACCAGACCTTTCCACCAGGAACTTCAATAAAGCCTTCATTTGTCATATTTTTTCTCCTTTGCCTTCGTAAAAAAATCTCTTCAATCATACACTAAACTAAGATGCCAATTCTAATAGTTTGGCATCACTGTTTTTCTAAATTTTTTTCAGTTGCTCAATTATGCTAGTGGTAACATCCGTTGTCGTACTGCTTCCACCTAAATCTGGTGTTAAATATCCCGCACCAGTTACATGTTCAATGCAATCCAATAGTTTAGCACCAAGCTCTTCTTCACCGAAATGGTCTAACATCATTTTCGCTGTCCAAATTTGACCAATCGGGTTAGCGATGCCTTTGCCTTCGATATCTGGTGCACTTCCGTGAACAGGTTCAAACATAGACGGATATTTGCCATTTACATTTATGTTTGCAGCTGGCGCAATTCCGATGCTTCCCATAATCGCTGCACCAATATCCGTAAGAATATCCCCAAATAAATTACTAGCAACAATGACATCAAAACGAGATGGTTGGGTAACAAAGAAGGCTGCTAACGCATCGATATGCTGCGCTTCTTTTTTTATCTCAGGATAATCTTTCGACACTTCCATGAATACCTTATCCCAAAATGGCATTGAATACACAATTCCGTTTGACTTAGTTGCGCTAGTTACATGCTTATTGCGTTTTGCTGATAAATCAAAGGCAAAGCGCATCGCACGTTCTGTTGCTTTCCGAGAAAATACAGCATTTTGGATGGCGATTTCATCCTCACCTTGATAAATCGAGCCCCCAACAGTACTATACTCCCCTTCACTATTCTCACGAACTACCATGATGTCAAAATCCTTTGGGTTAATAAGTGGGGATTGTATTCCCTTTATCACTTTAGCAGGACGTAGATTAATGGATTGTTCGAACTCTCGGCGGATCTTTATCAGTAACCCCCAAAGCGAAATATGGTCTGGTACCAATTTTGGGTTGCCTACAGCTCCTAAAAAAATCCCATCAAAATCTGACAATCTTTTTAAACCATCTTCCGGCATCATCATTCCATGTTCAAGATAATATTCACAGCTCCATGGAAATTCAACAAACTCGAACTTTAAGCCTCCATGGACCTCTGCAATTGCATTTAATATATCTATCGAAGCCGGAACAACTTCCTTCCCTATTCCATCCCCTGGTATACTAGCAATCTTCAACTTTTTCATTTTAAGATTCCACCCACTCTCTCTTTCCTTCCTAATCTCATCGATGGTTCATTACCTTCAAGTTTAAGAAAATAACCAAATAAAAAACCTTTGGAAGTTCAGCACCCAGTTTGGCCCTGATCCTCCAAAGTTTTATTTACAAGGTACTCCCTCCATCCACACTTAGGACAGTCCCTGTGACAAAATCACTAGCTTTCGTCGCCAAATAGATCGCCGCACCTTTTAACATGTTTTCGTCACCGATTTTCCTTAATGGAATCGTTTCTAATACAGCCTTTTCCTTTTGTGCCAAGGTACCCGCTGTCATTTTGCTACGAAACATCCCGGGAGCAATGGCATTTACATAAATATTATGTCTTGCCCATTTGATCGCTAGATCTTTAGTAAAATGGATGACCGCTGCTTTGCTCGTCGTGTAACCAATGGTATTTGTCACTTCTGGAGGTCTAACAGTCAATCCAGCTGCAGAAGCAATATTGATAATTTTTCCGTACTTTTGATCAATCATATGCTTGCCAACAGCCTTACTCATTAAAAAAGTTCCTGTTACGTTGACGTTCATAACCTTATTCCAGGCTTCAAGTGGCATTTCTTCAACGGATGCCCCCCATGTGGCACCACTATTATTAACTAAAACATCTATTTTCCCAAAGTCCGCTAGCACTTGACCAACTACTTCTTCTACCTGGGTTTCATTGGTGACGTCAAGAGTATAGCTTTGGGCTTTGATTCCATATTCTCTAGTAAGTCTTTCGGCCACTTCCTCACAGTTTTCCTTTTTACGAGAACATAAAGCAAGGTCGCATCCCATTTCCGCATATACCTCTGCCATTTGTTCTCCTAACCCACGGCCGCCACCAGTTATTAATGCGACCTGACCCTTTAGATCAAATAATTCTTGAACGTTCATTTTGAATACCTCTCTCTTTGTAGTTCGTTTCTTAAGCATGTTTGACTTTCGAACCAGTTTCGTTCACAGCAGTTAAAAAACGGGATTACTTACTTTCCATGTTGATAACGACTTTCCCCCATGTCTTTCTTCCACCTAAAAGCTCAAGGGCTTCAGGAACTTGGTCAAACTTAAAGTGTTTATATAATAGAGGTTTTACTTTACCAGCTTCATATAGAGCCATGATTTCGTCATGCTCCTTAATAACTTTTTCAGGGTAAAGTCGATTGAAATATCCCCAATGAACACCGACGACTGAATAATTTTTTACGAGAACATGGTTGGTAGCAATAGAAGGAATCGTCCCCCCAGCAAACCCTATTACAAGAAGTCGGCCATCAAAGGCGATGCATTTTTTTGAACGGTCGAATACATCTCCTCCAACCGAATCATAAATGACATCTGCACCTTTCCCACCCGTTTCCTTCTTAACTACTTCAACAAAATCTTCGGTTAAGTAATCAATCACAACATCCGCACCTAGTTCCTTACAGATTTGCGTCTTTTCACTTCCACCTGCTGTTGCAATCACATAGGCACCTGCAGCTTTTCCTAGTTGGATGGCTGCAGAACCAACACCACCAGCACCAGCATGGACAAGAAGGACTTCACCTTTTTGGATATTTGCTCTGTTAAATAACGCATAGTAAGAAGTGTGATACGTGATGAATAAACCTGCCGCTTCATCCCAAGGCATTTGATCTGGAATGTGATATACCCTGCTTTCATCAACGGATACATATTCAGCCAAGCCACCATGAGGTGCTGCTGGTTGGGCCATGACTTTTTGCCCCACCTTAAATCTACTCCCCTCACTACATTTCAGAACAACACCTGAAATTTCCGACCCAAACGTAAATGGTAGAGGGGGTTTTTCCTGATAGGTTCCTTGACAGAGAAGAATATCAAAAAAGTTTAGCGCAACCGCTTTCACTTCAATTAGTACTTCATTCTCTTTCCACTCTGGTTTTTCAACTTCTGCAATCCTTAATACATCTTGTGGGTCTCCCAACTCTTTCACTTGCCATACTTTCATGTGCCATTCTCCTTTTATCATATATTTCTAAGGAAAAAAACTTCCTGTAGGTTTATTTTCTCTAAGATAAAGTCGAATCCTGCCTATTTTTCTAAAATTATATAATATTCTAAATTTAATCGTTACTTTTCCTAATGATCCATACTCCTCCTCTTTGCTAAACTATAACTGTAAATTATGAAGATTGTGGTAGTATGATAAAATAATAGTATCAGTGTACTTTGTATATAGAAGCAGGTGGAAGGAATGGATATTAAACATTTACAATATTTTCTTGAAGTCGTAGAATGGAATAGTTTTTCGCGGGCAGCCGATCATTTATATATTACCCAGCCAACAATTAGTAAAATGATTAAAAATCTTGAACGAGAGTTAGAGATTACTCTATTTGAACGGTCACGAAAACAGTTAGTTTTAACAGATGCTGGACAGATTATTTACGAGCAAGCAAAGCTCATTGACCAAGCTTTTAAAAACCTTGGGACAGAACTCGAACAGTTATCTGGTCTTAAAAAAGGCCATATTCGAATCGGACTCCCCCCCATTTTCGATGCTGAAAACTTCCTTAAAATTATAGGGTACTTCCATGAGGAGCATCCGGGAATTACCTTTCAATTAGTTGAGTATGGAAGCAAGAAAATTGAGGAGGCTGTGGAAAACAATGATCTTGATGTTGGGGTAATTGTCCTGCCAACCAAGAAGAACCTCTTCGACTATTTTTCAATCATGGAAGAAGACCTTAAACTCGTTCTACATACTTCGCACCCTTTTGCAAATAAAGAGAAAGTAGATTTAAGAGATTTGGCCAATGAATCTTTTATTTTATTTAATAAAGACTTCGTTCTAAATGATCGAATTATTCTATCCTGTAATGCTGCTGGCTTTAATCCAACCATTATTTCCGAAAGCACCCAAAAATCGAATATTGTTGAAATGGTCGCAAATAATTTAGGCGTCGCACTGCTTCCGGAAAGTGTATGTGATAAGCTACATAAAAATGTAAGCTCCGTGAAAATAACCAACCCTACAATCAACTGGAATTTGGCCGTAATTTGGAGAAAGAGTCAATATCTTTCCTATGCAGCGAAAGAATGGCTCAATTTCACAAGGAAACAACTTGATACCGAGAAACAGCCAATGAGCTCATCTTAATTGAGCTCATTTTTTTTATTGAGTGGTTATCCACTAATCGAAAGCGATTACATAGACAACATCTATCTTTCAGATGAAAACTATCCATTTTACATGCATGGACGTTCGGCTTACACTTTGAAGTAATAACTTAGATCCATTTCTAATATGGAAATGGTCAAAATCAGAAACAGGTAAAATTCCAGAATGTTCAGGAAAGGAGATTCATCTGGAAATGCCGTAGAAAAAAAGAGGAGGAGATTGAATGATTACATTATCTAGTATCACCAACCTTCAAGAAGCTTCGCAAACACTAGAAAAAATCAAAAAAGAAGCGCCAGCATTACATGAAAAGCTTCTACATGCCGTCCAATTGACTAGAGCCTTACAGTTTAAATACCACTATCTAGGCTGTTCCCTACTTGAACTAGAATGTAAGGAAGAAAACCCCACATTTGTTTCAACCTCAGTCCTTAACATGTATAAAAAAGAATTAAGCGCTTTAACAAAAGACCCTCAATTCTTTCTGGTAAAACAACTGTTTTCAAATTACCAAAGAATTGGCTACGCAAAAATATGTTTACTCATTCTTGACCGAACTCCTAATTCGTTAGTTGGCCCAACAAGTATTAAATAAAATGGTAGGCTCCAGGTCCATCCATTCTTGGATGTGATTTGGTGCTTTTTTTTATTTACCCTCCCTCTTCCATTTAATGAGCAAAGAATAATAATACCCAAATATAGGGAAACTATTTCATACGAATAAGAGCAAATCAATAAATGTTTCATGGATTAGATTTGGGATAAGGGGAATTGTTATGAGTCATGAAAACAAAAAGGAAGAAATTCTTAAAGCATTTTCGTTTCGTCATGCAACTAAAGAGTTTGATCCAAACAAGAAAATTTCAGATGAGGACTTTCAGTTTATTTTAGAGACAGGCAGATTATCTCCTAGCTCAGTCGGCTATGAACCTTGGAAATTTCTAGTTGTACAAAACATGGAATTACGTGAAAAACTTCGAGAAGTCTCCTGGGGAGCCCAAGGTCAGTTACCGACTGCTAGCCATTTCCTTGTGATATTAGCTAGAACGATTAAGGATACCAAATACGATTCAGAGTATGTCAGGAACCAAATGCTGAATGTTAAAAAAATCCCTGAAGAAATCTTTGCGCAAATGTTGGTTCGATACAAAAGCTTTCAAGAACATGATTTACATTTACTAGACAGCGAAAGAACGATGTTTGATTGGGCTTGCAAGCAAACTTATTTAGCCTTAGCGAATATGATGACTGCTGGGGCACAAATTGGGATTGACTCTTGTCCAATAGAAGGCTTTGATTTTGATAAAGTCCAACAAATCCTTGCAGAGGAGAACTTACTAGAGGATGGTCATTTAGCAGTTTCCGTTATGGCTGCCTTTGGGTATCGTGCTCAAGAACCTCGTGCGAAAACAAGGAAAAACATAGAAGAGATCGTTCAGTGGATAAAATAAAAAGTGCCCGGGATTCTCCATTGTTGGATGTTCCCGGGCATTTTTCTTTAATAGAAAGACTACCAATATTTATTTTTATTCTTTGCCAGAAAGCCTGTCAATTGTCATCGCCAATAATAAAGTCCGCTCAGGGAGAGTGTCGATTTCCAAGTATTCCTTGTCGCTATGTGCATTCCCACCCACAGGACCTAAGCCATCTACAGTGGCTACACCTGTTGCAGCAGTAAAGGAAGCATCGCCACCACCACCAGTGGCAGTGCCCGAAATTTTCACTCCGATTTCCTCCCCGACATCCTTGATAATATGGAGCAAGGATTTTGTTTGAGCGTTATGTTCCATCGGTGGCCGTCCAATTTCACCTTCTAATACCACATTTGTCCCCGGAACATCTGTAGTAGCACAAATTTCTTTCATTTTCTCTTCCAAATATTCTCCTTGCTCCATTTCAGAAATACGTACATCAACATGTGCGACAGCACTATCGGATACGGTATTGACTGCCGTACCTCCTTCAATTAGTCCGACATTCACACTCATTCCTTTTTCGTGATCGGTCAAATCATGTAATTGAATAATTTTATATGCAAGCTCTTCGATTGCACTTCGCCCTTTCTCAGGTTCAATTCCAGAATGAGCTGCCTTTCCTTCCACCATTAAGGTATATCTTCCGCCCCCACGTCTTGCCATAACCAGAGAACCATCTTTTCGTGCCGGTTCCATCACAAGTGCATATTCCTTCCCCTCCGCTCGCTCCTCAATCAATGCACGGGAAGATGGAGAGCCGATTTCTTCATCTCCATTTAAAATAATCTCGATATTTTCTCCACTGTTAGAACCTGAATGCAGTAAAGCCTTTATTGCATATAAAAGTTCAACCAGGCTTGACTTCATATCCACCACTCCCGGTCCATAGGCACGCTTCCCTTCAATTCGGAAAGGGCGCTCGGCCACTGTACCCTCTGGAAAAACAGTATCCATATGTGCAAGCAGGATAATTTTCGGTTCAATGCTGTTTTTATGACGAATGACTAAGTTATTTCCATACTCTTCTTCTTGGTTCACTTCAACAACGAAACCAAGCTCTTCATATTTCCGATTCAAAATCGACCCTATCTGATCCACTCCTTTTTTTACATAAGACCCGCTATCTATATTGACAAGTTGCTCAATTAATTCAAGCATCTCTGCCTTTTTCTGGTTAATAAATTCTTCCATTTTCCAATCTCCTAGACTTTATTTAATTGTTTTCATTAAAAAAGGTCTTTAACAATAACCGTTAAAGACCTTTTATGTCCGTTACCGAGTATAGTTTCAAAACGTTTAAACGATGTTCCTTCTCCGGACTGTATCATCGCACGGTTAATACTATCATTATACATTAAAATCAGGAATAAGTGCATTTGGTTGTGGATAAAGTAACTAATGTTTTCCTTAACGATGGAGATAAAAATCTAGTTATCTTTGAAAAACTATAAAATTTGTTGATAGCTCCTCTTAGGCAAAAATTATTTGGCAACGAAAGATGCTGACTATGGATGACTAATGAGGGTAAGGTTCCTTTAATGTACTTTGGAGCTACTTCTATAATTGGCGTAGGTTTTTGTTGTGTTGTCTTAATAATTTTGAACAGTAAACTTTCGTATACCATGAATCTCCACTTCTACATCCCTTTTCATAGCTTCAAGCAACCGCTAATTACATGAAGATGCTTTTTACGTGATGTGAATGGTTGATAGTAGGAACCCTCCATGTTCATTTTATACATAAAAAAGGGATAATCGCCAAAAGCTCACTGACACGAAAAACTGTGAACTGACGGGGATTATCCAAAACATTGATAAATGTTCATTTGTTAAAAAGATTGAGTTCATTAGAATAGAACAACTTCTAGAATTTTCCTAATTTAATGATCTTCCTTTTTATTTTTTAGATTTATCTCTCCCAATTAATCCTCGATTTTTTCGATTTTCTTTCCGTGCAGCAGCAGTTTCAAAAAGACGCTTTTCTTCCTCTGAACTTGGAATAATTTTCGGGACAGGTACTGGCTTCCCGTATTCATCCACCGCTACCATCGTTAGGAAAGATTCAGTTGTTAATTTTTCTTCACCGGTTAGGAGATTATTCGAGTGAACCTTTACGTAAATCTCCATCGAGGTCCTTCCGGTGGAAGCAACGAAAGCCTCCAAATAAAGCGCATCTCCAACTGTTGCCGAGGATAAGAAATCCACAGAATCAATCGATGCGGTTACCACCGCATGGTTACAATGCTTCATTGCGGTTAGTGCGGCAATTTCATCAATATACGAAAGAACTTTCCCACCGAAAATGGTTTGTAAATGATTGGTATCCGGTGGAAGTACCAAACGTGTTTGCGTAGTTTTTGAACGTTCAACAGGGTAAGCTAAATCCATAAGTAAGTAAACCTCCATAAATCTATTTCAGTATGTATGCTACATCTTTTATACTATCCTCACTTCAACTCTCTAGTCACATACTTATTTATTTTACTTAAATATGTAGGATACAACAAAACATTATTTTCCTAATCCAGATTTATTTTCTTTATCTATTTTTCTTAATTCATTAAAATTAGGACTAATGATCGTTGAAAGGATGTTGAATAATGCTAAAAAGGTTTACGATTCAAACAAGCAGTCGTGATGAGATGGTTGAGGTGACTTCTCAGGTACAAGAATTTGTCAGTCAAAACAACCTTAACGAAGGAGCAGTCATCGTTTATTGTCCACACACCACTGCAGGTATTACGATTAACGAAAACGCCGACCCAGATGTGAAGCGGGATATGATTCGTCGCTTTGATGAAACGTATCCATGGCATCACCGTTTAGACCGCCATCTGGAAGGAAATACAGCTGCACATATGAAAGCAAGTACAGTCGGACCTTCTCAGCACATTATTGTCACAAACGGAAAACTTCTCCTTGGAACATGGCAGGGGGTATATTTTTGTGAATTTGATGGCCCAAGAACTCGTACTTTTTATGTAAAAATATTATAGAAAAGATGTACATACTACCCATGAACATTAAGGACAATAGGATGTGCCTAATAGACTAAATGGGGTGTAAAAAACCGCTCGTAATGAGCGGTTTATTTTATAAGGTATCTTTGTTTATTTTCTTCACAACAACATCGCTTGCATTTTCTATTGGTAAAATTACAGCTGACATATCTAAGTCTTGTAACCCATTTTCTTCCGCTTGTTGGAAAGCCCGTTGTGCGAGTTGCCCTGTAATCTCCTTCATACCAGCTTCCTCAAATAACTGATTGGCTAACCGAACATCTTTATGAACATATTTAATTGCTCCACCTGGTTCAAATTGACGATCAAGCACATATTCATCCATATGCCTCCGCAGTATTTTGCTGTCACCATAGCTGACTTTTAACAAATTAAAAAGTTGCTCTGAATCTAGTCCATATGCTGCACCCGCCACCATGGCCTCGGATGCGGCAAGTGAGTGTACAGCAACGAGATACTGATTGATGAGCTTGGCAATGCTTCCAGAACCAGCTGGACCTAAAAATTCTACTTTCCCACCAATCACTTTAAGAATAGGTAACACCTTCTCAAATACAAGTTTCTCTCCTCCAACCATAATCGTTAAGGACCCGTTTTCTACCCCTTCAGGTCCACCACTTACAGGTGAGTCGAGATAGCTGATTCCTTTTTTCGTCGCGATTTCGAAAATAGATTTGCTTGTATCTGCCCCAACGGTTGTAAAATCAAGGCAAATCGTGCCGTGGCGGGCATTTTCAACAATCCCATTGGGGCCACAATAAACCTCTACTACGTCGGTTGGCATCGATAAACAAGTACATAATAGATCACATACCTTTGCGAGCTCAGGAATGGAACCTACATAATCAGCACCCATTTCTTGCAGTGGTCTTGCTTTCTCCTTTGACCGTGTATAAACATATACCTCATAGTTCTGGTCGAGTAAACGTTTTACCATGCGCGATCCCATTACACCTGTGCCGATAAAACCGATTTTCATCTCATACTCCCTCCTCTGTCTTTCATTTTTATCCACTCAAAACTATCCTCGCTTTTGGTTAATGGCAGATATTCTAAACCAATATCTCCCTGATAGCACTCTCCTAAATGATCCAATATAGTTCGATAATTGATTTCTCCTGTCCCAGGTTCATGCCGTCCTGGTACATCGGCTATTTGTACATGAGCAATACTGTCTTTATGTTTTTTAAACAATGATAGTGGGTCCCCGTGTATTCTTTGAATATGGTAAAAGTCAAATTGCAGTTTAACATTTGCGAGATTAATCTCATGGAGAATCTCAACTGCAAGTTGAAGATCATTTAAAAAATAGCCTGGAATGTCAAAGGAATTTATTGGTTCGATTAATAGAGTGATTCCGTGCTTTCCTAGTTGAGTAGCAGCATAGTGAATGTTTGTCATGAACGTTTTACGTGCTAATTCAGACTCAACCATATGTACGATTCCGGCCATACAATGAACTTTAGTAACATTTAAAGCTTTTGCATATTGAATAGCAGCATCAACAGACTGATGAAACTCCTCTAGTCTTCTTGGATCCGCTGCAAGTCCACGATCCCCCTTCTCCCAATCTCCAGGAGGTAAATTATGTAAGACCATCTTCAAGTGATTCTGTTCTAACTCTTTTAAAATCTCATCCTTTGAATATTCATACGGAAATTGGCATTCCACAATAGAAAACCCACATTCACGCGCTTTCTTAAAGCGTTCCATGAAAGGAACTTCAGTAAATATTGTAGAAAGATTGACAGCAAACTGATTCATTTGTACCTCCTACTGAAAAAAGAATTACGGCTAAGATAAGATTCGACTAAAAAGGAGGTTTTCCTTTTAATTTAATGATTAAAATCAATTAGCTAGGATTTGCTCCCTATATAGATTGCAATACCATACTAATATGTTGGCTGCTCTCGTTGCTCTGACAGCTTATCAACATATCCCCTACTTTCCTACATTCTCAAACACCTGATATGCGTGACTGTATCAACCACAATGAGCATTGTATCTACAATTGCCAACTGACATAGGTTTGTCCATATTTTTTACAAATAGCTCTGTTGTTCCACCCCCATATTTTAGACACGTATTCATTGAAACATGGTACGATTAAACTTGTATGCTTATTGTAGAAGAGGGATAGGAGGAGAAAGATGGATGCTGTTTTTAAGGTAGACACTGGTGTATTTAATTTTCGAGTGGCTGGGGTGATGATTGAAAATAATCATGTACTTCTTCACAAACAAATGAACGATGATCATTGGGCGCTTCCTGGAGGCAGAGTGAAAGTGCTTGAGGAATCAGCTTCTGGGGTGAAGAGAGAACTCATGGAAGAGCTCGGGGTCGCTGTTGAGATAGTATATCTACTGTGGGTGACAGAAAACTTTTTTACATATAATGAGGCTAAATTCCATGAAATAGGATTCTATTACCTTGTTTCATCTGAAAAAATAATGAATCATGATGAAGCCTTCTCTTGCCTTGAAGGGGATGGTCTTCTTTATCAATGGATCCCTATAGATCAGCTTGATGAAATCACTCTCTATCCTGAGTTTTTAAAGACTTCTTTAAAAGAGCTTCCTCCTAGTACTCAACATATCATCATCAAGTAACTTAGCTACAAACCAGGTTTGAGGTAGAAGGATATTTTCAATATTAAAAAAAGGGTGCACCGACGTTTGTCAGTGCACACCCCTTTACTATGGCTCTATTCTCAAAACTGTGTTTCTTTTATAGACCAATTTCTGACCTTTATGCTTGCAAACGTAGAGTTTTGCATAAAACTAGCCTTCATTTTCTCCAGCTTTACCAAGAAGAAAAGCAAGGAAAAATCCAATGACAAAGCACAGGAAACTGATGACCAACAGAAGGATATCCTCAGGCCAGCCTGGATAGATCACAAATATGGAGCCAGCAACAAAACCGACTATAATTGCATAAGTTGCAACACGATAATGCTGAAATACATATTGGATTAGCTTACTTGTTAATAAGAGACCAATCACAATTCCAAGTCCCACAACAATGATGATCGGAAGGTTCAAGGTTTTTATTGACTCAATCACGGTTTCATAAGCCCCTAAAAGAAGCAGCACCAAAGAGCCACTAATGCCCGGCAGTATCATTGCCGAACTAGCTAACCATCCTGCCAAAAAGAGAAAGATGTAATCATACCATGAAAGTGAACCCATCACCGCTCCTTGGTCCTGACCTACTAATCCAGTCAACGCAACAGCTACCGCTGCTAAGGCGAGAAGCAGGTAATGACCAACTTTAAATGTTTGCTTATATTCCGCCTCCCGTAACAATAGCGGAATAACCGCAAAGACTAGTCCAAGAAAAAAGAAGAAGGTAGGCACAGGAAATACTTCAAGTAGCCAACTGATTAGATGACTTAAAGTTAGAATTGAAATTCCCATTCCTAATCCTACTGGAATCAAGAATATAACATGTTTTTTCCAGTCCTTTGTTGTCAGACCGTTAATTGCTGCAATTAATCTTTCATAAATTCCTACTAATAAGGCGACAGTTCCTCCACTTACACCTGGAACAACGTCACTAGCCCCCATCATCATCCCTTTAAAGAGATTCTTCCATTCAAACACACTTTCATTCCTTTCTGTTTACCCTTTAACGATAGTAAATTTTCAATGTATTTTTTGTTATATGACCGACTTTTGTATTTTACCATAATTTGCAGCAAACTAGATATATATTAAACATGAAAGATAATCTAAAAACAAAACAGTTTATAACTGTTCTACCGCTTTTATGTATTCTTCATATGCTCTTTTTCTCTTTTAAAAAGGACCACATCTTTTCGACAGGTTGATGTAACTGACGTTCAAGTCTAGCGGTATATCCTGTTTCAACTTTTGTTCATTTAGTCATGACATTTCCCCTTATGTAACTCAAATTACCATAAAAAAATTCCACAACTATGTGGAATTTTCATTTACACTAGTTTAACTTTTCTAGCTCCTGAAACACTGCTTCGTAGTCTTCTTTTTTATCTGCTTTAAATGAGGTGTTTATGTATGTGATGATTCCTTCCCTGTTCACCACAAATACAGAGCGAATCGCAGTACCGCCTTTTTCATTATAAACAAGGTACTTGGTTATTGCTTCTTTATGCCAATCTGACAAAAGCGGATAAGGAAGTGTCCCCATACTCGCCTCAAAAACCCGATGCGAATGAATGTGATCTGCACTAATCGCTAGCACATCAGCATCCAAATTGTCAAAGCGTTTGTAATCCTCTTTCCAAGAGGCAATTTCTTTAATTCAGCCTGGTGTAAAATCCATCCCATAAAAGGCAACGACAATATTTAATTTCCCACGATAATCAGCCAAAGTAATCTGTTCTTGTTTCGTCGCTGGTAAGGAAAAGTCAGGGGCGTGGTCGCCAATCTTCAAAAAATTTTCCAAGATGAACCCTCCTCTAGATAGAATAAGAAATGAATTCCTTTTTGGTATTCTCCCCTAAACTTCCTTTTAGTAGCCCATGAATGAAAAAATACATCAGCCCGAAGCTAAACGAATGCATTATTACACATTGGGAACAAAGATTTTCTCATACTGATAATCGCCATCAACCTCATTCACTTTAATAACCGACGCATTCTCAATCGGTTTAAACCCTGCTAAATCGTCTACTGGCCAGTTCATGAGAAATGCAAGTAACATCTGGATAAAAGCAGCGTGTGTAACAATAATTATGTTTTCATAGCGTTGTTGTTTTTTCGCTCGATCGACAACGGTATTCATAAACATGGTTGCCCTCAAATATACATCCGCCAATGACTCCCCATTTTGATAACGAAAATAAAACTGACCTGCAGCTTTAAATTCTTTCTTCGCTTGGGGGCTACGGTCCGTAAAATCATACAGATTCCCTAGTTCCCATTCTCTAATTAGAGGACTTTCATAAAAGGGAACCTGCCCTGGTAATTGGGAGTAGATCGCCTTCGCCGTTTGTTTTGTCCTTAAATAGGGGGAGGTATATAAAACGGTGCTTTCATTCACCATGGTTTTCATAAACTCTCCGGTTTTCTCTACTTGCCTCTGGCCAAGTGGGGTCAAACGATGATTAGAATCATGGGTGTGTGCCATAACAGTCCGATCTACATTGTGTTCAGACTCCCCATGCCGGATTACGTAAATATTCAATTTTTCCTCCACTCCTTATTTAATATAGAATGTAAATAACAAATAACTAATGGACACCTAAATACCAGTGTCAAATCTATTTCTATGCTCTTCCTTTTCTATACTTTAACAAGGATTTATCTATTGGTAAAGTAATTATATTAATATTCTGAATAAACACACAGGTAACTTGACCACTTATTCAATCACAAAAAAGAGACACCAAGAATCCTGGTGTCTACTTCGCTTTTACATATTTGTGGCTCATTCTACGACAATCTTTGCTGTCATCTCTTCATGTCCTGTACCACATTGGATATTACATTTTACTGTATACTCTCCTGGTTCAAGGGTAGCTGTTGCAGAACCTTCCCCATCAATTTTTACATCAGTTCCTTCAATCTCAATTCCGTGATAGCCTTCTGAGTTTTTTAGATTGAACGTTATCTTCCCGGCAGGTACAGTGTATGTTTCCTTATCAAATTCCCAGTTTTTCGCATTCAAGTCCAAAGTACTTTCGGTCCCGCCATTACTTTCACTTCCGCTAGTTTCCTGTCCGCCACAAGCTCCAAGTGCTAAAATGGCTACGATAATGAATGACGACAATAAAAACTTTTTCATATTATACCACTCCCTTTTATCATAATTAGAGAACTACTTTCTTCAGTTCCTTTCTAATTTTGATTTATATCTATATTTTAAAAATTAATTGTCTACTACGTAGTGAGAAATATCACTGTTTGACACTTTTTCGTAACAAACTATATCTCGCTATGGTCATGATTATGTAGAAATGATGGATTTTAAGTCGGAATATGTTTGTTTCAATCCTATTGTGGAAATATAAAGGAGAAATATTACTATGTAGTTTTATGAATGAAGTTACTTAGATAGAAAGAATTCTTTAGAATGATCCTTTAGGGAGTTTGAATCTAAGGAATACTTTCATTAGATTATTGAAGAGAAACGGAGGAGAGCTACTTGAAAGTACAATGGAATTTAATATTAGCGTTAATCTTTGCGCTAATTGTAGCAGTATTTGCTGTTGTAAACGTGGAATCCGTAAAAGTGGATTACGTATTTGGCACTGCTTATCTGCCACTTATCTTAATTGTCCTTGGTTCTGCTTTATTAGGCGGACTAATCGTAGGCTCCATTGGCCTTTTCCGAAATTTTATGTTGCAGCGTAAAGTGAAGCAACTTTCCAAAGAGAAGATTCACCTTGAAGAAAAAATTGAGGAATTAGAACAAAAATCCAGTTTATCAGAGAAGAATGAAGCGTTATCACAGAATAATGCCAACTCACAAGACCAACCCGAATCAAGTTAATTGAATGAATTTTATAGAATACAAAAAGGGAAGCCATAAACTCAATGGCTTCCCTTTCTATATTAAAACTTAAAGGATGCATATCACCATCCACTTACCTTCCATCAACAATATCTTTAAGGATTTGATAAGATTGTTTTTGCTTGTCTTGATCGTATATATACGACACAGCCATGAGTTCATCAACATTGTAATTTTCTTGGAATCCGATTAATTGTTCAGTGACCGTTTCTTTGCTTCCCATTAAGGTGACACTTGACATTGAAGTTGCCATTTCTTTTTCCATTGGGTTCCAAACTGAATCCATATTTTCAACAGGTGGTTGGAGGAACATTTGCGAACCACGGACAACATTAAGGAAAAACTGTTGCATCGTAGTGGATTGTAATTTAGCTTCTTGATCACTCTCTGCCGCAATTACATTCAAGCAGACAATCATATACGGTTGATCCAAGTACGCTGAAGGCTTAAATCGGCTCCGATAAATCGAAATCGCTTGATCCATATATTTAGGCGCAAAATGAGAAGCAAACACATATGGCAAGCCCAGGCTAGCTGCTAAATACGCAGAATCAGTAGAAGAACCAAGGATATAAAGTGGAACATTTGTACCAACTCCAGGATATGCTTTGACATAATCCTGCTGATCTTCTGTCCCAAAATAGGTGAGTAATGATTGAACATCATCTGGAAAAGTATAAACTGAATCATTCTGAGATCGTCTCAATGCACTGGCTGTCATCATATCTGTTCCAGGTGCACGGCCAAGACCAAGGTCCAACCGGTTCGGGTAAATCGTTGCCATTGTCCCAAACTGTTCAGCAACAACTAGCGGTGAGTGATTTGGAAGCATCACTCCTCCCGAACCAACACGAATGGATTCAGTGTGTTCTAAAGTATGTTTAATTAAAATGGAGGTCGCCGAACTTACCAATGTTGGAGTGTTATGATGTTCTGCTATCCAATATCGTTTATACCCCATTTTTTCCGTAGCCTGTGCAAGGTCCACCATTGCATCGATTGCATCTTTCGGACCTTGGCCTTCGCGGATAGGAGCTAAATTTAAAACAGAAACAGGTATCTGAATATTTGCCAATGAAAAAAGTCCTTTCTATATAAAGTCATGTACTATCATAACAATTGCTATAAGCGAAACAAACTTTAATGCTTAACCATGGAAAAGAGGCTGGTAAAATTTTCACTCCAGCCTCCCCTTGTGGTGACAAACGTTACTTATATTCCAAAGATATTTAAAATATATTTTACAAAACTTCCCAAGTGTGAGCAAAGTCTGTTTTTTTTTTATCTTATTTTTCCGGTTCGAACGAAGAATCATTCAGACAGTTCATCTAACAACGGAATGCTCACTTGCACTCCGAGCATGCCGAAGATTTTTCTTAGTGTCTCTAAGCCTGAGCGAGGATTGATTTTGGTTTCAAGATAATAGATATCTCCAGTTAAACTAGATTTATAGGTATGCATTTGTGCAAAACTACGGTTATTTTTATGGACTGGATTTAAAGCGATTGCATAACGGTTTCCGTTATCCGTTGAACCAAGAATAATTCCCTCTTTCACGAATTCGTGGAGATGTAGATTTTGAGCTTCAATCCACGTTAACGCCTCTTTCCAGATGGCAGGGACACTCTCACCACGGATGACCGTAATCCCGTCGTTATGCTTTACATTTAAAAAGAGAGATTCCCACTTTTTATTTGCCCTATGGGTTTCTTGAGTTATCTCCTCTCGATTGCTAATTACTTGAGTTGTTTCAACCTTGTTCTTTAATTGCTCAAAGAGCTTTTCTACAGTTCCTACGCCTACATTTTCATACTTTGCAAGAACCACCAATTCTTTCGGAAGTTGCCCTACAACTTCAACTTGATTAGCGTTCAATTGACGTAGCAGACTAGGGATACCGGTAAATTCTTTTGAAGTGAGTGGAACCTTAGAGAGTTCTTCCGTTACAATGATGTGCTTGTCTTTATAGAAGAAAAACAATTCTCCGGGGGTGTTAATAGTAAGCTGTCTACGCGCTTTTTCCTCTTCAATGAACGTTTTCAACTCTTTAAAAAAGATCTCTGTATTTTTTTCACTATACCTTTTGACAAATTTATGCAGACCCTCTAAATTCTTAGGCAACTCACTCATAATTCGCGCTTGCTGCTCAGCTCCTAACCGAATCAAGTAGGTTTCGGATTTATCAAATCGCTGAGGTAAGAGGAAAGTATCGCGCAAAAAATAAGGAACATCAAGCATTTGACCTCGAAAACTCAGCGTACGAACCGAAGTAAACCCTGGGATTTCCTTTGTTTCAATCATAGACAGTGCCTCCACCGTCACTGCAACCTCTTCGAATTCTTGTGTCCCGCTAGTCTGTTGAAGGGGGACTTTTAATAATTCCTCGAGTGACTTTAGTCTTACTTCAAGCTCTCCCATATCATATCCGTGTTCCATTTGTGGAGCTGGATCTTGATAATCAGGAACAATCACTTCAACTGGCCCATATACTTCAACATACCACTTGACAATCTCATACAAAGCTTCCCAAGATAACAGTGCTTCTGAATAGCGGAACCTCCTAGCATCGTGAGCTGCCTGGTTGCCAATCCTTCTTACTTTATGAAATGCATCACGAATATCGGGTATTAAATATCCTTTTTCATTTAACCAATCCAGCCGCTCTTTTAAGCTTGTTCGAGGTTCATCAGGCAATTGTTCCTTCATGATCACCTGTTCTAAAATATTTTCAATAAAGACACGAGAATGTGTTAACATCGTCCTTGGACTTGTAAAAATACTATTTTCTAATTCTTTTGCTAACAGAGCAAGTTCTTTCGAAATGGGTTCTAAAAAACTATAAAAGAATGATGACTCTCTATCCATTTATTTTTCCTCCGATTATGATATAAAGTCATTTTATCATAATTCCCTTGGTCGCCGGAAAATGAGTAAAAAAATGAACAGCTAGTTACAACTATCCTTTTTGGCTCATACTCGCATTTTTAGCTCCATTTTGTGACTTCCGTTTCCTACCCCAATTTTTAAAATATGCGATCCCCAACAGAATGACCGGGATAACCACCAAGAAGAATGGGTGCAAAAACCTCGTCGTTACAATAAGTCCTTCCTTTATGTGTTCTGAGTAGCTATTTGCAATCGTAATTGACATAAAAAGGATGGCAAGCCCCATGGGATAAACCAGTTTGGATGGTTCCTTGATTTTAAATAATATGGTTGTCGCTGATACAGCCGCATAAAAGTATAGACTTACTTTAAAAAAGATTCCAATGACCATCGAAACCATAAAAAAGACATCCAGACGTTCTAGAAATTCAGCAATTTGAATGCTTTGAACTGTCGATAATAATGGAAACTGTGAACGTGACGCTAAATCAATCCCAAGTACACTAATATTAATTGCCATAACCAAAGCTAAATTAATTCCGCTTAACAGAATTCCGCAAACCCCAGCAATTTTTATCTTTTTACTATCTTTTAAGTATGGAAAGATCATCGCAAACACTATTGCCTCCCCAAAAGGGACATATAAGGTTTGGCTGGCAACTACTTTTAAGACTAATCCCCACCCATCCTCCAAAAAAGGTTTTAATTGTTTAAGATCAAAAAGACCTGAAAAAATCAATAATAAAAATCCGGTGATTGCTAGGAGGTATAAAAGGATAAAAAAAAGCTCTCCTGTTCTGGCTAATACCTCAATCCCCTTTTGGATGGCATAAATAATCACCAAAATTAATAAGGTATTGACGATGAACAAAGGGGTATTTACATAAGCATAAGTAAGCAGCATTTCGCCAAAATCACGAAGTACCCTAGCTGCACTATAGGCAAAGAAAAGGATATAGCAAAAGGATAGAATTTTCCCTAGGATTTTCCCAACAAGCTTTTCTATATATTCTGTTAGAACGAGCTTTGGGTAAAAACGATATAACCGATAATATACAAAAAACAAAAGAATCCCACCTACCATCCCAAGAAGGATGGCAAGCCAGGCATCTCGTTTTGCTTCAATTGCAATTGGTACTAAAACCGCACTACCAAGTTCAAACAATAATATTAGGACAAAGAGCTGATAAGCACCAATTTTTGCCTTTTCCATATTTCTTCAACATCCTTCTTGAGCAATCATCTTCCTATTGCAACTCATTCGCATTGTTTCGTAAGCCGGTTCGGCGAATATACGCGTCTACCTTCACATCTACAGCTAGTTCAGGAAAATGTACATCATGCCACCCCTCCTTCAGCTTCTCCCAGTCTTTTGGGTATGATTGGTGAAATGCTTCACCAAATCCAAAGATATCTGTCTTATTCTTTTTTGCCTCCTCTACAGCTAATAAAAGTTCATCTTTTATTGTTTTTTCTATTTCTTTTTCCATTTTCAAGAGTACAAGTGGGTCCATTAAATCGGCTGGCATCCTTAACTCCATAATATTGCCTTCTGCTTTGACTTCAATCGTAATATGTGGTTTCCCCTTTTTTATCTTCGGAATACTATTGGTTTGTTCACGAATAATTTGATATACAACAGCATCCTCTTTATCCATCCAACTGAAACTAATTCCTGTATTTTTTACCTTATGGAGAATCCATCCAGTCCCTCTAGCTGTTTTGCCTTCGAACCAATTGATTAGTTTTCCTTCTTTAAAAATTCCAAGGCCAGTTGCGCCTATAGTTGTCTCTGGGTCACTATCTTGAATGTTTTCTAGCTTTTTTCCTTGTTCCGGTGAACCTGATACAGAAAACCCTGTAATAACCGTTGATTTACCTGTAGTGGTTAAATCTTTTATGGCATTTTGTAGATTTATGGTAAAAAACTCGCCCCATTGCTCTTCAGTAAACTTTAAATTTTTTATGATTTTATTAGCGGGAATCTTATCAACTGGGGTCATGACTTTCAATAAATCTGAAGCTTTTGCACCCTGTGCAATAATAATGACAGCTGTCATCCGAAATTCCGGGTTGCGTTCAAAAGCATCTAGGATGTTATCAATTCCTTCTTTTCTAGCTAGCTCTTCTCCTATTACTAGAAGATTTGTGTGAGCATAATAACGTCTTCTTGGTAATTTTGTTGATGCTACTTGATTAACTTCAATGATATTGCTCCCCGTTGCCGTATAAACAGTAACAGGGGGGCCTTTACTCCCTCCCCCCCCCTGCAAACCTCCTGCAACATTTGAAGGATTGATGACCTGTAGGGTGGACACATACTCCCCTTTGTCGTTAAGGTCTAGGCCCATAGCGGAGATAATCGCTAAATCTGTCAGCTCTTTTTTGCTCCAGCAGCCAGAAAGGAGCACACATAAAATAAGGTGTAGAGTAAGAATGAGATAGTTACGTTTCATTCTTGATCCTCCTGTGGATGACGGGGAACCATTCCACGGCTTTTATTAGGCCTCGGATGCTGGTTCTTCCCCATTCGCGTTTGATTTTGTTTGTTTGCAATGAGCGATGGCCTCTTCTTCAATGCCCACATAGGTGTCCGAACGACGGAATCCCCAAGGCCAGAAGGAACTAGAGGGGCCAACGGTGCAAAATAAGGGACGCCAAATGAGCGAAGACTTGTCAAATGAATCGCCAAAACTAAAATGCCTAATATAATTCCATAAAAACCAAATGTAGCCGCCACAACCATGAACAGAAAACGAATAATTCTGGCTGAAATCGCAACCGCGAATGAAGGTGTAGCAAAGTTTGCAATCGCTGTAATTGCTACGATAATGACCATGGCCGGTGACACAATCCCCGCTTGAACGGCTGCTTGACCAATTACAAGTGCCCCCACAATTGAAATGGCAGATCCAACGGCTCTAGGCATTCGAACTCCTGCCTCTCTAAGAATTTCAAAAGCAACTTCCATAATCAGGGCTTCGACAAATGCCGGAAAAGGTACAGTTTCACGTTGAGCCGCAATCGCAATCAATAATTGGGTTGGGATCATTTCTTGATGGAATGTCGTACCTGCTATATAACTTGCTGGAGCAATAATTGAAATAAAAAAAATTAAAATTCGCAAAAAACGCAACGAAGTGGCAAGGTATGCGCGACTATAGTAATCCTCAACCGATTGAAAGAATTGAATAAACACAGTTGGTGCAATTAAAGCAAAGGGTGTTCCATTAACCATGATAGAAACACGACCTTCTAGTAAATTCCCTGCAACGATGTCTGGCCTTTCTGTATAATAAAAGGTCGGAAACGTTGTAAAGCTTTCATCTTCAATCAATTGTTCAATGTACCCGGATTCAAGGATACTGTCTATTTCTATTCGTTTTAAACGACTACGAACTTCATTAACGATGTCTTCTTTGGCAATCCCCTTAATGTAAACTAAGGAAACGTCTGTTTTGGTTACTGTTCCAATCTTCATTGTCTCCACCCAAAGATTTGGGTTTTGTATCCTTCGGCGTACCAATGAAATATTAGTCCCTATTGACTCCGTGAACCCATCTCTTGGACCCCGAACCGTTACCTGGCTTCCTGGCTCCTCGATTGACCTTTGTTCACCACCCCTTGTACTTGCACTCAGGGCTTTGGAACATCCATCAACTAATACGATGGTTTCACCCGACATTAATGATTGAAAAACTCCGTCCCAATCAAGATGAATTTTGACATCTCCCAAAGCGACAATTTCTTCTTTTAATATATCAAAGGGATCTTTTTCTGGAGATTTTCGGTGTAACTCGCGATTCATTATAATAGACTGAATTAAAAATTCATTGATAGATTGACTATTAGAGATTCCTTCTACATAGACAACCGCTGTTTTTATTCCGAGTTTTTCATCGAAGGATGCTTTACGTACTACGACATCTGCACTGTTACCTGTTTTTCTTTTGATAAAAGACAATTGATCTTCCAATAAAGGATAAATAGGTTCCGTTAATTCATCCACCTTCATTGGATCTTCTTTTTGTTTTTTTACTTTTGACCTTAATTTTTTGCGTTGGCTAAGTTTAAAAAATGAAGGCATGTTGATTCAGGACCTTTCCGTTTTTTACAATTTTTCCTAAACCATACCTAAATATTCCTCCTAAACCACATATGTCTGAATATCCTTTTTAAAATAGGGGTAACATAGGGTAGGTGATTGAAATGAAAATATGGGGCAGTACCTTACTAATTTTAGTGTTTCTAATTGGACTTTCTTTTGGGATTGACCTTTTAATAGGGTTTGACCTGAGAACATCCCTACGAAATGCTTTTACTCCATTAGCTGTTATGGAACCTGTAGAATTTGTCATATTTTTTTCGCTCATCATTATATATATTGGGAAGTCTATGTTCGAGTATATTCTAATGAAGAAACAAAAGAAGAAACAAGCTTAACATCCGTTGAGTACGAAAAAAGTGAGTACCTACGCAGGTACTCACTTTTTTGCTATTGCTGTTCTTCATCTTGGTAGTTGTAACTTTCTCTATCAACAGGTTCGAAACCCTTAGGGGTGTAAAAACGGAGCAAGTCTCCGTTCACAACTTTATCAGAAAGGTCTAGTTTCCGTTTCACCATATCCTGATATTTTTTCGCTTCTTCTATTTGATCTTCAGCTATGAATTCTCCTGTTGTAGTATCATAGAACTTTCCATCTGCTAGCGTATACTTTGAACTAACAAAATCTCCGTTACGGAAAGGAATAACATCATCATGTTGTTCTGATAATAAATCTGTTCCAAAATGAACGTATTTTTTGGTATCCATTCCGAGAAGATGCAGAAGTGTAGGAAGTAGATCAATTTGGCCACTATATTCATGAATGACCTTGCCCTTGATGCCAGGTACATGGATAAGCAACGGGGTACGCTGCAATCCAGCACTTTCAAAAGCTGTTATTTCTTTCCCAATTACCTGCTCCATCGCCTTATTATGATTATTAGATATTCCGTAATGGTCCCCGTACATTATGATAATGCTATTCTCATATAAGCCTGATTCCTTCAAATAATCAAAGAATTGCTCTAACGCCTCATCTGCATATCGAGCTGTTTGAAAATAATTATCGACTGTTTTATTCCCTGTAGTGTGAGGTGCAATGGTTGCTTCTTCTTCAGGTAATTTGAATGGGTAATGGTGTGTAACTGTTATTAATTTTGCATAGAACGGCTGAGGCAAGGATTCCAAGTAAGGAATGGACTGCTCAAAGAATGGTTTATCCATCAATCCGTATTCTGCCATATCTACTTCATTCATATCATAAAAACTAGAATCAAAAAAATGATCATATCCCATTGATTTATAGATTTCGTCACGGTTCCAAAAGGTCCCGTTGTTCCCATGGAACACAGCAGAAGTATATCCTTGTTGCCCTAGGATTGCTGGTGCACTCTGGTACGTATTTAACCCTTTTGTTGTAAAAGCAGACCCTTGAGCCAACCCATATAATGAATTTGAGATCATAAATTCAGCATCCGAAGTTTTTCCTTGTGCCGTTTGATGGAAGAAGTTATCAAAATACAGCATATTCTCCTCTCTAGTTAAGGAGTTTAAGAAAGGAGTTACTTCTTCCCCATGAAGTTCATAATCAATCAAAAAGTTTTGAATTGATTCCATATGAACATAAATCACATTCATGTCTTTTCCAACACCAAAATATTCTGGGTTTGGGGTAGCTTGATTAGACTTTGTATAGTTAATAACCTCTGTAATATCATCACTTTTTGCCAATACCCTTTGAGCGGATGCTTTGGTACTTTGGACCGTATCATAAATGGTGTAGTTGTACATTCCTAAATATTTAACAATGTAATTTCGATCAAATCCTCTTGTTAATAGCTCAGGGCGGTCTACTTCGGCAATAGCAAGATTAAGCGAAGAAATCCCTAATCCCAACAAAAAGACGCTAGCAACTTTCTTTCGTGTTAGGTTTATAGCCTCTAATCGAATTTTTTTAGAAGCAAGGAGACCCATTAGCAAAAACCAATCCACAAAAAACAAGAGGTCATACGGTTTTAAGAGCGTAGCAATACTGCTACTAACATCTCCAAAATTTTGTGTCTGCGTTAACGTAGGAAGCGTGATAAAATCGTTAAAAAAACGATAATATAACACATTTGCATATAGAAGAACTGACATTAAAAAGTACAGAACCATTAACCATTTATACTTTTTCTTCTCTTTAAAGAAAAACGCAAATCCTAAGAATAATACACTTGATCCTAATGGATTGAAAAACAACAAAAATTGCTGAATTGAATTTTCAATTCCTAAATGAAACTGAGAAATCTGGACGATGTAAGTTTTCATCCATAATAGAAAAACAGCAATAAAGAAAAACCCTAAAAAACTATTTAACAACCTGTCTTTCGCAAACCATTCCTTCATAAATACCCTTCTTTCTTCCACCATTCTTACTAGCAAGGTGAGCAATCTACTCCACTTACACTTACCGTAAAAATACTTACTGCTTCAAAAATGCCCTAAAGCATATACAAATCATATGTATACAATTACACGAAAAAAGCTTGAACTAAACTTAGTAACAAAAAATTACAAAGTCTATCAATCTTGTACTATATATTAGACGTTTTAATATACAAAAAGTTTCTTTTTCTCGAAAACTTATTCATTGTTAAAAAGAATACCATTTCCAGCAAACAAAACCAACTATAAAAAATAATTGCACGCCTTTTAGCCCATTTTAAAAACCTAAACAACAGTCCACAGTACCCATCAGTTTTAAGGTATTTGACCAAAAGTGAATAAATACCAACTTTGAAAATTAATTAAACTCAACCCCTAATTCCTTCGTAAGGATTAAAGTGTAATGGAGCCCTTAAATAAAGCGGATATCACAACTAAAGTAACCATTTAAACAAAGAAAAAACTCTACCACATTAGACAGAGTTTTTTCTAGCTTGTTTTATTCCATTACACTTCAATGATAATCGGCAAAATCATCGGCTTTCGCTTCGTCTGTGCAAATAAATATTGGCCTACTGATTTCTTAATTTGTTGTTTAATACTTCCCCAATCATTTTTGTTTCGTCCAGATTGTTCGTTAACGGTTTTGCTTACTAATCTATTCACGTCTTTTAATAATTCTTCATTATTGCGAGCATAAACAAATCCGCGTGTGATGGTATCAGGTTCTGAGACAAGCTTTCCATCTCTTTTTCCCATTGATAAAATAATCACCAACATACCGTCCTCGGATAGTTGCTTTCGGTCTCGTAATACAACATCGCCGACATCTCCAACACCAATGCCATCTACATAAATATTCCCCACTTGAACACTGCGAGTTTGCCTAGCAGTTGAATTCTCAATATCAACAACATCGCCATTATTTAAAATAAATGAATGTCCTGGTTCCACTCCGACAGATTCAGCAAGCATCCGGTGATGATGAAGCATCCTTAGTTCTCCGTGAATAGGGATAAAGTAAGTCGGTTTCATTAAGGTGAGCATTAATTTTAAATCTTCCTGATACCCGTGTCCAGATACATGCATTCCCGTTGTGCTTCCAGAACCATAGATTACTTTTGCGCCTAATGCATATAAATTATCAACAATTTTTGTTACGTTTTTTTCATTTCCCGGTATAGGACCAGCTGCAAAGATGACTGTATCCCCCGGATAAACTTCAACTCCACGGAAATTCCCGGTGGATAGACGTGCCAGTGCTGCGTTCGGCTCCCCTTGACTTCCTGTGCAAAGGATGACCACTTTTTCTGGAGGCAAGTCTTCAATTTGGTCAGGTTCAATGAGCATTCCTTCAGGCATATCTAAATACCCTCGTTCCATCGCAACCTCAACGACATTGACCATGCTTCTTCCAAGTAAAGCAAGTTTACGATTAGTAGTGATAGCACCTTCAACCACTTGTTGAACACGATTAATATTTGAAGCAAAAGTGCTAATAATCACCTTTCCTCGAGCCTTCATAAATGCTTCTGTAATATGTTCCCCAACCATTTGTTCTGATGGTGTAAAGCCTGGTCGTTCAGCATTTGTACTTTCGGAAATGAGAAGCAACACTCCTTCACTACCGATTTTCGCCATTTTATGGAGGTCTGCGTACTGTTTGTTGACAGGTGTTAAATCGAATTTAAAATCACCGGTATGTACAACGGTCCCCTCTGGAGTGTGAAATACAATCCCTAAACAATCTGGAATACTGTGATTCACCTTAAAGAAGTTTACTTTCATTTTATCGAAACTTAAGCTTGAATTGGAATCAATTTCGTTTAGTTCCGTTTCTCTTAAGAGTTTGTGTTCCTTAAGTTTTAATTCAATCAACCCAAGGGTAAAGCGAGTTGCGTAGACAGGGACATTTAGCTTCTTTAAAAAGAATGGAATCGCACCAATATGGTCTTCATGCCCATGTGTCAAAATTAGCGCCTTTATTTTTTCCCGGTTCTCTTGTAAATAACTAACATCTGGGATAATTAAATCAATTCCAAGGAGACTTTCATCAGGAAACTTATTCCCACAATCAATAATGACAATGTCATCCCCATATTGGATAGCGTACATATTTTTCCCGACTTCATTCAACCCACCTAAGGCAAAAAACGATAAGGTATATTTTGTACTCACATTGAAGTCCTCCTACTCTTTATACTGATGTTATTATGCACGTTTGTTATTTTCTTTATGAGAGAAGGGTGAATACCTTATATGATTTTACCAAGCAGCTCTTTTACTACCTTGAGTCTGACGAAGGGGTACTTAAAAATTTTTCTTATTCGAATAGATTCTTTAACAAAAAAGACAAAAGACCAATCGTCCACTTGGAAAGATTGGCTTACTTCTAGTTGTTTGTTGTAAATAACACTTTTATTTGTACCATTGTGATTAGTGATTCTCTTAGTTTTCATCCAGACTATTAACCATTATTTTAGCTACTTGTGTTAAACGATCATAAAACGCTTCCCCAGCTGGTGTGTCAGATAAACCAATTTCATCAAAGGCGCCCCTCATACAATTTAACCAACGTTCTGCTCTTTTCGGTGTGATTTCAAACGGAAGATGGCGTTGTCGCATTGCTGGTGGCCCAAACTCTTCGCTATACAAAGGTGGTCCTCCCAGAAATTGAGATAAAAACATTCTTTGCTTACGTTGAATTTCTTTCATATCTCCTTCAAACAACGGCTTAAGCTCTTCGTCTTCATATACACGTGGATAAAAAGCATGCACTAATTTATCTATTGTCTCCTGTCCACCAATTTCGGAAAATAAAGAAGTAAATTTATAATCCAAAAGTCCACATCCTTTTCACTTTTCTTCTTATTATAATTGAGGAACAAATGAAGTACTCTCTTAAATAGAAAAAACATTATCTTTTAAGAAAGTTGTACTCATCAATAATAAAATTCCTCCAACCAATTTTGGCTGGAGGATGAATCTATATCGCTTATGTTGAATAACACAACAAGTAAACAACTTTAGGCTAATATCTTAATAAATTCTTTCATAAACCCTGGTAAATCTGGCCATGCGTGTCCGGATACAAGGTTTCCTTGCACATGAAGAGGTTCATTAATATAAGTCGCACCTGCAGCTTCTACATCCGGCTTGCAAGCAATATAAGCTGTCAGCTCTCGTCCCTTTAAATATTGATGAACGGTTGATAATACTAGTGTTGCGTGACAAATAGCTCCTACCGGTTTATTAGCTTCAAAAAAATGAGCAACTATTTTCGGGACATGCTCGTCTAATCGAATATATTCTGGTGCTCTACCACCTGGAATAATTAATCCGTCGTATTCCTCGGGATTAACCTCATCAAATGAAAGCTGTGCCTCGATCATGTAGCCTTTACTTTCCGTATAGGTATCCCACCCAACGAAATCGTGAACAACAGTTTGAAGCTTCTTTTTTGATGGGGCGGCAATTTGGACATCATAGCCTTCCTCGATGCACCTAAAATATGGATAATAGATTTCAAGTGCCTCAACCGCATCCCCCGCTAATAGTAACACTTTTTTTGCCATCACCTATTCCTCCTCAAACATTTAGAATATTTCCTTTAGTATATATTCAGGGCTTTTCCGCTTGTTTCCTGTAATACCTTGAATTGTTAACAAAATCTTCAAATTTTCCCCTAATCTCCATAGCAACCCTATTAACTTTAAATGTCGTTCTGATTTTGATTTTTGACCTTCGTAAACTGTATGTAACGTTAGAAATGTAAAACAGTTTTTGAATGTGAGGAAAAAGTCTTGACAAATCATCCAAGGAAACTATTTTCGAGGGGAGAATGTCCTGGAATAAATTCCTTCAAGCTTTATAGAAGGACTATGATCGAACTCCCGTGATAAGAAACAACTACACCTTTAGTCATGATATAGGAATTTTTCAAACATTAACAGTAGTTATCAAGTTGTTTAAACCGTCTGTAATGTAGACGAATCGACATGATTTTCAAAAAAGCTTGTTTATACTTGGCTATAGTTTTTAATGGAAGGGAGATGTTAAAACGTCTAGTTGCATTTGATTTTGGAGCCTTGAATAAATCACAATTGGAGGAATGACCATGATAGCAAAAAAACTTTGGAAATTGGTGTTTGTATTCGTTACCTTTATGGTAATTGCCGCTTGTGGCAATACTCAAGACATAGAAGGCGATATGTCTCCTCAGGAAGAACCCGTTAATGGCAATATAAACCAAGAGGAACCAAATAGTGAAGTGGAAACCGAAGGATCTTTTGAAGGTGAAACAAATACCGAAGATCCCGCGTCCAGTGAAGGAGAAGATGAGTCATTGGAAACTGAAATGAAACCCGAGGAAAATGATAATAGTGAACTTGACGCAGAGATTGACTCAGGACTTGAAACAGAAAATAGCCTATCCGATGAGGAAATAAAATAAAAAACACTTAGTAGAATCCGTTCATTGGTTACAAACTAACCAATGAACGGTTTTATAGCTTGCTTTTAGAATCCCTCTACCAAATTTGCCACGACCATCATATACTAACGGAACACTCTCATTTCGCATCACCGATTATCTTAATCATCCTCAAAAAGTGCACCGTGTTAAGTTAATCTCCTATTCTCTCTTTTTTCACTTTCCTAGCCCCCTCCACATCTATCGAAAAAACATAAATTACTATATAATAAAAGTAGTTATCTGTTTGAATTTCACCTGATAAGAAAACCCTTACAACCTCGTGTTGACCACTTTGTTTAGAGGAGGAAAAAATGAATCGATTTTCAATCAATGGGCTATTTGCTGTAACAGAATGGATTACAAAATTTGCCTATATCAACTTATTATGGCTAGGTTTTTCTATAGCAGGTCTTGGTATCTTTGGTTTTTTCCCGTCAACCATTTCTATGTTTACCGTGATTCGTAAATGGCTCATCGGAGAAACAGATGTCCCAGTGTTTTCTACTTTTTGGAAAACTTTTAAAAAGGAATTCCGAAAAAGCAATATACTAGGTATGATTATCCTTGTTGTTACTGGCTTACTTTTTCTTGATTTAGTTTTCATGAAAAACAATGGTAGCAGTTTTACAAGTATCATCCATATTCCTTTATACTTGTTTATTTTCACCTGTGTTATGACGTTGCTTTATCTATTCCCAGTTTATGTTCATTATGATGTTAAGTTTTTTGAAATGATTAAAAACTCCTTTCTAATCATGCTGATTAACCCTCTTTCAAATCTTGTCATGATCAGCGGAATTGTTGCCGTATACTTTATCGTAATAACCATACCTGGCATTGGATTTTTCTTTGGTGGTAGTATTACCTCTATGATTATAATGGCAACATGCTATGCAGCTTTTACTAAAATTGAACAAAAAAAGCAAATCACTGAAACGACATAAAAAAATAAGGCAGATAGGAAAGTTCCTCTGAATTAGCGGAACCTTCTTATCTGCCTTAATTATTAAATTCCAGTTTTTTACCTCGTAGTATCAGCCCTTAATTGAACCTGAAGAAATACCTTCAACGATTTTGTCGCTTAATAATAAGAATGCAATTAATATTGGAACGATACTAATGACAAGTGTTGCTCCGATTGCACCCCAGTCAGTTAAATACTGCCCAACAAAGTTGTTGATTCCAACGGTCAATGTTTTCCATTTGTCAGAACTAATAAATGTATTAACAAACACAAATTCATTCCAGTTGTAAATCATATTGATAATGACAGTTGTTGATAAAACTGGCACGGTCATTGGTAGCGTCACTTGGAAAAAGATTCGGTGAATTGAACAACCGTCCATCACTGCAGCCTCTTCAATTTCCCTTGGGAGCGTTTTATAAAACCCTAACAAAATCATAATCGTTAGCGGTAAATTAAATGCCGTATAAGACAAGATGATTGAAATTGGATTATCGATTAAATTTAAGTTGTTATAAAAATTAAACAATGGAATCAACGTTGAATGTAACGGAATCATATAACCTACCATGAATAATCCAAGCACAAGTCCACTCAGTTTCCATTGCATTCTAGTTATTGCAAACGTAACAAAGCTTGCAATAATTACCGTAAGAAAAACCGCTAACAAAGTCATCCATACACTATTGAAAAAATAGAGGCCGATGTTTCCCTGCGTCCATGCTTTCGTATAATTCCCCCATTGTGGGTCCTTTGGTAAGGCGAACGGTGACACTCCAAAAACCTCTGAATTGGTTTTTAATGAGAAAATAACCAACCATATCAACGGATAAATCTGTACGATTGCGAAAATCCCTAATATTGCATAAAGAAGACTATAACCAATCTTGTTCCAATAAGATTTCTTTGGTTCTTTGGGAATAGAAAGGTTCGGTGTAATTTGTTTTTCAGTCGCAAGCTGACTCATCTTGTTTCACTCCCCCTTAATATTGAACTTCGTCATTTTCAGATTTGGTCAATCTCGAAGTCAACCATGTCATACCAAGACAAATGACAAGTAAACCAAAGCCAATCGCACTGGCATAACCAAAATTATTCAGTTTAAACGCTTCCTTGTACATATAAGAAGCCATTACTTCACTTGCCCCATTTGGTCCGCCACCTGTCATGACGTAGATTAAATCAAAATATTTGAGCGATCCCACAATTGCAAGCATAATCGTTACCTTAAATACCCCAGAGATAAGTGGTAATTTTATTTTAAAGGCTATTTGCAACGGACTTGCACCATCAATTCTTGCTGCCTCAACAACCTCTTCAGGTACATTTTTTAACGCTGCATAATAAATCAGAATATAAAATCCAGCATATTGCCAAACAATTGGAATAAAGATCGCATATAAAGCGATATCTGGATCTGCTAACCAGATCGGTGTATTTTCTACCCCAAAAAACTCTAGTATTCGGTTCGCCATCCCGTTTGACGGATCAAAAATTTTCAGCCAAAGTTGAGCAATCGCAACAGATGACAATAACATCGGAATCAAATAGATTTTTCTTAGAAGATCCGAACCTTTGATTTTACTAGCTAACACAAGTGAAATCGCTAGATAAATAAGCAAGCTCAGTGTTGAAAAAAGACCTAATAAGAAAGAATGACCGGCGCTAGTCCAGAACTTCCCATCTTGCATCAACTTTATGTAGTTTTCTAAACCTATGAAGGTCATATCACCTATTCCGTCCCATTTCATCAACCCGTAATAGCCTGTCATTGCAATAGGGATGTAAATAAGTACGAGAATAAGGAGTAAAGCTGGAAGCGTATATAGAGTAATGACAAATTTATTAGACATTACGTTTCTCATGGTTTGCCCCTACCTTTCTATGAAGAAGAGGACATATTAGCCATATGCCCTCTTTTTTTCTTTTCTTATTCTTCGGAAGCAAGTGCTTCTTCTTGTGTTTTAGCGAACTCTTTAGGGCTCACTTCTCCACCAAACAATGCCTGAATCATGTTCAAGTGAACATCAGCAACACCTGCTGACATCTGAACATCCGCATATAATGTAATGTTCGAAGCACTATTTAAGTCATCAAGAATGTCGATGTACAATTGTGCAAGATCAGCACCAGATGTATCAACCTTAGTTGCAGGAATAACACCAGCTTCTGTTACAGAACGCTTACCCCATTCTTCAACTAAGTAAGAAACAAAATCTTTTGCTACATCTTTCACTTTAGAATCTTCAGATACAAACAGTCCAACACCAGGGCCACCTACAAAACTATCGATATCCCCTTTTCCACCTTCATAGGTAGGGAACTTAAAGTAACCAATTTTGTCTTTGAACTCTTGTGGAACATCTGGGCTTGTTGTGTAGTTTGGTAATTCCCAAGTACCCATGATATACATTCCAGCTTGTTCATTCATAAAGTGACCTTTTGCTTCATCATTAGATAACCCGTTATAACCTTTAACAAAAGCACCCATGTCTACAAGCTTTTCTAATTCCTCAGCTGCTTTGACTAGAGCAGGATCTTCAAAGCTACCTGTGCGACTTATAGCGTTGTTTAGTGATTCCGGTCCACCAATTCGGTCTGCAAGATACATATACCACATAGAACCAGTCCAACGGTCTTTGTTCCCTACTGTTGCTGGGGTAACCCCATTATCAGCTAATGTTTTCACTACATTTAAAAATTCATCATATGTTGTTGGTACCTCTAATTTATATTTTGCGAAGATTTCCTTATTGTAGTAGACTGGCGCAATGTTCAATTCCAGAGGTAAACCATACGTTTTATTATCAAGTGCGAATGCTTCAACTGTACCTGGTACAAATTGATCTTTTAGACCGCTTTCAAGGATGTCATCTAAAGGAGCAAACATATTGCCCTCGACGAAAGGTTCCATATATCCCGCAGCCCAAGTAATCCCTACATCTGGAAGCTCATTAGAAGCTGAAAGAACTTTAATTTTTTCTTTGTACTGCTCATTTGCTAAGATTTCAGTTTGAATGTCTACGTCGGGATGCTCGGTCTCGTATGTCTTAATGATATCATCCACAATTGTAAACTGAGCCTTTGAACTTCCTTCTGGCCATAGGTGCATCATTTTTACAACTGTTTTATCACCACCACTTGATGATGATTCACCTTCTTTTTCGGACGAACTTGATGACGAACATCCTGCTAATACTAGACTGCCTGCTAAAGCAAGTGACATCGCCACGGAAAACGCTTTCTTTTTCATCAGTTTGAAACCCCCTTCTATCTATTTATTTAGTAATCGCTTACAAGTTAAATTCTATCACTCTAGAACTCAACTAAAAAGACAACAACCGTTAGGAAAAATACCACTTTTTTTAGGTTTGTGAATAAATCGCTCTTCCCTATACGGCAAAGAGCGAACTTCTTTTGCTAAATTCACAAAGGAATAACACGATTTAGCTTTCTATAGGCGCTAGGAGTTATGCCCTCCAACTCCTTGAAAATTTTTATAAAATATTTTGCCGTTTTATAGCCAGATTCTTCAGCAATTTCATTGATTGGGAGTGTGGTTGAGATGACTAATTCCTTGGCCCGTTGAATCCTCCGTCTCGTCAAATATTCACTAAAGGTCAACTCCACTTGCTCCTTAAATAAAACACTAAAATAACTTGGGTTTAAATGTACGTGAGCCGCAACGTCCTTTTGGTTGATATCATCTTTTAAATGTTGATCAATATAAATCATTGCTTCACGTATGGTATCTCGAGTCGATTCTCTCTTCGTTGTGGCATGAATTATTTTGTCATCCACAACCTTTTCAATAATTCCCGCTCTTTCCTGTTTCTCCAGAACAAGAATGGCTTCCTCTACTGCTTCGATTAACTTCTTTTTACCTATCGGCTTCAAGAGATAGTTAACTACCCCTAACCGCAAAGCCTCTTGGGCATACTCGAACTCAGAATAAGCAGAAATGACAATTACAACGGGAGACATATTCTTTTCTTTGAGGAGATTGACGAGCTTTAACCCAGTAATTTCAGGCATTCTAATATCAGTAAGCATAATATGAATTCGCTTATTCTTAATGATTTCAAGTGCCTCGTCACCGTTGGCAGCAGTGAGAATTGAATAAGAACCGTCATTCCAATTTTCCAAGGTTTTCTGAAGACCTTGTCTTGTTTTATGCTCATCATCAACAATTAAGATATTTTTTGCAATCAAGCTATTCTCCCCCATCTATAGGAATTACAAATGATATTTGCGTTCCTTTTTGTATTTCGCTAGTTATTGAAAGTTCTGTATCTCTATATTCTTGATAATAGAGCTTAAGACGCTTATAGACATTAGAAATAGCCATCCCTTTCCCACTCCCATTGAGTGGAAGTGTCTCCCCGGTTTTCATAGCCTTTAGAATAGAATTCAATTTTTCCTCGTCCATCCCTGGCCCATCATCTTTAACAGAAATCATTATTGTTTGCTCATCAGCCTTTTCAACTGCAACGGAGATTTGACATTGTCCTAGTTTATTGCCTGCACCATGTAGGATGGCGTTCTCGACTAATGGTTGAATTATTAGCTTCGGTATCCTAACAAACTGGTATTCTTGTGGGACATCAATCCTGCATAATAGTCGATCTCCAAACCGCATTTCCATAATATCCATATAATCTTCAATATGTTTCATCTCATCTTTGATAAAAACCCATTCGTCATCTGTTTCCTTTGTAATCGTATAGCGAAATAGATCAGACATTGCTAATACACGCTCAGACAATTCTTCCTCGTTCTTCTCCTCAAGAGACCAATGAAGAGCACTCAAAGTATTAAACAAGAAATGTGGATTTATTTGTGCTTGAAGTGCTTTTAATTCGCTTCTATTACGCAATATTTCTTTTTGGTAAACCATTTGAATTAAATGATTTGTTTCCTTCACGAGCTGATTATAAGTGCTATTAAGTTCATTCACCTCATAAACAGAAGTCGTACTAGGATTAGAAGGCAAAGATCCATCACCGGCCCTCTGCATTGTTTTCGTCAGTTTAACAATTGGGCTTGTGATAACTGTCGAAAGGAAAAAGGAACTAATCGTAAAAATAATTAAGCCTGCAATTCCTGATAAAATAATTCCCGTCCTGATTCCTGTAATGCCGTCAGTGAGCGCGCTAACGGGCGTTAAAAGAAGTACTGTCCAACCTGTAGTTTTGGAGGATTGTTTGGTCACCATATAATCCTTTTCATTTAGTTGAACGCTTGACTGACCGCTATTAATGATAGCGCTTATATCACCGTGGAAATTGGAGACGATAGGTTGATTATCATAATTTAACAGGATGGAGTACTGGTTGGTTTCATCTGTTAAGTCTTTATTCGTAAATTGAAAATGTTCACGGTAAATACTAATCAAGAGATAGCCGCCATTATGGTATTGCCTTTCCATTAAATTGACTCTACGAAGTGCAAGGAAAATATTTTTATCATTTGGATCCTGCCCTACCCAAACTAAACGTCCCTTTGCCTTGTCCGCTTGATCAATCCAACTTTTATCAATTCTATTTAATAGATTTTCTTCATCTAAAGGAAGCAAGCGATTTTGATTATTTGCAAATAGTTGAAAAGAAAAAACTCCATCCGAGTTTGCAGTAATAATATTGGTAAAAGTCATTAATTTTTGACGGTCATGAAAGGTTATTTCTTTCCCGTCGAATTGCTTTGTTAGGAGTTCTTGGACCCCAGTGTTTGTAATCACAAGCTTGGACGCCATATTTATTTGTTCATATAACGATTCAAATCTTCCGTTTGCTTCAATGGCAACTTGTTGAATCTGTTTTTCAGCATTATTTTTTAATAATGAAGAAACTTGATTTAAAGTTGTAAGGCTGACAATCAGTAGAACAATCACCATTACAAGAATAAAGATAAATAAAATCTGGTTGCGTAAAGTATTCCATTTTCTTAATTGACTGAACATACCGATAGCGCCTTTCTATTAATAAGTTATTAATTTATAATTATAGTATAACTTGTTTTATGAAAGCGCGAATAATTTTTGAATTTTCATATTTTAGAAGTTGTTATCTCTTGCCTTCCAAAAGATAATCTACCGAACAAATGTGTACTCCTTAAAGGAATTAGGAAATAATTAAGGATGACTCAGTCCCTAATATGCAGTCATCTACCCCTTTAAAATTCTAATGTATAAGAATTCTGGAAATTCCCTTGATATTTAGGCTCAATTCTGTTATATTACAGATAATTACATATTTTCTTATTTCAATCATTTTGAAGTGAGGATAGAGGTGCAAAAACCAAGAGTAAGCAATTTGAGGATAATGGGGTCCGAAGATAATTGTCGAAAGGGGGATTTGCCGAAGCTTCAAGAATCTCATTTTTCTTGAAGTTGGTTCTGTTATTGAATAAATGCAGAACTGTCATATAGGAAACTATATGGAGGGCTATCTTACGCACAGAAGCGATATCTACTAGATTGTTTCTACTGCAACAGCGTACCCTCGTTGTTGCTTTTTTGCGTTTACCCTTGAGGTCCTTCTCCACGAATAGAAAATTTATGAAAAGGATGAGGAGAATTATGATAAATTTAGGCCAAGTTTTAACAGCAATGGTGACTCCATTGGATCAAAATGGAGATATTGATTTTGATGCAACTAGGAATTTAGTGAACCATTTAATTCAAAATGGAACAGATGGAATTGTGGTCGCAGGTACAACAGGTGAATCCCCTACACTAACAACAGAGGAAAAGATTTCGTTATTTACATATGTTGTCGAAGTGGTCGAGGGAAGAATCCCTGTCATCGCGGGAACTGGTTCGAATAATACTAGAGCCTCGATAAGCTTAACAAAAGAAGCTGAAAAAGCTGGTGTAGATGGTATTATGCTCGTCACTCCTTATTATAACAAGCCCTCACAAGAAGGGTTGTATCAGCATTTTAAATCCATTGCAGATGCCACTTCCCTACCTGTTATGCTTTACAATATTCCCGGTCGAAGCGTTGTGAACTTATCTGTTGATACCGTTGTTCAACTTTCGCAGATTGACAATATAGTTTGCATTAAAGAGGCAAGCGGCGACCTAGATGCAATGGCTGAAATCATCAGTAGGACACCGAGTGATTTCTATTTATATAGTGGTGATGATAGTATGACGTTACCAGTGTTATCAATTGGCGGTACTGGTGTCGTTTCCGTTGCCTCCCACATTATCGGAAATGAAATGCAAGAAATGATCACGAACTTTAAAAACGGAAAGATTCAAGCTGCGGCATTTACACACCGTACCCTTCTTCCGACGATTAAAGCCTTGTTTACAGCACCTAGTCCAGCACCAGTAAAAGCTGCCTTGAATATGAACGGAGTTGCAGTTGGCGGCGTTCGCTTACCGATGGTTCCACTCACGGAAGAACAACAAACAATGTTAAAAGAATTTGTCGGTCCGATAAGAAACCAAGAAGGCATGTTTACTTCTTAATAGTAGCAACCAATAGCCTGTTACACTCGTCATCAAAGACCTGTGTAACAGGCTATTTTCATGTTGTATCTCCATTCATTTTTTCGAAATTCATTTACATTGCTGACGGTTATGAGAGATCTAACCATGACAGACGTCACTAGCAAAGGCAATAATAAAGGAATATAATGAGACCATTCATTAACTTTTACTGTGTAGAAGCACATAAACGCTTAAGTAACAAATGCTAAACATTCTTAAGTTCTGCTTGTTTAGCATGTTTAGAAAGGATTGATAACTCTTGGCAACTACTCATGTATTTACAAAAGAAGAAGAACTATCAAACTCAATTACACATGGCATCGGTGCACTTCTTAGTATTGCGGCGCTTGTGATTTTAATTGTTTTCGCCTCACTCTATGGGACAGCCTGGCATGTTGTCAGCTTCACTTTATTTGGAGTGACGATGGTTCTTTTATATACCTCTTCCACCTTAGTTCATGCGCTGCGTCCCGGACGAGCAAAAGACTTCTTCGAAATAATGGATCATTCGTCCATTTATTTCTTTATTGCTGGAACCTATACACCTTTTTTATTTCTCGCTGTAGAAGGTTGGGTAGGTTGGACATTATTTGGGGTTGTCTGGGGCATGGCTATCGGCGGAACCATTTTTAAATCATTTTTCGTAAAGAAATTTCTCTTTACTTCAACAATCCTTTATGTGGTGATGGGCTGGTTAATCGTCTTTGCATGGAGTGATCTAGCTACCAATTTGCACCCCACTGCCTTGCTACTATTAGCTCTCGGGGGAATTCTGTATACAGTTGGAGCAATTTTTTATATGTGGAAACTATTCAAACACCATCATGCCGTTTGGCATTTGTTCGTATTAGGTGGAACAGTCTGTCACTTCTTTGCCGTTCTCTACCTTCTCCCCTAAAAAGAAATTTTAATAACAAATGAAAATGCCCTGAGCTAACTGTCTCGGGGCATTTCTCTTTCCCTAAGGTAAGCTAAGCATTTAATACCTCGGAATCCTTCTTGTCATGATATTCATAAAGTCATTGGCAAAAGCTTGATAATTAAAATCTACCGCAATCCGGTCCAGTGTTTCAGGTGGTTCATCATCAGGCTTTACCCGAAAATCCGCAATCGTCCTTCCTCTTGATAGCTCAGATGTATCGACTCTAACTCGCCGTGAAATAAAGTGAAAATATTGAGGGCTCACCATCGCAAAGAGTGTAACTGAATCATGCATCGGGGAACCATTAAGACCAGGAATCAAATCCTTGTAAGCTTCATTATAAAAATCAATAATTGGTTTGATTAGTGACGAAAAAGGGTTCGATTGATATGCTGCAATTGTATCAATCATTTGTGGGGTTACAATTGCACGGTTGGTTATATTCAGAGGGATAATACTTATGTTTTTTCCCTTCTCCAAAACAAGGTCTGTCGCAATTGGGTCTCCATGAAAATTCGCCTCTGCCACCCCTGTTACATTTCCAGGGTAGTTAAAAGCACCACCCATCAGGTAAATCTCCTTCACTGACTGTAGCAGTTCAGCACCAGACAAGATAAATGAGGCAGCTAGGGAAGTAGACCTTCCTGTATCAACAATGCTCAAATCCCCTTTGTGTTTTTCTATCAATTCATGCACGGCACTAAACCGTTGGACATTTGTGACTAAATTTTCGGGCGGTCGGATTGGACCTAGACCGTCTTCACCGTGGATTTCAGGATAATAGGTGACTACCTCTCCAGAGAACGGGCCGGTGGCTCCTCTAATAACTGGTATATCTGGTCGCCCAGCTAACTGTAATAGATAGGTTGCATTCGCTGTCGCTTGTTTCTCATCAACATTTCCATAACCCGTTACGACCCCAATTAAGTCGATTTGCGGATGTAATAGTGCATAAATTATCCCAATAGCATCATCAATTCCAGGGTCACCGAAAAGCAATACCTTTTTCATGCCTTCTCTCCTTAAAACGTATTTGACCTTTGTATGAATATATTATTTGTGCAAACAAACTAAGTGAATGTCCAAACTTGTTTTTACTGAAAAACAAAAAATTTAAATACGAAAAATGAAAAGGACCAAATGATCAACTACAATTTTAAGGGGATGATTTCACTCAGAAAATAAGTGAATTTCTGTCACTTGAGCATACTACTAGTGATCCTTTAGAAAGCGAGTTGAAAAAACATGTCAAAACAAGGCCGGCAACATCATAATCAAACAAGAGAACAAATTGAGAAGCAAGACCATCGAAATGATATTGAATTAGGAACTGAATTTCAAGTTGGAAATTCTTCTTCACAAAGTCAGAAAAAAAGTGGGCGTCAAGTAAACAAAAAATAACCTCAATCTGAGGTTATTTTTTGTTGTTTTCATTTTGCAAAGCGCACCCTAAAAGATATTATTCTTCCTCCCCATGTTGATGTGTAGGAGTATCATGCTGTAAAGCTACCGAATAGATTCCATACCCAGCCATAACGAACAACAAATACACAATTGCTGCAATCGTCCATTTTTTCACCATCATGAACTCTCCTTATAGTTTTACTTTCTGTAATCGTAAGGCATTCAAGACAACTGAAACAGAACTGAAGGCCATTGCGGCCCCGGCGAGCCAAGGGGCAAGAAATCCTAATGCGGCAATAGGAATACCTAGAGTGTTATATCCGAACGCCCAGAATAAGTTTTGTTTGATATTTTGAATCGTCTTCTTGCTCATGAATATCGCATCGGCAATACTGTTCAGATCACCACGAATCAGAGTGATATCGGCGGCCTCCATGGCTACATCTGTACCTGTTCCGATGGCCATCCCAATGTCCGCAACAGCAAGGGCAGGAGCATCATTGATTCCATCGCCGACCATCGCAACCTTTTTCCCTTGTGCCTGCAATTTCTTCACTTCGTCTGCTTTTCCTTCTGGAAGTACCTCGGCAATCACATGGTCAATGCCAACCTCTGCAGCAATCGCTTTTGCAGTTTGCTGATTATCCCCTGTAATCATGATAACCTCAAGACCCATTTCTTTCATTCGCTTTACAGCTGCTTTGGATGTTTCTTTAATGGTATCAGCAACAGCAACAATTCCGGAAAACTCTCCATCAAAGGCGACCAACATGGCCGTTTTCCCTTCACGCTCAAGTGCGTCCAAGCTCTTTAGGACATTTGTAGTCTCCACATGATACTTGTTCATCAGTTTTTTTGTACCAACTAATAACTCTATTCCATCTACTGTAGCTTTTATTCCATAACCAGGTATTGACTCAAATGTCTGGACATCTTTTAGGGGAATTTGCTTATCTGTAATTCCTGCAACAATGGCTTCGGCAAGTGGATGCTCTGATTGCTTTTCTGCGGAGCCAACGAGTGCAAGGAACTCTGCTTCCTCAAACGAACCTGCTACCAGCACATCCGTTAAAACTGGTTTCCCATTTGTCACAGTACCAGTCTTATCTAAAATAACGGCTTCAATCCGATGAGTCATTTCCAAATGCTCTCCACCTTTAAATAGAATGCCGAATTCCGCTGAACGACCAGAACCTGCCATAATCGATGTTGGTGTTGCAAGTCCCAACGCACACGGACAGGCAATAACTAACACAGCTATCATTTTTTCTAATGAATTAGCAAAATCTCCAGGTACTACCCAGAGGTACCATACTAAAAATGTGACTATAGCAATCCCAACAACAATCGGAACGAATACTCCAGATATTTGGTCTGCAAGTCGCTGAATGGGTGCCTTTGAACCTTGTGCCTCTTCAACCACTTTAATGATTTGGGCAAGTGCAGTATCCCTGCCCACCTTCGTTGCCTCAATCTTTAAAAAGCCATTTTTGTTAATCGTCGAACCAATCACTTCATTACCAGGCTTTTTATCAACAGGAACACTTTCCCCTGTTAACATGGATTCGTCGATTGCTGTTTGCCCTTCGACAATCACGCCATCAACTGGGATTTTTTCACCAGGCTTAACATGGACAATATCCCCGACAACTACTTTTTCAAGGGATACCTCTTGTTCGATTCCATTTCTTTCGATAATCGCTGTTTTCGCCTGCAATCCCATTAATTTCTTAATCGCTTCTGAAGAACGGCCTTTTGCTTTCGCCTCAAATAATTTACCTAATAAAATCAACGTTATCAGAATAGCACTTGTTTCATAATAGAGCTCAACCATATGGGCATTCGATCCAATGGAAGCAATCGATAAATACAGACTGTAGAAATAGGCAGCAGAAGTCCCTAGTGCCACAAGTACATCCATGTTTGCACTTCTATTTTTCAATGCTTTATAGGCGCCAATATAAAATTGCTTTCCTATCACAAATTGAACAGGTGTGGCTAATGCAAATTGAACCCATGGGTTTAGGAACATATCAGGAACATATATAAAGGAAGTAAACGAAAAATGTCCAACCATCGCCCATAGCAACGGCAGCGAAAGAATGGTCGAAAAGATAAACTTTCCTGTTTGTTTTTCAATTTCCAACTGGCGATAATCTGCCGTCTCTTGGTTATTGTCCTCTTCCTTAATATGGGCTCCATATCCTAATGCCTCTACCTTTTTAATAATATCTCCTTTTGAAACTAAGGAAGGATTATATTCAACTGTTGCCCTTTCAAGAGCAAGATTGACGTTAGCGGTCGAAACTCCTGCTAACTTATTTAATCCCTTTTCAACCCTAGTTGAGCAGGCAGCACAAGTCATTCCAGTAATTTCAAATTCAGATTTCTCCGTAACGACATCATAACCAAGGTCCTTCACCTTTTGTTCTAAAGCCGTTACATTTGTCACCGATGGGTCATATTTAATAGAGGAACGTTCCAAAGCCAAATTGACTGTGGCTTCTTCTACCCCTTCCACTTTTTTTAAACCTTTTTCAATTCTGACCGCACAAGCCGCACAGGTCATGCCAGTAATTTGTATGGTAGTTTCCTTTGCATTGTTACTCATCATTTCATCCCCTTATACCTATGCAGGGTATATAGATTTGTAAAAAGGAACGTGCTAAGCAATTAGCACGCGTTTATATTTTCTTAAAGTTAAGCTACGTCATATCCTTGATCATCGATTGTTTCTTTTATTTTATCAAGAGTGACAACTCCATTATTAAACTCAACTTCTACGGTAGCAGCATCAAGATTTACTTGAACAGAATTCACACCTTCTAGAGCACCTACGCTCCCCTCAACTGCTTTAACACAATGCCCACAGGACATGCCAGTTACATTTAAAGTTACTTTTTCCATATTTAAAATCTCCTCTCATTATTTATTTTTTCATTAATTTTTGGATTGTTACTAGAAGTTCATCCACAACCTCATCGTCACCCTCTTGGATACGTTCGACCACACAACTTTTCAAATGGCCCTCCAATAGAATCTTTGCTACACTGTTTAACGCTGCTTGCGTTGCGGATATCTGGGTAATGACATCATCACAATAAGTATCCTTTTCAATCATTCCTTTTATTCCACGTATCTGCCCTTCAATACGATTCAATCTGGTAATCATATTGCCTTTTAGTTTATCTGAATGGTGACTTTTACGTTCAGAATGTTCGGAATGACAGCTTTCATCACAGGAATCCAAATCCACTTTAGGATCAATGATTTCCATTACACCACCTCCTAATAACAATCATATTACTATACCCCTCTATAGTATGTAAAGTGATTAAAACTGTTATTCAAAAATTGTTCACATAAAGAGTTATAGGTACAGAAATTGCAGAATTCGAAATAGAGAGGACGTCGGTCATGTAACAAAATAAAAAGCTACCAATCCAAAAGGCAGCTTATTCACCGTTATTGTAAATGTTTAGGCGGTACATCCTCATTATGCGCGTTTCGATCAACTTTAGTAAATAGATTTTGGCTATTCATTGACTGACTTTGTTGCGGGAGAGTTGGGAGTAGCAGTAACTCCTTAATTTGCTGGATATCTTGTTGCAGCGCATGGAATTGTTTATATGTAACAGGTTGTGCTTCCTGTTTTAATGTATACCCTACCTGCCCATTAGGTTCTAGAGTAGCGTACTGAACATCACTTATTCTGGTCACGTTTTGTTGCCTTAAATTCATTTCCAACTGATCGACTGTAAACCGTAGTTTCCGTAAGTTTTTTTCATTAATTTGTCCATTTTCTATTAGTATTTTGGACTTACCTGTAATAAGTTTTTCTATTGCATCAGATTTAACTTGGGCCAATTCCATTAAAAATAGGGTAATAACAAGAACCGCACCCACACTAAGAGTTGTCCAGATATTTTCACCTGCTACTGGTTGAATTAACAATGACCCAATCCCGACCATGATAACTGTTTGCGCTAGTGTCATCTGCGAAATGGATTTCCGCCCTGCAACTCGTAACAAGAAGGTTCCACCAACTACAATGATGATTGCTTTCCAAATCCAATCCAAATCCATTTTCATTCCCTCTTTTCTTTAATGAATCCGATTATTACTAAATTAGAAAAAAAACAGGAGCAAGCGAACGATAAATCCGTTTGTATTTTTTCCTAAAAAAGTAAAAATATGAGTACACCTCAAGTAATAAAAAAAGCGATGGAAAGCCATCGCTTTTCTTGTTACTGAGGAATTAATGTCAATTCTTCTCCCTCAGATCCGTTTAGACTAGTTTGATGATACTTCCCCTCTACCCATTCCTCGAACTGATTATCATACCATTTACTTTTCACTTGACCGGATTGTCCTGGTCCGACTATATGATAACCTGTTGAAAGGTCACTAATATCAATAACAAACCTCCACGACGCTCCATGGTTAACCGTGCCGTCCTTTGTTGAGACTGCAGCTTGCACGGTTACACTACTTCCTCCTGTTGGGATTCCTCCCTTTGAATTAAATAAATACTGCAACGGTGATACACTTGAGAGAGGATGATTAAATCGAACCTGATGAAAATCGCCCCACTTCCAATCCTCGATTTTATCTCCTGCAGCCTTTTCAATTTCATTTAATGCTAAACTCAAAGACTCCTTTAATACCACTTCAATTCCACCTGATTGGTTCATCCACGGACCAGAATCTCCACCTAGAGCATTTCTAATTAGCTCATCGACCACTTGCTTTTGGCCTTGAAATAATTTTAAAGTTTCTCCAGGAATCTTTTCTTGGAAAAGGACTTCTGGAATCTTTGTCATCCAAATATTAAAAATGAGTGGCGCTGCTGAATCTTTTAAATCCATATAATCCCAGTCTCTTAATGTAGCCAAGGCTTGTTTCTGCTTCTCATCCGAGGTATCTTCGAGGACAGCTAGAAATTTTGGGACAAATTCTTGAGCCTGGAGATTTTTTTGGTCCATCTGGAGAGATTGCATATCTTGTACTGTGAACTTTTCTTTTGTCTGCAAAACCTCCTGAATCCTCATCTGACGAAATGGCTGTGCCCAGTGGTTGCTAATATGATATGGATAGTCATCAGAAATGACTTTGTTATTTGCTGTTGAAATAAAGCCCTCCTTCGGATTCACGACCCGAGGGAGTTCATCAAATGGAATATATCCTGTCCACTCATGCTCATCATTCCATCCAGGGACCGGTAGTAGTCCATTGCCTTTGCGAATCGGAATTTTCCCATTAGCTTTATACGCAATTGTTCCATCCTCTGCAGCAAAAACAAAGTTTTGTGCGGGTGTTTCAAATTTCTCTAGTGCTGCTTCAAACTCGTCCCAATTACTTGCTTTGTTCATATTTAAAATTGCTTCAAGCTCTGCCGAGGGTTCTAATGCTGTCCACTTTAAACTCAATACGGTGTTTTCCCCAATGTCTCCCGCAAACTCTGATAAAACCGGACCATGACGCGTTATGGTTACGCCATAATCAATAGTCTTTCCGTCTTTCACTTTAATTGGCTCCCTAACAACAGTTGCTTCTTCCCACTTGTCCAAATATAAAAATTCATTACTCTTTTCAGGATTTTTCTTTTCAATATATAAATCTTGGACATCTGGACCTGTATTTGTCACACCCCAGGCTATCTTTTCGTTATGCCCTAGAATGATTCCCGGGATCCCCGCAAAGATGACACCGCTTACATTTACCTCTGGAGCTTCTAAATGCATTTGATACCAAATTGAGGGTGTAGCTAAACCAAGATGAGGGTCATCAGCAAGTAATGGTTTACCCGATGCGGTTTTGTCTCCACTTACTACCCAGTTATTGCTCCCATTGAATTCATGTGGAATGACGGCACTTGCAAAGCTCTTTTCAATATCCAGCTCTGCTTTGCTAATTATATATGGCGCACCCTCTGGGTAAGTTGGAAACAGATCATAGGCTTCCTCTTCCGAAAAGTTCTGAAGTAAATACTGTCTAAACGCTTGATTCTCCCAATGCCCACCTAAATCATGGGCCATATACTTTCCGATGGTTAACGAATCTACTGGGGACCATGGTTCAGGTTTATACCCAAGTATCGTAAACTCTACTGGCCACTTATTACTTTCTTGCAATTCTTCCATATATAAATTGACTCCATCTGCAAACCAACCAAGAACCTTTTTACCAGACTCTGTATATTGGTCATAGGATGCCTCAGCTGCTCTTCTTAAGCCAAGTGTTCGAAAAAACTTATCATTATTAACAGTGGATTCCCCAATCACCTCTGATAGCTGACCAGATGCCTGCCTCCTACTTAGGTCCATTTGAAATAACCGGTCCTGCGCTTGTATATAGCCTTGAGCTATATATAAATCCTGTTCATTTTCAGCTTTTAGATGCGGAACTCCTGAAGAGTCCCGAATCACTTGTACAGGCGCACTCAATCCAGCAAGCGCAATTTCACCTGTCGTTTTTGGTAATCCTTTTGAAAGAAACAAATTTCCACCGATAAGAACGGCCACTAGGAGTAGCACTAGTACCATCACCGACCAAAGAGCAATCTTTTTCCCACGATGTTTCCTTCGTTGATTTTGCTTTGGTACAACAGTTTCCATGAATTCCACCACTTTCGCCTCTTATTATTCTGAATTTTAATTATTTTCTACACAAATTCTATATATCCTCTTTTTTACTCCATCAAACCAAGATCATAATAAAAACCCCCACATCACTGTGGAGGTTAGTCTGTATCACAATCGCATTCATTTTTTATTCTTCGGAAACTCTCACTAGCTGTTTGCCAGTATTTTCACCTCGGAATAATCCTAGGAAAGCTTCTACGGTATGATCAAAACCTTCAACGATATTCTCACGGTAGGTGATTTTTCCTTCTTTCACCCATTTTGATAGATTTGTTAACCCTTCTTTGTTATGCTCAGCAAAGTCACTTACAATGAACCCCTTCATCAGTGAACTAGTTTTTAATAATTTATCCATTACTCTAGGACCCATTTCTGGTTTTTCAAGATTATATTGAGAAATCTGGCCACAGATAATTGTCCTTGATTGGAAGTTTATCAGTTTCATCACATCATCTGTTACGCTTCCGCCGACATTATCAAAATAAATATCAACTCCATTTGGGCAGGCCTCTTTTAGGGATTCAAACAAGTCTGGGGTTGTTTTATAGTTGATTGCTGCATCAAAACCTAATTCTTTTGATAAAAACTCACATTTCTCTTCTGAACCTGCAATTCCGACCACTCTGCACCCTTTTAATCTTGCTATTTGACCGACTATGGTCCCAACAGCTCCAGATGCTCCCGAAATGACAACCGTTTCTCCTTCCTTAGGCTTCCCGATATGGAGCAAACCAAAATAAGCGGTCAATCCAGGCATTCCTAACACATGTAAAGCAGTTGATACCGGTGCTAGTTCCGGATTGAGCCTCCGGATATTGCTCCCATCCGATAAATTATACTCCGCCCATTCTAGCCGGCCTTCTACAAAACTATTGACTTTAAACCTAGGGTTCTTAGATGCTGTTACTTTTCCCACGATTCCACCAATAATAGGTTCCCCTACTTTATAAGGCTCAGCATAGGATTTCGCATCAGACATACGCCCACGCATATATGGGTCTACAGAAAGATAGACGGTACGGATTAATACCTCTCCGTCCTCAAGCTCTGGAATACTACTTTCAATAAATTTGAAGTTCTCTTCACTTGGCATGCCAACTGGTCTGCTAGCTAATAATATTTTTCTGTTTGTCATAGAAATTCCCCCAAAAGTAAAAATGTAAAGGACTAGTTACAACCCCTTACTCTTATATTCCATACTCATTCCCTTATTCCTTGAAAAAAATAAATAATCATAGATATAGAGATTTTTATTGAAACTACTATAATCAAAGTGTTATAATCTAATTAAATGTATGATCTATATAAATTTGATAAAGGCAAACCCATTGAAAAGTGGAGACGCAAAGCTATAGGGGCTAAAGTATAAGATACCACGCCAGCCAGCTACCGAATTAGATGGAAGTGACTAATCGGAATCCGAATAGTCATTTTTAATTTAGTAAACATCAGGCTACAAAAAAAACTGAATCTAATTGGTAACAAGGGTGACCTTATACTTCCCATACAAATGAGGAGGTAACCATGAGTAATTTGGAAATCTTAAGTCTAATTGAGCGACTTGGTCAATTGTTTACAGATTACAAAAATTGTAAGGATCCAAAAGTTAAAGAAGAGATTTATCGAGATATTCAGGTAATCGGAAAAGCAATTGATGTATGAAAACTGACAAACCAATACAATATGAAATCTATAGGAAAGGAGATTATCTCCTTTTCTATTTGTTTTTATATAGGGGTTTTCTACAACGTGAGCTTTTTCATACCCCACTTTTAAAAAGTATTGGTGTTTTTAATTTATACTCTTAAAGCAAATAAACATTAGGGGTGTCACCCTGTCACCTCACTGACAACCCTAATGTTTATTTCTGTTCACTCAATTATTCTATATAACACTACTGTTGTGCTAACTCATCTACTAACTCTGTGAATCGCTCCAATGCGTTCTCAATCGGTTCAGGAGTTGATAAATCAACACCAGTCTTCTTTAACAACTCAAGCGGGTAATCAGAGCTTCCACTTTTTAAGAATTCTAGATACGCCGTTAATGTTTTATTATCGCCTTCAAGGATCTTGGTGGCTAAATGAATGGCAGAGGCAAATCCAGTCGCATATTTATATACATAAAATGGTCGATAAAAATGCGGTATCCTAGACCAACCGTATTTTACCTCATCATCAAACACAATCTCATTCCCATTGTACTCCCTAAATAACTTCTCATATGTTTGACTAAACACATCCACGTTAAGCGGGACTCCTTTTTCCGCGAGCTCGTGTGTAGTCTTTTCAAATTCAGCAAACATCACTTGGGTAAAGAAAGTCCCTTTAAACTGGTCAATAAAATGGTTCAATAAGTGTTTGCGAATGTCCGGATCTTTTTCCGTTTTTAATAAGTAATTAATTAGTAAAACCTCATTCACCGTTGAGGCAACTTCTGCTACAAAAATGCTGTAACGAGCGGTAATTTGCGGCTGATGTTTTGAACTGAGCCAGCTATGAACACCATGTCCACATTCATGAACCAAGGTAAATAAACTATCCAAATCATCTTGGTGGTTTAACAAAATGTATGGATGAACCCCGTACACCCCAAGATTATAAGCTCCAGAGCGCTTCCCCGGCGTTTCACGAACATCAAGATAGCGCCCCTCCTTAAAGGTATCTAGGATTTGAATATACTCCTTACCAAGTGGCTCTAAGGCTTTGCGCATTGTTTCAAATGCTTCCTCATATGAAATTACCTGTTTTACACCACTAACTAGCGGAACGCTTAAGTCATATTGATGAAGTTCCTCGAGACCAAGCTTCTCCTTACGAATCTTCGTGTACTGATGCATTGGCCCAATATTTTCTTTTGTAGTACGAATTAGATTCTCATACACTTCCTTTGGAACTTTATCACCGAATAGTCCTTTTTCAAGCGCGGAAGGATATTGCCTTAATCTTGCAGTTGTTACATTGTTTTTTATGGCTGCTGAAAGTGTTGAAGCTATAGTATTCTTTAACTGGAGGTAAGGTTTGTAATACGCCTTATAAGCCTCCTTCCGCTTTTCTCGGTCTTCATCTTCAATTAACTTTGAATACATTCCCCTTGTCAGCTCAATCTTCTCGCCATTTTCTCCAGTAACTTCACCAAACTTGATATCAGCATTATTAATCATCCCAAAGGTATGACCTGGAACGGAAAGCGCCTCCCCTAATTGAGAAAGCACAGCTTCTTGCTCTTTGCTTAGCACATGTGCTTTATATCGGAAAGACTCTAGTAAATCTTCTCCAAAATACTTTAACCCTTTTTCTGCTTCTATGTATCCTTTAAGAGTCGCTTCTTCAAGTCCTAGTAAAAATGGCATAAAAAACGAGGTCGCTGCACTAATTTTGACACTTAATTGCTTTGCGCGTTCTAAATACGCTTGTGGATCTGTTTCGCGCGTGTTCTCATCCACTTTCAGCATTGCGTATGCATAAAGTTTTCCGAATAAAAACGACAACTCTTCACTAAGCTTTAAATACTGATACAAACTTTGTCCATCGTTAATATTGCCATCATACTTCTTTAGAGAATCTGTCATTGCTTCAATTTTACGATAATCCTCTTCCCATTGATTTAAATCTGAATAAATATCAGCTAAATTCCATTTTTCCTGTTCAGGTACTTCGTTTCTTTCTGTGAACGTTGGCATTGAAACACTCCTTTGTGTAAAATTACTATATTCTAGATTATATTCTAAAGAACCTATGCTAAAACCTTCAAATAAAAAGATTAGTTGGTGTAGAATAGATGCTTGAAAGGAAGTGTAAATATGGCGATTACGTTGCCACATATTGAAGATTTAAATCGCACAGCTTATCTCCCTCCGCAAGGTGATTATGAAACCTTCACAGATGACGAACATTATGCAACCAAGCTTAAAGAGTGGGGGTTATCTTCAAGTAAAGGACAATTTTGGTATAAAGAAAAAGACCATCAAAGATTAGTTTCTATCAAAGGGTACCAAGTATACGGAGAAACAGATGATTACAATACCATTATTATTGAATTTCAAGATGGGAACCTTAGCTGCATCCATCCAGCTTATTTAAAAGAAATGCAATCCTCAGGCTTTGGAAAAAACTCGATTATCAATACGACTATTAAAACACCCGAGTCTGTAGACGATCAAAAGCAAGAAGGTACGCAGCAAAAAGAAAAGAAAACTGCCAAGCCTCCTATAAAAGCGGCACCTGTAAGTTCGAGCAAACTAAAAAAGAAAGATACGAAAGAAAAGGCAGCTAAAATTGATTTACCTGAAGAAAAGGTACATTTCACAGCTAAGGTTAAGCAATTCGGCCTTACTTGGAATCACTTTAACGAAGACAATGATGAAGTGATAGTCTTGGAGGATGTTATCATTCAACAAGATCCGCCCCTTGAAATTGGACTCGCCTGGTGTGCTCACTCAAAAACATTAAAGAAGCACGAGCTTACCCCAGGTGAATCACTAGAGTTCGATGGAAAAATGGTTAAAAAGAAATTAGCAAAAGGAAAAGACATTGAAGATGAAGCGTTCATCGTCGATGAGCCTGTTGCTTATAAAGTAAACAACCCCTCGAAAATTAAAAAAGGCTAGAAAGAACTTCCCCACGTTCTTTCTAGCTTTTTTATTTTTCATGCACCCTCTCTGAATATCGATATTTCTACTATCATAACTACCTTATAAAAGCATATTCCCCTATGTAATCGCTTAACTTTTTTGAAATAATATTTTTTTCTGAAAATATATTGATTTTGTTATTCTAAAATTGTAAAATTACCTCAATCTAAAATTTTCTGACAATATAATCAGGGGGTACATACATCATGATTACTTTTTTAGGGGCTATTTTATTATTAGTAGCTGGTTATTTTATTTATGGAAAGATAGTTGACCGCATCTTTGGTGTTGATGATCGAATTCCAACTCCGGCCTATAAAAACCAAGACGGGTTGGATTACGTTCCTATGAGTTGGTGGAAAGGCAGTTTAATTCAGTTATTGAACATCGCTGGTCTAGGTCCGATTTTCGGAGCCATCTCAGGTGCGCTTTATGGACCTGTTGCTTTCTTTTGGATAGTAATCGGCTGTATTTTTGCTGGTGCTGTTCATGATTATTTTTCAGGCATGATGTCCTTACGCCATAATGGCGAACAATTCCCAGCCCTTGTAGGTCGTTATTTAGGACAAAATGTTAAAAAATTCATCAATTTCATTTCAATCATTTTAATGATTTTAGTAGCTGCGGCCTTCACAGCTGGTCCAGCGCAGCTAATTTCAAGCCTGACTCCATTGAGTTTTATTAGTTCATTAGTGGTCGTTTTTATTTATTTTTTGGTGGCAGCTGTATTGCCAGTTAATAAAATTATTGGGAAAATTTATCCAGTGTTTGGGGCAATTCTCATCTTTATGGCCGTTTCCATAGCCGTCGCATTAATGTTTAGTGGGAAACAAATTCCAAACTTAACCTTGGCTAATCTGCACCCTGGTGATCTGCCAGTTTGGCCATTGTTAATGGTTACTATCTCGTGCGGAGCGATATCCGGTTTTCACTCAACCCAAAGCCCGATTGTGGCTAGAACATTGAAGAAAGAGTCTGAAGGACGCAAAGTATTTTTCGGAGCGATGATTGGAGAGGGTATCATCGCCATGGTGTGGGCAGCTGCTGGGATGACCTTTTTTGGTGGAACCGGTGGCCTACAGGAAGCGATTGCCGCTGGTGGTCCTGCAGGAGCAGTCAATGAAATCTCCCAAAGTTTGCTTGGATCACTCGGTGGTGTATTAGCAATTCTTGGTGTCATCATTCTTCCAATCACCACTGGAGACACCGCTCTTCGGTCCTCGCGGATGATGTTGTCCGACATGCTTTCCTCTGTAATGAATATGGACGGGAAATGGAAGGTGTCAATTGTCACTTTATCTGTTGCGGTACCGACCTTTTACCTTTCTACAATTGACTATACGTTTCTTTGGAGATATGTTGGCTGGACGAATCAACTTGTTGCTACCGTTATGCTTTGGACCGGTGCGATTTACTTACTAAAGAACAGGAAATTCCATTGGATTTGCGCACTTCCTGCCTTATTTATGACAGCTGTTGTTTCAACTTATATTTTTTATGCTCCGGAAGGATTCCAACTAAGCTATAGAATTTCCATGATTATTGGCTCAATTCTAACTACAATCATACTTGGCTGGTATGTTTTACGCATCATTTCGTTTAAACAAAAGGACAAAAACGACTACGCCAAGCAAGCTGCATAATTCAAACGAACGAGACATTGGATCTCGTTCGTTTTTAATTTGAACTGTTCCCAGATACTACTAACGTACCTTTTGAATATTAACAGTGAAATCAAACAAGCTATTGTTAAAGGGGGTTCTATATGAAGCATTTAACAGCAATGGCCATTAAGTTTGTGTCCACCCTTGTATTATTGTATGTCATTCTAGGCCTATTCTTTGGAATGTCGTTTATAAACGTGTTTCTAATAACCTTAGTTCTTGGTGTGATTTCGTATCTCCTAGGAGATATGCTCATCTTGCCAAAAACAAATAATACAATCGCTACCATTGCCGATTTCGGTCTAGCGTTTCCACTTATATGGCTGATGACCTTGAGTATGACCACCGGGGTTCGTACCTTTGGGGTATCATTAATTGCAGCCATTGGGCTTACACTATTCGAGGCCTTTTTTCATCAGTATCTTAAAAGGAATATTGTCGATTCAAACGATGACGTTAAAATCAATCGTCGAAGTCTCCCACAGCTACAATACTCAGCTGAAAATGCAGAGGAATTTACTCCAGTAAAACCTGATGTAAGAAGCCAAGATGATGATAATACCAAGGACTAGTCACATATACCGATGAAAGCAGCCTCATGCGAGGCTGCTTTCGTTTCATTTCTCCATTTAGTTTTCGCTTAGCATTTTAAATACTTGTTCAACATCCTTGTCACCACGACCAGAGATGTTTACAATCAAGATATCCTCAGGTGTAAGTTCCTTTGCCAATTTAACCGCATGTGCTACGGCATGTGAGCTTTCAAGTGCAGGAATAATTCCTTCTGTTTTGGACAATAACTGAAAAGCTTCCAACGCCTCCTGCCCACTAGCTGTAACGTACTCCGCTCTGCCACTTACCTTCAAGTGACTATGTTCAGGTCCAACCCCTGGATAGTCTAATCCAGCTGCAATCGAATAAGTTGGTTTTGGTTGACCTTGTTCATCAATTAACGTCAAACATTTAAAGCCATGAATCACGGCAGGTACTCCCTCGGACATTGTTGCCGCTTCAGCAGGCTCGATCCCAATCAAGCGAACATTCGGTTCATCGATATAATGAGCAAAGGCTCCAATCGCATTGCTCCCACCACCAGTACAAGCAAGGACAGCGGTTGGCAACTTGCCTTCTTTTTCTAAAATTTGGTGCTTAGATTCTTCACTAATTACAGCTTGAAAATGCTTTACCATGCTTGGATACGGATGTGGACCAACCGCAGAACCTAAAAGATAAAATGTATTTTGATAGTTTTCAATAAGGTCACCAAGTGCTGCATCTACCGCATCTTTTAAGCGTCCTTGCCCAGCTTCAACAGGAACAACTTTTGCTCCCAATAATTCCATACGGAACACATTAAGCGCTTGCCGTTCTGTATCGAGTTTCCCCATATAAATCACGCATTCCATCCCGAACATTGCACAAACTGTTGCAGTGGCAACCCCATGCTGGCCGGCTCCTGTTTCCGCGATTACTCTCTTTGCACCCATTCTTTTTGCTAGTAAAATCTGCCCTAAGACATTATTTATCTTATGAGAACCTGTATGGTTTAAATCTTCTCGTTTCAAGTAAATCTTTGCTCCACCTACTTGCTTAGTTAAGTTTTCTGCAAATGTAAGTGGGTTCTCGCGCCCAACATATTCTTTTAAATAAAACTTAAATTCTTTTTGAAATTCAGGATCATCTTTATATCTTAAAAATTGTTCTTCAAGAATGTTCATAACTTCCTGTAGACTATCTGGGACAAAGCTTCCCCCAAATTCTCCGTAAAATCCCTTAACCTCTTCGCTCACACTCTTCATCCTCAACTCTACTCCTCTCAACTAATTTCATTAACATAAAACTAGTATAATACAAATTTATCAAATATTCTAATAATAAATTATTATTTTCCGATAAATTTATTTCGGTAATGAGCCAGTGTCAGCAATGGGAAAATATAACGATAGCTATGATAATGGATATAAAAATCACCGGCCATTCCCTGTCCCTTAGGATAATCAGTCGTCCAGTCATCCTTATCGATATGATTTAAGATATACTGAATCCCACTATTAATAGCCTTAGAAGGCTTATCAGCTACCGCAATTAATGTATCCACCGCCCAGGCTGTATGAGTTATTGTACTTGCCTTTAAAGGTACGTATTCACCTTTTTCATCACTCTTACATGATTCACCCCAACCGCCATCAGGGTTTTGAATGGATTTTAACCAGCTTACCGCTTTCGTAATCGCAGACCGAGTTGGTAACATACCGACTGCTATAAGACCTGTAACGGCCCCCCATGTCCCATAAATATAACAAATCCCCCATCTCCCGTACCATGAGCCATTTTGCTCCTGGTTCGCTTTTAGCCAACGGATACCTGCTCTTATTGCATCATGATTTTTTTGAAGATTGGTCATCGCCCCAAGGTACTCCAAAGTTCTCCCTGTTAAATCCGCTGATGAAGGGTCCGTTAAAATAAATTCCGCTTTTTCTATTGGCAATAGCTTTAAGATTTTGCTATCGGTGTTTTTCTCAAACGCTGGCCATCCTCCATCGTCATTCTGCATTGACAAAACCCACTCTGTTCCTCGTTGCCATGGGTATAAATATTCTTGCCTCAACACGGCTTCTCTCGCAATGGCTCTTAAGGATGCTGTTGTATCATCAACATCTGGATGAATACTGTTTTGGTCAGCAAATCCCCATCCCCCAGGAAATGCATTGGGATTATGAACCGCCCAATCCCCGAATTTAACATGCTGGCGACGAATTAAGTACTCGTTCGCCTTTTTTACCATTGGATCTGAGGGCGAAACTCTCGCTTCTTGCAAGGCATAGCTAATTAATGAGGTATTCCACACCGTTGCAGTTGTATATTGCATATGTGGATAACCCTTTATTTCAGTTTTCATGGAAATTAAACCAGCAACCGCGTTGGTAATCGTAGAATTGTTTTTCGAATATCCTAGCGAAAGTAACGCAAAAATCATTAAAAAAGTAGAACTAAAATAGCCATAAAACGTTCCATCTGCTTCAATTCTGTGGAGCATATACTGCTTTGCCTGTTCTGTTGCTAAGCGATGGAGTTCGTTAGGGAAACCGATTAGTTTTTTAATCATGTCCTTAAAAGTGGAATGAAGCGATCGCCATTCTTCCTCTTCCCTATCAGAAAAGAATTCATTTCTTCTAGTATACAAATCTGACAAATCAGGGCTTTTATCAGTCTTAACACTATATTTCTTGTCAGCAAGAATCATTATTGGCGTAAGATTGGTTCTCCCGTACTCAGAAAAACTGTAAAAATTCAACGGAAAGCTTTGTGGGAGTAGAATCATTTCGATTGGGATGGGGAAAAACGCTGGCCACTTTTGTTGTCCTGTTAACGCTAGCATGATTTTCGTAAACATATGCGCACTTTCCAATCCGCCATTTCTAAGGATAAACTTTTTCGCGTTTCTCAATCTCTGATCATTTTTGGGATAATACCCTGAATAGAGGAGTGCGTAGTATGCCTCCACTGTTGCTGTCAAGTTCCCTTCTCCTTCATCATAAAAAAGCTTCCAAGCCCCGTTGTCTTCCTGCTTACTCAATATCCGCTTAGTTAAAGCTTCTATCAAGTTTTCTTCATTTATTTCTAACGACCTTAATAAAATAATCATATAGCAATCGGTTGAAATACCTGTTTCAAAGGGATAATTCCACGAGCCATTGGGAGATTGATCTTGTTTCAACGTATCAATAATCTGTTCCATCCCTTCAGCTACCTTACGTTCCATCATTCTCCTCCTCTCGCTACAAAATGGCGTTCAACCATACATATTCAATGGACAGTAGGAGCATTCATTTATTGGGGGGAACCATATTGAATCTACTTAAAAAGGCGAAAACAAAACCACTGTCCCCATCCCTGGTTAATATAAAAAAAGAGCTTAAACGAAAAAGCAAGAAAGCAGAACATGCACCCAAGCTGCTTCCAAAAGAGGCACTCCTTATTCAAACCATTAATAGTCGTACGAGAAGGTTGAATAAAAATAATGTGACGAGAACGAAAGCCTACCTTGATTTTTATAAAAAATTCCCCGAAATTCATTGGGCCTTTCTAGGTCATATGGTGTCACGTAATGGTGGTTATAATATGACTGATTTAAAGGGGGGATTCCTTACTAAACTTATGACAGGACAGGAAAGAAAAAACTTTTTTGCTTTTTTGGAACGGGGAAATTGGTTGATTTTCCAAGACGCCTATCCGCAATTTTTGCTCTATGAAGAAAGCATAAAGACAGGGAAGAATCTATTTTACCTGTTGCCCTATTTAAATGTTTCTTTATTCATGGAAACAATTTGGAGCCATTTTTGGCAACAGCGAGATTCGTCCATTTTGACCCTAGGGTTAATTATGAATGAACAAAATTACTTAGAAACAAGAGTCATACAAGACCCTATCTATAAAAAGATTATACTCGACAGCTTAGAATTTAAATTACAGGATATACTCTCTATGAATCATATTCTATTCCCTTACGAAAATAGCGGCAAAATACAACTTATAGGCGCAACTCTTCATCATTTTGAAAGGTTACAAGAGCGAATTCTCTTAGGAAAAAGACTGTATAAGGTTCTTTTTGATGATTCCCAGCTTCTCGAAAAAATAGTCCAATGGGCATACAATACTCCCCATACTGGATCACGCATGGATTATTGGCCACAACTCTTTCATTATGTGGATGAAGGGGTACCTGGTTTGCAATGGAAACCTAGAATTGTAGCTTGTAAGCTGACAAGTGGATCACCTCGTATCTATAGTCCTCAGCTTGAGCTTGCTTGGAAAAACCAAGAACATGAAAGCGCAGAAATTGGGGATTGGTTTCATGATTGGAAGGTTGTTTATGATTTACAGGACACAGAAGAAAAAATTAGTGGGGAGATACAGTATGACTATTGCCGAACAATCGAAAAACTCGAACTTGCCACCTACGCCAAAAAAGCCATCTCAATTCTGGAGTAAAAAACTAACACCCTCTTTATTATTGGCTTCTTTACTGGGGACCTATCTTGATCTTTATTTTACTGGAAAAGAATATTACTCCTTTCCAATGAGACCATTCCCAGAAATATTTTCGATTCACATTTTTTTTACTTTAGTGGGAATTCCTTTGATGGTTGCTATGTTTCTTTTCATTTGTACAAAACTGACCAGAACTAAAAGATTCCTTTTCATTCTCCTATTGAGTCTGGCGATGTCTGTTTTTGAGAAAATTGCCGAACCCTTCGGTTATTTCGTTCATGCAGATGTGTGGAAACACTATTATTCTTTTTTCGGTTACTTTGTTTTTTTAACCATTATTTATCGTTTTTATAACTGGACCAAACGAGTTTAATTTCAGTAAAATCGATAGAGCTTTGTCTGTCTTTGAGTTGCAAGGGTGTTGTAGACAATCGCAACACAAAAAGGACAGATGAAAAAGCCGAGCATCTGTCCTTACTTCCTAATTCAAATACTTCCCATAATCCGGGACAGCAATCTGATCAAACTCATTCACAAGCTTTTGTAGGCTATCGGTAAGCAACTGCCCGGTCATAGGCAAACCATGTCCTGTAACAGCAACTGAAGGTTTCAACTCTGCTAACGTTTTTACCGATTCTTTAGCTGCCTTCCAATCAGTAGTGAGGTACCGTGGTGGACCGCTAATTTCCTGCTCTTGAGTCAACACTTTATATAAATATTCTTGTTTGACCGTCACGAAAGCATCACCAGCAATCAAAGCACCGTCTTTTTCCCTGAAGAGCGATACATGTCCCTCTGAGTGTCCTGGTGTATGAATCCAGCGGAATTCAGACATATATGGAACACTCCCATCACTAGGAAGGGCCTCTACATTTTCACCAAGTTGAATCGGTTCGTTTGGAAACATTGGAGACATTTTTGCAACCATTCCCCCCTCTACCGTTGAATCTGGTTCTGGGTACCTCTTTTTCCCGGTCAAATAAGGGAGTTCCATTTCATGTGCATAAACAGGTACATTCCAATACTTAATCAATTCAACAATTGCCCCAACATGATCGAAATGCCCATGTGTAAGGATAATTGCCTTTGGTGGATTCTCTTTCCCAAATCGTTCTTCCGTAACAGCTATAATCTCATCTGCCGATTCTGGCATTCCCGCATCTACCAACACATAATTTTTATCCTCAGGATTTCCCACCAAACAAATATTAACGATTTGGATGGTATGCGAATATATATCCGGCAAAACCTCAATCCCCACTCCACTGCCGACCGAGGTAGCTGGAATGTATTTATAATCACTGCCATAAGACATATTCTTATCCATGAAACAACCCCCATGCAAATGTATGTGAACCGAACATAGTTTTCTCTACTGACCTTTTATTATTCAAAAAGAAAAGCAATAGACAATGCTATTGCTCTCCTCATTTTGTATTTAAGTAAACTCTATCAGCTTCAGGCACCGTTAACCCTAATCGATCGAGGTGTTTTCTAATCCCGGTTCGTTCCCACGTTTTAAGAATTCCATTCTCTAACGTTCGTTTAGGATAGAATATCCCAATGCTTGTGAGTTCATCGAAAGTTAACCCTTGACGAACATAATGCTCAACTTTCTCATCACGTTTATCAATAATCGCTAAGTATACTTCCATCGCTTTTGCGAAATCTTTCTTTGTAAAAACACCCTTTTGGTGACCAGTAATATAGGTATCTGCATCTAGTTCAAGAAGCCTTTTCCCAGAGCGGATGAAATCATCAATATCTCCATCAGTTCCGTTATACCACGGACCAAAAGAAGTCATATCATAATCACCTGCAAACACCACGCCTAGTTCTGGAAAATACGGGCAGGATAACCCACTTGTATGTCCAGGGGAATGTAAAAATTGAACCTTTACCCCACCAAAGTTATACTCCTTATCATAATCATAGGTCCCAGATAGTAAGCCCAGACTCTTTACCCATCTTGCAGGGAGGTTCTTTTTCCACACCTCGACTCCTCTAGGGCCCCACTCTTGATATACTCCATTTGCACGTGCCACACCATCAATCGATTGTGCTGTTTCATATTCAATTGGATTGATTAGCTTTGTAGCCTCTGGAAACAAATAATTATGAGTAGTATGATCGGGATGGTAATGCGTATTCATAATAAGTTCAATCCCAAATTCCTTATTTAGCTTCAGCAAGCTTTCTGGATCGGCACCAGAGTCAATTAATACCTTTTCTGTGCAATCAATATACAAACTTCGTGAGAAAGGCACTTTGCTACTGTTATTGGGCCCTTCAATAATTTTTATCGGACCTATACGATCCATATTTGTCACCTCGTATCAAAAAAATGAATGTAATTACCACTAAAAAATGATTGAATATTCATTCATTATAAAGCAAAGAGGTTCCGTTCATCAACTGCTTTGTTTTCGAAATTGAAAATGCTTCAATAGGGGCATAAAAAGATCTCCCATCGAAGCATTTGGAAACATTTTCATTTTTAAAGATTTGTATGAACGAAATATCTTATTTAGACTAAAATATTGAAATCCTTATAAACAAATGGAACTTTGTTTTACCGTTAACCTTTCAATCAACGAAAGATTAGGCTCATATCCAATCCCTGGCCCATCTGGAACAGCAATCAAACCATTTTCCATTTTCACCTCAGGTTCAATGATATCCTGTTTCCAATAATGTGCAGAAGGTGCCGTATCGCCAGGGATAGTAAAATTCGATAAGGAGGTAATTGCGATATTATGGGCTCTGCCGATTCCTGCCTCGAGCATGCCTCCACACCAAAGTGGTATATCATGTTTTACACAAAGATCATGAATTTTTTTTGATTCTGACAAGCCGCCGACTCTACCAATTTTTAAATTAATGATCCGACAACTTCCTAGTTCAATTGCTTTTCGAGCGTCCTCAGCAGAGTGAATACTTTCGTCGAGGCAAATGGGTGTTTCTAAGTTAGCCTGTAGCACACCGTGGTCAATAATATCATCATGTGCCAATGGTTGCTCAATCATCATTAAATTAAACTCGTCTAAGTGACGTAAGTGATCGATATCATCTAACGTATAAGCGCAATTTGCGTCTGCCATTAACGGGATTTGAGGAAAAGACTTTCGAATCATCTTAAGGATCGATACATCCCAGTCAGGCTTAATTTTTACTTTTATGCGTTTATACCCTTCCTGCAAATACCCTTCAATTTGCTGAAGAAGCTGTTGTTCTGAATGTTGAATACCAACACTAACACCGACTTCAATTTTATCTTTCACTCCACCAAGAGCTTTCGATAACGAAAGATTTTGGCTCTTAGCATAAAGATCCCAAACAGCCCCCTCAATAGCTGCTTTTGCATTGTAATTGCCACGAACATATTGAAAACGAGGGAAAACCATATCAGGATGCTCAATCGGCTCTTTTAGTAATAGAGGGATGAGAAAGTCAGTCATTATATGCCAATTCGTTTTCACCGTTTCTTCGTTATACATCGGCTGGACAATTGAAACGGACTCACCCCAGCCAGATAACCCATCTTTCCCCACTACTTCAACCAAAATGATATCTTTATCCACTTCCGTCCCAACACTTGTTGTAAAAGGTGTCAGGAGATCCATTTTAATCTGACGTAGGATAATTCTCTCTATCTCCATCCTTAACCCCTCTTTTCTAGTACATACAAATAATGATTCTGATCTTTTTTTATTAAGTCCGTAACCTGCCACCCAATTGGCAAATAATGAGTGAAAATTTTTCGGGTAATATTTCTCCATTCAACTGCGAGTGAGAAATCAGCACTTTTTATTTCTTGAAAATTACCAGGTACCGGCACAAATAGTAGATCAGAATCCAAACCGAAATTTATTTCACCCGGTATTAAAAAGCCATCCTTCTCAGTGGTTTCCATTACAAAATTCTGAAGGTCAACTTGTTTATCCCTTTGCTCAAATTTCGTTGCCCCTTTTTTGTCTTGAATCTCGTCCACTCGCCATTCCACTAAAAATCGATCAGTCGCAATCCCAGAATTTAAACCATCACCCATTTCCCCATAGGCATCTTCCAAATAAGAGGTACAAATCGCACCCAACTTATGTAAATTCAAATTCCCATTTACTGTTTCTAACGGGTCATATGTCCATGAAATCAACTCATAGCCCATAGCCTCTGCAAGTCCTTTTTGAGCCCACTTCAATTTTTCTCCTACACCATACTTACGATATTCAGGATGAATTCCAAGTGAATGTGAGCAAAGGTATACTTGCTTCCCATCAAAACCCGGAAAACTATATTGAAAACCAATCAATTCATTATGTAAAAAGGCACCTAAAATGAACCCACCATTTTTAACAACCGTAATGGTTTGGTTCACTGGTACCGAATCTTCGAAACTCCAAACAATGGCTTCAAGCTGGCGTACTCGCTCTAACTCCACCACAGTTTGCAGGTTTCGGATTTCAATTTCTTCAAAAACAGGTTTGTTCAACTTCCTATTCCTCCAATGACTATTAGCTCCAATTATCCTGATCTGCTTCCATTAGTAGTTTTGTTAAAATCTTTGTTCCATAAACGAGGGCTTCTTGATTAAACTTCATATTAGGATGATGCAAACCAGGTGTCAAATCACATCCTAAGCCAACCATCGTTGCAAAAATATGTGGATTTTTTAGTGTATAAAAATGAAAATCCTCTGCTCCTGGGGATACACAAGCCACTTCTAGATTCTCTTCCCCAAGAATTGAAAGAATTGCTGATTCTGCCAAGCGAATGGCATCGGGGTTCTTCACCGCTGCAGGAGAATATTCTTCAATGACTGTATCTATCTTCGTTTCGGTCAATTCAGCGATTTTCTGTACTGTTTGCTGGGCTTTCGCAATCAATAATTCCATTCCCTCATTTGTTTCGGAGCGTAAATCAAAGGTAAAGCGAGCATTCTCAGGAATTGCATTAGATGCTTCTCCGCTATGCAGTTCCGTCATCTTAATCGAATAACGCCCAACTGACCCAAGCTTAATTTGCTTCATGGCCTGGATCAAAAGGGAGGCGGCCTCTATTGGGTTATTCCCTTCTTCCGGTCTTGCCGCATGCGCTGGAACTCCTTTGATAACGCCCTTTATGGTTGTCGTGGAACCATGTAGGATTACCGGAGCTGCTTTGCCATATTGAACTTCAAATGAAGGACGAAGATGAACCCCACCAAGAAATTTAACATTCTTAAGAGCGCCATCTTCGATCATTTTGAGGGCACCACCAGCTACTTCTTCAGCTGGTTGAAAAATAAACCGAACGCTATGCTTGAATTTTATATTAGTTTTACATAGTGAAAGAGCCGACATCAATACCATTGTACTATGGGCATCGTGCCCACATGAGTGATTAGGACGAACGACGCCATCTACCTCTTGAACTAGTGCATCCATATCAGCACGAAGCGCAATCACCTCAGGGTTTTCTCCCTGGAGATTGGCGACAAAACCGTAATGCCCTGAAAAAGTCTGAACCGTAAACCCTGCATCGATCAATTTCTGTTGAAGGAAGCGGGAGGTTTTCTCTTCCTTCCAACTAGGCTCTGCCAGCTGATGCAATTCATGATAGGTTTTGAAAATCGTATTTCTCTGGGCCTCAATAAATTGGATTGGATCCACGGAAATAACTCCCTCCCGACATAGAGTCAAATAAGATTAGAAAATAATATGAGCAACAAGTACCACGATTGGCAATGTAATCACAGTACGTAGGATAAAAATAAGAACTAAATCTTTGAAGCTTACAGGAAGCTTGGAGCCTAGAAGCAAGCCACCCATCTCGGACAAGTAAACTAATTGCGTCACAGAAACACAGGCAATAACGAATCGAGTTAATTCACTTTCAATTCCACTTCCGATAATCGCAGGCAATAACATGTCGGCAAATCCAATGACCATGGTTTGAGCAGCTTCCGCAGCTTCAGGTACCTGCATCAGGGCCAGAATTGGCTCGAATGGCTTACCAAGGATGGTAAACACTGGGGTGAATTCAGCAATAACAAGAGCTACAGTTCCAATTGCCATGACAATTGGCAGTACACCAAGCCACATGTCTAAGACATTTTTAAAGCCTTCTGTAAAAATATTGGCAACTGAATCATTTTTTCTCGCTTTGTTTACTGCATTATCAAGTCCCCATTTAACTTGAGAAACCCCTTCTGGAATCTTTTCTTCTGCTTTTAATTCTGTGAGTTCATAGCCAGTATCTGCTTTTTTAGAAAGTGGACGAATTCTTGGCATAATAACAGCCGCTACAAGGCCAGCAAAGATAATCGTTAAATAGTATGGTACAAAATATTGTTCAAGTTCAAGATACTGAAGAATAACGATTGAAAACGTAATCGAAACCACTGAAAAAGTCGTTGCGATTACTGCTGCTTCACGCTTTGTATAGTACCCTTCCTCGTATTGCTTTGACGTTAGAAGGACACCAATGGTACCGTCACCAACCCAAGAAGCTAAGCAATCAAGAGAGGAACGTCCAGGTAAAGTGAAAATGGGTCTCATAACCTTCATAAATAAAGCACCAACGAATTCAAGTAAACCAAAGTTTAATAATAGTGGTAAAAGAATGCCAGCTAGTAAGAAGGTTGTAAATAAAATTGGAATCAAATCATATAGCAAAAGTGTCCCAGTATTTTCTGAGTGAATCATTTCCGGACCCATTTTGAATAAAGTCATCGCTGCGAATACTGTCCCCAATAAACGTGCAACCACCCAAAACTTGCTTACACTAAATAGTGTATTCAACGTTTTATTTTGAGTTATAAAATTCGGTTTAATGAATGTAGCAATGATTGATCCGACTGTTGATATTGCCATGACCAACACCACCAATGCTGGAATAAACTCCCCAATTGCCCCGTTAATTTGATTGGATAGAAAAGCAACTGGAATGGTAATTCCATCCTCTGTTTTTATTGGAGTAATAAATAGTAGAATACCAATTAATGAAGGGAGAATGAACTTTAAGTAGTCACTAATGGGAATTGATTTACTACTTACTTGTTCTTCTACTCTTGTTTCTGTATTTGTTGTCATTGTTTAGCACCTCTAGTTTGTTTTTAGTAATATGAAAGACTGCTATTCTATAAATAAGCCATAATCAGCATATATTCGTTCTAATTTCTGTTGTCTGCTGCTAATTCGTTTCCCGTCCTTATGATGAATCCCAGCGATCAGCACCTCTAACAAGGTAATCACAGAAGCAATCGAGTTGTGGCTTGATTCGATTTGTTCCTCTGTTGTTAACGTCCAATCAGCAACCTGCCCTATAGGGGATAACTGTCTGTTGGTGATTGCCAGTACTTGCGCGTCTTGGTGTTTCGCTAGATTTACAAGTTTTAAGGTTTCATTGCGATATCGAGGAAAGGAAAACACGATAAGCAATGATCTGTCTGTAAGCTCGCTAACATCTTCTGGCATAAAACCGGTTGGGCTCGTGATGGTGACATGTTCTCGTAGTTGTCTCAAAGAATAATAGAACCAATACGCTGCTGCATAGGAACTTCCAAATCCACCGATAAAAATACGATCCGCCTGCATAATCTTATCAATTGCTTGCCATAAATCCTCTGAACTTCCTTGACTTAGTAATTTCTGGAGAATTCCCTTTTCTCGCTGGATGACAGCCTCAAATAATTGGCTTTCCTCAGCCGTGTTGATTGCAGCTGAAACTTCATTCTGAAAGTATTGTTTTGACTCCAACCAGTCTCGGCGAACCTTCCTGCAAATCTGAAAAGCCAGAAAATCCTAATGCATAAGCCAACCGAATCACGGTCGTTTCACTCACACCAGCTTTTTTACCAATTTGATAAGCCGTATGTAGAGCACCCTCATCCATATGCCCCTTAATATACTCAGCCACTCTTTTCTGTCCAGGAGACAAGGAAGAAAAGCATTCCTTAATAATTTGATTTAACGGTATCTCTCCCATTCCAATCTCCTTTCAAGAAAATGATGAAGGAAAAACTTCTTTCTATAATATAAAGCATGAAATCCTTCGGCGCAAGAAAAAATTGAATAAAAAATCATATTTTATGATATTTATGCATTAACATATGAATCTGGTAAATAACTGGATGGTGCCTGACACATGTTAGATTCTACCATCCTCAGGGGTGTTTTTTTCTGATACAATTTATAAATCACAATTGGGAGGAATCTGCATGACTAAACGGAAAATTCTTATTCCCCTTATTATCGCTGTGTTTTTTACAGTCTTCGGGTTTCTATCAGGGGTTTTGTACTCGAATTATTCGAGCCAGGAAGCTACATCTCCTAGAAATATTGAAGAAATGGCTCACTCAGGGATCATAGTAGAAACGAAACAAATGCCAAACATTCAAACTCCCAATTCTAAGGTGTTAATTGGGTACGTTCAAGATTTTCGTGATCCTGAAACAATCAATCTATCAGAGTTGACTCATATCATTTTCTCATTTGCTCATCCAACAAAAGATGGCGATCTAGTATTAAGTGGAGAAACAGCCTTAAAAAATCTTCAGACCTTGGTATCAAAAGCGCATAATCAGGGTAAAAGTGTCATGCTCGCTATCGGAGGATGGTTTCACCTCAACGGTGGTGAATCATATGATTATTTCAAGTCCGCTATCCAAGACGAGAAAACACGTTCTAAATTAGTAAACGAACTTATTAGCTTGGTAGAACGTGAAAATCTAGACGGCATTGATATTGACTTTGAACATCCACGTTCACAGGAAGATGCAAAGGTTTTAGCCGCATTTACGAAGGAGTTAAGCGAGCGCCTTAAAAGCATGAATAAACAGTTATCGATTGCTGTTAATGCTAAAGTGCATAGTGTTGCAGGCACTGAAATCACCTCAGTCGTCTATGAACCCGAAATGTTTAAATATGTAGACTATGTCAACATCATGGCTTATGACGGTCAATGGGACGGTGGTTACCATGCAGCTAATCTATCACCATACTCCTATACTGAAAATATCGTATCTTATTGGACCAACCTTTTTAAAGACCAGCAAATTTCGACTGAAAAGCTAGTTTTAGGCGTGCCTTTCTATGCACAACCAGAAGACCCGGCAGCAAAGCAACTATCCTATGCAACAATTGTCAATCATGATTCCAAAAGTTCAGCTAATGATACAATCACGATGAATGGAACAACCTATCACTTTAATGGTATAAAAACGATGGAAAGAAAAACAAAGCTAGCACTTAGCCACGGCTTTGGTGGTATGATGTTGTGGGAAGCAGGGCACGACGCGAAAGGACCATACAGTCTCACAGCTTCAATCTCAGATGTATTACAAAGTCCTCCGCAAAAGCTTTATACAAAACAGTAATTATTACGCATAAAAAACACGATTCTCGATGAGAATCGTGTTTTTTAACCTTATTGGGATCTCCTTTTCATCATATAAAGCCTTCATCAACCTTATAGTTCTTTCTCTACCTTTACCAGACCATCTTTTATATTATTCTTTTCAAAATAGACGATGATAGTGTCATTTTCCTTCAGGTTGTCCTCAACATTCACATTTTCCTTTTTTATGTAAATGCGTCGCCCATCTTCCCCTTCACCAAAATAACCAAATTGGTCAATTTCTGTAATCGTATACTGATAGGTTACATATTCTTTCTCTACTTGGTTTGAGACTGTTTTCGCGTTGTTCAAGGAGATATTTAGAAAGATTAAAACACCTAATAAAGTAGTTAATAAGGATAGTATTATCACCTTCATCAACATGTCCTCCATATAATCTAGAATCCTTCAATATTATATGTTTAGGTGTTTAGATGATGACACAAAGCTGTTTTCTTTCACCCTTAAATTTTTGTACCTACGATAAGCGCAGATTGACCTTGGAATGTTTGGACCTTTCCCTCTTCAATTTCAACTGAAAAGTAATCAAGGATAGGCTTTGTAGCTTGGGTCATGAAGTCATTTAATTTTTGCTTCTCAGTTTCTGTTACATCCATCATTTCACACCAAGTATCGAAAAAGAATTTCTTCCTAAAGCAAATCAATTCCTCAACAAGAAACCCTTCATGTTCAAGCATCGAAATCCATTCAGATTTTTTATAGGCACGGACATGACTTGGGTCGCGTTTCTTTTCGACTTTATTATAAAATAAATCATATTCGCGAACCTCTGGGGCTACGTTATCGATTAAAATAAACATGCCCTGTTCTTTTAAGATTCTCTGAACTTCTTTAACAAATTTCCGTACATCAGAGAAATGATGCGCCGCAATTCTACAGGTCACTGTTCCTACAGAATCATTAGGAAATGGTATGTTCTCCGCATCTCCTTGGACAAAGGCGGCGTTTTTAATCCCATTTGACTCGATAAATCCTTTCGCCTTCTCCAACATTTCAGGGGTTAGATCCAATGCAACAACCTGTTTGAAATAAGGAGCTAACGCGTTTGCAACATGTCCCCCACCTGTTGCAATATCCAAAAGTTCTCCAGAAGGATTTTTCTCCGCGATAATTTCAACTAATTTTCGAAGGTCTTCCCCTTTAGCATGTGATTGGCTTGTCACATAATGGCTCGCGTTCTTCCCAAACTGTTGAATAACTCGCTCTTTTCCTTTCAAATTCCCACCTCTAATCTGTTTGCCTCTATAATAAAGCTTATGATGAAAAGCATGGCTTAACCCTTTTTTTCATTTTTTAATATCATCGTTTTAAAAAGGCTTTTATAATAATCTTTCGTTTCCTCTATATAAAATCCTTTCTTTTCAACTAACACATGAGTTTCTCGATCTAAACAACACCCATCACAAACCTTTTCCCAATAAGGTGTTAAAACTTCTTGTACTTTTGCTAGAGTTGGTTGCGTCATTTTAACATGCTCAAACATTAATACTTTCCCATCTGGCTTACAAACTCGTTTGATTTCTTCCAATGCAGCTTCAACATTAGGAATTGTGCAAAAAACAAGCGTCGCGACCACCGTGTCAAAGCTATTGTCGGGAAAGGGAAGCTGTTCTGCACCTGCTTGAACAACTTCAATCGGCACTGGTGATTGCTCCTTCCGTTTTAATGAACGAGTGACCATAAAAGGACTCGGTTCAATTGCTGTTACCTCTACATCGCGATAAAAGGGAAAATTCACTCCCGTACCGGAGCCAAGCTCCAATACTCGTCCACTAGCATTTTCTAATAACTGCACCCGTATCTTTTTGAAACGACCTCGCTCCAACGGGCTCATAAAAAAATCATACCATTCCGAAAACGTTTTACTCACAGTTTCATTTCCACTCCAGTTCCACCAAAATCTTATGACATCTCCCTTCATTATAGCTTGATAGACAAATTCCTACACGAAATAAATCATTGAAAAGCGATGCATCTCTCCCGGAAATATGTTTAATGTAATTATATTTTGTAAACTAAATATCGCTTTTTAATACCTGATTGCTTTGACTTCATAAAAAAGAACCTTCTCCCAAAGGGACAAGATTCCTCACCATGTTTTACTTTTCATTTGTTCTTAGGATTGGTAATGTACAACAACGGAAAGAGCCGCCGGATTTAATAATTTCGGTAATATCAACCTCGATGACTTCAAAACCACGGTTTCGAAGCTGCTTATTGACTTCTTTATTAACCGGTAGACTCAAGATTCGCTTATTGCCAATCGATAATACATTGGTCCCAAGCGTAAATTGTTCTTCTTTCGATACCTCAATTAGTTCATATCTAGAACTGAATAATTTCATATCTTCTTCTGTTAGCGCCTCAGGGTAAATCAAGGCAATCTCAGGGGATACCACATTAAACACACAATCTAAATGAAGATATCTTTCTTTAAAAGGGATTGCTTTGACTTCGTAACTACTCAGCAACCTTTGCAAGTGGTCTGCTGCCTTTTGGTTTGTGCGATTGCTTAAGCCCACATAAATGGTTTTGCCGTCAATAATAACGTCGCCACCTTCGATATTGTCACCAACGATATTATAATAAGAGAAACCTTCGTCCTCCAGCCATTGCCGTAAAACATTTTCCTCCCCTTTGCGCACATCGCTCGCCATATCTGCAACAAATACTGTTTCACCAAGCGTAAAACCGATATCACGAGTAAACACTTGCTCTGGATATTTTTTATGGTACGGGAGTAAAATGACTTCAATCCCATAGCTCCGCAATGTTTGTGCAAATTTATCATGCTGCTCAAGAGCTCGTTCAATATGTATACCTTCGTTTTGGAAATGCTTTTGCGTTTCATTAATTACATCACGAATGGTCATGTATTGGGGCTGACAAAGAATCACTCTTTTTAATGTATCATACTCAGTAAAACAGACAGTTTTATGCTCCATATCTGAACTTATTGTCATGGAAAGACCTCCCCTTATTTGAAAACTTTGCTTTTAATATGTCCTGTCCTAAAAGAATTCATTACAAAGAGGATGTTTTTCAAGGACATTAAAAAAAATTGCAATGTATTTTACCAGATAAATTCCTAAAGACCAGTTGAACCGTATCAACTGGTCTAATGATAAATTGAAAAACCTTTTCACAAACGCGCTGTCAGAGGCTCGGAAACAACAAAACAAAATCACTTGGACATTTTTATGCTCAAGTAGCGAATTAACGACATCATCGGCACCTTGAACAATATTATTGCGACTAACCTCATAAAACCGACAAATGAGCGTCTACATCCTATTTTCTACATAAAGAAGTCTTTTCCTGCCTTTTTAATATGATATATTTTACATTGGGGGGAAATGAACATGCATGAATTGAATCAAATTTTAAACACAACAGAATTCCAATCAAAAGAGACATTAAAAAAACAACTTATAGAGCTAGGAATTAACGCTGGCGACAATATCATGGTCCACTCATCACTAAGTAGCATGGGCTGGATAGCTGGAGGAGCACAGGCGGTTGTCGAGGCATTGCTTGAAACGGTGACAGAGTCTGGTACGATTGTGATGCCTGCTCAATCTACAGACAATTCAGATCCAGCTTATTGGATGTTGCCACCTGTTCCAAAGGAATGGCATCAACCTATTCGCGACCATTTTCCTGCTTATGATCCATACTTAAGTCCACTTCGGGAAATGGGGAAAATCGCTGAATGCTTACACCGTCTTCCACAAACAGTCCGAAGCCCTCATCCAGCTCATTCTTTTATTGCTTGGGGAGCAAATGCTGGTGAATGGATGAAGGACCAACCACTCGAGGACTCTTTTGGAGAAGGCTCACCACTTGGAAAAATGATGAAGACCGTTGTGAAAATTGTTCTGATTGGTACAGGATTTGATTCCTGTACAGCTCTTCATTATGCAGAGTTCATGCAAGAAAATCGAAAAACATATCCACAAGGTGCAGCCATAATGGTAAATGGCAAGCGTGTTTGGCAACCTTATGATTGTGTCGAAATGGACTCTGATCGCTTTCCCGAGATTATACAGGATTATGATGGACCCATTCTTGAAGGAAAATTGGGAATGGCCAAAACACTTGTTGTTGAAATGCAACCTCTTGTGGAGTTTGGGATTCAATGGTTAAACACTCATCCGGCTGATCAAGAGTAAACGAAAGACCCAGAAACCAAATTTAGGGGGCTTCCGGGTCTTTTTCGTTTCTCCTATTAACATCGCTAAAAAACCTTCTTACCTGTTTAAAAAGTTATCAATTTCTACACGGTTTTCTTCGAATGCCTCTTTGCCCAACTGAATTAATCGATCCATAAATTCCACATCATCAAAAGGCATTTCTTCACCTAGATCCTTATTAATTCGAAAATAATTATGTCCAAGTAACAATTTACAGTGATAAGAAACAGATTCTGACGAAATATCCAATGCTAAATCGAGCAGTTTTGGGGTAACTTTTAGCGAAGGTAATTGGAATGGCAACCAATGTTTGATTCCCCATTCTTTTTCGCCTCCATCAATAGAGAAATCAATATTCTGTTTTCCTGTCCCGAGCGATAGAATATGGATGGATTCGAGATTTTCATTAAAGTAATGCAATGCATCTGTCAAACAAACGAGAGAAGGATTATTCGCCCATAGGCCCCCGTCAATGGAAAGATACTTATTTCCTATATTGTTTGGTGGGAAGTAAATAGGTGCCGAACACGATGAAAGAACAGCATCCCAGACTCTAATTGATACATTTCCTAATTCATCTGGTACATGTGAACGATGAACGTATGGTTTCCCATGAGTCAAATCGACGGTTGGGATTAATAATGGCTTTGAAACATCTTTAAGTTCTCGGTCACCGAATGATTTCCTTAGCAATGATCGTAAAGAGCGGTCACTGTAAATACTTTTAAAGAGGCCAACCTTGGCCTCTTTCATAAATATTTTTTCACCATATTGTAGGTACTGTTCTAACAAAGTATCCATGTCCGAATCTAAAGCTGTTGCGGCTGCGATAATGGAACCGGTGCTGGTTCCTGCAACTAAATCAAAATGGTCACTGACCCTTGTTTGGTACTCTTCTTCCATCGCTTTTAAAATTGATATTGCAAAGACTCCACGAATTCCGCCACCATCAATACCTAATATTTTCATTTGTCATCACCTAAGTTTGCGATATCCAATAGCTTGCCCTTTCTTCACAACCTTATGTTGCAAGTTGTTCCTGAAAAAAAGCAAACCTCCTAAATCAATTCTCAAACTGTATGACTTTTTCTAACTTCTCGATTAAGACCACACATTTGTGGTTTCCTATTTCATAGATATACATTTTCTGCTCATTTTCTTGAAGAACCTTTACAAACTGAATATCCCCAGTTATGTCATTCTTTTTGGCGAGATCTGCAATCATTTTATAAACTTGGCTTATGGATGGCTCTGTTTGTGATGCGATTTTTATTGGGACAGGTAATCCTTTAACCTTAATCGTTACGATTATGACTGTATCCAATTGTCTCATCTCCTTACATAAAAAGTATTCGACTTAAGGAGATGTTTTCCTGCCAGTTTTTGTTCATATGAAATAGACCAAAATGGTTACAGCAGATTAGCTGACTCTTGCTTTTCAACTTTTACAGTCCAGCCAAATGGGTCTTTTTCGGTTCCAAGTTGGATCCCTGTTAAGGTTTCATATAACTTTTTCGCGATTTCTCCAGTTTGACCGTTGTTAATAACCATTTTTTCCCCCTGCCAAGCTAGTTCACCGACTGGCGAAATAACTGCAGCGGTACCAGTACCAAAGGCTTCCTCTAGTTGACCATTTTTATAGGCTTGATAAAGATCCTCCATTGAGAGTCGGCGCTCTGAAACTGGAATATTCCAGTGTTTTAATAATTGAAGGATCGAATCTCTTGTCACGCCTTCGAGAATGCTACCATTTAATACTGGAGTAACAATCTCTCCATTAATTTTAAAGAAGATATTCATACTGCCAACTTCTTCAATATATTTATTCTCCCTACCATCTAACCATAAAACTTGAGAATAACCTTCTTTTTCAGCTACCTCTTGCGCTTTTAAGCTTCCTGCATAGTTACCGGCCGTTTTTGCATTTCCGGTACCACCGATCGTTGCCCGAACATATTCACGTTCCACAGCAATTTTCACTGGGTTAATGCCTTCCTTATAATAAGCTCCTACTGGTGATAAGATGATGATAAACTTGTAACGCTTAGAAGGAGAAACGCCTAAATAAGGTTCTGTTGCAATAATAAATGGACGAATATAAAGAGAAGTACCCTCAGCAGTTGGAACCCATTCTCGGTCAACGTTAATCAGCTGTTTCAATGCACTAAGTGCCATTTCTTCATCAACTTTTGGAATACAAAGGCGATCATTCGAGCGATTCAAACGTTTCATATTCATATCTGGTCTGAATAATAAAACTTCATTATCTTTAGTAAGGTACGCCTTTAAGCCCTCAAACACGGTCTGCCCATAATGGAAAACCATGGAGGCGGGATCAAGAGTAAGCGGTTGATAGGGAACGATTCTAGCATCATGCCAACCTTGCCCTTCAGTATAATCGACAATAAACATATGGTCCGTGAAATTCTTTCCAAATTCAAGGTGATCAAAATCCGGTTTTGGTTTTCTCGATGAAGCCAGTGTGATATCAATTTTTAATTCAGTCATTTTACATACCCCTGTCTTAATAAACTATATTTTGATAATATTATGACACTTATTTACGAATTTGACCATTCCCCTGCACAAAAAATTTGCTAGAAGTAAGTGCTTCTAAGCCCATAGGCCCTCTAGCATGCAATTTTTGCGTGCTAATTCCAATTTCAGCACCATATCCAAACTCAAATCCATCCGTAAATCGGGTCGAGGCATTATGATAAACAGCTGCTGCATCTACTCTCGTTAAAAAGAATGAAGCATTCTCGACATCACTTGTAATAATCGCTTCGGAATGTTTTGTTCCATACTGATTAATATGCTGAATCGCTTCTTCCACATCTTCGACTACTTTTACACTGACCGATAACGCTAGATACTCCGTATGCCAATCTTCTTCTGTTGCCTGCTTTGCCCCTTGGAACACTGCGCAAACCTTCTCATCACCAAAGACTTCAACCCCATGTTCGTCTAATACCTTCAGTAGTTTTTCGCCATGCTGTTTAAACCAATTTTGTTGAATTAACACCGTTTCGATTGCATTGCAAACGGAAGGACGTTGTGTTTTCCCGTTAATCACGATTTGCTCAGCCATCGCTATTTCTGCAGTTTCATCAATAAAGATATGACAATTGCCTGCTCCAGTTTCTAACACAGGCACCGTAGATTCACGAACTACCGTGTCAATTAAGTTCTTTCCACCCCTAGGGATCAGGACATCTAGGTATTCATTTAGATGAAAAAGCTCTTTCGCGGTCTCTCTGCTCGTATCTTCAATTAGCTGCACAGCTTCAACAGGCAGAGTGCTTTTTCCTAGTGCTGTATGAATCGATTGAATTAATGCCATATTAGAAAATTTAGCAGATGAGCTGCCTCGTAAAATAACAGCATTTCCAGTTTTCAATGAAAGCGTCGCCGCATCAATCGTCACATTTGGTCTGGCTTCATAAATCATTCCGATTACCCCAATTGGGACTCGATTTTTTTTAATTACCAAGCCATTATCTTTATGGATGGTCTCAAGATTATCTCCAATTGGATCCTTTAAATCTACTAACAAGTGAATGGCATCAGCCATATCATGAATTCGCTTTTCATTTAACATGATTCGGTCGAGAACAGATTCAGAGAGCCCCTTCTGCTTCCCATCCTCCAAATCTTTTTTATTTTCCGATAGAATGACTTCTTGGTCTTCAATCAACTGTGCGGCAATTAGCTGAAGTGCGGCATTTTTCTCCTCTGTAGTTGCTCCAACTAATAACTGACTAGCCTTTTTCGCTTCCAACCCTTTTGTTTTAACCTCACTCATCTTGTTTTCCCCCAATCTATACTTTGACCCATTTATTGCGATGAATAACTTCCATTAAAGGCTTTTCACTGGCACTACTTTTTCCTAACACAGATGTTAATGCATCAGCCGAATACGTTACTTCCCCTTTACCTAATAAACCACTAGGTCCAAAGACTTCAACGACATCCCCGGTTTGAAAGCTTCCTCTAATCCTGGTCACACCAGCTGGTAGCAAGCTTTTGCCATTAAAAATAATTGCGTCTTCTGCGCCTTTGTCAACGTAAATCGCTCCTGAAATTTCAGAATGGACCGCAATCCATTGCCGCCTCGTATTAATAGAAGAAAGGCTATTATTTTGAATATACGTTCCGTCTCCAGAACCATTAAGGATTTCAGTCAATTTATCGCTGCCTTTTCCCTGACCAATAAAAACGGGTACCCCTAAGGAAAGCGCCGTTTTTGCTGCCATCAGCTTTGACTTCATTCCCCCTGTCCCAACTTTTGATCCAGCTCCTTCTGCATACCCCACCATTTCATCGGTAATACTTTCAAGGACATCAAGTCTCTTAGCTTCCGGATTGGATCTAGGATCAGAATCATAAAGACCATTAATATCCGTTAAAATGATCAGCTGATCCGCATGAATAAGCCCACTAACAAGGGCAGAAAGCATATCATTATCCCCGAACGTCAATTCTTCAACAGAAACTGTGTCATTTTCATTTATAATCGGCAACAATCTCCGTTCTAGGAGCTCCATAATCGTTGCATAAGCATTCTTATAACGATCTCGGTTGGAGAAGTCCGTACGGGTAAGTAAAATTTGCGCTGGAATAATGGAAAACCTGCTAAATTGTTCAATATACGACTGAATAAGCAGGCTTTGACCAACAGCTGCAGCTGCTTGCTTTCCTTTCAATGTGACCGGTCTTGTCGGATAGCCTAACTGACTAAACCCAGCAGCCACCGCACCTGAAGAAACCATTAAGACCTCATGCCCTTCTTTCCGAAGCCCAGCCACGGCTCGGACATGGTCACTCAATTTTTCTTGATCGATTTCGCCTTTTTCATTCGTTAAAGAACTGCTTCCAATTTTTACAACAATACGTTTTTTCTCCATTTGCACTAACTCCTCTAAACTGATTACGTTAAATAAGTGGATGAATTACACTCCAATCAATATGTGTTAAAAATCACCATTGGCCAATTCAGCATAATAAAAAAAGCCCATTCATCCTCTATATACATAAAGGACGAAAGGCTCTCTTCCGCGGTACCACCTATATTGGATGTAACATTACATCCCACTCTTCCAGATAACGCCTGGCGGGCGCCCATGTTTTCATGGGACTCAGAAGGCAGGTTCGGCGGCTTAATGTGGCAGGATCTCCCAGCTTTAAATCCTGCTCTCTTCTCACATAAGGACCCGCTTAGTAATCCTTCGTTAACGTTCAGCTGTTTTAATAAATATTATGCCGACTACCGGGAAAAGTCAAGATAAGAAATAGGGTAATTGTTCCAAGAACGAGCAATTCTACAGAATTTTTTCACTATTATTTTTTTCCTCTTCTTGAATACAACTATCACCGTTAACTTAACTTTAATTCCGGTCTCGACCAGAGCTTATTCCCTTTACAATACACGCTTTTAGCATGATTGACGCCAAAATGATAGGGCAAATAGTGATAAGTTGGGATATCCCAAACTACAAAATCTGCCCATTTACCAATCTCAAGTGTGCCTGATTCATTTCCTCTTCCTATCGCATACGCTGCATTGATGGTTACTGCATTCCAAATTTCCTCTGCCGTCATATTTAACTTCAATGCTGCAAGAGCCATGATAAGCTGGAGGTTTTCGGTTACACAACTTCCTGGGTTGAAATCTGTTGCTAGAGCAACCGCAACTCCTTCATTGATCATATTACGCGCAGGTGCATATTCGTCTTTGCCTAAATAAAAAGTCGTACCAGGTAGTAAAACTGCAATTGTATCCTTTTTACCTAGACTTTTCATTCCATCTTCCGATACCGCAACTAAATGATCCGCGCTTACCGCTCCCAGACTAGCGGCCAATTCTGCTCCGCCTAAAGAGTCAATTTCATCAGCATGTATCTTTAAACCGAATCCTTTTTCCTTCCCCTTTGTTAAAAACTCACGTGATTGTTCAATGGTAAAGACCCCTGTTTCACAAAAAATATCTATGAACTCAGCAAGTTGGTCTTTTTTTATTAAATCAAGTAGCCCAATCATATCGTCTAGGAAGGTATCAGGATTATCTTTATGTGTTGACGGAATTGCATGGGGCCCAAGGAATGTTGAAACAATTGAAACAGGATACTTCTCGGCAAGTTTTTTTGTGACCCGCAGTTGTTTGAGTTCCGTTTCTTGGTCTAACCCGTATCCACTCTTTGCTTCGATTGTTGTGACACCATGCGCAACCATTCTCTCAAGATGCAAACTAGCTTTTTCTACAAGTTCTCTTTCTGTAGATTGTCGCGTGGCTGCAACCGTTGAGAGTATTCCGCCTCCATTTGCTAAAATCTCTAAATATGGTACTCCTTTTTGCTTTAATGCTAATTCGTTTTCCCGGGAACCACCAAACACTAAATGTGTATGTGGGTCAACTAGTCCGGGAGATACCACCTTTTGGTGGGCATCTATCCTTTCTTTTGCTTCAACAGATTCCGCCTTTGCAGAACTCCCCATCCATGCGACTTTTCCATTCTTCACAGCAAAAGCCGCATTCTCCTCAACAGGGAGCTCGCTCATTTCTTTCCCTTTTAACGGCTTTAAACGATTTTTAGGTAGAATTAATTGTCCAATATTATATACAAGTAAATCAAAGACCACCTTGATCTCCTCCATTCCATTGCCCTTAGGGCATTCCTGCCATACTCAAAAGATTGTTACGTCTATAATTATGGTAACTTAGCAAATTACTTATCTAGCATCGGGATGTCTACACCCTTTTCTTTCGCAACCTCTACAGCTCGATCGTACCCTGCGTCAACATGACGGACGATTCCCATGCCTGGGTCAGTAGTCAACACTCTTTCCAAGCGCTCGTCAGCAAGTTCCGTTCCATCTGCGACCACGACCATTCCTGCATGAAGCGAATACCCCATGCCCACACCACCTCCATGATGAACAGATATCCATGACCCTCCTGCTGCAACATTGATTAATGCATTTAAAATTGCCCAGTCGCCGACAGCGTCACTTCCATCCTTCATCGCTTCCGTTTCACGATTCGGTGAGGCAACGGAGCCACAATCAAGATGATCCCGTCCAATTACGATTGGTGCCTTTAATTCTCCTTTTCTCACAAGCTCATTTATGGCAAGCCCCATCTTAACTCTCTCCCCGTAACCAAGCCAGCAAATACGCGCGGGTAGACCCTGAAACTCTACCTTTTCTTGGGCCATTTCTATCCATCGAAGTAAAGGTCTATTTTCTGGGAACAGCTCTTTAATTAATTGATCAGTCCGGTAAATATCCTCTGGGTCTCCTGATAAAGCTGCCCATCGGAAAGGGCCTTTTCCCTCACAGAATAATGGACGAATATAAGCTGGTACAAACCCTGGAAAATCAAAGGCATTATTCACACCTTCATCAAATGCCACTTGGCGGATATTATTGCCATAATCAAAGACAATGGAGCCTACTCGCTGAAATTCAAGCATTGCGGCTACATGACGCGCCATGGATTCTTTTGCACGACGAACGTAAGTATCATCATCTTGATTCCGTAGTTCAATTGCTTCCTTAACGGTTAAGCCTATCGGAACATATCCATTCAGTGGATCATGCGCCGAAGTCTGATCAGTTACAATCTCAACCGTAACCTTACGCTGCAGAATTTCATGATGAACCTTTGCCGCATTGCCAATAAGCCCAATAGATAACGCCTTCCCTTTCCCCTTCGCTTCTGTAGCTAATTTTAACGCCTCATCAAGGGAATCAGTCATGACATCACAATACCGTGTTTCAATTCGTTTTTTTATTCGCTCTGCATCTACTTCCACTGCAAGACATACACCACCATTCATGGTTACAGCTAATGGCTGCGCACCACCCATTCCACCTAATCCAGCGGTTAGCGTTAGTGTACCCTTCAACGAACCACCAAAATGCTGTCTAGCTACTTCAGCAAATGTTTCATACGTCCCTTGCAAAATTCCTTGCGTACCAATGTAGATCCAACTTCCAGCGGTCATTTGCCCATACATCATTAAACCCTTTTGATCTAGTTCATGGAAATGCTCCCAGTTTGCCCATTTGGGGACCAAAACAGAATTAGACAATAATACTCTTGGTGCCGCTTTATGGGTTTTAAAGACTGCGACTGGCTTTCCTGATTGAACGAGCATTGTTTCATCATTTTCAAGCCGCCTGAGCGTATTTACAATTGCATCAAATGACTCCCAATTTCTAGCTGCCTTCCCAATGCCACCATAAACCACCAATTCCTCAGGCTTTTCTGCAACGTGAGGATCTAAATTGTTATACAGCATCCTTAAGGCTGCTTCCTGCTCCCAACCTTTACATTCAAGCTCCAGTCCTTTTTTCGCTTTTACCTGACGATTAGTATTTGCCTCCATAGTAATTCCCTCTCCTTATTAAAAATTATTAATCTATCGAAATTTGATCTTCCTCTTCCTTTAAATCGGAAGCTGTCCATCCTCCATCATTTTTTTTAAGATAGTCATTCATGTTTTCAATGTCCTCAGAAAATGCACGATCTTTTGTAATTGAAGGTACCACTTTTCTAGCTTCCTCATAGAATCTCTTGGTTTGCGGAGCCATTTTTTCCACTCCACGGTACTCGACTGCCTGCAAAGCACAGATGCATTCAATCGCGAGAACTCGCCTGACATTTTGGATAATGCTATACGCATGCCGTGCGGCGATTGTTCCCATACTTACATGGTCTTCTTGATTTGCCGACGATGGAATTGAGTCCACACTTGCTGGATGTGCAAGCGTCTTATTTTCAGAAACGAGAGAAGCCGCGACATATTGCATAATCATCGCTCCTGATTGGAGTCCAGGCTGTGCACTTAAAAATGCTGGTAAATCATTTAATTGTGGATTCACAAGCCGTTCAATTCTTCGTTCTGATATGCTTGCAAACTCAGCAACAGCAATTTTCATAAAATCCATTGCGATAGCAATTGGTTGCCCATGGAAGTTCCCGCCAGAAATGACCGTTTCACCATCATCAAAAATCAACGGATTGTCTGTAGCTGCATTTATTTCGATTTCAAGTTTTTCTTTTACATAATCCAATGCTTGCCAGGAAGCTCCATGAACTTGGGGAATGCAGCGTAAAGAATAAGCATCCTGAACGCGTTTTTCCCCTTGAGCGGTGATTAAATTACTACCTGAAAGCAACTTGCGAATCCGTTCAGCAACGGCAATTTGTTGAGGATATCCTCTCGCTTCATGGATAGCGGGGTGAAAAGCATCAATGATTCCTGTTAGACCCTCAATGGTCATTGCAGCAATCCATTCACTTTGATGTGCTAAGTCCACTGCTTCCAGCCAATTGATGACGCCCATCGCCGTCATCGCTTGGGTACCATTAATTAAAGCCAACCCCTCTTTTGCTTGTAACTCAATCGGCTCTATTTTTTCTAATTGATAAACTTCTTCTGTCGGAAAGACTTTGCCCGCATAAAAAACCTTCCCTTCCCCTAGTAACACGAGTGCGAGATGAGAAAGTGGAGCAAGGTCACCCGAGGCTCCTAGTGAACCCTGTTGCGGAATGACTGGATGAATTTGTAGGTTCAACAACTCCACTAAGCGTTCCGCAATAATCGGCCTAATTCCAGAAAATCCTTTTAACAACGCATTTAGGCGTAAGAGAATCACTGCTCTTGAAACGAGTTCTGGGAACGGCTCGCCCACACCACAAGCATGGGAGCGGATTAAATTCATCTGTAAATCATTTACATCGTCTTCAGCAATCATCACATCACTAAATTTACCGAAACCTGTATTAATGCCGTATACCGTCTTGTTATTTGCAACAATCCTCTCAACTGCTTTTCGACTTTCTTTCACTCTTTGCATACTTTTTGGGGATATCGTCACTAGCTCCCCTTCATAGCAAACCTGTTTAACCTCTTCTAAGGTTAATTTGTTGCCGGTTAGTTCCACCATAAATACTCCCTCCAAAACCATTCTGGACAAATAAAAAGAGGCGACAATGGCATAGAGATACCATCATCGCCTCCTAATAACTAATAGACTATAGGCAATGTCCTTATATATGATTAATTCCTAATCCAACAGTTTCATGCTCTGCTCCTTTGACAGGTGCGCCGATCGTTCCATAGAACGCTACAGCAAGCCATTCTCCTTCTTTGGAATCATGATACGGACAGCCACGGACAACAGAAAAGCGTAGCCCAACAGTTCGACTCATTTCCCCAATGACAGGCTTTCCTCTTGTGACTCCTTCAATTCCTTCTAGTATGGCATGATACAAAGCATGCGTTTCTCGGTATAAATGCTCTTGAATGAGTCCATTTCGCTTCGCAGCTGTTTCAACTGCCGAGATTACTTTCTGCATATTCATGCTGCCGACTTTCCCTTGGCAGTAGTTGACCTCATCAAAGGATGATTGAAAAGAGTTTAATTCATCTTCAGACAAGGATGCTAATAGTATCGCTAATTTACCTATTGCTACTTTTTGACTCATACTTACCTCTATTTTTTGAATTTTGACTATTTACTAATAACTACTTATATTTTATTTGTTCATTGCTAAGAATGTCAACAGAAATGGTAAATTTTAGTAGTCTAATAAAGTACCTTACTACCAGACTAAAGGCTACTGGGTTTCACAGAGATTTATTAGGTCTGCAGTTTCATAATGCGGGAAACAAAAAAAACACACTGATAAACAGTGTGTCCTCATTTCTTACACAACCCTTAAAAGATCATCCCGCCACCGTCTGCAAAAATGGTTGAGCCTGTAACAAACGAAGCATCATCAGATGCTAGGAATAAAACGACCTTAGCCACTTCTTCTGGTTGGCCAATTCGGCGAAGAGCATTTGCTCTAGAAATGATTGGCCATTTACGCTCATCGTCCTTCCACCCTTGGATAATATCTGTGTCAATGACACCAGGAGCCACAGCATTCACCCGAATATTTTTCCCACCATATTCTAAGGCCGCATTCTGAGTCAAGAGTACGACGCCACCCTTAGAAGCATTGTAAGGACCGACGTATTTCTTCCCTTTATGCCCTAGGACGCTTGATGTATTAATAATTGCCCCACCACCGCGTTCCTCCATTTTCTTAAGAGCATACTTCATTCCAAGGAATACACCTTTTAAATTGATATCAACCACGCGGTCCCATTCCTCAACAGAAATATCCGCTAGTCTAACTTCTTCATTTCCTACACCTGCATTATTGAATAAAATATCAATTCCGCCATAGGCATCGACCGTTTTATTTATTAATTGCTCAACTTCTTCAGGAATCACCATGTTCGCAGGTACACAAAGTGCCTCTCCACCTGCTTCTTTAATTAAACGTACGGTAGCGGAAGCGCTTTCTTCATTAATGTCAGAAACAACCACCTTGGCGCCTTCACTCGCGAACAAACTAGAAGTAGCACGTCCGATTCCGCCACCGCCACCAGTTACAATTGCCACTTTTCCTTGTAATCTCATAAACTATTCCTCCCTAGAATTCTAATCATTATGTACAAACCATATTGTCATTATATCGTTTTAATTAAGAATTTTCAATCTTTTCTAAAAACTACTGATTCCCAACAAGATGCAAACTTAAAATCGTCCGAATATCTTCCGGAATTCTTTCTGTCTTTTGTTTCTTTAAATCAAAATTGACATAAACTGCTTCTCCCCTTGCACAGAGAGTTCCTTCTTGGTGAATTTCCTCGTAAACCTTTAAACTTGTATTGCCGATTTCTTTTATCCATGTTTTCACAATCACTGGTTTTCCATAAAACAGCTGATGCACAAAATCAACATGAAAGTTGATGATGACCATTTTCCAATCGTCAGCACTTAAATCGGGTGTAAACAGCTTAAAGATTTCATCCCGCCCGGACTCAAACCAGACAGGAATAACCGTGTTATTGATATGGCCCGCCCTGTCTGTCTCAGACATCCTTGGTTCAATTACCTTCTCAAACATCAAATACCTCCTGTTCATAAACGAGTGAATCAAAAGATCCCCAAAGTATAAGACATACCATCCTATTCGCTAAACTCTGTGAAGATTCCTCTTAAAGGTAAAGAAAAAAGCCCCTTCATTTTAAGGGGCAGTCGAGATTGTTATAAAACGGAAACAACCAGTTTAAATAAAAAACGATAGATAAGATCGTACGCAGTCTGAATGGTCATTTCTTCGTTAAATGCTTCTACATTATTCAAGGCAAAATTAACGTTCCATAAGCCTTCATTTGCATCAAACATTAAATCCACTCTTGTATCTTCAGCTTTCATTTCGCTTGCAAAAAAGGACTTAATCGCCTCACCATATTTTTTTTGTAGCTTTAGACCCAGCATCACATTATAGGTACCAAATACATCATCTACTTCAAACGAAACTGCATCTACCGACACTAGATCAAAGGACGGATCTTCCATATACATAAATTCATTTTTATGTGTTTTAAAATAAGAAATAGGTTGATTCAGAAATGAAGTATTTTCTTCACCGAGGAATTCTTCGGTTTCCTTATCGCTGCGTTCAATGTATGCACCATCGAATCGTTTATTAGTGCTTTTCTCTACTATTTTGATACCATCTTCGATAAGATTGTTTTTCTCAACGAACTCCTTTATTTCTGGATAGAGCTCAATGGTTTTCTCTTCTCCGACTGTCTGAATGGAATCAGCAATCAGTTGTTTCACTTTTGTAATCATCCTTATTTCCTCCCTTTCCGTGGTCTCCCAGCGTTCATTTTCCTTGGCTTCTCTGTTCGTATGCTTCCCTTCTTACGGGCACTGTCTCCACTTCGATCAGAACTCTCCGCGGAAGACCGCTTTCTGTTTCCACCTGCTGAAGTTGCGTCTTTGTCATTCGTTCCTTCTTTCCTTCTTGAATGTGCATTCTCATCTCGTTTGCCTTTAGTACCTCGATAATTTGATTCACCATATCGCTTTTTGGATCCAGGTTCTACCTTTTCATCACGTTCTTGCCTTTGTTGCCCTCTTTTCTTGCTTTTACTATGGTCTTGTTGACTTTGATTGCGTTCGCTTCTATTAATGCTACGATCAAGAGTACCCGACCGTCTTGGTCTTTGGTTTCCTGCACGAACATTTGGCTTTTTATGTTCCTGCCTAGGGTTTCGTGCGTTCTCTTCCTGTTCCTTTTCATCCGAGTTCTCACCTTGTAAATGGCCGATATTCTTTTTATCAATTCGGATTTGTAGGGTATCTTCGATTTCATCTAATAGCGGACGATCATTAGAGGTATATAGTGTAATCGCTATCCCTTTCATGCCAGCTCGGCCTGTTCGCCCAATTCGATGAACATAGCTCTCTGCATCTAAAGGAATGTCATAGTTAAATACATGAGTAACTCCTTCAACATCTAGTCCCCTTGCCGCCACATCCGTTGCAATCAGCAATTGTATTTCAGCATCACGGAATCTTTTCATCACTCTTTCTCGTTTAGCCTGTGAAAGGTCCCCATGCAATTCGTCACAGGAAAAACCATTTGCTTTTAATGCATCATACAACTTGCTTACTCTCCGCTTTGTTCGGCAGAAAATAACGGCTAAAAATGGACGATGCGTTTCAACTAATTGAATTAATGTTGCTTGTTTTGCCCGGTCAATAGTATGAAAAGCAATTTGTTTGACATTTTCAGCAGGTCCTTGTGTTTTTTCGACCTGAACATATTCTGGATCACGCATATGTTTGTTTGCCAATTTTCTTATCTCAGGAGGCATGGTCGCAGAGAACAACATCGTTTGACGATTATTTGGTGTTTCACGGATAATTTTTTCAACTTCATCCAAGAAGCCAATATGAAGCATTTGATCTGCCTCATCCAGAACAAGAAAGGATACCTCTGATAAATCAATGGTACCTCGACCTATGTGATCCAATAACCGTCCAGGTGTACCAACCACAATTTGGATATTGCGATTCAACTTCTTTAATTGTTTTTCGACATCTTGTCCACCATATACAGCCAATACTTCAATTTCATCATGGTCTGCAATCAACTTCTTGACTTCTTCTGTTATTTGCAAGGCAAGCTCTCTTGTGGGTGTAACAATTAATGCTTGAATTGTAGAAGCTGTTGGGTCAATTTTTTCTAGAATAGGCAGGACAAACCCTAACGTTTTTCCAGTACCGGTTTGTGCTTGACCAATTAAATCCTTCCCTGCCATTACAGCCGGTAGTGCTCTTTCCTGTATGGGGGTTGGCTGAATAATCCCAACCTCTTTAAGCTTGTTCATAAAAATATCCGAAATCCCTAATGATGTAAAATCAGGCAATAACATTCCCTACTTTCTTTTTCTTGTTTTTACGAGAATGATTTACAGTATATATTGAGTTTTTATCCCTTTATCAGTAAATATTCACTCACAAAAAAACAACGTGACCAATCACGTTGCTTTTTGCAAAATTAATGGTTATGTACATGTGCACTTTTGGAAGGGTTGGTAATAACGAAATCTTCCTGTGGCACATAAAAATACTGAAGCCAAACACCGTCAAGAAATTCTTCGCGCTTGTCCAAAAGAATGTCAATCCCTTTGTCGGTTTTGACAATTTCATCATGTTCTGTTGGTGTATCGAAAATGATTTTATAATGAGCATGATCGCCATGCATATAATCGATTACTACACGAATCATCTTTCCTTCTGCTTCCTCAGTGCTTAACATTTCCTTTAAAACTTTAGCTGCATTCCGATTGATCTTACATTTCATTCTTATTCCTTCTTTCTTACACGTCATCGTAAATACAATAGCATAAAAGCTCCCTATGTACAAAGTTCATGCAGTATGGGCTTTCAACGTTTATTGGCTAAACGGCGTTTCACCTGTTTTTTAAGTAGTGGGATGCCTTTTTCTTTCAATAGCCGTACTCCTTCTTTTTTTATATAATTCTTTATGATTCGCTTCAACGCCATATCAAAATCCCCTTATACCGAAGTTAGATGCTGCTATTATCCAAATATAGTGTAACAAAAAATCGAATAAAAGGCAGGGTAGACCATTTAGACGTCATAAAAAATCTAAACAATATGTATTTTTATTAACTAGTTAAACCTTAATTATGAACCACATTTACGGTTTGGGGTTCATCATTGCCTTTAACTTTCTCAATTTTATCAACAAACATTTGGAAAACTTTTTTCTTTTCCTCTAGGTCTTTAATCTCGGACTTAAGCTGATTAAATTTTTGCTCAAATGGTTGATGATATAGTGCACGGATGTTTCGGATAATTTCCTCGTTAACAGTTGACTGAACCACTTGCTTGGTGATACTAAATTTATAGGAATATACTTGAAGCTCCTGTTTAACTTGTTCATACTCTTTATCAATCTCTGTTAATAATACATCGATTTCTTCTTTCCATTCTTCTAATGATTTTTTTACATGAGGCTCCATAATTCTCTCCCTTTTGTACTTGAAAATTTGGTATATGCCCCTAACTTTAACAAACTTTATTTTCAGTAATGTTTCTATAAGGTTACAATCTTCTTTCGGAACAAAAACAACACATAATATAAAATGTGAGTTGATTCCTGCTCAAAGTACTTCGGACGCATTATGGCAGTCAGAAAGCCTGTCGAGCTTTAATCATTGGATAGAACAATTAATCATGACCACATCAAAGGGTTCTCTTAAAAAATACTCAACTCATATTTTTTAGACATCATTTCTAGGAGCTTGATGCCTCCAATGCTGTTTCCTCTCTCATCAAGGGCAGGACCAAAAATCCCAATTCCGTAGCGGTTACGAATGGACCCCATTATCCCTCCAGATACTCCGCTTTTGGCGGGTATTCCCACTCTTACTGCAAACTCTCCTGAGGCATTGTACATGCCGCAAGTAACCATAAATGTTTTACAAAGTCTTGCCACTTCAACGGGGATAATTTGTTTCTCCCTAACTGGATCCAACCCATCCATGGCAAATACTAGGCCAATTCTAGAGAGGTCTAAACAATCCATCTCGATTGCACATTGCTTTGTGTAAAGCTCAAGGAGCTCCTCAACATTCTCATTTATTATGCCATCCTGTTTCATGTAATAACATAAAGATCTGTTGAGAAAAGCTGTATCAAATTCCGATTTCGCTATTTCTTCCGAATACGTAATTGTCTCATGCCCTGCAAGGTCCCTGATAAAAGCAATAATTCTCTCTAACCGCTCGATTACTGAGTTCCCCTTGATTAAATGGGTTACTGCCAGTGCACCTGCATTAATCATTGGATTCAAGGGTTTTGCAGAACGACTGGTTTCTAGCTTTATGATTGAATTGAACGGATCCCCAGTGGGTTCATATCCGACCTTATCAAATACACATTCTTCTCCACAGTCTATTAGTGCTAATGCCAACGTCAACACTTTTGATATGCTTTGCAAAGTGATTTTTTGGTCAATATCACCCGCTGAATAGCAATTTCCATCACTATGGTAAATGGCGACAGATAAATCATCACGGTTTGCCTTTTTCAAGGCTGGAATATAATCCGCAACTTCCCCATGTTTTGTATACTTTTTTGCTTCAGACACTAATCTTTTCAATTCTTCATTTGAATGACAAGGCACACCCTTTCATCCCTTTCCCTAGCTTAATGCGGTTAATATCACTCCAATGGTAATAAGTGCAATGCCAAACCCATTCATTAGGCTTATTTTCTCACCAAGGAAAAACATAGCCAAGACAGCAGCAATCACCACACTTAGTTTATCAATTGGAGCAACCTGTGATACTTCCCCGAATTTTAACGCTAAAAAGTAAAAAATCCATGACGTTGCCCCTGCTACACCACTTAGTACGATGAAGAGGAGCGCTTTTCGGTCTTCCATGATTTCCGGAATCTTCCCTAGGTTTCCTTGAAACATGACTACGCCAAATAAAAAAATCGTCATAATGACTGCTCGAATGGCTGTTGCAGTGTTAGAATCCACGTTTTGTAAGCCTATTTTGCCAAAAATGGAAACGAGTGCAGCAAAAACAGCTGATAAAATTGCATAAATAAGCCATGACATTGAGTTTCACCCTTCATTAAATCGAGTCGTATTCTACCCAATAGCGTTTCTTACTTTTCATTTAAACATGCAAAAAAATAGAGAACGTTGTATTTACATCACTCCCTGTAAGAAATAGAATACAAAATCCAGAGGGGTTTCAGCGTTCTCTAAAATATGTTTTCCTATGTTTGAAGGATTCCTTTTTAATTAATATCATTCACGAATTTAACTTCATGAACCACTATGGACGTGACAGACCAATATTGTTTATTACGCACCCAGCTGGAAACAATAGGTATTATGTATTTACTTAAAAATTGCTTTAAAGGAGATTAAGATGAGTGATTCTAACCAGTTCCGTGTGGAGTATGATTCTTTAGGAAAAATAAAGGTACCTGCGGATATGTATTATGGCTCGCAAACCCAACGTGCTGTAGACAATTTTCAAATTAGTGGAACAACGCTGCCCAGGTCCTTTATTAAGGCGCAGGGAATAATAAAAGCATCCGCAGTTTTTACAAATATGGAATTAGGAAAGCTTACCAAAGAAATGGGAAATGCCATCATTCAAGCATCAGAGGAAGTGATTGAGGGGAAATGGGATAACCATTTTGTTGTGGATGTCTATCAAGCTGGTGCTGGCACATCGCAAAATATGAATGCGAATGAAATCATCGCAAACCGTGCTTCTGAACTTTTAGGGATTACGTCCGACAAGAATCGAGTACACCCAAATGATCACATTAATATGAGCCAATCAACAAACGATACATTCCCAGCCGCTATCAATCTTTCAGCTGCGGAAAATATCACAACGGTATTACTCCCTTCACTATTGCTACTACAAAGAGAATTTGAAAAAAAGGCAGAAGAATTTATGCCGATACTAAAATCAGGTCGAACCCACTTACACGATGCTGTTCCAATTCGTCTTGGGCAAGAGTTCTCTGGATATGCCGATACGATACGGTTTTCTTATCAACAAATAGAACATTGCCTAGATTCCTTATACGAAATTGGCATTGGAGGTAGTGCCATCGGGACGAAAATGAACACTGATTCTAATTATCTGCCAAAGGTTATGGAAGAAGTACGTCGACGGACAGGGCTACCTTTCAGAGAACCAACAAATTTATTTAAATACATGCAAAACACTAGTGCACCAATTCGCGTCATACTCGCATTAAAAGAATTGTCTATTCACTTGATCAAAATTACTAGTGATTTACGCTTACTAAGCTCCGGCCCTAGAACAGGATTATCAGAAATAAGTCTCCCTTCGGTTCAACCAGGTTCCACAATTATGCCTGGTAAGGTAAATCCTGCCATTTTAGAGATGACACATATGGTTTGCTGCCAAGTTATCGGTTATGAAACAGCTATTGCTACAGCGGGAATCGCTGGCCAGTTGGAAATCAATGTCATGATGCCAGTGATTGCAAATACCTTGCTTCATTCCATTGACATCATGTCGAATGCTCTTCAAACACTCGCCACAAAGTGCATTAATGGAATTGGTGTAAATGAGGAGATATGTACAAGGTTTATGGAATCTAGTTTGGCATTAGTAACGGCTTTAAGCCCAAAGATAGGATACGATCTCGCTTCGCAGATTGGAAAACAAGCAGACGAGCAAAATAAAACAATCAAACAAGTTTTACAAGAGCGAGGAATGCTTACAGAGGAATTCGAAAAATTATTAGATCCAAAGGGAATGGTGTAAGCAACTCGAAAAGAGCGTTTATACTTGAAACGCTCTTTTCGAGTTTAATTACATTGGTTGATTATCTTTATTTTTAATTTCTTGTAAGGTTTCTTGGACTTTAAAAAACACAATGAGCAATTCGCAATAAATTCTAATTACAACTGGTCCAAAAACCATTGTTAATAGGCCGGAGACAACTTGAAATCCTCCGCCGAATGAACTAGCGATACCAGCAAATATTTGAATGAGTCCAAACAAAACGGAAAGTCCTGCTCCAATCCAAAAAACAAATTTAATAATAGATGGTGTGATCATTCTATCGAACTGCAAAAATTCCTTCATCACAAACCCCTCCTTTTGACCTCCTCTCTACACTATGAATGGCATATAATTTTATGATTACTTTTTTCTTCCATATTGGCTATTGGTACGTGCACATAGGTTTACATAAAAAATATAGGATTTACCCTTTTGAAAAATAATACCAAAAGAGAAACACTGTGTTTCCATACGCCAGACTCGTTTTCTATCTATATGAAATCCAATGTATCAAAACATTTTCGCCCTCCAGTATATCTATTAGCTAGCAAATAGTAGCATAACTATAGCTATATAATAATACTTGGCTATTACCACATTCATCGTAAGATTAAGGAAAATGTTGAGGATGTTAACTGACTTAAAAAAGGCTGTTTTCGTCCTATCCTAATGCGATTCACGCAATGGAAGTCATTTCGTTTTGTTTGTACTTAGTATGCAAGCAATTTTTTTATATCCTAGTTCATCCAGTCATATTTCTTGTTATAAAAACAACTAAGTTTTGAAGAATCTAAACAAAAAAAACGTCAGTTGATATCCATAAACCGAATATCAACTGACGATATAATCTAATTCCCATGAAGTTCCCTAGATGGCATCAACTATAGAAGATTTCCTTCGATTAACATGACTCTTGCTGGTGCGGCCTCGGTGTTCTGCAATTTAATCGGGGCACATATCATCGTATACTCTCCCTCATATACTTCTTTTAAATTTAGACCTTCTACAATCAGTACATCATTTGAGAACAATGCTTTATGTGTTGGGTGACCAGTTTGACTTCTTTCAATGCCAAGCGTATCAATTCCCACTCCATCAATCCCTTTATCGATTAAATACTGAGCACCGTCCTCTGCTAAGAAAATAAATTCCATTGCAGAGGTTTCCCCAAAGGAGTTTTTGGTTTTTAATAACAGGAAATCATCTTTTACTATGGGGAAGTCTTGTAAATCTGCAGCTGTAATTCGATCGTTTACATGGGTTAAATCCAGGACTTTACATGAGCGCACGAGCCTACTTAGCTCAATTGTTTCAATTGTCTCACCTTCCTCAATCATGTGAAGTGGTGCATCAATATGTGTCCCAGTATGTATATTCATTTGAACGTTTGTATCCGTTATATACCCATGTGTTTTCGTCTTAATGATAGGTTGGTTTGCCGGATTATCCATATATGTCGGCATTCCTTCGTAGATTGGAATACTAATATCAATTATTTTCATTTATATTCCTCCATTGATTTAATATTGAATTTGGGGCACTTGCTATTCTGGTACTATTTCCCCAAATAAAGGTTTTCGTTCATACGATAAACTGTCCTCATAATCCAGGTCCGTATTAAGTATTACAGTTCTCCTCCTTTACTTCAACTAAAATTTGGGAATCTTCTCTTTCCGAAAAATGAAAAAATGTTACACTAAGTTTAATCTAGTAATAAATGGGAGTTGAAGAAAGGAATATGACTGAAGAAATAGTAACAATTAATAATCTACAAAAAAGATATGGTGGTAAAACTGTCTTAAATGGTGTTTCTTTTACAGTAAAAAGAGGTGAAATTATTGGCTATATTGGTCCAAATGGCGCTGGAAAGAGTACAACAGTCAAAATTATGCTTGGGATTGAAGATGATTTTTCAGGTGAGGTGACCATTTTTGGTCAAGATATTTCAGATGGGGACATGGAATATAAACGAAAAATCGGTTATGTACCTGAAATAGCTGAAGTCTATGATAATTTGACCGGTCATGAATATTTAACGTTTATCGGAGAACTGTATGGCTTAGATTTTGAACTGGCCGATTATAAAGCAAAAAGCTTGATGGAGTTGTTTGGAGTTGGTGAAGTCTATTATTCTCGTATTGCTTCCTACTCGAAAGGAATGCGCCAGAAGCTATTGATTATTTCAAGCCTTTTACATAATCCAGAGCTATTGTTCTTTGATGAGCCAATCAATGGCCTAGACGCCAACAGTGTAATGATTTTCAAAGAAATTATGACGCAACTAGCGGCGCAAGGGAAAACCATATTTTATTCTTCCCATATTATGGATGTTGTTGAAAAGATCAGTAGCAGAATTATCTTACTGCATGAAGGCAAAATTGCAGCTGACGGCACGTTTAACCAGTTAAAAGCTCAAAACACTGAAGGCTCCCTCGAACAAATCTTCAATCAATTAACTGGTTTTAGCGAACATAAAGAGCTTGGGGCTCGTTTTGTTTCGATTGTAGGTGAGATGTAAGAATGCAAGATTTCCGCACACTCAAATTGTTAGATCGATTCGAAAAGGTGTTCAGCACCTTCGGTATAGACTACAAAATTATGAGAAAAATTTTACAAGTAAAACTGATGATGGACCGTCGACGAGTTCCTACCATTTTTACGCAAAACGCTAAAAAGAACCAAGAAGAAGATAAGAATCAATACATAAAATCATTATGGATCTACGTCCTCTTTGGTCTGTTCATGGTCCCATTTATGCTAATGGGCGAAAATTACCTGTTTCAAATGAGCCTTTTCTTTGGGATATTTACATTTTTTGTAATGACCTCGATGATTTCTGATTTTTCTTCGGTTTTACTTGATATACGGGATCGAAATATCCTTTTCCCAAAACCAGTTGACAGGAAAAGCATCAGTGCCGCTAAAGCGGTCCACATTTTCATTTATATATCGTTCCTGACAATTGCTTTAGTAACGATTCCTTTACTTGTTGGTCTCGTAATACATGGACCTTTGTTTTTACTTGTCACTATTTTCAATATCATCCTTATTGATATATTTGTCGTCGTTTTGACGGCTCTCATTTATATGTTTGTATTAAAATTCTTCGATGGTGAGAAGTTAAAAGACATTATTAACTATGTTCAAATAGGTCTTTCCCTTGCAATAATGGTTGGGTATCAATTACTTGTACGCTCTTTTGAGTTCATCGACTTAACGGTAGCCTTGGAACCCCGTTGGTGGCAAGGTTTCATTTTTCCAATGTGGTATGGAGCAAACATTGAATTAGTAATGAATGGTCATTTGGTGCCGTTTTATGTTTCATTGTCTTTGTTGGGAATTTTGATTCCGCTTATCTCTATTTGGCTCTATACGCGACTCCTTCCGGCATTTGAGCAAAATCTGCAAAAACTATCCTATCATGGAAAGGCAAAAGTCAAAAAGAGAAGCAAGCTTGGAGGTGCAATTCTTACATTTATTTGCACTTCAAATGAAGAAAAAGCATTTTTCCGTTTCGCTAGTTTAATGATGAAAAACGAACGTGATTTTAAGCTGAAGGTTTACCCTTCATTAGGGTTTTCAATCGTAATTCCATTTATTTTCATTATGAATGGGTTTAATACAGATTTATCCAATCTATCAACAAGTAAGTCATATTTAACAATTTACTTCAGCTTGATCATCATTCCAACTGTGATGGTCATGCTGAAGTATTCTGGGAAATACAAAGGGGCTTGGATTTATAAAGTTACCCCAATCAAACAATTAAAACCAATGTTCAGTGGGACGATTAAGGCATTTTTAGTTAAATTATTCTTCCCCCTCTACATCTTGTTAAGTTTGATTATGATTGCTCTGTTTGGAGTCAGAATCCTTCCTGATCTTATAACCGTGTTTATCAATGCTTGCACATACTGTGTGATTTGCTTCATGATTCTAAATAAATCAATTCCATTTTCAGCATCCTTTGATACAGCAAATCAAAACAGCAATAGTGGAATATTATTTATGTTAATGCTGTTTGTGCCCGTTTTTGCAGGTTTACACTTTGTCAGCACCTTGATTCCATTTGGCTCTTTTATTTACTTACTGGTAGCCTTCATTGTTCTACTGATAGTATGGAAACCCGCCTTTAACCTTACATGGGAGAAGATAAGCGATTAAACTAACCATCAAAAAGAGGGGCTCGTATGCCCCCGTTTTTGCAAAAGAGTATATATAGGAGTCCAAATAATTATTCACCACCAGATTAATTCTCTCTTACTTATTATGATTTGCAATTATTCCCACAATTTTATCCTCTATATCTTTCCCGTTTTCTTCATCAAGTAAATTATTTAATAGAATAGAAAAAATAAATGTTTCGCCTTTTTTCGTAGTCACATAACCAGATAAAGAGGTAACTGTAGAAATTGTCCCAGTTTTTGCTTTCACATTGAGAGATTCCATTCTTCTTATCAACGTTCCTCCGATCATCTTGTCTTTTTTACCAGCGCAAGGGAGTGCGGTTATAAAAGAAGGAAACCATTCTTCCTTTTGAACTGTATATAAAAGACCCGAAATTTCATTAGCAGGAATTAAGTTAACATGTGAAATACCCGAACCGTCTCTAATTACTACTGTATTAGGATCCACACCTAATCTTGGCAATTGCTCAATTAGAACATCTAACCCCTTTTCCCAACTCCCTTCCCCTTTCTTTAGTTTCCCCATTGCTTTTACTAAGATTTCTGCATGTCCATTATTGCTAAGCTTCATAAAGGGGATAAGGATTTTAGACAATGGCATTGATAAATGACTCGTAAGGATTCTTGCATCCTTAGATGTCTCTCCCACTTTGTAACGACCTTTAACACTAATTCCTTGTTTTGCTAATTCTTGCTTAAAAAGATCTAGAACGAATTCAGTCGGTTCCCAAACGGATATCCATTCTTTTTTAGATTTTGCTCCAAGCGGAAGAAAACCTTTAACATATATGGTATTTTTACCATGTTCTCGCTCAATTGAAAGATCTGTTTTTCCCTCAGGAGATATAGTAACTGACTGATTGATAACGTTTATGTATTCTGTTCTATGAGAGAGTTTAATATGTCCAGCATCCCCTACTTTCCTACCAGGAGATACCTCAACAATAACAGTCCCTGTATCATAATCCTTATTTGGAGAAACTGTGAGAGCTGATATTTGAGAACCATAATAAGCGTACTCATCGCTCCAAACTAAATCCTTCGATAAACGAACGTCATCAAACCAACTATCATCCGCTATGAGATCACCTTGTATGATGCTGATACCCGTTCTGGCAATATCTTTAGCCATTTTAGTGAGATCCTTTCTTAAAAGTGTGGGATCTCCATAACCTTTTAAGTACAGGTTTCCCTTTAGGGTATTCCCAATAACATTCCCGTTTATCTTCACTTCAGTCTTAAATCGATAGTTTCCTCCTAACACTGATAAGGCTGCTGCAGAGGTAAGGAGCTTCATATTTGAGGCCGGCCTCATTCGAGTGTCTCCATTATGGTCATATAGGATCTCCCCAGTACTTCCAGAACGGATACTTATTCCAGCAATCCCCCCTTTTAACATTGGTTCTTCCTGCAATAGTTGATTAATCTCTGTTTGAAGACGATTATTTGGTTCCGCTCCTGAAGAATGAGAGGATGGAACCAGAAAGAATGTCACAAATGATAACATCAAAATAGGTAAAGAAATTTTCCTAAAAAGGTTCAACAGATTCCACTTCCATTTGTTCTATTAGTAAGCTCTGATTCAAACAAATCGCTTTTTTAAGATCAAAGACCCTATGATTTAGCTTATTGATGGATTTTAAAAAAACGTACAATTATGAAAAGCGGGTGATAAACGTGTATAAAATCCATAACTATCTATACTTGGTCTCTGAAAATTAGCAATTTTTCCGAAAACAACCTTGTGAAATGAGCCTTTAGCAAATAGCATTTCCTGTTCAATCCATCCTATTACAAATGTTGCCAAGTTTATATATAGGTCATTGGGAATGTAGAAACAAAGTAATTTTACATCTATCAAGCAATACGTAGTTGAGATTAATTTCGATTTCCTTCTTGTTTTCTTCCTTTCCCAACGTTACTATTAGTTTCGTAGCTTCATAGAAAGGGCGGTAGTTGTGGATAAACGTGTATATTTTTTAATGATTGTTTCCTTTGTAATTGGGATGGTCGAGTTGATCATAAGCGGCATATTAGATTTAATTGCTGAAGATTTACATATTACGCTTGGTCAAGCAGGCCATCTTATCACCATTTTTTCATTCATTTTTGCGATCGCCTCTCCAATTCTTTTATTGATGACCTCAAAAATTGAAAGAAAAAAATTAACTCTTATTTCTTTATTTGTCTTTTTAATTGGAAATATTGTGACGGTATTTTCAGCAAATTACAGTATTCTGTTTACCGGACGAATAATCACTGCGACCAGTGGCGCATTATTAATTATTTTATGCTTGGTAATGGCCCCAAGCCTGGTGGAGGCAAAATATCGCGGAAGGGCAATCGGGATAGTCTCAATGGGAGTTAGTGGTTCCCTTGTCTTAGGGGTACCTTTAGGTTTATTTCTCGGGAACCTTTACGGATGGAGAGCTCCCTTTGTTCTCATCACTGTTCTTACTGTTTTATCAATTATTGGAGTTTATTACCTTATGGATAAAGTAGACCCAAAACCAGGTGTTCCTCTACGAAGACAGCTTGCGACGTTAAAAAGTCAAAAAGTGTCTTTCGCTCATGCAACAACCTTTTTATACATGACAGGTCATACGGTTTTGTATGCTTATTTAAAACCATATATTCAATCAACCACAGGATTGGAAGACAGCTGGATTGGGGTCGTATATTTTCTATTCGGAATTGCAGCAGTTTGCGGCGGCGGAATCGGTGGAACAATGGCTGATATTTTGGGAGCGAACCGGACAATTATGATAGCCATTATTGGGCTAGGGCTGATTCTTCTAGCTATTCCATTCACAACGCCAATATTGGCATTATTTTTAATAGGTTTAATGATATGGGGAATGTTGAGCTGGTTAATATCCCCTGCAATGCAAAGCTATTTAATTGAAACATCACCAGAAACCTCGGACATTCAACAAAGCCTAAGCAATTCCTCGCTCCACTTTGGAATCGCTTTTGGGGCAGTCGTTGGAGGTGTCGTGATTGAACGTGCTTCTATTAGTCTAACGCCAACGATTGGGGGATTGTTTATTGTCCTTTCCCTTCTCACTGCAGGCTTATCTATACGAAGTCGGACCACAAACTTAGACCATAATCAAAAAATCGTCGATCAAATCAAAGCATAGATGTTTGCGCCAGCGACCAACTGTTGGTCGCTGGCGTTTTACTCTGTAACACGCAAAGTCAAGGTATGTTAATAGATTTGATAGATTGGAAAATCCTTAATTTGACTGGAGGTGGTGATTTATGGCTGTTGGTCGCATTTTATATGTTTTAGGTATAGTATTTGTTTTCTTTAGCCTAGTGATGATAATCATGATGTTCTTTAGTAGCGGCGGAGCACCGCTTTATCCATTGTTCGGTTTATTAAATGGTCTAATTGCAATGGGCGTGGGTGATATCGTCATTGACCTGAACCATAGGAAAAATACATATAAAGAAGGAGCATAGATGTTTATAGGCCTTTAAAACTAAATAACCCCCAACTTGAAAAGGCACCATTCAAATGGTGCCTAACTTGTACTGATTATGCTTGTCCAAATGAATTGCTTGGGTTTTCCCCATTTTTCTGAACAAGAACTTGGTGTGGGAATGGAATTTCAATACCATTAGTATCGAAGGCTTCCTTAATAGCTTTACGTAGTTGGCGTTCTACTGCCCACTGTTCTCCATTTTGTGTTTTTGCAATAACCCTTAATACCACCTCAGAAGAACCAAACGCTTGGACACCAATAACATTAGGACCTTCTACAACAACAGGATTTTGTGAAGCAACAAGATCGCATGCTCTCTGCATTACTTCGATAGCATAATCAATATTATCATCGTAGGAAATGCCTATATCAACTAACGCACGCATGTTTCCGCGAGAATGGTTGCTAACGCTCGTTATTTCACGGTTAGGAAGATAGTTTAGGGTTCCGTCAAAGCTTCTTATTTGAGTAGTTCTTAAGCCTACTGCTTCAACAACTCCATCGACCGCTCCAACTGTAACATAGTCATTAACATCAATTTGTTTTTCTAATAAAAGGAAAAATCCAGTAACAACATCACTAACTAGTCCTTGAGCCCCGAAACCGATTGCCAACCCAACGATACCTGCCCCAGCAATAAGACTTGCGACTGATAAACCAAAGATACTAAACAAAGATGCAACAAGAATAAAAATAAGAACATAAGATAAAATATTTTCTGCTAACCTTTGCAAAGTCAAGGCACGTCCTTCAGTTATATCCTCTCTATTCATCAATCTAGTAAAGGTCCTTTGTAGCACTTTGTTTCCTACTGCCTTAACAATGGCAAAAGCAATAAAAATACCGATAACCTTTAAAACTATAATACCAGTATTAATTAGTAAAACTTCCCAATCAAAATTCCCTAAGTCAAACAAAACAAACATCCTTTCTTTTTCAAAACAAGGCTTTTTTTACAAATATCTATTCTAATAGTCAATAAGAGATTAGTCCAATATTTTTATTCCCTGTATAAGAAATAATAAACATTTCACCTAAAAAAAATTATTCTAAAAAACCAAAATAACGCCCCTAGAAGTCGAAAAAAGTCTGAACAAGAGAAGCGAGTGTGAACAAAAAGACTATTCCTGTCGAACTTTTTCCTTTCCCTGGAAATATATAAGTAGCTCAAACTCATATCCACTCCCATTTCAAACATTATTCCAGTAGTATAGTATCCCAAACAAAAAAATTCTTAGTAAGAATAAACAGGTTGATGATTGATTCTTGTAGGATATATTGGTCGATGTTACATTTTTTTGCTATTATAAACGGACACTCGGGGCTTCAAATACAAACGAGGAAAACCGCTTTTAGGATGTGTCTCAAATGAAAGTTATCCTGGTAACACCCAATTACCATCAACAACGCGGAAACACTATTACTGTCCAGCGAATAGCAGAAAAGTTATCTAAACTAAAGATACAAACAGAAGTAGTCTCAATCACTGAAGGTCATAACATAAAAACCCTTCCATCTGGTGACATGATCCATGGTTTTAATGCTTATCATTTTTATAAACTTAAGCAAGAAGTATCAACGAAAATAGATGATTATGTGGTTACGTTAACGGGTACAGATTTGAACCATGATTTATTTGACCAAAACAAAAGGAAAAATGTTGTCCAATGTGTGCTAGAGGCGGAGTTTGTTCATGTTTTTAGTGAAGAAGCGAAACAATTGTTAATCCGTGAAGTACCGACTGTTACGAACAAAGTGGTCGTCATCCCACAAGACACTGATGAACTTGATGTAGACTCCGGCTTCCCTTTTCTTAAGGAAGAAAACACTCTCTTATTTGTTCTGCCTGCCGGAATTAGGCATGTGAAAAACATTCCTTTTGCCATTAACGGGTTAAAGAATATTCAAAGTGAGTTTCCTTTTATTAGGCTGTTACTTGTAGGGCCGGTTCTGGAAGAAACGGAATGGCAGCAAGTAAAAACACTCATAGATGAAAATCAGCCTTGGGTTCGATATATTGGCGAAGTTCAGCACAAAAAAATGGGAACAATTTATCAGCAAGCAGATGTCCTGTTAAACACGTCCTATTCAGAAGGACAGTCGACAGCTATTATGGAAGGAATGGCTTCAGGACTTCCAGTTTTGGTTTCTAAAAACAATGGAAATCTCAGCCTAGTTACTCATGGTTCGACCGGATTTGTGTATGAGAATATAGTAGATTTTTATCATTTTGCTAAACAGTTGATCCAACATCATGACGTACGAACGAAGCTAGGAAGGACAGCCCAGGAGTATATAGCAAAACATCATACCAATTCAAATGAAGCAAAATCCTTATCAGAACTATACAAACATATTATTCATAATAGAAAATAATTTAGTTTAAGTATTGGGGGTTGAAGTACAAAATGAAAAGTCCATGAGTAGTGAAAAACTCAAGGGTCGTGTACGACTCTAAGGATCCAGATGTCTTAACATCGATAAAAGCTACAAATCACAAATCAGTTGTTTTAACTTTTGATGATGGCCCCAGCACAGTATTGTTGCCAATCTTAGACGTACTTAAAAAAGAGAACGTACCCGCTACATTTTTCTGGCAATCAAGGCTAATGTATGAGTCACGTCCATGGAAACGAGTTCTTGAGGAAGGTCATCAAATTGGAACACATTCAACGAAGCATAGGAATATGACGAACTTAAGCTTTGGAGAACAATTCAAAGATCTTAAACAAAGTGTTATTAAGATTGAAGGGATTACCGGAACCAAGATTGCATACTTCCGCCCTCCGTTTGGTCAGTATAATGACCAAACTCTCTCAGCCGCACACGCATTAGGGTTAGTACCCGTTCTTTGGCGAATTGCCTCAATGGATTGGGAACTGAAGAACAATCCTGAACAAATTATTTCTAATGTCATCAATCATTTAGAGGATGCAGCCATTATTCTTCTTCATGAATTACCTCAGACACTCGAAGCTCTTCCCACTCTAATCACAAAAATTAAAAAACTGGGGTATGAATTTGGGAAACTTTAATTGTTATTGAACTATAAACACATGACACTCATTTTCAAATTGTCATGTGTTTTTTTGTCTTATTGACCAAAGAAGCAAGGGTAAAGTATGTATATACATCAAGATACTTTTTAAAACAATTTCCTAAGAATATACTAGCAAAGTTAGTACTATACCATTATACTTATCTTTTTAGAATAAGGGAAAAAGGTCTCGATACCTTTTAGGTGTATGAAACTTACTATAATAGGAAATTATTTTCGGCAGTTACTGTTGAGAATCTATGATAAAATAACTAACTAGAAAGCTTCAAGGGGGAAATCGGAATGTATTGCCACCAATGTGGGGAGCAGCTCGCTGAGAACTCCCATTTTTGCTCACAATGTGGAGCAAAAGTGCAGAATCAACCGAAACATACACTGGATCCTAAAAATCTGGAAACCATCTTAATAGAAGAAACAGCTGCTGGAATACAGGTGGAGCAAGAAGAAATACAGAAACCAATAATCCGCTACTTACCAGTTCTTCTACCTATTTTCAGCCTTATTATTGTTTCGGTTATCCTTACTGCCTATTACTTACATGACAAAAATATAAATGAAGAAGTTGTAGATTTGAAAAACTCAGCCGATGAAACGGCTCTCGCAGGAAATTATAAAAAAGCAAAAGAATACTTACTTGAAGCTCTGACTTTGCGTCCAGACAATACTGTACTTCAAAATGACTTAAGTGCCATTAATGAAGCGAGTGAATATGAACAGACCCTAAACTTAATCAGTGAACAAATAAAAAAAACTCAGTTTAGCCAAGCTTCAAAAGAACTAGCGAGTTTGAAAGATAAGTTAAATCACCAAAACGGTCCATTATTTACCCCATTTCATAAACAAATTGACGACAAAAACATCGGTATTACCGTCGGAACTGTTAAACAAGAACTAGCTGAATTAAATTCCGTTGACCAATTAGCGAGTAAACTATCCATTCTTGCTTCAATGCCTAAAAAAGAAGCAAGTGCAGTTAAAGAGGAAATCCTGAATAAAATTGTCCAATTTAGTATTGATGAGGCCGAAGCAGAATTAACCAATAAACAGTATTCCGACGCTGTTTCCATTATCGATAAAGGTCTTCAATACGCAATCAATAATGAAAAATTATTATCGTTAAAAGAGCGTGTTAGCCAGGAAAAAGCTGCATTTGAATTAGCCGAACAGCAGAGAATTGAACAAGCTATGGAGGCAGCTGCTCAAGAAGACTTAAAGAATCGAACTGCTGCGGTGGAGGTATCTGATTTTTCCGTTGAGGTCGATGAATATGGCGACCTTTATCTATCTGGGTCTGTCAAAAATGTGGCTACAAAAGGAATTACGGCAATTACTATTTTCTATACGATATACGACGAAAATGACGAGGCCATCGATACAGGTGATGCCTCCGTATATCCATACGAATTGGCACCAGGTGCTGTTGGATCATTTGAAGATACTTATTATGGAGTTCACAAGAATGTCTCGGTAGAGATTGATAATATAACTTGGTACCTGAATTAAAGGAGGCTAAGGATAAATGAAAAAAAAATGGATCATAAGTGGGGTCCTGAGCTTCCTTATAATAGGAGCAGGTACCTATTTGTTTTTTAAGATAACGAAAGACATCCCGAATCAGTTAACTTTCACCTCAAATTTAATAAAAGCTACAGATGAAAATGGTACCGAACAAAAGGTTGAGTTAAAAGATTTGAAGGAAATCATTCATGAAACTCAAAAACTTGTTGTGAAAATTGAACTAGAGGACGGCTCACTTGGCTCTGGTTTTCTCTACAATGATAAAGGTGATGTTATTACTAACGCTCATGTAGTGGCCAATGCGAGAGAGGTCAAGGTTAATACCACCGATTCAAAAGAGTTCACCGGAGAGGTTATTGGAATTAGCAATGACACGGACATTGCAGTAGTCCGTGTTGAAGGTCTAAAAGAAGTAGATCCTCTTAAAATTGCCCGCTCAAGAACTGCTGAGATTGGTGATGAGGTGTTAGCATTAGGAAGTCCATTAGGCTTTCAGAATACAGTGACAACAGGAATCATCAGCGGACTTGAACGTGATTTGAATATAGATAACTTTCAGTACGAAGATGTTTATCAAATCTCCGCACCAATTGCACCTGGTAATAGTGGCGGTCCACTTATTGACCGAAAAACCGGTGAGGTATTAGGCATTAATTCGGCCGCTTCTAACCAAGGCACCATTGGCTTTAGTATTCCTATTACGGATGTACTTCCACTCATAGAAGGATGGTCGGAAACACCGATGACCTCCCTACCTAGTGTGTCTTTTAAAACGGAGGAACCGTTATATGAGGGTGGTTCTATTGAAGATTATGCTCAGTATGTGGTGAATTATTTTTATGAAGCACTAAATTTAGGTGACTATGTTACAGCGTATTCCCTACTTGGAAGCTCTTGGCAGTCAAAGACAAACTACACAGACTTCCGCAAAGGCTATCTGGATACTACTACTGTCTACGTCGAGGAAATCACTCTTACAAATGATGGAGACACGATAACCGCCATTGCCACAATAAGTGCTGATGAAAGAAATAACGGAGCAAATAAAAATGTAAAATACAAAGTCACTTATGAGTTAGGCTATGAAAACGACCAACTAAAACTTCTCAGCGGAAAAGGAGAAGAAATCAAGTAAAGTTATACCTCTATTTCTATAATTTCTTCAACCAACAAATTTATGTTCATAAACGGGTTGTTCTTTGGACAAAATACCCTTAGTGTTTTCAATAAAAACACTAAACTTCAATGTGGGGGGATTTACTTTGAATATTCTTTTCCGCTTGTTGCCTACCCTATTTATCAGGGTCTTAAGAGGATCATTCACAATTAGAAACTTTCTTTCAAAGGTTCTTGGTCTGATCAAAGTGCCAGCTGTAGTGTAAAAAGGAATATTTAAGTAACATCTCTAATCTCATTGATGATGAAAAAGGAAGCACCTCGCGTGCTTCCTTTTATATTGATTTACACGTCAGGGATTCGAGACTGTGGGTACTATATAACGTCTTTATTATCCAATAACCTCCGTACTATCTCATTATTCAACATTAAACGAAACAACTTCAAAACCGTCGCTCGCAAATTCATTGCTAAATACAATGGTAACCTTCTCTTTCTTCCCTTCCCCTGCAAAGGCTTGGAGCTGAACAATAAGATCATAAACTGTCCCATGAGATTTAAATGCAGAATCATCCTTCATGTCAGCTGGAACATTCCTCGAAACAATCTTGACGAGCTGTAAATCTTGAAACTGAGTAATACCCCCATAGTGATCTTTCAACGCATCAACCATTTTCTGATGTAGTAAAATTAAGGTTACATGTTCCAACTCATCCTTCTTAAGATCAGAAGCACTTGGACTCCCACAACATAGGGAATAACTACAAAAAAGGACCACTAGTATTGCACCAATCTTCTTATTCATTGTCGTATCCCTTTCTTTTTCTTCTATTTTAAGTAGCATCCTGTATTTTATCCCTAATCTCTTGAGAACTTCCAAATTCGTATTTTCAACTAGGATAATAACCGAATACCTAAATATATACACTGAATACCGTCGTTATTTGATAGATGAAGCCAGATTTCCCCGCTTTTACCTTAATTTGTTGATAATTGTTGAGAAGTTTTTTGCTGTAAATGCAGGAAAAATCCACACCTGAAAAAAATATTAAATAAGAGAAAGTTATGTCTAACGAAAAAATCGAAAGGTGGTTATAATCGTGGCCATGGATTTAACCCTACAACAAATCGTCGAAGGCATACCGAAATCCTTATTAAATGCATCTGATCGTGAATTAGAAGGTTTTCAAAAGATAATTGAAGAAACCATTAAATTAAGAGAGGGACAGAGGAACTTACAGGTTATGATTAAGAACTTCTCTTCCTCACAAATACAACGCTCTTAGTCAACATTACATTATTATGGGAGGTGAACCTTCACCTCCTTTTTGTTTTTCTTAAATTCACGAAATGATTTTTCTAGAAAAGTACATATTATATTTCTTTTACACCTTATCCGCTTTGAATACTACAAATCACCTCCGTCTTTATGCTCAGGCAGGGTATTTCAACGGACAAATAAGATCTTAGAAATGTCTTTTACTGTGATACATAGAAAACTTTACATTTGTTGGATAAGGATTCTCGTAAAAATAGGTGCACATAAAATAAATTTTCTGTCATAATGTAAATATCGGTGTGAATTTGCTATAGAGAAAAAGTTCGAGATATTATTACGAACAGAAGGTTTCATTTGCCCTATTTTTTTACGGGCTACTGGGAGGTGTAAATCGATGTTGATTCGTTACAATAAAAATCACGAAAAAATTGCCATGGGGCTTTTATCATTTAATCCGGATGAAAAAGATTTACAGAAACTTTTGCAAACAATAAATGAATATGTATCAGAACAAAACCGTCAGCTGTATCTCTGGAAAGAAGAAGAAGGCATGATTGGTGTAATTGGAGTGAAAATAGGCGAAATAGAAATTCAATTGCAACACCTATCCGTAAATCCATCTCATCGGGATAAAGGATTTGGCAAACGAATGATTAAAGAATTACTAGAACTCTATCCAGATAAGAAGTTGACAGCAAACGAAACAACAGAAACATTTGTTGAAAAATTCGACACAGAACAAACCTTACAAGAAGAAAATAAGAAAGAACACCCTCTTTCTGTTTATTAATAATCAAATTTTCTCCCGGCAGATGAAGTCCTATCTTCACTGCCTTTTACATGTTTAATATTCTTAAACCCTTTTTACACCGTATATCACCTACCTCCCCTGCTAATGCCTCCTTTATTCATCACCAATATACTCGATAACAACAACTCCATTCTACTTTTTGAAAACTTGATTGAAAGAAATCCATCTGATAAAATTGCTTGTTGATACTTTTTATCTATCCGCTGCAGATATGGAAAGATCGTATAATTTTTGGTTTCTCAATTTTGCCAAGATACATTTCACGCAGAAAAAAAGTAAGATCTAGATTATTTTCAGTTGCACTAGGAGGAGCATTCATGTACCATGCGAATACAACTAAGAAAAAACTAAGCTTATTTGTCTCCATACTCTGGCCAATAATGGTTACGCAGCTAAGTTTATATGCAATGAATTTGGTTGATACAATGATGTCTGGACGTGTTGGAACAGATGACCTGGCTGGTGTCGCCATGGGTTCAAGTTTATGGATGCCAGTTTTTACGGGAATAAATGGCATATTATTAGCCGTTACTCCCATCGTTGCTCAATTTCTAGGAAACAAACAAACAGGTAATATCCACTACTTTGTCACTCAGGCTTTTTATTTAGCCATTATCCTTTCGTTAATAGTCGTTGTAGCAGGTTTTTTCGCACTTGATCCAATCTTAGCTTTAATGAATTTAGACCCTGAGGTACATCGAATCGCCTTTCATTATTTAGTAGGTTTGTCTATGGGAGTTATTCCTTTATTTTTATCAAACGTACTAAGAAACTTTTTTGATGGCCAAGGATTTACGCAAATTACAATGTTTATTACAGTGTTGGCTGTTCCATTTAATATTCTACTAAACTATGGATTTATCTTTGGGAACTTTGGGTTACCAGCTCTTGGAGGCGTAGGTGCCGGTTATGCAACCGCGGTTACATACTGGATTATCCTTATCCTTAGTATCCTTATGACCTTTAAAATTGAAACCGTTCGGAATTATCGCCTCTTTGTAAAATGGGTAAAGCCCTCTTGGACGGCTTGGAAGGAACAGCTTTCAATTGGTATCCCAATTGGTCTATCAATCTTTTTCGAGGCGAGTATCTTCGCAGTAGTAACACTGCTAATTGGTGCAATGTTCTCGACTTTGACGATTGCTGCTAACCAAATTGTCCTTAGCTTTACTTCATTGATGTTCATGATTCCTCTAAGTATATCAATGGCACTAACGATTGTCGTCGGGTTTTCAGTTGGGGGGAAAGAGTTTCAAGCAGCAAAACAATATGCGTATATGGGCGTTTTGGGTGGAATTGCTTTCTTAGCCGTCGGAGCTGTATTCCTCTATTATTTTAGAGAACCGATTGCCTATCTTTATTCTCAGGATCGTGAAGTCGTTTTGCTTGCTAGCCAAATTTTTTTGGTGGCTATCATTTATCAACTTTCAGATGCTGCTCAGGCTGGCCTGCAAGGGGTACTACGCGGTTATAAAGATGTGAGACTCCCATTTGTTATTACATTTATCGCGTACTGGATTATTGGCATCCCTTCTGGGTATCTCCTTGCCGCGTTTACAAGACTTGGTCCCATTGGGTTCTGGATTGGCATCTCTTTAGGTCTTACGTTCGCAGCCTTGGGTTTCTTAATTCGACTACGGCTTGTTCAGCGGAGAATGACAGAGGAACAACACGGACTATAAGATTCAAACTTCATCCATATTAATTTCATTTAAGGTGATGGGAACCCTCATCACCTTATTTTATTTATATAGGTTTGATGGGAAAAGCAATCTCCTAAAAAGAGAGTAAAGCATTATATTTATTCTCCTTTTGCAAGAGATCTCCTATCAGGTGCTAAAGGTGGCTCCTCTAACCAGCCTTTTTCAATCATTAAATTCGCGCCATCTTCTGCATATTTTGCTAGTTCCGCCGTAAACATCACATATTGCAGTGCTAAATCTCTCCTTGATGTTACACTTAAAGCCGTTCCATAGAAAGCAACAGCAATTTGAGAAGACAATTGAACTTGATACAACATAAACTTATCTGAAAATGGTGATGTTTTGGTATCCGTAACATAAGATGACCAAGATATCGGTGAATTTAACTTTTCTTCACGAAAAATGGATTCGAATGCCCCTATATGTTTAGTTGAAATTTGCGTTCCCCTTTGAATATATTTGCGCACCTTGTCTGATTCAGCCACTTGGCTAAAACCTACCTTCAACGCTACATGTAAATGCATTTTATTCATATTAAAGGTAATATCCCCGATTTCCATAGCAGTTAATGGTCGTCGTTCTCCAAACCAGCCTGTTAAAAAGCTTTGTTGTTTAACAAAGTCAATGGACCTAGGGGGCGAAAGAACAGGAGGCCGAGAATAAAGACCTTTCGACAGCATGACTTCAATGGTTTTATTAAACAGATTCATGACTTCATTGTTACAAGTCATGTAATAGTTACGTAGGTCAGAACGAATGGATGTGCCAACGGATAGTCCATAACCTGTTATCCCTTGTATCGACATGATATACATATAATTTAAATAGAAGGGATCTTGAAACAGGCGCGGCCCCTTGACATTCACGTCTTCTTCGGTAAATCCCTTAGGCACGGGATACTGCTCACCATTAAAAAATTCTTTGATTTTCTTCACATGAGATTCAGAATACTGTAATGCGGTACTGTAAACCTCTAAAATATCCTTATCTTCTATATGTTCAAGTGCATATTTTATAAAACCAATAGACATTGTATCAAACATATACTGAGTCCAAAGGCTAGCTAGCTCCGGAGCAGATAACCGGATGCTGTTTTTTTCCATAACAGCACTCCCTCAACTATTTTTTTTAGTTTTTCCCACCACTTAACTACTATTCATCTATAGGTATCCCCTTTTCTATTGACCTTTTCTTTTAACCCGTGAAATAGTAAAAAAGACCGACATTATTATTTGTCGGTCTTACGTAGTTCGTTTTTTCTCTTTTGATTCAACGAGAGATAACCCTTGCGTCTCTCCTTCTTCAACAAAATGTTTTAGCACAGACAGTTTGTTATTCCAGAACTGCTCATAATAAGACAGCCATTCTTTTACCTCATTAAGTGGTTCTGGTTGGAGCATATATAACTTTTCCCTACCTTGCTTTTTCGCTTGAACTAAATCTGCTTCAGCAAGGATATGAAGATGCTTCACTATCGCGGTGCGGCTTATTGAAAAATAGGAGGTGATTTTTGAAATAGGCATCTCCTCATTCGAAAGTAGCCTAAGTACCTCTCTACGTGTAGGGTCTGCAATTGCCTGAAAGACATCATGCTTAGCAGCTGTCACTTACCCCTCAACAACCTTTTTTAGCTCACTGACAATTCCTACCCAACCATGTGCCATACGATCACGTATCACAGAACTAGTCTCATTTGCTTTGCCAATGATTTGATCAGGATGCTTCCACCCACCATGGATTAGCGTAAATTCGGTTTTATTATCCATCTCTTTCAATTGAAACGAAACAACCCAGCCATCAGTATCCCAAGAAAAAGAAAGGGTATTCGGTTCCTCAATTTCCAACACCTTGCATGGGGATGGACCAAAAGGGGATTGTAGATGAAACTCATATCCGACCTCGGGCTCAAAATTATTGGGCATAAACCATGCTTCAATTCCTTTAGAAGTCGCAACTACTTCCCAGACCTTTTGGATCGGTGCTTCTATAAGAATCGTTTGTTTAATTTCTGGTAATGTATTTTGATTTTGCTCTTCCATTTTAATTCCCCTTTATATCTTTCTGTAAATATAACACCTAATGGTTTCATATTATAAAACCTATTTTATAACACCTTTTGGTTTTACGTCAAGTGAACGCATAGCACGAAATGTAGGAATCCAAGTACTATGTAGGTAACCCAACATTAATGATACAACCTCGATATGCTTTCCAAATCAGTTAACAATGTTTTTACTTCCTCTTGCGACAACCTAATCAGTAATTGATCAGATAGTGAGAGTACTTGACCATCTTCATTAAGATGACTATCTAAATAAGCATATAAACTTTCTAACTGATTTTTCTTCAAAGTGGTTTCCGTTTGTAAACTTTTAATTGTTTGAAGTGTAAACACATTATCAACTTCATCAAATTCTCCCGATAGAATCTCACCTTTTATAGATTGCATAAATAGATCACCTCTCCAAACAGTATTCCCATTATTTCTCCACTCAAAAAATATAAGCACCATCCATTTATTTGGATGGTGCAAATTTCTACTTATTACTTGAACAACGCTAAATACTCTCCGTACCCTTCCTCTTCAAGCTTTTCCTTGGGAACAAACCTCAATGCAGCAGAATTAATGCAATACCTTGCCCCATCAGGTCCAGGTCCATCGTCGAACACATGACCAAGGTGCGTATCTGCGGTTTTCCCTCTTACTTCTATTCTCCGCATACCATGGGAAGTATCTAGCTTTTCATCAATTTCCGAACGACGAATTGGCTTAGTAAAGCTCGGCCACCCACAACCGGCGTCATATTTATCTCTGGAACTAAACAGAGGCTCACCGGAAATAATATCAACATAGATCCCTTCTTCTGTATGGTTCCAAAACTCGTTACGGAAAGGAGGTTCTGTCGCATTATTTCGAGTAACCTCATATTGAATTGGAGTTAACTCCTTGCGTAGCTCCTCATCGCTTTTGGTTCTCTTCCAATTCTCACGGATAAACCGAGCTCTACCAGACCCCTCTTTATAGAGATTATAGTGAAAGGAATTCTTTTTATAATAATCTTGATGTTTTTCCTCTGCAGGGTAAAAAGTAGATGCAGGCAAAATCGCTGTTACAATTGGTTTTTGGAAACGCCCACTTGACCCCACTTGCGCTTTTGATTCTTCAGCCATTTCCTTTTGTGCTTCATTGTGGTAAAAAATCGCTGTTCGGTATGACAATCCACGGTCATTAAATTGTCCACCTTCATCGGTTGGATCTATCTGTTGCCAGAAAAGTTCAAGCAACTTTTTATATGGAAACACTTCAGGGTCAAACGTAATTTGTACGGCTTCATAATGTCCAGTGGTATCAGAGCAAACCTCTTCGTATGTAGGGTTTTCCTTATGCCCCCCTGTATAGCCTGAAACGACCTCTTTAATCCCAGGTTGTTCATCAAATGGCTGAACCATACACCAGAAACAGCCCCCAGCAAATGTTGCCTTCTCAAATTGTTCAGACATAAACGCCCACTCCTTATCATTAATTCTTCTCTATTTTAAAATAAACAGATGTATTACTCCATTGAAGATGGTATTAATTATAAAGGCTACACGTTTACACATTTTCTCGCAACTATTCTGCAGTTGGAAGGGGGAACAAAATCATTTTCCCCCTCTGATTGTTTTTTCTTTAATTGCTAGGAAAAAGACTTGAAACTACTTTTTTGATTCAACCAATTTTTCAATAGAGTTCATGATTTCTTCTCTATCCACTCTTTCCTTCGCGTTCGCCATATCATAAAGCCCTCTAATCTTATTGTTTTGATCAATTAAAAACATCGTTGTATTATGCGCGATATAATCTCCTTCCACTTTTTTATATTTCATATGGAAGGAGTCGGCAATTCTTTTTGTTTCTTCTGGAGTTCCTAATAGAAACCTCCACCCCTCACGATTCGCATTAAAGTTCTCGGCATAATCCTTAATAACTTCATGAGTGTCAACTTCCGGATCAAGTGTAATCGCTACTAGTTCAACTTCTGTCCCAATAAGGTTCGATTCCTCTAAATCTTGTTGAAGAAGAGAAAAATCCATCATTGTTAGCGGACAAATGTCAGGACAATTCGTATAAAAAAACGCCAAGAGTTTCACTTTTTGATTATTAGAATCGTATGGTTCATAGTAGGCATCCTCCATCACAAAAGAATTTGCCTCGTCGAGAACCGGTAAATCTTCCCCCGTGTTAATGACCTTATTCAGAGCAAACGTTCCTACCGTAAGAATCAAAAGACTGATAAAAACATACAAACCCTTCCTTCGCTTATCATGAAACATGTTTATCCCTCACAGCTAGTTTTTCATAATTCATACTTCATCCTTATTATCTTATGGAATTCAATAATAAAGGTGCTGTCCACAATCACAAGGGGGAGCTTTATGTTGAACAATTCAACTGAAATATAAGCTAACACCTAAAACCTTCTTAATGCATAAAGTGAACTAATGGAGAATAATGGGTGGACATTTATGTTGATTAATGACCTTCCCGTTCCAAACCACAAAGGGCAAAAGACATACTAAACCTAAGAATACGGAGGTAAATCATTGTGCCACAATGGATTGGGTGGTTTCTACTGCTAAATTTGACTACTGCATGTATAGCATACCTTTTTCTATATCCTCGTCGTAATTTAATCGGCTTTCACTTAGGAATGAATATTGCAATGGCCGCGGGAGGTGGATTGGCACTTGGAACCGGCGTGATTTTGATTAACCTCTTTCCTTTGCATTTTATTGAGGTAATTATATCGACAGCATTACTAGGTATGGTGGCGGGAGGTTTATTTGGCGCCTTATTTGATTACCAATCCGTACTAACAGGCTATATTAATGGCCTTATGATGGGAATTATGTCGCCAATGGTTGGCGCAGCTGCCTCTGAAGGACCAATGTTTATTCTATTCATTGAGCTTTTTATTTTGAGTTGCTATGTACTATTACTCACTTCAGCTTATCGATCTTAATTATAGATAAAAGTGGTCAATTGAATTGTATATATGCATTAAGAAGGACTTCTTATGGAGGGAGATTATGGTCTTTTTATTAATTTTTATCACCTTCATTAATATTACGGTCACAGGTTGGGGCTATTTCTCCTTATATCAGCGGCGTTATTTATTTAGCGAGAGATTTGGTTTCACTGTGACGTATTTAGCTAGTACATCTTGTAGTTTTGTGATAGCACTTAATCTTTTTTTATTGTTCCCTCAGCATTTTGAGGTTGTCAGCACCTTCACCTTATTTTTAGGAATTGTTGTCGGCGCTTTGTTTGGTTCTATGGTTAATATGCAATCGTTTATTGCAGGTATATTTAATGGTGGCGTTGGTGGGATAATGGGATCAATGCTAGGTGCTGTTGCACTAGATCCAAGTCTATGCGGACTTCCGGCTGATTTATGGGCAGAGCAGGACATGATGTTATTTATGGCGCTATTGAGTCTAAGCATCCAACTGCTGTCAGCTTGTATGCTAACATTAACAAATCGATTATGACTTCAATGATATAAAAAGTACATCGTTGAACTTAATCATTAGAAAAACTCACGTCATTTGCCTAAAGTCATATATTAATAAAAAAATACAGAGGAGAGAGACTCATTGGAGAATTTCCCCTATTTCGTTCGCAATCTAAACCCTACTCTTTATGTAACCCAGCTTCATAACTTAATAAAGGTACAGCAGCAAACCTTCTTTTATAATAATCTACAAGATCGGCTATACACCAACGAAGAAAAAACGAGAATATTAATTGAAATAAAGAAACTAAAATCAGAACTCCAGGAAATTAAGGCAAGCATCACAAGTTTAAAACGATCCCAGAGAGAACCCTTGTCTGATGGTCCATGGTCAGATACTTTAAATGACCTTAACCAGGCCAACCAAGAACTTATCCACAGTATGGAGGAGGATATCAGAAATAGTGAAAATGGGTTGCATCAGCTTCAGTTGCAATTCCAGAAGTCAGATCCAACCTCATTGGGTTCGCTACTACCCAACTCAGAGTATGGTGATTCTAAAACAGAATCATCCAATTTGGATAAATCGAATAACGATGACTTCGTTGTCTCAGTCGATGAATCTTCTTCCTTCACTGAATCTTCTGAGGAGGATGAAATACTTTTCTCTGGTAACGAATCTTCCTCTTCGGATGAATCCAGTAGCGGTGTTCTCGACGTCTCAGATGAGGAATCTTCTTCTTCCATTGAATCAAGTATGGAGGATGAAACACTTCTCTCTGGTGATGAATCTTCCTCTTCGGATGAATCCAGTAGTGGTGTTCTCGGCGTCTCAGATGAGGAATCTTCTTCTTCCATTGAATCAAGTATGGAGGATGAAACACTTCTCTCTGGTGATGAATCTTCCTCTTCGGATGAATCCAGTAGTGGTGTTCTCGACGTCTCAGATGAGGAATCTTCGTCCTCCATTGAATCAAGTGTTGAGGTTGGTAGCATTGGTCACAACGTCTCAGTCGATGACTCTCCGAATTCCATTGAACCATATGGGGTGGATGAAACACTTCTCTCTAGTGATGAATCATCCTCTTCAGGTGAATCCAATCTTGTTAATCACGACATCACGGAACAGCAACCCTTTTCTTTCATTGAACCAAGTATAGAGGATGAACAACTTTCCTTTTTGGATGAATATAGTCAAGTTAACAAGGACGTCCTACATGAGGAGGCATCTTCTTCTCAGAAAATCAGTATTCATCCTATAGGGTCAGTTTCGACGAATGAGAAAAATGGCCGTTATACAATAAACCCTTTAGAAGATCAGAGCGAAACTTCTAACGAGAACGGTGTATCAGGGGAGAAACAGGAAGAGAACCCACCATTTCAAAACAATATTCCTTTACCTGTAGATTTTCAAGCGGATAAACAAGAGGTACCGCAAAATCGTCCGGTCTCCACAGAAGACTTAGAAATAAAAGGCAATGATAACCCTGAACTGACTCAAGACTCCATTTCATCTCCTGATTTTTATAATCTATATGTAGAGGCCACAGAGGAAAAACTCGGATTCATTAGTTTATTTAAATCGCTTCCTTCAAACTACCCTGTAAGATCAATTATTACAAATGGAACCGAGGTTTATGTATCATTTTTTATTCATTATGACCCAGATCAACAACTCGTTTATTTCTCTGATAGTGAAAATGTAATAACCATTGAATGCAATGAAATAGATGGAATCACTTTTGCAAATGATGTTGATTGTGAAAGCTATGATTAGGCATTACTAGAAATTCCTTATAGTTTTTCTATCAAAGATAGCTGGTTAGGTCCAAACCAGCTATCTTTGAAGGTAGGAAGCTATGGTTTAATCCTCACCTTCTTCTTCGCCCTCTAAATCATCACCCGCATCTGCCGCACCAAAAATCAATCCATGAATCCTGTCAGCCTCATAAACAAAGACTTGGCCATTGGCAATGAAGTAGGCCAATCCATCGTCATAGTTTGAAAAGTATTCAAGATTCACAGGCGCCCCATACCCCATAAGATTTGAAACCGGATACCCTGGTGGACACTTCTTAAGAATATCTTCTATCGACTTTTTGTATTGGTTCATATCTAACACCTCCTTCGTATGTTTCACCCTAAGTGAGGGATAGTATAATATATTAGATTAAACGGCAAAACGCATGGACAAACAGCCTTCTAATAGAAAAAGAGGCTAATAACATAAAACCCCCAGGATGACAAAAAACCTATTCAATATACTTTGAATTCAAGCCTTTGTACTATTCATATTCTTCCTCTTCATCTTCACAACACTCTTCAGTAGCAAAACTCATTCCATCAATTTTGTCCCCATCTATAAGAATTAGCTCTAAATCTGGTCCAATAAAATAAGCTAGACCTTTAGAGTAATTCACAAAACGCGCAACAGATATCATTGCCCCGTTCACATATAATGTTCCAACAGTATAATTAGGCGGGAGCTTCATCAAGACATCCTTCATGGTTTCTTGATCCTTTTCGGTCATTTTAATCCTCCTTTCACGAAAAGTATTTACCCATTCCATATAATATATTTTCAAACCTTAAATGGGTATAGACAAACATCCCTTTTTAGTACAAAGTTTTCCATTATTATCTAAAAACATCAGTGTTTACGTAAGGTTAATAGCTACCCATTTTCCTATATAAGCGGACAACTGCTTATGCATTTTCCTTAATACCACATAAAATAATAAGAGAAATATGAAAGGAGGGATTATTATGACCTATTTCCATTCACATTGCTGTAGGGGGTCACACAATAACATGCATTTTAATCACAATAAACATTGTACATGCCACAGTCACAGCCAACGACATTCCCATCATTCGCCTTCATATTCGCCCCCACAAAACCATCGCAGTCACTTTGAATGCTGTTGCTGTTGTACGGAGTTTAAAGTGTTGACTCCTCTCAAACCAAAGAAACAGAACTGTAAGGCTTGTATCGACCATGAAGATTTTAAAGATTTACTAGAAGAATTAGTAGAAGAAATTCTCATTGAGAAATTCGAAAAGAAGAAAAAAGAGAGAAACTAGAGAATCTTTCTTCATCAAAACTAGCAAATATGAATATTTTAGAAAGGAGGCTATTAAATGAGTTATTATAACCATGATCAATGTCATCACTCTAGCCACTATGGGCATGATCACCGTGATCACCGTAATTTTCACCATAGCCATTTTTATCATGATCACCACCACTCTTTCTCCCACCATAGTTCCTGTCATCATCATGGGTGTAAGGGGCATTCTCATAAAGATTGCCATTGTTCTTATTGCTCAGGTCACTTTAGATTTGGACATTTGTGTAGCCACGACTTTAGAGTTCGATTAGGAGGGTTACAAGGAGGCTTAGCATTTCGTTTCCGTCAGCTCCTTGACTGTGATGTAAAGTTAAACGTCGATTGTGAAGGTGAAGAAAAGGCAGTGAAGGGCCGTGTTTGTTTTGTTGGTACAAACTTTGTAGAAATCCGCAGCAAACGTAAACAAGCAAAACTAAAGCGGTCTGGTAGCTGTAAACGCAGAACAAACAAAGGAAAAAAATATCGCTACCGCATCATTCCGTTTGATAAAATCTGTTCTATTGAGCTCTAAGAATTTTAAAATGAAAAAGGTGCAAGGTCACAGATGGCGACCTTTGCACCTTTCTTCTTGCGCTTTAAGGATGACAAATTTGATAGATAAGAAGAACAACCGTTTTTTCATTTCTACTTCGAAGAATCGTAAATTGTAAACCTTCGGTTCTTTCTGGTTACTTTCATCTAAGCAAAGAAACCCGAATCTAATCGGGTTTAGGAAAATGAAAACCTTCTCCAACAACAAGGCTTCTCAGTGAAAGATAGAACAAATTTGATTGAGTGAGATAGTCCTTTCCTTGTCATTTTTTAAGGATAACCTTATCTGTTCTTTTTCTACTTTTATTAGCGTCCCAACCACTATAGTATCAGCTAATCTAACTCTAATTCTCTTTCCCTCCAAGAGTAATAGATAAATATTAAGAGGAATTCTGTAAAAGAGTTGAATTAATTCTGGAGAAGAAGCAACTGTTTCACCAAACCGGAAGGTCAATGCTCTTCTAAAGCAAGGGTCTATACATAGCAAGTCCGCTTCGTTTGCAGGTCTCGCAAATCGATTTTTCAGATAGATTGAGCAAACTTTGAGCAACGGTATAAAGATTTCCTTATCCGTACTTTTAAGAAGGACAAAGTTTCGACCAACAAGGTGGACTCTTCCTTCAACCGTTCTTTTTGTTTGCCTCGTGTTAGCCGGCACTCTCGTTCTTTTTAGCGATTCCTTCAAAACTTTCTTTTTCTTCCTAGAGAGTCGACCAACTCGTCTCTTTGCAATTACTTTTTTAATTGTATTAGAACCACCTGGGGTGGAACCGACAACTTCATTCTCTTCTTCTACTTCTTCTTCCGCTTCGCACTCAATTTTCACTCTAACAATCTGTCCCACCAAGCTATCAAAGGCTCTCATCCGTGCTTCTTCATTTAGCTCCGCAAAATCATCATCAAAACCGTTACCACGATCCGACAAACCTAAGTCTAACAGAAGCCTATTACCCTCTTCTATTCTAGCCTCTAGTTCCTCAAGTTCTTCATGTGGTAAACAAGAATTAGGAGAAGGGTATAGTGGAGTGAGAATTCTTTCAGGGCAGCATTCCCTTGGAATACAAAAATCATCATGTTCTCCTAATGGAACACAATTGTCAAAAAAATTTTTGTCTTGTTCTTTCGTCATCTTTTCACATCCTTTCTTTTTATCGGGGGATTAACTCCCCCGGTTTCCCTATTCTAGTTTCGGGAGATGTGGTTGGAATTTGTCATGAACTCTGAATAACCCCCACATTCCCTGCTCGATATCCCACATTATATTTCCAGAACGATAGAGATAATCACCTGGGAAGTTATACACTCCACCAGCGCCACCAATTAAGCGTAAATCAGCCGTAAACCCTGCGACAATATGTCCTTCGAAGGACTGAACCCGTGAATCTAAATCCTTGCTGTCGAATTTCCAGTAATGGCCGTGAAGATGGAAAGTGTGTGCTCTTCTTCGTTCTGAAGGGTTCGTCAAACAGAAAGTCACAGCCTCACCAGGGTATGCTTCAAACACTGGTGTCGCAGGATCACCGAACTCTTCTGATGAAAATAACTTACTAAGGTCTGGAAGCTCACGATAGCGGTTAATTAACCGTTCACTTCGATAATTAAATCCTCGCGAACCATTATCATAGGTGTCGACATCGTCCACTTCTTCCACAGGAGGAATTATTCCATCTACCGGGTCAACAATTAGCTGACCATTTTTGTCCTCCAGTCGAACCCCGTCGTGCATAATCAGTACAAACTCTCTAGTCGTTGGAACCAGTGGATTTTTCAGTACAACATTCGCCCCTGTTTTAACCTCTTCATCCGTATATGGGTCATGGTACGTCGTAAAACGCGGTTCTGCGATAAAAGCACCAAAGGTCCCGAATGAACGGTGATTTCTTAAATCCGCCATATCCCACATTGCACAGGTTCCATGTTGTCCATCCACAAACCAACGATAAGTGATTACTTCACCTGGTCCTACTGTCTGATCCGGATTATAACCAACCGTATCGCCACTAGAAGTTCGAACATCATAATCAAGTAAACTAGTATGAAGTGAAATTCGTAGAGACGGTGGATAAAACCCTTGCTCTTTTACAGGCGGATAAGGATGAATTCCGTCTTTAAATGGAAATAAATCAAATTTCAAAAGGCTAGTAAGAGAAACTTCCACTAGGTCACCTACATTTGCCCTTAGTACAAGTGGTTCAGGGTTCTTTTTACCAGAAAGGATATCTTCTACATCCTCTGCAAGGGCAAAGACAATTCCATATGGGTCATGGTCGCCATACGAGTTATACATGATTGGTGTTTGGAAGGCGACTACATCATACCTGCGTACAGGCGCACATGGATCGGCATGTGGCGGCAAGGTTGATAATGGCTCAGCACGTTCAGGTGGCTTACCTGTCGGACACGGGAGTGGTGTTGTTGGTGATGGAGGACAGGATTTATCCGGAAGGACAATCAAATCATCCACAAGCTCTTCATATGCTCTAATCAAGCCCCAAGTTCCAAGCCAAACATCTTCTTCTGTTTCAAACGCCCACAGATAGTCGCCTGGTCCTTTCAATTCTGTTTCAAACGTAAACGATTCTGAAATTCCGGTATGCTGTTGAGAATTGAAATGCGATCCTAAATCTGGTCGTTCTTCTTTCCACTTAAGACCGTGAACATTAAAACTGTGGGATTCCTCATGCGCTCCCTGTATAAGCCTAATTCGGATCGGGTCCCCTGTATATCCTCTCAAAATTGGCGTAACGGGGTCCCCATGAACATAGGAACTAAAGGAATAGGCAGGATCACCCTCTTCTCCGAGACGAAACTTTAGTGGTTCGCACTTATAATTGACGCCAAACACACCTGGGTCATCTTCTGAGCCTGGGAATGGAGGCGGCTGGATTGGACACCCATCCTTATCGAATAGCATCGTAAAATCCTGAACAAAGAGAGAGAAATCTCGATAATCTGGTATAAGTGGATGGGACACTGTCACCTGCGTGCCACGGGGTGTCTCTTTTCCAGTGTGGGAGTCGAAATATTCAGAAAACCTAGGCTGGATAACACCAGCTCCAAACACCCCGTGTTGCTGATGCGCGTTCGCAAACAGATGGTCATGAAAGAAGAATGCCTTTAACTCTGTGTCAGCGTACCACTCATATTGGATGGTCTCACCCGGAAGGACTGAGCTGTCATAGTTCCACCCAGTGTTAGCCCCATCTGTACAAAGCACATCAAACTTTACAAAATGAATATGAAACCCTGATTCATACGTTCTCGTTACTAACTGAAACGCATCTCCATCTAAAATATGTGGCAACCTATTCGTATAATTAAATCGTATGGCCGTGCCGGCTGGCACATGGAAAACAAGTGGCTCAGGTTCTTTTTTACCAGACAAGATATCATCTAAATCCTCGTCAAATACATAGAATCTTGCCTTGGGATCGTGCCACCCTTGTTTATTGTAAATAACAGGCATTTCAATACAAGAAACATTAAATTCTACAACATTTACATTATCATCTAAAGTGGGCTCAACAAATACAGCACCTGGTCTTGCATTTGGGATGGCTGCATTCTTTTCTAATACCGTCATTTCACGTCCACCAACAATTCCTAATGGTGGTCTTGGAGCCTTGAAACCTACTTTACCTGGAATGAAATTTGGAAACCCAGGTCGTTCAGGTGTCGGTTTCGGCGGTTCTGGTCTGTCTGGTAAAGGCTTGAGCGGCGCAATTGGCACTCCATTCGGATAACACTGACTTCCATCTTGCAGGGTATCAAAGATTCGATTAATCCCCCACATCCCTGCACCAAAGTGAGGATATAAATGACAATGAATAATCGCATCGCCAATCGCCCCATGGAGGCTACCTAATCCATATAGTGGCTGAATATCATAATGAGATTGAGGACTGATAGACTGAGAATCCAGTATCTCTGATTGTGTGTTCGTCGGGTCCCCTAACCATTGATGAACATGGTAGTGGAAAACATGTGTTTCTTTAACTCCGCCATGAATCAGCCTAATGATGGCTGGGTCCCCTTTGTAACCACGAAGAATTGGAGTCGCAGGGTCACCGAACACCCAAGAATCATGGTGTACTTCCTCTGAATCACAATCAGGGCAGACAACGCCTTCTTCAATAAGGCGTTTACGGTTTGTCATTGGTTCATAACGCAAGTTTACACCATGAAAGGACTCTGCTTCTTGGTTGGTCATTGGATTCAAAGGTCTGTTTCCAGTCAAGTCATTAATTTCCATTTGGTCACTAAAATACCAAGCATATTCCCTGAAAGATGGTAAAAATGGATGATGGATATCTGCATAAACCCCACTATTTAACGTGCCTCCCGTTACGGGATCCGTCCATGTTGAGCCCTTCCTTTCCACTAAAAGCGCGCCAAATAATCCCTGAATACTTGATCCTTCCTCTGTACTAGAAATATTCCCTAGGTCCGTAAAGAAATAAGTTCCTTCCCGAGAGGCATAGATCCGATAAATGATTGAGTTTCCACAAGGAATCGTTGTATCAGGGTTATAGCCTGCGTCTGCTCCATCAGAGTCTAACACATCATAATCAGCTTCCTGAAAATGCATACCAGCTTTAAACGGAAGTTGATTTTCAAAGAGGATTTCTACAGTATCTTCTGCACATGCTCTGATTGTTAGTGGCTGTACCAATTCAACAGGTGTAAATGGATTTTTTCTCACTAACTCTCTAACTTCATGTTCATTTTCCTTTAATACATAAATTCTTCCGTCAGGATTGTGGTCACCAAAATTGTTTACGACAATCCTTAACGGGATTCCAACAACATGATATCTTCTTAACATTGATTTCCCCCCTTCAAAACTCTAGTAGTAATCTTCACTGAGTTTTGGAATCTCTGGTTCTCCTTCACGTTCAATATAAAACACCTCGATATTGTCAATGTGGATATGCCATATCCGATTTTCTAATTGTGAAAAATGGGTGGTTTCTACCCAAACATCAACAACATCCGCTCTAACATCCTTAATAATTCCAATAAACATAAACGGATAGGAAGGGGTTAAAATAAACACTCGATGTCCCTTTCCCATTCTAAAATGTTCGATTAAACCTTCGTCATGAATTTGGTTAATTGACTGGTGTGACATGAAATAAACCTCCTTTATGCTTTTTAGACAAGTGGAAACCTCATATTACAATCAAAGTTAGGAGTAAAGTGAGCGATTTTTTCAAAAGGAATCGACAGCGGAAAAGGGGATTGATGGAACGGTGCATTTAATAATTTAATGGTAACTGGATATAGTGTGATGTGTCCTGTTTCCACTTCGCAAACAGTTCCACAAAAAATAGGTCTAAACGTTTGCCCTAGCAAGTTTAACTGTTGGGTCTCCGTAACAACCAAAACAGAATCACCGATGAGATACTCAAATTGACGAAAGAGATCATCATCAATTTCTATCTCGGAACTTTCTTCCTCTCTGTCGATGTTTTCTTGGTCCTCTACATCAGGCTTATGGTCTGTTACTAGGATATCCTCATTCTTATTATCTTTATGATGCTTATCTTCCAGTTCATTTCCAGCAAATCGGTCACCAATTACGTCTTTCTTTTCTGTTTTAAGTCTGACCTCTAACTCTACTGCTTCTTCAGACTTTATAGGTTTATCTGACAAGGATTTCATCCTCCATTCATTGTGTTATAGATAGCATATTCTAAAATCTCTTTCCGGCAACGACAGTTAGCACTAAATGTTAAAAAACTTGTTCCATATTTCCTTAGAATAGTACTTCCATTTAGTAAACGAGCTTATCGATAGGATAGATGTGATTTCAGCCCATGGTATTTCATTTCCATCAAATACTTTTTTTATCGTTAATCCCTTTTTATCAGAAGACTCAATCTTCCCGATAATATTTGTTTGATTACTAGTTACATTGACCCAAAGACCCCTCCATGAATGTAAGTTGGTCCTAAGGGTTTCTTCATAAAATTGTTGCTTCAATAAGTCTCGTTTAGCAACGGTATCCCCAAAGTTCGTCATCAGCTTCCTTTTCAACTCGTTGTCATAAAGAAAATATTGATGTGAATTTGTAAAATTTGGGACTCCTGATGGAATATTCGCGGATTCAATCATAGTATAGGGAATCCATATTCGATCTGTTAAATTGTTTAGCATAACAAAATCGCGTCCGACGGTACTCACTCTCCCCAATACCTCATGAACGCTATCATCCTTTTTCACATAAACGATGACTTGCTGATTTCGCTTCATTTTGAAAAATTTTTTAAGAAATAAAGGGTGTTTTTGATGGGGCATAGAATTCGCAAGTTTTTGTAAGTTTACCTGTTCCATATACTCGGTTAATAATTTGTTTTCTTCTAGGGTCGTTGCACTCGAAGGGGAAGTAAGTTTCTCTCCTTTTTCATGAATGGGATTAATTTTTTTTTGCTCGTGTGCTCTTTTTTCTAGTAAATTTTTAATATATTCTTGATGGCGCATCCCCGTTTTCATAGCCGTTCCCTCCCCCCTAATCAAAGTCTTTATATCATATGGTGAATCCCATAAACTGGTATATGGATTTTAAGAAATCAAACGAATACCTACTTAAAAAGAACAAATATCACTTAAAGTTATCCACTAAATGCTAGGAAATGCTGCTAGACAATCCTCAAATTTAATTTCATCCTTTTTTTCTATAAAAAAACTCCTTTCTGTTGAAAGGAGCTTTCATATGCCCATAAGGGGCTGGAACTAGTATTCAAAAGATTTTCCCTGGGTTCAATATCCCTTTGGGATCGAATGTCAACTTAATTTCTTCCATCAACTCAACACCCTCACCATGCTCTAACCGTAAAAACTGTTTTTTCCCCAATCCAATTCCGTGCTCTCCTGTACAAGTCCCACCTTTGGCTAACGCATAAGAAACAATACGCTGGTTTATTTCTTCAATCTTTTTAACTTGTTCAGGGTTGTTTTCATCGATTGATAACACTGCATGATAATTCCCATCTCCAACATGACCAAAGATTGCGGCTTCTACTCCGTGTAGTTCAATCAATTTCCTTGTTTCCTTGATCGCATTAGGAAGTTCCGAAATCGGGACACAAACATCTGTTGATAACAATCCTTTTCCAGGATTCGCTGCCTGTATGGCGAACGCAACATGATGTCTTGCCTCCCAAAGCTTTGCTCTTGCCAAAGAGTCACTTTCGAATTCAAACAGTTGACAACCTTCCCCTAACGCAATTTCCTGGGCTAACTCCATATCATTTTTAACAGTAGGTTCACTGCCGCTCATCTCAATAAACAAAGTTGGCACTTCTTGATAATCCGTGTTTTTATGTGCATTAACCGCTCGGATCGTTGCTTGGTCGACTAACTCAATTTTCCCTAAATCTAATCCCGATTTCAACATCGCAGCAGCAGCAGTACCAGCGTCATCAATAGAAGAAAACAGGGCTCTTGCGGCCACAGTTACTTCAGGGATACCTCGCAAGCGTAATGTAATTTCTGTGAAAATTCCTAATGTCCCCTCAGAACCGATCAGTAAACTAGTCAAATTATATCCAGCTGATGATTTTACCGCCATTCCGCCGGTCTTCATGATACGACCGTCGGCCAGAACAACTTCTAATCCTAATACTTGGTCTTTCATTGTTCCGTATTTAACGCTATTAGTGCCACTAGCGTTTGTTGAAACCATTCCACCAATCGTTGCATCGGCACCAGGGTCGACAGGAAAGAACAATCCATATTTTTTTAATTCTTTGTTTAACTGACTTCTTGTTATACCTGGTTGGACTTTAACGAGAAAGTCATCTTGGCGAACTTCCACAACCTTATTCATTAGCGAAAAATTGAGGGTAATTCCACCCTTGGCAGGAATAATGTGGCCCTCAAGACTGCTTCCCACACCAAATGGAGTAACTGGTATGTTTCTTTCATTTGCATACGTAAGAACTTGACTTACTTCTTCTTTCGATTCTGGATACACCACTAATTCAGGTTTTTGCGGAGCATGGTAGGTCATTCCTTTGCTGTGCTGCTCAAGAATCGTTCCATTACGAGAGATTCTATCCGCATCTTGGATGATGTTTAATAATTGATCATACATCACTGTCACAACGGCACCCTCCGAATCTATAAAAATAGCTATTTCTACCCGTCCTACTAACCATTATTTTAATAGCTCTCTAAAATCAACCTTTCAGGGTTTTCTATATAAGCATGGACACACGCCATAAACCTATTTGCTGGATCCCCATCAATGACACGGTGGTCAAAAGTTAATGACGTTCCCATAACATGCCCAATGACAATTTCATCATCTACAACAATTGGGCGTTTTTTGATAGAATGCACACCTAAAATCGCCACTTCAGGATAATTGATGATAGGTGTTGCAAACCAACCACCACTAGCACCTGTATTCGAAATCGTAAACGTACTACCTGTTAACTCTGAAGGTTTTAGCTTCCGTTCCCGTGCCCGTGAGGATAGATCCTGAATTTCATTGGCAATTTCCAATACTGTCTTTCGGTCTGCATGCTTAATTACGGGAACGATAAGTCCTTCATTTGTTGCGGTAGCAATCCCGATATGGATATCCTTTTTGTAGATAATCTCCATTTTTTCATCATCCACACATGCATTGAAGATCGGGTGATGTTTCAATGCTTTCGCCAATGCCTTTACAAAAAACGGCAAATACGTTAGTTTGACGCCCATACTTTCGGCATAAGGTAATAGCTGCTTTCTTACTTCAACAAGTTTAGTAATCACCACCTCATCCATCCCTGTGCAGTGGATGGCTGTTGTGGTTGATTTTTTCATATTATCGTAGATGACCCGTCTGATTCCTAGAATAGACTCTCTTCGTTCTCCTTGGATCTCATCTTCCTGTTTTAATTCCCTCACTGAAAGAGTTTGTTTGGGCTTTTCCTGTTCAATTATTTCAACTTCTGGTGCTAGAGCAACGGCTGCCTCATCTTGTGATTGTTGGTAAAAGTTCCGCACATCTTCATCGGTGACCTTACCAGCTTTCCCAGTTGGAGGTACTTCAGTAATATCAATCCCTAATTCGCGAGCCAACTTTCGAACGGATGGAGCAGCAATCACTCGCTTTTTAAGCGGCCGATCCGACGAAGTAGTAGATTGAATGGATATGCTTTGTTGCTTTGATTGAATTCCTTTATCTTGTTCGATTGGTGCTGTTTGGGTAATTGTGTGTGAAGGTCCTTGGTTTTCCCTAGTTGTTGTAGTTTGCAGGGATCTTGCTTGTTGTAAGGTATGAGGTGATGATTCGTGATGTTGTTGTCTTGACAAGGGATCGTTCTGCATCTTAGATTCCTCAAGGACAGTGATTAATGTGTTTCCGACCTTTACTACTTCTCCCACTTCTGCTCCTAGAGAATGAATGGTCCCCGTTACTGGAGAAGAGATTTCAACGACCGCTTTGTCTGTTTGAACCTCAACGACATTGTCATTTTCTTTTACATAATCCCCTACCTTAACAAACCAAGTAACGATTTCTGCTTCATGTAATCCTTCCCCAATGTCAGGAAGCTTAAATTCGAATGCCATATGCTGCAACTCCTTTTGAAATTAAGGCTGTTTTCGTATAGATTGTTGCTGAAATCCTAAAGCCGATTTTTGCGTTAGCTCAGCTAGTTAGTTGGTTTTAAATTCGTTTGCAAACTCCTTGCTCATTCTAGAATTTCTTTTGTAGTTCAGAATGTGCCCAGCAAAGGATTTTTGCTCTTTACTGGCAACAAGTTTGTTAATGTGATAATACTTCTTTAATTCCCTCGCCAATTCTTGTTGCATTTGGCAACCAATCATCTTCTACCGAAGGAACAGGATAGGGGGTATCAAAACCAGTAACACGGATAATCGGTGCAGTTAGATGGAACAACGCCTTTTCATTTATAAGTGCTGAAATCTCTGCACCTGGTCCACCCGTTTTAACAGCTTCATGAACAATAACCGCTCGTCCGGTTTTCTGGACGGAAGCAAGAATCGTTTCTTCATCTATTGGTGTAATAGTCCGTAAATCAATAATTTCTATTGATAGATTTTGAGTTTTCTCAATCTGTTCGACGACATTTTTCACGAGCGGAACGGTTGGTCCATACGTAATGATCGTCAAATCCTCCCCTTCTTTTAAAACATGTGCCTTTCCGAGTTCTAAAAGGTAATCCTCTTCAGGGACATCTTCCTTAAACGCACGATATAATTTCATTGGTTCAAGAAACAACACAGGATCATTGTCTCGAATCGCAGCTGCTAGCAACCCTTTCGCATCATAAGGAGAGCTTGGCATTACAACCTTCAAACCTGGAGAATGTAAAAATAATCCTTCTAAACTATCAGAGTGTAATTCAGGGGTTCTCACTCCACCCCCGAACGGTGCACGAACAACCATTGGAGCATTGAGGGTACCTGCTGATCTGAAACGAATCCGTGCTGCTTGCGCCGCCATCTGATCCATCGCCTCATAGATAAAGCCAAGGAACTGAATTTCTGCTACTGGACGTAACCCCCGTGTGGCCATGCCGACCGCTGCACCAACAATTGCAGATTCTGCAATTGGCGTATCAACTACCCGTTCTTCCCCGAATACAGCTTGCAATCCATCCGTAGCACGGAAAACACCACCGTTTTTCCCGATATCTTCTCCTAAACAAACCACTTTGTTGTCCCGTTCCATTTCTTTTCGTAGTGTTAGGTTTATTGCTTCAATCATGGTCATAGAAGTCATTTCAAAACCCCCTCTGTTCCAATTGAACTTTTTTGCTCCTGTAACTGTTTTGTTTTTTGTTCAAATACGAAATCGAACACTTCTTCGGTTTTACTATTCGGGGTATTCTCAGCCAGTTGAAACGCCTTTGTAACCTTTTCATTCGCTATTTCAAATTCTTTTTGATCTAATTCCTCGTCCCAGATGTTTCGGTCAATCATAAACGCTTTCATTCTCTTAAGAGGGTCTTTTTCAAGCCATGATTCTACCTCAGTATTTTGGCGATATTTTGTAGGATCATCCGCGGTGGTATGCGGTCCTTGTCGATAAGTAACAGCTTCGACTAATACTGGTTTCCCTTCACGGGCACGTTTTAACGCCTCTTGCATGGTTGAGTAAACCGCAAGTACATCGTTTCCATCCACTTGAATCCCTGTAATCCCGTAAGCGGCTGCTTTTTGGGCAATCGTGCTACTTGCCGTTTGTTTAGACCTAGGTACACTGATGGCCCAGTGATTATTTTGCACAAAAAAGACAACTGGCAATTTATAGACACCTGCAAAATTTAAGGCCTCATGAAAATCTCCTTGCGATGTCCCACCATCCCCAATATACGCAACGCTTACACTATTTTCATGTTGTAACTTTGAAGCCCACGCTCCGCCAACTGCATGAAGACACTGTGCACCAATAATGATTTGAACTGGGAAAACATTCGCATTTTTCGCAGAAGTCCCACCTTGCAAATTGCCCATTGTATATAAGAAAAAGTTTTCCATCGACACACCATGTACTAAGGAGGCACCTACTTCTCTGTAGCTTGGATACATCCAATCCTGCTCTTTTAAAGCAAAAGCGCTTCCAATCTGTGCAGCTTCTTGGCCAATCATTGGTGCATAAGTACCAATTCTTCCTTGCCGTTGAAGCTTTAAAGCTCGTTGGTCAAACGTTCTTGCCTGAACCATCCATTTATAAAGTCCTAAAAGTTCTTCATCGCAAATCTGAGGGTATGTACGAACTAGTTTCCCTGTTTCATTAAGAACCTGAACCCTATTAACCTCTGTTTCATTAGGCTCTATCCACATAAACATCCTCCATTCTAATAATCTATTAAAAAGAAGTTGATATAGTGTCAATTTCTTTTGATTTTAGTATAGTGTTTATGATATGATCAAGTCAATTTATTTTTTAAAAGTTTAAAGTTTTCAGTATTTTTATAATACCAGCGAAAAATTCTTCTAGGAATGATTACTTTGAGGAGTGTATGCATATGGAGCGCGAGCAAACAGATAAAAGAAAAATGAGAGGTGAAAGTTCGAAGAGCAAAATTATTGAAGCAGGAAAAACTCTATTTCTCGAAAACGGCTATAAGGATACAACAATATCAATGATTTCAAAGCAAGCTAAGACCGGATACGGAACAGCCTATACCCATTTCCCCGGAGGAAAGGAAGAAATTTTCTTCATTATTATTGACGAAATCTTAAAGGAATTTTACCAGATTGCTAGTGTTGCTTATCATGTAAATTCCAAAGAGGACTCACTTATCCTCACTCGCGGGAACATTGAAATGTTCCTCAAGCTGGCCATTAAACATCAGCAAGCTCTGAAAGTTTTTCATGAAGCAATAGGGGTCTCGCATATAATCAATGAAAAATGGGAGGAGTTCATAGAAAAATTCATCAAACGCATTTCAATAAACATTCAACAAGCGATGGATAAGGGACTAACGCATCACGGTGACTTTGATCCAGAGGTTGTGGCTGGGGTTTTATTTTACACAGGTGAAAAATACATGTGGAAAATTGCCTTGAATAAAACAGATAAAGATTATCGAACAATTAGTGAAAGTCTTGCACAAATGTATGTGAATGGATTATATAAGTGATTTTTTATTATGAATGAAAGCGGGGAAAATTGATGTATAAAGTCTATTGCAGATTGTACCAACGGACTTTCAAGCTTGTCTCTCCCTTACTCCCATGGCGGAAACCCCAATTAATTGAGGGCGAAAATGCTGTTAGTAAACTTCCTAAAGTGATTAAAGAGCTGGGGATTGGTAGTATATTAATTGTCACTGATGAAGGGATTACTTCTATTGGGCTGATGGATCGATTGCTCCAAGATTTAAAAGAAGAGAACCTGGACGTTGCCATCTATGATAAGACGGTACCAAATCCAACGATCGAAAACATCGAGGAGGCGCTTCAACTCTATTACGCTAAACACTGTGAGGGAATTATCGCTTTTGGCGGCGGTTCCCCGCTAGATTGCGCAAAGGGTGTCGGCGCCCGTATAGCAAGACCAGAAAAGACCATTCCACAAATGAAAGGCGAATTAAAAATCCGAAAAAAAATCCCACCTCTCTTTGCGATTCCAACAACTGCGGGTACCGGGAGTGAAGCCACCGTTGCGGCGGTGATATCAAACACCAAAACTCTTGAAAAGTATGCAATTAATGACATGGCCCTCATTCCCCATTACGCGGTACTAGATCCACTATTGACCATCAACCTCCCGCCTCATCTGACAGCTACAACTGGAATGGATGCTTTAACCCACGTTGTAGAGGCTTACATTGGACAAAGCAATACGGGCGAAACAAGACAGTGCAGCCGAGATGCGGTAAAATTGATATTTGACTACCTTCCTGAAGCTTATCATAATGGGAAGAACCTTCAAGCACGAACGAAAATGCAAAAAGCGGCATATTTAGCTGGCATTGCTTTTACACGTGCGTATGTTGGCTATGTCCATGCCATTGCCCATACCCTTGGAGGATTCTACTCTGTTCCTCACGGGCTTGCAAATGCAATTATCCTGCCCCATGTCCTTGATTACTATGGGGAGAGTGCACATGAACCATTGGCTGAGCTTGCCGATTTAGTTAAAATAACTGACCTTTCTGATTCTGTTGAAACGAAAGCCCAGAAATTTATTAACGCCATTAAAAGCCTAAATAAAGAGATGGATATCCCAACAAAGGTCAGTGGGATCAACGAAGAGGACCTTCCATTTATGGTGGATCGAGCATATAAGGAAGCAAATCCACTCTACCCAGTTCCGAAAATCTTATCAAAAAAAGAGTTACTGACACTTTACCAAATCATTAAAGAGTAAATATATTTATTATACTAAAAACACTTTCAATAGAATGGAGGCTGTTCATTAGATGGGTCCATACAGCTCGATACTAACCAAACAACAATCCTTTTTCCGAACAGAAAAGACGAAGAACCTAACCTATCGAATTGATGCTCTCGAGAAATTACGTAGCAAAATTAAAGCCAATGAACAACCACTTATGGATGCTTTGAGGGCTGATTTGAATAAATCCGAATTCGATGCCTATACAACAGAAATTATGATTGTTCTGGAGGAAATTAAGTTTGCCATCAACCACCTGCAATCTTGGGCTAAACCGAGAAAAGTTAAAACACCCATTACCCATATAGGTTCTAAAAGTTATATTTATCCTGAACCATATGGTGTAACGCTGATAATTGCTCCCTGGAATTACCCTTTTCAACTGGCCGTGGCCCCTCTCATTGGTGCAATTGCAGCAGGGAACTGTGCCGTTATCAAACCATCTGAGTTAACACCAACCACTTCAGAAGTATTTGCCAAGCTCATCTCTGAGATATATCCTGAAGAATATATTACCGTTGTTCAGGGTGGCGTCGAAACTAGCCAGGCTCTACTAGAAGAAAAATTTGATTATATCTTTTTTACAGGAAGCGTTTCGGTTGGGAAAGTTATTATGGGAGCCGCAGCAAAAAATTTAACACCGGTTACCTTAGAATTAGGTGGGAAAAGTCCCTGTATTGTACACGAGGATGCTAATCTCAAATTGGCCGCTAAGCGAATTGCCTGGGGGAAATTTGTTAACGCTGGTCAAACATGTGTCGCACCAGACTATCTCTATCTTCATAAATCCATTAAAGCGCCATTTTTGCAGTTTTTCCAAGAGGCGATTAAAGATTTATATGGCGAAGCACTCGAAAACCGTAATTTTACGAGAATCGTGAGCGAAAAACACTTTCAAAGACTTTCCTCCTTTCTTGATAATGGCAAGCTTTTCATTGGGGGCAACACAAATAAAAAAAGATTGCAAATCGAACCGACAGTATTAACCGAAATTACATGGGAGCATCCAGTTATGCAGGACGAGATTTTTGGTCCCATCCTCCCAGTTTTAGAATACGAGTCCATAGATGATGTGATTAAGGGCATTGAGAACCATCCAAAACCTCTTGCACTCTATCTGTTTTCGGAAGGTGAGAGCATTCAGAAAAAGGTGCTCAATCAAGTATCATTTGGAGGCGGTTGTCTAAATGATACAGTCTATCATCTCGGATCTCCACACCTTCCCTTTGGAGGAGTCGGAACAAGTGGAATTGGATCTTATCACGGAAAAGGGAGCTTCTATACCTTCTCCCATGAAAAAAGCATCTTAAAACAAACGACAAAGTTCGACCTTCCTTTTCGTTATCCGAATGTAAAAGACGGTCTAACCAAAATAAAAAAATTCATAAAATAAGGCCAGGTACGCTCATTTTTGAGGGTGCCTAGCCTTCTGTTTTCGTTTTCATTTTGAGTCACATATCATCAAAAATGAATGATTATATTAAACTGATAGTTTGCCAATAAAATTGAGTGATTCAACTGTCTGAGAGTCGGCTCCACCATCAATAATTTTGCGAATATCGTTTAAGGTCGTTTCAAGGGCAACTTCTTCCCCTTTAATTCCCGTAAAGTCTTCCGCAACGAAAAATGGTTGTGTAAGATAGGCTTCTAAACGTTCCCCTCTGTTATACACCTGAACTTCAGATGCTGGGATTCCATCTATTCCCTTTACATTTACTAAGGAACGTAATTCACGATAACGACGCAATAGTTTTTGGGCTTTTTGTTGAACGGTAAGATGAGTTTGTTCTAGATGAGCAACTTCAAGAACGGAAGATGTAGAGTAAATTGGGTTAACAGCAGGAAATTTATGCCTAGCAGCAAGATCGGCATCAAATTGCCATAAGGTTTCAAGTGGACCATATGGTAAATCTTCATCTACAGATGCACCCTTTAAATCAAGTAGGATTGTCGTCACAGATTGTACTTCTGTTTCCTCTATCTTTTGTTGTAAGTCATAAATTTCTCCAGTTAAAACATGTGAACGATCTGCAGTGAATATAACATCTTGTTTTGGAGCAACTGCTTTCATTTCCTCATATGCTTTATCGATACTGTCCACTACTACATCTACTTCCCCAGTTAAATCCATCAATTCTGGATGATTTTCCTCAGGCATAAGGAAGATGGTTTTATATCCTTCTTTTTTTAATCTGTGAAACAACTCAGCAAGTACGACTAATTGTCCCATACCAGGTCGGGCAACGAGGCCAACCGTGCCCCCTTTGACAATGGGTGCAAACAAATCCACCGTTTTAATTTTCGTTTCAATCATCTCCACCGTCTCCCCTCTTAAAATTAATTCATCCAGAGTGCATTGTGCTAATGAGGCAAGCGCAACTAAAGTACGTACCTCTGATCGACCAACAGGTATTTTCCCCGTACATAGATTTGAAACAGTCGCCGGGCGTAATCCAACGGACCGGGCAGCACTTGTTAAATTTGGTACCCTTTTTCGTAATAAAGGTACATTTAATCTCAATTTTTCCAATTTATCCCCTCCTTACTTTAAAGAGTAATATAAATTACCATTTAAAGCAACTAATAATTACTTTATAAAGTAATTATTTTTACCCTTCGTGGAAAATATGCTTCTCAGAAAATAAAACAGTATTTTGTAACTTCAGGCTTTTCTCCCATTCAAAGGGTTTACTTTCTCCTCAAACCTCTATATCCAAATAAAGCTTTTTGTTTACATTGACTTTATTTAGTAGTTCCTGATAAATTTACAGTAATAAGGAAGTGAAAATATTGGAAACACCTTTATTAACACAAGCTCAACAATTTCAACGAGAGCATAAATGGCAAAATGCAATTGATTGCTATAAACAATACTTGCATGAAAATAGTGAACAATGTGAGGATACCGTTTTTGTTTCATATGCACGTAGCCTTCGAATAATTAGCCAAACTAATGCGGCAAAAGAGGTTTTAAAAAAGGGAATGAAACAGCACCCAAATAGCGAACCCGTATTGCTAGAATTTTACCATTTGTACGATTTTTTAGGTGATTGGATTTCCGCGAATAACGTGGCGAAAACCTTGGTAAATTGGCAGCCACAACTAGCAGACTACCATTTCTATTTAGGGAGAACCTATTCTTTTTTATCTAATCGAAAAAAAGCAAAAACAGCTTATAAAAATGGTCTGGAATGTAAGCACCAAATCCCATTTAATAAGTTAGTTAAAAATATACAGAGTGGTTTTGCTGAAAACACTTCAGATGTAAAATCAAACTATATCTATGTAGATGGTAAAAACAATCTAGGTGGTTTTATCCATACTTATCAGGGAAAAAGGTTTTTCACGAAAATTTCGCCCTATAGTAATAAAAAAACTGGAGCTGGTCGTGAAGAGAGCTTCTATAAGCAAGTATGTACAGAGTTCACCCATTTAAAGGGTTTTACCCCAAAATATATCGATTCCCAAATTATTGACGGTATCTTGTATTTAACCATTGAGATGATTGATTCCATACAAAATGACAAACAGCCTCTAAAGGCCGTAGTCCAACTAAGCCAACAAATTTCTTCGATTCGGTATGAACAGGTTATACATAACTACCCGCGCCCCAATTACGTTTATCAATTTAAAAGAGGAAGGGCGATTTCTGTTGTCCACTTTTTTACTCACATTCACGAAAAAAAATATAATACTAAACTATTTGATTCATTAAAGTTAATCATTAAGCAACAAAAATATCCAAAAGCTGCAACACAGGTAATCACCAGGTTAGAAGAGTCCATTATGAGGAATCAGTTATACAACTATATTCACCCCACAAAACATTATGGGTTATTACATGGAGATCTCGGTTATCAAAATGTGATTGTTAATCAAAACGATGGGTTACCACGAATTCTTGATTGGAGCACTTATACAATTGGACCTCATTTTATTGACATTGCTAGATATTTAACTAGTTTACTAGTTCCTTATTCTACAATAAAGACTCTTTACTTAGATGATAATCCTAACGGTCAGAGGCTAAGCACCATTGAACGTATCTTTTTTCTATATGCGGTTATTCTCTTTTATTTTCAAAAAATAGGACGTCTTGGAATCGAAACCAATATATCAAGTGACCTCCTTCCTGCCTTAGAGGATTTAGAAGTACTTGTCATGCAGTTCAAAAACACAATGGGGGAAAATGAAATGACTGAAAAACAACACTCTTTAAGTGAAGAGTTGAGAGAAAAGGAAGTTAAAATAAAACAATTAGAACAAAGGCTTTCCATTGTGGAGGACGAACACAAATATTTGCATAAGAGACTACAGAATATCATAAACAGTAAATCGTGGAAAATAACCACTCCGTTGCGGATTTTCACTGAAGGCATTAAGAAAAAAGAGCTAAACTAATTCGTGTATCCCCTATTAAAGTTACTGTTGGTGATAATGCCTTTATTATTAGCCACTTTTTAAATGTTTTAATTCAAATTTAACAAAAAATTTCTTGGGGCATGACTTCCGAAAAGAATTGGTAAAGGAGATACCGAATGAGAACGATTATATTGGCAAATGGGGAAACAGTTGAAGTTGAATGTTTAAGCTGTGCAATTACAAATGGGATCATTACTCCTGATGGTGGTACCATTATTGAAACAGAATATTTTCATGCTCATCAAGATGTTGCGTACCCAATAAAGGGGTTAGTCATCCTTGCTTCAAAACGACACCTTACATGTCTAGATGAATTAACAGAAATTGAGATGCAGGATTATATGAATATCCTCCAGAAACTTCGTAAGGCTCAAAGAGAGCTATTAGGAATAGAACATGTTTATTATTTCTATAATGAAGACACAACCCATCATTTTCATACTTGGATGGTTCCTCGATATGATTGGATGTACCAATTTGGACGCTCGATTGAATCCGTTCGTCCCGTCCTCCTTCATGCTAGAGAAAAAATGAATACACTTGAAAATCAAAGAGAAGTTAGGCAAGCGATTGAATCCCTATCACACGCCCTTAATCATGATTTATTGTAGAAAAAGCTGAATGTATCAAGTTACCATTCAAATGCCAATTAACTTAAATCGGTTAAAAACTTATTCGCATTCACCCTAATTTTCAAGGAAAACATAGTTCAACCATTTTCCTTATCATAGAAATAAAAATAAAAAAACACAGAAAAGGAAGCTTGAGTATCCCAAGCTCCCTTTTTCCAATTGTAAAAAATAGATTATGCTATATTTTTATCGCAAAGAATGTATTAGTTACTCTCCATAGGACCAGTGACCGGGCTACCTATTGTTTGATTTAACTCCTCAAGTAATTGCGGCAATGTCTCTTCATGAACCAAAGAATTTAATGGATTTCCAGAGATGGGTACAGAATAATTTTTAAACACATCAAGCGTGTTACCCCAAATTTCAATAACCGCCTTAGGTGACATATTTTGATGAATAACCATACAATCCCCCCTCTTTCCTTCCATTATACCACTTTCACTACCAAAAATGGCAGTAAAATGGGAAAAATACGAAAAGCCTGTAAGGGAAACTTACAAGCAAAAATATCATTCACATTGTTAAAAGACTTTAATCGTCTGCTTCTTCTTGGAAATGTTCATTTAAATAAGCATTTTCCGTTGTTGCAAAATTAACCGATTGGAGACTCATTTCTGCTGCAATCCCATAAAGCCCATTTTCTGGTTTCTTTTTATCAGCATGATTTGTGTGTGTTCCATCATGTTTATTGTTCATACTGTTCTCTTTCATATAATTAGTAAGCCTCCCCTTTGCAAATAAGGTTGTTGAAATTGGCAGTTATCTTTCTGCAGTGATATCTTTATAAGGCAAAATCCGTTTCCTCGCCTCTTCATAATTTAACTCCTCAGTATCCTTCATAAAATCATTAATAGCTTCTTGAGGATACCCATATTCTTGTAATAACTGAGTTAATTTTGCTTTTTTATCCATCTCTTCCCTCCGCTCATTTCATTCCTTTTATTTTTAGTTTTCCACTAAAAAACAAAATTTATGACCTAGGCTTGGAATAAACATAAATAAGCCTCCGAATTGGAGACCTACTGCACAAAATCAATGACCATATAATTTTTATGAGAAACCACTGTTCGATTGTTTATAAATTCATATTCCGAAAGGTTTTCGATAATTTCCACTATCACGGAGTTTTCTTTTACTTTCTCTACTTTTCCCTTTATTCCTTTGATTGAAACAATGTTATCACCAACAGCAGCTATTCTCGTTCCCATATCGCTCTCTCCTTATCTAATAATTTTATAGAACCAAGATGTAACTTATCGTAACTAAAAAGACAATTGGGTTTCACGCTATTCTCAATTTTTATATTCTGATTAGTTTTAATATAATCTAGGCTCACATATTTATCATCATTCATGTAAAGATTTCTTACATCTTTTTTTAGGAGACAATTTTTAAGTGAACTAGGCAATACTTTATATAGATGAACCGGAAAAAGTATTATGGTTGCTAATTTATATATATGGTAGGATTCATGGAAGTCATTGTTTCAAATTGTCATAATTTGTTCATAAATATGGTAAAAAAACACAAGTTAACCTAGTAATATAGTTTTATACTGTGATAACATTATTTTCAACAACAAACATTCGTTATTACTCGGAGGTGGTCTTTTTGTTAACCATGTACGAAAATTTACAACAAATCATCGAAGTGAAAAGAAATCAAATGACCAATTTAGCCTCGGTAAAGGGTATTTCATCTGATGAAGCCTTAAAAATAAGTCAAGATCTTGATAAATTAATCATGCTAGCAATGAAATATAAAACAAAGCATTAATCCTTATACAATTGTTTATGTGCTTCTCTAAGTATCCAACTCGTATCCTTTCTGCAGTAAAAAAAAGCGAGAGTAGACCCTCCCGCTTTTTTTACTGACTATTTTTTTAATTTAAATTTGAACGGGTCTCGAGCCATGGGGCAACTGCAAAAGCAAACTGGCCAGTTAAGCAAATGGATACATGACCAGCCTCTTCTAGCTGATAGGTCTTATCTTCACTACTAACTAAGTCCATAACAGGAAGGCTCTGGCTTTCTAGAACTAATTCATCCCTTGTTGAGGTGATAACCAATAGACTGCATTTAATATTACTCAAGTCTACCTTTTTCCCCCCAATGACCATTTCACCCTTAACCAGCTTATTATCCTTATATAAATCATTTAGCATTTGTTTAAAAGCAGAACCAGAAAATGTGACCGCGTCTTTTGTCCATTTATCCATTCTGCGCCACTTATCCACATAGGTATGGTCATGGCCACGTGTCACAAGATTGACGTTCGGTCCAATATTAAACCCTTGCAAAGCTAAAAATGTTGCATATAAAAACTCAGATGGAATGACTTCATAGGCATCAATCATTTGGTCAAGACTCAAGCTCCCACTCTGTATCGCCTTTACCCATTTATCCGGTAGAATAAAGTTACTATAGTCAATCGGAACAGCAGCTAAAACTAGGTTTTTTATCGGAAGATCTGTAATCGACGCTAACATTGCTGATAATGTTCCACCAATGCAGTAACCTACTAATGAAATTTCTGGTGCTTTGGCATGTCTTAACGCAACTCTTATCGCCATTTCTAAATAATCTAATAAATAATTGTCCAACGAGATATCCTTATCTTCTAGCCCTGGGGAGCCCCAATCATACATATACACATCGTAACCTTGTTTAGTAAGATTGCCAACCACACTGTTTTTTTCCGAAATATCGAGGATATAGGGTTTATTTAAAAGTGAATACACCAAAAATAAAGGGATATCATATTTTTTTTCTTGGGCTGGGTAATACCACAGAACTGACTTATTTTTTTTCCATACGGCTTGTCTAGGTGAAGGGACTATCTCAGGCTTCGGTTCGTTCAAAACTTTATAAAGGTTACGCCAACGGTCCCTCTCAGTTTCCAAATTCGTTACTGGTAATTTACATTTTGTTATCGCTGCCATCCGTCCTACTCCCTTTCACCCTTATTTTGTTCCGCCAGTTATAAGAACTGCTTCTTCTTTTTCTTTCTTCAATAGCTTTTTTAACTGATCGACCTCATCTTTTGTTTCCCTTAGATGAACTAACTCTTTCTTAACATCTTCTAAAGCTGCCTTTATTTCTTCTGAAGCCGTCAACTCTTTTTTTAGTTTCTTGAGTTCACCAGTAAGTTTCCTTGCTTCTGTAAAGTCAGTTGATAACTTTTCCCACTCTTTATTGAGCTTTTGATTAAATTCCATCATCTCTTTAATAAATTGTTGTTGCTCTTTATTGGCTAAAGTGAAACTATCTTGTAAAGTCCAGATTTGCTGCTGGAGTGTGTCGACCTTTTCTTCCGCTTGTACGGTTAGTTTCGCCACACTGGCAACATCACGTTTAGTTGGGATGTTCATCATATTTGCCATTAATTCTTGGTTTCTCTTAAGCCTTTGAATATACCTTGAATGCATGCCTACTCCTAGATTTGTCATACGGATCAATTCTTTATTATCGAGTGATGTTAGCAATATATCATTTAATCCTTTTTCCCACATCACACTAAGACGTCTAAATGAATCATAAGGATTATTTGTTTGTTCTTCTGACATGTCCTTCACCCCTGTATTGTAGATTAAAATATCCGTGAGTTGAATGAATACTCATTCATTTCCTAGCGAAAAATAAAAAGCGATACCTATCATATCCATTTTTAAGATTAAGCCTAAACCACCAACCCTTTTCAATAAATTCAATGACTGTGCAATCAGTGCATTAATGATCATCTTGCTAATATTTTACACCTAAAAGATGTATGAAACAATGAGCTTTTGGATGTAAATATGAATATTTTGAAAACATCGAAGAAATATTTTAGGCTTTTTATCATCCTTTTTTCTTTGTTGTTTAAGTTGTAGACTTAATTTACTAGAACGCAGCTAGTAAACTATAATTTTCGCACTGATTAGCTTAACTTGTGTTTATAATTGGTGGTAGACTGGTAGCAACAACCTTACAATACGACCTTGGGGAAATCCATCTTTAATTAATAACCAACATTGTGTCAACCTTTATTAAAAAAAGAGACAGGAAAATTAAATCCCGTCTCTTTTTTAACAATTATGAATGGAAATTGGTTCCGTCTGTTGTTTCTCCAATAATCCCAACCCGAATCACAAAATCACCAAAATGTTCGCCTTCATTTCGTTCTTTTGCATAGCGAGGAAGGATCTCACGAAGCTCGCTTAAGATTTCTTCTTCCCCAATGTTTTCCCGATACATTTTATTTAAACGACTGCCATCAAATGCTGCGCCTAGATACATATTGTATTTCCCTGGCGCCTTGCCCATAAAGGCAATTTCGCCAAGTCCTGGACGCGCGCACCCGTTTGGACAACCCGTCATACGGATCGTAATTTCTTTATCACGTAGTCCACTTTCGTTAACAATCTCTTCAATCTTATCAATTAATTGTGGTAAGTACCGTTCTGATTCGGCCATCGCTAACCCACATGTTGGGAGAGCAACACATGCCATTGAACTGCGACGAAGTGCAGAAATATGCTTGCCATCAGACAATCCATATAGTTCAACGAGTTCGTTAATCTTTTTCTTTTTCTGGCTTGTTACATTTGCAATAATCAAGTTCTGATTCGTAGTCAAGCGGAACTCACCGGTATGGATTTTAGCAATCTCCCGTAGGCCTGTCATCAATTTATAATCATCAAAGTCTGCAACGCGGCCATTTTCAATAAATAAGGTAAGATGCCATTTTCCTCCTACCCCTTTCACCCAACCATAGCGGTCGCCGTTATGGTCAAAATGATAAGGCTTCGCTTCTCCTAGACTCCAGCCTAGTCTGCTTTCAAGTTCTTCCTTGACATTTTCCAATCCTAGGCGGTCGACTGTATACTTAAAGCGAGCATTTTTCCGAGCGGAACGATTTCCGTAATCACGCTGAATGGTAATCGTTTTCTCCGCTACCTCATATACTTGCTCCGGCTTACAGAATCCAATTACTTTGGCAAGCTGTGGATAGGTCGTTTTATCTCCATGTGAACTCCCCATTCCACCACCGATTGCGACGTTAAACCCGATAAGCTTTCCATCTTCCACGATTGCGATCAAACCTAAATCCTGTGAAAAGACATCGATATCATTTGATGGTGGAACGGCAATACCAATTTTAAACTTTCTTGGCAAATAAAGCGGGCCATACATAGGTTCAACTTCTTCAATTTCAGGGGTACCAGCTACTTTTTCTTCATCTAACCATACCTCATGATACGCTCTTGTCCGAGGTAACAAATCATCACTCAATTTTTTCGCCCAATTGTAGACTTCGGTATGGACTTCAGATTGATAAGGATTCGCGGTAGATAATACGTTACGGTTTACATCACCGCAGGCAGCAATTGTATCTAAAAGAGTTCCATGAATTTCCTGAATCGTATTTTTCATATTCCATTTTAAGATTCCATGCATCTGAAATGTCTGTCTAGTTGTGATTTTCAGAGTGCCATTTCCATTTTTTTTCGCAAGTTCATCCATAACAAGCCATTGTGAAGGTGTGGCAACTCCACCAGGCAAACGGACACGTAACATAAACTGATACGCTGGTTCTAATTTTTGTTTTTGCCGTTCATTCCGAAGGTCTCGGTCATCTTGCAAATAGCTCCCATGATGCTTCATTAAACGATTGTCATCATCAGGAATTCCAGCGCTAAGTCGATCAAGCATGACTTCCTTTAATGTACCACGTAAATAGTTACTTTCCTCTTTTATACGCTCAACATCACTTGGTGAGCCTTCTGGTGCCTTTAATACTTGTTTCACCATGTTGCTAAACTCCTTTCAAATCCAATCAGTATACATCACGCTGATAACGCTTTTGCTGTTGCATTTGTGCTAAGTATTCTTTTGCTTGTTCGTGGTCCATACTGCCTTCTGTTTCAATAATTTTAAGCAATGTTTGATGAACATCGTGGGCCATATGTTTTTCATCTCCACAGATGTACACAACTGCCCCTTCTTCTAGCCAAGTAAACAATTCCTTGCTTTGTTCAAGCATGCGATGCTGCACATAGACCTTTTGGTCAGTATCACGTGAAAATGCAACATCCATTTTCGTAAGGACCCCATCTTTAAGCCATTGTTGCCACTCTGTTTGATAGAGGAAATCCGTTACAAAATGTTGATCCCCAAAGAACATCCATGATTTTCCTTCAGCACCGATTTCTTCACGCTCTTGCATAAACGAACGGAATGGCGCTACCCCAGTTCCAGGCCCCACCATGATAATGGGAGTGTCAGGGTTTTCCGGAAGTGCAAAGTTATCATTATGTTGGACGTATACCGGTAAAGTGTCACCAGCTTGTAAACGCTCAGCGCATAGGATTGAAGCCACTCCTTTTCGTTCTCTACCATGAGCATCATAACGGACTGCACCTATGGTCAAATGAACTTCATCGGGATTAGCTGCTAAGCTGCTTGCAATTGAGTACAGACGTGCTGGCATTTTCCGTAAAATGGATACAAACTCCTGAGCTGTATTCCCCCATGGTCCAAAGTCCCGGACTAAATCAAGGAGATCACGACCATTTAGATAAGTTTTCAGTTGTTCTTCATTTCCCGGTTCTAATAGCTTACGTAAGTCTTCTTGATTTGATAGGTCTGCAACTTTCTGCAGAAGTGGCTTTGTAAGGACGGTAATTTCATAATAAGAAACCAGTGCCTCTTTAAGGGATCGAATATCCCCTTGTTTATTAATGGTTACCGTTTGATCCGGACTCCAGCTTAGATGCTCAAGAAGCATCTCTACTAAAGCAGGATCATTTTCTGGATAGATTCCCAAACTATCCCCTGGTTTAAAGGTAAGACCTGACCCTTCAAGTGATAATTCAAGATGACGTGTTTCTTTATTAGAGCCACGCCCATTTAAATTAAGATTTTCCAGCACTTCCGCTTTAAATGGATTGGTTCTTGAATACACAGATTCCACTTTTTGTGATGCTGGCAAGATTGAACCTAAGCCATCTACTTCTTGATTTTCACTTCCCGCTTGAATTTCGTTAAGGCTTGCTAGCACGCCCTCAAGCCATTCAGCCGCTGGCTCATCAAAATCAAGATCACAATCAAAGCGAGGGTAAAGCCTTGTGCCGCCAAGTTCTTCCAACTTTTTATCAAATTGTTTGCCAGTTTCACAGAAAAACTCATATGAACTATCTCCGAGTGACAACACAGAAAAATGAAGTTCCTCCAGCTTTGGTGCTCTTCTTCCATGAAGAAATTCATGAAAGGATATCGCATTATCTGGTGGCTCGCCTTCTCCATGTGTGCTCACAATAATAAGAAGATTGTTAACCTTTTTTAAATTATTCGGTTTAAAATCGCTCATCGCTGAGACCGTTACTTGATACCCGTTTCCTTCGAGACTTTCACCAGCTTTTTTCGCTAGCCCCTGCGCATTCCCTGTTTGTGAACCATAAAGAATGGTTACATCTTTTGGAACACTTTTAACTACGTTCGGAGTAGGAGCTTCTACAGTTTGTGCCCCTGTTGATTCTAACGGCACAGCCGCCTGTGAAACTGATTGAGATGCAGCAAGAAAGCCACTTAACCAAACCTTTTGTGATTCAGTCAAAGTAGGCAATAATCGATTAAGGAGCTCTGCTTGCTCCTGATTAAACGGACTGTTCAATACCTGAAGTTGCAACAATATCCACCTCACAAAGAAATCTAAACTTGTCATACTTTGTCATTATAAATGATAGATTCATAATTCCCATACATTTTAGTCAAAAATGATAATTTCATCATAATTATACTATTCCTATAAGTCAAGTTGGTTTTATGAATTATTTTATGTTTATACATCAGTTCCTGTCACAAGTCACAAGTCTAAAGCACCCGATGGGACATTTTAGCTTTTAGAGTATGCTTTTAAAATAAATACAAGTTGACAAGTAGGAATACTATTATTAATCTTAACATAGATAATTCACCAATATAGAAAATTTGAAAAATAGTGTAAACAAGAACACTAAGCAATTAGATATCATAGGAGGATTTGTTATGTCTTTTAGTTATGTTTCACACCTAGAATGTCCGAAATGCCAGGAAGTCTATCCAGAACATGAAGTTCAACAACTTTGCCAATGTGGTTCCCCATTGTTGGTACGCTATAATTTGAATGAAATTAAAGCTAATCTAAAAAAGGAAGATGTAACTACCCGAAAAGGTAATTTATGGAGATACCATGAGATACTTCCAGTCAAACAGGAAGAGAACGTCGTATCGTTAGATGAAGGTATGACTCCATTTGTTCATATGAAAGAACTAGGCAAGAAAATGGATATCAAAAATTTGTATATTAAAGACGAAGGCATTATTCCAACAGGATCCTTTAAGACACGTGGAGCTAGCGTTGGAGTTTCAAAGGCAAAAGAGCTAGGTGTAAAGCAACTAGCGATGCCCACTAATGGGAACGCTGGTGCTGCTTGGGCCCTTTATGCTGCCAAGGCAGGTATAAAAGCGACCATTGTAATGCCTGAGGATGCACCTACCATCACACGTAAGGAAGTTGCCATCTCTGGCGGTGACCTTCATTTAGTAAATGGATTAATAAGCGATGCCGGGAAAATAGTCGGGAAGCTAGTAAAGGAAAAAGGAATATATGACGCATCCACGTTAAAAGAACCTTATCGAATTGAAGGAAAGAAAACGATGGGCTATGAAATTTTAGAACAGTTAAATTGGGAAATACCTGATGTGATTCTGTATCCAACAGGTGGCGGTGTAGGACTAATCGGTATTTATAAAGCCCTTCTTGAATTGCGTGAGTTAGGTTGGATTTCATCAGAAAAATTACCTAGATTAGTAGCCGTACAGGCTGAAGGGTGTGCCCCAATTGTCAAAGCATGGCAAGAAGGAAAAACCGAGTCAGAGTTCTGGGAAAACTCAGAAACTAGTGCGTTTGGAATTAATGTGCCAAAGGCGCTTGGAGATTTTCTCGTTCTTGAAGCTATCTATCAAACAGATGGTTGTGCAGTTGCAGTTTCCGAAGCCGATCTTTCACAAGCACAAAAAGATGTTGCGGAACTAGAAGGAAACTTTATCTGCCCTGAAGGTGCAGCAACATTTGCAGCTGCACGAACATTGCGTGAACAAAATTGGATAAACGCAGACGACAAAGTCATCTGCTTAAATACTGGGCAAGGAATTAAATATCCGGAATCCGTTGATCTCTCCAATGTTCCATTATTACAGCCCGAAGATGTAATTACGGGATAAGGAGGCCATTTGTGAAAAAGTTTGGAATGCTTGCGCAGATTTTCATTGGTTTTATTCTTGCGATTATTTTAGGTGCTATATTTGGGCCAAAGATTGAAGTTGTTCAACCATTAGGAGACCTTTTTCTCCGGTTAATTAAATTTATTGTTGTTCCATTAGTCTTAGCTTCCCTTATTACTGGTATCACTAGCTTGAATAATATAAAAAAACTCTTGTCTGTTGGCGGCAAAACGATTACCTATTTTATGGGAACCACCTTTATGGCGGTTGTGATTGGCCTTTTAGTCGGCTTTGGTATTTCACCAGGGAAAGGGCTTGATATCACATTACCAACCGAAAGTGCAGAAAAAACAGAGATTCCAAGTGTAATAGATACGATTTTGAATATTATCCCTGTGAATCCATTTGAATCACTAAGCACAGGCAATATCCTACAAATCATTTTCATTGCGATTGCAATCGGATTAGCCATTACAGCGGTTGGAGAAAAAGCGAAGCCATTAGCAAATTTCTTTGACGCACTAGCTCTTGTCATGTACAAAATCACAGGTGTGATCATGAAATTGGCACCTATAGGAATTTTCGGGATCTTGGCTCCGATTGTTGGAAATTATGGACTTGACATTCTTTTGCCACTCGTAAAAGTCATTCTTGCCGTTGCGATTGCTTGCGCTATACAATTACTTGTTACTTATTCCATCGCTGTGCGTACCTTAGGTAAAATGAGCCCACTAGTGTTTTTAAAAGGAATTGCACCTGCTGGTCTGTTTGCCTTTACAACTGCAAGTAGTTCAGCCACATTGCCGCTCTCAATCAAAAACACGGAAGAAAATTTGGGTGTTTCAAAGGAAATTAGTTCTTTTGTTCTTCCATTTGGTTCAACAATTAATATGGATGGTGCAGCCATCTATCAAGGAATTGCCGTCATCTTTATTGCTCAATTCTTTAATATCGAACTAACTATCATGCAATTGATTACGGTCATGTTTATGACAGTGCTGGTCTCGATTGGAGCAGCGGGTGTTCCTGGCGCAGGTCTAATTATGCTTACGATGGTTCTCCAATCAGTTAATCTGCCACTTGAAGGGATTGCTCTTGTAGCAGCCATTGATCGAATCCTAGATATGTTTAGAACAAGCATAAATGTCATTGGAGATGCGTCAGCTGCAGTAGTCGTTCAAGAATCAGAGAACAAGAAAAATCTTAAAAAAGCTGCATAAAACAAAGGACGAATCCTATGTGCTCGAGTGAACATTAGATTCGTCCTTTTTTCATTTAAGTTGTTTCATAGTACTTCGGATTCCCTTCCGAGGCATTCGGAACCCTAGAATGCAGAAAAATCCCTTTGCCCTTGGTGAACAAGATTCGTCGGAACCCCTTCCGAACCTTTCGCAACCTTTATTTTTATTTCAGAACCACCTTCCGAATGTTTCACAACCTCATTTGAATACTTTAGAACTCAAAAAATGTCCCACAATGCTTATGGGACATTTTCGAACTTTAGATGACGACTGATTCTTTTGAACTTGAAACAGAATAAAATTTTGGCTTTAATGTCGGCACAATCTCCAAAAAGTGCTCAAATGACATTTCACATGCCTCATATTTCTCTAAGAGGTCAACGATGGTAATCCCTTTTTCCAAGACTCGATGCTCATATATTCCCTCTTCTGCCATCGATTCTAATTCGTATTTATGTGGTGGACAGACCGTATGAGCAGCTAGATCTTTTAGTTGTTTACGCGTAACAGGCTGCTTCACATCCACATAATTCTTAAGAAGAGTGGAAAGCGTGATTGGTTGATTTAGAGGTAGGTTCACAAGGTTCTCACTTCCCTTAAGAACAACAACATCCTCTCCGTTCAATTTAAAGCGCCCCAGGATGCGGTTGACTAAATCTACGTCATTGATTGGGAATACTCCAATCTTATCTCCTACTTTATAGGTCACCCCTTCTGGGAAAGATAGCTTAGAGGCATCTAATTCTCCTTCTGGGAACTGAGTCGTTACTTCCTGTTCTGACTTTGCAGAACCAGTTACATATTGTATCTTAAGACCTTCTACCTCTTGATTCTCTGTACCATCAAGTGTTAACTCAAAGGCATTCAAGGTATCAGTTAACAAGCGACTCTTCCAATCACCAAGTTGCTTATCGAATTCACCGCTAGCATCTGCCTCACCGCGCGCTGAGAAACGAGTTGCACCTTTAAGAGCAAGCTGTTCATCAATTAACGTCGGTACATTTTGGTACGTATTCGACCAGTTCTTATCCCCACAGCCAAACACCGCATAATGAACACCTTTCAATTGACCTGGCTCAACAGTATCGAGCCACTTTACAAATTTACGAGCATTCTTTGGTGGCTTCCCATTATAAGAAGAAGTAACAATGATAACGGCGCCTTCTGTAGGCATTTTCCCCACATGGTCATCAAGGGTAGCAACTTCACTTGTCACTCCATAGGAACTTGCAAGATCAGAAATTTCCCGTGCTACTCCTTCTGCTGTCCCCATATTTGAACCATATAGAACAAGAAGCGGACGATTGTTTACACCATGAAGGGTACCCTGTGCAGGTACTGGCTTTGATTGGATCTCCTTCGTTTCAGTAGTTGATGCGAAGAATGGATCTAGTATCTTCTTATCTCTCAATTTTACCTTCATGGTGAAATTATCTGGTTTTAACGTCATTGTTTGTTTGATCTTTAATTGATAATCGGTATGGTCAATCATTTCAAAATGCTGCAAAATCATTCCTAATACCAAAGTAGCTTCATGGAGGGCGAACTGCATGCCGATACACGCTCTCTGTCCATTTCCAAATGGTTTATACGCATCATGCGGAACCTTTTTCGGATCTTCAAAGCGCTCTGGACGGAACTCCTCGGCATCCTCTCCCCAAGCATTTTTATCTCGATGAAGCTGTGGAAGAAGAACCACAACATTTTGACGCTTTTTAATAGGATATTTTCCACCAAGCACCATGTCTTCCTTAGCATACAGCGTGAACTGTGGTGCTGTTGGATAAAGACGCAATGCTTCGTTGAGAATCATACGAATATATTTAAGTTGAGTAACTTGTTTATATGATGGGATTGGGCTAGTTAATACTTGGTCTACTTCTGCGTAAGCCTTATTTAATACTTCAGGATTTTTAAGTAATAAATATAGTGCAAAGGATAGGAGCCCACTCGTTGTTTCGTGTCCCGCAATTAAGAAGGTAATGATTTGGAAGCGGATATTTTCATCATCCAATTGTTCCCCCGTTTGCGGATCCTTTGCAGTTAACATACGAGCAAGTAAATCGGTCTCCCCTTGGTCTCCCTGTGCCCTACGTTCAGCGATTAGTTCATCTACAAGAGAAAACATCGATTTAATGTCTGACTCATATTGCTTTTTCTTCGAAATTGACAGCTTGTTCTGAATTGGCAGGCGAACACTTTGATGCATCGCTTCATCTAGAGAATTCACCATACTGATAATAAACGGATTATGCTCCTTTTGATAAAAACTATTAAATCGGTAGTTAAACCCACATAAGCCGATTGTATCAAGTGTAAGTCTTGTCATATTATCAGGTACATCAATACCTTCATTTGGATTTTGGCGAGCCCATTTTTGCACAAGCTGGAGGGCAATATCCACCATCATTGAATGGTATCCCTTCATTGCCTGTTGGCTAAATGAAGGGACGAGGATATTATGAGCCTTCTGCCAATTGGATTCCTGTGTTTTCCCTGTAAACAAGCCGTCTCCTGCAAATGCTCGAACAAAATGAAGACCACCGGCAAGACTTTTATCGAATTTAGCGTCATTACATACTTCCGCTACCCATTCATGTCCTGATAGAACAATGGTAGAAAATCCACCAAAAAACTCCATTCTAAAAATTGGACCATACTCATCAGCCATTTTCATTAAAGATAAGGTTGGTGCGTCTTTGTCCAGTAACGGAACATTTCCAAGTGGACCATATGTTTTCGGTTGTGGAATTTCAGCGATCTTTTCCATGAATTTTTCCCCCAAACATTATTTTTATATCTAAGTTTGACTTTCTAGCGACCATTTTTTCTTTGATTTCGATTTCGAAGGTATCTGAAACAACTGATCTCATTAATCTTTTTTTCCTGATACACCACTCATTACAAACTTAGCGATTTCATCCGCCACATTTCCCAAAGGCATTTTCTCTGAGATTACCTCCTCCTGGACCTTTTCAAAATTAAGAATGGCCCAGATTGCGCTCGTAATTCCAATTTCATACATCAGGGATTGTGCAGGCGTAAGATTTTCATTTGAGACCTTCTTCATCAGATGTTTCATATGTTTATCTTGTGTATAGACTTGATCTAGGAACATTTTTGCGAGTTCAGGGTGATAAGGATATTCCCTAAAAAGAATATTAAAACTGTCAAGATTGCTTTTAACCAATTCCATCCTTGCTTGGATAATGTCGTAAATATCTGGTTCATCGGTTTTATCAATTTTCACAACAACAGATGGCGTAATACAGGCTAGGAATATTTCTTTTTTACTTTTAAAATGCTTATAAAGTGCTGCTTCCGAAACCCCTACATGTCGAGCAATCTCAGCAGTTGTAGCTCCATTGAAGCCCCGCTCAGCAAATAGTTTACGTGCTTTCTCAATAATCTTTTTCTTTGTACCTGATTTAGCCCCCATCGTTTCCCCACTTTCAACTATGGTTAGTAAACACTCACTAACTAAATTTATACATTATTAAAAAAATTAAAACAATACTTTCTGTTGTAAAATTTGGCAACAAATTCCGACAAATTTCTCACGTATCGCTATTTTCCACCAATTTCAACTGAGGACTTCCAATTCATAGGAATATCCTTCCAATATTTAAGGGACAAGCAAATATTTAGGAGTCGGAGCATACCTTTTCCTTAATTCCACTTTTCCCCATAATCTGTTTTTACTAAATTACATAGTAAAAAAAGATCGGTTAGGAAGGATTTTCATGAACTATGTCGAAATACTCTTAAATCAGGATAAATAGATCACCATGAATTGAAGGAGTTGCGTCACAATGGAATTAACGTTTAACGAAAGAACCTCAATTGCTGAGTTTATCACAGAGAACAAACAACATTTTGAAAAAAAGCTATTATCCGAAGCCGTTAATGTTGCTTCAAAAATAAAAGACATATTGAAAAAGGGTAATATCGATCTTTTAGTTAATGCCCAAAGACTGGTGCTATATGTTGTCAAACAAAGAGAAGAGGAACTTGTTCAATTTGCGAATGAAGAAGGAATTGTTTGGGCCAAGCATTCTATGACGTTGGCATTTAAATTAGAATGGGTCCAGGCAATTCGGAGAACTCTGTGGCATTTTCTTTATAAGTACGATCAGCTGAGTAACAACTCAAACGAACTCGACCGATTCTATGATTTAGAAAAGCAGATTAATGAACAGCTTGATCAATTTCTTAATACTTTTTTCCTTAGTTACTCGAATTATAAAGATGAATTAATTAGTTCACAAAGGAAGTTGGTTGAGCATTTATCTGTACCAATTATTCCTGTTAGCCCGACAGTGGCCGTTTTACCATTGATTGGTATGATTGATTCCTACCGAATTAAGACGATTGAAGAAAAAGTTTTAATTGATATTGCCAATCTTAAAGTTCAAACATTGATCATTGACCTATCGGGAATTGTAAATATGGAAAAAGACATCCTTGACCATTTTCAAAAAGTACTTAGCGGAGTTTCATTAATGGGGTGCGAAGCTGTTATAACGGGGATTCGGCCAGAATTGGTCCGTAATATGATTCATTCTGGTATATCTTTTACTGAAAAGGCAGATACAAGAGGTACGTTGCAGCAAACCTTAAAAAAGTATTTGAACGTAGATTCCACAGATAATATTATGTAAGTTCGTGCAAATCACTATCAAAATCACACGAGTGAAATCCTTATGAAAGAACAGCAAAGGATACCCCTTACCACCCTTTAAAAGTTCGTATAATAACCAATTAAATTGTAAATAATGAACTCATACTGGTTGTAAAGGGATTGGGTTTACATGAATATTTTAGAATTAATCACCCGTATTGCTATCGGCTTTGTCGTATTATTTACCATGACTAGAATAATGGGTCGAAAAGAAGTTAGTCAAATGACGTTCTTTAACTTCACTTCAGCAATTGCGATAGGCTCTATAGCTGCCAACCTGGTCGTTAGCCCAAATACAAGTATTAGAAATGGGGTTATCGCACTTGCTGGTTGGACTGCCTTTACCCTTCTTATGGATGTTATTGATATTAAATCAAAAGAAGCGAGGAAGGTTACCACTGGCGACCCTATTATCGTAATAAAAGAAGGTAAAATTGTTGAAAGAGCCCTTCGCAAAAGTCGATTAGATGTAGATGCTTTAAACGCGATGCTTAGGCAGAAAAATATATTCTCTCTAGCCGATGTTGACTACGCGATATTTGAAACTAACGGGAAACTATCGGTTATGCCTAAGGAAACAAAACAACCTTTAACTAAGAGTGACATGAACATCATGACCCAAACAAAACAGTATCCACTGCCAACTGAAGTCATTACAGATGGTAGAATTCTTTCAAACAATTTATCAAAACTGAACCTTGATGAAAAGTGGTTAGAACAGCAACTTCAAAATGCTGGAGTAAATAGCGTTTCCGATGTTTTTTTCGCTCAAGTCCAGCAGGACGGCACTCTTTTAATTGACGCTAAAAACAATTTACTCCATTAATGTCTAAGCCATTCCATAAAAAAAGCAAGCTTTCATTAGAAGCTTGCTTTTTTGTTAGAAGAAGATTACCAACCGTAACCTCGTCCATAACCACCAGCACCAACAATAATCAATAGGATAAACAACACCACAAGCAAAGCAAAGCCTGCTCCATATCCACCTTTACCGCTCATTTTTCCACCTCCACTTTTTTTCGGTCACTACTAAATTATGCATAACAGCTTCTTTATGATTGGGCTTTGATTAGAAAGGAGGTGGAATCTAGATTCAAGGATCTCATTTTGATGAGGAGACATTTGGAAATGGTACCTTACAAAATAGAAAAGAACTGCCCACTAATGAAGTTAGTTAGCAGTTCCTTTTTTTAATGCGGTTTCAATACCACCTTGATGCAATCTTCAGTCTTTGTATCAAAGACTTCATAACCATGCTTGGCTTGATCGAGAGGTAGAACATGGGTAATAATATCAGCCATATCCACCTTTCCCTGATTTGCTAAATCGTATAGAAGTGGCATATATGGGATAACAGGTGCTTGTCCAGTTTTTAAGTCCACATTACGCTGAAAAATATCCCCGAGTGGAAAGGCGTTGTATCTGCCACCATATACACCTGTTACTTGAATGGTTCCTCCTTTACGGACAGCTTGGCTAGCGATAACCAACGCGCCCATCGCTCCCCCTTGCATTTTCATCCCAGTTGCTAGAAACTCCATTGGCGTGAATTTTCCATCCATCCCGACAGCATCAATGACAATGTCTGCGCCACCTTTAGTAATTTCTTTAATATATTCACCTGTGTTTTGATGTTGCTCAAAGTTAATTATTTCAACTTTATTGGTTCTTTTAGCATGCTGTAGGCGATAATCAATGTAATCAACCGCGATGACTCTGCTTGCACCTTTTAACCAAGCAAATTTTTGTGCTAATAGCCCAACAGGTCCACATCCGAGAATCACCACAGTGTCTCCTTCTTTTACTCCCGAATGGTCCACACTCCAGTAAGCAGTTCCTGCTGCATCTGCAAGCAATACTAATTTTTCATCCTCTACTTCGCAATTCTCTGGGATTTTAAAAGGTGTGAAATTGCCATAAGGAACACGTAGATATTCAGCTTGGCCGCCTGCAATTCCACCAGTTAATTCTGAATAACCAAAAAAACCACCCATCTCACCATGAGGATTGGAATTGTCACACTGACTCGTTAAGTCATGATTGCAATACCAACAATGACCACATGCTGCTTGGAAAGGAATAATGACACGGTCCCCTTTTTTAACTTTTGTTACCTCAGGGCCAACCTCTTCGACTATGCCAAGTGGCTCATGCCCGATAACAAAATCTGTTGGTGAATTGGGAATCATGCCATGGATTAAATGTAAATCAGATCCACAAATCGCCGAAGTCGTTACTTTTACAATAATATCATCCGCATTCTTAATATCTGGGGTTTTTACTTCTCTTACTTCTACGTTTTTAATACCCTGATATGTCACAGCTTTCATTAGAAATTATCCCTCCTTCCTTATTTATTAGGTGTCGCAAACATCCCTCTTCGGTCTGTATCCATTGGGAATAAATTCATCTGAGCAATCTGTACCGCTGTTTCAGCGGCTTTTAAGTCTACTTCATACTGGGTTTTAAAATCACTTGGATTCAGCCAACCTTTTTTTATCATAAAATCAGCAATTTCCGCATGTAAATCCATCGCTGCTTCCATTTGCTTAGTCAAAATAGTTCTAAGCTCCGGACTGGCAGTCTCTGAAATCGCAAATCCGTAATTACGTATTCCATTTTTCACCGATAATAAAAAGTCCAGCGCAAATGCAGAGTCAGCTAAATTAGGCATCCCCTCTGCATTTCTGGGGTCCAAATAGTCTTTCATCTTTTCACCTCAAGAATTAATGTAATAATTCATTATGTTTATAGTACCCAGCAAGCTCATTAATTGCAGTGATTGATTGCTGGACATCCTTTTCCATTAATTGCTTTAACTCGTTATCAAAGCATAAACCCTGCATTAATTTAGATCTTAGTAAACAAACCGTTTTAAAATTGAGTATTTCATGGGTTTCAAGGGTTTCATGTAATGCTAATGTTTCCTTTGTCATACACCTACCTCCAGTTTCATTTATATCATCCACCCTATTTTCCCCAACATCTCATTTCTATGGCGTGGGAGATTCTGACAACTCGTAACCAGCATAAATTTCACTTGTATAGAGATGATAAAAGAGCAAAAAGCGATAATGGAGTGAAGGATATGATCAAGTATTTAGGACTACATGAAACACTAGATGTTCATGAGATTCTGACATTGAAACACCTTAGCTTAACGAAGACAAGTACGATGAGTAAGTTAGTACAAGACCCCGAATTAAAAGCGATTCTTGAGCAGGATGCCGATACTTGTTCTCAGCATATAAAACAAATACAGCAGTTCTTGACGAAGCGGGAGGAACTACAATGAATCAACTCATTCAGAACTTGATGGGGATGGGCGGCATTACCGATCAGGTTATTGCAACGGACTTTCTAATTTCGGTAAAGGCTTCTATTAAAGATTACTCAGCTGCGATTACGGAAACAGCTACTCCAGAACTGAGAGCTGCCTTAAGAGAACAATTAAGAACTGCAATTGACACTCATGAGAAAATGACAAATTATATGATTGAAAAAGGCTATTATCACCCACATTTATTAGGAGAACAGCTCAATGTCGATTTAACCGCATCTGATACGGCGTTAAATCTTGCAGAGAATATGGATTAACCTAGGGCACCATCCTGATGGTGCCCTCTTCTTATAATTTAAAGCAGACCACTTTGACCTCTGTCATTTCTTGGATAGCAAATGATATTCCCTCACGGCCTAGACCCGACTTTTTCACACCTCCAAATGGCATGGCATCGATTCGATAGTCACTGCTATCATTTATCATGATTCCACCAACTTCCAATCGTGAAATGGCTTCATGAGCTTTATGGACGTCATTGGTAAAGATACCTGCTTGTAACCCATAATTCACACTGTTTGCTGTATTAATTGCCATATCTAGGTCTTTCACAGAATATAGAAGAACTACTGGTCCAAAAATTTCTTCTTTAGCAATCGTGCAATCCTCAGGAACATTTGTTATCACCGTTGGCAAATAGTATGCTCCATCACGTTTTCCTCCTGTTAGCAGCACGGCCCCTTTTTCAACCGCTTCGTTCACCATCGTCTCCACTCGGATGGCTTCCAACTCACTGATAAGGGGTCCCATATCTGTTTTCGGAGAGAGTTTATTCCCAATGTGATATTGACGCGTAAGCTGAACAAAGGCCTTTTGGAAAGGTTCCATAATCTTCTCTTGAATGAACACTCGTTGGACCCCAAGGCAATTTTGACCTGCAGCCCAAAAAGCCCCAGCAATGGTAGCCTTAACAGCATCCTCTAGGTTAGCATCTTCTAACACAATAACCGGGGAATTTGATCCGAGCTCCATACTAACCTTCTTCAACCCTGCCTTTCGTACAATTTCTTCACCGGCATTAAGTCCACCGGTAAAAGAAATCATCCGTACAGCATGATGAGTAACAAGAGCATCCCCAATTTCATTTCCATATCCAGTGATAACGGACAAAACCTTCTCTGGGAGACCTGCTTCCGCGAATGCTTCAGCAAGCAACAAAGCACTTAAGGGTGTGACCGTGGCAGGTTTTACAATGATTGCATTCCCAGCAGCTATTGCTGGACCAACTTTATGAGCTACAAGATTAAGTGGGTCATTAAAAGGAGTAATCGCACCAATGATCCCAATTGGAACGCGTTGATAATAGCCAAATCGATTTTCACTTCCTGGCATTTGGTCAAAAGCTATGGTTTCCCCATGTATCCTTCTTGCCTCTTCTGCACTAATTCTAAGCGTTTGAATGCATCTACCCACCTCTTTTGTTGCTTCACGGATGGTTTTGCTCCCCTCACGCGCAATTGTATTGGCATAGGTTTTTTGATTACTCTCTATATAATCTGCCGCCTTTTGAAGAATAGACATTCGTCTATGAACTGGTAAACGAGCAGCAATCTTTGCTCCATCTTTAGCCTCATCAATACATTTAAGAATGTCTTCAACAGTCGCAGCAGGTACAGTATCTATTAGGCTGTTATCTTGTGGGTCGTATACTTTAATGACTCTACTTCTCGCTACCCATTTCCCAGCGAAAAACATCTTTCTTCCAGTCACCTTCGCCTTCATCACTTTCACGCCCTTCAATAATCTTCATGCTTCATTTCCCGGTTGATGTTAATAAGGTCTATTAACAAGGAAAAACCTGTTTCGACTTTTCCTGCTCCTGCACCACTTAAGGTCACGGTTCCTAAAAGGTCACACTCATAGCTAATAGCGTTTGTCGCACCACTGATTGCAGCAAGCGGGTCGGTCATTTCCAATTTTTCTGGGGCAATTGAAGCGGTTATCTTCCCTCCTTCTTTATAAGCTTTCGCCAACAGCTTCCAACGCTTTCCCTCTGCCTTTGCCTCATGGATGTCTACCAAGGTAATTCCTGAAATCCCCGTACAAGCCACTTCCTCTACTTTTAAAGGAGCATTCATGACATAATTAGCTAAGATGACAATTTTATAACATGCATCATACCCTTCCACATCGCTTGTCGGGTCAGCCTCTGCATACCCAAATTCTTGTGCTTGTTTTAAGGCGTCCTCATACGTAACGCCTTCTTCTTCCATCTTTGTTAAGATGAAATTTGTCGTGCCATTTAAAATCCCACGAATCTCTGTAATTTCGTTCCCTGCAAGTGTGAGCTTCGGCATTCTCAATGCTGGTGTCCCGCTCATAACTGTCCCTTCAAAGCCCCAGCTAACACCGTGTTTCTCTGCCAAATCTGACAGCTGTTTATAAGCCAGAGCAATAGGACCTTTATTCGTCATAACGACATTTTTCCCACTCTCAAATGCGGCTTTACAATGATTGATAGCCGGTTGACCAGTTTTTACATCTGTATAGGAAACTTCAACGATTGTATCCGCATTACTATCGGTAATCGTCCTAAGACTATCCCATCCTTTCACTAAACCCTTAATATCTGGATAATTCTCTACATTCCCAGTCTCCCTTAACACTTTTAACACCTTATCAATATCTAGCCCAGCTGGATGGTAAATCGATCCCTTCGTTAAATCGGAAATCGCAACAATCTCCGTCTCAAAGTCTTCCTCTTTTTGTAAAAACGCTTGTTTATTTCGTAAAATTTCTGCTAAACCCTGACCGACAACGCCAAAGCCGATAAATGCTAGTTTCTGTCTCAATCTGGTTTCCCCCTTATAGCGAAACTTCCCCCTTTAAAAATTTCATCGCCGTTTCTGAAAGAATTGCGACCCCTACCGGAAGACAATTTTCATCCAGGTCAAAGAAAGGAGTATGCAATTCTCGTTGGATTCCATCCTTTTGACCACATCCAAGGAAAAACATCGCACCTGGAAGCTTTCCAGTCACATAGCCAAAATCCTCTCCTCCCATCCCAAAGGGACGTTTAATGATCATAAAATCAGGAAAAAGTTGTTGAATCGTTACGGATATCCAATTATTAATAATCGGAGAATTCCTTAAAGCCGGTTCACCTTTTTGAATCCTTAGCGAATAGTCTCCTCCTAGGTTTTTTACGATTGAAAATGCCTTATCTAATTCAACAGAAAGGAGCTCTCGAGTTTCCGGGGAATAGCTACGAATCGTCCCTTCAATTAAAACCTCCGAGGGAAGAATATTGCTTGCAGTTCCAGCATGGACTTGCCCTACGCTCACAACTCCTGCATCTAAGGCAGATATTTTCCGTGAAACAATTCCATAGAGTGCTTGCAAAACTGGCCCAAGCATCCATATAGGGTCATTACCGCGCTCAGGATATGCAGCATGACCACCGGATCCTAAAATTTTCCCATGAAATACATCGATATTTGCCATACTATATCCATCGTTTATTTGAACGGCACCGACTTGAAGCCAAGGGCACATATGAAGGGCAATCGCGGCATCAACCCCTTCATATGCACCATCTTGAATCAAATACGGAGAACCTGTTAAACCATGTTTATCGGTATTTTCCTCAGCTGGTTGAAAAACAAATTTGACCGTACCCTGAAGTTTTCCATTTTGAAACCATTCGCCTAGGACATGAGCTGCTCCTAACAGAATGGCTGTATGAGCATCATGCCCACATGCATGCATTACACCTTCATTTTTAGAAGCGTAAGGCACCGAATTTCGTTCTTTTATCGGAAGGGCGTCTATGTCTGCTCGAAGTCCAATAGTGGGACCTTCACCTGAAGTTAAAGTTCCGATGACGCTCGTGTCAACACCAATTCCGGTTTCAACCTTCATCCCAGCGATATCCCTTAGTGATTCCGCAATATAACGGGAAGTCCCGTACTCTTGAAAACTGAGTTCGGGATATTGATGAAACATCCGACGCCATTCGATTAATTGATCCAAAAGCTTATTTGATTTTTCAACTACTGATTCAGATTGATTTAACACTCGCTCCCTCCTTTCTATGAAGTATGCTTCATACATGGTCGTTAATTTTTTTCTCAAGCCACTTCGCTTTTTTTCAGCGGGCAGTTAGGGATTTCCCCCTCGTCACTTGACTCTTGAGAAGAGTCTCTTTCATCCTACTGGTTTCCTTCCCACTTTCCGCTCCAATTCATCCATTGAAAAACCAATAAAAAAATCAGTACGGCCCACAGAATAAATTGGTCAATTTTCCTATTAAACTTTTAATAGATTCTTAACATGTAGAAATGCTTGCTGGAAATCAGCAATAATATCTTCAAGTTCTTCAATCCCACACGAAACGCGGATCAGTCCCTCTGGTATTCCCATTGCGGCACGCTCTTCTGGAGTGCATTCAATATGACTTGTCGTCCGTGCAGGACCCACCGTTGTTTCAACAGCTCCGAGGTTCGCAGCCCGATTTGCAAATTCTAGTTTCGGAAGTAAAACCCTTACTGTGTCGATACCACCTTTGACGGCAAAGCTCAACATACCGCCAAAATCCTTCATTTGTTTGTTGGCAATCTCATGGTTTGGATGCGTCTCTAGCCCAGGATAATAAACACCTTCTACTAAACTCTCTGTTTGCAAATACTTTGAAAGCGCCATCGCATTTTCACACTGTTGACGTACTCGGAGATGTAGTGTTTTCATCCCACGTAGCATAAGATAGGCTGCCATAGGATCCATAGTAGCTCCGTTGATTTCTCGGTAATGGTATATCTTCTCTACCAGTTCCTCAGAACCACAAACTACTCCACCTAAAGCATCCGCATGACCGCCTAAAAACTTAGTCGCACTATGGATCACCAAATCAGCGCCTAAAAAGAGTGGATTTTGGAGCAAAGGCGTGGCAAAAGTATTGTCGACAATCACTAAAGCCCCTGCCTGTTTCCCTGCCTTCGCCATCCTTTCAATATCGGTAATTTTGACTGTAGGGTTTGTAGGTGATTCAAGGTAAAGGATTTTACAACCCTTTGCCACCTCTTTCTCTATTTGTTCATGGTCTCCGGTATCACATAGAACTACTTCTATCTGTTGACGCGGAAGAAACTCGGTAAAAATTTTATTCGTTCCACCGTACGTATCCTTGATGGAAACAATCCGGTCTCCTGGGACCAAGAAGGTTGCAAGCGTGTTACTGATTGCCGCCATCCCAGTAGAAAAGCTGGTCGCTGCCTGTGCTCCTTCAAGGATTTTCACTTTATCTTCAAAAGATTGAACTGTTGGATTCGTATTTCGTCCATAAATATGTCCCTTCTTCTTTCCGGTTGCAACGTCATACCATTCCTCCATATCGTCATAGCCATAGGCAACGCTAAGTACGACAGGCACCTGTGTGGCGCCATGAACTAAATAATCCTTTTCTCCTGCCCATACAGCCTGTGTTCCTGCTTTCATCTTCTTTTTCACAAGATCACTCCTCACTTTTTTAACAGAGTAAAATATTTTGGGCCGCTAATACCTCCCCAATGAACCCGATATCTTTTAAAACTAACTAATACTCTTTAAAAATCCATCTTTAATAAATAATTCTCTAGGTAGTGAAGCCAATGTTTCACAGCCATTTTCAGTAATGACGATTGATTCACTTGCTTCGAAGCCATATTGATCCAACCAAATCCCCGGAATAAGATGAAAGGTCATATTTGGCTGTAAAATGGTTTTATCTCCTTTGCGGATACTAGCGGTATGTTCTCCCCAATCTGGTGGATAATTTAGACCCATAGCATAACCAAGACGGGATTCCTTTGTTGCTCCGATTTTAGCGATTGTTTTCCTAAAAGTGTCTTCAATTTCCTCACAGGCAATGCCAGGTTTGATCATAGTTAGGCAATTATTCAATCCTTCCACAACAATATCTGATAAAGCTTGAACCTTTTCCGCTGGTTTTCCAATGCTCACAGTTCTGGCAAGCGGGGAATGATAGCGCTTATAACAGCCTGCCAACTCGAGTGTGACAATATCTCCGGTTTCGTAGGGATCATCCGTCCAAGTTAGATGCGGTGTCGATGTTCGCTCACCTGAAGGCAAAAGCGGAACAATCGCTGGGTAATCTCCTCCAAATTCTTTTGTGCCCTTAATTTGTGTGTGGAAAATCTCTGCAGCGACGTCACATTCTCTAATCCCTACATCGATTCGTTCAATTCCTTTCAACATGGATAGTTCTGCTATTTTAGCGGCCCGTTTCATGAATTCTATCTCTTTATTAGACTTAATCAAACGAACCCAGTTTACGAGTAGAGAGGCATCCTTGAAGGTGGCATTTGGCAATCCTATTTTCAATCGTTCATAGCATTTAGCTGAAAAATAGTAGTTTTCCATTTCAACTCCAATAGATCGTTTGTTTTGGCCTATCTGTTCCAAAATCTCCGCCACATAATCCATTGGATGTTTTATTGTGGATTGAACATACTCATCAGGATATGGAAATATATTTTCATGAAAAAGCCATGTTGTTAACTTCGCACCGTTTGCATCCTGCTCTCTCCCAATCCATAATGGTTGATCTTCATCATCAATAATGACGAGCATTTGATGGACATAGAATGACCACGCATCATAGCCTGATAAATAATTTATATTTGCCGGGTCCGTAATAAGCAATACTTCTATTCCCTTTTCTGTCATTTTCGCTTTTGTTTTGCGAATCCTCATTTGATACTCCGCTGTTCCAAACTCCATAGGAACATTCCTCCTACCCTTCTCCAAGTGTCTAGCTAATAGAACTATCTCCTTGCTCTTATCCTAATGAAACAGTGGAAGTTTGGTCATTCGTCAATTTGTATGAAGTTTTTATTGCCACATTTGTCAAAGTAGCTGAAAGGAATGCTAACGATGACGACTAGAACATACTTGTTGATGGTTAAATGCTATATTATTTAATATAAAAACGGCCCTTCGAATCTCATCAAAGGACCGTCCCTATCAACTAATTTATACTCATTGCTTATTTAAACATCCGTGTTAACTAAATGGCTAAGCTTCCAGCTTTTAATGCACAAATCTAATAGAAATAAATCATCCGGATCAACAATAGATAAACCTGTTAGCGATTCAATTTTCCTTAAGCGGTATAACAGAGATTGCCTGTGCAGATTTAATAGTCTGGCTGTTTGACTAACATTTCCTTGACAGCGATTATACATACTTAAGGTCCCAATTAAATCCATGTTTCGTTGCTTATCATACTGAATAAGAGGTTCAATTGTTGCAAATATGACTTCTTTCATTTCAAGATTTTTTCCAAGGCTTAAAAGAATTCGGTCGATTCGTGTTTGTTCATGGAATGTCCGATTGCCTGGACCATTTTTTTGTCTTCCTAGCTTTAAGGCTAAGTTGGCATTGTCATAGCTCTGCTTAAATCCCGTTAACTTTTCATGATGATTCCCAATTCCCCAAGAAAGGAGAACATCTGGAAGTAAATTCCTTAAGCGCCGTTCAATAAGGTCCAGAAAAGGTGTTGGTTTTTCATTATTTTGACCTAGAGTCTTTTCGATAAACAGAATCAGATGCCCATCGTGATAAGTCATGATAATTTCTCGATTTAACGATTGGGCGGCATAAACTATTTCCTCTTCGATATAACGAATCATACTCTCTAGCCACTCTTCAAAGGATCCCGTCGGTTTCTTGCTTTTATCAAAAATCTTACGTAAATTTTCTGGATAACCAACTATACAAAAATACGGCAACTTTAAATTGTATCCTAATAACCTTGCCCTTGAATTTGCCTGATCCCACGATAGGATGTTCCCCTCTGCTAATTCTAAAACAAAATCACTACGCAGGCGCATTTTCGTTTCCTCGATGGCATTTTTACGAGAATACCAAAGGGATATTGTCGTTGTGGCGTGCTCTAATACAGCGACAATATAGTTTGTTAAAAAGGTATCAATGGCTACATAAGGCGGTATTAATAAAAACAGATATCCTTGGATATACCCAGAAACCTGAATAATCGGCAGCTGCAGAACAGATATATCTCCAACCTCAATAAATTGAAGTTTCCTAAACATGGGGTCATGCGGTAGAAATGAATTTACTTGCTTAGTTGGGATGACTCCTTGTAACACATAATCTTCCCAGTTTTTTATCAGTCTGCTTATATGGTTACGCTTTTCTTGTATATTTCCGGCCCGGTCCGTAATAACAAGAGGATGGCCAACTTTTCTTTCAATATATTGTAATATATAGCTTAGTTCTCTCTCTTGGATAATGAATCTTAATAACTCTTGTTGAACTTTTTCAGATCGTTCTCTCTCTCTAAATTGACGATGATTAATTTCCCCCATCACCTCTTCAATAATATTTGCAAAACGCACTTCCCAAGGAACTTCAATTAAAATAAAATTTTCTTTTTCTGCTAGCTCTAATACCTCTATAGGGATATCAAAAAGATGCCTGCCTAAGGCGATAATTAATGCAGAAGCCTCCGAAGCAATGATATCTTGAACGAAATTCTTTAGTATAAGGACATCTTGACCACAGCCGATTGCGGTAGTTAATACGAGTTCGTTTTTGCGCACAAAATTCTCCACAGGCATCTCAATCACGGAAATCCACTGAACATGTCGGTTATTAATGTGCTCTTCACCTGTTCGCAATCTTGCATTTTTCATAATATCCAGGTTTAACACATCACCGATTTGCAATTTCATACGATCCCCCCTTGATCTAAGATCCCCATGTACAAAATGTGACCAAAATATATTAAGCAAGACAGAAATGAAGGTTATTTTTTTACCCACGATAATGTCCTATCTCTGAATTTAAGAAACAAGTATGGCAAAAATTTTTAAACTGGAATAGTGTGGTATTTATGCAATTTTGGTTACTTGGTACCAAAACATGGCGATTTATTGGTGTAGCTTATTCTCTGGAGAAATTCATTGTAATTCCCCTCTCTTAACCTTTGACTATAGTACATATGTATTGTTTATTGACATATAATATGAATTTCACCCTAAGTAAGGAATATTCACCTTCCCTCTTTTTAGATGGTGCATATTTTTCTTACTTGGTATACTAATAGATATTAAAAAAAGTGAGGCTTATTATGAATGACAACAAGAACAACAACTAAGCTTGGTAAGAAAGCAATCGTAATTGGAGGCAGCATCGCAGGTATTCTTACGGCAAAGGTATTGTCTGATTTCTTTCATGAAGTGGTCATGATTGAAAAAGATATTGCTTTAGATTATCCCACTATACGAAAAGGGGTCCCACAAGGGGCGCATGGACATGCCTTGTTAAAAAGTGGGGAGGAAATTCTCGAAAAGCTTTTCCCGGGGTTCATAGAGGAACTACTTGCAGCTGGATCTGTAGCTTCCGATTTTTCTCAAGATATCTCCTGGTATCATCATGGAAGCTGGAAAGTTAGCCATTATTCTGGAATTCGAACTGTTCAGCAAAGTAGACCCTTTTTAGAATACCACCTTCAGCGCAGGCTTAAGATGATTCAAAACATTCAATACATAGATGGGGCCAAGGTCTTACAACTCCTTACTACTGAGAATCATTCAAAGGTCAGTGGGGTTGTTTATCAAGATTTGGAAGGCATTGTTACAGAATTGGAAGCAGAGGTGGTTGTCGATTCCTCCGGGGCAGCCAGTTTAACTCCACAATGGCTAAGTAAACTGGGATTACCCTCTCCAGAAAAGACCGAGGTCAAAGTAGACCTTCACTACGCTAGTAGAATCTATCAATCTCTTTCACCGATTGAAAACAAGTGGAAAGGTCTACTCGTCTACCCAAATCCACCAAAGCAAACATTTGGGGGTGGGATCTATCGCATTGAAGATAATAAGTGGATGGTCACGTTATTCGGCTATGGCATGGAAAAACCCGTCACAACTGCTGAATCATTTCTAGAACACGCAGCGAGTCTTGACCATTTACCCATTTACGAGGCAATTAAAAATGGGATCCCTGCCTCGGATGTGAGTGTTTACCAATTTCCTAAATTAAGAAGGTTCCACTACGAAAAACATCGGCAACTTCCTAATGGGCTTGTCGTCATTGGCGATGCTTTCTGCCGAATCGATCCTGTTTTCGCTCAAGGAATGAGTCTCTCAGCCCTAGAAGCATCCGCACTGCAAAGCGTTTTGGTACAATGTCAACAAAATCAAAGTCTAAACAACATCTCGAAAATGGCGCACCGTGGGTTTAGCAAAGTATTAATGGTACCTTGGCTTATTGCATTAGTAGAGGATTTCCGCTTCGTACATACAAGGGGGAAAAAATTATTCGGGCTTTCCGTGATACAATCTTTTATTAAAAAAGTGGTATTAGCCTGTGCACACGACAAACAGGTCTACGAGCAATTTATCTCTGTGCTGCATCTAAAAGCACACCCAGTGACGTTATTTTCGCCAAAAGTATTAAAAGCTATATGGTTAAAAAGTTCAGTAAAAGAGGAATAACCTCACATAATCACCAAATACTTCGGGGAATATAACTCTGAGGTGAAATGCATATGGACCTAGAACGTGTAAAGGAAATCCTCACTTCGGATGAAGAAATTGCCGTCCATTTCCATGGAGTTCCTATCTGGATTGAGAGTGTTGATCAGACCTCTAGCATGGCTGTTATATCAGCAAGAGGAAGTCATGAAGAGAAACAACTTGTTAGTATTGATGGCTTAGAAGAATAGGAAAAAGAGCCAGCCTCATTAGAATGAAGGGACTGGCTCTTTGCTATTTTTGGAATATATAAATGGAGGCAAGCATCAGCAAGAGTGCGAGGCTTTTCTTCAAATCTAAAGGGAACCTCTCACCCCCAAACAAACCAAAGTGATCAATTAAGGATCCAATCAGCAATTGCCCAACAATCACGGATATAAGAGTTGCGGTCACACCAATTTTGGGTGTCGCTAACACAAGCACAAGGACAAAAAAAGCTCCTAATAATCCACCAATTAACTGTCCCTTTGGAACTTCAGAGATGGCTAGCAAATTTCCTTTCCCAAAAAAGAGAACAAGAAAAAACAATGCCGCCGTTCCGACTAAAAACGATATAAACGAAGCTTCAATAGCCCCAACTCTTTTCCCTAATCCACCATTTACAATGGCTTGAATCCCCATTGCTAATCCACCTGTTAACGCCAAAAGAGAAAATATCAACTTCACCTTCAACAACTCCCTATCTGATAAATCTCCATCGTTTTTGAAAAACGCAAATATTAAACAATGGCAAAGAAAACCCTACTATTTATTAGTCGCATCTTTATTTTTACGATTCTTAACTTCGTCCATTTTGTCATAGAAGCTGTTTTCCGCATCCAGTTCAAAGTAATTGTAAAACTTCATTAAATAAGCGATACAGTCCGCAAGCTCTTTACCAATTTCATCTTTCACCTGAGCCTTCGCTTCTTCAAAGGCTGTATCCTCATCTAAGCCCTCTTCAATTGAACGATAAGTCAGATTAAACATTTTCCGTAGTTCTTCAGCTACCTCCGCAACCTCCGTAGATAACAACATATAATTGTTTAATAATGACGTCCTGTTTTTTTCAAATGAATCTTCACTTATCGTCCAGCCCATTTCGCTTTGAAATTCCTTAGAAAACGCTTGTACTTTTTTCATCCCCATAACCTCCAAAAAAATCAATTTTTGTGGAAAAGGGATATCCTTTTTTAGGACATCCCTTTTGAATTACGTATACTAGTCATTTACCTTATGCAACATAAGCGGAAGCTTTTTGACGCTGTTTCCCAATCATGCTCCCAAGGACAAACGCTACCAGCGAAAATAAAATTGGAAGGACGACGGTATGAATGCCAAAAGGATTCGGAAAGTAGAGGTGAATAATCATATAAGAACCTACTCCTACAACCATTGAAGCTATTGCTCCATATTTGTTACCTGAACGCCAATAAAGTCCCATCACAACTGGCCAAATAAAAGCAGCTTCAAGACCACCGAAGGAGAACAAGTTGAGCCAAATGATTAAGTCTGGCGGGCTTAGAGCAATAAGGAACACTAGAACGCCTAGAACCGTTGTAACGCCAAAGCTCAAATTTTTCACTCTTTGATTGCTTGCATCTGGCTTAATGTAGTTTAAATATACATCCTTTACAACTGCAGAGCTGACAAGTAGTAAAAGCGAGTCTACCGTCGACATAATTGCTGCCATTGGAGCAGCAAGTACTAGTCCCGCAAGCCACGATGGAAGTACCTCCATTGTCAACAGCGGCATCACTGTATCCGCTACTTCTATCCCTGGAAGAACTGACCGTGCAAATACACCAATTAAGTGCATTCCCAGCATAATAAAGCCAATTACAACGGTTCCAATAATAATCGCTCGATGCATGGATTTTGCATTTTTATATGACATGGCTCTGACAGTAATCTGGGGTAACCCTACAACCCCTACTCCTACTAAAATCCAAAAGGATGAAACATATAATGGAGTTAAGCCTCCATCAAAACCATAAGGGCTAATCAGGTTTGGATTTTCAGCAGTCAAATCAGAAATAATGTTCGGAATCCCTCCACCTGCAATGATCGTAGCAATAAGCAAAATTAGAGTTCCAATAAACATTATCGATCCTTGAACTGCATCTGTAAGCGCGACTGCTCGGAAGCCACCAATAATGACATAAATCATGACGGAAGCGGCAAAGAGGAACAACGCACTTGTATAAGATAAACCTGTAATCGACTCAATTAATCTAGCACCACCAACCCACTGTGCCGCCATTGCCGAAAATAAGAAGATGATGATACTAGCAGCCGATAATAGTACGACCCACTTGCTTTCATACCTTTCTTTTAAAAAGTCTACCAATGTGACGGCTTTATACTTTCGAGTGACGATGGCGAATTTTTTGCCAAGGATCATCAGGACAAAGTATCCCGTTGCAAGCTGTGCCATAGAAAGCAAAACCCATCCTAATCCCTGAGTATATGCTGCCCCTGGTCCACCTATAAAGCTACTGGCACTCCCATAAGTGGCTGTCATCGTCATCGCTAAAATAAATCCACCTAATTGTCGTCCACCTAGAAAATATTCCTGTAAAAAAGAATCAGAGGTTTTTAAATATGTACTCGCCCAAAATCCAATGATAAATATAATGACCAAAAAGAGAAGTAATGGAACAATGACAGACCAGTTCAACTCGTCTCCTCCTGTTCATCATCAAATGGGACCTCTTTAAAGAGGTATTTGACGGCCAAGGTCACTAGGACCACCATTAAAACAAACCCTCCAACACAGCTATAGAAAAACCAAGCTGGCAGCCCAAAAACATAGCCATATTCTTCAACTGATTCGGAACCCAACCCATAGGCAAATCCATACCACCAAACAAAATTAATAATGACAAGAATAATTCCAATCCAAGCTTCTCTACGGGCTATTTTAAAGCGTGAATCATGCTCGTCGATTCCGTGTTTCATAACTTTGTCTCCTTTCAGCTATTTGCTCTGTCTGCAAAATTTGTTCTCACTTATAACAAATCTAGCAGTTCACCCTTGTATTTTAATATAAACCTGCATATTATAGTAATATTTTTTTCAAACCTTCCAATTATATTGTGTTTTAATTTGGGCTTATACTTTTTTTAAAGAAAAAATTGCACACACCATAGTAATGTCGTCCAAAAGTTTGGTGCATCACTTTTTTACAACAAGGATGTTGCTAACATTTTTATAAAACAGTTCTTAATAACAGGATTTAGAATAAATAATCCCTATTTTGCTCATTCTAACCGATGATAAACTTAAAAGATAGGAGCAGAATGATGAATAACACACAACAATCACCTATGCCGACACCGCCTCAAGTTATTACGACAAAGGACATGCTGTATTTAAAGGATGCTTTGTCTTGGGAACTACTTGCACTAAAAAAGTTTCACCATTTGGCTCAACAGGTTAATGATCCAGAAATGAAACAAGCCCTTGATAATGCGGGGAGAATGCATCAAAACCATTATCAGAGGTTACTATCACATCTCCAAGTAAACAATAATGCGGCAATGGCGAATGTTCCTAGTCCAAACCAAAATCAACAGCATTAAAAAACGAGGTGAAAGTTATGCAAAACCAACAATCGCAAAGCACGAATACAATTAAAAATCCGAAGGGTCTTGATTTGCCACAGGTCAAAGGTCCGGAAATGAATGACCGTGATTTTATTAATGACGGATTAAGTACCTGCAAGTATTTAACCGATAGCTTGAACATTGCCGTTCGTGAAGCGAGTCACGAACAGTTATATAACGATATGGCGCAAATTCTCCAGGAGACCCATGATAGTTGTCGTGTCCTTTTTAATTTAATGTTTAAAAATGGGGTTTATAAGCTTGAGGCAGAAGAACAGCAAAAAATTGACCAAGCCTATCAGCAGTTTAGCAACTATTCCGCTCAATTCCCCTATCAATAATAAATGAACATTCATGACCAAAGGCTAAAGATCAACTCCTTAGCCTTTTTTTGTATGAAATCATATCTGAAGAAAAGCCTGTTAGTGTAAAAATAGTAAATCTCAATGGTTATAAAAACTGAGAAAAGACAAGAAAAACATTCCATTATAAAATTTCACTTGCATTTTTATAAATTCTTCTTATAATACAGTAGACAAAGGAAATAATTACGCATTTTTACAAGATGAAACTAAAGGTGGTATTTAGGAATGGGGCTTCAACAAGTACTCCTTCAAGCGGTAAAGTCTCTGCTACAACAAAAGACTGAAGAAAATCATTTGGTGGATATGAGTCATTTTGATAGCATCCACTACCCCGTCCGTACCGAGGTTATATCAAATGGTGTGATTAATTCCAATAACCTTGAAAAATTAAAACTGGACCACACATGGCTTCATCAACAATTGCTACGATTAGGAGTACAATCGGTTTCAGACGTGTTGTATGCGGAGGTTCAGCAGGATGGCTCATTATACATTAACCAACATCATGATTACCTGCATTAAATAATTCAGATTACTATTTTATAGGAATTAGGTCCCCTTTGGAAAATTAGAGTAGGAACACCCCTCTCTTCTTTTTTCCGAAGGTTTTTTTTTACATATTCCCCTTCAGTTAACGAAATAATAATTTCGAAGGCATTTTTAACAAGGAGGGATTTCATGTTCTATCACATTAAGGAACTACAATACAATGCAAAACCAGAACGTCCAGATCCGGTTTACGCAAAAAAACTACAAGAAATTCTTGGCGGGCAGTTTGGTGAGATTTCTGTCATGATGCAATATTTATTCCAAGGCTGGAACTGCCGTGCGGATCAAAAATATCGTGATATGCTTCTTGATATTGGGACAGAGGAAATCGCGCATGTTGAAATGCTTGCTACCATGATTGCTCAGCTTCTTGACCATGCACCGGTTGAAGAGCAGGAACAAGCAGCAAAAGACCCGATTATTGGTGCGGTTATGGGTGGGATGAACCCACAGCATGCAATCGTTGGTGGTCTAGGAGCAAAGCCAGATGATAGTGTCGGGTATCCGTGGACGGCTCGTTATACGATTGCGAGCGGAAATTTACTTGCTGATTTTAGAGCAAACCTCAATGCGGAATCTCAAGGAAGACTGCAAGCCGTCCGCCTTTATGAAATGACAGATGACCCAGGGGTTCGTGATATGCTATCCTTTTTAATCGCTCGAGATACAATGCATCAAAACCAATGGATAGCGGCCATTCATGAACTAGAAGAACGTGAAGGTATTGTCGTACCAAGTACTTTTAATCAGGAATATGAAAAACAAGAAGTCTCACATACATTCTATGATTTCTCTAAGGGTACCGAAAGTAAGGAAGGGCGATGGGCATCTGGACCTTCCTTTGATGGCAAAGGCGAGTTTGAATATATTGCGAATCCTGAAGCAATGGGACAAATTCCAGTTCTCGATCCTGCTCCATTGTATGTACATGGAACATTACCAGGAGACATGCCTCCACCACCTCCTCCAGCACAGTAAAACCTACGGAATTAAGCCATGAAAATTAAAGCGATAGCAACATATTTTATTTAAACCAGAGCCTTAATGAAAGAAGTTTGCGCAAAGTTGCAAACTTCTTTCATTTTTATACTTAGGGTAAGGCTATTAGCTAGAAACATTCACGTTCAGCTAATAAAACAAAAAAATGTGCAAACTATATCGTGATAATGTGGTACATTAGAATGGTATTTACCATGAAAGGAGTTTAGTTTAACTTATGACAAACCAAGAAGATCAAAATAACCAGCTTCCCCCAAAAACATGTTCAATTGAACGACTTGTGACAATGCCGAGTGATGTGCAAAAAGTTCTTGAGGGTAAAAAAACAGCGACACGTCGGAATGGTCGATACGCTGACGTAGGCGAGATAATGACCTTAGAAGGGAAGAAATTTGTTGTTGAGCGCGTCTATTCCCAGTCCTTAGGTGAATTGACAGATGAACATGCTCGACAAGAGGGATTCAATACGGTGGAGGAATACCGCGACTCTATTCTATCTTACCACCCTGGTATGCCCTGGCTACCTCAAATGCGTGTATGGGTCCATGAATTTAGCTCTGTTGAAGAGTAATATGAATAAAAATGGATAGTTCCTACCGCATCTTCATTTTTATTCACGTTCTTAGTGCAATTGGTTCAATCGGACCTTTCTTCATTCTATTACCGATTAGCAACCAGTTACAAAAAGCAACGGGAGAGGCTTTATCTGCCTATTTGAGTATTTTCCGGTTCGTTGTTCGGCTTACAAAACATATGGGGCATATCCTTGTAGTGTCTGGGGTCCTATTAATTATCATTGGTCCTTGGACATGGAGAACCCCCTGGATTCTTATGACTCTTGCGGTGATGTTCTTATCGATTTTTTTCCTCGCACGTGCGTTTTCTCCCATCCTAAAGAAATTTGAGGAAGAAAACAAAGACAAAATCAGATTAGCCGCCAAGTTAAAACGGACCCTATGGAATTACATAGTGCTCTTATTAATAATGCTATGGTTTATGGTCGTCAAACCTGTGTTATGGTAAATTCAGGAAGGTGCCTGTCACCAAGGCGACTAGTGCTAACAATTGCTCTAGTCGCCTTTTCTATGGTCTAATTACTACCGCCCTGGATACTTTCCTTGCCATACTTGGCTTTCATCATAACGCTTAAACAAATCATCTGCCAGCTCTAAGAGTTCAGCTGATAACTCCACTTGTTTCCCCCATTGCTCTGGGATGCCTTCCATTCCTAACAAAGCTCCTAAAATGTTTCCTGTGATGGCTCCAGTACTATCGCTATCCCCATTATGATTCACAGAGGTGATTAACGCAGTCTGAAAATTATTTTGATGTTTTAGCGCACAGTAGATACTGATTGCTAAAGCTTCTTCTCCGACCCATCCCTCGCCTAAAATTTCAATAGCTTTAGAGTCAGGAATAGTATCATTTGCCAACTGAACAGCCTTGGTAACTACCGCCGTGCACTCTTCATGTTGCTGCCATGCATTTAATTCCTCTAACATCCCCTCAACTGCTTGGGGAAGGTTTGATGTTTCAATGATCGCAGCAATCAGGTAACCTAGTGCGCCGGAAGATAGATAACCGCTTGGGTGTCCATGAGTAATCGCTGCAAGCTCACATCCATATTGAAACGCAGCTTTCTTGTTAAAGAATAAACCAACTGGAGCCGTCCTCATCACACCACCACAGCCTTTGCTTCCGTTTATCGGCTTCTTGATCTCACCCATTAGCCCACTTGCTAATGCACTCAAACAGGTATTACCAGGGGCTCGTCTTGTATGAAGCGAATCTAATCCGTAAACCCACCCATCTTTATTCACCTGACTATCGACACCTTGTGTAGCAAGCCATCGTAAATAACTTTGGTGAACCATTGATGGGAGATGAACATTTCCTCGATTACTTCTGCGATTTTCTGCCCTTAACAAACCTTCTACTGTAAAAATCGTCATTTGCGTATCATCAGTAATTTCAGCATATCCGTTCTTTGCAACCATAAGATTCGTTATTCCTTGGTCACCAAAATTCTTCTTAATTTCTTTTAGTTGCATAAACTCAACTGGCCACCCAAGTGCATCGCCTATAGCACCACCAATTAAACAGCCACGAAAGTAAGTATTCATCAGGTTCCTCGCCTTTCCATTGGATTTACTTTAACACAAAAAGATTTTCAATATCCGCACTTAGTTCCTCCAGCAAAGGAAAATCTGACTGATGGCTTAGACTATTGAGAACGCTTCGGTAATACCATTCTTGTTGCTCTCTGCCCCGCTTAAAAATCGACCATACCTCTTCTCCCTCTAGAACATAACGGTCAAGGATGGACCGAATATTATGTAGTTTATCTGCACAACTAACAATCCGAATCTCTTCAGAAGCATGTTCAAGAAAGTGGATGGTATGTTCCTTCCTTTCCTCCCAAGATAACGATTTATCTGGTTCTGAGCAGCCTTCGACAATCTTAGCTATGTTGCCACCAAACCATTGGTTAATTTCCATTAATGTAATCGATGTATCTTCGATTGTATCGTGTAGAATTCCTGCAGCAACCAGCTCATCAGGATAACCGGCTTTCATTAAAATCATACCGACTGCGACAGGATGGGAGATGTAAGGAATGTTCGAGTTCTTTCGATATTGACCATCGTGCCCTAACGTCGCTACTTGAACTGCCTTTTCAATTAAATCCATTTGATTTTTCCCCCTTTGAAAAAGCTACTTGCTTTATTTTATCACCTTTTCATACTTATTGTTCGCTTGGGGAATGATAGAAAATACAATAGTTAGAAAGGAAGATTGGTACATGAAAAGAATGTTATCCGTGGCCATTTCGTTCATCCTTTTCAGTATTTTAACGGGTTGTAATGCAGATGATGAGGAAATTGTTGTACTTGAAGACTTAAATAATCCTTCAAGAGAGGAAATTCGGGCAAAAACACAAAATCAACCAGAAGCTACTCCGCTTCATTCAAAGGAAGTTGGAATTGGAGCAGTGCGAAAGCAATTTGAACAAGCTTATGGTAGAAACGATGGCGATTTTGAGATTGCCAGATACCAGGGAGAGTTTATGATTGTTACTTTTGAGTCTCATCGCGCAGTGAACGTCCAGTATCAATTTGCTTATAAACCTGGCGAGTCCATGAGTGAAGAAGAAATGGATGCTTACATAAGAGATCGGATTCCTATGGACGCTGTAGAAATTAGACGAACTAATGCGGATACAGACCAAGAGGTTATTCAATACTATAGTGCGTCACTAAAGGAACAAGTTCCGAAACAAAGTTTTAGGGGAGATGAACCTGGTAATTTTGTGGTCCTCCTTAATAAAAACGAGCAAGGGGAAGTTAGTGTAACAGTAAGCTTAGGAGGAAAAAATTCAAGATAACAAGAGGGGAACTTCACTTCCCCTTTTTATTTTTCATTAAAATTAGTTTACATAATAAAATTACCGTATATATTAAGGCGATAAAAATCCTAGGCTATGCGTTACCTAGGATGGAGCTCTATCTTTTTCTTAGACGGCCTCATAAAACGGGAGACAAATTTCAACCTGTGTTCCCTGTGCCACTTGGCTTTTTATCTCAATACTACCTTTATGCTCTTTAATTAGATTAAAAATAATCATCAGACCCAGGCCAGTCCCCTTTTCCTTTGTACTATAAAATGGTTCACCAATTCTTTTTAGGCGCTCTGGGGGAATTCCACATCCTTGGTCCTCAATGATAATTTGAACATGGCCTTCTTTTCTCTGAACAGTAAAGGTGATTGTTCCTCCGGATGGCATGGATTCCATTGAATTTTTAATTACATTCAAGAAGACCTGCTTAATCTGATTAGCATCACAATAAATATCCGGAAGACCTTGCTCGATTTCCATTATAATATCAATATTACTCAGTTTTGCCTGAGTCTCTACGAGAGGAATAAATCCACTAAGAATCTCTTCGATTGATTTTTGACTATAACTCTTTGCTTGCGGCTTGGCAAGGATAAGAAATTCATTCGTAATTAATTCAATCCGTTCTATTTCACGACGCATAATTTCAAAATAATCTTGGTCGGTACTTTGCTCTTGCATAAACTGTAAAAAGCCCTTAACAGAAGTAAGTGGATTTCTAATTTCATGAGCAATTCCAGCTGCAAGTTGACCAATTGCGGCAATTCGATCAGACTTTCGCAAGAATTCCTCTGCCCTTTTTAGCTCTGAAACATCTTTAGCAATTCCGTACACCCCAACAATTTCTCCGTTTACGATAATGGGGATGTTGGTTACATGAAAGATTCCACCACGGTTATTTTTATGAATCAATGCTGTTTCATAGGTTTGCGGAATCCCTTGTATCGATTTTTGGAAACTTTTCATTGTATGGCACAAATGTTGATCCTGTATAAACTCTATATAACTCTCACCAATCATTTGCTCTGGCGTGTATCCGATTAATCTTTGTACAGATGGGTTTATGTTCGTCACAATCCCATTCAAGTCAAGACTGTATACTAAATCTGGATTAAAATAAAACAATGATTGGTACCGTTGTTTGTTCTCTTCAAGCTCTTGTTCTATCTGTTTTTGTTTAGTAATGTCACGGATAATTGCCGAGAACCCGTTAATCACACCATTTCTGTCTTTAAGTGGGGCATGAGTGACACTGACTGGAATTAAGCTCTCATCCACTTTCTTACGATACGTTTCAAAGCCTTTTACTTCAACACCTGAATAAACCATATCGACCAGTCCCCAAAACTCCTCTTCATAGCCTTCGGGGATGCTCTGAACTCCCTTTCCTATTAACTCTTCTGCCGGACTTCCAAACATGTCTACATACGCCTTGTTGACAAAAGTAATGGTTCCTTCATCATCCATCGTCGCAATCGCATCAACCGTATTATGCACAAAAGATTCAAGCAAGTCTTTCGTTTTCCTTAAGTCATCATGAGTTTTTTTTAGTTCCGTTATATCACTACACGAAACAATTACTTCTACAACCTGACCATCTTCGTAAATGGGCTGAAGTGTTGCCACATAATCGATGCCATTCACGTTTGCCTCGTAGCTGCTTTGTTTCCCTTCCCATGCTTGTTGGTAATAAAAAACCTTTCGATCTGCTTCCTCGGCGGGGAGGATATCATATAAAGATTTTCCCACAAAATCATGTAAAGGCATTCCCAAGCGCTCAAATAGTTGGCCTGCTCCATAGGAATGAATGAACCTTCCGTTATTTTGTATAAATTTAAAAATCATACCTTGATGATTATTTAAAATATGGTCGATTTCCTTATGGCTAACACGAAGCTCCTCTTCAAGCTGTTTTTCATAGGTGATATCCCGTGAGATAACGTAAATTCCCTCCACCTTGCCTTTTACATCCATCGGCAAGAACGTCAGATTAACAGTAAGCTCATTCCCATTCTTATGGTGAACTTGGCATTCAATATGTTGAGCGATTCCCTGTTCTTTTGCCTTCTTAAAATGAGATTCTACCTCTTCCTTATTATCAGAAATAATAAATGGAAGAAAATTCAACCCTAATAATTCCTCCTGCTTATAGCCAAACACTAATTCATTTTTGTTGTTGAACCCATAAAAGTTGCCATCTAACGAAAGGATCTGGATCGGTTGTGGAAAATGGTCAAACAGCGATTTAAATCGCTGTTCACTTTCTATAAGCTGTTTTTCAAGTTTTATCCGTATATCTCTTTCAATCGCAAACCCTGCCAGGTTCGCAAAGGTTTTCAAAAGTTCAAGTTCAAAAGAAGTTGGCTTACATTTTTTTGTATGGTAGAAAGCGAAACTACCAAGAATTTCATCCCTGCTCTTTATTGGAAACGACCAACACGCTTGAAAACCATACCTGGAAGCAATCTCAGCAAGATCTCCCCACAAAGAGTCTCCTGCTATTTCTGGAGTAATGACATGTTCATTACGAAAAACTGCTGCCCCACATGTTCCAGCATTAGGGCCAACTTTTATCGGATGTATCGCCTCAAGAAATTCCTTAGGAACATTAGGGGCTGCTCCTACGGTAAGGGTATTTTCTTTCGTAAGGAAGAGAATTGAACAGTACATTTTCCTATTAAAATATTCTTCAAGTGATGTTGATAAGCTTTCTAGAATGTTAGTTAATGACTCCCCTGCCGTAATTTTATTTATAAATAAGGACTGCAACTCAAAAATTGATCTCATTTCATCTATTGATACGATATCGGAATGTACACAATCGTTAATTGTTTCATTAAAAGTTCCCATAGTATTTCTCTCCTAGAAGATTCCTATTTAATAGTTTATTAGAATAAATTCAAAATAAATAGAAGAATTAAATGCTCTAAAATATTATACCATTTTCTTCGTATATGAAATTGTTAATCTAGTATGGTTTGATTGGTAAAATTTTCTTTTATAAAAGAGGAATACTTTAAATGTGGGCTCCCCTACATCCAATTTAATATTATTTAAAAAGATATAAAAAAGCTAGACTCTAAAGCCTAGCTACAATTGATTTACCTGTACATGAATTTATACTACTATGTTCTTCTAATGAGTATTTAGTTCACTTCTTTATCTGACTTTCTCTTTCCATCACGAAAGACCTTTGCACTACGGAGATATTCTACATCCTTCTGATTCAATCTAAAGTTTATGACTCTGGCAACCGCAAAAAAATAGTCTGATAAACGATTTAAAAACTGAAGCGGTAATTCTGGGACATTAGGGTCAGCTTTCATTAACGAAACAACTAATCTTTCTGCTCTTCTAGTCACTGTTCTAGCAATATGAATGGAAGCTGCTGCTGGCGCTCCTCCTGGCAGGATAAAACGCTCAAGTTCAGGAGCTTCTACAATTAACTCATCAATACGACTTTCCAAGTACGTAATTGAATCCGCTGATAATTTTAATTCCCGTTGCTTTGTTACATTCGCTAGATCACCGCCACAATCAAAAAGCTCATGCTGAATTTTTTCGAGATCTGAAAGTATATCCTGGAAGATTGCTTGATCCAACTGTGTTACTGCCTGACCAACAAAACTATTCGCTTCATCAACCGTTCCGTAGGCTTCTACGCGAATATCATCTTTATCCACTCTGCCCCCAATTAAGCTCGTTTTGCCTTTATCTCCAGTTCGTGTATATAATTTCATTCTTAAATCCCCCTTTAATTAAGATTAGCACTTTTGCCAAAATGTAGCTAGAATTCCTATATTTTGAACTTTTTACTGAAATCATGGAATCACACTTTTCTTGAATAAGCTTAGCTAGTTCGGTTATTTTTAATTGCCTGAACCGTGCATTCATAAACACCTTTTCCAACTAAATTTCCTAATGGTGTCGTAGTTCCCGCACAATCGAGTTTTTGTCCATTTTGTGTTGCGGCTATTGAAATACTATCGGTTGGGGTTCCGGTTGCAATAGTCCCTGTTTTTTTATCTTTAACTTCAAGATCATACATGGCCTTCGTTTTCGCTTCGGTAACAGTCATCATACTTTGAATAAATGCACCCTCTGTTAGATGAGCGTTAACAAACACCCAAATATTAATGGTGCCAGCTGATAACTGAAATGGGTGCTCACTTCCTCTTGATACATCTGTCGCATTCTCAATTCCCGCTGTCACTACAATTAGTACAGAGAAATCTCGTTCCTTTATGAACTGAATACTAGCGTTCTCAATTAAGACTGAAGTCATCATTCCAACGGTTTCATCCGGTTCAAAGCCATTCTCTTTCATAAATGAGAACATGTCGTTTTGAGGATGATGATATTGAACTTGTTTATTGATATGCCTATTAACAAATACCTGATGCCAGCCAATACCGGAACCAACTACACCAGAAGACATCGTTCGAAGAGGGATCGGTGATCGTAAAGCAAGGTAATCTTCTTCCACCTCTAGCATCGAATCATTAATGAAAACAAGCTTATCCTGAGTAGATTCGATTTCTGGTAATAAAACCAATTGTGGTGCAGGGACACTTGGATGAGGCTGTTTCTGTATATTGGTTCGATAAACTTCCTTAATTCTTTCCTCGCGCAAGACCTTATTCGGAGAAGCATTCAAATTTATACGACCATCCTCCAACAAGAGTAGTCGATCACAATAAAGGCCAGCTAAGTTTAAATCATGGAAAATGGAAATGACCGTTAAGTCTCTTTCTTTTGACCAACCTTTTAAAGAGTCTAGCAACTCTTTCTGATAGGATAAATCAAGGTGATTTGTAGGCTCATCGAGCAACAAGATTTCAGGTTCTTGAGCAAGAGCCTGTGCCAAAAGAACACGTTGGCGTTCTCCGCCCGAAAGTTGTTGAATATCTTGGTTTTCAAACTCAGCAACTCCTGTCTGCTCCATTGCTTGTTGTACCACGGTTTCGTCATGTGTAGACCAACTCTGAAACCACCCTTGTTGATGAGCATATCTCCCAAGTGAAACGGTCTCTTTAACTGTATAAGAAAAGGCTTGACTAGAATGCTGAGGAAGCACAGCAATAGTCTTCGCCAATTCTTTTGCTGTGTAACTTTTTAGAGATTTATTCTTTATCATAACGGTTCCGTCAGAAAATGGGATCACACCACTTAACATTTTTAACAAGGTCGTCTTCCCACTTCCATTCGGTCCCAAAATTCCAAACAATTCTCCAGTATGTACATCAAAAGAAATATCCTTTAGGATGGTTTCCCCTGCATAGCCGCCTGTTAGATGTTGTATGCTGAGCATCTTTATCCTCTTCTTTCATTCCGTCTATTCATTAAAATGATGGCAAAGACCGGAGCCCCGATTATCGAGGTAATGACTCCAATTGGAAGTTCTGTTGGTGCGATAATGGTTCTAGCCAATAAATCAGCAAGGATGAGAAACCCACTCCCGGTCAGGAGCGATAGAGGCAATAAATGCCGGTGATCCGGCCCCCACAATAATCTAGTTAAATGGGGAATGACCAAACCAACAAACCCAATGGTCCCAGAAACCGCCACTGCTGCTCCAGATAAAATGGAACCCGCAATGAGCACTAGCATTTTTCTCCTTTGTACATTCACGCCAATATGCTGAGCTTTTTCTTCACCAAAGGACATTGCATTCAGTTCTCGCCCATTGATAAGTAACAGCAATGAACCTACTAAAAAAAATGGAAGAATAATTTGAATATAGTCCCACCCTCGCATTGAAACGCTTCCCAATAGCCAACCAATAATCTGTCTTAACTCATCACCCGTCAGAGCAATCATCAGGGAAATCAACGCACCTAGAAACGAACTAAAGATAATACCTGTTAAAATAATGGTCTCTACCTTCATCCCACGGTCAATTCTTCGTGCAAAAATCAATACAATTATGATGGTTAGAAAAGCAAATATAATACTTAATAATGGCAACGTAAACAAGCCAGCAAATGGAAGCGATACTCCAAAGAAAAGGGTAATGACAGCACCTACGGATGCACCAGAGGAAACACCTAATGTATAAGGGTCTGCTAATGGATTCCTTAATAATCCTTGAAAGGAGGCGCCCGCAATCGCAAGCGATGCTCCAACTAAACCTGCTAAAATAACCCGTGGCAGCCGAATGTTCATGACAATATTACTATGCATGGGATTAATACTTTCATCTAGTTGTAGGTGAAAAATATTAGCACTAATGATCCTGAAGATATCGAAGATAGGGACAGAAACTGTCCCTATCGAAATCCCCATTAGCATGGCCATGACAAGAAAAACGGCTGCCAGAATATAAGCTGTAGATTTATTTGTCAAAAATTTCTGGGTAAACCGCTTTTGCAAGTTCCTCTACTCCTTGAGCAATCCGTGGACCTGTACGGGTCACGATGTCTGAATGGACATCTACAATTCGCTCGTTTTTAACGGCAGTAATATCCTGCCAACCATCTCGATTGACTACCTCTGAAATGGGGTCTCCTGTATAATATCCGTGAGTGGTGATAATTACATCCGGATTTCGTTCAATTACCGCTTCGGGATCGATTTTAACCCAACCCTCATCGGTTGTGACGTTCTTAGCGTTTATCATTTGAAGCATTTCATTCATAAAGGTATTAACCCCTACAGAATAAATTTCTGGAGCTGGAGATACTTCAACAAAGACTGTTTTTTGTTCTCCTACTTCTATCTCTTTTGCCCTTGTTGCAATATCATCAATTTTCGCTTTCATATCGGCGACAATCGTTTCAGCGTTTGCCTTCTCCCCTGTTGCTTCTCCTATCATGACAATCGTTTCATAAACTTCATCAATGTTTTGCGCATCATTCACAATAAGGACAGCGATTCCGGAATCTCTTAACTGTTGCAACCCAGCCTCCGTACTACTAGCAGTAGATTCATGAGCTAAAACAAGGTTAGGTTCTAGCGAAATAATCTTTTCTATATTAATCTCAAGACCGCCAACCTTTTCTATTTCAAACACTGCTTCAGGATAATTATCATTATCATTCACACCAACAATTTCCTCATCAAGACCTAATTCATAGGCAATCTCTGTATTGCTTGGAATCAGCGAAACAATTCTTTCTGGCTTCTTCTCAATAACCACTTCATTCTTGAGAGCATCGGTAATTGCAACAGGAAAGACAGATTCTTTTTGTACTGCTTCCTCTTTCTCCTCAGCTACTGGTGTTTCGTTGGTTTGATCCTCAGCATTACCTCCACAGCCCGAAAGAACCCCTAAAGTAACAATTAGTAATAGTAATAATGCGTATAGCTTTTTCATCTGTCATTTCCTCCATTTTTTTATTCTACGAATACTTTTTTCTTACGTTAAGAAAGTCTATTGTCCCCCTTTGCAATAAAAAAACATCTCCAAAAACCATGGAGATGTTTGTATAGGTACTTACGCAAGTATGTAGTCCTGTCAAACACCTCCTATCCACGTAGGTTGTTGTGGTGTTAAGAACAGGCAGGTCTCCTGGCTTATGGTCATTGCTCATTTGCACCTTCCCATACTCTTTTGTACAGTGGTATATGCAGTAAGCTCCCAATTACAGTGGCGGGACCGCGTTGGATTTTCACCAACTTCCCTATTAAGTCTTAAAAAGATTCTCTCTTTTTTAAAGACACCTATTCTTCCTTATGAAATTTTCCACTAAAAAGAATTATACACCTATAAAAAGATTAATGGGCAGATTATTTCCTATTTTTTTATAAAACTGTCGAATTCTCTACAAAATACATGATATGGACATGGTTCAAACATACTAATGAAAAATTGATTGGGTGACCAAAATGGATAAAACAGAAAAGGTGAATCAAGTAGGTAATCTATTTAATCACTTTCATGAATTACATACAAAATATGGGCGGCTTTGGCTAGAAGATACCTTCCTCCATTGGGATTGGTGGTTAGCTTTTCTATTTTCTCTTGTGGCATGGGGATTTTGGATTTTTTATCATAAAAAAGAAAGTACACATCGACTTTTATATGCAGGAGTTTTTGTTATATTAATTTCTTTAATTTTGGATTACATTGGAGTAGCAATGGGGCTTTGGTTTTATAGTGGAAAATTGACTCCTTCCTTCCCAGCTTGGATGCCATTCAACTTTTGTATGCTCCCTGTGACAATTATGTTTCTTATCCAAACTAAACCCCATATAGCACCTTGGAAAAAGGGCATTTTCTTTGGGGCTTTAACCTCATATGTTGGTGAGCCGATTTTTGTCTGGCTCGGTTTTTATGTATTAACAGGTTGGAAATATAGTTTTTCAGTGCCCATATATGCCGTAATCTACTTATTTGCTGATTGGCTTACTAAAAGAAAGGCATTTTCGGAAGTTTAGAGTAAAAAGTTGAACATAGTCGGTGAAGCATTTCTTCGTCCTTTAAACAAATAAGGTGATTGCAATAAAGCAATCACCTAAAAGAATACAAAATCATTTATCTTAATGGGCCTAAGTGGACTCGAACCACCGACCTCACGCTTATCAGGCGTGCGCTCTAACCAGCTGAGCTATAGGCCCATAATAATGGAGCGGGTGATGGGAATCGAACCCACTACATCAGCTTGGAAGGCTGAGGTTTTACCAGTAAACTACACCCGCATTACTTTATTATTTAAATGGCTGGGCTAGCAGGATTCGAACCTACGAATGACGGAGTCAAAGTCCGTTGCCTTACCGCTTGGCTATAGCCCAATCATTATTATGTATGGGGCGATCGATGGGAATCGAACCCACGAGTGTCGGAGCCACAATCCGATGCGTTAACCACTTCGCCACGACCGCCATAATATTTTTGTTTTTAGATGGTGGAGGGGGACGGATTCGAACCGCCGAACCCGAAGGAGCGGATTTACAGTCCGCCGCGTTTAGCCACTTCGCTACCCCTCCATTAAAAGGTAAAGGTGGCTCAGGACGGAATCGAACCGCCGACACATGGATTTTCAGTCCATTGCTCTACCGACTGAGCTACTGAGCCTAATAATTATTGCTTCTCTTTCTTGTTAGTACATGTCCATTGCTCGAATAACCTTACGGTTTTTCTCGCAAGTTGCCGCAGAAGCCTATTCAATGATGGTAGCAACTTGCTCTACCGACTGAGCTACTGAGCCATATCATCATGTTTAAAAATGGCGGTCCGGACGGGACTCGAACCCGCGACCTCCTGCGTGACAGGCAGGCATTCTAACCAACTGAACTACCGGACCATTTTATAATGAGATAAATTTGGTTGCGGGGGCAGGATTTGAACCTGCGACCTTCGGGTTATGAGCCCGACGAGCTACCGAACTGCTCCACCCCGCGGAAATAATATTAAAGATAATGGAGGAGGAAAGGGGATTCGAACCCCTGCGCGATTTGACTCGCCTGTCGGTTTTCAAGACCGATCCCTTCAGCCGGACTTGGGTATTCCTCCAAATGTAATAGCGGCGGAGGGAGTCGAACCCACGACCTTTCGGGTATGAACCGAATGCTCTAGCCAGCTGAGCTACACCGCCATAATATGCTATTGATAATTGGTGGAGCCTAGCGGGATCGAACCGCTGACCTCCTGCGTGCAAAGCAGGCGCTCTCCCAGCTGAGCTAAGGCCCCAAATATAGTGAATATGGCGCGCCCGAGAGGAGTCGAACCCCTAACCTTTTGATCCGTAGTCAAACGCTCTATCCAATTGAGCTACGGGCGCTTTCTTTACTATTTTACAATGGAGCGGAAGACGGGATTCGAACCCGCGACCCCAACCTTGGCAAGGTTGTATTCTACCACTGAACTACTTCCGCAAATAGTATTTTCATTAAGAGTTGAAAATATGATGCGGGTGAAGGGAGTCGAACCCCCACGCCTTGCGGCGCTAGATCCTAAGTCTAGTGCGTCTGCCAATTCCGCCACACCCGCATGATGGAAAGTTATTTTCTCTACTGAAAGAATAACTTGATGAGCCATGAAGGACTCGAACCTTCGACCCTCTGATTAAAAGTCAGATGCTCTACCAACTGAGCTAATGGCTCTAAATGTTTAAGATACTATTTGTTGAAAGTGGTGCCGGCCAGAGGACTTGAACCCCCAACCTACTGATTACAAGTCAGTTGCTCTACCAATTGAGCTAGGCCGGCAAGTCTTGTTGGTTTTTTTCGCTATCGCTAAAAAATTATGGTGGAGGATGACGGGATCGAACCGCCGACCCTCTGCTTGTAAGGCAGATGCTCTCCCAGCTGAGCTAATCCTCCCAAAAAAAAGATTATTTTTTTCTATAGTCAGAAAAAAACATTGGTGACCCCTACGGGATTCGAACCCGTGTTACCGCCGTGAAAGGGCGGTGTCTTAACCGCTTGACCAAGGGGCCTAATTTAATGAAATATCAATGGGCCTTTTCAGGCTAGCCTGGCAACGTCCTACTCTCACAGGGGGAAACCCCCAACTACCATCGGCGCTGAGAAGCTTAACTTCCGTGTTCGGCATGGGAACGGGTGTGACCTTCTCGCTATCGCCACCAGACTATTTAATTAAAGGTGAGATATTTTGCTTACGCAAAAATCTTTATTCCTTCAAAACTAGATAATGTGTAAGAAGTAAAGT